>NZ_JBDODM010000004.1:0-508892 GCF_039831865.1 Pseudoalteromonas pernae
ATGGCAAAAGAAAAGTTTGAACGCGTAAAACCGCACGTAAACGTAGGTACAATCGGCCACGTTGACCACGGTAAAACAACTCTAACTGCAGCGATCACTAACGTACTTGCAAAAGTATACGGTGGTACAGCTAAAGATTTCGCATCGATCGATAACGCTCCT
This sequence comes from Pseudoalteromonas pernae, assembly GCF_039831865.1. Classification (NCBI taxonomy): domain Bacteria; kingdom Pseudomonadati; phylum Pseudomonadota; class Gammaproteobacteria; order Alteromonadales; family Pseudoalteromonadaceae; genus Pseudoalteromonas; species Pseudoalteromonas pernae. The sequence continues at coordinate 163 of NZ_JBDODM010000004.1, forward strand.
GAAGAGCGCGAGCGTGGTATCACAATCTCAACTTCACACGTTGAGTACGACACTCCAACTCGTCACTACGCACACGTAGACTGTCCTGGACACGCTGACTATGTTAAAAACATGATCACTGGTGCTGCACAGATGGACGGCGCGATCCTAGTAGTAGCTGCGACTGACGGTCCTATGCCACAGACTCGTGAGCACATCCTTCTTTCACGTCAGGTTGGTGTACCTTACATCATCGTATTCATGAACAAATGTGACATGGTTGACGACGAAGAACTACTAGAGCTAGTAGAGATGGAAGTTCGTGAACTTCTTTCTGAGTACGACTTCCCAGGTGATGACCTACCACTAATCCAAGGTTCAGCTCTTAAAGCACTAGAAGGCGAGAAAGAGTGGGAAGACAAGATTGTTGAACTAGCAGACGCGCTAGACACATACATCCCAGAGCCAGAGCGTGACATCGATAAGCCATTCATCATGCCTATCGAAGACGTATTCTCAATCCAAGGCCGTGGTACAGTAGTAACAGGTCGTGTTGAAGCTGGTATCATCAACGTGAATGACGAAGTTGAAATCGTAGGTATCAAAGATACAACGAAGACAACTTGTACAGGTGTTGAGATGTTCCGTAAGCTTCTAGACGAAGGTCGTGCGGGTGAGAACATCGGTGCGCTTCTACGTGGTACTAAGCGTGACGAAGTAGAGCGTGGTCAAGTACTAGCGAAGCCTGGTTCAATCACTCCTCACACGAAGTTCGAAGCAGAAGTATACGTACTATCAAAAGATGAAGGTGGTCGTCACACTCCATTCTTCAAAGGTTACCGTCCACAGTTCTACTTCCGTACAACTGACGTAACTGGTGACATCCAGTTACCAGAAGGCGTAGAAATGGTAATGCCTGGTGACAACATCAAGATGGTAGTAGAGCTAATCTGCCCAATCGCGATGGACGAAGGTCTACGTTTCGCAATCCGTGAAGGTGGCCGTACAGTTGGTGCTGGTGTTGTAGCATCAATCGTAGAGTAATAGCTACTCTCGAGAAAAAAGGCCGCTTTTAGCGGCCTTTTTTGTGCCTATTTGTTGAGTACGGGCGCCTTCACGGCCGTTAATTGTAGGTCAGGTTTCAGCCTGACAACCCCTGTATCTCCCCACACAGCCTTTTAAGCGACGCTACTAACCTTTTCAATTAAATCTCCCCACAGCTTTGCACAGTGAGTTCTTGTCGCGTTGGCGACGGCAACCAAAGGGAGGATGATACGATTCCCCCTTTGGAATCCCCCCGTACCCCGAAGCATTTGCTATTGCCTGCGCGTGCTGGCGCTGCTAACGCACCCAGCGACACTCGACATCCTGTCTCGATTCGCTTAACTCGGCATCCATGCCTCGTTGTGCTATCAGCACCAACATGCTCAGCGCAAATGCACGGGGAATTGGGCTGATACATCGGTGTTCTGAGACACTTTTATTTTGTTGTGAGCTCTTTGGAAACTCCGCGAACCCGTAATTCGCCAATGCTTCCGAACTCAGGTTTTTGCTAAACGCTCCGCTTAGGCAGCGACACGATTTAACGGCACTTCCCTGTGCCGATAAATCTCGCTCGGCGTCGTGCCTCGCTGTCTTAACCACGCGCCGCAGCAAAATCCGATTTCTCCAGCGCGAATTTAAACGGGGAAATCGATACCTGTAGGTCAGGTTTCAACCCGACAGGATCTCAACATTATCCACCCATGCTAAGATAAACCCCGATTCAACAAGATAACTCAACAATGACCAAAATCCTGTTTCTCTGTAGCAAAAATAAATTAAGAAGCCCAACTGCTGAAGCGATTTTCAGTGGCATTGAAGGGTGGGAAGTATATTCGGCGGGTATCAGCAATGACGCAGAGGTGTATGTGAGCCTTGAAGACATTGAATGGGCAGATTACATCTTTGTTATGGAAAAGGTGCATAAGAAGAAGCTGTCTAATAAATTTGGTGCCGCATTAGATCAAAAGAAAGTGATTTCCCTCGGGATCCCTGATGACTACGAATATATGGAAGAAGAGCTCATAAGTATACTCAATGCTAAGGTACCGAATTTGGTGCGCAAAAATCGCTCCTGAATTGAATAGCGGTTTGCGGCCAGTTAGAAATTTTATGTGATAGAACATTCGTTAGGTGGACAAGGATGAACAGGCTATTTTCAGGGTTGATATTTACAGCGGTTCTACTGATCGGTGGTAAGTACGTTAATGACGTGACCAAAGACGTGCAAATAAGGGAAAAGAGTTTTGCTTGTGATGCAGGCCTATGCGAATACCTCTTTTCGATAGAAAATACCACTGACAACACATTCACCGTAACAGTATATATCCACTTTCGTTCAGACAGTTCGATGGCTAGCCACAAGGCTCCCAAACTTAAAACCCACACAATCCAGGTTAAGCTTGCACCAAACGAGCTTAAAGATATGCGCGGAGAACTGCGTAGCGACAAAGAGAATATCGCAATTTTCTACGCTACTGAGAGCGAGGTTCTGGCAAAGTAATGTCTAAGCGGATTTTCAATGTTCATCATTGATACAAAATTCCTGTGCCATGGTTAATTACAATTACCATTAACTGGCTTAAATATATGAAGTTTATCCTCGCACTCTTGGTATTTTTACCCTCAATTTCTCTCGCCTCTAGCAGCATATGCTACGGCACAACTGCAAATGGTCGTTTAGACAATGGTGTGCAATTGCCAAGTAGTGGCGCTAATTTTGTAGGGTACAGCAATATTGCGCGGCTGGCTGGCAGGACCTACGTGCACTCAACTGTGCATCAAATCGTAGTAGGCGCTTACTCAGCCCTTGAGATTTCACAGCCAGAAAAAGTCTTTAAGTACGCTGAAACGGGCTTTGAAGACGGTGGTGAATTTAAGCCCCATAAAACACATCGAAATGGCTTGTCCGTCGATTTTATGGTGCCTGTCGTCGATGCCGATGGTAAATCGGTGCATTTGCCCACAAGCCCTTTAAATAAGTTTGGTTACAATATCGAGTTTGATGAAAACGGTAAGTTTGAGAACTACCGCATCGACTATGATGCGATGGCTGCACATATTGTTGAACTCGATAAAGCAGCGGAAATCTCAGGAGTGAGGATTTGGCGTGTGATATTCGATCCTAAATTACAGCCTTCTCTACTAAAAACCAAATATGGCGAGTATCTCAAAACTAACATTCAGTTCTCAGCTAAGCGTGCTTGGGTGCGCCATGACGAACATTATCACATCGATTTCAACGTGCCCTGTCAGTGAATGTCGCCTTATACGAGCAAATTTGAATGTCTGCTAGAAAATGGCTCTGTCGCTCAAAATTGAGGATTTTATCTATTTAAGGTGACACTGTTAAATGTGGAGCTATTGGAGTCTCCACACTATCATCAAGTGACTAAAAAGCTGATTTATAAAAAGTATATTTACTTAGGTATGGTTAAAGCAAATTTTTACCTAGTGGTGAGTAAATGTGAATGTCGGCTTGAAATTGATTCCGTCGTCTAAATTATATGTTTTCATTAATTTTACACGACACAACCGATAGTGATTACTTCATTGCTGGCGTTGTAGCAAGTTCTAATGTCTCCATGTAATTGTGAATGTCGCAACAATTTGAAGTATCTCCAGTTTTAGGTGGACATTCACATTTGCTCATAGCGTTGTTATTTAGCTGAGCTCATCGAACTAACTAACCAGTCATACGCATTATATATTTGACTAAACAGGTACTTAGCGCCAATCTAACAAGATTACCCACTATGCCCCTGTTAATTTATGGCTAAGCTGATAATCCCAGAACACATCCCTCGTACTCACAGTCGATTCGGCCAATGGCTGGGCACGAAGGTGTTAAATTGGTTAGGCTGGCAAGTGGTAGGTGACTTCCCTGAGCAGGGAAAGTTCGTTGCAGCTGTTGCGCCACACACGTCTAATTGGGATTTTATTATCGCCATCGCGGTGAAAATGCACCTGCAAGTACGCATTCGTTATCTCGGTAAGCACAGTATCTTCATTTGGCCTCTGAGTATTTTACTGCGTAAGTGGGGTGGCATACCCGTGGATAGGCGCTCATCGCATGGTGTGGTTGGGCAGGTAAAAGAGCTATTTGATAACTCAGATAGCCTTATCCTTGGCTTAGCTCCTGAAGGCACACGCAAATACACGCCACAATGGAAAAGTGGCTTTTTACACATTGCCAAGGCGGCTAATGTGCCAGTTGTGCCTATGGCATTGGACTACAGCACAAAACAGTTCATTGTAATGCCAGCGATTCCTGTTGAAGATATAGAGGAAACTTTGCTTAAGGTGCAGCAAATGTTTCCCCCAACTATGGCGAAGTACCCCGAGCAATTATCAGGTACGGCGCACAAGGCTAACCGCACCTGAAACCAGTTTGTTAACGCTGCTCTCGCCAGCGGCGCTTCATTTCTTGTACGAAAGTATGATCGCCTTCCTCTACTGCCGATAGGATTAACCTGAAGGTCGTGCCATCGGTGCGCTCTATATCGACCAAGGTGTAACCCGATTCACTGCTGTCGAATGTGGGTTTTATGTCGCTTATATCTTCGTAGTTGGCGTGTTCGGTAAATAGTTCTCCATCTTCACGGTAGTAGCTGAATACGCCGTTTTCGGTAATACCATTGCCATCTTCTCTGATATTCCACGTGGCGTCGGAATAGAAATAGATAATTTTCTCGTTTTGATTTAACAAGCCTTTGCGGATCATGAAGCGTTTATCATGTTGCCATACCTTGTCACCAGAAATGACCGCCTCATGAGGGGTAAGTCCCAGCTCTTGTGCAGAAGAAAACAATAACAAAGGTAAAAAGACAATCACAAGCATGATTTGGCGCGGGCGCCAGTAACTATGGTATTGAATAGCGTCAGTGCGGCGATTCAAATAAGCGGTGTAGTTAACTAAAGGTAGCCAAGGCAGAGGCAGCAATAACAGTGAGATAGCAAAATTGACACCGATTTGCTCTGAAAGTTGAGCCGCAATTACCAAGATTGCCAAGATAGCGGCTACCCACTTTGCAGGTAGATGTTTTCTAGTGCCTAGCTCCTCGCTGTCGTCATAGAAACGACTAAATAGAGGGTAGAACCACAACCAGCCAAAGATCCCACGTGCGATAGGCATCATGGACTCATCTTGGCGCTCTTTGATCCAGCGCCAGTTTCGATAACACCAATAAAACGGAAATACGTTAAAGCTCAACACTGAATACAGGTAAAACTTAGCGGCTGAAACAGGAAAATAGCGTTGCTCGGCAAAGGTAGGACGCTTGCCCGACTCAACGCGCCATAAAGTAATAAAGGCAGTGAGTACGCACAGTGCGATAACAAAGTATGCAATCACGGCATAGCCCACAATGACATCTTCATCGAGCTCTTCTTGGGTGGGGGCGCTTCCTTGGCGAATACCATAGTCGGTTGCGTCCTGAAGCGCTTTGCGTGCCTCTAGATACTGTGCGATGCGATCGGTTGGCACGTGATCTGTTTTACCGCGATATTGGTAAGTCAGAGTGAGCTGTTTACCCTCGAAATGTACTGACGAGTCGAGTGTGAAAAAGTCGTTGTCTATCCGGTTTGTGCTGTTGTTAAAATTCCAATTTCGTTCGTTGAGCTCAACTTCCACTACATAATCAACATTATATGGGTAGCGCAGATACAAAGGACTCACACGATTTTTAACGTCAGGCTCATATGCCGCATCGCGAATATCATCGGCGTAGAAATAGGCGTAGGAGCGCCCATCTTTTAGCGTCCAAAAGTCATCGATTGTGTAGAATTCATTGATAACTATTTGACCCTTTTCAGGCACTTCTTCTACGGTAGGAAGTTGCGTGTGTGCGACACCTGCAAAGTAATCTTGGTAATATTGCGTGTACTGTTCTTGGGCTTGTTGCAGACCTCTGTTGGCAAGCTCTGTTCGTTTGTCTATTGCGTCTGAGTCTGCAAATGTTGATTGCACACTAAAACTCGCTTGGGTTTGTTCGCCAACCGGCAGGGTATATCGTTCAACGATAGAGCGATGAATAACAGGCTCTTCTTTGAACATGCTAGTAAGGTCAGTTTCACCGTCTTTAACTACCAGGGCGTAGCCAAAATCTGGCTCACTTAGGTTACTAAGAGAACCGGTTTGATAGCTGTTGGTTGGGTCCAACCAGTAGCGCTCACCTTGGTGCTCAAGCGTCACTAAAACGTGATCAAAGCGATTTGTGGCGGGAGCTAAATTAAGTAAGCGTTTATTGACGTCGGTATTGACCAGAGCTGGGTGAGACTCCACCCCTAAAGCCTCCAATATACTCATTAACAACACTGTTTTGTCTTTGCAGTCGCCATAGCGTAAACGTAAGGTTTCATCCGCTGACGTAGGCTGATGCGAGTTGCTGCCCATTTCTAGACCAAGGTAGCGAATTTCATCTTGGGTATATTTGAGAGCGGCGCCAATTTGTTGTTCAAGGGTGCCGTTATCACGTTTTATTTGTTCGGCAATAGCGCGGATATCATCGCTTTTTGACAGGGCTTTTTCATACATCGGCAATGCCCACTCAACCACTTGTTGCCACGAGTTAACTTGGCTCAAAAATACAAAGTGATAAGGGTCATACCAAGACGGCGTTTGCGAGTCGTAGCGCTTGGTCGGTAATTCACGAGCATAAAAAGTATATTCAGTACCGGCATCGGTTTGCTTAGTTTCAACCGGCAACTCACCGTTAAGTTGGTTAATATATAAAGGTGTCTCTTTATTCCACAGTACGCGCAGAGTCTGCTCGCCAACTGGAACGCTCCAATCAAATTCCGCACTATAGCCAAAAATGCCTTGGTAGATTGGGTTTCTGCCTACGCGAGTAAAGGCATAATCAAGGGAATCACCGGGGCGAATATCGTCCAAGATAATATTAAGCGTTTGACTGCCGTCATAAATAAGTTGCTCGGCTTCTTGCTCACGCTGTATCACCTGCATCTGTGCTGTCGGCAGTTTATCAATGACTTCGCCATCGCGAATAATACGTAAGTGATGCAGTTGAATATGCTGGTAGCTTGGGTCGAAGCTCAAGTTTAATTGCGACATGCCTTCAACACCGGTTTGGTTAGTGGCCAACATCACATAGCGAATAAAATGTGCCGTCTTTTCTTTGTCATCAACCTTGAACTGGTCTTCCAAAAGACGGTAGTAGGTTCCTTCAGATAGTTGCTCCAAAGGCACTGATTCTTGATCAAGTGGAGCAAGTTCAACAGGTTTAACCCAAGCAGGCGTGGGCACAATTTGATAGCTCGCAACCGCAGCGTGACATATAAACGCAAACAATGCTGCGAAGCATAAGAGTGTTTTTTTTATCATTTTTATTGCTCTTTAACATCCGTGTGACGGAGTACCCGTGCGGGGTAACACTAAAGTCAGTGGTGTATTTGTATTCACCACACGTTATGCTAACAGGAAAATAACAATAAATCGTGTGCTTATGTTCTCAATTGGAGTGATAAGTCTAATCGCCTTGGCTTATCTTGGGGTCTTGTTTGCAGTCGCATGGTATGCCGATAAATTCAGTAAAAATCGCTCAAGTGGTTGGGTATATGGTTTGTCCTTGGGGGTGTATTGCACGTCGTGGGCATTTTACGGTACCACTGCTCAGGCCGCGAATAACGGGTGGTGGTTGGCACCGACCTATGCGGGCACCATCTTATTGTTTATCTTTGGTTGGCAAATTTACACGCGGATCGCGCAAGTCTGTCGACAGCAACAATTAACCTCACTCGCGGACTTTCTTGCTACTCGATATGGGCAGTCTTCACGCTTATCCGGGTTGGTGTCATTTATTTCGGTAATTGCAATTGTTCCATATATTGCGCTGCAGCTAAATGCGACGAGTGCCAGTATCACGATGTTGACCGATATGCAGCGAGGACAAAGTGATTATTTTTGGCAAGACAGCACCTTTTACATCACTCTCACGTTAGCATTATTCGCCATTTTATTCGGTGCACGCAGGGTTCGTCCCAGTGAGCACAACCCGGGTTTGATGACCTCCATCGCGTTTGAATCTGTGGTCAAACTGCTGGCGTTTATTGCCGTTGGTTTGTTTATTTGTTTTGGTGTCTTCGACTCTCCCAAAGAAATCTTTTTAGCGGCGCAACAACCTGAAATCGCAGCGCAAGTGCAGGCCACTGCAAGCCCAACTTATGTGTACTGGGTGCATGTGTTGTTAGGCTTGTTGGCGACCCTATGTTTACCACGGCAATTCCACACAGCGTTTATTGAGCACGACAACGAGAAACAACTGGCAACTGCACGTTGGTTGTTTCCGCTCTATTTAATTCTTATTAACTTATTCATCCTGCCAATTGCTTATGCGGGCCTGGTGTATTTCCAAGGTCAGGATGTGGGTTACGACACCTTTGTATTGGCGTTACCCATAGCCGCTGATGCGCCGGCTATGTCGCTATTGGCGTTCCTTGGGGGCTTTTCAGCAGCTACCAGTATGGTGATTGTATCGACTATAGTGTTGTCGATCATGATCACTAATGACTTTATTAACCAGTTTTTGTTGCGCCGCTCGCAGCTAAGCTCGTCGCACCGCGGTTTGTCTAAATTCAAGTTACTGCAGGCGCGTCGTGCCGTAATCGTCGCTATCTTGCTGCTGAGTTATGCCAGTCACCGCATTCTTGCAGAGGGCAATACGCTCGCCAATATGGGATTGATGTCTTTTACGCTGGTTGCGCAATTTGCACCAGCGATGATCATTGGTTTGTGGTGGTCAAAAGCGTCATGCCGTGGAGCACAATTGGGCATTCTCAGTGGCTCAGCGCTTTGGTTCTACACCCTGCTGTTACCGACCTTATTGGGAGGTGATGCAATATGGCTTAATCAGGGGCCTTGGGATATTGCTTGGTTAGCGCCTACAGACTTGTTTTCTTTGGGGTTAGATCCACTCACACAAGCGGTACTGTTGTCGTTAGGCATGAACACCCTAGTTTATTTAGCCGTGCCATTTTTTAGTTCGGCGCAGTTGGCTGAGCGTTTACAAAGCAACAAGTTTATTTTGCGCAATGTGGTGGAGCGCGACACTAACATTGCACTGAGTTATCAAGATCTTGCGCTACTGCTACAACGATTTAGTGAGCCAGAGCGCGCGACTGAACTGGTGGAGAAGTACTTTCCCGTTGCTCGAAACCGCTGGAAAGAGCAAGCGCCGGTGAGTGTCGAAGAGCGCGTTGAACGCGAAATGTCAGCACTCATTGGCGGTGCATCCGCACGTTTGATTCTCGATGTTGCCAAAGATGAAAAGCGCCAACCGTTCGAGCAAGTCGCTGAGTTTGTCGATGAAGCCTCGCAAGTTCTGCGCTTTAACCGCGACTTGTTGCAAGCGACTATTGAAAACATCGAGCAAGGCATCAGTGTAGTGGACAGCGACCTCAAATTGGTGGCATGGAACCAAGGTTATCAAGAGATGTTTGGCTACCCGCAAGATGTGCTTGCAGTGGGCCGGCCCGTGGCAGAATTAATTCGTTTGAACGCGCAGCGAGGTTTGTTCGAGCACCAAGATATCGATGTGGAAGTGAACAAGCGTATTGAACACTTGCGCCGCGGAACGGCGTATAAATATCGCCGTGAGCACAACGATGGACGGGTGTTTGAAATGCAAGGCAATCCGCTCCCTGGCGGCGGTTTCGTAACGACTTATACGGATATCACCGACTTTGTACGCCAGCAACGCGAACTCGAACAAGCCAATATGAACCTTGAAGAGAAAATTGCGGCGCGCACCTCAGAGCTGGTTACCACCAACCATGCTCTTGCTGCTGCTAAACGCCAAGCAGAATTCGCGACAGAAAGTAAAACACGCTTTTTCGCTGCCGCCAGCCACGACCTACTGCAGCCATTCAATGCGGCGAGTCTATTTTGCTCATTGATGAGTGAAAAGGCACAAGGCACTGAGTTAGCCGAGTTAGCGAATAACATTCGCAATTCACTGGCCAGTGCAGAAGACTTGCTCTCCAGTATTTTGCAGCTGACGAAGCTGGAATCAGGTTCATTCAAAGTTAATTGCAGCGACTTTGCACTCGCGAGCTTGTTAGAACCATTAGCCAGCGAATATGGCGCCCTTGCGCAAGAAAAAGGCCTCGCTTTTAAGATGCAAGGCTGTGAAGTGATGCTCAAAACAGACAAAGCCCTGCTCAAACGTGTTTTGAGCAACTTGCTGAGCAATGCTATTCGCTACACTGAACAGGGTGAAATTCGCGTGCTGTGTGAGTGCCATGACAATCAACTGTCTATTATGGTTGAAGACACTGGAGCAGGAATTGCTAAGCAAGATCAAGAGCTGATATTTGAAGAGTTTAAGCAGTTGCACGGCAAAGAGCAGGCGCAGGGGCTCGGATTGGGATTAGCCATTAGTCAGCGTATTTGTAATGTACTCGACATCACCATGACCTTGGGGTCGCAACTGGGTAAAGGCACACAATTTACCCTCACACTGCCATATTTTGAGCAAACGGTCGCTGATGTGGTTGCGCCAATCGAGCAGCGTAACGCGGATAATCAGCTGGCGGGTATTCATATTTGGTTATTGGATAACGATGAAAATGTTCTTTCAGCGCTGTCGCAGGTGCTTAAGAATTGGGGCTGCCAAATTGACATTGCCCGCAATGAAAGCGAATTGCGGGAGCTCAAAGCAAAGGGCTTGGCTGATATTCTGATTGCAGACTATCAGCTCGATGATGGCGTAACAGGTCTGGAGGTTATCGAAGCGCTGGGAATCGGGGATATGGCGATTATGATCAATACCGCCAATCACGATGAGGCCATTCGTGAGCGTGTGAGTGATTGTGGCTATCCACTGCTTTATAAGCCTCTTAAAACGCCAGCGCTCAAGCGTATGCTCAAGCGCTTAAAACCAAAATAACGGTAATAAAAGTGAGCCAAGGGTTATAACTCTTGGCTCATACAGGCTTCATCATTTGCGTCACACATGAGGCCAAAGGTAGCGATGTCAGCGGCATCCGCTTCTTTACCTAGTAGGTTTGCAGCGAAAGCCAAAAACAAATCTTTTTGTAACAGGGTGACCATCTCAAGGTGATTCAACCCTGTATATTCGTGAAACAGCCAAGCGTTGGATTCAATGCCCTGCCAATTTTGTGCGGGCGTGACTGAATCGCTGGATGAAATATAAATATGAGCAGGCGTTGATGAGCTCGGTGCAGCGCGTGTGATATCAATGTCTTGTGCTGAGAACTGTGCTCTTTCATGCACGAGCCTAACAGCGTCTTTTAACGTCTCGTGTGAAACAAAGAATTTGTATAACGAGTCTCTTGTCCAAACGTCCCACACCCCCAAAGTCGATTGCTCAAAGTTAGTCATTGGGGCCACAAGGTGCAGCTCGGCATTCTCTACTTGCTGTGCAACGGCATGTGCAGCCACGGCCCCCATTGAAAAGCCGATCAGTTTTACATTCTTTGGCTGTTCACGGTTAATCAGGGAAACGATGGGAGAGACACTATCGAGCCCAAATTGAAAGTGCTCCGCTCTATTTGCACTTTGGACAACAAACACTTTGGCGCCCGTTGTGACGTGGAGCCATTTTTGCATTACAAATAGTGTGTTTACACTTTGCCCGTAACCAGGGAACAACACAATAAGATTGTTATCGGCATTTTTAGCATAATAATCTTCAGAATTTCGGAATTTGTATCGCCAAATACTATGGTTGTTGTTCACTTTACCGTTTAAAGACAATGAAAATACGGATGTATCTATTGGGTGAGCCAACTCAACAGCGTTGATACATTCGCCAGTTTCACCACACAGCGCTGTGATGTTGGCGATGTCAGAAAACATTGCTATTGAAGACATTTCCTTTGGGCGAGTAATTTCATCAGCAACATACGATGCGCAGCCGCTTAGGCACACCAGGGCGAGCGGGAAGCAAAGTTTTATCCATAACGTCATGATCTAATTCCGTTTATTGAGTGTTGTGTATGTTTTTAGTACAGCTCAGATTAACGTATTGTTTACGATGTAGACAAGCGTCTTTTGTCACTAGTGATTGAGAGCAGAAGAGGAGCTTAACTGTGTAAGCTCCGTTTAATGAGGATTATAAAAGTTAAGGCAGTAGGTTTTCAGGTATATCCCAGCTGATGGTTTCGACACTGCCATCCCGTTGCTGCAGCGTAAGCCAAATTTTGTCGCTGGCGCGCAAAGATTCACTCGTCAGCGCATGCACATGCTGGCCATGAGGCGTGCCATGAAGAATTCCCATTTCTTCATGTTCTAGCTTGTTCAGTGGCAGAGGTTGCGCTGCGATATTCAGATACGCTTGGCGAATATTGGCAACATCGCCTTTTTCAAACATCAATAAGAAGTCTTTTACATACACGCCGTCGTGTTGGTAAGGCGCAGTTTCCGTGTAAGGCATTGGCGTGATGCTGTACTCACCTAAAGTCTTGGTTTCAAGTACAGGTGGGAACACCGGATTCAATGATTGATACAAATAAATCATAGGTAAAATCAGTACTAAGGCGTTAATCACATACTTGTATTTTTTAACGACAGTGACTTTTTTACGACTCATGACAAAGTCTCCTGTAAAGTGGTTTCGGTGGTGCTTATTGCTTTGTTGCGCGTAGGTTTTTTAATTACGCGCAAATACCACATATAGAAGCCGGTGATAGACATACCGCTGAGAATTAGACCAAAGATAAACCAAATAATTTTGGTCCAAATACCACCTAAGGTGCCAAAGTGTAACGGGTCAGCAATGTGCATAAATGTTTGTAACGTGCCCATGCTTTGTGGTGAAAACGAATCCTCAACGTCAGCATTCCATGGGTTAACGGCAACCATGTAGCTGTACTGGTCATAGAATACCTCACCACCACTGCCCGCTAATTTGTATGTGTCACGATGATGTTCAGGCATCGCAATAAAGCTGGGTTCGAACTCTGGGTAAGTGAGTTTGGCCACTGCTAACGCCTGCTTTAAGTCCACATAATGGCGCACTGATTCAGTATTATTCAGGGGCACATCAGCAATTGCGATGGGCTCTGGATGTGGTTCAAATTCGGTTTCTGTGTGCCACAAAATGGCCTGAGTTAAATACCACACGCCGGTAATGCCCATCACCGCTAAAAACCAGATAGACCAAACGCCGCCGAGTTTGTGCAAGTCACTCAAGGTGGTTCGGCTACCTTGGCCAGTGCGTAATTTAGGGCGAGTGAAAGATTGCCAAAACTTCTTATACACCATCAAGCCAGTCACCAAGGCACCCAATACTAAAATCGACATCAGGCTTACCAAGTAATAGCCAATGCTGTAACCCTGTTGCCATGGGAAAAGTAACCAGCCATGCAGTGCGCGCATAAAATCGATAAAAGTCATGTCTGTAACGATTTGCTGTATTTCGCCTGTGTATTGGTTCACGTAGGCTTGTGCAATAGGCTTGTCGGTATCGGTGAAATTAATCACTTTCACGAGGTAAGGTTCGCGGCTAATTATCGAGGTAACGTGGGCGCTAGGATAGTGAGTTTCAAAGCGGGCCACTAATTCGTCTATGCTTTTTTGCGGCACGTTATTAGGGTTAACTGCGCGTGCGTGTTCATTGGTGAGCCAAGTCAGTTCATGACTCAGTACAGCCAGCGTGCCCGTGATACAGATAAAACAAAACAATACCCAGACAGGCAGAGAAAACCAGCCGTGCAGTTGAAACCAAAAACGGTTCGTTAATTTCTTTTTGCCCATAACGACGTTTATCTCCGGTTGCGCTGTCGATGATGACAATCGCAGTGAAAGTTAACTGATAACGAGAATGATTCCTATTATATTATAATGAACGGTAAAGGTCATGAGTCATTTTGGCTTTTTTTGATGAGCGAAATTAAGGCACGCGTGTGCGCCTGCAAACAGGGGGTGAAAATGCAGTTAACAGTATTACTTATATGAAGAAGTTAGCTTTGTTCGCTTTCAGCAACGGTGGCCATCTGGTTAAATAAAATGCCCGCTTGAGTGCGGTTATACACGTTAAGCTTTTTCAAAATTGCTGATACATGCTGTTTAATGGTGGTTTCTTGAATCGACATAGCATAGGCAATTTGTTTATTGAGCATGCCATCGGCAATCATACTCAAAACGCGATATTGCTGTGGTGTGAGTTTTTCTAGGTTGCGGGCAAACTGTGCTTGTTCACTGTCATCGTCAGTGCAGATGTCGGTTTGTGGTGGCAACCAGTTTTCACCTTCAATGACTTGGGCAATCGCTTCACTGATCACATCCAAAGAAGACGATTTTGGAATATAGGCACTGGCACCGAGTGCCATCGACTGTTCAATAATGCTGGGGTGCTCATTGGCAGAGACCATGATCACCAGAATGTCTGGGTGTTGGTTCCGCAGGCGCGCAAGTCCCTCTAAGCCTTTTGCTCCGGGAATGGTTAAATCAAGAAAGACCAATTCAATTTCGGGGTGTTGTTCAAGTGCGCTGAAGAGTTCTTCCAGATCACTGGCCTCTAAAATGGGTTCATCGGCCATCGCTTGCGCTGCTGCTTGTTTTAAGGCACTTCTGAATAGCGGGTGATCGTCGGCAATGATTGCTTGCACACTTGGCATCCTAATTAAACTCCTAGCTCCACGTTATAGGGGATTTTGCTTTGTGCGGCAAGGGTCTGCGTTGAGTTGCACAAAAACCGGTGTAAAGGAGGAGAAAAGGTGGCCCGTAATGGCGGGGGGAAGCCAAGCCACCTTTGTTCCCGTTCTAGTTAGAAGCTGTAACCAACCGTGAGTGAGATAGTGCGCGGGTCACCGTAGTAACCAATCAGCGTATTATCACCACCTAGGCCCGGTGTGTATTTACTTACATCGCTCGGATCTGAAGGATCAGGGGTTACGAACTGGTAGCCACCAATCATGTATTCTTCATCCGTTAAGTTCTTCGCATGCACGCCCACACGCCAGTTACCGTCTGTGCTGTACCAGTTAGCACTGAAGTTAAGCAGGCCATAGCTGTCTTGGGTTAACAGGCTGTCTTCTTCAAACAGTACATAGTCGCCACGGTAGTAGTAGTTACCGTTGAATACCCAATCACCGTGGTCAGTGTATAAGCGATAAGTCGCACCTAGGTTGAAGGTTAGCTCTGGCGTATTTGAAATGGTGAATCGGTCCGACTTATCAAATGCCACGCCGGCGCTGTCATAATCGATTACTTCTTCGAAGTCTGAATCGATGTAACCTAAGGATGCATCAAAGCTCAATGCGTCGGTAGCCACATAGTTAAGCTCTACCTCGACACCGTTTGCTGATGATTTACCTATGTTACCAAGTCGTTGGTTGAGTACAGTTGAATCTTCGCCCGGTAACACCGAAATATACTGTCTGTCGTCATGATCTAGTGAGAACAAGGTCACGTTGGCACGCAGGTTATCGTTCCACTCGCTCTTCATACCCAATTCAAATGAGTCAACAATCTCAGGGTTCGCGGCCGGTTCTGCGGTTGCGGCACGCGGGTTAAAGGTACCTGACTTGAAGCCCTGCGCGTAACTTGCGAAGAACATCAGGTCATTGCTGTGTTGGTATTCAACCCCCACGCGAGGTGTGAAGCGTGACCAATCCTGCTCGTCATCAAGTACTCGGTTCTCTTCAAAGTCCGGGCGTTCATAGCCTGGTATCCAACCTGATTCTGGGTAGATGGTAGCTAGTAAGGCCGTGTTGTTTACATAGGCTTCTTTTTTATCTTTGGTGTAGCGTGCCCCCAAGGTCATAGACCATTTTTCACTGAGGTCTACGCTGCCCTGAATATATGCCGCTTTACTGCTTGAGTTGCTACAGCCGCTGATTTCGCGGGTGAAACTAGGAAGGGGGACGCCAACGCCTAGTTTATCAAGCTGCGCACCCACTTCTAAAATCGCGTCGAATACGCCACATGATTCGCCATCGTAATAGTAAAGACCTGATACAACTTTATATCCGTCACCTTGATGGTTTAACTGTAATTCATGGGTATCTTGCTCATCATCATAAATCGCGGGGACATCGAAAATTCTCAGAGATGTATTGTCAAAGTCTATATTCGTAGGTGAATAGCTCTCACGTTGTGCACCAACGTATTTAATTGATGTGCTGTCGCTCACATCCCAACGCGCAGTAAAACTAAGCCCTTCTAGTTCAACTTTGTTCCAAGTTGGCATACTGGTGTATGAGTCATAGACGCTGTCTGGCACGGGGGCGTCAGTCAATTCACTCGGTAGTAAGCGATAACCGCCTTTTGAGTTTGAGTCATCATCTGTTTTATCCCAACCTAGGCGGAAAAACAGGTTGTCTGTTGGGCGGTACTCAAGGGTAACGCGTGCAGCTGTAAGCTCTTTGTTGTAGTTTTCGCGGTCTTGGTTGTCTAAATCAGACGTAATGAAATCACCAAAACCATCACGGTTAAGCGTCGCGAAGCCGTAACCCACGTAAAGTTGTTCATCAATCAGTGGGATTTGACCTGTGATTTTTAAATCACGTTGGTTATAGCTGCCTACGGTACCTTCGACATTGAAGGTGGTGTCACCCGTCATTTCTTTAGTAACGTATTTAATCGCACCACCGATAGTGTTTTTACCGTAAAGCGTACCTTGTGGGCCACGAAGTACTTCAATTTGTTGTACATCAAGAAGGTCAAGCACCGCACCTTGAGGGCGCGCTACGTATACATCATCAATGTAGATACCGACACCTGGCTCATAACCCCATAGCGGGTCTTGCTGGCCTACACCACGGATAAACGCCGTGATTGTTGAGTTGGTACCGCGGCTCGCTTGTAGCGTAGTGTTAGGTGAAAATTGTTGCACTTCAGTCATTACTGAGATGCCGTTTTCTTGTAGTTGCGCTTCACCAATTGAGGTAACGGCAACCGGTACTTCTTGCAAATTTTCTACGGTTTTACGAGCGGTGACTTCAATACGCTCTAGTTCTGCTTTTTTTACCGCCTCTTCAGCGAATGCTGTTGAGCTTGCAAGTGCACTTGTGAGTGCCGCACCAATCGCTAAGGCTAGACTAGAGCGGCGTAAGGTTAGTGTGTTCATCCTGTATCCCCTGTTATTTTCATTATCCGAGTACGCTATCACAGAGATTGTCTCGATAGGGTGTCACGGTATGGGTTTGTTTTAAAAACATTAATTAATTGTGACTTTAGGGCAAAAACACAGTGAGGGGGTTAGTACCTTAGTACTATCGCCTCTGAAAGCCTTTAAATACGGGGTTTTGCGCGGTTCTATAACCTTAGTACTATGTATTTTAACGCCAACCACAGCCAGACTGGTTGCATGTGTTGTTAACAGAAACAGCTGCTATGCTAGCCCTGTTAACTAAAAAAATAATAATTCAAGGAGCACTCTATGCTCAGTATGTTTGGCCTCGTTGGCGGCCTAGTACTACTCATTATCCTCACTCTGCGCGGTGTTAATTTATTTATCGCCGCTCCCGCGTGTGCGTTGCTAGTTGCGCTCAGTGGCAATATGGCATTGTTTCCGGGGGAAGGAGTGACACTAGACTTTGTAAGTACCTACATGAATGGCTTTGCCGGCTTCCTCAGCGCGTGGTTCTTCATGTTCTTACTCGGTTCCTTGTTCGGAAAATTCATGGAAGACAGTGGTGCAGCAGACAGTGTGGCGCGTACCATCGTTAACAAGCTGGGCATGAAACACGCGGTTCTGGCGGTGGTGATTGCGTGTGCGGTGCTGACCTACGGCGGTGTAAGCGTGTTTATCGTCGCGTTTTCTGTATATCCCATGGCGCTGAGCTTGTTTAAAGATGCCAACTTACCGCGTCGCTTTATTCCTGCAACGCTGGCCTTTGGCTCTGTAACCTTCACCATGACCTCTGCAGGTTCACCAGAAATTCAAAACTGGATCCCGATTAAATACTTAGGCACTTCACCTTACGCAGCGTGGGAAGTGAGTTTGTTTGTTGCAGTGTTTATGGCGATTGCAGGTTACTGGTGGCTGAAGAAGATGATCACCAAAGCGGTTGCTAACGGCGAGTGTTTCGAAGCACGTGAAGACGACCCAGAAATTCCAGAGCGTGATTACCCGCACCCAATTACCGGTGTTATTCCATTGTTGGTGGTACTGCTTTTATCTTTCACTTTGCATGATGTATTTCAGCAAAGTGCGTTGATTGTGGCGCTATTAGGTGGCGTTCTTACGCTATTGGTCATCAACTTCAAGCATTTCCATAATCTAGCTGGCGCTATTAACGAAGGCACAACTGGCGCGTTGGTGGCTATCGGTAATACCAGTGCGGTGGTCGGCTTTGGTGCGGTCGCCAAGAATACCGAAGCATTCCAAGTGGCTGTGCAAGTGATGACTAATATGCCGGGCAACGAATTACTCGGTGCTGCGGTTGCAGTAAGTGTGATAGCCGGTTTAACTGGTTCGGCTTCAGGCGGCCAAGCAATTGCCCTGCCATTGGTTGCACCACACTACCTTGATGCGGGTGTGAATCCAGAACAATTACACCGTGTAGTGGCAATCAGCTCCGGCGCATTAGACACCTTGCCGCATAACGGTTACGTGGTCACCACGATTCGTGCAATCTGTAAAGAAACACACCAGCGTGCTTATTGGTCAATGGCTGCATTAACCGCTGTCGTGCCGCTTATTGGTGTGGCGCTAGCGCTAGCCCTATTTATCTTATTTTAAGGAATGAACAACATGTCTATGTTACGAGTTTTTAGTGTTGTCTTAATTGTTGTTAGCCAGTGGGCGTGTGCTCAAAGCGAGCCCATGCTGGTGGAAAAACAACGTTTTGCTTTTGAAAACTACACCACAGAATCCGGTGTGACCTTGCCCCAAGTGCAAGTGGGGTGGGAGAGCTATGGCAAACTTAACGACGCCAAAGACAACGTGATTTTAATTACGCATTTCTTCTCAGGCACGTCGCACGCAGCAGGTAAGTACAGCGCGGATGATGCCCAGCCTGGTTACTGGGATGCAATCATTGGCCCGGGCAAAGCCATTGATACCAATAAGTATTATGTGATCAGTTCAGACACCTTAGTGAACGCTAACTGGCATGACAAAAACGTGATCACCACAGGTCCTGCATCTATTAACCCTAAAACGGGCAAGCCATACGGATTGGACTTTCCTGTAGTGACCATTGGCGACTTCGTTGAAGTGCAAAAACGTTTACTTGATAGCCTTGGTATCGACAAGCTGCATGCGGTGATTGGTGCGTCAATGGGCTCATTCCAAGCATTGGAGTGGTCAGTGCGTTACCCAGATATGGTTGAGCGCTTAGTGCATGTAATTGGCGCAGCGAAAATGGATGCGTGGACAGTGCCAGCACTAGAAAAATGGGCGATGCCGATTCGTTTAGACGCAAACTGGAACAATGGTAACTACTACGAAGGTGAGCGCCCACTAGCAGGTGTGACTGCTACCATGTTGAACATCACCCAAGACGCGATGCACCCTGAAATCTACAAGGCCAGTTTCCCGGACTTCAAAGTACAGGATGAAGGCGCGAAGAAAGACATTCGTACGCTTCCTGCAATTAACCAAGTGCTTAAGCAGCGCGCGCTAGCTCGTGCACAAACACAAGACGCTAACCACATCTTATATCTTGTGCGTGCATCTCAGCTATACAGCGCAGGCATGCAAGAAGATTTAGCCGATGCGGCACAAAAAATTAAAGCGGACATTCTATTGATGCCAGCAAGTAATGATTTACTGCTTCGTCCTGGTCCAGTTCACGAGTTTGCAAAGCTACTTAAAGAGCAAGGAAAGAACGTAAAAATCGAGGAAATCCAAGGTATTTGGGGTCATCTTGACGGCATCTTCTCAATTCAAACTAAAGCGCCCGTCATTGCAGAGTTTTTAGCGGAGTAAACATGAGTAAGCGTATTTTAATTACCGGCGCAGCCAGTGGCATTGGTCGCTACGTGGCTGAGCACCTTGGCAAGCAAGGTCATGAGATCTTATTAACCGATCTTGATGGCGAGCGTGCAGCCAGCGAAGCCGCCATCCTTAAAGAGCAAGGCATTCGTGCTCAAGGGTTCGCATTGAATGTGGCCGACCTAGCCTCGCTAGGCGAATTTGTGGCAAGCCAACCAACCATTGATGTGCTTATTAACAATGCGGGTATTCAACACGTTGAGCGTTTGGATGAGTACCCTTTGGATAAATGGCAGCTACTGCAAGACGTGCTGCTCAATGGCCCTGCCATGCTCACCAAAGCGGTACTTCCTGCGATGCGCGAGCAGAACTTTGGCCGCATCATCAATATTGGTTCTATTCATGCGCAGGTGGCTTCGAAATATAAGTCGGCTTACGTGTCAGCCAAGCATGGCTTGATTGGTCTTGGCAAAGTGTTGGCGTTAGAAACCGGTGATGTTGATATTACCGTAAACACTATTTGTCCAGCGTACGTGAAAACTCCCTTGGTGGAGGCGCAAATTGCCAGCCAAGCTAAGCAACATGGTATTTCTGAGCAGCAAGTTATCGACACCATTATGCTCGCCCCGATGCCGAAAAAAGCCTTTATTGGTTTGGATGAAATCGCACACACTGTTGACTTTTTAATGGCGGATGCCGCGCGCAACATCACCGCTCAAGCCATCGCCCTTGATGGCGGTTGGACTGCGCAATAGGAGAGAACATGGCAGGTTTTAATAAAGTAGTAAGCAGCTACGAAGAGGCGCTGGCGGGGTTAGAGGATAACATGACCGTGATTGCCGGTGGGTTTGGTCTATGTGGCATCCCTGAGGGCCTGATCAAAGAAATTAAACACAAAGGCACCACAGGTCTCACAGTAGTGTCAAACAACTGTGGCGTAGATGGCTTTGGTTTGGGTATCTTGCTTGAAGACAAGCAAATCAAAAAAATGGTGGCGTCTTACGTGGGTGAGAACGCGCTATTTGAACAGCAGTTGTTGAATGGTGAGTTGGAAGTGGAACTCACCCCACAAGGCACCTTGGCGGAAAAAATGCGTGCTGGTGGCGCGGGTATTCCTGCGTTTTACACCGCGACAGGTGTGGGTACTGTGGTTGCCGAAGGTAAAGACATTAAGCAATTTGACGGTCGTGATTATGTGCTTGAGCCAAGCATTGTTGGTGACTTTGCCATTGTTAAAGCATGGAAAGCTGACCGCTTTGGAAATTGTGTGTATCGCCACACAGCGATGAACTTCAACCCCATGGCGGCTACGGCAGGCAAGATCACCGTGGTTGAAGCGGAAGAGATTGTTGAACCGGGTGAGCTTGAGCCCAGCCAAATTCATACCCCGGGTATTTATGTGCAGCGCGTCATCAAAGGGCAATTTGAAAAGCGCATTGAAAAACGCACAGTGCGAGGAGCATAAATCATGGCACTTACACGAGAGCAAATGGCTCAGCGCGTAGCGCAAGAATTACATGATGGTTACTACGTTAACCTAGGCATTGGTATTCCTACTTTGGTAGCTAACTATGTGCCGCAAGGCATCGATGTGATGTTGCAATCTGAAAACGGTTTGCTGGGAATGGGTGAATACCCAACCGAGGCAGAAGTAGACGCTGACATGATTAACGCAGGCAAAGAAACCGTGACAGCACGCACAGGTGCAGCGATTTTTAGCTCAGCAGAGAGCTTTGCCATGATCCGTGGTGGTCACGTTGACCTTACCGTATTAGGCGCCTTTGAAGTGGACCAAAACGGCAATATCGCCAGCTGGATGATCCCCGGTAAGCTCGTCAAAGGCATGGGCGGCGCCATGGATTTGGTGGCAGGTGCGAAGAACATTATTTGCACCATGACTCATGCGAGTAAGCACGGTGACTCAAAATTGCTGACCCAATGCTCACTACCACTGACGGGCGTAGGTTGTATAAACAAGGTGATCACCGATCTCGCATTGCTAGAAATAAAAGACGGTGCCTTCCACCTACTTGAGCGTGCGCCGGGTGTGAGTGTGGAAGAAATCAAAGAAAAAACACAGGGCAAACTTGTATGCCCCGATCAGGTTCCTGAAATGCAGTTTTAGTTCCAATTTGGCTTACGCCTTTTCCTAAATTGCACAACCAAACACCCAGCTAGTCCAAGGCATAGCTGGGTGTTTTTTTATTATCAGATGATCGATTTATACTCATCCAAACGTCAGCCCACGGTCGTGACTAAGATTGAAGAGCTAGACGCCATCATGCTATGACATAAGCGAATAAATGTGAGTTAGAGGTATCAATGAATAAGGTTATACTCGAATCTATTCTTACTTGCCCTGAATGTGGGGCTGAAAAGCAAGAAACCATGCCTACCGATGCTTGTCAGTACTATTACGAATGCATATCGTGCCACACTTTGTTAAAGCCGCTGCCCGGCGACTGTTGTGTTTACTGCTCTTTTGGCACAGTAAAGTGCCCACCCATTCAACGAGACGGTAAGTGCTGCCACTAAGTGGCACATTTTTATCCTGAAAAAGCTGCTTACATTTTATGCGGTGCGTTGAAATCGAATTTGCGTCATGCTAGGAACATCAAGAAAAAGGAGACAGCACAATGCGATGTCATGAAGTGGATTATGAAATTATCGGCCATTCAATGCAGATGGTGGAAGTGGAATTAGACCCAGGTGAAGCGGTGATAGCCGAAGCTGGGGCAATGAACTACCTAGAAGATGGCATTCAATTTGAAGCCAAAATGGGAGATGGTTCACAGGTTAATCAAGGCTTTATGAGTAAGCTATTCAGTGCAGGTAAGCGCATGATTACGGGTGAATCACTGTTTATGACGCACTTTACCAATCAGGGCATGGGTAAGAAACGCGTTGCCTTTGCGGCACCTTTCCCCGGTACCATAGTGCCGTTAAACATGGCGCAATTGGGCGAGCAAGTATTCCTACAAAAAGACTCGTTTTTGTGTGCAGCTTTGGGAACGGAAGTTAATATTGCTTTTCAACGTAAATTAGGCGCGGGCTTCTTCGGCGGTGAAGGATTTATTTTACAGCGCTTGGAAGGTGACGGCATGGCGTTCGCACATGCAGGCGGCACTGTGGTAGAGAAGCAGCTCAACGGTGAAACACTGCGCTTAGACACAGGTTGTGTGGTGGGCTTCACTGGCGGTATCGAGTTTGATATTGAACGGGTCAAAGGGCTGCGTTCTATGTTCTTTGGCGGTGAAGGTTTATTCCTGACCACGCTTCGTGGCCACGGCACCGTGTGGATCCAAAGCTTACCATTCTCGCGCTTAGCGGACCGTGTACTTGAACATGCGCCCCGAGCAGGTGGTTCACGCCAAGGTGAAGGTTCTATCCTTGGCGGCATAGGCGATTTCATCGACGGCGATTAATTTCCGTCGTATTTTCTTACTTGCTGGCAATGCCGTACAGGTATTGCCACTCTTCATTGGTGACAGGCATCACCGAGAGTCGACCAGACTTTTTCAGTGCAAGCTCGACAATTGCTGGGTCAGCCTTTATCTGCTGCAAGGTAATAGGCTTGGCAAATGTCTCGGCGTATTTTACATCCACACTAAACCAACGCGGCGCATCAGCTGTTGCTTTTGGATCATAGTAATCGCTGCTGGCATCGTATTGTGCAGGATCTGCAAAAGGCCCTTTAGAAATCGTAGCAACACCAACGATCGCAGGCACTTTACAACTGGAGTGATAGATAAAGGCTTTGTCGCCCACCTGCATACCATCGCGAATAAAATTACGCGCTTG
Source organism: Pseudoalteromonas pernae (assembly GCF_039831865.1). Taxonomy (NCBI): domain Bacteria; kingdom Pseudomonadati; phylum Pseudomonadota; class Gammaproteobacteria; order Alteromonadales; family Pseudoalteromonadaceae; genus Pseudoalteromonas; species Pseudoalteromonas pernae. The sequence goes on from NZ_JBDODM010000004.1 coordinate 23,850, forward strand.
ATAATTACGCACGCCGTCCCACACTGTGGTGCTGTTTGGCGCTGCTTGCAAGTCGGCCAATGAAAACGCGTCGGGTTCTGTTTTTAATAACCAATAAGCCATTGTCTATCCTGCTCTGAACTATGTGAACAAGGCTATTGTATAGTATTATCATTGTATTAGCTGCAATGTGGTAATGAGGACACAATGAGCCAAGCATTAGATAATTTACTGTCGCTTTTAAAGTTAGAAGAAATCGAACTCGGTTTGTATCGTGGTGCCAGCCAAGACCTCGGCTTTAAAGCCGTATTTGGTGGCCAAGTAATGGGTCAAGCGCTTTCAGCCGCAAAGGAAACCTTGCCTGAAGGGCGTGTCGTTCACTCATTGCACTCGTACTTTTTACGCCCGGGCGATGCCTCAAGACCGATTGTGTATGATGTTGAAAATATTCGCGATGGCAAAAGCCTCAGCACGCGTCGCGTCAGTGCAATTCAATACGGTAAACCGATTTTCTACATGACAGCGTCATTCTCGGGCGAGTCCCAAGGGTTGGAGCACCAAACACCAATGCCGGATGTGCCTGCACCCGAGGGGTTACGCTCAGCATTGGAGTTCTACCAAGAGCATGCGCACCAAATTCCCGAGCCAATTCGTAATAAATTTATTAGCGAAAAGCCCATTGATATGCGCCCTGTGAACTTTCAAAATCCATTTAATCCGCAAGTTGCAGAGCCAGTAAAGCACATCTGGTTTAAGGCTAATGGTGAGATGCCTGATGACCAACGCATTCACAATTACCTGTTGGCCTACGCGTCTGACTTTGAGTTTTTACCAACCGCACTGCAGCCGCACGGCAAATCGTTTATGCACCCGAAAATGCAGGTCGCTACTATCGACCACGCCATGTGGTTCCATCGCCCATTCCGCATGGATGAATGGATGCTCTATAGTGTGGACAGTCCAAGTGCCAGCGGCGGCCGTGGCCTAGTGCGCGGACAGTTCTTTAACCGTGCAGGGGAGTTGGTCGCTTCCACCATTCAAGAAGGTGTCATGCGCGAAAGGTAATGGCTCTAGTCGAGCCGCCGACTGTGGCGGTTTTTGTAGGTCGGTGCTCTGCGCCGACAATAGCGCTAGTATGATAGATCTTGTCGCGGTGGGCGACGAGGGACCGAAGCACCGCTTCGCAGCGCGAGGAGGTGGAGGCATGAATGCCGTAACTTCGTCACGAACAGGAATACAGCTTCAGGGACGAATTGCTTGCACTCCTCTAACTCAGGTCTTCAAAGTAAATTAATGTCGGACCGCCGACCTCGGGTCAGAGGAAATGCGCGCCCATTTCCTCTAACAACTCCTAGGGCGCCCGTGACTCGCAATTGCTTCCGAACTCAGGTTTTTGTTAAACGCTCCGCTTAGTCGTTGATGCGATTTAACAGCACATCCATGTACTGGTAAATCTAGCTCGGCGTCGTGCCTCGCTATCAACAACACACTCCACAACAAAAGCCGATTTCTCCTGCGCGAATCAAAACGGGGAAGGGGAAACCTGCCAGATTGGTGTGACTTGATTTGGCTAAACTTTGCTGTAATAGCTTGTAATCAAAAAACTTGATAACTTATTGTTGTTTCTTAATAAAATTAGATCTGGTTTTTAGTTCATAGGTAACTTCCTTAACTAAAAACGCGCCCCAATAATTGATAGATTTTTCTTGATCTTCACTGCAAACCAACAAGGATGGTGTATGTACCTTCATAAATTAAGGGTTCAAGGGTTTAAAAGGCTAGTTGATGTAGACGTTGAGTTTAATGAGGCAACTTTTTTAATTGGTCAAAACAACTGTGGTAAAAGCTCGCTGCTGAAAGCAATCGCTCACCTTTTAAGTAACAAACAAATTGCCATCGAAGATTTTTACTCTGAAAAGGACGAAGATTCAGGAGGTAGCACAATAGCTACGGAAAAGGTCGTAATGACGGCTGAGTTCAGAAATGTTAGTGAAGAGTCTAAACAATGGCGAGGATTTAAAGGGAGAACATATACCTATGCAATTGATGAAAGTGTTGATGAGTCAGGGGTTTCAATAATATATAAGAAAGAGTGGGAGCCTGGAAAGCCACCTGTTCAATTTCTAAAAGCTTATGAGCGCGTTCTAAAAGAAGATTTTTCATCAGTTAAAAAGATAGAAGATCTCATTCAACTTGGTATTTCAGAGAATATAGTTTTGGAGGCATTTGATAAAAGTTCAGGTACTATTTCATCTAAGCTAAAAGAAAAATTAGATTACATTGATGAAATTTGGGATCTAACTGAGAACGAAACGTTTTTTAAAAACCCTGGTGGTATACCAGGCAATGTCCTTAGTCGTTTACCCAGATATTTATTGATTCCTGCAGAAGCTGGAGAGTATGAGCTATCTAAACCTAGCGGCACTTTACAAAAAACCCTCAAAGAACTATTCAAAGAAGTTCGAGATAATTCGCAAAATTATGAGCAAGCTCAAATTTATCTTAATAGTTTAGCTACAGAGCTTGATCCCCAAGATAAAGATTCAGACTTTGGGCAAATGCTAGAACAGCTCAATGATGTTATGTGTACTGTGTTCCCTGAATCTAGTGTACATGTCAATGCGAATTTAACTAACCCTGATGATGTCCTCGTACCTCAATTTACTATTGAGATGGAAAGTAATATAAAAACACCTGTAGAGAGCCAGGGTACAGGGATGATTCGCTCAGCCGTTTTTAGCCTACTGCGCTTCAGAAAAATATGGGAAGAGCAAAGAGGAATTGAAAATGAGCGAGGATTAATTATTGGCTTCGAGGAACCTGAAATTTTTCTCCACCCCTCTGCTGCAAATCAAATGCGTAATACTATTTATGATTTAGTTAGCTCGAACTCGCAGATTGTGGCTTCAACTCATTCACCTTACATGATCGATTTGTCGAAAAAGCCTAGGCAAAATCTAATTAGGTTTACTAAAGAGCGAGTTGGCAGTACAACAACTAATTTTTCAGTTTCTAAAGCATTTAATCAGTTACAAGGTGATGATAAATCATATGTAAAAATGATATTGAAGATTGATGATTATGTAGCAAGAGCATTTTTTAGTAACCGGACGATTTTAGTTGAGGGAGATACTGAAGATATCGTCATTAGAGAAACAACAAAGCGCTTGCCTAAACCTATACATGACAAGGTCATTGGAAACTGCGAGGTAATTAAAGGGCGTGGGAAGCCAGTGTTAAAATCTCTAATTCTTTACCTTAAGGCTGTAGGAATTGAACCTGTGGTAATGCATGACTCTGATTCAGGAGTTAAAGGTGCAGTTGTTCACAATGAGCCCATTCGTGCTGCTTTGGATAATGATAGTAACTTATTTGTTCTGGAAAGGTGTATGGAGGATATTCTTGATTATCCACCACCTTCGTCTGATAAGCCATATCGTGCATTTATAGAGACTAACAAGTGGGGGAGTACATATGACGATATTCCTGAAAGGTGGCGTGATATATATGAAGGACTCATGGATATACAAATTAAGTAATTAAGTGTGGAACTCGGAGATAATAATGGATTTAGAGCGACGTTTGAAACGTGTGTTAAATGCAATAGAAGATGCTGCTTCTTCTCTACAGAGTGCTAGGCGGAGCGCGGGTTATACGCAACATGACATAGATCGTGCGTTACGAGAGCTAGATGACGCAGAAACGGATGTTCGGCGAGCGCTTCGAGAAATTCGTAATAGTTAACTTAGCGAAATGCAAAATGGGGTCAGGTATTACTTTGTGCAAATGCACACTTCAAGACTTGACCCCATAGATTCTGCGGAAGTAAACATGGAGATGACTCGTGATTGATAAGGCTCTGAATTACATAGCTAGTGGGCAATATTGGCTAGCCTCGATAGTTGTTGTTTTCGCTATTATCGTTAACATAGAGAAAATTATTTCAGTTATTGATACACAAAAGAAAAAACGATTAGCGTTTTTGAAAGATGCAATTTCTGACGATTGCCTGAGCGACAATCTAAAATCCCATCTTGAAGATGAACTTCAATCTGAATATTTCTACCAAACTCATAAAATCCGTATCGATAAATTTAAGCGCAATCTTTTATTTGAATATCACGATAAGTTGAGAGGTGAAATTACATTCAAACAATTCAAAAGAGCGAATGATCAACTCGTTGTTAAAGATGGAAAACTCCGCGTAGAAATTAGCGCATTTGATAACATTGCGTTTTACTACAATATGTTTTTTGGTGTAATCGTTTCGATATTCGGGTTCGTTGTATTTTCTATTCCATTAAATCTCGGTGGCACTAGCCTATATAGTCTCATCAACTGGATCGCAGTTAGTGCATTCTTTATTGGCTTTGGCTTTTTTATGGTGTATCAAACCATTCCGATTTTAATCGCTAAGCGTATTCGTAAAGCTGTAAATACAAGCCAAGAGGAAATTTAGGCTCAGCTGTTGCGGTAATAATTCCCCTTACATTGCATCCGAAACGTGATGCGAGAAGAGTAATCGCCCGCTGGGATTGCGGGCGAAAACATGCCCAGTATATGGATGTGCTGTGCATGTTGGTTACGTTCATTTCGAGTATCGCGTTGAGGAATGAATGCAATGTTGGGGCGCCCTAGGAGTTGTTAGAGGAAATGGGCGCGCATTTCCTCTGACCCGAAGTCGGCGGACCGACAAGCTGTTTCAAAACTAACATCGCAGTCGGCGCAAAGCACCGACCTACAAACCACCATAGTCGGCGGCCCGACAACCTTCAAAGGCAAACGCGACTTATCGCGTGGCCGCCACTGTATCACTAATAGACTGCCAAATACGTGCTGGCAGCAACTGATGCAAATCCTCATTAACAATATGCAGCGCCTCGCTGTGCACTAGCGTGTTGTCATCACATTTCTCAATCAGTTTCTCTTCACGGAGGTTAGCGATAAACGCGGCGAGTACTTTCTTGTCGAAGAACTCTGGGCTCTTAATGCCATGTAAGGTGCCTAGGCGCTGGGCCACTGCGGTACTTTCTTTCTCCAGCTCTGATGGGCTGAGCTTTTTGTCTTCACTCAGCAAACCAATGACCAGGGCGTAGCGTAGCAAGGTGTGGTGCACCACTTTACCCAACATTTCTAGCGTAGCTTGGTTGTCGCCTTCTTTGAGCACCTCAAGCTGTTCGCCGTCTGCACGGATCAGGCCTTGTTCGGCAAAGCTAGCAAGAATGTTGTCGATGTAGTCATCGCTTAATTCCAGCAAAAACCACTCTTTGGCAAACAATGGGTAAAGGCGTTTAATCTGCGCCTTACACTCGCTGCGTGTGATGCGGTGGTTTTTGAACAGCTGCTGGGCAACGACGCTTGGCACCGCAAACAGGTGCAGCACGTTATTGCGATAATAGTTGAACAAGGTGCGCTCTTTTTCGGTGATGGCGATGATGTCGCCGAACTGGTCGTTCATTACATCGAACTTGTTCAGTGTTAGCGCATGCTCAAGCAGTTCTTCTGCGCTTTGCTCTGGCAAGGTCACGTGCTCACTTAATGGCGCATCTTCTAGCATGCGTAGGTAAAAGCGCATTTGCTCAAGCAGCTGCACTTTACTTAGCGCAAACTGATCATTGGTAAGTAAAATAGTCGCTAATAGGTTAACCGAGTTAACCGCGGCCGCGCTGTTAATGTTGACCATGATTTCATCAGCTAACTTGCTCACTTGTGAGCCTAGCCATGCTGGTTTTTGCGCGTCGGTTGGGTGAATGGCGTCACGCCAATCAGGCTGATGTTCATTGAGGAACTGGTTAACATTAATAGGTGTGCCGAAGTTGAGGTTACCGCGGCCATAGTTCTTCAAGTTTTTAATGGCTTTGAATACACCGAATACAGATTCGTTCTTCTTATTATCACCCGCCAGTTCTTTGAGGTAGGTGTTAATTTCCATCACATGCTCATAACCAATGTACACGGGGACGATGGAAATAGGGCGGTCGATACCACGCAGCATGGCTTGTAAAGTCATTGCCAGCATACCTGTCTTAGGCGGCAGCAAGTGCCCTGTGCGGCTGCGGCCGCCTTCCGTGTAGAACTTCACGGAATAGCCTTTGATGAATAACTGGCTTAAGTACTCTTTGAATACCGCTGAATATAGTTTATTGCCACTAAAGGAGCGACGAATAAAGAAGGCGCCGCTGCGACGGAATATCGGCCCAGCAGGGAAGAAATCGAGATTAATGCCTGCAGCAATGTGGGGCGGCACTAAACCTTGATGGTAAATCACATAGGTGAGTAATAAGTAGTCCATGTGGCTGCGGTGACACGGTACATAAATGATCTCATGACCTTTGTCGGTAAGCTCGCGCACTTGGTCGGCATAGCGCACATCAATGCCGTTATACAGTTTGTTCCACAGCCATGTAAGAATGCGGTCAGCAACGCGCACCATGGCGTCGGAGTAGTTGGCGGCGATTTCATCTAGCAGGTCGAGCGCATTTTGGCGCGCCTCTTCGTGGCTTAATCCCTTCGATTTTGCTTCATCCGCAATGGCTTTTTTAATGGTTGGCGACGCCAATAGCGAATTGAACAACGCTTCGCGTGATGGCAATTTCGGGCCCGTTGCCGCCAGTTTTTGACGACGGAAGTGCACGCGGGCAACGCGTACTAGCTTATGCGGGAGTTCTTCTTTATCTGTGCGTCCTTCAACCAGCTTGGCTAAATCCAACGGCTGGCTAAAGCGAATGAGGTTATCGCGCCCAGAAAACAGGACCACGAAAATCTTGCGGAACCAGCTTGGCGTGAGTGAATGAGAAATAAGCGTGCTCAAACCCGGCTTTTCTTTACCTGGATTACGCCCCCACAAGATGGTCACTGGCACCACTTGGATTTTTTGCTCTGGCGCACGTGCTAAAGAGTCAAAGATTTCTTTACCTTGGCTCAGTGCACAACTTGGGCGGCTTTTATTACCAAATAAAGGCGGTGGATTTTGAATACCAATAAAGCGAGGTAGCTCAGCACCCTCTAGTTCTTGCTCTTGTGTTGGGTCTGGTAAGCCCAGCTTTCTGCACACTTTCGCCAGCGCGGCGATATCTGTTCGCGAATTCAAACGGCCGATATAAAAGGTAGGCACCGTGACATCAAGTTGGAAGTCAGCAACGGGCTGGTGTGGCAATACCTTGGATTTAACACAAATGGCATTTAAACATCGCGCTAAAAAGTCGATGCCGCGATTTACTATTCTCATTCAGAATCACTCACTTAAGCACATTACCAAGGTGTATTTACCTTGCTGGTAATGGATAAGAAAACACAAAAAGGGTCGTAAATGATACCAACTTATAACTGGACTGACCATTGACTCTTTATGTGTGAAGCCAAAGCAACTTTAAAAACTCTCATGCAGAACCCGTATTTCGGGGGTTAAAATTTGAGCGCTCATAAAGTAACCTAGCTTTAAGCGTTATGTCAGTTATGTGTCTGGATAATTACGACCATAGTCTGTCACAACAGCACCGAGCTCGGTATTTAGTCGTATCCCTGGGACTAGGCACCCTGCTGCAGTGGACAAGGGTGGTGAGTAAATAGGATTTACACTGTTGATGCATCTCCCTTGTCCGTTGTACCTCGCTCAGTGTATCCCCTTACTTTGTAAGTCCTTCCGTAAAAAACTGTTGCATTTATCACCAATATCTCTATAATACGCAGACTTTCTTTGCCTTAGGTGTCTCACCAAGGACTCTGAAAGATAGATATAGCTTGGATTTCAAGCATAAACAGGAACTCCGATTTGGAGTTCAATGGTAGAAAATGAAAGGACAACCGACTTCTTAGTAGTAAGTAAGTTTCGGGTGTTTTTTTATGCTCTTTTTAAATGCTCTTTTTATTGAGGTTTTAGAATGTCAAATCAACGCATTCGCATTCGCCTAAAAGCTTTTGACCACCGTTTGATTGACCAATCAACGGCGGAAATTGTGGAAACAGCGAAACGCACAGGTGCTCAGGTTCGTGGTCCAATCCCACTTCCTACACGCAAAGAACGTTTCACGATATTGATTTCTCCGCACGTTAACAAAGACGCGCGTGATCAATACGAGATCCGCACCCACAAACGTCTGATCGACATCGTAGAACCAACAGACAAGACTGTAGACGCTCTTATGCGCCTAGACCTTGCTGCTGGTGTTGATGTTCAAATCAGCCTGGGTTAATCGGAAGATTAGAGAGGTTTTAGGAAAATGGCATTAGGTCTAGTCGGTCGTAAAGTGGGTATGACTCGCATCTTCACTGAAGATGGCGTATCTATCCCTGTGACAGTTATCGAAGCGACTCCTAACCGTGTTACGCAGATCAAATCTGACGCAACAGACGGTTATAACGCGCTTCAAGTAACCGCAGGCGAGAAAAAAGCTAGCCGTGTAAACAAACCAGCAGCGGGTCACTTCGCTAAAGCTGGCGTTGAAGCGGGTCGCGGTCTGTGGGAATTCCGTCTAAATGGCGGTGAAGGCGACTTCGAAGTTGGTAACGAAATCACTGTTGAAGTATTCAACGAAGTGAGCAAAGTTGACGTTACTGGTACTTCTAAAGGTAAAGGTTTCCAAGGTGGTGTTAAGCGCTGGAATTTCAGCATGCAAGACGCGACTCACGGTAACTCATTGTCTCACCGTGCTCCTGGTTCAATCGGTCAAAACCAATCACCTGGTAAGGTGTTTAAAGGTAAGAAAATGGCCGGTCACATGGGTGCTGAGCGTGTAACGACTCAAAACCTTGAACTAGTTCGTGTTGACGCTGAGCGAAACCTGCTTCTAGTTAAAGGTGCAGTACCTGGCGCTATCGGCGGTGACGTTATCGTTAAACCAGCTGTTAAAGCATAAGTCCTGGAGATTTAGTGATGGAATTAGCAATTAAAGACGCTTCAGGCGCTCTTGAAGTTTCCGAAGCTACTTTTGGACGTGAGTTTAACGAAGCATTAGTACACCAAGTAGTTGTTGCTTACGCAGCAGGTGCTCGTCAAGGTACTAAAGCTCAGAAGACACGTTCTGAAGTAAGCGGTGGCGGTAAGAAGCCATGGCGTCAAAAAGGTACTGGCCGTGCACGTGCTGGTACAATCCGTAGCCCAATCTGGCGCAGCGGTGGTGTGACTTTTGCAGCTAAGCCGCAAGATCACAGCCAAAAAGTTAACCGTAAGATGTATCGCGGTGCGATCAAGAGCATCTTATCTGAGCTTGTTCGTCAAGAGCGTTTAGTTGTAGTTGAGAACTTCGGTATCGAAGCTCCTAAGACTAAAGCACTTGTAGCTAAGCTTAAAGAGCTTGAGCTTAAAGACGTACTAATCGTGACAGAAGAAGTAGAAGAGAATCTATTCCTTGCTGCTCGCAACCTATACAAGGTTGACGTACGTGACGTAGCTGGCATCGACCCAGTAAGCCTAATCGCTTTCGATAAGGTTGTTATGACTAAGGGTGCTGTAAAGCAACTTGAGGAGGCGCTAGCATGATCCGTGAAGAACGTCTTTTAAAAGTAATCCTTGCTCCACACATCTCTGAGAAGAGCACTGTATCTGCTGAAGATAACAACACGATTGTTTTCAAAGTACTTAAAGATGCAACTAAAGCTGACGTTAAAGCAGCTGTAGAAAAGCTTTTCGAAGTAGAAGTAACTGGTGTTCGCACACTAAATGTTAAGGGTAAAACAAAGCGTACTGGTATGCGTTTCGGTCGTCGTAGCGACTGGAAGAAAGCCTACGTTACTCTTAAAGAAGGTAGCGAGCTAGACTTTGTCGGCGGCGCCGAGTAATAAGGGGAGTTAGAATTATGGCACTTCAAAAGTGTAAACCAACTTCTGCGGGTCGTCGTCACGTCGTTAAAGTGGTTAACCCTGATCTACACAAGGGTAAGCCATACGCTCCGCTTCTAGAGAAGAACTCTAAAACCGGTGGTCGTAACAACAAAGGTCGTATCACGGTTCGTCATATCGGTGGTGGTCACAAGCATCATTACCGTGTAATTGACTTTAAACGCACTAAAGATGGCATTCCAGCTAAAGTAGAGCGTCTAGAGTATGATCCAAACCGTAGCGCGAACATCGCGTTGGTTTGTTATGCAGACGGTGAGCGTCGTTACATCATCGCTCCAAAGGGTCTTAAAGCAGGTGATCAAATCCAGTCTGGTGTTGATGCACCAATCAAAGCTGGTAACACCTTACCTATGCGCAATATGCCTGTAGGTTCGACTGTACACAACGTAGAGCTTAAGCCTGGCAAAGGTGCACAGATTGCACGTTCTGCAGGCGCTTACGTACAAATCCTAGCACGTGAAGGTCAATACGTGACTCTACGTCTTCGTTCAGGCGAAGTTCGTAAAGTACTAGCTGACTGTCGCGCAACACTAGGTGAAGTAGGTAATGCTGAGCACATGCTACGTTCACTAGGTAAAGCTGGTGCAAACCGCTGGCGTGGTATCCGTCCGACAGTTCGTGGTGTTGCCATGAACCCGGTAGATCACCCGCACGGTGGTGGTGAAGGTCGTACTTCTGGTGGTCGTCACCCTGTATCTCCATGGGGCGTACCAACCAAAGGTTACAAGACTCGTAAGAACAAGCGTACTGATAAGTTCATCGTACGTCGTCGTACTAAATAATAGTTGAGGAATAGCCATGCCACGTTCTCTCAAGAAAGGTCCTTTTATTGACCTGCACTTGCTGAAGAAGGTAGAGAAAGCGTTGGAAAGCGGTGACAAGAAGCCAATTAAAACTTGGAGCCGTCGTTCAATGATCATACCTAACATGATCGGATTGACCATCGCTGTCCATAATGGTCGTCAGCACGTTCCTGTGTTTGTCACAGACGAAATGATCGGTCACAAACTGGGTGAATTCGCACCTACACGTACTTATCGCGGCCACGCTGCTGATAAGAAAGCTAAGAAACGTTAATCGGAGGTTATGATGGAAGCATTAGCTAAACACAAATTCGCCTCTGGTTCGGCGCAAAAAGCACGTCTAGTTGCAGACCAAATCCGTGGACTACCGGTAGATCGCGCCCTAGAAATCCTGGCGTACAGCCCTAAGAAAGCGGCTGCATTAGTTAAGAAAGTACTTGAGTCTGCTATCGCGAATGCGGAGCACAACGAAGGTGCTGACATTGATGAGCTTGTAGTAGCGAAAGTATTTGTAGACGAAGGTCCTACAATGAAACGCATCATGCCTCGTGCTAAAGGACGCGCTGATCGCATCCTTAAGCGTACAAGCCACATCACTGTTGTGGTTTCGGATAACTAGGAGATATAAGTAATGGGACAAAAAGTTCATCCTACTGGTATTCGCCTAGGTATCTCTAAACCTTGGGTTTCTACCTGGTACGCGAATACAAAAGATTACTCTGAGCAGCTTTTTGGCGATCACAAAGTACGTTCTTACCTTACTAAGGAACTTAAGAACGCTTCTGTGGCTAAAATCGTTATCGAGCGCCCAGCAAAATCTATCCGTGTAACAATTCACACAGCTCGTCCTGGTGTTGTTATCGGTAAAAAAGGCGAAGACGTTGAAAAGCTACGTCAAGCTGTAACAAAGATCGCTGGTGTACCTGCGCAAATCAATATTGCGGAAGTACGTAAGCCAGAACTTGATGCACAACTAGTAGCTGACGGTATTGCGTCACAGCTAGAGCGTCGTGTTATGTTCCGTCGCGCTATGAAGCGTTCGGTACAAAATGCAATGCGCCTTGGTGCAAAAGGTATCAAAGTTGAAGTAAGCGGTCGTCTAGGCGGCGCAGAAATCGCACGTTCTGAGTGGTACCGTGAAGGTCGTGTACCTCTACACACTCTACGTGCTGATATCGATTACGCAACTTCTGAAGCTTCAACCACTTACGGCATCATCGGTGTTAAAGTATGGATCTTCAAAGGCGAAGTTATTGGTGGTCTTCCACTAGTACAAGAGCAAGAGAAGCCTGCTAAACGTGGCCCGAAGAAAGCCAAGAAAAGTGCTAAGTAGGAGTAGCGAGTAATGTTACAGCCAAAACGTACAAAATTCCGTAAGATGCACAAAGGCCGCAACCGTGGTCTTGCGCAAAACGGTAACAAAGTAAGCTTCGGTGCTTTCGGTCTTAAGGCTACTGGCCGTGGCCGTATGACAGCTCGTCAAATCGAAGCAGCTCGTCGTGCTATGACACGTCACATCAAGCGTCAAGGTAAAATCTGGATCCGTGTATTCCCAGACAAGCCAATCACAAACAAGCCGCTTGAAGTTCGTATGGGTAAAGGTAAAGGTTCTGTTGAATACTGGGTTGCTGAAATTCAGCCTGGTAAAGTACTTTACGAAATGGAAGGTGTTTCAGAAGAGCTTGCTCGTGAAGCATTCAACCTAGCGTCTCGTAAATTACCATTCAAAACCACTTTTGTAACTCGGACGGTGATGTAATGAAAGCTAGCGAACTTAAAGATAAAAGCGTAGAAGAGCTTAACGCTGAACTTATTGAGCTTCTTCGTGAGCAGTTTAACCTGCGCATGCAAGCAAGCACTGGTCAGCTAGCTCAATCTCATTTGCTACGTAAAGTACGTCGCGATATCGCGCGTGTTAAAACGGTTATTAACCAGAAGGCAGGTGCATAATGAGCGATAAGATCCGTACTCTACAAGGCCGTGTAATCAGCGACAAGATGGACAAGTCTTTCACTGTTGCTGTGGCACGTTACGTGAAGCACCCGGTATACGGTAAATTCATGAAGCGTACTACTAAGTTGCACGTACATGATGAAAACAACACTGCTTTAGAAGGCGACACAGTTACTATTCGTGAGTGTGCTCCTATCTCTAAGACTAAGTCTTGGACTTTAGTAGACGTTGTTGAGCGTCCAAAGAAAGCTTAATTTTTAATTAAGTCTATTCGGACCTAAAAAGCCCCGGCACTTGCTGGGGCTTTTTGTCATCTGCCTTTCATAAACAACACCGTTTAACATTGGCACTATGATAGTGTCCTCTTGCCTTCCTGCATGCGCCATTCTTCATCTCGTGTTTTGATCATTGGCAACGCGCCCATTGAAAAAGAACTCGCCGAGCAAGTCGACAGCTTTGACCGAGTTGTTCGTTTTAATCATTGCGCGGGATTGCCCAAACACCTCGGTACAAAATGCACAGACTTGTGGTTAACAGGGCGGGGCAAGCAAGCTCAGCGCTTAGCGAATCAGGCTGCAGTTATAGCCCCCTGTCTGTTAGAACATGTGATGATTACTGACCCTGTACCTAATCGATTCAGTCAGGGGTTCTATAAAGCTATCAGACGACAAAGCAACCTAGATTATGGCGCCAGCTTGCTGGTTAAATATGCTCAAGCGCAATCAAAATCGCGTATATCACGGTGTAGCCGAGAAAACCTTCTCATCTATCTCTTAGGTTTAGGCAAGCCGGAGCATACGCCGCGCTGGCCTAGCTCGGGTGCGCTTGCTATCAATCATTTTGTGTCTATGGGTTACCACGTTCACATTGTTGGGTTTGGCTTTGAGGGCTGGAAACGCCACCCGTGGGAATTAGAAAAATTGTATGTTGAACAACTATCGCTACAAGGTCACTTAAGTTACCTATAAGAACGCTGATTTTAGCGTCATTGGTAATCCCTTAGTTTACTCACTACACTTAGAGCTAATAACGTAGCCGTAAAATAGTCCATGAAGCCAGTCTATCTATTTCTTTTCGCGTTCTGCTGTTCCCTCTGTCATGCCCAGAGCGTGCGTTATGTTGCTCCCTTTTTTGGTAATGAAGATCCTGAAAATAGCTATTATCTGCAAGTTTTTAAACGCTCTTTGGCGCTCGCTGAAGCTGAATTTGGAGTAGTTGAACTAGAGCCTATTAACGTGCCCATGTTGCAAGGTCGGCAATTTCGGTCACTTGAGAATGACCAAATAGATGTGATGTGGTCGATGACTTCGCGGGAGCGGGAAAATCGCGCCAGAGCAATAAGAATCCCTCTCACAATGGGGCTAATTGGTTACCGCGTGTTGGTGATCAAGGAATCAGATAAGAGCAAATTCGCCGCACTCAGTACATCCGAGCAACTAAAAAAAGAAACAGCCTTATTAGGTCATGACTGGCCTGACATTGAAATTATGAAGGCCAATGGTTTTTTAGTTGAAGCTGTAAGCTGGCATAACAGTATGTATTCGTTGTTGGGGGGGAAGCAGTTCGATTACTTTCCAAGAGGGATATTGGAAATCGGCCAAGAGTTGTCTTTTTTCAACCAAGGTGGTCACTTTATTTTAGAAGATAAGTGGCTGCTAAAGTATCCGGCTGCAATGTACTTTTTCGTCCATAAGGACAATGAGAAGCTTGCACAGCGCTTGGAGGCTGGGCTGACAAAAATGCTCGAGTCAGGAGAGCTGAGAAGCATGCTGTTAACGCACCCCTCCCATCATCAAGGATTGCAAATACTCAACTTGCAAAGCCGCACTATGGTTAATTTGGATAATCCATTGTTGCCAGATCAAACCCCCACACTCATTCCAAACTATTGGCTGTCGTTAGACGACTTGTTGCAAAATACATATTAAACGAGACCGTTCTAGCGCCAAGTATGATGGTCGCCGAACTTACAGGTTCCTCTCCTGCCTCACTGTCTAAGTCTTTATTTAAATTGGATAATTACCTATTTCAGCGACGAAATTTGAGTGGCTGAATAGGGTAGCGCAGCCTACACTTGATACACATAAATTAAAGAAATAAGTCCATGATTCGCTGCTGCTTAGTGCTTTTTAGCTGTCTTTTTATCAATGTTGCACATGCAACTACGATAGTGCGTTACATCGATCCATTTTATGCGACCGATGCAGACAATGAGAGCTATGTTGTTGCTTTGCTAGAGCGGGTGTTGGAATTAACAGAAGAAAGATATGGGCCATTTGAGCTCCAGCCGTTGCATACGCCGATGTTACAAGGTCGTCAGCTCAGGGCGTTGGCGAGTAAAGAAATTGATGTCATGTGGGCAATGACGTCCACCGAGCGTGAAAATAGAGCTCTTCCAGTGAGGGTGCCAATCGTGATGGGGCTTATTGGCTATCGTGTCTTTGTGATTAGAAAAGCTGAACAACAACGTTTTGCTCAGATTGACGATCCTTACGAATTGAAAAAGCTACTTGCGATACAAGGGCATGATTGGCCTGATATTAAAATATTGAGGGCCAATGGCTTTCAAGTGCATGGCGTGAGTTGGCGAGACAAAATGTATGCACTTCTCGGAGGCAGTAATTTTGATTACTTTCCAAGAGGCGTGACAGAGGTAGGGCGTGAGTTAGAACGGGTAAACAAAGACGACAATTTAGTGGTGGAGGGTAAATGGCTGCTTTACTATCCCGCCGCTACCTATTTTTTTGTGGGTCGAGAAAACAAATTGCTGGCAGAGCGATTGGAACAGGGACTCAAGGAGATGGCGAGCTCAGGGGAGCTTAAACAGATGTTACTAAGTCACGAAATTCACCAAGAAGCTTTGAAGCTTGTGCGCTTTCATGGCCGTGAAGTGATCGAACTACACAACCCATTGTTGCCCCCAGAAACCCCCCTGCAAGATCCTAAGTACTGGCTAACCTATGATGAACTATTGAAGCATGAACAAGCGCATCAAGGACAATAAAAAGCCACGTTAACCGTGGCTTGTATGGTGTGGGTGCATCAATGCCAAATCAGGCAATCATTTGACGAAGAACGTATTGTAAAATTCCGCCGTGCTTGTAGTAGTCCCACTCTTTCGGGGTATCGATACGTACATCGACCTTGAAGGTGGTGGTCTTTCCTTCTTCGTCAGTGGCTACGATTTCCAATTCAGATGCTTTATCCACAAGACCATTGATATCAAAGGTTTCTTTGCCTGTTAGCCCTAACTCTTCATGGCCTTCACCCTCTTTGAATTGCAGTGGCAATACGCCCATGCCAATGAGATTGGAGCGGTGAATACGCTCATAGCTTTTGGCGATAACAGCTTTAATCCCCAATAAGAGCGAGCCTTTTGCCGCCCAGTCACGCGAAGAACCAGTCCCGTACTCAGCACCCGCCAAAACAACTAAAGGAGTACTATGTTGCTGATACTGCATGGCTGCGTCGTAGATGCTAGCGAGCTCATCATCTGGCTGGGTGCGAGTAATGCCTCCCTCGGTGCCAGGGGCCAGTTGGTTACGCAGGCGCACGTTGGCAAAGGTACCGCGCATCATTACCTCGTGGTTGCCACGACGAGAGCCGTAGGAGTTAAATTCGCCTTTGGAAACACCATGTGACAGCAAGTACTCGCCTGCTGGCGCATCCGCTTTGATCGAGCCCGCAGGAGAAATGTGGTCAGTGGTAACAGAATCTCCAAGCTTCGCTAAGCAACGAGCACCAGAAATAGTTGGGATACCCGGCGGCTCCTTGCTCATGTCATCAAAGAATGGCGCTTTGCGAATATAGGTGGAGTCGTCGTTCCATTCATAGCGCTTGGCTTGCGGAATGGCGATACCACGCCAGCGTTCGTCACCCTTGTAGACATCCGCATAGCTCTTGGCGAACATTTCCTTGGTTACGGTTGATTTCACCAGTTCCGCGACTTCGCTCACACTCGGCCAAATGTCTTTGAGGAAAACGTCGTTGCCATTTTTATCTTGAGTGAGTGGTTCATTGTACACGTCAATGTCAGTTCGACCTGCGAGTGCATAGGCCACCACCAGAGGCGGAGACGCTAGAAAGTTCATTTTCACATCTTGGTGAATTCGGCCTTCGAAGTTTCGGTTACCTGAGAGAATTGAGCTGACAATCAACTTATGATCGGTGATGGCTTTTTGAATCTCATCGGGTAGTGGGCCGGAGTTACCGATGCAAGTGGTGCAGCCATACCCCACCAAATTAAAACCAAGGGCTTCAAGATCATCCATCAGCTCGGCTTTTTGCAGGTAATCGGTAACCACTTGCGAGCCCGGCGCTAAGGATGTTTTCACCCAAGGTTTAACATTGAGACCCAGTTCGTTCGCTTTTTTCGCGACTAACCCCGCTGCGAGAATAACGCTGGGGTTTGACGTATTGGTGCAGCTTGTGATTGCGGCAATAACGCAAGCACCATCATTGAGCTCAAACTCTTCGCCTTTAAAATTAACTTTAGCAACACCCGTAACTTGTGGCTCATTGGCTGAAGGTTCGGCTTGGCCGCCCTCTGAAACAATGCGTGACTCTTGCTGTGAAGCAGCTTCTTTTTGCTTGGCTCGCTCGTCTTGGAATTGAGTTAAATGATCACTGATCACTTTGCCCGCCTCATCAAGAGCAATACGGTCTTGTGGACGCTTAGGACCAGCAAGACTCGGGACCACTTGGCTTAAATCTAACTCCAGCGTGTCCGTGTACATCGGCTCATCACCTTGCTCACGCCACATGCCTTGATGTTTGGCATACATCTCGATTAATTTGATTTGCTCGTCACTGCGGTTTGTGAGCTTCAAATATTCAAGCGTTTCTTGATCAATTGGGAAGATGCCACAGGTCGCGCCATATTCCGGTGCCATATTGGCAATGGTGGCACGATCAGCAAGGGGGAGGTCAGCAAGACCATCGCCATAAAATTCCACGAACTTACCTACGACACCTTTTTCACGCAGCATTTGGGTGACGGTTAACACTAGGTCCGTCGCCGTCGTACCTTCAGGTAGCGCGCCTTTGAGCTTAAAGCCGATCACTTGTGGAATCAGCAAACTAATGGGTTGGCCGAGCATGGCGGCTTCGGCTTCAATCCCACCTACACCCCAGCCTAAAATACCAAGGCCATTGATCATGGTAGTGTGAGAGTCCGTGCCCACTAGGCTATCTGGGTAGGCAAAGGTATGGCCGTTGACGTCGTTTTCAAAAACAACTCGGGCTAGGTATTCCAAGTTTACTTGGTGCACAATGCCTGTTGCAGGCGGTACAACCTTTAAATTATCGAAGGCGGTTTGTCCCCAACGTAAGAATTCATAACGTTCTTTATTGCGCTCATATTCCAACTTAGCATTGAGATCGAAGGCACCGTCTTGGCCATAGCTATCTACTTGGACGGAGTGATCAATAACCAACTCAGCTGGTGACAGTGGGTTAATCTTACTGGGATCGCCACCGAGCTTTTCCATGGCGTCGCGCATGGCGGCTAAATCAACAATAGCAGGTACGCCGGTAAAATCTTGCATCACTACTCGGGCCGGAGTAAAGGCGACTTCTTGACTGGGTTTTGCCTTTGGATCCCAGTCCAGCAATGCCTGAATATCATCAACGGTGATGTTTTCACCGTCTTCATGGCGCAATAAGTTTTCTAATAAGATTTTTAATGAGAAAGGCAGCCGTTTGGCTTTGTCGCCTAAACTGGCTAACGAGTGAATGTGGTATTGCTTAGCGTTGACGGTTAATTGCTCTAGCGTATTAAAGCTGTTTTTCATTCCGAACCCCTTTTATTATCCGTGCCAGCCAATTCGCCATACCAACATGACTTTGGCCAACACATCAATCCTAGTGGCTAACGTTTAGCCACTAATAAGAGCTTGGGGAGAACGGCGCTTTTTTCAACCTGTAGCGCGGATAAATTTTATTCAGTGAGGTGTTTGGTTGTGTTTAGTGGGATGAATAATAAGGATAATTAACCAAAGGAAATCGGTTTGCGACCGGTGTTTTCATCTCGCGTTGGGGTTTTCTTTTTAGGCTTTTTCACGGCAGGCGCAGCTGCTTTTGCTGGCTTAGCAGCTCGCTTATTCGCTGGTTTTGGTGCTTTGGCTTTGTCGCTGCTTGGTTTTGAGGTCTTACGTTGTTCACGTTGCACCATGTTGTCAGCAGCGCTTAGCAGAAAGGTTTCACCATCAATATAGACTGAGTCGCCAGCATAAAGCTTCTTACGCTTTTGCGTGCATACTTCGCCATTAACGCCGATATAGCCATCCGCGATGAGTAATTTTGCATGACCACCACCTTCGGCGAGATCGAGCACTTTTAATAGCTTGCACAGCTCTATTGGCTCTTCCTCTAATTGAACTTCAATAAAATCGTCATGCATGGTGTGTAAGCTCTCATCGGTAATGGGGCGCCATTATATACCCAAACCACTCAAACATGCATTGAGGGATTGGTATTGCACTAAAATGTGTCAATTTGCGCCATTGTAATGCAAACTTTTTTGTCTGCTGGTAGTCTAAATCGGACAATAATAAGTATAACAAGCAATACAGCGCCATAGGTTGTTTGGCGTGGAAATTGCTATTCAAAGCTAAAAACACGAGTTGTAAATTTTAGCGGGGGGATACCATGGGTGCGAGACAAGCTGTTTTCGAAGAGCTTCTGAGCCATAAATTTGCAGATCACTGCAGTGCCGAGCAAGTGCGTGTAGCTATCGCTGAAGCGATTAAGAAATACCAAGAAAATCGTGATGCCTACTTCGAGTTACTTTCTCGGTTTAATGACAATCACAGCCGAATTTTATACCACAATCGCAGTGCCGAGCCGGGCTTGAGTTACTGTCATCATAAGTTGTTTAAGGAAGTCACTTATGAAAAGCAAAGTGTGATGGACTGGGCAAAAAGCCGAGGCATATCACTGACAATCTAAAATCTAAGTAATAAGTACAAAAAAAGCAGCCAGAGCTGCTTTTTTTGTTTGTCAGTGCGTTATGAGCTTAGCGCACTGACGATAAAAAATGGATTGAGGTAACTTTCCTTTTGATTGTACTTCAAAGGGGCGCCGTCAATCGTGGTGACTTTCGCACCAGCGATGGTCGCAACCGCGTGGCCAGCACCTGTATCCCATTCACTTGTTGGGCCCAAACGTGGATAAATATCCGCGGCACCTTCGGCCACCAAGCATAGTTTCAGCGAACTGCCTTTGGGCACCATGTCGACTTCGTCAAATTGTTCAAGGAAACTTGCCAGCTGCTCAGAAGGGTGAGAGCGGCTGCCTACAACGCGGATAACACCTTTGTTCTCTTTCTCAGTGACTTTTAGTTCAATACGTGCTTCGCCCTCTTGTTTGAAAGCACCGATGTCTTTAGCGGCTAAATAACTCACACCTAACGCAGGTGCATCGACTACACCGAGCACGGGCTCTCCGTCTTCAATTAAAGCGATATTAATAGTGAACTCACCGTTTTTCTTGATGAACTCTTTGGTGCCGTCAATCGGGTCGACTAACCAGTACTTTTGCCAGTTTTGACGCTCTTCCCAGCTAATAGATGCGCTCTCTTCACTCAGAATAGGTAGATCAGGTGTTAACTCCATTAGACCTGCAACGATGACTTTATGAGCAGCTAAGTCAGCGTCGGTAACAGGACTTTTATCGTCCTTGTACTCGATACCAAAATCCTTGTTGTAGATGGTCATAGCTGCTTGCCCCGCATCGCGAGAGAGGGTCAACACGTGTTCTAATAATTCAATTGATGTCATGAGTTAGCCTATGATTTCTTTTTCTTTTAGGTAATCAAGTAATTGAGCGACACATGCTTCGATACTCAATTCACCTGTATTAATGATGATTTCTGGATTTACAGGTACTTCATAGTCAGAGTCGATACCTGTGAAGTGGGCAATTTCCCCAGCACGAGCTTTCTTATACAAGCCTTTAGGGTCTCGTTGTTCACATGTGGCCAGAGGGGTATCTAAATACACTTCAATAAACTCACCTTCTTCCACCAAGTTACGGACCATGGTTCGTTCAGCTTGAAAAGGGGAAATAAAGGCAGTAAGTACTAACAAACCGGCATCCACCATTAGCTTCGAAGCCTCGCCCACTCGGCGGATGTTTTCTTTACGGTCTTCGTCTGAGAAACTCAGGTCACCACACAAGCCATGACGTACATTGTCACCGTCTAGCAAGTAGGTTTTGTGTCCAAGCTCATGGAGTTTGTTTTCCAGTGCGCCTGCGATAGTACTTTTGCCAGAGCCGGAAAAACCCGTGAACCATAAAATACAACTCTTGTGGCCGTTTGCTGTTTGTCTTTTTTGCTTATTAACACCGTGTTGGTGCCAAACAATATTTTCGTCCATTACAGAAGCCCTGATTAAAATGGGAAAACATACGTGATTAAACTAATAACCACACATGCATATACGGCTGACATCAGCACACCTACGCGTGCGAAGTCGGAAAATCGATATTGACCCGCGTTCATTACGATCATGTTGGTTTGATAGCTATAAGGGCTGATGAATGCAGCGCTTGCGCCATATGCAACAGCCATTGCAAAAGGCATTAAATCAACATTGAGCGAGTTGGATAGGCCATACGCGAGCGGAAACATGAGTGCTGCCGCCGCGTTATTGGTAATTAATTCAGTCATGATCACAGTGAATATATACACGATGATGAGTGCAGTTAACGGGGTTAATGCACTTTGGTCTGCGAGCCAAGTTTGCAATTGCATTTCTGCACCAGAACCTGCAAAAGCATTCGCGAGGCCCAAAGCTGAAGCAATGATAATAACTAGTTCAAATGGAAAGCGTCTTTTTAGCTCTTGACCATCAAGCAGGTTCGTCGCTAATAACAAGGCGATAAAAATCAATAGACCTTGTACCAAGGGTATAATATTAGCTGCAGCTAAAGCTATAACACTAGCGAAACCCGAAATAAGCGCGAGCTCATTACGAAAGTTATACGCCTTGTCTACTTGATGTTCACTGACGAAATAAAAGTTTTTATCTAGATTGCTGCGGTTATTAAAGTCGTGACCGACAGCAAGCATAAAGCGGTCGCCTGGACGAATGGTGACTTCTCCGAGCTTGCCCGAGAGGCGTTCACCATTGCGATGGATCGCAACGACCGCGGCATCAAATTTCGCGCGAAAGCCGGTACTTTTCAGTGTTCGCCCAACAAGTGTTGAGGTATGAGTGACGATAACTTCTTGTAAGTTGGAACTTAGAAGCCCATTGCTGTCAGCAAATAGTGTGAGTCCGGGAATCCTCTGCAGCGCACTGACGCTTTGTACATTGCCGGTGAAAATAAGCTTGTCGCCTGCGCGAATTTTGTTTTCTGGGCGAACAGGTGTAATTAAGCGCTTATCGCGAACGATTTCAACAAGAAACAAGTCATCCAGATCACGCAGGCCATTCTTCTCAATCGTTTTACCGATCAATGGAGAATTGTCGTTTACTTTTGCTTCTAGTAGGTACTGTTTATGTTCACTCGCAGAGCGTGAGTAGTTTGGCAGTAGTTTATTGCTGAGGATTAATACAACAATACCAGCGAGCGTTACGGCAATGCCTATTGGCAAGAAGCTAAACATAGACAAGCTCAAGTCAGCAGCTTCTTGAGTAAAACTGTTTACAATTAAATTTGTTGACGTGCCTACGAGTGTCGTCGTACCGCCTAAAATCGCCGCATAAGACAGTGGAATAAGCAGCTTGGAAGGGGTGTGGTATTTATTGCGAGTGAGCGGGCCAACTAAAGCCGCAACAACGGCTGTGTTGTTCAAAAAAGCAGAGGCTGCAGCAGTAACGGTACTTACTCGGACAATACTTTTTGTGAGTGAAGGACTGACTATACTTTTAGCTAACCTTTGCAATATCGATGTTCTTTCTAATGCGAGTGACACCAGCATTAGTAACACTAGAGCAACGAGTCCAGTGTTTGTGAAATTGTGTAATAGTTCTGGAGTATCAAGATACCCCAGAACATAACACACTAATAATGCAGTAAAAAATAGCGTTGCTGGACGTATGTGTGTAAACACAAGACCAGCAAACAACGCTAATATGATTGCTGCATATAATGCGACATCCATGTACTTATTTTAACTTACTAATATCAATTGCCTGCCAGTGTGGGAAATGCTTACGCACTAGTGCATTAAACTCAACCTCGAAGTCACTGAACTGGCTATGTTGTTGATTTTCTCGTTGCGCCAATACTTCTTCAACCATACCAGCACCAACTGTCAGGTTGGATAGGCGGTCGATCAAAATAAATGCACCGGTTTCTTTGTTATCGCGATATACATCAGCGAGCATTGGCTCTGTGAGATCAACAGTAACAATAGCAATTTCGTTGAGCTGTAGATTGTCTGCTTGACCTTGCTCAAGTGTATTCACATCAATTGTGTGATCGATGCGTGATACGACTGCTGCTGTTTTCTTCGCGCCTAGTTTCAAATTATAGGTCTTACCTACAATTAATGGCTCTTCGTGCATCCAAACCAATTTTGCTTGTAATTGATTTGTTGATACTGACTTCGAGTTGCTTGGCACAATGACATCACCACGACTGATATCGATTTCATCGTTTAATGTCATGGTGATTGCTTGGCCCGCTTCAGCGGTATCTAGATTGCCGTCAAAAGTAACCAACTCTTTGATACTAGAAGTCTTGCCTGAAGGTAGGACCTTCACTGCATCACCCACTTTAAATTCACCTGAAGTGATGGTGCCTTGGAAACCACGGAAATCTAAGTTTGGACGCACTACATATTGCACAGGCAGACGAGGTTCAAAACCGTTATTTGTTGCCGCCGCTGGTGAGTCTTCAAGTAACTCTAGAAGTGGTTTGTCAGTGTAATAGGGGGTGTGCTCTGAGCGAGACACTACATTGTCGCCTTTAAGCGCAGACATAGGTACGAATTTGATATTTTGTACGTTAAGTTGTTCAGCAAACTTCAGATAGTCCGCTTTAATCTTCTCGTACACAGATTCATCAAAATCGACGATGTCCATTTTGTTGATAGCAACTACAAATTGTTCGATACCTAGCGAATCACAAATGAAACTGTGGCGCTTAGTTTGCGTTTGCACACCGTAACGAGCATCAACCAGTATGATAGCTAAATCGCTCGTCGACGCACCAGTAACCATGTTACGAGTGTACTGCTCGTGTCCAGGGGTGTCGGCGATAATAAATTTACGTTTCGCTGTAGAGAAATAACGATAGGCTACATCAATAGTGATGCCTTGCTCGCGCTCTGCCTGTAAGCCATCAACGAGAAGGGCTAGGTCAAGCTCTTCGCCTGCATTACCTACTTTCTCGTTGTCTTTGTGTAAAGCTGCAAGCTGATCTTCATAAATCTGATGACTGTCATGCAACAAACGACCGATGAGGGTCGACTTACCGTCATCAACACTACCGCAGGTTAATAAACGCAGAAGGCTCTTGTCTTGTTGGCGCGATAGATAGGCTTCAATGCCTAACTCTTTAACTTCATTCGCTGTAGCTGACATTTAGAAATACCCCTCACGTTTTTTCTTCTCCATTGACCCTGATGAGTCATGGTCAATTACTCGACCTTCACGCTCTGATGATGTAGATAGCAACATCTCTTCAATAATACCTGTCAGTGTGTTTGCGGTAGATTCAACCGCACCCGTTAGCGGGTAACAACCTAAAGTACGGAAGCGTACTGACTTCATTTGTGGTTGCTCACCTTCGTTGAGCGGCATACGCTCATCGTCTACCATGATTAAGGTGCCATCACGCTCAACCACAGGACGCTTCTCTGCTAAATACAAAGGAACGATCTCAATATTTTCTTGATAGATATATTGCCAAATATCCAACTCAGTCCAGTTTGAAAGCGGGAACACGCGAATGCTCTCACCCTGGTTTACTTCACTGTTGTAAGTGTTCCAAAGTTCAGGGCGCTGGTTTTTGGGATCCCATCTGTGGTGCTTGTCACGGAACGAGTAAACGCGTTCTTTTGCACGCGATTTCTCTTCGTCACGACGAGCGCCACCAAAAGCAGCGTCAAAACCATATTGGTTTAGCGCTTGTTTCAAGCCTTGCGTTTTCATGATATCTGTATGCTTTGATGAACCATGCACGAATGGACTGATATTCATCGCTAACCCTTCAGGGTTTTTATGCACAATGAGGTCAAAGCCATACTCTTTAGCTAAGCGGTCACGAAATTCGATCATTTCGCGGAATTTCCAGTTGGTGTCAACGTGCAGCAAAGGGAAAGGTATCTTTGCTGGGAAAAACGCTTTTCGCGCTAAGTGAAGTAATACTGATGAGTCTTTACCAATGGAGTAAAGCATCACGGGATTGTCAAACTCAGCCGCTACTTCACGGATGATTTTGATACTTTCAGCTTCAAGTTGCTGAAGATGGGTTAAAGCCATTGCCTTGTTCCTGCCTAAACTCTTAATTTATAAATTCCGTAGGGCGCTACGCAACATCGGTAATAGGTTGTGCAAAACTACTGACTTGGTGCTGTGTACTGAACCAAGCTAATTGCTGATGAAGAGATGCCACCTCACCAACGATTAACAACGCCGGTGATTGCACTTTATGTTGGTGGATCAATTCATCAAGGTGTTGCAGCGTTCCAGTAAATACGCGCTGTTCCTTACGCGTACCATTCTCGATAATGGCTACTGGAGTCGATGTTGCGCGGCCATGTTTTATTAGCTGCGCTTTTATATCAGGTGACTTTACCACACCCATATAAATAGCCAAAGTCTGATTTGGTTTTGCTAAAGATTGCCAATCAAGCTCTTGGCCGTCTTTTTTACAGTGGCCAGTCACAAACTGAATACTTTGCGCGTGGTCTCTGTGTGTTAGAGGTATACCTGCGTATGCACTGCAGCCAGCAGCAGCTGTAATACCAGGCACAATCTGATATCTCACGCCATGCTCAGCAAGTACCTGAACCTCTTCACCGCCACGGCCATAAATAAACGGGTCGCCACCTTTGATACGACACACTTTTTTACCTTGCTGTGCAAGTTCTACTAGAATTTCATTGGTGCGCTCTTGTGCCACACTGTGATCCCCTGCGCGTTTACCCACACAAATTAAGTCGGCATCGCGGCGCACTAATTCCATAATCTCATTAGACACTAGGTAGTCATACACTACAACGTCTGCTTGTTGCATCAACTGCAATGCCTTTAGTGTTAATAGTTCCGGGTCGCCTGGGCCTGCGCCTACCACGTATACTTCGCCTTGTGGTGCCGGTGTGTCTGTGAGCATCTGCTGCAATTGCTGGTAAGCCTCATCTTCGTTACCTTTTTGCACTTCACTGACTACATTCGAGTCAAACACACGCTCCCAAAATTGACGGCGGTCGGCAAAGTGCGCAAAGCGAGACTTTACTTGGCTGCGAAAACGACCAACCAGATCCGCCAATGGACCTATGTGGTGAGGGATCAATGTTTCTAGTTTCTCGCGTAAACGCCTCGCAAGTACAGGCGCTGTTCCCGCACTTGATATCGCAATGGTTACCGGATTTCGGTCAACAATTGACGGAAAAATAAAGCTGCACTTTGGCTGGTCATCGACAACATTTACAAAAATATTGCGTTGTTCTGCCGCTTGATGAACTTGCGCATTCACCTCATCGTTGTCGGTCGCAGCAATAACGAGCATAAAGCCTTCAACATGGTTGTCGCTAAACGGTGCCTCAACTAAGGTTACTGCGCCTTGTTGTTGCAACGTTTGCAGTTGCTCACAAAAAGAGGGGGCAACAAGCGTCAATTTAGCGCGTGCTTTGAGCACAGCAGAGGCTTTGCGAAGCGCAACATCGCCACCACCGACAATCAGTACCGGCTTGTTATCGAGTTTTGTGAATATGGGTAAATATTGCACCTGTCACCACCTGTTAGACCTTGTTAAAGGCGTAAAGACTATTACTACGTTAAGAGGAGGTAAGAATAAAGCGCAAAATAGCGGTTAAAAAATAATTTGTTCCAAGCTTATATAGCTAAAAGTTATATGCTGACTTTTAAAATGGCTTAAGCCAATAAAAATAGCGTCTTAAGCATAGGTTTACCGAGCCGGTTATAAAACTTGAGATGAAATTTAGTTGTTAGAAGCGTACTTGATCTAAATCTCATTCAACTGCATGGTGACGATGTTAGTATAGGTTTACCACGGTAAAGGAGAGTGATTAATGAGTGCGTCCCACGATGCTCAATTGGCATTGGCCTGTTTAGATTATACCCGTTTAAATGAGCTAGATAGTGAACAAGATATCCATGCTTTTTTAGCGCAATTGTCAGCCTCACAGCCGCGCCCTGCTGCGATATGTGTGTACCCGCAGTGGCTTGAATACGTGAGAAAATACGTGGATACGCATTTTAACTGGCCACTTGCGCTGGCAACGGTGACTAACTTCCCCTCAGGCTCCCAACCTTTAGAACAGGTGCTTGCACAGACGCAAGAGGCGCTATCACAAGGTGCGAATGAAGTCGATTTAGTCTTGCCGTATAAGGCCTTGATAGACGGTGATGAAGCACTAGCGCTACGTTACGTTCAAGAGAGTAAAGCCCTGTGTGCAAATAACGCAAAACTCAAAGTGATTATCGAAAGTGGGGAATTGCCATTAGATTTGGTTGCCAAAGCAGCCCGTATTGCGATTAAAGGCGGCGCGGATTTTGTCAAAACAAGCACCGGCAAAGTACCAGTAAATGCTACCTTAGAAGCTGTTGAGGTGATCCTCGATGAAATTCAGCTCAGCGGTAAGGCGGTGGGGGTGAAGGTCTCTGGCGGCGTAAAAACGCTTGCGCAAGCGCAGCAATACCTGCAACTTGCTGTTGCAAAAATGGGTGGCGCGTGGGTAACACCAGTAAATTTCCGTTTTGGCGCCTCTGCTTTGCTTGACGAGTTGTACGCAGCGATATGAGTGAAAGCGAGCTAGAAAAGTTACGCCTTGAGCACGAAGCTGCGCGGCTATTTCTGCGCGCCTACGAGCGTGAATACCATATTCCCATGCGGCACATTTGGCATAATGAACCTGCAAAGCCCGATGTTAGTTGTTATATGAATGATGAGCGCCTAGATATCGAAATAGCGCATTTGTATGCCAATGAGCATGAAGCCATGGCAGTGCTAGGCAGGCCATTGAGTTTAGATATTCAGCGTCAGTTAGCGCAGTTGGCGTTAAATCCGAGCTGCGAACAACTCGAGCAAGCCTTATCGCGCTTACTTGAAGCTAAAGCGAAGAAAACATATGACAGTAATCGGGTGTGGTTGCTGATCAGAAACGCCAGTACCTTGTGGCAGCATGACGATTTTGTTCACCTAGGTGCGCATCTGCCAGTGCCTAAAGGCCATGAATTCGAGCAAATTTGGTTGCTCAGTGATTGGCTCGGGCAAGAAGCCCCCATTCAGCTTTGGTCCTCACACGGGTGAAATGGCCTAATTAATTTTGTTTGTGCCTAGCTTTTGCTCTTGTTTTAGCGCGTTTGGTCAGTATAATGGGCATCCACTTTGCAGGGGCGTAGTTCCAATTGGTAGAACAGCGGTCTCCAAAACCGACGGTTGGGAGTTCGAATCTCTCCGCCCCTGCCACTTTTCATTTAGCAAGTCTAAGTCTAAAAATCTGTTTTAAAAGCACGTTTTTAAGGTTAGATTTGGATAGATTTACCCTGTCGAGTGACGGGGTTGTTGTGTCTGTATTTAGGGTGTCAGGAATTATGAGTGCAAATGTAGAAAACTCGTCAAGCTCGATGGATATGGTTAAGTGGGTCTTTGCCATTGCGTTACTAGCAGCAGCAGTTGTGGGTAACACCATGTACGGTGAACAATCGGTATTAATCCGAGCAATCGGCGTAGTTGCGGCAGTCGCAATCGCTTTAGGTGTATTAGCGACAACGGAAAAAGGTCGTACTTTTATCACGTTTGCTAAAGAAGCGCGTATCGAAGTTCGTAAAGTTGTATGGCCAACACGCCAAGAAACAACGCACACGACGTTCATCGTAATGATTGCTACAGTTATTATGGCGCTGATCCTTTGGGGATTAGACGGAATTTTATTCCGAGTAGTAGGCTTTTTAACTGGATTGGAGATCTAGTCCCATGACGGAAGAGAACAAAGAAAAGAAATTACGTTGGTATGTGATTCAAGCATTCTCAGGTTTTGAGAAGCGTGTAGCACAAACCATCAAAGAGCACATTCAAATCCAAGGTCTAGAAGACAGTTTCGGTGAAGTGCTAGTGCCTACTGAAGAAGTAGTTGAAATGCGCGCAGGTCAAAAACGTAAATCAGAGCGTAAATTCTTCCCTGGTTACGTGCTTGTGCAAATGGACATGAATGATGCGAGCTGGCACTTAGTAAACAGCACGCCACGTGTAATGGGCTTCATCGGTGGTACATCTGACCGCCCTGCACCTATCAGCAAAAAAGAAGCTGACCGTATTCTTAACCGTCTTGAAGAAAATGCTGAAGCGCCTAAGCCAGCAACCTTGTTTGAGCCGGGTGAAGTGGTTCGCGTTGTTGATGGTCCATTCGCTGATTTCAACGGTGTTGTTGAAGAAGTGGATTACGAGAAAAGCCGCGTAAAAGTATCTGTTCTTATCTTCGGTCGTTCAACACCAGTTGAGCTAGAATTTGGCCAAGTAGAACAAGATAAATAATTTGTCTATTTAAACGACAAACTATATTGAAAAAGGCCGCTGATTAACTTATAATCAGCGGCCTTTTTGCATTCGGCGTGGTGTTTACACTGTGCTTTGAGAGCGAAAAGAGTATTAAATTTTTAATTGGGAAGCCGTTTGAGTACGCGTCCTCGCGCGCACGAGGCTAAGACCCACCTAACGAGGTATAATCATGGCTAAAAAAGTTGAAGCTTTAATCAAGCTACAAGTTGCTGCTGGTATGGCTAACCCTAGTCCACCAGTAGGTCCTGCTCTAGGTCAACACGGTGTTAACATCATGGAATTCTGTAAAGCGTTCAACGCACGTACAGAGTCTCTAGAGAAAGGTGCACCTGTTCCTGTAATCATCTCTGTTTACAGCGATCGTTCATTCACGTTTGAAATGAAGACTCCTCCTGCTTCTTTCCTTCTTAAGAAAGCTGCGGGCATCAAGTCTGGTTCAGGCCGTCCTAACACTGAGAAAGTAGGTACTGTTACTCGTGCTCAACTAGAAGAAATCGTTGAGATGAAGAAACCAGACCTTACAGCAGCTGATTTGGACGCTGCAGTACGCACAATCGCAGGTTCTGCGCGTGCAATGGGCTTGAACGTAGAGGACTAAGATAATGGCAAAACTAACTAAACGTATGCGTACTATCCGCGAGAAAGTGGATGTAACTAAAGATTACGAAATCAACGAAGCTGTTGCTCTTCTTAAAGAACTTGCAACTGCAAAGTTCGTTGAAAGTGTTGACGTTGCTGTTAACCTTGGTATCGACGCACGTAAATCAGACCAAAACGTTCGTGGCGCAACTGTGCTTCCTCACGGTACTGGCCGTGACGTTCGCGTAGCTGTATTCACTGCTGGTGCAAATGCAGAAGCAGCGAAAGAAGCGGGTGCTGACATCGTTGGTATGGAAGACCTTGCTGAGCTAGTTAAGAAAGGCGAAATGAACTTTGACGTTGTTGTTGCTTCTCCAGATGCAATGCGCGTTGTTGGTCAACTAGGTCAAATCCTAGGTCCACGTGGTCTTATGCCTAACCCTAAAACTGGTACTGTAACACCTAACGTTGCAGAAGCAGTTAAAAATGCAAAAGCTGGCCAGGTTCGTTACCGTAACGACAAGAACGGCATCATCCACACTACTATCGGTAAAGTGGACTTCACAGCTGAGCAACTACAAGAAAACCTTGAGTCTCTAATTGTAGCGCTTAAGAAAGCTAAGCCTTCTCAAGCAAAAGGTACTTACATCAAGAAAGTAAGCATCTCTACTACAATGGGCGCAGGTGTTGCTGTAGACCAAAACTCACTAAGCACGCAAGTAGCGTAATTTAGGAGTTTACGTGGCGCGATTTTTGTACTATAATTTCGCGCCATTTTGTTGAGAAATTATCTCAACAAAGCAAAAAATTCGGGTTGAAGCTAAATTTTCGAATTTAGCTTCCGTCCAAGACCGTAGGTGCAGTGATTCACGGCTTAATTTCCTACGTAGACGGTGTGAATCCCAGCTAGATTTTCCTAATCTTCTGGCTCTCGCCGTAACAAGCAGCTCCGCTTAATGTTAAGTGGAGTAGAGTAAAACTGAGGGATGTAAGTTCCTCACAACCAGGAGTAACACCCATGGCTTTAAACCTTCAAGACAAAAAAGCAATTGTTGCTGAAGTCAACGAAGCTGCCAAAGGTGCTCTATCTGCAGTTGTTGCAGATTCTCGTGGTGTAACAGTAGACGCTATCACAGGCCTTCGTAAAGAAGCTCGTGCAGCTGGTGTATGGATGAAAGTTGTTCGTAACACGCTAGCTCGCCGTGCTGTTGAAGGTACTGAATACGAGTGTCTAACCGAATCACTAGTAGGCCCAAGCCTAATCGCTTTCTCTTCAGAGCACCCTGGTGCTGCTGCGCGTATCTTCAAAGATTTCGCCAAGAAGCACGAAGCGTTTGAGCTTAAAACGGCCGCTTTTGACGGTTCACTAGTTGATGTAGATATGCTTGCTAAGCTACCTACATACGACGAAGCTGTTGCACGTCTAATGAGCGCTATGAAAGAAGCTTCTGCGGGCAAGCTGGCAAAAACTCTTGCTGCAGTTCGCGACCAGAAACAAGAACAAGCTGCTTAATTTTTATTTATAAGCTATTGTTCTTTATCGGTGTATTGAATTTAATGAACCTCAGGGTTCGAGAATATTAGGAAATTTACAATGTCTGTAACTAAAGACCAAATCCTTGACGCTATTGCTGAAATGTCAGTAATGGAAGTTGTTGAACTAGTTGAAGCAATGGAAGAAAAATTCGGCGTAACTGCAGCTGCTGCTGTTGTTGCTGCTGGTCCAGCTGAAGCTGCTGAAGAAAAGACTGAGTTCGACGTAATCCTAGCTGCTGCTGGCGGTAACAAAGTTGCTGCAATCAAAGCTGTACGTGGCGCAACTGGTCTTGGCCTTAAAGAAGCTAAGGCTCTTGTTGAGTCAGCTCCTGCACCTATCAAAGAAGGTGTATCTAAGGAAGAAGCTGAAGCACTTAAGAAAGATCTTGAAGAAGCTGGTGCTGAAGTTGAGATCAAGTAATCTAGCATACGCTAGGTTCGCTGCCTGAGAAATCAGGCAAGGGCTGGTGATTATTTAATCACCGGCCCTTTTGCGCTATAGAGAGAAAATTCACTTTAGTGCATTCTATTTCTAAATTTCACTATTATTATCAATGATTTATAGATTTTTATTGGCAATAGCAGTGACATTTAGGCACAACTCTAAATGTTGTATAAATTGGCATTAGTGTCAATCTAAGTCCTGTTCTCATTAGATCAGGTAGGGTCAAAGATCAGCAAGCTGAGGAACCCCATGGCTTACTCTTATTCTGAAAAGAAACGTATCCGTAAGGATTTTGGTAAACGTCCACAGGTTTTGGATGTGCCTTTCTTACTGCAAATGCAGTTAGAATCGTTTAAAAAATTCTTAACGCCGGACGCTGACGGTGATTTCGGTTTGGAAGCTGCTTTCCGTTCCGTTTTCCCGATTAAAAGCTACTCGGGCAATTCTGAGCTTCAATACGTAAGTTATCGTATTGGTGAGCCAGTATTCGACGTTAAAGAATGTCAAATTCGCGGCGTGACATATTCTGCTCCACTTCGCGTGAAACTTCGTCTAGTGCTTATGGACAAAGAAGCACCTGGCACTGTTAAAGACATCAAAGAGCAAGAAGTTTACATGGGCGAAATTCCGCTCATGACAGACACAGGTACTTTTGTAATCAATGGTACTGAGCGTGTTATTGTTTCTCAGCTACACCGTTCACCTGGTGTATTCTTTGATAACGACCGTGGTAAAACCCACTCGTCGGGTAAAGTGCTTTATAATGCACGTGTTATCCCTTACCGTGGTTCTTGGCTCGACTTTGAGTTTGACGCTAAAGATAACCTTTATGTACGTATTGACCGTCGTCGTAAACTTCCTGCGTCGATCATCCTACGTGCACTTGATTTCTCAACTGAAGAAATCTTAAACCTATTCTTTGAAACAACTACGTTTGAAGTGGCTGATGGTAAAGTTCTTATGGAGCTTGTTCCTTCACGTCTACGTGGTGAGACTGCCGTTTTTGATATCAAGAGCGAAGACGGTGAAGTACTTGTTGAAAAAGGTCGTCGTGTAACAGCACGTCACATCAAGACTATCGAAAAACAAGGTATCGACCAACTTGAAGTACCACACGAGTACATCATTGGCCGCGTACTAGCTAAGAACTACTTCGATGAGTCGACAGGTGAAGTGATCGCAAACGCGAACGATGAGCTTTCACTTGAGCTTATGGCTGAGCTTGTAAAAGCGGGTCACACACAAATTGCTACTCTGTACATCAACGATGTAGACAGCGGTGCGTACATGTCAGACACAGTACGTATTGATTCAACGTCTAACCGCCTAGAAGCGTTAGTTGAAATCTACCGTATGATGCGCCCTGGTGAGCCACCAACGAAAGAAGCTGCAGAAGCTTTATTCGAAAACCTATTCTTCAGCGAAGAGCGTTATGACCTATCAACAGTGGGTCGTATGAAGTTCAACAGCCGTGTAGGTTACGATTCAGACGAAGGTCCAGGTACACTTTCTAAAGAAGACATCGTGTCTGTAATGAAAGTGCTTATCGACATCCGTAACGGTAAAGGCGATGTAGATGACATCGACCACCTAGGTAACCGTCGTATTCGTTCTGTTGGTGAAATGGCTGAAAACCAATTCCGCGTTGGTCTAGTACGTGTTGAACGTGCTGTACGTGAGCGTTTGAGCTTAGGTGACCTTGACGCGATCATGCCGCAAGACCTTATCAACGCTAAGCCTATCTCGGCGGCGGTGAAAGAGTTCTTTGGCTCATCACAGCTTTCACAGTTTATGGACCAAAACAACCCGCTATCAGAAGTAACGCACAAGCGTCGTATTTCTGCATTAGGTCCGGGTGGTCTTACGCGTGAGCGTGCAGGCTTCGAAGTACGTGACGTACACGTAACGCACTACGGTCGCGTATGTCCAATCGAAACGCCTGAAGGTCCAAACATCGGTCTAATCAACTCATTGTCTACGTACGCACGTACCAATGACTTCGGTTTCCTAGAAACACCTTACCGTAAAGTGGTAGACGGTGCGGTAACTGACGATGTTGATTACCTATCTGCGATCGAAGAAGGTCAATTCGTAATTGCTCAGGCAAACGTTGACTTAAACGAAAACAACGAATTTATTGAAGAACTGGTTACGTGTCGTCACAAAGGTGAATCAACCTTGATGCCGCGCGAAGACATCCAATATATGGACGTATCGCCACAACAGGTAATTTCAGTTGCTGCTGCACTTATTCCATTCCTAGAGCACGATGATGCGAACCGTGCATTGATGGGATCGAACATGCAACGTCAGGCTGTTCCTACACTACGTGCTGATAAGCCGCTAGTAGGTACAGGTATCGAGCTTACACTTGCGAAAGACTCGGGTGTAACTATCGTTGCTAAGCGTGGTGGTGTGGTTGATTACGCTGATGCGAGCCGTATCGTTATCAACGTAAATGAAGATGAGCGTGTACCTGGTGAAGCGGGTATCGACATCTACAACCTGACTAAGTACACACGTTCCAACCAGAACACATGTATTAACCAAAAGCCAACATGTATGGTTGGTGAGCCAATTGTACGTGGTGACGTACTTGCTGATGGTCCTTCAACAGACCTAGGTGACTTGGCATTGGGTCAAAACTTACGCGTGGCATTCATGCCTTGGAACGGTTACAACTTCGAGGATTCAATCCTACTTTCAGAGAACGTTGTAAAAGAAGATCGTCTAACGACTATCCATATCCAAGAGCTTCAGTGTATTGCTCGTGATACTAAGCTTGGGCCTGAAGAAATCACAGCTGACATCCCGAACGTGGGTGAGTCTGCGCTAGGCAAGCTAGATGAATCTGGCGTTGTTTACATCGGTGCAGAAGTAAAAGGCGGTGACATTCTTGTAGGTAAAGTAACACCTAAAGGTGAAACGCAGCTTACACCTGAAGAGAAGCTACTACGTGCTATCTTCGGTGAGAAAGCGTCTGACGTTAAAGACAGCTCACTGCGTGTACCAAACTCAGTATCAGGTACTGTTATCGACGTACAAGTCTTCACTCGCGATGGCGTAGAGAAAGACAAGCGTGCACTTGAAATCGAAGAAATGCAGCTTCGTGAAGCGAAGAAAGACTTCAACGAAGAGTTCAAGATCCTTGAAGAAGGTGTATTGAGCCGTGCACGTAAGCTACTGACTGATTCAGGTGTAGATGCAGCGAAACTAGTAGGTCTGTCTGCGGATAAGATCCTAACGCAAAGCCTAGCTGAAGAAGACAAGCAAGCTGAACTAGAGCAACTAGCTGCTCAGTACGACGAACTGAAGACTGAATACGATAAGAAATTCGAAACGAAACGTCGCAAGATCACTCAAGGTGATGACTTAGCGCCAGGCGTATTGAAGATTGTGAAGGTTTACCTAGCGGTTAAACGTCGCATCCAGCCAGGTGATAAGATGGCGGGTCGTCACGGTAACAAAGGTGTTATCTCGACTATCGTTCCAGTAGAAGACATGCCTTACGATGACAAGGGCCGTACAGTAGACATCGTGTTGAACCCGCTGGGTGTACCATCACGTATGAACATCGGTCAGATCCTTGAAACCCACATGGGCCTTGCGGCACGTGGTATCGGTGAGCGTATCGAAGAAATGATGAAAGAGCAGCGTGAGCTTCACGAACTGCGTGAATTCATCAAGAAAGCATACGAGCTAGGTGAATGTCGTCAGAAAGTAGACATCGACAGCTTCTCAGATGACGAAATCCGTCGTCTTGCAGAAAACCTAAAAGGCGGTCTACCAATCGCAACTCCAGCATTCGATGGCGCGAAAGAAAGCGAAATCAAAGAAATGCTAGAGCTAGGTGGTTACCCGTCAAGCGGTCAGGTAACGCTGTATGATGGTCGTACTGGTGACCAGTTTGAGCGTCAAGTAACTGTAGGTTACATGTACATGCTGAAACTGAACCACCTTGTTGACGACAAGATGCACGCGCGTTCAACTGGTTCATACAGTCTTGTTACGCAACAGCCGCTGGGTGGTAAAGCTCAGTTCGGTGGTCAGCGCTTCGGTGAGATGGAAGTATGGGCACTTGAAGCGTACGGCGCAGCTTACACGCTACAAGAGATGTTGACAGTGAAGTCGGATGACGTGAACGGTCGTACCAAGATGTATAAGAACATCGTTGATGGCAACCATAAGATGGAGCCAGGTATGCCGGAATCATTCAACGTATTGTTGAAAGAAATCCGTTCACTCGGTATCAACATCGAGCTTGAAGAAGAATAAGCCGGTTGGGCGCACAGTGCGCTCACTACCTGCAAAAAGAATGAATGGGCGGATTTCCGCCCTCGAGATTAACCTCCGACAGGAGAGCTAAGGTGAAAGACTTACTTAAGTTTCTGAAGCAACAAAATAAGACCGAAGAATTCGATGCAATTCGCATTGGTCTTGCTTCGCCAGACATGGTGCGTTCATGGTCATTCGGTGAAGTAAAGAAACCTGAGACCATTAACTACCGTACTTTCAAGCCTGAGCGTGACGGCTTATTCTGTGCCCGTATTTTCGGCCCAGTGAAAGACTATGAGTGTTTGTGTGGTAAATACAAGCGCTTGAAACACCGTGGTGTTATTTGTGAAAAGTGTGGCGTTGAAGTAACACTTACTAAAGTGCGTCGTGACCGTATGGGTCACATCGAGCTAGCAAGCCCAGTTGCACACATCTGGTTCTTGAAATCACTACCGTCTCGTATCGGCCTAATGCTTGATATGACACTGCGTGATATCGAACGCGTACTTTACTTTGAATCATTCGTTGTGACTGAGCCAGGCATGACTACGCTTGAGCGTGGCCAGCTTCTAGGTGAAGAAGAATACCTAGACGCGCTTGAAGAGCACGGCGATGAGTTTGAAGCGAAGATGGGTGCAGAGGCTGTACTTGATCTTCTACGTGAACTAGACCTAGGTCAGTTAATCGCAGAAATGCGTGAAGAACTACCGACTATCAACTCAGAAACTAAGCGTAAGAAAATTACTAAGCGTCTGAAATTGATGGAATCATTCCACCAATCTGGTAACAACCCAGAGTGGATGATCATGACAGTTCTTCCGGTTCTTCCACCAGATCTACGCCCACTAGTACCACTAGATGGCGGTCGTTTTGCGACGTCTGATCTGAACGACCTATACCGTCGTGTAATCAACCGTAACAACCGTTTGAAGCGTCTTCTTGACCTAGCGGCACCAGACATCATCGTACGTAACGAAAAGCGTATGCTTCAAGAAGCGGTAGATGCGCTACTTGATAATGGTCGTCGTGGTCGTGCGATCACTGGTTCTAACAAGCGTCCACTTAAGTCGCTTGCAGACATGATCAAAGGTAAGCAAGGTCGTTTCCGTCAAAACCTTCTTGGTAAGCGTGTTGACTACTCAGGCCGTTCTGTAATCACCGTAGGTCCTACACTGAAACTACACCAGTGTGGTCTTCCTAAGAAAATGGCACTTGAGCTATTCAAGCCATTCATCTACGGCAAACTAGAGCGCCGCGGTATGGCGACAACCATCAAAGCTGCGAAGAAGATGGTTGAGCGTGAAGTACCAGAGGTTTGGGACGTACTAGACGAAGTAATTCGTGAGCACCCAGTGCTACTTAACCGTGCACCTACACTTCACCGTTTGGGTATCCAGGCGTTTGAGCCGGTACTAATCGAAGGTAAAGCGATTCACCTACACCCACTAGTGTGTGCGGCGTATAACGCTGACTTCGACGGTGACCAAATGGCGGTTCACGTACCATTGACGCTAGAAGCGCAGCTAGAAGCGCGTGCGTTGATGATGTCAACAAACAACATTCTTTCGCCTGCGAACGGTGAGCCAATCATCGTACCTTCACAGGACGTTGTATTGGGTCTGTACTACATGACCCGTGATCGCATTAATGCTAAAGGTGAAGGCCTAGTATTTAAAGACGCGAAAGAAGCTGAAAAAGCATACCGTACTGGCGTTGCGCAATTACACGCACGTGTAAAAGTACGTATGACGCAAACAGTGATTGCAGAAGACGGTACTTCAAGTGAAGTAACTGGCATCGTTGATACGACTGTAGGTCGTGCAATCTTCTCATTGATCATGCCACAAGGCTTACCGTTCGAGTTGGTTAACCGCCCACTTGGTAAGAAGCAAATCTCTGGCATGTTGAACGAGTGTTACCGTCTACTAGGTCTAAAAGACACAGTAATCTTTGCTGACCAAGTAATGTATACCGGTTTCCACTACGCGATGAAGTCTGGTGTTTCTATCGGTATTAACGATATGGAAATTCCACCAGTTAAAACAGAAATCATTGAAGCTGCAGAGGAAGAAGTTGCTGAAATCAACCAGCAGTTCCAATCAGGTCTTGTAACAGCGGGTGAGAAATACAACAAAGTTATCGATATCTGGTCACGTGTGAACGAAAACCTTTCACGCGAAATGATGGCTAACCTATCGAAAGACACAGTTATCAACGCTGAAGGCCAAGAAGAAGAGCAAGACTCATTCAACTCAGTGTTTATGATGGCCGACTCGGGCGCACGTGGTAGCGCAGCTCAGATTCGTCAGCTAGCGGGTATGCGTGGTCTAATGGCACGTCCAGATGGTTCAATCATCGAGACGCCAATCACAGCAAACTTCCGTGAAGGTCTAAACGTACTTCAGTACTTCATCTCGACGCACGGTGCGCGTAAAGGTCTTGCCGATACAGCATTGAAGACAGCGAACTCGGGTTACCTAACGCGTCGTCTAGTAGACGTTGCACAAGACTTGGTAATCAACGAAGTAGATTGTGGTACTGAAAACGGTCTTACAATGAAGCCACTTATCGAAGGTGGTGACGTAGTTGAGCCGCTACGCGAGCGTGTACTAGGTCGTGTGGTTGCAGAAGACGTATTAATTCCTAACACTAACGAAGTGCTTGTAGAGCGCAACGTGATGCTTGACGAGAAACTGTGTGACCTTCTAGAAGAGCACTCAGTGGACGAAGTACGCGTACGTTCAGTAATCACTTGTGAAAACGACTTCGGCGTATGTTCTAACTGTTACGGTCGTGACCTTGCACGTGGCCACATCATCAATGCTGGTGAAGCAGTGGGTGTTATCGCGGCACAGTCAATCGGTGAGCCGGGTACACAGCTTACGATGCGTACGTTCCACATCGGTGGTGCGGCATCTCGAGCGTCAGCAGAGAACAGCGTACAAGTTAAGAACAACGGTCGCCTTAAGCTACACAATGCGAAATTCGTATTGAACACTGAAGGCAAGATTGTAATCACTTCACGTTCAACAGAAATCACTATCATCGATGAGCATGGTCGTGAGAAAGAGCGTTATAAAGTACCTTACGGTGCAGTTCTAACTGTACAAGACGGCGCTGAAGTGAAAGGTAACGACATCGTAGCGATGTGGGACCCGCACAGTCACCCAATTATCATCGAGCACGAGTCAAAAGTGTCGTTCAGCGACATCGACGATTCGAACACGGAAACGCAAACAGACGATCTTACAGGTCTAACACGTGTTGTTGTTAAAGACCTAGCGAAAGTTAATGCGAAAGAGCCTAAGCTAATCATTGAAAATGAAGAGCGTGGCCTGCAGGAAATTCGTCTTCCATCATTCACAACAATTGAAGTGAGCGATGGCGCGACATCTAAACCAGGTGACGTACTAGCGCGTATTCCTCAAGAAGGTTCGAAGACTCGTGACATCACCGGTGGTCTACCGCGCGTAGCGGACTTATTCGAAGCTCGTAAGCCGAAAGATCCAGCAATCCTTGCTGAAATCTCAGGTATGGTGAGCATGGGTAAAGAGACCAAAGGTAAGAAACGTCTTGTGATCACGCCAGAAGAGGGTGATCCGTACGAAGAAATGATTCCTAAGTGGCGCCAGCTTAACGTGTTCGAAGGTGAGACAGTATCTAAAGGTGAAGTTATCGCCGATGGTCCTGAGTCTCCGCATGACATCCTTCGTCTACGTGGTGTAACTGATGTTGCTAACTACATCGTTAACGAAGTGCAAGACGTTTACCGTCTGCAAGGTGTAAAGATTAACGATAAGCACATCGAAACTGTTATCCGTCAGATGTTACGTAAGTGTCTCATCATCGACGGTGGTGACTCTGAGTTCCTAGCAGGTGAGCAGGTTGAAGTAGCACGCGTAAACATTGCGAACCGTGAGCTAGAAGAACAAGGTAAGATCCCAGCGAAATTCGAAATTCAGCTGATGGGTATTACTAAAGCATCACTTGCAACAGAATCATTCATTTCAGCAGCGTCGTTCCAGGAGACAACTCGTGTCCTAACTGAAGCAGCTGTAAATGGTAAGAGCGATGAACTTCGCGGTCTGAAAGAAAACGTAATCGTGGGTCGTTTGATCCCAGCTGGTACCGGCTTTGCGTATCACTTAGATCGTCAAAATCGTCGCAAGCAGTCTGCAGAAGATTTGCTAGAGCCTACAGTAAGTGCAGAAGAGGCAACTCAAGCACTAACTGACGCGCTTAACGCAGATTTATCTGGCGACCAAGAGTAAGCTTAATTTGTCATAATTAAGTCATGCCTGGGGTGGTATTATACCGCTCCGGGCATTGTTTTAGTTGACAGGCTAAACTTTGCTCATTAAAATTCCGCCACCCTTTTACTCGCTGGTGTTATCGCAGTGGATAAATTGGGCGGAATTTTTAATTTCAGTAGTAATTTTAATTTTTCAGGAGCTATTTAATGGCAACTATTAACCAGCTAGTGCGCAAGCCACGTCGCAGCAAGGTTACAAAAAGTAACTCAGCCGCGCTAAAGGCATGTCCACAAAAGCGTGGTGTATGTACTCGTGTATATACTACTACTCCAAAGAAACCAAACTCGGCTCTACGTAAAGTAGCCCGTGTTCGTCTAACGAAC
Source organism: Pseudoalteromonas pernae (assembly GCF_039831865.1). NCBI lineage: Bacteria > Pseudomonadati > Pseudomonadota > Gammaproteobacteria > Alteromonadales > Pseudoalteromonadaceae > Pseudoalteromonas > Pseudoalteromonas pernae. Next base: position 64,591 of record NZ_JBDODM010000004.1, read on the forward strand.
GGTTTCGAAGTTACATCATACATCGGTGGTGAAGGTCACAACCTTCAAGAGCACAGTGTAATCCTTATCCGTGGTGGTCGTGTTAAAGACTTACCAGGTGTACGTTTCCACACTGTTCGCGGTGCACTTGACTGTGCAGGCGTAAATGACCGTAAACAAGGTCGTTCTAAGTACGGTGCAAAACGCCCTAAGGGCTAATGGTTCTCCGTTAGTAAGGCCAAGCACTTAATTTTTTAATATTAGTTTTGGGAATCTGTTCAAAAGACAGACCTGAAGATACCGGAGATTCAAAATGCCAAGAAGACGCGTTATAGGTCAACGTAAAATTCTTCCAGATCCTAAGTTCGGATCAGAATTACTTGCAAAGTTCGTCAACGTAGTAATGCTTGACGGCAAAAAATCTACTGCTGAAAAAATCGTATATGGTGCGCTAGACGTGGCTGCTGAGAAATCAGGCAAGTCGCACCTAGAAATCTTTGAAGCTGCACTTGATAACGTTCGCCCACAGGTAGAGGTTAAATCTCGCCGTGTTGGTGGTTCAACGTACCAAGTACCAGTTGAAGTACGTCCAGTTCGTCGCAACGCACTAGGTATGCGTTGGTTAGTTGACGCTGCACGTAAGCGTGGCGAAAAATCTATGGGCCTTCGTCTGGCTCAAGAAATCGTTGACGCAGCTGATAACAAAGGCTCTGCGGTTAAGAAACGTGAAGACGTTCACCGTATGGCTGAAGCGAACAAAGCGTTCGCACATTACCGTTGGTAATCTGTCCTTAACCTTTAAGAGGATAATATGGCACGTACAACTCCAATTGAGCGCTACCGCAACATCGGTATTTGTGCTCACGTAGATGCGGGTAAAACCACCACTACGGAACGTGTACTTTTCTACACGGGCCTATCTCACAAAATAGGTGAGGTACATGATGGTGCTGCAACTATGGACTGGATGGAGCAAGAGCAGGAGCGTGGTATCACTATCACGTCTGCTGCGACTACTTGTTTCTGGAAGGGGATGGACGCGCAATTTGAAGACCACCGCATTAATATCATCGATACTCCTGGACACGTAGACTTCACCATTGAAGTTGAGCGTTCATTGCGTGTACTCGATGGTGCCGTGGTTGTTCTATGTGCGTCATCAGGTGTACAGCCACAGACAGAAACGGTTTGGCGTCAGGCCAACAAGTACGAAGTTCCTCGAATGATCTTCGTTAACAAGATGGACCGTATTGGCGCCGACTTTCTGTCGGTTGTAGATCAGGTGAAAACCCGTCTGGGTGCAACTCCTGTTCCCATTCAGCTACCTATCGGTGCTGAAGAAGACTTTAAAGGTGTAATCGATCTCATCAAGATGAAAGCTATCAACTGGAACGAAGCGGACCAGGGGATGACGTTCACTTATGAAGAGATCCCGGCAGAACTTCAAGACCAAGCTGAAGAATACCGCAGCGAGCTAATCGAAGCGGCAGCAGAAGCGTCTGAAGAACTAATGGACAAATATTTAGAGGAAGGCGACCTCAGCGAAGCTGAGATCAAAGAAGGCCTTCGTGCTCGCACTCTAGCTAACGACATCGTGCTAATGAGTTGCGGCAGTGCGTTCAAAAACAAAGGTGTTCAAGCTGTGCTTGATGCCGTTATTGAATACATGCCTTCACCAACAGAAGTTAAAGCAATCCAAGGCGTGCTTGAAGACGGTGAAACCGAAGATACACGTCAAGCTGACGACGCAGCTCCATTCTCGGCGCTAGCGTTTAAGATTGCGACAGACCCATTTGTTGGTACGCTAACCTTCTTCCGTGTTTACTCAGGCACAGTGGGCCAAGGTGACACGGTTTATAACCCAGTTAAATCAAAGCGTGAGCGCTTCGGTCGTATCGTTCAGATGCACTCAAACTCACGTGAAGAGATCAAAGAAGTTTGCGCTGGCGATATCGCCGCTGCAATTGGTCTCAAGGACGTAACAACAGGTGATACCCTGTGCGATGCGAATTCAATCATTACGCTAGAGCGTATGGAATTCCCAGAGCCGGTAATCTCTATTGCGGTAGAGCCAAAAACTAAGGCAGACCAGGAAAAAATGGGTATAGCACTAGGTAAACTAGCTGCTGAAGATCCATCTTTCCGCGTACAAACCGACGAAGAATCAGGCCAGACAATTATCTCTGGTATGGGTGAGCTTCACCTCGATATCATCGTTGACCGTATGAAGCGTGAGTTCAAAGTTGAATGTAACGTTGGTAAGCCTCAAGTTGCCTATCGTGAAGCGATTCGTTCAACCGTTGAGGTTGAGGGTAAGTTTGTTCGTCAATCAGGTGGTCGTGGTCAATATGGTCACGTTTGGGTTAGACTTGAACCTATTGAGGTCAGTGATGATGCACCTAATTTCGTTTTTGGTAACGAAGTTGTTGGTGGTGCAGTACCGAAGGAATATATTCCTGCGGTAGAAAAAGGTCTTCATGAGCAGATGGAGCAAGGTGTTCTTGCTGGTTATCCACTACTTGGCGTGAAAGCGACATTATTCGATGGTTCATTCCACGATGTCGACTCGAACGAAATGGCCTTTAAGATTGCTGGTGCAATGGCAATGAGAAAGGGGGCGCTTGAAGCGAACCCAGTCTTGTTAGAGCCTATCATGAAGGTTGAAGTTATCACTCCTGAAGCAAACATGGGTGATGTTGTAGGCGACTTAAACCGTCGCCGCGGTATGATCGATGGAATGGAAGAGGCACCAGGCGGATTGAAACAAATCAACGCTGAAGTTCCGCTTTCTGAAATGTTCGGTTATGCAACTGATTTACGTTCTGCAACGCAAGGTCGTGCTTCGTACTCGATGGAATTCCTCAAGTACGCAGAGGCGGCTAAGAATGTAGCAGAATCTATTATTGCAGCTCGCGCTGTTAAGTAATTTGAGTTCGGTCCGATCTACGGGTCGGACTTTAATTTCTTTATAGGAATTTTTAAAATGGCAAAAGAAAAGTTTGAACGCGTAAAACCGCACGTAAACGTAGGTACAATCGGCCACGTTGACCACGGTAAAACAACTCTAACTGCAGCAATCACTAACGTACTTGCAAAAGTATACGGTGGTACAGCTAAAGACTTCGCATCAATCGATAACGCTCCAGAAGAGCGTGAGCGTGGTATCACAATCTCAACTTCACACGTTGAGTACGACACTCCAACTCGTCACTACGCACACGTAGACTGTCCTGGACACGCTGACTATGTTAAAAACATGATCACTGGTGCTGCACAGATGGACGGCGCGATCCTAGTAGTAGCTGCGACTGACGGTCCTATGCCACAGACTCGTGAGCACATCCTTCTTTCACGTCAGGTTGGTGTACCTTACATCATCGTATTCATGAACAAATGTGACATGGTTGACGACGAAGAACTACTAGAGCTAGTAGAGATGGAAGTTCGTGAACTTCTTTCTGAGTACGACTTCCCAGGTGATGACCTACCACTAATCCAAGGTTCAGCTCTTAAAGCACTAGAAGGCGAGAAAGAGTGGGAAGACAAGATTGTTGAACTAGCAGACGCGCTAGACACATACATCCCAGAGCCAGAGCGTGACATCGATAAGCCATTCATCATGCCTATCGAAGACGTATTCTCAATCCAAGGCCGTGGTACAGTAGTAACAGGTCGTGTTGAAGCTGGTATCATCAACGTGAATGACGAAGTTGAAATCGTAGGTATCAAAGATACAACGAAGACAACTTGTACAGGTGTTGAGATGTTCCGTAAGCTTCTAGACGAAGGTCGTGCGGGTGAGAACATCGGTGCGCTTCTACGTGGTACTAAGCGTGACGAAGTAGAGCGTGGTCAAGTACTAGCGAAGCCTGGTTCAATCACTCCTCACACGAAGTTCGAAGCAGAAGTATACGTACTATCAAAAGATGAAGGTGGTCGTCACACTCCATTCTTCAAAGGTTACCGTCCACAGTTCTACTTCCGTACAACTGACGTAACTGGTGACATCCAGTTACCAGAAGGCGTAGAAATGGTAATGCCTGGTGACAACATCAAGATGGTAGTAGAGCTAATCTGCCCAATCGCGATGGACGAAGGTCTACGTTTCGCAATCCGTGAAGGTGGCCGTACAGTTGGTGCTGGTGTTGTAGCATCAATCGTAGAGTAATAGCTACTCTCGAGAAAAAAGGCCGCTTTTAGCGGCCTTTTTTGTGCCTATTTGTTGAGTACGGGCGCCTTCACGGCCGTTAATTGTAGGTCAGGTTTCAGCCTGACAACCCCTGTATCTCCCCACACAGCCTTTTAAGCGTGTTTATGTGAACGCTACTAACCTTTTCAATTAAATCTCCCCACAGCTCTCTGTAGTGCGATCTTGTCGCGTTGGCGACGGCAACCAAAGGGAGAATAATACGATTCCCCCTTTGGAATCCCCCCGTACCCCGAAGCATTTGCTATTGCCTGCGCGTGCTGGCGCTGCTAACGCACCCAGCGAAACTCGACGTCCTGTCTCGATTCGCTTAACTCGGCATCCATGCCTCGTTGTGCTATCAGCACCATCATGCTCAGCGCAAATGCACGGGGAATTTGGCTGAGGTATCGGCGTCTAGGAGAGGTTTTGGTTTTGTGGTGAGTACTTCTCGCGCTGGCGATAGCAATCTAAAGGAAATACAGCCCCAGTCCGATTGAGTTATACAAGTCATGGGTTTCAACCATGCTGGCTACAAGGTGGTCGCCACGGATGTCGCTTATTTAAACGGCCTTATCTAATTTAGCGTCGCCGCGGTTAGCTATGGCAAGGCAAGAATATTTATTCTCCCATGGGTGAATGTGCTACCTGCATCTCTAATATTGAAGGTGAGAGCACTTTAATATCATAAATGACCCTAGGCGTCGGCTTGGTAAGAATCTGGCTAACAAAGGCCCCTTTAGGAAGGGTCAATAACGTCTCTTTATCATGAATTAAGGTTATGCCTTGTTTTGTATTGCCTAGGTAATATACCAGCCCATCAGCAACCTTAATACTATTAGGAGCTATGAGCAGTGGAGTATTTGTAAAGTCATATAGGCTCTCTTCTGAACCATCCTCGGTGGTACGCTTTAATTGACTGCTTGCGAGATCCCCATAGTAAAAGTTATTAGTAGATGGGTCTTCAGATGCTAGCAAGCCAGCACCAAGCTTGATGGTTTTTAGCTCGCCTGTTGCTATATTATATTTGGCGAGATCATAGAGGTTTTCGCTCCGTATACTGAGGTAGAGCTCTTTCTCGTCATGCGACCAGCCGAGTAAAAAACTACCTGATGACAATATATCAAGCTCTGCAGTAGCCGCACTTTTTGCGTTATAAAGGTGAAGCCTAGATTGGTTGTTTCTCCGAGTTATGAAGGCTAACTTATCTTGGGTTGGCGACAAAACTGGTTGGGCAATACTGTCGGCAAACAAAGCTGTTAACTTTTCATTACTGTCATCATGATGTCGCCATAGTTCATAGCTACCAGTTCTATTAGACACAAAGTAAATGCTATTGGCTGCCGCCATCACTGCTTTCATATCGTGAGCATCACTATTTATGTTGGAGAAAGCGCTAGGGAAGCCGGCAAACTTTATGTCTAAGTCAGAATTGTTTTTTATATAAAGCAACTTCTCGCCTGACTTACTTAAATGTAAATCTTTAATATTCGCTCCGGGCTCAATTGAGGCGTAGCGGGTAACTCTGTTGGAGTCTAGATCGAGCTGCCACAGTGCGTACTCCCCTTTTACTTTTGCGGCCGCAATAAGTGTATTTGCTGCTGCGGAAACTAATGCGGTGATGCGGTCTAACTTAGAGCTAGCCTCAGAGGACTTATGTTGGGCAATATCGTAGTACATGATTCGGGTGCTACTTGTAGCGTGAAAATTCACATAAAAAAGGCCTTCTTGATGAGGAAGAAAAACAGGTAGCATGTTGAGACCGGGCTGAGTTATATAGGTTAACAACGGTCTATCTGCATTAAGATCTAAAAGTGCGAGTTGTTCGTTAGAACTATCTTTTAAGCTCAGTGCCAGAATGTTCTCTGAATCGGCAAGAGCAATAGACTTGATCTCATCATTTGTACTAAAAACACGCTCTTGTGCACCGTTACTAACTGTGTACTTTTCAATAGCGCAGCTCGCTTCGAGACAATTTACATAGTACCAAGAATTTGACTTGCTGCCCCATATGGGCGACCTGTAATCCGATGTGTTAGGAGTCAGTGGGGTTGACTTATGGCTATGCAAGCTTTTAATGCTTAATTGTTTTTGCCTGTCTTCACCACTGATCACAAGTGCGGATTGCCAATGGCTATCCGGAGCTGCGTAGACGATCTTATCACTGGAGCTAGAGAGGGGCTGAACCTTGAATTGCGTAGTTGGACCAACATTGGTCGGCAGCATAAACTGGGTAAAGTAAACAAGGCTGCTCAAGCCAAAAAATACAAACAAACCAACCAATCCTATAACGCTGCGTTTTCTATTTTTGGCGCCCTTTATCGGTGTTGTAGGATGAATAAAACAATAACCTTTTTTAGCTATGGTTTCGATATAGGTAGGCTGTTTAGGATTATCGCAAAAAACCTTTCTTAACTCGAAGATAGCGCGAGTAACTACTTCTGGCTCGGTCACTTGGTTGGGCCACAGTGTACTTAAGATTTCTTGTCTGCTGAGCACTTCACCATGGTTTTTTACCAACAAACATAATATCGCCATCACTTTTGGTTCAAGGGTGAATGTTTGCTTAAGTAAAGTTAACTTATTGTGTTTAGGTGAGACTAAATAATCACCAACCCAAAAATCCTTTTGCAAAATATTCCCTTAAACAGCTGAAAAATATAAAAATAAAAATATTATGGCAACATAACAGTTACATAATTGTAAGTAATAGAGGATGACTATACAACTGCATCGCATCACAAACTATGTTGTTATTTTACAGGTGAAAACATGCAAAAATTACTCTATTTAGCTTTAGTAAGCTGTTCGTTGGCAAGCCAAGCAGGGGAAATAAAACTTATAATAGAAGGCTCTGGGGTTGTATCCTCAGCCAGCGGTGAAGTGAGCTGTAGTGAATCTTGTACCATCGACACTACAAATGTGAGTCGGATGCTTCAAGTAACGCCCAGTGAGGGCTGGAGTTTCGAGGCTTGGCAGGGTCAGCAATGTGATGGTGGCAACTATCTAAAGCTTGAAGATAATTTAAGTGATATTAGTTCTGCAAGTGGCGGAGCAAAAACATTGCAGGCTATTAATATTAATAATGATGAATACACAGACTTAGTCGGCATAAGTTTATTTACAGGGGTAGTGCATCAACTTATCAATCAGTCTGGTGAGGGGTTTGCACGTCAGAAACTGCTCAGTGGCTTAAGTTATCCAGCCGCTCTAGATGCTTATGATTGGAACAATGACGGCTTCGAAGATTTACTAGTGAGTGACTTTACAACAAGAAGGATCAAACTATATATCAACGATGGTTTAGGTCAATTTAACTTCACGAAGGATATAGTGATTGAGGGAATAAGGCCTTACGCCTTTACCGTTAATGATTATGACCAAGATGGTCAGCCCGATTTGTTTATTTCTAGTTTCACAGCCGATACATCTGGCGACCTGTATGCTCTAGTGGACAGTATAAGTGAGGCTAAAACTGCCTTATATATCAACGAAAGCGACGTGTTCACAGAAGCTTTGCATATTTCCGACCATGCCGCAATTACACTTGATAGTCATACAGACCCTGTTTCCGGTCAGGTGCAACTGGTTGCCGCAGAAATAGTCGCTGAGGCGGTGAGTGTGTATAGTCAAGGCAGTGGCTTTTCCCGCCTAGTTATTGACAGTAGTGACGCCCCCTATGGTGTTGCATTTGCTGATGTAGATAAAAATGGCAGTGTGGAAGTCCTGTCAGCTCATTACCTTCAACCTCGTTTAAGTGTTCTTTATAACAATGGCAAACAGAAAGGTGATGTTGCAGCGGCTGCTGACGGACTTACCGCTACTGCGGTAGCTGATTTAAATAATGACGGTTATTTAGATGTCGCAACAGGCGAATTTAATACGAAGAAATTTTATTATTTTGCTGGCTACAACTATCAGGATTGTTTGGTAAATCAGGGCACTAATATTGAGCTTAAAGCTGTCTTTACAGAGGGGCAATCGGCTACTCCTCCTCCCGCTCAGCCACAACCTGGCGATAATTCGCCAAGCGATAAAGGGTCAACTGGCGGTACTACTAACTTGCTATTGTTGTTGTTGGCTGCAGGCATTTATTTACGCCGATACTTTAGGGTGTAACCCTCAGCTAAAATGCAAAGGCTCTCAATGAGCCTTTTCTATTTTCCAGCGAAGTGCAAGCAACTTGTCTGTGCTGCGCTTTTAGACTCGTAACAAAGTTTTCTAAATCCGTTGTATTATGTTCGAGTTCAGCATGGCAACACTATTCGCATGTTCGGGCAGCTCTCACCCTTTACTTCTTTTCTCCACCACCGCAGCAGTCATCCTTGAAATACAACACAGATCGCCAGCGCTATTGTAAATCTTAATCTCCCACACCGATGAGCGGCCGCCTAGGTGCACGGGTTTGGTCACGGCTTTGAGTGTGCCGGTGCGTGACGCTTTGAGGTGGTTGGCGTTGATCTCTTGGCCGACGCAGTAGTATTTGCTGGTATCGACAACAAAGTTGGCGGCGTAGCTGGCGACGGTTTCAGCCAATACTACATATGCGCCACCGTGGACGATGCCGATAGGGTTATATAATTCGTTGGTTACTGGCATGGTGGCAACAAGGTAATCGTCGCCGATTTCGCTTATTTCAATGCCGAGCTTGGTCATTAAGGTGCCTTTTTCACCCACGCCAAGGTCGAGCTTTTTACACAGGTCAAAATCGATATCTTGGGCCCAAATACGTTTGCTCATGCTTACTACTCCTTATACAGCAACGTCTGTGAATGTTCTGATGTTGCTCATGGTGGCAACTTGGTGCACATAGTGCTGGATATGTTCGGGAGTGTGCAAGCCTTTTACGACGGTTAGGTTGCGCAAGAAGGGGAAGATAGCAACATCGGCCCATGAGATTTCATCCGGCGCATCGAGCCAAGAGAGCTCATCCAAAGCCCTATCCATGATCGTTATATCTTCATCACTGTGGGCAAGAATATCAGCGAAGGTAGCCCCCAAGAGCGCCTCCTTTTTATCGCAGTAATAGACGATGGCGTTTGGTGTGCCAAATTCCGGTAGAGCGAGTTGCGGCCAGCGCGGTAAGGTTAAGCGTAAAAAGGTAGGTAAGTAGGTCTCTACCCATTTGCTTGCTGGCGTGAGGTAATCACCATGATCCAATGGCATTTTTGCACGTTTGCAGAAATAGGCGGCAATATCGAGGCTTTGCGCCATGGCAATGTTTTGGTTTTTAGCTAATATGGGAACAGTGCTTTTGCCCACTAACTGGATAGCGGTGGTCGTGTCGTCGGCTTGTAAGTAGCATATTTGCACGTCTATATTTCGTGCACGAGCGACCATTGTGGCTTTAACTGAATAAGGGCAATGTTCATAAATGTAGAGTTTCTTCACGGTTAATATTGCCTTGTTTGCAAACGGCTTCACACCCTCTTTACTTTGAAGGAGAGAATATGGATTTTCAATCTGTGTATGATTTTTGGTTTGAGCAATGCCAACCCGAGGACTGGTTCAAAAAGAGTGTAGCGTTTGACGACAAGGTCATTAAGCTATTTTCGCAACTGCATCATGCCGCAGCCATGGGCGAGTTAGCGCATTGGCGCAACACAGCTCAAGGGGCGCTGTGTGAAATCATTGTGCTCGACCAATTCTCGCGCAACATGTTTCGCGATACGCCAAAGGCTTTAGCCTTTGATGGACTCGCACTGTGTTTGGCTCAGCACGCGGTGGATAAGGGTTTCGACATGCAATTGAATGAGCAAGAGCGTCCGTTTATGTACATGCCCTACATGCACAGTGAAAGTAAGGTTATCCATCAGGAGGCTGATAGGTTGTTCAAGCCATTGGATAATTATGAATTTGAAGTGGCGCACAAGAAGATTATTGATCGTTTTGGTCGATACCCGCATCGCAATGAAATACTGGGGCGCAAATCCACGGATGATGAAATTGTGTTTTTAACTCAGCCTAACAGCAGCTTTTAGTATTTAAGCGTTGGCGTAATGACAAAAACCCAAACCTAAGTAGGCGCATTTTTTTGAGCTGAGCAAATTGCCTGATTTTATTTGCGATTTTCTGACAACTGTATATACTCACAGTTAAATGTACTGTATGGAAACCCAGTTGTATGCGTCCTTTAACTAATCGCCAATCGCAAATTTTAGAGCTGATCAAAGTATTTATTAAAGACACAGGCATGCCGCCTACGCGTGCTGAAATTGCACAAACACTGGGGTTTCGCAGTGCGAATGCCGCAGAAGAACACCTTAAAGCCCTTGCTAAAAAAGGGGTGATCAAAATGAAGCCCGGTGCCAGCCGTGGTATTCAATTGGTCGAAGAGGAAGAGCCTGAGCAATTAGGCTTGCCTCTGATAGGTCGCGTCGCTGCCGGTGAACCCATCTTGGCCCAAGAGCACATTGAAAGTCACTGCCAAATCGATCCATTACTGTTTAAGCCTGCCGCTGATTACCTACTACGTGTTGATGGTATGAGTATGAAAGACATCGGTATTATGGACGGCGACCTGCTGGCTGTGCATCGTGCTCAGGTTGCGGAGAACGGCCAAGTGGTGGTTGCGCGTGTTGGTGATGACGTCACCGTGAAGCGTTTAGAGAAAGCCGGTCGTAAAGTATTGCTACATGCAGAAAACGAAGAATTTGCGCCAATCGAAGTCGACCTAGAACATGAATCCTTCAATATTGAGGGTTTAGCGGTTGGTGTTATCCGAAATGCCGATTGGATGTAGTTGTAACGAGTAAATATAGGCCCCCAATACGCCGTTGATTGGGGGTTTCCAGCCCTTTTCTAATTCCTTTTTCTGTACGCTAACAGATTGAAACTCCCCAAAATATTTATTGAAAAAAGCAAAACAAAAACGCCTATTTTCTTGCTATATGCCCAATTCTTGACTAATTGGTTAGATTACAGGCTTTGCTGGTTGCTTTTTAATCGCTTTGTGTAAAGTAAATGTAATCGGCCAGTTCTAAGCATAATAATAATGAAGATTGGCTAGCAGTAACTGCCTCTTCTCTTTTTGCGTTGCGCGTTTTAAGGAGATGGTACATGAAGAAGCTTTGCTCCCTCATGTTGCTGTGTTTGTTTGCCCCGCACTTGGCTTTAGCAAATAGTGATTATAATTTGCGCCCAGGGGTGACCGACATCAGTGAAAATGTTTACCAGTTACACATGACGATATTTATCATCTGCTGTGTCATTGGGGTAATAGTGTTTGGTGTGATGTTCTGGGCCTTACTCAGACACCGCAAATCTAAAGGGGCTAAACCCGCATCTTTCCACGAAAGCACCAAGGTCGAAATACTTTGGACCGCGATCCCATTTTTAATCCTCATAGGTATGGCTGTTCCTGCCACCAAAACCTTGATAGCGATGGAAGACACTTCTAAAGCAGATGTCACCATCAAGATCACCGGTTCACAGTGGAAGTGGCACTACGAATACATGGGCCATGATGTTGGCTTCTACTCGTTGCTCTCAACGCCACAAGAGCAAATTCAAAATGCTCAAGATAAAGGCGAGCATTATTTGCTAGAAGTCGACAAGCCGTTGGTGATCCCAACAGATAAAAAAGTACGCTTTTTAATGACTTCAGACGACGTTATTCACTCTTGGTGGGTGCCGGATTTCGCAGTTAAAAAAGATGCCAATCCAGGCTTTATCAACGAAGCTTGGACCAAGGTAAACGAAGCGGGCATCTACCGCGGCCAATGTGCTGAGCTATGTGGTAAAGACCATGGCTTTATGCCTGTAGTGGTTGAAGCCAAAGCGCCTGAAGAATTCGAAGCGTGGTTGGCTGAGCAAAAACAAGCAGTGCAAGCTCAGGCGGATGCCGATGCTGCCTTGCTTGACCAGACGCTCACTCAAGAAGAGCTTATGGCCACAGGTGAACAAGTTTACATGGCGCGCTGCGCAGCGTGTCACCAACCCACAGGTCTGGGGTTACCGGGTGTATTCCCTGCGATTAAGGACAGCCCTATCGCCAAAGGGGAGATCAAGGACCACATAGATATCGTGGTTCATGGTAAGCCAGGTACAGCGATGCAGGCATTCGTTAGCCAGCTAACACTCAAAGAACTCGCTGCTGTCGTGACTTACCAGCGTAATGCATTTGGCAACGATACTGGTGACACAGTGCAACCAAGTGCGATTCAGGCCGCAATTGATGGGGAAGGACAATGAGTACAGCTGCTGCAACACATGAACATCACGGGCCTGCAACGGGTATTAAACGCTGGCTCTTTACCACTAACCATAAAGACATAGGTACACTTTACCTGTTGTTTTCACTGCTTATGTTTTTGACGGGCGGAGCGATGGCCATGGTCATTCGCGCCGAGCTATTCCAGCCGGGACTACAGCTCGTTGACCCACACTTTTTTAACCAGATGACCACAGTGCATGGCTTAATCATGGTGTTCGGTGCGGTTATGCCAGCCTTTACGGGACTAGCTAACTGGATGATCCCGATGATGATTGGCGCGCCAGATATGGCGCTTCCGCGTATGAACAACTGGAGCTTCTGGATTTTACCATTCGCGTTTGCGATTTTATTGTTGTCGCTGTTTATGGAAGGTGGTGGTCCGGCGTTTGGTTGGACTTTCTACGCGCCACTTTCAACGACTTATAGTAACGACAACACAGCGTTGTTTGTGTTCGCGGTGCACATCATGGGTATCAGCTCCATTATGGGGGCTATAAACGTGATTGTTACCATAGTGAACTTACGCGCACCAGGTATGACGTGGATGAAACTGCCGCTGTTTGTGTGGACATGGTTGATCACCGCCTTCCTGCTGATTGCGGTTATGCCAGTGCTTGCCGGTGCGGTAACCATGGTACTCACGGATAAATACTTTGGTACCGACTTCTTCAATGCCGCAGGGGGTGGTGATCCAGTCATGTTCCAGCATATTTTCTGGTTCTTTGGTCACCCTGAGGTATACATCATGATTTTACCGGCATTCGGTATTATCTCGACGATTGTACCTACCTTCTCGCGTAAAAAGCTGTTTGGGTATGCGTCGATGGTGTACGCCACCGCATCTATCGCCTTGTTGTCATTTGTGGTGTGGGCGCACCATATGTTCACCACAGGTATGCCGCTCGCAGGGGAGTTGTTCTTTATGTACTCCACCATGCTGATATCCGTGCCGACCGGGGTGAAGGTATTCAACTGGGTGGCCACCATGTGGCGAGGTTCTATCAGCTTTGAAATACCGATGATGTTCTCCATCGCCTTTATTGTGCTGTTTACCCTTGGCGGTTTCTCCGGCTTGATGCTGGCGATTACGCCGGTGGATTTCCAATACCACGACACCTACTTCGTGGTGGCGCACTTCCATTACGTATTGGTAACTGGGGCGGTGTTCTCGATAATGGCAGCAGCTTATTACTGGCTACCTAAATGGACAGGGCACATGTACAGCACCACCTTGGCAAAATGGCACTTCTGGATGTCGCTGATCAGCGTTAATGTGCTGTTCTTCCCAATGCACTTTGTTGGCCTGGCTGGCATGCCACGTCGAATCCCAGACTATGCACTGCAATTTGCTGACTTCAACGCCATTATCAGTATCGGTGGTTTTGCCTTTGGTTTATCACAATTACTGTTTGTTGCTGTGGTCTTCAAGTGCATTAAAGCGGGTGAAAAAGCACCTGCAAAAGTGTGGGACGGTGCCGAAGGTCTGGAGTGGGAAGTCGCATCGCCGGCGCCATACCACACCTTTGAAACGCCGCCTAAGGTGCAGTAATGAACCACGCGCCGTTATTGAAGAAACTCGTGATCAGTGTGATAGCAATGTTTGCTTTTGCATTCGCACTGGTACCGCTGTACGACGTGTTTTGTGATGTCACTGGCCTCAATGGCAAGCCATCCATGGAGCAAGCGCAGCAAAGCGAAGTGGTGGATGAAAGCAGAGAAGTCACTGTGAGCTTCACCACCCATGCGCAAAGCGGCGCACCCTTCATAGTTGATGCACAAGTACAAGAAGTCGTGGTAAAGCCCGGAGAAATGAGCGTCGTGACTTTCTCTGCGGCCAACACCGCAGATGAAGCGCGGGTGATGCAGGCTATTCCATCTGTGTCCCCGGGCTTAGCAGCAAAATACTTACACAAACTGGCGTGCTTTTGCTTTGACCAACAAACAATGCAAGCCAATGAAAAACAAGAATATCAATTAAGGTTTTATGTCGATACAGCGTTACCTCCTGAATACGAAGAGTTAACGTTGTCATACACGCTTTTTGATATCAGCGCCAAGCATCCAGAAGCTTTGGTTGCCTCGGCGCGATAAACCAAATGAGGCATAAATATGAGTGAACAGTATGAAAAGTACTACGTACCGGCCCAGAGCCCTTGGCCGATTGTCGGTGCAGTAGCCATGTTCTTCATCGCTGCAGGTGCGGGTTTAACCGTAATGCAGATGGGTCAAGAAAGTAGCCATGGTCACTATTTGCTATTTGCAGGCATAGCAGTACTGCTGTACATGCTAGTGGGGTGGTTCCGCAATGTGATCAATGAGTCCCATGGGGGCCTATATTCAGCGCAAATGGATCGTTCGTTTAAGCAGGGGATGAGTTGGTTTATCTTCTCAGAAGTGATGTTCTTTGCTGCTTTCTTCGGTGCATTATTTTATGCCCGTATGCTGGCGGTGCCTTGGTTAGGCGGTGATGGCAATAATGTCATGACAGGTGAAGTATTGTGGCCTGAGTTTACATCGGCTTGGCCACTGGAGAGCACACCAGGTGGCACCACAACTCAAGCTATGGGCTGGCAAGGCTTACCGCTGATCAACACCATTATTTTACTGGTTTCCTCTGTCACTTTGCAGTTTGCTCACACCGCTATCGAAAAAGACAACCGTAAGCCACTGGCTATCTTCTTGTTTCTAACCATCTTATTGGGTGTGATCTTCTTGGGCTTGCAAGTGCAAGAATATATCCACGCTTATAGAGACTTGGGACTAAAACTTGATTCGGGTATCTATGGCAACACCTTCTTCTTACTTACCGGATTCCACGGCATGCACGTGACCCTTGGGGCCATCATGCTCAGCGTGGTGTTTATTCGAGTATTAAAAGGGCACTTTAGCAGCGAGAAGCATTTCGCATTTCAAGCTGCAGCATGGTACTGGCACTTTGTAGATGTGGTGTGGCTGTGCCTGTTTGTGTTTGTGTATGTGTTGTAATGGGTGATTGATTAAAGCGCAGCAGCCCAAGTTGCTGCGCAACAAGAATAATAATGAGGACAAGCACGCAAAGCGCGACTCGCTTGCCCAAAAAATGAGACATAGGCACTTTGTTATCGGATTTTATCATCGCTAACAGCGCCCTAAAGAGGGTGTAAATGACGACTAGCAGTAGCGCAATAATAATAATTTTTATAAGCACGGTACGGATACTCCGAGGTTGGTGGTTGAGTGTTTACAGGTAAGCTTAGCGCAATTTTATGGACAGGGCTGGTTATCCTAACGATAACTGTTTGTACTCGCTTGGGTTTTTGGCAGCTGGAGCGCGCTGAACAGAAGCAGCAAAGGCAACAAATGCTGGATTCATGGTCTGAGCGTGGTGTGCTTGATTTTGCGCAAGCGTTGCGTGTTATCCAAGACGGTGACGCAACAGGGATGCAAGTCGTGATTACAGGAGAAGTTTCTCCTCAATATTGGTTGCTCGACAATCAGGTTTATCAAGGAAAAGTCGGCTACGACGTATTAGTGTTGATGTTACCTGATACGTCTAATCGTTGGTTGCTCGTCAACCTTGGGTTTGTGCCAGCACCTCTGACCCGAAATGAACTGCCGATAATAAACCTTCCCAGCGAAATTACGCTGCCCCAAGCGCTAATTAAAGACGGCGAGTTGGGCGGTATTACCCTCAAAGATGATATTCAGCAAGACGCTTGGCCCAAGCGTATTCAACAAATAGATTTACACAGTATGGCGCAGCAAACTCGTAAGCCAATTCATCCCTTTATGGCTTATGCGGGGCTGCCCAATAGCAGCGTCAACGCTCAGCCGCATTATCAGGGCGTAACTATGTCGGCGCAGAAGCACAATGCTTATGCGTTACAGTGGTTTTTGATTGCGCTGGCGGCTTTGATCATTGCGCTCAGTGCATATTGGCGAGCAAGGAGAACACATGAAAAACAATAAACCGCTCTATTTATTCATTGGCTGCTTTTTAGTGCCGGTGGTAGCCGCCGTATTAGTGCTTAAAAGTGGCTGGTTGCCGGGCGAGCAAAGCAATCATGGTCGATTTTTAGATGAACAGGTGGCGCTGGAGCAATGGCAAGAGCATCCCTTGTCACCTTGGACCATTGCGATGGTGAACACGCCGCAATGTGAGAGCTGCGCCAACCAATGGCAAGATGTGCAGGCATTGTATGTGGCACTGGGTAAAAACCAAGGCAAGGTGCGTTTGGCCTTGATGGGTCCCGACCTCGATGTTGAAGGAGAGGCGCATCCTACATTGCACATGCAGGATGCTCCCACACAACTGACGCCAGGAAATTTATATTTAATTGACCATCATGGCTTGGTGGTCTTGGAGTACGACTATGTACAGCAACCACAAGAAAATAGGTTGATGCACAAAGGGTTACTAAAAGATTTGAAGAAACTTTTGAATTATTCGCGCAGCAGCTAAGAGGCCAGTATGACTAAAAATTATAAACGTCTGGTGTTAATGACGGCATTACTTGCCGTGATGGTAGTAGGATTAGGTGCGTATACACGCTTGAGCGATGCGGGGTTAGGGTGCCCTGATTGGCCGGGGTGTTATGGCTTTTTAACGGTGCCAGATAAGGCCCATGAAATCGCCGCCGCCGAGCAAAACTTTCCTGGTTTAGAAGTGCATCAAGGAAAGGCGCTCAAGGAAATGGTGCATCGCTATTTTGCTGGCACCTTGGGGTTATTGATACTCGCCATTGCCGTGTATGCCATGCGCAATGCCAAGCTGCCAAATGTACCGTTGCGCTTGCCTGTAGTGTTGTTGTTACTGGTGATATTCCAAGCCTTGCTAGGAATGTGGACAGTCACCATGAATTTGCAGCCGCTAATTGTTATGGGGCATTTACTCGGGGGCTTTTCTATCGCTAGTTTATTGTGGTTGTTGTATTTGCGCTCACACACTAAACCTGTGTTTGGCGGTGACGCTGGGGCCAAAGCGCTGCAAGGTTGGAGTATGGCAGCGTTGTCGATGGTGATAATTCAAATCGCCTTGGGTGGCTGGTTGGCAGCGAATTATGCGGCCGCACACTGTGTTGGTTTCCCAATGTGCGAAGGCAGTGAAGCCTTTTCACTGTCAAAAGTTTTCCACTTACCTATGGAGCATGCCAATTATGAATATGGCGTGTTGTCGTATGACTCGCGGATGTCCATTCATCTTCTGCATCGTTTTGGCGCATTGATGACATTGCTGGTGGTTTTCAGCGCTATGTGGCAGGTGTTCAAAGGTGCGTATTCTAGAACAATTAAAAATGCGGTGCTTGCTGTTGTCGCAGCATTAGTCGCGCAAGTTTGCATTGGTATTGCCTTGGTGTATATGCAAATTCCATTGCTGGTGGCACTTGCACATAACTTGATGGCGCTGCTGTTGTTACTCACGCTTGTGCGTTTGTGTTACTTGCAAAAAGCCAAGTGTTAGGGGGAGGAAGTCGCTATGAGTAAAGTATTGTCTGTTAATGCCATTGCCACGCAGCAAGCAAGTTGGCGTGATTATTTGGCGATGTGTAAAGCTAAAGTGGTACTGATGTTGGTACTGACCGCTTGGGTTGGAGTGGCGCTTGCGCCCGATATGGGGCGTTCTTGGTTACTGCAACTGGTGAGCTTAACTGCTATCGGTCTGCTTTCAGCCGCAGCTGCGGTGATTAACCATATTGTTGACCGCGAAATAGATATTAAGATGGCGCGCACTCGTCATCGCCCTGTCGCTTTAGGCAAGGTCAGCGAAGCCCGTGGTTTTGCTTTTGCCGCTGTTCTTGGTGTCACTGGCTTTGTGGCTCTGGTGGCAGCATCAAATTGGTTGTGTGCCATTCTGACTTTGTTCGCTTTGGTTGGCTATGCGGTTATCTACACGATGTTTTTAAAGCGTGCGACGCCGCAGAACATTGTAATTGGTGGCTTAGCTGGGGCGATGCCGCCACTGCTAG
The DNA here is from genome assembly GCF_039831865.1 of Pseudoalteromonas pernae. Classification (NCBI taxonomy): domain Bacteria; kingdom Pseudomonadati; phylum Pseudomonadota; class Gammaproteobacteria; order Alteromonadales; family Pseudoalteromonadaceae; genus Pseudoalteromonas; species Pseudoalteromonas pernae. Next base: position 82,916 of record NZ_JBDODM010000004.1, read on the forward strand.
GTTGGGTCAGTGAAACAGGGCAACTTGCTGCTGCGCCTTGGCTGTTAGTCATGATTATATTCACGTGGACGCCGCCGCACTTCTGGGCGCTGGCCATTGCCCGTGAAGCCGATTATCGTCGTGCCGATGTGCCTATGTTACCGGTAACTCACGGTATCGATTTTTGTAAAACCTGTGTGTTGGGTTACACCGTCATACTGGCATTGGTATGCGTGATACCTTATCTGATTGGTATGTCTGGGCTTTTCTATTTACTAGCAAGCACCATACTTAACGCGCTATTTGTAGTCTATGCATGGCGCTTAAAGCGTGATCCTGAGCACCGCAGTGCCATGGCGGTTTTTAAGTTCTCAATTCTTCATTTAATGTTACTCTTTGTCGCATTATTTATTGATAAATGGGTATTTTATGTCGCTTAGGTGGTTATGGGCTGGTTGTGTTGCGTTGTCGTTAGTAGGGTGCTCAAAGCCTGAACTGGATGTGCAAGCCTTGGTGTATGAACCGGCGAAAAAAATAAATGCCTTTACGTTGCAAGACCAACATAGCGCTGAGGTGGGCGTAGCCCAACTACAAGGGCAATGGGACTTGGTGTTTCTCGGCTATACCAGTTGCCCTGATGTATGTCCGATGACCTTGGCTAAGTTAAGTCAGGTCGTCAGTAATCTAGGGCGTAAAGACCTGAATGTATGGTTTGTCTCGGTAGACCCAAATCGAGACACTGCCGCAAAGCGTCGTCAGTACATCACCTATTTCAATCCTGAGTTCAAAGCGGTGTCGGGACCTCACGCGCAACTTTATCCCTTTGTACAGAATTTGGGGTTAATTTATGCAATAACCGAGGAGCAGACGGGGAATTACCTTGTTGATCACAGTGCATCGGTTGTTTTGGTCGATCCCGACGGTTTCATTCGCGCGATTTTCAAACCTGAATATGCTGTGGGGTCTGTACCTACAATAAACACTGAAATAATGACTAACGAGTTACAAGCGATCATCAATCACTACTCCAGCTAAGAAATTCCTTCGATATCTCCACATCTCTTAAAATAGGGGCTTGATCACCTAAGCCCCTATTTCACTGAAAGAAATTTTTACATCATCGACTGGCAATTGAGCAAACTGTGTCTAAGCTTTTGAATAGACGCTAGTAAATAACAAGCATAAATTATGTTGAAACTGCCCAATGAGATGACGATATCTCAGGTTGAAGCATTGCATACAGAACTACAAGCGCAGCTTCAAAACGACAGTAATGTGTGCCTTGATATCAGTGAAGTGACCAAAGCAGACACCGCGTGTGTACAACTTTTGTGCGCCTTACAAAAGAGCCTGCAATTGGGGGATCATGCCATTGTATGGGAAGGTGCCAGCGAAGCTCTACAAAGCGCATGTGAAACACTGGGTGTCTCTACCTACTTAGCACTGAATGGCAATAGATAATATTTTAGAGGGTGTCTATGAAAAAGATTTTAGCTGTTGATGATTCTGCATCAATGCGCCAAATGGTGAGTTTTACTCTCAAAAAAGCGGGCTTTGATGTAACCGAGGCGAAAGATGGCAGTGAGGCGCTGGCGATAGCTAAACAAAACAAATTTGATGCAGTCATTTCGGACGTCAACATGCCCATCATGGATGGTATTACGCTTATCCGTGAGTTGCGGGGGCTTGCAGATTACAAATTCACGCCATTACTGATGCTGACCACAGAATCTGGATTGGATAAAAAATCAGAAGGAAAAGCAGCTGGGGCAACGGGGTGGATTGTAAAACCATTTAACCCTGACCAATTGTTGGCCGTTCTCAAAAAAGTCATTCGTTAAGAGCCGCGGCCTATGAGTATCGATCTGAGTCAATTTTTTGAAGTCTTCTTTGAAGAAAGTTTTGAAGGCTTGGATGCCATGGAAACGGAGCTTCTAAACCTCACGCCTGGCGATACTGATAGTGAGACGCTCAATACTATTTTTCGTGCTGCGCACTCCATTAAAGGCGGCAGTGGTACCTTCGGGTTCACATCGGTGTCAGACTTTACCCATGTTTTGGAAACCTTGTTGGATCAAATCCGCCAAGGACAACGAGAACTAACCTCTGAACATGTAAACCTACTGCTGCAATCGGTTGATTGCTTGAGAGAAATGTTACGCGCCTTGCAAAGCGAGCAGGAACCCGATCTCACAGTAGCGGGGGAGTTAAAACAAAAATTTGAAGTGATCTTGGGCTTTGCTTCGGCGGTTGAATCCGAAGAGCCGGCTCAATACAGCGCAACCACAGAAAAAGAAACACAAACCTTTCAAATTAACTTCAAACCGCACCATCACTTATTCAAAACCGGCAATGAACCCTTGTATATGCTCAGTGATTTGGCTGAGTTAGGTCATCTAGAGGTGCATGTAGAGTTAGGTGCAATTCCAACGATTGATCAGTTGCAGAGTGATGAGTGTTTTATGTCTTGGCAGTTATTCCTCGAAACCGATGCCAAAAAAGAACAAATAGAAGAAGTATTTGAGTGGGTTGAAGACGACGCCGAGATAGAAATTACTTTATGTGGCGGGTTGTTTGCTGAGCAACAGCAAAGCGCCGATATACAGCCCCAAGCCTTGCCGATTGACGATGAAAGCGACATAGAAGCACCCACGCAAACGCTTGCTGCTAACCCAGCCATAGCGCAAGGAGCAGCTGCAAGTGCGGCTGCAAGTGCGGCTGCAAAAGCTGGAAAACCAGCGAAGAAAGCATCTAGTACTGAGTCCACTTCTATTCGTGTTGGTATTGATAAAATTGACTCGCTTATCAACATGGTCGGGGAGCTCGTCATCACCCAATCAATGCTCAGTCAGTTGAGCGAGCAAGAGATCACTGAGCATACCTTAGCTGCACTGCAAGAGGGGCTCGCGCAATTGGCTCATAACACGCGTGACCTGCAAGAAAATGTTATGCGTATTCGCATGTTGCCCATCAGTTTTGTGTTCAGCCGGTTCCCACGTTTGGTGCGTGATATTTCGCAAAAGCTTAATAAAAATGTGGAATTGAAACTTTTAGGTGAAGGCACTGAGCTTGATAAAACGGTGATGGAGAAGATTTCCGATCCTATGGTGCACTTGGTGCGCAACTCCCTCGACCACGGTTTAGAAACGCCTGAACAGCGCGAAGCTGCTGGTAAAGAGCCTGTAGGCACTGTGACCCTCAATGCCTTCCATCAAGGCGGCAACATCGTCATTGAAATAATGGATGATGGGCGCGGCCTTAACACCGAGAAGATTCGTGAAAAAGCGATCGCCAATGGGTTAATCAACGCGCAAGAAGATCTCACGGAAGAAAAGGTTCATGAGCTTATTTTTGAACCCGGTTTTTCCACTGCTGACGAGGTGAGCGACATATCGGGACGCGGTGTAGGCATGGACGTGGTGAAGTCTAATATCTCGGATTTGAACGGTTCGATTGAGGTTACCTCCAGCGCCGGTGTGGGGTCTACTTTCACCATTCGCTTACCGCTGACGTTGGCGATATTGGACGGGCAGCTAGTACGTGTTGATAAGCATACTTATATCGTGCCGCTGATCTCCATTGTTGAATCATTGCAAATTGATACCGCGAAAGTCAGTACTGTGGGCAGTGGCCTTGAAGTGCTGCGTCTGCGCGATGAATACATCCCGATATTGCGTTTATACAAAATATTCAATCACCCCAATGCCATTACTGAGCTCAGTAAAGCACTGCTTGTTGTGGTGGAAAATGACAATCAGAAAGTGGGTTTGCTGGTAGATGATTTACTGGCGCAACAGCAGGTTGTTATCAAAAGCTTGGAGGCCAATTACCAACGTGTAGATGGCATCTCAGGCGCCACTATTTTGGGTGATGGCCGCGTGTCTTTGATTGTTGATATTGCCGGATTAATTAAGTTAGCAGGGCTGAAAAAGCCAGGCTCACAAGACAGCATGTTAGATGCTGCTCTGCTACAAGAGGAGCAAGCATGAAGGTAGAAGGTATCGATGAGTACATTGTGCTGCAAAACCATCAGGGTGAAGTGCAGCAGTACCTCACATTTATGATGGCAGCAGAGGAATACGGTGTCGATATTCTCAAAGTGCAAGAAATTCGAGGCTGGGAGGAAATTACTGAAATCCCCAATGCGCCTGAGTTTTTAAAAGGGGTGATAAACCTGCGCGGCACCATAGTGCCCATCATTGATTTACGCTTGCGCTTTACCATTGCACACAAAGAATACGGCCCCTTAACTGTGGTCATTATTGTCAAAGAATACGTGGGCGATAAAGAAAAGGTGGTGGGTTTAGTCGTTGATGCTGTGTCTGATGTATACACCATCAACAATGACGATGCGCGCTCAGCCCCAGAGTTTCATGACTCTACGGACAACGAATTCGTAGACAGGCTGGTAAATGTGGGCGACAAGATGGTTATCTTGCTCGATTTACCAAAAATTATTGATTGTTGATACTGAATTAGCACGAACAGGGTGGATTAAAAATGGTCTGGTTTACTAAGGAATCGAAAGATACAGGTGAAGACGCGCTAGTGCTCCAAGCGCTGAACCGCTCGCAGGCGGTGATCGAATTCGAACCCTCGGGTATGATCATTACCGCCAATGATAACTTCCTCAATGTAATGGGTTATCGCCTCGATGAAATTCGCGGTCAACATCATAGAATGTTTGTACCTGCCGATGAGTCATCGAGTCCCGAGTACAGTGCTTTTTGGCAGCGCCTAGGCCGAGGTGAGTTTATCGCCGATGAGTTTAAACGCATCAACAAAAATGGCGATGATGTGTGGATTCAAGCATCTTACAACCCGATATTGGATAAGCAAGGCTGCGTACTCAAAGTGGTGAAAGTGGCCACCGATATCACCCGTAGTAAATTAAAAACAGCCGAATTAGAGGGACAGGTCGATGCCATTGGCCGCTCACAAGCCGTTATTGAGTTCGATCTCAGCGGCAACATCCTCAACGCCAATGACAACTTCTTGCAGACCATGGGTTATCAACTCAATGAAATCAAAGGCCAACATCATCGCATGTTTGTGACCCCTGAATATGCTGCAAGTCCTGAGTACAGTGATTTTTGGCAGCGTTTAGCTCGCGGTGAATATAACAGCGGTCAATATCAACGTGTTGGTAAAGGTGGCAAAGAAGTATGGATACAAGCTTCTTACAACCCGATTCTCGATATGACGGGCAAACCCATCAAGGTTGTTAAATACGCCAACGATATTACACAGCAGCGTGCAGAGCAGCTTAAAGCCAAAGAATCAGCCAAGTTAGTTAATGCACTGAAAGTGTGTCAGGCCAATGTGATGATGGCCAACAATGACCTTGAAATCGTCTACGTGAACGACCAAGTATTGAAGATGCTGCGTAATCGTGAGGCGCAGTTGCAAACTGTGTTGCCGAACTTTAAGGTCAGCTCACTCATTGGTACCTGTGTGGATGATTTCCACAAAAATCCAGCGCACCAACGCGGCATGCTCGCGCGCCTTAACGAACCATACAATACTAACCTCAAGTTGGCTGGGCTTACCTTCAACTTGATTGCCACACCTTGGTTTGACCTCGATGGTAACCGTCTGGGCACCATAGTTGAATGGCAGGATATTACTGAAGAGCTCGCACGCTCTGAACACGAGAAGCAAACAGCAAAAGAAAACTTACGTGTTCGTCATGCCCTCGATAACGTTGCCACCAACACCATGATTGCCGATGCTGAGCACAACATAGTGTATATGAACAAAGCGGTGGTCAATATGATGCGCAATGCCGAACAGGATTTGCGCCGAGACTTGCCGAATTTTGACAGCAATAATTTGATTGGCCAGAACATCGATGTGTTCCACAAAAATCCTGCGCACCAACGCGGTATGTTGGCGAAACTCTCTAGTACTTATCGCACTCAAATCGTGGTCGGTGGGCGCACGTTCTCTTTGATAGCTAACCCCATCATGACCGAAGAAGGTGAACGAGCGGGCACCGTAGTTGAATGGTCTGATAGAACGGCGGAAGTAGCGATTGAAGGTGAAATCAACAAGTTAGTTAATGCAGCGCGAGGCGGTGAGTTAGATGCTCGTGTGAGCGTTGATGGTAAAGATGGCTTCTTCTTACGCTTGTCTGAAGGATTAAATGAATTAGTGAGTGTGGTCGACGATGCGGTTGCTGAGACCGCAATCATGCTCGATGCACTGGCGCATGGTGATCTCACTAAGCGTATTGACCGAGACTTCCAAGGTGCCTTTGAGAAACTCAAACGCGATGCTAACAGCACTGCAGATAAACTGACTGAAGTAATCGACAAAGTAAGCGGCTCTGCGAATTTAGTGGCGACTGGGGCGGAAGAGATTTCGCAAGGTAACACCGATTTGAGTCAACGTACCGAAGAGCAAGCGTCATCCCTTGAAGAAACTGCATCTAGTATGGAAGAGATGACCAGTACGGTTCGTCAAAACGCTGATAACGCTAAAGTAGCCAGTGAGTTGGCAGCGCAAACCTGCGATAAAGCGAAGCACGGTGGTGAAGTCGTGAATCGCGCCGTCACCGGTATGGCTGAAATCAATGAATCGAGTAAGAAGATTGCTGACATCATAGGTGTAATCGACGAAATAGCATTCCAAACTAACTTACTTGCGCTAAACGCTGCGGTTGAGGCTGCGCGGGCGGGAGAGCAAGGTCGCGGCTTTGCGGTGGTTGCGGGTGAAGTGCGTAATTTGGCACAGCGCTCTGCGGGTGCGGCGAAAGAGATTAAAGAGCTGATCCGTGACAGTGTCGGTAAAGTTGAAGATGGTTCAACATTGGTGAATGAGTCTGGCGCGACGCTCCAAGACATTGTTGAGTCGGTGCAACGTGTATCACAGATGATTGCTGATATTTCACAAGCTTCAGCAGAGCAAAGCTCGGGTATTGAACAAGTGAATAAAGCGGTGGCGCAGATGGATGAAATGACGCAACAAAATGCCGCACTTGTAGAGCAAGCATCGGCGGCGAGTGAATCCATGGCAGAGCAAGCCAATAGTATGCGTCAGATGTTGAGCTTCTTCTCCGTGAATATGTCTTCGGGGCTACCGGACTCACGTCCAGTTGCTCCGCCTGTGAAGCGGTTGAATGGTTCGACTTCACGTACCACGCCCAACCCGCCAGCGGGTAACAACTTCGTCGATGACGGCGATGAATGGGAAGAGTTTTAACGACTAACTTGAGACGCGCCGCAAAGGCGCCTGTTAAACGTGAATTAGGGCTCGGAAATGGCGGAATTTACCTTTACGGATAAAGATTTTAAGAATATTTCCGAGCGCGTTTATCAGGCGTGTGGCATCGTTCTTGGTCCTCATAAACGAGAAATGGTGTATTCGCGACTAGCGAAGCGTTTACGCCAGTTTGGTTTCACCCAGTTTAGTCAGTATCTTGAATATTTAGATGGTCATGCAGGAGATGAATTTAGCAACTTCATCAATGCATTGACCACTAACCTCACGTCGTTTTACCGCGAGAAACATCACTTCGATTATCTGGAAAAAGTATTACTACCTAAGCTGTTAAAAGACAACGCAGCGAATCGCAAAATCCGTATTTGGTCAGCGGGATGTTCCACGGGTGAGGAGCCTTACTCGATTGCGATGTCGGTTGCAAAAGTGTGCCCGCGAGCCGGTTGGGACATTAAAATTTTGGCCACCGATTTAGACTCCAATGTGTTAGCAACAGCGCAGCAAGGGGTGTATAACCAACGCCAAATCACAGGGATACCTGAGCCCCTGATCAAACAGTGGTTTTTGAAAAGTCGCCATGGCGATCAACTGAAAGTAAAACCCGCGCTGCAAAAATACATTACTTTCAAGCGTTTGAATTTATTAGAACCTTGGCCAATGAAAGGCCAGTTTGACGTTATTTTTTGCCGCAACGTGGTGATTTACTTTGATAAAACCACCAAAGAATATTTGTACGATCAGTTTGCTCAGCGGCTAACAAATCACGGTCATTTATTTTTAGGACACTCTGAAAGTATGGGTAAAGATCAGCACCAGTTTCGTAATCTCGGTCGTACCATGTATGTAAAGGCGCATACGTAAATGCATGCCTTTCATCCTACGCTGGCTGGCTTCGAGCACGTAAAACGGTTCTGGGATTCAAGTCGACACAAGGTCATGGCGAAGGTCTTGCCTGGGGAGTTTTATGTCACCAAGCATGATGAGTTAATCTCCACAGTACTTGGGTCGTGTATTGCTGCGTGCATCTACGACCCAGTGATGGGTATCGGTGGCATGAATCACTTTATGCTCCCGACGTCTTTAAAGTTTGATGAAATAGACCCTGATAATACCGACTGTCGCTATGGCAACTGGGCGATGGAGATCTTGGTTAATGAGATCATTAAAAATGGTGGCAGTCGTAAGAACTTAAAGGTAAAGCTGTTTGGTGGGGGTAAAATTATTCGTTCAATGACCGATGTAGGCCTAGGTAATATTCGTTTTGCTAACGCCTACGTAAAGGAGGAAGGGCTTAACCTTGTGGCTCATGATGTGGGTGGGCCATGGCCCAGAAAAATCATTTTTCACCCAGAAACTGGGAGTGTTAAGATGAAAAAACTACAGACCATGCACAACGATACAATTCAAAAACGTGAACTTAAATACCTTCACGATATTGAAACGCAAGATACGAGCACGGATATTGAGCTGTTTTAAGGGCGCAGAGCACTATGATTCGAGTATTGATAGTTGATGATTCCCCGCTAATTCAATCACTGTTGACTGAAATTATCGGTCAAACTGCGGATATGGAAGTGGTTGCCTGTGCCAGCGATCCTTATCAAGCACGCGAGCTCATCAAGCAGCACAATCCTGACGTGCTGACTTTGGACGTTGAAATGCCGAAAATGGATGGCATTAGCTTCTTGAAAAACCTCATGCGTTTGCGTCCTATGCCTGTAGTGATGATCTCGACGTTAACGCAACAAGGTGCACCGATTACCTTGGAAGCGCTGGAAATCGGCGCGGTGGATTTTGTGGCCAAGCCAACCGCCAATGTGGCAGATGAAATGCACTCCTATGCGCAAATGTTGCAGCAGAAAGTGCGCACAGCAGCGGGGGCGAATGTGCGTCGTCATGCTAAAGCGAGCCCACAGCCGAGTCGAAGTAGCGCCGATCAGCATATTGAATTTAAACTCAGTCAGTTAATCGCAATCGGTGCGTCGACCGGTGGTACCGAAGCAATTAAAGAAGTGATTACTCGCTTACCAGCAAACTTTCCACCTGTGGTAATCACTCAGCATATTCCGCCTGTTTTCAGTAAGTCTTTTGCCACCCGAATGGACTCCATGTGTGCAATGACAGTGCACGAGGCTGAAGATGGCCAACAGATCAAGACCGGCAATATTTATATAGCCCCAGGTGGCGAGCATCTTTTACTTGAGCGTAATGGCGGCAAGATAGTGTGTCGTTTGTCCTCGGCCCCGCCGGTGAATCGTCATCGCCCTGCGGTGGATGTAATGTTTAACTCTATCGTCGAGCAGGAACTAGCAAAACGAACTTGCGCAGTGCTGCTAACAGGGATGGGGGCGGATGGTGCTCAAGGCTTATTGAATTTGCGTCGTTCCGGTGCGGTTACCGCAGCACAAGATCAAGCCAGTTCTGTGGTGTGGGGAATGCCGAAGGCCGCGATTGATCTTGGCGCGGCCCGTGACACGGTGAGTTTGCAAGAATGTGCGTCTTGGCTTATTCAGCAGGCGAAGAAGTGATCACCCAAGGCTGTGAAAACCAATAGTAGCGACCCGCTTGGCCTTTCACCGGCGCAGTACAGTTATAGCGTGCACGCCCCTGTGCTAATGGCTGTTGTGCGACAATCTTAGCGACATTACCCTCTTCCCATTGTACATCGGCGCGGCCTTGGCCAGAGACATAACAGGCAAACTGCGCGTTAGCGAATGGTTTTTCTGTGAACTCAATGCGCAATTGCGGTTGGGTGTCAGTGGTCACTGTGTCTAAATAGTCTAGTTTGGCAATATTAAAGGGCTGCGACGCTAATTTAGTGCCCAGTGTTTCAAGGTCTGCATAGAAGCCGGATGCAGGAAAACGAGGTAAACGAGTCATATCGTTATTTTCACTCAGAGCTCCGGAGTGTTGGCCGATGCCCACATAGCCAAGCTCTTTGACTAACTCTTGCAATGCTCGGTCAAACTCTCCATAAGGGTAAGCAAGGTACTTAACGCTGTAGCCTAACTCTTGCTCAATACGACGCTCAGCGGTGGTGATGTCTTCTTTGATACGCTCTTGCCACTGCTTTTGTGTTTCCCCAGCCAGTTTGTGATGTAAATAATCATGGCGGCTGCTGTGATTGGCAATTAATGCGCCTTGTTTACTTAGGGTACGCAGCTGCTCCCACGTCATGACATAGCCTTTGCCGTCATCGATAAGCGCCGGGTTTACGAAGATAGTGTAGGGATAATTAAATTCAGCCAAGATAGGCGCTGCTTGTTCAATATTGTTGTCGTAGCCATCATCAAAGGTGATCGCCACAGTTTTATCTGGGAAGGTTTGGCCTTCGCGCAGGCCGTCAATCAAGGTATCAAGGGCTACAACATTGAATTTTTTTTGCTGTAAATACAGCAAATGGGCACGAAATGTATCGCTTTCAACGCTGGTTACCTTGGGCAAGGTTTTACTTACATGATGATACTGTAGAATAACCGCTGCTTGTGTCGATGCGCTGCAAAGAGCGACTAAAGAGAAAAATAAATGGGACAACTTTCTAAACATAATAAGACTCACCATAAAAGCTTATTGTTGCTCGCTGGGCCTATGATTCTATCGAACATCACTGTGCCTTTACTAGGGCTAGTTGATACTGCGGTCATCGGTCACCTAGGGAGCGCCCATTATTTAGCAGGGATCGCGCTCGGTGCAACGGTTATTTCCATGCTGTTCTGGCTGGTGGGTTTTTTACGCATGAGCACCACAGGCTTGATTGCATCTGCTTTCGGTGCCAACGATAAATCGGCCTTGGTGAGCTCACTGCAAAAAAGTGTGTGTCTGGCGTTGTTGGTGGCAGGGTTGCTTTTGCTGCTGCAATACCCCATCGCCAACGTCATGGCTATGTTGTCGGATGCGTCCCAGCAGACTCTCACCCAAGCCTTTAACTATTTCCATATTCGTATCTACAGCGCGCCTGCTGCACTGGTCAATTTAGTGCTATTAGGGTGGATGTTAGGAGTGCAATATGGACGAGGACCATTTTATTTAGTGCTGCTCACCAATATGGTCAATATTGTGCTCGATGTCTTCTTTGTTATCGGCTTAGGATTGGAGGTCAAGGGAGCGGCGTTGGCGTCTGTAATTGCCGACTATTGCGCACTCATATTTGCGTTGTGGATGGTTGCTCGCTTGTTCGTAAAACTTGGGCTAACTTGGACATGGCCAACATCACTCAAAGTGCTTGATATCGGTGCTTTGCTGCGCCTCAATGGCGATATATTCTTCCGCTCCTTAATGCTGCAATTGTGTTTTAGTTTTATGACCTTTTACGGTGCCCGTATCGGCGATACGGTGCTTGCAGCCAACGCGGTACTGATGAATTTTCTCCTGCTTATCAGCTTCGCGATGGACGGTATCGCCTATGCGTCAGAAGCGAAAGTGGGCCAAGCGCGTGGCGCCAAAAAGGCGGGTGACGTGCATATGTGGGTAACCATCAGCGTGCAATGGGGCGCTGTCTTTGCCATCGTTTATGCGTTGTTCTTCTTCGTCGCTGGCGAGCATATTATTCGTCTACTTACCGATGTGCCTGCGGTGAATGAGTTAGCGATTGACTACCTGCCTTGGCTGATTGTCATGCCTTTATTGGCGATGGCCTGTTTTATTTTCGATGGTGTATTTGTTGGTTTGATGCGAGCGAAAGATATGCGTAACACCATGATTCTATCAGCAGTGGTTGGGTTTTTCGGGGTATTTCTACTAACTCAGCAGTGGGGAAATCACGCTCTGTGGTCAGCGATGAGTGCATTTATGGCGATGCGCGGAATTACTTTGGTAATTCGTTATCGTCAGTTGGTAGGTGCACATCAGTTACTGCAATAACTTGTGCAAAACGATTTGCGAATATGCCGAGATAGCCCCAAGCAGCAAAAAACAGTGCCACAGCAAGCACAGCTAAACCGGGAATTTGTAACCAAGGCTGATAAGCATAACCGCCAAGAATTAACGCTACCGCAATAGCGAATAAACCAAGCCCAGTGAAGAAACGCTTGAGGCTCAGCTTGGGCTCAGAGCCCAAGCGATATACCAAGGATTTGAACTTAGTAGTATGAGTGGTCGCCACGGTTGTGCTCAGTAATGTCACGGACGCCAGTGATCTCTTCGAACTTCTCGATCATCTCTTTCTCGATACCGTCTTTAAGTGTAACGTCGATCATCGAACAACCATTACAACCGCCACCAAATTGCAGAACAGCGATGCCTTCAGCTGTAATCTCAACCAGCTGTACTTGGCCGCCGTGGTTCGCTAATTGTGGGTTCACTTCTGTTACTAGCATGTGCTCAACGCGCTCCTCTAACGACGCATCGTTAGATAATTTTCGCGCTTTCGCGTTTGGTGCTTTTAACGTTAATTGAGTGCCCATCTTGTCAGTTACGAAGTCGATTTCAGCTTCTTCTAAAAACGGTGCACTTTCTTTATCAACAACCGCATCAAACCCATTAAAGTTAAGGCGGATATCGTCTTCTTCAACCGCATCAGCAGGGCAGTAAGAAACGCCACACTCAGCTTGCGAAGTGCCAGGGTTAACAACGAAAACGCGGATATTCGTACCATCTGCTTGTTCTGAAAGCAGTTTTGCAAAGTGACTTTGCGCAGTTTCTGAAATTGTGATCATAGTAACAACACTATACTTGACTGTTTTACTCGGTTAATCGCTATGATACTCCGCTCATCGCGTTGCCGCCAGTGTTGAACGTAAAAAGTTGGCTTAATTTTCAGCCAATGGTAGCGTGCATATATGGTTTTTTAATTAGCTAACTATACCCATGCGCCAAATTTTCATTTTATTATTTCTTGTTGTCTGTACCTCAGTAGGCGCCAAACCACTGAGTTATTATTTCGATGAAGATATTCAGTTTGATCCTAAGGTTCCCACCCCTGAGTCTGTATTAGGCTATGAAGTGGGTGAGTGGCATGTTCGCCATGATCAACTGGTGTATTACATGCGTGAACTAGCACAGCATAGTGATCGCGTGAATATTCAAACAATTGGTTATACCCATGAGCAGCGTCCGCTGGTCATGCTTACTATTACTAAGCCTGAGCGTCTTGGTAACATTGACCAAGTGCGCCAAGCGCATTTAGAGCGTGTTAACGGTAACAGTGCCGTCACTGCTGATGCACCTGCGGTGATGTACATGGGTTATAGTGTGCACGGCAATGAGCCTTCGGGCAGCAATGCGTCGTTATTAGTGGCCTATTATTTGGCGGCTGCGCAAGACAAACGTGTAGAACAGCTGCTTGAGCACAGTGTTATCTTGTTAGACCCGTCGTTGAACCCAGATGGTTTAGCGCGCTTTGCAAGTTGGGCTAACTCAAACCGTGCGATGATCCCAAGTGCAGATCCAGAAACACGTGAGCATAATGAAAATTGGCCTCGCAGTCGCACCAACCACTATTGGTTCGACTTAAACCGTGACTGGTTGTTGTTGCAACACCCTGAGTCGCGTGCTCGTATTGCGCAATTCCAAGCGTGGCAACCGAATGTGTTGACCGACTTCCATGAAATGGGTCCAAATAGCACGTTCTTTTTCCAACCAGGTATTCCGTCACGTAAAAACCCGCTGACGCCAGATGAAAATGTCGATTTGACGAAAACAATTGCGACACACCATGCGCGTATTTTAGATAAACACGACCGCTTGTATTTCACTGAAGAAGCATTTGATGACTTTTATGTCGGTAAAGGCTCAACCTATCCAGATATCAACGGCAGTATCGGTATCCTGTTTGAACAAGGAAGCAGCCGTGGTCATGTTCAAGACACCATCAATGGTCGTTTAGAATTCCCATTTACCATTAAAAATCAATTGCTCACGAACTTCTCAACCTTTGACGCGGTACTGGAAAATCGCCAAAAGTTGTTAACTTACCAACAGGACTTCTTTAAAGAGTCAACGAAATTGGCGGATAAGGACAAGGTTAAAGGGTACGTCGTCAGTGCGCCGAAAGACCCAACGCGTTTGGCTTACTTCTTGTCGATTCTGGAACAACATCAGATTAATGCATATGCACTGACTGAGCCGACGACCGTTGAGAAGCAAGAATTTGATGCGCAGAACAGTTACTACGTGCCACTGGACCAGCGCCAGTATCGCTTAATTAAAGCCATGTTCACTGAGCAGCAAAACTTTGTCGATAACACGTTTTACGATGTATCTGGTTGGACATTAGCACATGCATTCAATCTTGAGTTTAAACCGCTAAGCAGTGCGTGGGGATTGGAAGTTGAAGACCAAGCTTGGTCTGCAGACACGCCAAAATCGCAGGCACAACCTCTTAACCGACACTATGCATTCGCGTTTGAGTGGTATGACTATCATGCGCCAAAGTTACTGACTAAGTTATTGCAACAAGGTGTTGAAGCTCGTGTTGCCCTCTCAGGCTTTACCGCAAACAGTGATGGTGAGCAGCGCGACCTTGCTCCGGGTACTATTGTGATCCCAGCAGGCATTCAAAAGCGTGATGATTGGCTAGCCGTGCTCAACTCTGTGAGCGCTGAGTTTGCTATTGATGTGTTTGGTATCAATTCAGGTTTAACCAGTAAAGGTGTGGACTTGGGTTCTCGCCAACTAGCGCCTGTGACTTTACCGAAAGTATTGCTGGTTGGTGGTGAGCCTGCGAGCCAATATGAAGTAGGCGAGTTATGGTACTACCTAGACCGCCATGTTGGTTTAGCGCCAAGCATTATCGAAGCTGACAACCTAACCCGTGTTGACCTTGATAACTACACTCATATTGTATTTTCCCAAGGTCGTTACGGGAGCTTATCTAAATCATTTAAATCACAACTGCAAACTTGGGTGCAAGCCGGTGGTGTAGTTTGGGGTCATAAAGGTGGTGCTCAATTCCTAGCAGATGAACAAATCTTAAAAGCGAGCTATTTATCTCGCAAGGATATGGCTGCGGCATTCTCCACAGAAGGCTTACATTATGGTGATAAAGATATGCTGGCGGGCAAACAGCGTATTGCCGGTGCCATCTTCGACACGCAGGTTGATTTGACGCACCCATTGAGCTTCTCACTGACTCGTGAATCACTACCAGTGTTTAAAAACAGCACCTTCCTATTGGAGCAGTCTGCTGCACCTTTTGTGAATGTAGCTACATACTCAGAGAAACCTTTGCTAGCAGGTTTCACCGATGAGAACAACGTTGCACAAATCGCAAATGGTGGGGCTATTTTAGCGCACAGTTATGGCCGTGGAACCGTTGTTGCTATGAGTGACAATCCTGTTTTCCGTGGTTTCTGGTATGGCACAAGCCGTATTTTTAGTAACGCGTTATTCTTTGGTGAGCACGTTGAGGCTTATGCTGAATAATCGCTAGATAAGTTGAATAGAAGCCGGCCGAGTGCCGGCTTTTTTATTGCACCGTTTCTTTGGGAGTTAAGCACACGACCCAAGCGGAGACTGATGAGGCACCCGCCTGTTTGAGTACTCTGGCTGCAGCATTGATTGTCGAACCGGTTGTTAGTACGTCATCAATAATCGCTACGTGTTGGTTGTGTAATGTCTTATTCGTAGAAAAAGCATGTCCAAGATTGCGGCGCCTTTGTTGGGCGTTGAGTTTAGCCTGCGGCCTATAGCTGGTGCGTCGATCTAATATGTTCACGTCAAACAGCGACTGAGGCAGTACTTCTTGCCATAGTTGCACGACTTGATTGAAGCCGCGCCACACTAGCCGAGAAGGGGTAAGCGGAATGACTGTAGCTGTATCGGGCCATGACCAAGTGGCCGTCATTGATAGTCGCGCGAACTGCTGTGCCAACAATTGCGACACTGCGCGCTGGCAATATGCTCGTTGCTCATACTTAAATTGTTTGAGCCACAGTGACAGCGGAGGGCGATACCAATCCAACGCGACGAGATGGTCAACGTCTGGTAATGAAAATTGCCGCTGCACATCAGCGCGCAGGAGTAGATTTGTTTCGCCTTGGTCAGTTAGCGCCGTAAATTGCGCGCAACAATAATCGCAGAGTTGTTGCGCTGGCCTTAGTGACTGATGGCAAAGCTTACAATGTTGAGGAAATAACCACGCGCAGGCTTTTGTAAATGCGTCCATTGCATAACCCTTTATTCCCGTTAATAATGCATGTGTGTGTTTAATTAGGTGCTTACAAGCACCTTGATAATAGTGGATGCGGAACAGGTAGAATGCAAAAACAATTGGTATTACTTCATGGCTGGGGAATGAATCGAGAGGTGTGGGATTTAATTCATCCAGAGTTACGCTTCGTATTTGATGGTGAAGTAAAAGCCTTTGATTTGCCTGGTTATGGCTATGACCACGCGAGCAATTACCCCGGTGCTAAATTCGACTTGCATGGCATGGCGGAATCTTTGTCCGAAAAGTTGCATGACAACAGTATTGTTATGGGTTGGTCGCTCGGTGGTTTAGTGGCTTTGTATCTAGCTCATTTTTACCCGCAAAAAGTTAGTAAAGTCATACTTGTCGCATCAACGCCGTTCTTTGCTCAATCAGAGGATTGGCCAGGCATCAAGCTCAGTGTGTTAGAAGACTTCAACCAACAACTTATCGATAACAGTGCGAAAACCATTGAACGATTTTTAGCGATTCAAGCTATGGGAAGCCAGTCTGCTCGACAAGATATCAAGCAGCTTAAAGGGCTGATCCAACAGGCGCCGGCGACAGACAGCGAGGTGCTCAAGCAAGGCCTAGATATTTTAGAAAACCAAGACTTGCGTCAAGAATTCGCAAAGCTACCTCAACCTATCAGTGCGATATTCGGGCGCTTAGATGCTCTGGTGCCATACAAAGCGATAGAGCAAATGCAGCATTTGCGACCTGAGTTGGATATCGCCGTCATAGATAAAGCCTCTCACGCTCCCTTTATTTCTCATAAAGAAGAATTCATAGCTGTTTTAAAATCAATGCTTTGAGTGCGTGGGGCTTGATGCATGCGTGTAATCACTGGGTTTTTCTTTATTTAGTATGATTTTTGCGCAATAATGACATGTAAGTGTAAATGGATGAGTGTGAGGTTTTCTTATGCCTATAGGCGCAGTATTTAATGCCGGTGTAGAAGGATTTAACCGCGCTCAACAAGATGTTCAACAAGCAACCGTGAACATTAACCGAGCAACCATTGATCAACAAAGTCAGCAAGAGCTGCAAAATGAGCGTCAGTTGCAAGGTGCTAATACAGGTGAAGCAATCACTGCACCTGTTGCTGAAACACCGCGTATTGAGGAAGAAATCGTTAATCTTAAAGTTGCCGAGTTTGCCGCCAAAGCGAATGCCAAAACTATTCAAACCGCGGACGAAGTGCTCGGGACTATCGTTGATATTCGAGCTTAGAATATGAATATTATCACGCCGTTTCCTGCCTACAATGTAAACACAGCTAACGTTTACACCGAAAGCGCGCGTCGTGATAACCAATTGCGCGAAGTAATACCTGCGCCACAAGCTTCTTCTCAAAGTGCAACGGACAACAAAGCCGCGTCCGATGCAGATAAAGCACGCACACCCGCGCAAAGCAAAGAAACGCAAGAAACCAACAAGCAGCAAAGTGAAGAGCAACGTGCTGTTGGCGAGCGTGATGAAGAGTCTTCACAAGAAGGGTCTTCTGAGGATAAAGAGCAGCAGCGCAAAGAGCAGCAACAAATCGAAGAACTCGCTGCCCGCGACCAAGAAGTGCGTATGCACGAGCAAGCCCATGCGTCAGTGGGTGGGCGATATGCAGGTTCGCCATCTTACGAGTACCAACGTGGTCCTGATGGTAAAAGCTATGCTGTCGGTGGTGAGGTACCCATCGATATTTCAGAGGTCCCAGGCGACCCTCGTGCCACTATCGAAAAGATGCAGCAAGTACGTTCTGCCGCTTTGGCGCCGGCGGAGCCTTCAGGAGCTGATAGATCTATCGCCAGTGAGGCGACACGCAAATTAGCGCAGGCACAAACAGAGCTTGCGAATCAAAACGATGAAGAGCAGAAGAAGCAGCCGGCATATTCAGTGTCAGAGCCGACAAAACGATTCACTAGAGAAGATGCGGTAGAGTCTCGCGCATTACGTATCGCTGATTTTTACCAGCAAGCGAGTAAACCGAGCGACTTTTCGTCTTTATCTACCAGCGCTTAAGAAAGAAGTTGAGATAAAAAACGCAGCCTAGGCTGCGTTTTTTTGTGATGCAATTACACTTACTTTTTCAGTTTTGCAAATGCTTCGGCAAAAGCGTTACCCATCGCCGCATTGCCTTGATCTTGGCGATTGCGGTTTTGTGATTTGGCTTTACCCGGTGCAGCCTTTTTCGCTGTCGGCTTTTGCTCTTGTTTAGCAGAGCTGGTTTGTACTTCATCATTCAAACGCATAGTAAAGCTGATGCGTTTGCGGGCTGTGTCTACTTCAACCACTTTCACTTTAACAATATCACCCGCCTTCACCACTTCGCGCGGGTCAGAGATGAATTTGTCAGTTAATGCTGAGATATGCACTAAGCCATCTTGGTGAACACCTACGTCTACGAAAGCACCAAAATTCGCAACGTTTGAAACGACACCTTCAAGGACCATACCTGGTTTCAAGTCAGAAATGGTTTCTACGCCCGCTTTGAACGCAGCTGTTTTGAATTCAGGGCGCGGGTCGCGACCCGGTTTGTGTAATTCATTGATGATATCGGTCACAGTGGGTAGACCGAAAGTCTCATCAGTGTAATCTTTGGCATCGAGACCTTTAAGTACAGTGACATTACCAATCAATGAGCCGATGTCTTGATCGTTGGCGGCACAAATATTCTTAACCACAGGGTACGCTTCAGGGTGAACGGCAGAGGCATCAAGAGGGTCGGTGCCATTGACGATGCGTAAGAAACCAGCGCTTTGTTCAAAGGCTTTTGGTCCAAGACGCTCCACCTTCTTCAATTGACTGCGATTCGCGAATGCACCGTTATTATCGCGGTAAGAAACGATGTTCTGCGCCAAGGTTTTATTTAATCCAGAAACTCGAGTGAGCAAAGGAACTGACGCAGTGTTCACATCGACACCTACGGCGTTTACACAGTCCTCAACGACAGATGTAAGCGTCTGGCCCAACTGGCTTTGCGATACGTCATGTTGATACTGGCCTACACCAATCGACTTTGGCTCAATTTTTACCAATTCAGCAAGAGGGTCTTGTAAGCGACGTGCGATCGATACTGCACCGCGCAGCGACACATCTAAATCTGGAAACTCTTGCGCAGCGAATTCAGAAGCAGAGTAAACCGATGCCCCCGCTTCACTAACCATGATCTTATTGAGCTTTAATTCAGGCGCACTTTTAATAAATTCGGCTATTAGTTTGTCACTTTCACGGCTTGCGGTGCCGTTACCTATGGCAATCAACTCGACATTGTACTGACGGCACAATTGCTCGATGGTACGCAGAGATTTGTCCCATTGATTTTGTGGTGCATGTGGGAAAATAGTGTTGGTTGCCAGTAATTTACCCGTAGCATCCACGACTGCGATTTTACAGCCCGTACGTAAACCAGGATCCAGTCCTAGAGTGACTTTGGCGCCAGCCGGTGCAGCCATTAATAAGTCTTTAAGATTCTTTGCAAATACATCTATTGCGCCAGTTTCAGCGTGCTCGCGCATATTTGCCAGAAACTCGTTTTCTAAATGCAAAGAAAGCTTCACTTTCCATGTCCATTGCGCAACTTGCTGGAGCCATTTACTTGCAGCCTTGCCTTCAACGGCTAAGCCAAAGTGTGTGGCTATCATGTTTACACATAATGCGTGACCGTCTTCACTTTGTGCATCTGGATTGATGTTCAGAGTTAAAATGCCTTCATTTCGTGCACGCAGCATGGCAAGCGCTCGGTGTGATGGAATTGTGGCGATTGCTTCACTGTGTTCAAAGTAATCTTGGTATTTCACGCCCGCTTTTTCTTGGCCAGCAATAACCGTACTAGTGATATGGCCATGCTGCTTGATTTGGCTGCGCAGCTTAGCGAGTAGTTTCGCATCTTCAGCAAAGCGTTCCATCAAGATATATCGTGCACCGTCAAGGGCAGCTTTGGTGTCAGCGATACCTTTGTCGCTATCAATGAAAGCGGCTGCTTCATGCTCTGGATCTAAATTAGGATCAGCGAATAGCGCATCTGCAAGTGGTGTTAGGCCCGCCTCAATGGCGATTTGGCCTTTAGTACGACGTTTAGGCTTGTAAGGAAGATAAAGATCTTCTAACTCTGTTTTCGTTGTCGCGGCATTAATATCAGCATTTAATTGTGCAGTGAGCTTATCTTGCTCGGCAATTGTCTTGATGATGAACTGGCGGCGTTCTTCTAGTTCACGAAGATAACCCAGGCGCTGCTCTAAAGTGCGTAGCTGTGTGTCATCTAATCCGCCTGTGACCTCTTTACGGTAACGGGCGATGAAAGGCACGGTTGCGCCTTCATCTAATAATTTGGTTGCTGCGAGTACTTGATGTTCTTGCGCCTGAAGTTCTTGCGCAAGAATCGAGGTGAGATTACCCATTAAAAACCTTTTGATTTCATGCTCTGCGTGAGAGCGAGTACCTATTAAATTAGTTGGATAATATCACAGCTAAGTCTTAACAGAAGGGCAAATTTCGCCATCCTTGGCGACACGTAATAGGAATCAAACTAACAATTAATGAGGGTGTTCGACGGATGCCACCACATCTTGGAAAGATTGTGCAACCGGCGTGATATCCAAGCCCACTCCCAGTGCTTTTGCAATCTTACGGGCGTTGAAGATACCGCGAATTTGTTCTCTGTCAGTAACCATCAAATAAAAGCTGCCGCGATGTTCCATTGTGGTAAGCACATTGCCCAAATTGGTATTGCGTGCATTTTGCAGTGAAATACACGGGAGTACATGCAATGAGCGCATAACATCATGAACAAGTAAATCGCTTGGCTTCAAGCCCATTTGCAAGGCTTGTGTAGTAACACGAATGCTTTGTAATTCAACGCTTGAAGTCACGCCAACCACTTGCCCTTTGTCGTCCATTACCATGAGTGCATCTGTGGGTGTGGCCGTTGCTAATTTGCGCGCGGCATCAAGCGGTGTATTTGCCAAAATGCTGATAGGGGCCTTAACAGTGAAGTCTTGCATTAAAGTGGTCGCAGGGCTTGTTAAGTTTAGCGCTTGTTCTGTTTGCTCAGTTGAAACAAGGCGTGCACCGCTAGATACGTGATGAGTACGTAAAAAGTTGAAATTAGTCATAATAATTCTCCAAAAAAATGTAAGTGAAAACTGATTTTTTAGGAGAAAATAGGCGGGGCTCTTTGTTGCGCACTGGTAATTACTTGATGGCTAAGTACCTCAACTGGCGTTTGGGTAGCATCATTGTAATTGTGTGTGTGAGTCTTTAGATTACTGGCAAAGCACGTATCAGGTTCATCTTCAGTGTCAGAATCTTGATGAGTGCATTGTGAAGAGTCGACTTGAATAGTCAGTGTATACTGATCGGCAGTAGATGGCGCATTGGCGAACATGTGCTGGCTGGCGATTAAGCCAGTGAAAGCAAACAAGCCAAATAAAAATATAAGGGTGTATTTCATGTTGTACTGTTGCAAAACATCACCCACCTCTAAACTACTACCTACTGGTAAATATGGTCCCAGTAAAATGAACAAAAACTGAATGAAAAGATGAAGACGAAATTAATTACTCGCAAAGGGTACAAAAAATTACAGCAAGAACTCGACTTCTTGTGGCGTACGGAACGGCCAGAAGTGACTAAAAAAGTCGCATGGGCCGCGAGTCTTGGGGATCGCTCTGAAAACGCGGATTATCAATACAACAAAAAACGTTTGCGCGAAATAGACCGTCGTGTACGTTACCTCACCAAGCGCTTAGATGAACTTCGAATCGTGGATTATAGCCATGAACAAGCTGGCAAAGTGTTTTTTGGTGCTTTTGTAGAGGTGGAAGATGAAAACGCAGAGGTGCTCAG
Organism: Pseudoalteromonas pernae; assembly: GCF_039831865.1. Lineage (NCBI taxonomy): Bacteria > Pseudomonadati > Pseudomonadota > Gammaproteobacteria > Alteromonadales > Pseudoalteromonadaceae > Pseudoalteromonas > Pseudoalteromonas pernae. The sequence goes on from NZ_JBDODM010000004.1 coordinate 105,084, forward strand.
CTTTCAGATTGTGGGACCTGATGAAATCTATGACAACAAAGGCGTGGTATCGATAGACGCTCCCATGGCGCGGGCATTACTTAAAAAAGAGGTGGATGATGAGGCGTGGGTCAATACACCAACAGGCCGCAAAGTATGGTACATCAATAGCATCCGTTATGATGTTGATGATGCACAGTAGCCCCTGTGTTGGCTACTTACACTGAGTCTTGATTCAGTTCATAGCGTGTCTGCTGTGCAAGTTTCGAAAACAAATGTAACAATCTTCTCAATCGTGAACATTTCCCAAGCGCGTTAATTCGCATATAGTTAAGTAACTATAAGAAAAATTAAGCAATTAACATGGGACAAGAAACAACAAAAATTCTCGTAGTGGATGACGACATGCGTCTGCGCAGCTTGTTAGAGCGTTACTTAGTAGAGCAGGGCTTTATTGTTCGTAGTGCGGCAAACTCTGAGCAAATGGATAAGCTCCTAGAACGAGAAAATTTCCATCTTATGGTACTCGATTTGATGTTACCTGGCGAAGATGGCTTGTCTATATGCCGCCGGTTGCGACAAAAAGAAAATGAGATCCCCATCGTCATGCTGACTGCGAAAGGCGATGAGGTTGATCGTATCATTGGTCTGGAACTAGGAGCCGATGATTACATTCCAAAACCTTTTAACCCTCGTGAATTACTTGCTCGCATCAAAGCAATTTTGCGTCGCCGCGCAAAAGAGGTGCCAGGTGCCCCAGCAGCCGAAGAAAACCAAGTGAAGTTCGGTGAGTTTGCGTTGAACTTAGCAACTCGAGAAATGACCCGTGGTGACGAAGTTATTTCACTTACCAGCGGTGAATTTGCTGTACTGAAAGCCTTAGTGTCACATCCTCGAGAGCCTTTGAGTCGAGATAAATTAATGAACTTGGCACGTGGCCGCGACTACAGCGCATTAGAGCGCAGCATTGACGTTCAAGTCTCTCGTTTGCGTCGTATGATAGAAGCGGACGCAGCGAATCCACGATATATTCAAACAGTGTGGGGGCTGGGCTACGTTTTCGTGCCTGACGGAAACAAGTAGATGCGTATATTTCCCAAAAGTGCATTTGGCCAAACCGTGTTTTTGGTCGGTGCACTGTTGCTGATTAACCAAGTCGTGTCCTATGTGGCGGTGAGCTTTTACGTCGTGAAGCCCACCATTGAGCAAGTGAACATCATGCTTGCCAAACAAGTTAAAACTGTATTCATCGGTGTTAACGACGGTATTGAAGTGAGTGAAGCAGTATCAAAACGCTTCTTTGAGGAAACCGGCATTGAGCTGTTGACCCAGCGTGAAGCTTACATTAATGGCCTTGGCCAAGCGCGCGAATATTCAATGTTGTCGAATATCATGTCTGAACAACTCAACGGCTCAGCCCGCGTGCGTATCAGCCAAACAAACCCACTTGTGTATTGGATTGAACCACCGCAAGCACCGGGTTACTGGGTGCGAGTGCCTTTATCTGGCTTTACTGAAGCCAACATTGAATTCCTCACTTTCTACCTCACCAGTATCGGTTTTTTGAGCGTATTAGGTGGCTGGTTATTCGCACGACACTTGAACCGCCCGCTCAAAGCGTTGCAAGAAGCTGCGATTAAAGTAAGTAAGGGAGATTTTAGTACCAATGTGGCGGAGCAAGGCTCCACCGAGATGGTTGAGGTAACGAAGGCCTTTAATCAAATGTCGCGCAGTATCGCAGCACTTGAGCAGGACCGCCGCTTGTTGATGGCTGGGGTATCTCATGATCTTCGAACACCACTGACGCGCATACGTTTAGCGACAGAAATGATGTCCGCGGATGAAGACTACCTGCGCGATGGTATTATTCATGACATTGAAGACATGAATGCCATCATCGATCAGTTCATTGAATATCTGCGTCACCATGATAAAGGAGATTATCAACATGAAGATCTCAATGCCCTAGTCGAGGAAGTTGTGCATGCCGAGCAGCAACATGGGCGCCAGCAGGGCCGCAAAATTACCTGTGAACTCAACCCAAGCTTGCCCAACGTCCCATTGAGTAATGTAGCGATTAAACGCGTGCTCACCAACATGATTGAAAATGCAATTCGTTATTCCGATGGCGATATTGATGTGTCGACCCACTACTGTTTACGTAAAACGCATGTGTGTGTAAGCGTAAAAGACCGGGGACCGGGCATCCCTGAGTCGGAACTAGAAAAAGTGTTTGCGCCGTTTACCCAAGGTGACCAAGCTCGAGGTAGTGAGGGCAGTGGTCTCGGCCTTGCGATTATCAAACGGATTGTGACCATGCACAATGGTCGGGTAGAACTGAGAAACCGCGCCGAAGGTGGGTTGTGCGCGACGATTTACTTACCCATTAAAACGCCAGCATAATGCTGGCGTTTTCACTGTTAACTTCCAAGCCTTATCTCCTCTAGCAAGAAGTCGCCTTACTGACCTAGTGCAGGCAGTGATTGGTGATGAATATTTTTTACAGGCATTAAAAACGCCAGCATATAGCTGGCGTTGGTGTTGAATTCTCAGCGCAATGGCTAAGTTAAAGAAGCTTACCCTTAGCTTTTAGGGCCAGCTTGTTTAATTGCTTCTGATACATCGTACTTCGCGAAGTTCTCATTGAAATCAGTCGCTAGCTTCTGAGCGTACTCGGCGTACTTCTCTTTATCTGTCCACGTGTTGATTGGGTTAAGAACCGCACTATCAACACCAGGCACTGCAACTGGTACGTCAAGGTTAAGAACGTCGATGTGTTGTGTTTCAACGTCGGCAAGAGCGCCAGATACGATTGCATCAACAACAGCACGTGTAGTTGGGATATCAAAACGCTTACCGATACCGTAAGGTCCACCTGTCCAACCTGTGTTTACTAGGTAAACTTTAGCGCCGAACTCACGTACACGCTTCATCAGAAGCTCAGCATAAACGCCAGCTGGACGTGGGAAGAATGGTGCGCCAAAACAGGTTGAGAACGTTGATTCGATGTCAGAAGTAGAACCGATCTCAGTTGAGCCTACTTTCGCAGTGTAGCCACTTAGGAAGTGGTAAGCCGCAGCTTCTTCGCTTAGCACTGACACTGGAGGTAGCACACCACTTACGTCACATGTTAGGAATACAACCGCTTTAGGCTCGCCAGCACGGTTTTCTTCTTTACGCTTCGCAACGTGCTCAAGTGGGTAAGCTGCACGTGTGTTTTGCGTCAATGATGAATCTGTATAGTCAGGAGTGCGTGTGTCGTCTAGCACAACGTTTTCTAGGATTGTACCGAAACGGATAGCATCCCAGATAACTGGCTCGTTCTTTTGCGATAGGTCGATACATTTTGCGTAACAACCACCTTCAATGTTGAATACGCTGCCAGGTGCCCAACCGTGCTCGTCATCACCGATAAGGAAACGGCTAGGGTCGGCAGAAAGTGTGGTTTTACCTGTGCCAGATAGACCGAAGAATAATGCTGTGTCACCTGCTTCACCTACGTTTGCAGAGCAGTGCATAGGTAGCACGCCTTTTGCTGGAAGTAGGAAGTTCTGTACAGAGAACATAGACTTTTTCATTTCGCCTGCGTAGTGCATACCCGCAAGTAGTACTTTACGCTCTGCGAAGTTGATGATAACCGTTCCGTCACTGTTCGTACCGTCACGCTCTGGCTCACAAACGAAAGAAGGTACGTTTAGGATCTGCCACTGTGGCATATTTGCTTTGTTGAACTGCTCAGGCTCGATGAACATGTTCTTAGCAAAAACGTGGTGCCATGCAGTTTCAGTAGTTACAACGATTGGTAAATAGTGCTCTGGATCTGCACCTACTTCAAGGTGAGAAACGAAATGGTCATTCTTAGACACGTGAGCTTCAACGCGTTCCCAAAGGGCATTGAATTTCTCAGCGTCGAATGGACGGTTGACGTTGCCCCATTGAATGTCATTTTCAGTGCTTGGCTCTTTTACGATAAAACGATCGTTTGGTGAGCGACCAGTACGGCGACCAGTTTTAGCAACGAAAGCTCCATTTGCAGCAAGTGAGCCTTCGCCACGGCGAATAGCCTGCTCGATTAGTTCTGCGGTTGTAAGATCAACAAAACGAGTAGCGCTTGAAGTCATTTTTTTACCTAAAAGTTGTGAGAGGTTGAACGGGTTAATCTAAAGCTGTGTGAGAGTGCTTTATGCGATTTATAGTAACAGATGGTTTGGGCTTATACGAGCTTTGAAAGCCCTAAAAATGGCAGTTTTAGGTGAAAAAACATGAATAATTTCAGTGATACCGGTGTCATGAAAAATACATGTTTTATTGATACCGGTGTCATTTTTTTGCACAAAAAAACTCGGGTTTTAAGAGCCCGAGTTTTTATATACGACTAAGGGAGTATATTTGGATATATATCCTCTGCAATTACCTTATTTAGGTTCTTGCTCACTGAATTTAATTAAAGATAGCTTTAATTTGCTCTTCATTAAATTTGTAGTCGGTTAAGCAATAGTGACAGCTAATGACAATCTCACCATTTTTTTGGGCATCTGCTAGCAATTCATCTTTGCCTACATTCACGAGTGCATCAATGGTTTTATCACGGCTACAAGTGCATTTGAAACGCACTGGTTGAGGCTCAAATAGTTGTGGGTTGTCTTCATGATACAAACGAGTGAGTACCGTGTGTGCGTCAAGATTCAGTAACTCATCATTCGTCACGGTGTCGCTGAGGGCTTCAAGGTGACTAAAATCCACTTCCGACTTTTCTTTGTTGACTGGTAACACTTGCAAGAATAAGCCAGCCGCTTTTTCTTGGCCTGCTGTGACATCTGTTGCAAACCATAAGCGTGTCTGAAGTTGCTCTGATTGAACAAAGTATTGCTCGACGCATTTTGCCAAAGTGTCGTGTTCAAGTGGCACAATACCTTGATAGCGCTCACCTTTGACTGGAGTGATGGTGATGACCATGTGGCCTTTGCCCATTAATTCCAATAGGTTGTCACTATTCACTTCACCTTGTAGTCGTGCAACACCACGCATGTTTTGCTCATGATCGCCATTGATTGAGGCAAACTTTACCGGGCCATCGCCTTGGATTTGTACGCTAATATGACCCTGAAATTTCAATGTTGCCGTAAGCAAAGAGGTGGTTACAAAGAGCTCACCAAGCAACTTTTTAACAGGATCTGGGTAATCGTGGCCCGCGATCATGTTGGTGAAGGAATCACTGACTTGAACTAGCTCGCCGCGAACGTCGAGTTCTTCAAAAATATATCGATGTAATAAATCTTGCTGCATGTGTATCTCTATCTAGCTTTTAACTTCATCAGTTCACGGCGTTGCTTTTTATCAGGCTTGTGATCTGGGTGCGGGGCAAAGAAGGCGTTATTCTTCCTAGCAAGCGCATTTTCTTCACGTTTTTGCTTACTTTGCTCAGTTTCCTCGTAGCAAGTCACAGCAATGGGGGCGGCGACGCGTTTTTCAAGTAATTTTGTGACTGTGATGAGCTTTTCATCGAAGCCCTGAGCAAGACGGATACTACCGCCAATCTCTACAAGTTTGCTGGGTTTGCAGCGTTGGCCGTTATAGTGCACTTTGCCGCCTTGTACCATCTCTCTTGCGAGCGCACGGGTTTTGTATAAACGAACTGCCCATAACCACTTGTCCAAACGTACGCCTTGTGTATCTTGTTCAAGAATTTTTGCCACGATTTAAGGTCTGAATAATTACTCTCAATAGGGGTCAAAATTTAGCATATATGCGGGTGTAAAAAAAGTTGGCAACTTTGTAATACAGATGCCTTACTTAGCATGTACGCTGAGCCCCGAAAATTACAGTTTGCTACAGTGTACGCTTGTTGAACGTAGATGATGAATGTACTATGTGGCGTTAGTTAACAAATTAGTAATAGTGAATGGTTTTGGATTTAGCCCAACTACAACAAAGGCTTAAGCAACTTCCACAACGAAAAATTGTGGCTGCAATAGTGCTGATTGCAACAATTTATTGCGGCTATCTTGCAGCATCTTTAATGTGGTTGCTTTGGCCTCAGCCGAATACAGCTCCTGTGATTCCGCCTGTTGGCGTGTCTCAAAATAAAACAAATAGCGTCAATATTGCTGCAATAAGAGCGGTTAACCTATTTGGAGATGCGGCCTCTGCCCCTGTGGTACAGCAACAACAAGAAGTTATCAGTGATGCTCCGGAAACTCGCCTAAGCATTAATTTGACTGGGGTTGTTGCCGCGACAGACGATAAAAATGCGGGTTTAGCTATTATCGAGTCACAAGGTAATCAGGAAACGTATGGCATAGACGATGTGATCAAAGGTACTCGCGCAAAATTGGCCAAGGTAATGCCTGACAGAGCGATTTTAGACGTGAGCGGTCGTTTTGAAACTCTGATGCTAGATGGTTTGAGTTTCTCAAAAACGGTCAGTATGCCAGTTCCTGCAAGTAGACCAGAACCTGAGCCGGAACCAGAAGTTGGGCCCACAGAAGACATAGGTCCGACACAAACAGTTGACGCCACCGCAAACCCAGAACTCAAAGAAGAATTGTTGCAAAAGCGTGAAGAATTATTAGCTGACCCCGGCAAGTTGTCGGACTATATCCGTGTGTCACCGGTGCGTGAAAACGGTCAGTTACAAGGTTACAAATTAAGTCCAGGTAAAGATCCAGTGTTGTTTAAACAAATGGGTCTAGAAAATAATGATATTGCTGTTGCGATTAATGGCTATCAATTGACTGATATGAAGCAAGCAATGGCAGCATTGCAAGAGCTTCGTTCTAGTACTGATGCTGCGATTACGGTTAACCGTCAAGGGCAACTAATCGACGTGCAATTTAGCCTGCAATAATCACAAGCGTGGAGAAAAGAATAATGGGCGCGAAATTTCGCACAAAAATTATCAGCGGGCTTGCCAAATATGGTGCGCTTTTCCTAGCCGCTGGTATTAGCTTGAATTTATATGCTGTTGAGTATGCAGCGAACTTTAAAGGCACGGATATTAATGAGTTCATTAATATTGTCGGTAAAAACCTAAATAAAACAGTCATCATCGATCCTAACGTACGTGGCAAGATTAATGTACGCAGTTACGAGCTGATGGATGAAGAACTGTATTATCAATTTTTCCTCAACGTACTCGAAGTGCATGGCTTTGCAGCCGTTGAAATGCCAAACGGTATCATCAAAGTAGAAAAAAGCTCAGACGCGAAAAAATCTAATGTCCCAGTTATCGGTGAAGAAGATGGGTATGGCGGCGATATGCTCGTCACTCGTGTTGTGCGAGTCAAGAACGTAACAGTTCAAGAACTCGGTCCGCTAATTCGCCAATTCAGCGACCAAAAAGACGGCGGTCATGTTACAAACTTCAATCCATCGAACGTAATGATGCTGACGGGTAACGCGGAGTCGATTAACCGATTAGTGGAAATCATTCGTTTGGTTGACCAAGCAGGTGACAAGAGCGTTGATATTGTGCGTTTGAAGCACGCTACCGCTGCCGATGTTGTGTCTGTTGTTGACAATATTTTCAAAGATAACGGCAAAGGCAGTGTACCAGACTTCCTGATCCCGCGTGTTGTCGCCGATGAGCGTACCAACAGTGTGATCGTCAGTGGTGAAGGCCAAGCACGTACGCGCGCTATTGAGCTTGTGAAGCGTCTCGATAATGAGTTAGAAACAACGGGTAACACCAAAGTGTTCTACCTCAACTATGCCAAGGCGGTTGACCTAGTTAAAGTTCTTCAAGGTGTGAGTAAATCACTGACCGAAGAGCAACAAGGCAATGCGGCAGGGCAACGAACATCGCGCGGCAGTCGCTCAGATATCAGCATTGAAGCGCATGAAGATTCGAACTCACTGGTAATCACAGCACAGCCAGATATGATGCGCTCGCTTGAAAAAGTAATTGAACGCCTAGATGTGCGCCGTGCGCAAGTATTGGTTGAAGCGATTATCGTTGAAGTGTCGGAAGGCGATGGCATCAACTTTGGCATGCAATGGATCACCGAAGAAGGTGGCATGCTGCAATTTAACAACGGCACAACCGTGCCAGTCGGTTCTCTTGCTGTAGCAGCAGAGCAAGCGCGTGATAAGACCATTACAGATAATGTTGTAGGGTCTGAAACGGGCACGGCGACACAGGTAGATAGAACTGTCGAAGGTGACTTGGGCCCTCTTGCAGCACTTTTGGGCGGTATCAATGGCCTAGCGATGGGTATCGTGAAAAATGACTGGGGTGCAATCGTGCAAGCGGTGTCAAACGACACTAACTCGAACATTCTCGCGACGCCTTCAATCACGACGATGGATAACGAAGAAGCGTCGATGATCGTCGGTCAGGAAGTACCAATTATTACGGGTTCTTCTACTGGCAGTAATAACGCAAACCCATTCCAAACAGTTGAGCGTCAAGAAGTGGGTGTGAAGCTTAAAGTAACACCACAAATCAACGACGGTACCGCAGTACAGTTAACTATCGAACAGGAAGTTTCAAACGTAGCGGGCTCAACGGCGGTTGATATTTCTATCAACAAACGTGCTATCACTACTACGGTTCTTGCCGATGACGGTGGCATGGTTGTACTGGGTGGTTTGATTGACGAAGACGTACAAGAAAGTGTGTCAAAAGTTCCACTACTCGGTGATATCCCGGTGTTGGGTCATTTGTTTAAATCGACAAGCACATCAAAACGTAAGCGCAACCTGATTGTGTTTATTCGCCCAACGATTCTTCGTGATAGCGAAAGCATGAATCGTTTGAGTCACAGTAAGTACAACTTCATTCGTGGTGAGCAGTTGAAGCAAGAAGACGATGGTATTGATTTAATGCCATTCGAAGAAGTACCAACGCTTCCTGAGTGGAATGATGCACTGGTGTTGCCACCTACTTACGAAGAATACCTAAAAGAACAAAACAAAGCTGAGCGCAACAATGACTGAGCAGGTAGTCAATGATATGAGCACTGATGTGCCTGTCAGTGACGAAGAACTAATGGAAGTGTCGGAAGCAATTGCACATGCGCCACTTCGTTTGCCGTTTGCCTTTGCTCGTCGCTTTCAGGTTCTGTTGGTCGAAAAAGAAGAACTGTTGGTGTTGTATCATGCGCATGACTTAGTTGCGCATGTGCTCCTTGAAGTGCGCCGCTTTGCTGGCCGAGGCTTCAAAGTAGAGCGCTTAGCTGAAGATAAGTTTGAGCTACTTCTGGAAGCTTCCTATCAGCGGGATAGCTCGGAGACCCAGCAAATTATGGAAGACATCGGCAACGAAGCGGATCTCTTTTCACTTGCTGAAGAGTTGCCACAAACAGAAGACCTGTTAGCTGCAGATGACGATGCGCCTATCATCAAATTGATTAACGCCATGTTGGGCGAGGCAATCAAAGAAGGGGCATCGGATATTCATATCGAAACTTTCGAGCAAGATTTGGTTATTCGTTTCCGTGTCGATGGCGTGCTTAAAGAAGTATTAAAACCAAACCGCAAGCTCGCGTCGTTACTGGTATCGCGTATCAAGGTTATGGCGAAGTTGGATATCGCAGAGAAGCGCGTACCTCAAGATGGTCGTATTAGTCTCCGCATCGCAGGGCGAGCGGTGGATGTGCGTGTATCTACCATGCCATCAAGCTTCGGCGAACGAGTCGTGTTGCGTTTGCTTGATAAAAACAATGCACGATTGAACCTGCATGATTTAGGTATGACGCCTGATAACCAAGCGCTGTTTGCCGATCTTATCCGCAAGCCACACGGAATCATCCTAGTGACGGGCCCAACAGGTTCGGGTAAGAGTACTACCTTGTATGCTGGCATGAGCGAAATCAACAGCAGAGATAGAAATATTCTTACTGTTGAAGATCCAATTGAGTATGAGATCCCAGGTATCGGCCAAACACAGGTTAACCCAAAAGTGGATATGACTTTTGCTCGTGGTTTACGTGCAATTTTACGTCAAGACCCGGACGTGGTTATGGTCGGTGAGATCCGAGACTTGGAAACCGCGCAAATAGCTGTGCAAGCGTCATTAACGGGACACTTGGTGATGTCTACGCTGCACACCAACACAGCCTCTGGTGCTATCACTCGTATGGAAGACATGGGGGTTGAATCTTTCCTGCTGTCATCTTCGTTGTTGGGGGTGTTGTCGCAACGCTTAGTACGTACCTTGTGTGAGAGTTGTAAACAGCCACATGAGGCAGATCCGAGCGAGTGTGAATTGCTTGGCGTACCTAGCGATCAGGCCCCTATTATCTATCGAGCGGTAGGTTGTGAAGAGTGTAACTATAATGGTTACAGAGGTCGAACAGGTATCCATGAAATGTTGGTGGTTGATGACCACATTCGTGAACTCATTCACAACGGTAAAGGTGAGCAGGCAGTTGAGAAATACATTCGCCAGCGTAGCCCTAGTATCCGTGGTGATGGTTGTACTCGTGTTCTTGCCGGTAAAACGACCTTGGAAGAAGTAGTACGGGTTACCCGTGAGGAGCACTAGTGGCAGCGTTTGAATATCGCGCTTTAGATGGTCGAGGCAAAGAGAAAAAAGGGCTACTCGAGGCTGATACCGCAAAGCAAGTACGTCAACAATTGCGCGACAAAGGGCTAATGCCTTTGGCTGTGGAGTTAGCTGCGTCGCAAGAAAAAGCGAGTGCAGCTAGGTCTGGTTTTCTCAGTGGCTTCTTCAAGCCAAAAATCTCCACCTCCGATTTAGCACTGATCACTCGTCAATTGGCAACGTTGATTCAATCAGCTTTGCCTGTTGAAGCAGCAGTGATGGCCGTTGCCGAGCAATGTGAAAAGCCACGCTTGAAGAAAATGCTGATGGCCGTGCGTTCAAAGGTTGTTGAAGGTTATACCTTGGCGGATGGCTTAGCTGAGTTTCCTCATGTGTTCGATAATCTTTATCGTGCTATGGTCGCCGCAGGCGAAAAGTCAGGTCACCTTGATCAGGTTCTCAACCGCTTGGCAGATTACACTGAACAACGTCAATACATGCGCTCGCAAATCGTGCAGGCAATGGTTTATCCAACCATTTTGGTGATATTCGCCATCGCGATAGTGTCCATCTTACTTGGTACAGTTGTACCTAAAATTTTGAAGACATTTGAGAAGTCAAAACAAGCTTTACCATGGACCACTGAGTGGGTTATGGCAGCCAGTAACTTTGTACAAAATTATTGGATGATTAGTCTGGCAGTGATTGTAGTGGTGACCTTTGCAATCAAAAATGGCTTACAAAGACCTAAAATTCGCTTTTGGTATCACTCGCGCTTATTGTCCATGCCTGGTTTGGGCAAAGTAAGTCGAGGCTTGAATACAGCCCGATTTGCGCGAACTTTGAGTATCTTATCTTCGAGCTCAGTGCCGCTACTTGAGGGGATGAAAATCTCCGGTCAGGTACTGGAAAATGAGAAGATTAAAAAGGCGGTGAGTGAGGCGGCAACGCGCGTCAGTGAAGGTGCCAGTTTGCGAGCGTCACTTGAGCAAACCAAGCTTTTCCCACCGATGATGCTGCATATGATCGCCAGCGGTGAGAAATCTGGTGAGCTCGAACAGATGCTAGAGCGTGCAGCAGACAACCAAGATCGTGAGTTTGAAACCATGGTGAATGTGTCACTCAAACTTTTAGAACCCGCAATGATAGCCACCATGGCTATTATCGTGTTATTTATCGTGATGGCTATCTTACAGCCGATCATGGCCATGAATAAGGCCATTGGCCTGTAGGCCTTGGCGTTAACAGATTTCAGTAAATTAGAGGTAAAAATGATGAGAAAGCAATCTGGTTTTTCATTACTAGAAGTGATGGTGGTACTGGTCATCATCGGAATGATTATGTCGATTGTGGCGCCTAACATCATGGGCCAACAAGAAGAAGCGGCGCTAGATAAAGCACGCCTTGATATTCAACAAATTGAAGATGCGCTAAGCATGTATAAGTTACGCAACAAGACTTACCCTACTACAGAGCAAGGTCTTGAAGCATTGGTAACGAAAACAAGCATTGAGCCAATTCCTAAGCGTTTCCCTGAAGAAGGTTTTATTAAATCATTACCGGAAGATCCATGGGGTAATCCTTATCAGTTAATCTACCCAGGCGAAATTGGTAAAATCGATGTGTTTTCTATGGGCCCAGACGGTGAAGTGGGTACCGAAGATGATATCGGTAACTGGGACGAAGAAGAGCGTTAATATCGATGCGTGTGGATCATCAGCGAGGCTTTAGCTTATTAGAAATTTTAGTGGTGCTAGTGATAATAGCGTTCACCGCAAACCTGGTTGTATTTAGTATTGATGATTCACAAGAAGATGAGCTGGAGCAAGCCGCTCTGGCTCTGCAAACTAGTATTAACTTCGCATCTGAATACGCCATATTGAATCAAAAGCAACTCGGCTTGTATGTGGAAGACAACAAATACGAGTTTCTCACTTATGCTGAACAAAAGTGGCAACCACTAGAAGATGCTGAAGGTGTATTAAAGAAAAAGGAGTTTGAACCTCCTTTTTTACTAACACTGAACCAAGAAGATTTACATTGGGCACAAGATAGCTTGCTCAATGAGGTTGATTGGAAGCAGCTTCTTGGAGTCGATGATGATGACTTTCTCGAACTGCAAAAAATGACTATTCCGCAAGTAATGATATTGTCATCCGGTGAGATAAGCCCGTTTCAGATCAGGCTTGAGTTACAAAGTCCAGACGAAGAGTTAGTCCCTTATATCATCGAAGGTGAATTCATGGCGCCGGTTAGCCTCTATCGAGATGAACTACCATGATGCTTAGCTGCCGTAGCCTTGCCCAGGGCGTAACCAAAGGTTTTACGCTAATTGAAGTACTTGTTGCATTGAGTATTTGTGCAATGGCGGGGATCGCAGCGATGCAAATCGCAGGCGAGCACATTAATCATCTCTCCAGTATTGAAGAGCAAACGTATGCATCTTGGGTTGCCGAAAACCAGCTGGTTGAGATCAGAGCGCAGGGCGACAAGTGGCCGGCAAAAAATGGTGTTAAAGGAAAAACAGAGCTTGCAGGGGTAACTTGGTACTGGCAAGAAGAAGTGGTTCGTACAGCGGACAGTAGTTTTGTGAAAGTGGTCGTCAGCGTATTTACCGACGAAAAGCGTGAACAATTTGCTTATGAGCTAGCTACTTACGTTGACAAAGAGGCCGGAAAATAATGTCTCTTATTTCATCTGCAGCCTTTCAACCCAAAGCAGTAAAAGGTTTTACCCTTATAGAAGTGTTGGTGGCTTTGGCGATTATGGCTTTTATCATCGGCGCCACTCACCAAATATTTGAAAGTACCACCAAGGCGCAAGAATTTTCAGAAAAAACACTCGATGAATTGTCGCGCATGCAGACAGTTTTTAGGATGTTTGAACAAGATTTTAGTCAAATAACAAAACGTGCAGTGCGCAACGAAGCAGGTGATTTTCAAGAAGGGTACTTACTCCACGAACGCTATTTGTTTGGTAGTGAATTAGATGGTATCGCGTTTGTGCGCACTGGTTGGACAAACCCTGGCTATCTATTACCTCGGAGTGAATTACAAGCTGTGGCTTATCGCGTGCAAGAAGGGCGTTTAGAAAGACTTTACCGCTTGTATGTAGACCAACTCGATAGCACAGAGCCTAGGGTTCAGGTTTTAATTGAGAGCGTTGAAGACTTTAGTTTTGAGTTTTTTGATGCAGATAGCCAAAAATGGCAGCCGCAATGGCAAAAGGAAACACTACCCAAAGCGGTTGCAGTGACCTTAACACTTGAGGAAAGCGAACCAATTCGCCGTGCCTTTTTGTTAGCAGGGCAAGGTGTTAAACCTCAACCACCACAGTCAGGCAACTCTGGTAATAACCAAGGTGGTACGCAAGGGGGCAATCAAGGTAACTCAGGTGGAACCGGCGGTAATACTGGCGGCTCAGGCGGTCAATCAGGCGGAAGCAGCGGTGGTACTGGTGGAGGGCGATATGGGACCTAACCAGAGCAGTAGAGGTGCGGCACTTATCATCGTATTGTTTATTGTTGCGTTGGCTGCAACCATTGCTGCGCAGATGAGTATCAACTTAATGGTGCAAGTGCAAAAGTCCGCCAACTACGATGATTTCCGCCAGGCTAAATGGTATGCCTATTCCGCTGAAGCATTAGCGCAGAAAGTCATTCGCGAAAGCATTGAAAACGAGCCTGACAAAATGCACTTGAAGCAAAGCTGGGCGTTGGCCGCGAATACACCATTTCCTGTAGATGGCGGGACTATAAGTGGTGAAATCAAAGATTTACAGGCATGTTTGAACCTAAATGCTTTGCGTGCGGAACCAAGTTCCGCTCAAGGTGGCTACGTAAAAACAAACCCGGCCCACAAAGCGCTATTGGAACTGTTAAAGGAAATTGATGATTTGCCTACGCAGGAATCAGAAGAAGCCATGGCAGATAGCGTATTTGATTGGCTCGACGAAGACAGCATCACTATGCGCTCTGGTGCAGAAGAAGATGAGTATTTATCTCGAGATGTACCATATCTTACGGCCAATAACTTTTTTGCGGATGTATCGGAACTACGCTTAGTCAAAGGGTTTAACCCACTTGCGATGCAAAAGTTGATGCCCTATGTGTGCGTGATCCCAGACAATGAAGTATTCGCATTGAACGTGAACACCATCACCGAAGAACAAGCATTGCTGTTAGCTGCTATGGTTGAAGGGCTTTCAGAGTCTGCAGCGCAGTCAGTGATTTCGGCTAGACCTGAAGAAGGATTCGATTCATTGGCAGATTTTGCCAATGAAGTTACCCAACAAGGTGGTCAAAATGTGACTGCCGACGACAATAGATTTGTGCTTAAGAGTCAGTATTTTCAATTACAGACTACAGCAACATTTGTTGAATTTGAGTTTACTATGACGTCGCTACTACAAGTAGATAATAAAAATATAACTATTTTGGCGCGAAAATTTGGAGGCGTGCAGTGAGAGAGTCCTTACTGATCCACGTGGGCGAGCGCCCTGAACAACCGATTCATTGGTTGGTTTTTAATGCTGTTGAAGATGAAGTGATCGCCAGCGGTCAGCTTCAAGGTGCAGATGCCTTAGCTGAATTGTCCGAAAAGGCACAACACCGCGATTGCACGCTGATACTACCGAGTGCACAAGTGCAGTTGCAATCGGTCAAATTACCTGCGAAGTGGAGCCGAAAGCTTGCCCAAGCATTGCCATTTATGGTCGAAGAGCAAGTGGCGGTTGATATCGATACTCTTTTCATTGCTCAAGGTGATGCATACAGTCTGGGTGAAGAGCACTTTATCAATGTTGCCATGGTGAACAAGCAATGGCTGGCACATTGGCTGGATATGTGTGCTGAAGCAGATATAACGCCAGCGAAAGTGTATGTTGATGCATTATTGCTGCCCGAACCTGCAGAGGGGCGTGCTTCGGTACTTGCGTTGACTGATGATTGCTTTATTGTGCGTCACGGCGCATGGTTAGGGGCTCAGCTCGAGGCTACTTGGGCATCTGAGTTTTTGACCGCCGCACAGATTACGGCGCTTGATTTGTACAGCCCGTTGGCGGAAATACCCACTGCAGTAGAAGCACATAGCCACGAGGATAAATTCGAATTGCCATTAGCGATGTTTGCTAAGGCAACGTCACCGGTTAATTTGCGCCAAGGCGCTTTCGCTTATAAGAAAAAGAGCAGCGGCTGGATTAAAGTCTGGCGTCCGGCCATTGCTGCATCTGTGGTTACTTTACTGTTTATGTTGGGTGTTAAAGGTGCGCAGTGGTATCACTATTCTCAAGCGGCCAATGCAACGAAAGAGCAAGTGGTATCGACATATGAAAAAGCCTTCCCAGGAACAAAAGTACGACCGCATTTATTGCGTAACCAAATAAATAAAGCCTTGGGGGATAGCGGTAGTAGCGACAGCGCCCGCTTTTTGGTAATGCTGCAAGACTTTGCTGATATCGTGCAGCAAAGTGAGCAGTTTGTGACGCAGACATTACGCTTTGATCAGCGTCGTAACGAGCTTCGAGTCGGTGCTCGAGCGAAAGACTTCCAAAGTTTTGCGCAAGTTAAGGCACGGTTGGAGCAGCGAGGATTTGAAGTCGAGCAAGGTTCATTAAATAATGACGGTGAAAGTGTGGTTGGGGAATTACGCATTAAGGGGGCGCAATGAGCAGCTTGACTAATTATTGGCAATCACTTAAACCGCAAGAGCAAACCTTGCTGTCCATCGCTGGCGTCATTTTTGTGATTTTCTTTTTCGTCATGGCTATCTATCGTCCTTTAAATAGTGCCGTGGACAGCGCCAAACAAGAATCAGAAAAACAGCAGGAGCTACTGCAATTTGTGCAGCAGAGTGTGGTGCAAATCAAAGCTAAAGGCAGTAACGTACAAGCGGCCTCTTCCGGTAATGTGACTCAAGTGGTGAACCGTACTCGCAGTCGTTACCAAATTGAAATCAGCCGTATGCAACCGAGCGGTGATGGCTTACGTTTGAATATTGATAGTGTGCCTTTTAACCAGCTACTTGCTTGGTTGGATGAGATTGTGCATCAACATGGGCTTACCATTTCAAATATCGAGTTGTCGCTCGATCCGAAACCTGGCCATGTTCGTGTTAGCCGTATTGTATTGGAGTAATCATGTCATTTAAGAAGTTGACAGCACTCGTCATTGTATTTTTCATTTGCTTTATCGGCTTTGCTATTGCTTTGTTACCCGCCTCGGTAGCGATACAGCTTGGTCAATCGCACATGCCGAAAGGCCTAAAGTTGGGCCCAGCAACAGGTTCAATTTGGCAAGGTCAGGTAAATGGAGTTCAGTATCAAGGCCAGTATTTAAGTCGCGTTAAGTGGGATATTCACCCCAGCGCTTTACTTGGCATGAAGCTAAAAGCCGATGTGATCGTTGGCAATAAACGCAACACCGGTGAAGTGTCAGCCAACGGCTTAGTCAAATACGGCTTATCTGATGGCGCGCTACAGCTCGAACATGTGCGCGCACGTGTTGCGCTGGAAACTGTTCTAAGCCAAGTAAAACTTCCAGTACCCACGGAAGCTAAAGGGCTCGTTTTTCTCGAGCTAGACACTTATGAACTCGGGCAGCCTCATTGTGGTGAAATGGCAGGTGTTATTAGCTCCGCCGACATTAACGTTAAAGGTCGCAATGGCTGGTTTAGTATTGGGGAGCTCGAAGGTGAGCTGTCATGTGTTAACGGCAGCGCGAGTGTGAAAGTGAGCAAAGAGAATTTACTGGGCCTCCAAGTTGACGCTGGGTTTAATCAGCGCGGACAATTGACAGTCGATGGTTTCATTAAACCAGACGCAAGCCTACCAAAAGATGTACATGATGCTGTGCAGTTTATTGGTAGTCAAAGCGCAGACGGTCGTTATCGGATCAGCTTCTAATGCAATCATCATTTGAAGCGCTGGAAGCTTTTTTAAATTCCAAAGTTGATGCTATGCCCTTTGCCAAGGTGAATGGATACTTGTTCGCCTTGGTATGTGCACCATCGCCCATTGAGCCTGACGATTGGTTGGCTGAGGTGCTGGGGAAAGATGCTGCGCAAACTGATGAAAGTGTGTTGTTTGCGCTCATGAATCTCCATCACCATGTGAGTGAGCAAGTGTACGACATAGGCTTCAATTTACACAAATCGGTGCCACTGAATGCCAGTTGGCAAGATAACTTGGCGAGTAATAGTGCGATTAGTCTCTGGGCGAGTGGTTTTAATCTGGGTGTGAGCCGATACATTGATACTTTACTTAGCGCCGAAGCGTTGGAAGCTGAGACCAAAGAAATGCTAAGTCAGGCTATTTTAGTGCTTGGTCTGTTTAGCTCAGAATCTGACTTTGTTGCACTGGCACAGGCAAATGCCCAGAATGAACAGCAATTCCATGACCAAGTGCTGGATATGATGGGGGATTTTAGCTTGGGTTTTGCAGATTTGATTGAGATCTCAGCCGTGCAAAGCGGTTTATTTGATGAAGAAGAGCAATGGCAGGAGTAACCTGCCTCTAGCCTAGTTGCAGTAGAATGTCAGTGCAGCCATGAGCACATCTAGCGCGCGCGAGTCCAGGCTCATCCAATACCAATTTGATATCTGTGTTGCACTTCTCACACGGCACTTTTTTTCCCTGCGATAGTTGTTTAAGTAAACGCTTTTGCAATGCAAAAGAGTCTGCTTGCTTTTTGTTGATGGCTGAAAAATCCATGGTTATCTAATGTGTTTTAGCTAGCAAGTCACATACTTGGCGCAGGTCATCACCAAAGAAATATTCGTTCAGCGCCGGGGTTTTACAGTACTTAGCTTCCCATCTGTACATTTCTCTCACTGATTGGAAGTTTGCTTCTAAATGCTTCAATTGTTCATCAGTAAAGCTCATAGACTCTTTTATTGCTTTCAAGGCTCTTGTAGCTTTAACCTCTGTGTTTACTTTACTTGAGTCACTTAGGTTAGACATGACCGTATTAAAAATTTTATCTCTCGGTTCCTTAATTATGGGATGATCTATGCTGAGTAAGGCATATACGACAATTACAAATAACAATAGCTTCTTCATAGATAAACCTTGATCTAGATAGCGTTGGATACGCGCTTAGTTTAGTAAACTCTTTGTTTTAAAAGCAAGTGACACTTACGGTTAGGCAAATATAAGGTGTATGCGTACATCATTTTCACCTGTGACTTGGTATAATTGCCATCAGTATGCAGTCAGCTTTGGTTTAATTGTACCCAAAAAGATATTTTTGGCTAGAATATCAGTGGCGTTGAGGAAGAAAGATGGATAACGAGCAGCGTATCAAGGTAAAAAACATACCCAGTGAAGTGAAAATAGAAAAGCCATCTGGGGCCGAATACGACAGATTTAACCCGCGCAATCGTATCTATGTCAGGGCCGTCAAAGGGTTGCATCAGTTGTTGAGGCAGCGTATCGGTCTAGTGGGTATGTTAGCATTCATGTTGTTGCCTTGGATAAACTACAATGGCCAACAAGCAGTCTTGTTCGATATCTTTAATCAGCAATTTACTATCTTCGGCCTTACTTTTTGGCCTCAAGATTTAACCATCCTTGCATTTATCTTCATGATTGCAGCCTTTGCGTTGTTCTTAGTCACGACATTCTACGGTCGCGTTTGGTGCGGTTACACCTGCCCGCAGACCGTGTGGACATTCATCTTCATTTGGTTCGAAGAAAAATTCGAAGGTTCGGCAAACCAAAGGAAAAAGCTTGATCAAAGACCGATGGACTTTGATAAGTTTTGGCGAAAAAGTGCCAAGCACGGCAGTTGGATTTTATTTTCTTTATACACAGCGATTAGCTTTGTCGGCTACTTCACACCGATGCGTGAGCTGATTTTAGATGTAGTGACATTTTCTGTTGGCGGCTATGCACTTCTCAGTATTGTGGTCTTTACCTTGTGCACATATGGCAATGCGGGCTGGATGCGCGAAATCATGTGTTTGCATATTTGTCCTTATTCTCGTTTCCAATCAGCGATGTTCGACAAAGATACCTTTACAGTAAGTTATGACGCCACACGAGGTGAAAGCCGAGGACCACGTGGCCGTAAGCAAGATCCTAAAGAACTGGGTCTTGGTGATTGTATCGACTGTAATTTGTGTGTTCAGGTGTGTCCTACCGGTATCGATATACGCAATGGCCTGCAATACGAGTGTATCAACTGCGGTGCTTGTATTGATGCCTGTGATGGGGTGATGGATAAGATGAATTACCCCAGGGGCCTTATTTCATATACTACGGAGCGCAACCTTGAGGCGTCAGCGGAGAAGACCAAGCCAATTCGCGGCAAGTTAATCGGCTATTCGGTCATTCTATTAGTGCTCATTGGTGCTTTAGGCGCCAATATCGCGATGCGAGTGCCCATGGATTTAGATATTATTCGCGATAGAAATCAGCTTTTTAGAACAGACGTCAATGGTCTGGTAGAAAACACTTACACTTTGAAAGTCATCAATAAAGCGCAGGTTGTGCAAGACTTTACCGTTGAAATAGAAGGATTGGAGCATTATCAAGTTATTGGCAATCTGGAGTTTTCTGTCGGGCCTGGTCGCTCTCACAATGTGCCTTTGTCAGTTGTTATCGACCCTTATGATTTGAAAAAGCCACTGACTGAATTTGAATTCGTTCTTTACCCAACTGCGGATCCTGAGTCAAAGATCAGACAAAGCAGTAATTTCATCAAAGGACGCTAGGGTGAGTGAGTTTAGTTTTGCGTCATTAACACCCGATACGATATTGGATGCTCTGGATAGCGTGGAGGTGTATGCCGAGTCTGGCTTACTAGCACTGAATAGCTATGAAAATCGCGTTTATCAGTTCATGGCTGAAGATAAACGTAGGTACGTGGTGAAGTTTTATCGGCCTGAGCGTTGGAGCAACGAACAAATACTCGAAGAGCATGCTTTCAGCGCTGAGTTAGGTGATGCTGATGTGCCCGTGGTCGCGCCACTCGCCATTGATGGTAGAACTTTGTTTGAACATCAAGGATACAGATTTACGTTATTCCCGAGTGTCGGCGGCCGCCAATTTGAAATGGATAATTTGGATCAGCTTGAGCAGCTTGGTCGTTTGATTGGGCGCATGCATAAGGTTGCCCAAGCCAAATCATTCCATGAGAGACCAACCTTAGGCTGTGATGAGTATTTGCATCAAGCGCGTATTCATTTAGCGCAAAGTAATTTGGTCAGTGATGCGATGTCAGTGCCGTTTTACACTGTGCTCGATCAAGTTATCGACAAAGCTAGCAAATTGTATAAGGGAGTTGATACTATCCGATTGCATGGTGATTGCCATGCGGGCAACATATTGTGGTCAGCGGATAACACTCTGACCTTTGTCGACTTGGACGATAGCCGACAAGGGCCTGCCATTCAAGATTTGTGGATGATGTTAAGTGGCGACCGGCAAAATCAGTTACTGCAACTGGATACCTTGGTTGGTGGCTATGAAGAGTTTGCTGATTTCGACCACAGTCAGTTGCCATTGATTGAGCCTCTGCGTGCTATGCGCATGGTGCATTACATGGGCTGGATTGCAAAACGTTGGAGTGATCCAGCATTTGAACGGAACTTTTCATGGTTCGCGCAAGACAAATACTGGGAGCAACAAACGTTAGCGCTCAAAGAGCAGCTCGCTGCACTTGATGAAGCACCGTTAAAGCTGATGCCCTAAAGAAGTAACACAGGATTTCTTAAGAGACGATTATGATAAAAACACTAAAACGTTCGTTAATTTTACTTTGTTTACCGCTTGCAGCGTTTGCCGCTGACTTTAAAGCGGGTGAGCATTATCAGGTTTTAGAAACTCAAGCATCAAGTAATGATAAAGTAACGGAATTTTTCTCGTTCTACTGCCCACATTGCTACAAATTAGAGCCAGTGGTTGGCGCGCTAAAATCGTCATTACCTGAAGGGGTGCCTTTGGAAAAGAGCCATGTAAACTTTCTTCGAATTGATAAAGAAGCCCAAAACCGTTTAACGACGGCTTACCTTGTTGCTCAGCAAGAAGGCAAAGGCGAGCAAGTGGCTGCCGCTATATTCGATAGCATCCACCGTTTACGTGAGCCTTTGCAAACGCAAGAATCAGTTGAGATGCTATTAACAAGCCAAGGCATCAGTGCAGAGCGCTATGCAATGTTAGCTAGCAGTATGCCTGTATTGACGGGTGAAAAAGATGCGATTGAAAGCCAAGAGGCATTCACACAACTAGGTGCATTGACAGGCGTGCCAACAATTATCGTAAACGACAAGTACAAAGTGCTTGTGCACACGATGAAGTCACAGCAAGAGCTCAATGAACTTGTAAATCATTTATTAGAAAAATAATTTGGAGTCTTAGGTATGAAGAAGTTTATTGCTGCTGCCATGATGGCCTTGGCTTTGCCATTAAGCGCGTTTGCAGCCCAATTCGAAGAAGGAACTCACTATGAAGTTGTTTCTGACCGCGCTAGCCGTAAGCCTGAGGTTAAAGAGTTCTTTTCTTTTTATTGCCCAGCGTGTAATGCCTATGAAGGTCTATTGGTGGATGTAAAACCAAAGATTGATGGCGAAGTTGAATTCAAACGCAGCCACGTTAACTTTATGGGTGGGCGTAGTGCCGAAAACCAAGATATGCTTTCTCAAGCACTGGCCACTGCGAGTGTATTACCAGAGAAAGAGCAGCTAGTGTCTGCTATTTTTAGTCACATTCACACTAAACGCGCAAAGTTTAATGAAGTTGCGGATGTGAAAGATATCTTTGTTGCCAATGGTGTTGATGCAGAGAAATTTGATAAATTATTCTCAGGCTTTGCGGTGCGCACTAAGGCGTCAAAAATGCAACGCGATCAGGAATACTTTAAAGAGAAAGGCGCGCTCAAGGGCGTACCAACATTCATTGTTAACGGTAAATATCGTTTGATTCTTGGCCGAGAGTCTGGCGTTACTGAACCAGATGATATCGCTGCATTGATCAACTTTTTAGCAAAAAAATAAGTTAATTCAGACTCAAAAAAACCGCATCTAAGATGCGGTTTTTTTATGCTTACTTGCGAGTAAGATACACACCAGATTCAACATGATGGGTGTAGGGGAACTGATCAAAAATAGCAAACTGAGAAACATTATGGGTTTGCGTGAGCAAGTCTAGGTCGCGCTCCAGTGTTTCAGGATTACATGAGATGTAAATGATATTGTCGTATTCACTGGTCAGTTTGCACGTCAGTTCGTCCATTCCTGCTCGCGGCGGGTCGACTAAAATAGTTTGGCAGTCATAACTGTGCAGGTCGATGTCACCGAGGCGAGAGAACGTCCGTTCTTTACGCATTGCTTGCGTAAATTCTTCGCTGCTCATGCGGATGATGTCTAAGTTCTCAACTTTGTTTGCGGCGATGTTAAATTGCGCTGATTTAACTGAAGATTTTGAGATCTCTGTGGCCAGCACACGATTAAAGGACCCCGCAAGGGCGATGGAGAAATTACCGTTGCCACAATATAATTCGAGCAAATCATTTTTTAGCGGTGCACAAATATCTTGCGCCCACGCGAGCATTTTCTCGTTCACCTTCGCATTAGGCTGGGTAAAGCTGTTCTCAACTTGCTGGTAGGTGTATTGCTGACCATTCACAGATAGTTGCTCAACCACATATTCATTACCTAACACATGCTTTTGTTTTCGCGCTCGGCCGATAAGTTCGACATTAAACGTTTGTTGCAAGTGTTGTTGCAATAACTTCGCTTGTGCAAGCCATTGCTCATCGAGTTGCTTGTGATAGAGCAAGCTGATCAGTGCGTTGCCGCTTAGTGTCGTGAGGTAGTCAATTTGGAATAACTTACGGCGCAATATTTCATTGTCTTTTAGCTGTTTGATCATTTCAACCATAAGGGCATTGATTAATTCTGCACCTGGGTCAAAGCTATCTACACGCACTTTTTCTTTGGTCTCTTGGTTGAACATGATGTGGTACAACTCATCGCCATCATGCCAAACTCGGAATTCTGCTCGCTGGCGATAGTGGATAGGCTCAGACTCAAATACTTCTAAGGTTTTCACACCAAAGCGCGCAAATTGCGCGTTAATTCGTTGCGCTTTTTCTGCTAACTGCTGTTCGTACACTGACGTGTTGATTTTAATAACTGGCATGAAGACCCCTACAAATTTTAATGCGCCGCTATTTTAGGAGGCTGCAAATAATTGTCCAGTCACAATAGTGAATTATTTGCTCGTTTTTTCTACAGTTTTGTCAATGTCTGCCGATATACTAAGTATATATTCTCTAAAAGGAGCGCGGCATGCTGCCTGTTGCAGGCGATGCCTCTGATACCATTATGAAAGTTAATGATACAAATCAATGGTTTAATCCAGCAAGCAAAGGCTTGGAGCAGAGCAAAGGCAAAATGAGTCCAACCGCACTCAGCCAACTTGCGAAATTAGATAGTTATTTTGGCAGCCATCGTCAGATCGGTGCAAAAGTGCTAGAAGATAAGTTTGCGCAGGCTCTCGGCATCGAACCTGTATCAAAAAAAGAAAGCAAGCCGTTGTTTGACTTTGAAGCTATTGTCAAAAATGTACTGCAGTTTGTCACAGGGGCGGTCAAAAAAGCCAAAGCAGACGGCGCATCCGATGATAAGTTAACCGAGATGCTCGAACAAGCTCGTAAAGGCGTGCAAATGGGGGTTGACGATGCGACCTCTGAGTTAGATGAGTCAGGCTTATTGAATGACGAGATAAAAGAAGGCATCGCCAAGTCAAAGGATGGCATTTACTCTGGCTTAGATGAATTTGAAAAGTCATTGTTCGGTGAACCTGAGAGCAAATCTGTGCAGGTTAGCGAAGCGCAATTCATGAGCTTAACTAATAACGCTGAATATCGTTTTACTACCGCACAAGGTGATGAAGTCATCATTAGCCTAGATCACAATTATAAAGCGGGTGAGGCGGCATCCACTGCTCAGGGTGACAAAGGGCAAAGTGGGTATGCGTACTCTAATTATGAGCAACGCGACGTGTCGTTCACTTTGACTGTTAATGGCGAGCTTGATGAAGGTGAGAGAGAAGCGGTAAATAATATGATGGGACAACTCCAAGATGTGAGTGAATCCTTTTTTAGCGGCCAGTATGACGAAGCATTTAACAAGGCCGGTCAACTCCAACTGGGCTCTGAACAGTTGGTCGCTTTTTCTATGGACTTAACGCAGACCAAGACTCGTGCTGCAATCCGTGAGTACGAAAGTGTAACGCCAGCAAAGGAAATCGCTAAAGAGCTGCAACCTTTCAATGACAAATTGAAAGAAGCTTATACTAAAGCAGGCGAACTAGGGCTTCATAACGAAATATCGGGATTACTGCTTTGGCTAAATCAGGACAAGGAGAAAAATGAAGTGCAGGCCTTCATTGACTATAGCCAAGCACTATTTTCTAAGTTAGATGAGTTATTGTAGGGTTAACCCCTATTTGATTTGTATAAACTAAAGCACTCTGCAAGAGTGCTTTTTTTACGCATAAGGTGTTTCTGTTTTTAATACATTAATACGAAAATCAGCTTATATTCAGCAAGATAATAGTTTAATATATCGTTCCTGATTGGAGGATGGTGAATTTATCCAATTAGTCTACACTGTAGTATGTGAAAGACTGTTAGCGCGGATCTTGACCTGGCGGGAATAATGTAACCGCCTGCGATAAAACCAAAAAATGTCGGCTGATGGGATTATTTAAATTGGAATGTTTTTGAGTAAGAGCGCGAATTCACTCTTACTTGGCGCACAGGATTGCTGCCAAAGTACAGCAACTGTGTGTTTGACTAATAATCGTAAAAATGGGATGGAAACTAATGAAAATCAAATCACTTTCTGCTGCTATCGTTTTGGCAATGACATCAACTGCTGCTGTTGCTGATGAACAGAAAAATCCTCAACATGGCCTGCATATCGGTGTATACGGCGATTACTTTTGGGCTGACTGGGACGATCCTCAAGGCGCGAGTTACTCATCTCCTCAGAATCCTTTAGAGTTAGGGGAATCTCTAGGTTATGGTGCTGAAGTCGGCTATCGCTTTAATGAATACTGGACAGCACGTCTTAATTTCACAGCACTCGAGTTAGACAAGGAAAACACAGATAATCATAAAACAGGTGAGCGTTGGGGTGGTGATGTCCTTATCCACTTCAATGATTCTATCTACGGCATCATCGGTGCGAAAAAATTTGATGTTTTCGACGATTTCAATGCGGCAAACCTAGGTTTAGGCTTCCGTAATCACTTGAATTACAATTGGGCGTTTTATGGCGAAGCCATGTATTATGAAGGCTTGAACCAAAACCACTCTGACTTTGGCTTGAAAATGGGCCTGAGCTATCACTTCGGTAAAAAGCCTGAGCCAGTTGTAGAGCCAGCGCCAGTTGTTGTGGCAGAGCCAAAAGACTCAGATAACGACGGCGTAATTGACTCTAAAGATAACTGTGCAAACACACCTATGACCGATGCGGTTGATGCATACGGATGTACGCGTTATATGGAAAAAGGCGATAAAGTGAGCCTGATGGTTAAGTTCCCTCACGATGGTTCGGCTGTAGATGAGCGCTATTTCGACGGCATCCAAAAAGTTGCTGACTTCATGGTTAAATACCCGCAAACTGAAGTGTTACTTGAAGGTCATGCTTCAGCAGTGGGTGATGCAGGCTACAACAAAACACTTTCTAAGAAACGTGCTGATAAAGTAGCGCAAAAACTAATTGAAGATGGTATTTCAGCGTCACGCGTTGAAACCGTTGGTCTAGGTGAAGAGCGTCTTCTTAATCCTGCGAATACAAAAGAAGCACATGCGGAAAACCGTCGCGTTGAAGCGCATATTTCTGTGAAAGAGCGTGTAGCTATCAAACGTGACTAATTTTAACTAGTCCGTATAAAAAGCCCGGCACTCGCCGGGCTTTTTGCAAATAATTCTTAATTAACATTCACAATTCTTTACTTTATTAAACAGCTACATTCACCATATTTATAATGACTATTTTGCGGTTAGGCAAAAGGGTTAATTTTCTTCTATCTTTAAAGCCTTTATAATTGCTACCGTGTCAAATTTCTATAAGTGGGCCGAGCAAAAGAGTGCCGCCTGCTTTCACGTCACCAAGAGGGCATAATTGTGCTTCAAGAATATCGTAAACATGTTGAAGAGCGTGCAGCCCAAGGTATTGTGCCTGCACCACTAGATGCGCAGCAAACTGCTGACCTTATCGAATTAATTAAAAACCCACCGGCGGGTGAAGAAGAGTTCATTCTTGACCTTCTCGTTAACCGTGTACCGCCAGGTGTTGATGATGCTGCATACGTAAAAGCTGGTTTCTTAGCTGCGGTAGCAAAGGGTGAAGCTCAGTCACCATTAATCAATAAAGAAAAAGCGGCTGAACTACTTGGTACTATGCTTGGTGGTTATAACATCGAGCCGATGATTGCATTACTTGACGATGAAGAAGTCGCGCCAATCGTTGCAAAGGGTCTTTCACACACCCTGCTTATGTTCGATGCATTCTACGATGTAGAAGAAAAAGCAAAAGCGGGTAATAAGTTTGCGCAGCAAGTTGTTGAGTCATGGGCAAATGCTGAGTGGTTCCTAGAGAAGCCTCAGGTTCCTGAAAAAATTTCAGTAACTGTATTCAAAGTAACAGGCGAAACAAACACTGATGATTTATCACCAGCGCCTGATGCTTGGTCACGTCCTGATATCCCACTTCACGCACTAGCTATGCTGAAAAATGAGCGAGATGGTATCAACCCAGACAAAGCGGGTGAAGTTGGTCCTATTACACAACTTGAAGAGCTTAAAACAAAAGGCCTTCCACTGGCATACGTAGGCGATGTTGTAGGTACGGGTTCATCACGTAAGTCAGCAACTAACTCTGTGCTTTGGTTCATGGGTGATGACATTCCATTCGTACCAAATAAGCGCGTTGGCGGTGTGTGTCTTGGTGGTAAGATTGCACCTATTTTCTTCAACACAATGGAAGATTCAGGTGCTCTACCTATCGAGTTAAACGTTGAAGACATGAACATGGGTGACCAAATCGACATCTTCCCTTACGAAGGTGTTGTTAAGCGTCACGGTACAGATGAAGTGATTTCTACGTTCAAGCTAAAGTCTGACGTAATCCTAGACGAAGTTCGTGCTGGTGGTCGTATCCCACTGATCATCGGTCGCGGTCTAACTGATAAAGCTCGTGCATCATTGGGTATGGAAGCTGAAGATATCTTCCGTAAACCTGCTCTAGTAACCGATTCTGGCAAAGGCTTTACACTTGCTCAGAAGATGGTTGGTAAAGCATGTAATATGCCTGGTGTACGCCCTGGCCAATACTGTGAGCCGAAAATGACCACTGTTGGTTCGCAAGATACCACAGGCCCTATGACGCGTGATGAGCTGAAAGACCTAGCCTGCCTTGGTTTCTCTGCTGATTTAACAATGCAGTCATTCTGTCATACATCTGCGTATCCTAAGCCGATCGATGTGAAAACGCACCACACACTGCCTGATTTCATCATGAACCGTGGCGGTGTATCGCTACGCCCAGGTGATGGTGTAATCCACTCATGGCTTAACCGTATGCTTTTACCTGACACTGTAGGTACAGGTGGTGACTCGCATACTCGTTTCCCTCTAGGTATCTCATTCCCTGCAGGTTCGGGTGCAGTTGCATTCGCAGCGGCAACAGGTGTTATGCCATTGGATATGCCTGAATCAGTATTAGTACGTTTCAAAGGTGAAATGCAACCAGGTATCACACTACGTGACCTTGTACACGCAATCCCTTACTACGGTATTAAGCAAGGCCTTCTTACTGTTGAGAAGAAAGGCAAGATCAACGAATTCTCTGGTCGTGTACTAGAAATTGAAGGTGTTGAGCACCTTACTGTTGAGCAAGCATTCGAGCTCTCAGATGCATCAGCAGAGCGTAGTGCTGCAGGTTGTACTGTAAAACTAAGCAAAGAGTCTATCGCAGAATACCTTGAGTCTAACATTGTTATGCTTAAGTGGATGATCGCTGAAGGCTATGGTGATGTGCGCACAATCGAGCGTCGTATCAATGCGATGCAAGAGTGGTTGGCGAATCCAGAACTAATGGAAGCTGACGCTGACGCTGAATATGCACACGTAATTGAAATCGACCTAGCGGACATCAAAGAGCCAATCCTATGTGCGCCAAATGATCCAGATGATGCACGTCTTCTATCAGATGTTACTGGTGAGAAGATTGACGAAGTATTCATCGGTTCATGTATGACTAACATTGGTCACTTCCGTGCGGCAGGTAAATTACTAGACAACTTTGGCGGTCGTTTGCCAACTCAACTATGGGTTGCACCACCAACGAAGATGGATAAAGATCAACTTACTGACGAAGGTTACTACGGTATCTTTGGTCGTGTAGGCGCGCGTATCGAAACTCCAGGATGTTCTCTGTGTATGGGTAACCAAGCACGTGTTGCTGATAAAGCAACGGTTGTTTCTACCTCAACACGTAACTTCCCTAACCGTTTAGGTACAGGTGCAAATGTATTCCTAGCATCTGCTGAGCTTGCCGCTGTAGCAGCAATTCTAGGTAAACTACCTACACCTGCGGAATACCAAGAATACGCTGAGAAAATCAACGCAACAGCGGCTGATACTTACCGTTACTTGAACTTCCACAAGATGCCTCAATACACTAAGAAAGCGGATAACGTAATAATCCAGCAAGCTGTGTAACACACGCATTTTGATAAAAGCCCACACCACATGGTGTGGGCTTTTTTATGCGCATACAGTCACTATAGTAAAAATTGTTTCTATCAAAACTTAGTGAATGGAAATATGTAGCTGTAATTTTCATTAATTTGGTTTGTTAATGCAATTTATGTGTAATTTGGTGCATAAATGAAATCAACTCTGCTATGAAAATAGCTTAAGATCCCCGCGAATTTTATACTCTAGGCAGGATCTTTATGACTTCGTTAAATAACCAGAATCTTCTGCAACTTCGTTTCATTGATCAATCGCATATCGACGCAGTTAAGCCTTCTTTTGACCATCTTCCAGACAACCCATATGCAGATGGTGCATTCCGTAAGCGTCGTTACTCTGTGATTAAAGTTGAGCAGGGTGAGCTAAAGCTTCAGCCTACTAAAGCATTCGTGCAAGACGACTCGATTAATACCTTTCAAGGCAATATTGAGCGCACATATGAAAATCTCGATGCAGACCTTCTTGCTACAGATGGCATGAAACGCATCGTGGCTGAGTTTATCTCTATGACGGGCATTGAAGCTGACAGAAATATCGAAATCCACCAATTCCGTATGTTAGCCATTGAAAGTGATACGCCGCCAGCGCCTGAAGGTATTCACCAAGATGGCTTTGACCATGTGTGTGTGGCAGGTGTTTCTCATGAAAACATTGCCGGTGGGGAATTGCTTGTGTATGAACACAAAGAAGCTAAACCGTGTTTCAAGATGGAAATCAAAGACGGTATGTTCGCGCTAATCGACGATCGCCAAGTGTGGCATAATGCAACGCCGATGAATAAGCTTGATGCGTCTAAGCCGGGTTATCTAGACTGCTTCGTGCTTACAGCTTAAGGAAAAACAATGAATTTATCCGCATTACGTAGCCAATTCCCAGCATTGATGCAGAAGGTTGATGGCGCCGCGCCTATCTTCTTTGATGGTCCTGGCGGCGCACAGGTGCCGCAAAGCGTACTTGAAGCAATGTCAGCATACTTGGGTTTTTACAATTCAAACCTGGGTGGTGCGTTTTTCTCTAGCGATAAAACAGTAGCGGTAATGGGCGAGGCGCGCCAAGCTATCGCTGATTTACTAAATAGCCCAAGTGCTGATCAGATCGTGTTTGGTGCTAACATGACCAGCCTCACATTCAGCTTCAGCCGTGCAATTTCACGTCAGTGGCAGGCGAACGATGAAATTATCGTCACCAACGCTGATCACTACTCGAACGTTTCCTCGTGGCGCCAAGCCGCTGAAGACAAGGGAGCGACTGTTCACGCACTGCGCATCAATGAAGAAGATTGTACCTTGGACATGGCGCATTTTGAGTCACTCTTAAATGCCAATACTAAGCTGGTGGCAGTGACTTACGCATCGAACACCACGGGCTCGATTAATGATGTTAAGCGCATGATCGAAATGGCTCATCAATATGGTGCATTGGTTTACGTCGACGCAGTTCATTATGCGCCGCATGAGCTAATTGATGTGCAAGATTTAGATTGTGATTTCCTCGCGTGTTCAGCGTATAAATTTTTTGGACCACACGTCGGCATTGTCTATGGTAAGCGTGAACACTTAGAAGGTTTCACACCTTACAAGGTTGAACCAGCGAAAGACGTCGTACCGGGTCGTTGGGAAACGGGTACGCAGAGCTTTGAGGGTCTAGCTGGTGTAGTGGCTGCTGTAGAATATATTGCGTCGCTCAGTGAGCTAGATGCAAGTCACGCTCGTCGTGAGCGCTTAGAAGCTGCATTTACTAACAGCAAGATGCATGAAATGGCGCTGAGCAAGCATTTTCTTTCGCGTCTCAAAGAGTTTCCCCAGATTAAATTATTCGGTATCACCGATGAATCACGTTTAGCTCAGCGTACGCCTACCTTTGCGCTGACGTTCGAAGGGCTGGAACCACGCCAAGTTTCTGAGTTTCTTGGCAAGCATCATGTCTGTGTCTGGGATGGTAACTTTTATGCGCAAGGCTTGTGTGAGCAACTTGGCGTAATGGATAAAGGTGGTGTGGTACGTATCGGTTGTATGCATTACAACACCATTGAAGAAATTGACCGTTTGTTTGAGCTATTTGCCCAGTTACTCGGCTAATCTTCTTCGCGTTAAAAAGGCTGCAACTGCAGCCTTTTTTGATCTTTTCCACGTGTCTACTTAGTTGGCTGGCCGTAGATTTGTTCAGCACGATTGAAAAGTACCCATGAAGTCAGAATGTACTTATCATTTGAGAGTGGTTTATTACCGCGATGAGTATGTGTGAAGTAAGCAGGGGCAATCACCATAGTGCCGCGTTTTGGCGCAATTTTCTTATTTTGATAGAAAAACTCAGTCTCACCGCCTTCACTCACATCATTTAGATAAAACATGAACAAAAGTACACGATGTAAAGCTTCATTGTGGCCAGCTTGTGGGTATACCTCACTGTGCCAATACGGATAACCACCTTTGTTTATTTCATATTTCTGCGCTTGAATACTGCCTAGGCGATAAAGTTGCTGCATCAGTGTGCCAAGCTGAGGTACCGCCACTTCAGCAAAGTTTTCTTGGGTCAGTGCTACAGGCTTGCCTGTTTTAGGGTGGAAAACTTGTAGGCCGAAAGCGCCTATCATCATAAATAAATGCTCTTCAACGTAACGCATCACGTGCTGTGCGGTCACTTGTTGAATATGCTGTAAAGGTTGTTGGTATTCAGGGTGCGCATTTAGGTAAAGGTCGCTGCTGTCTTTTTTGCTTAAGTCGACACCACCCGATGTTGTGCCTTGCTTCAAATGCGGGCTTTGTTCAAACATGTCGATAAACTGACTACAAAAAGTGTCACTAAGCGCGTTATCATAAACGCCAATAAAGTCTGTCATGACTTCAACCTTATCTATTGGAATTATTATGCTTATTGAAAAAGTTCAGCCCCGATTTAGCGAAACCGATGTTCTCGGGCATATAAACAATACCGTACTACCGGTGTGGTTTGAAGCCGCCCGCACGCCTATTTTTAAAATCTTTACACCGGACCTTAATCCACATCAATGGCGCTTAATTGTCGCTAAGGTGGAAGTGACGTTTTTGGGGGAGCTTTTTTACGGTCAGGAAGTGGAAGTTAAAACCATGATAGAGCGCATCGGCTCAAGTTCCTTTGTTATTAAGCAACAAGCTTGGCAGCATTGCCAGTGTTGCGCTGAAGGTAAAACCGTTATGGTGCGCTATAACTTTGAAAACAAAGCGTCACAAGCACTCAGTGACGATGAAAAAACGCAACTTTCGGCATACTTAGAAGAAGCTCAGTCATAGAGCTTCTTGTTGTTGAATCGTTATTGTGGAAATGCCGCAGAGATGCACTTTTTCACTTCAAAGCGAATGCCGTATGGCGCGCTTTCATCTTCGAATAACTCGACGATTTCATAGTCATTCAATTCTACCACTTTGCTGTTGTCACTTTTGGCGCAGCGTGAGTAATTGTCTGCCTCCAAGTGATACGCAAATTGCGCAATAAGCACTTTGATTAGTTTATCAGAGCTGTCATTTTGCGCACCAACGGTGACTTCAAATTGCTTTTGCTTGCGCGAAGCCTCTTCCTCAGTGCTTTCTTGGGGTTGCATCCCTCGCTCAAAACTATCATTCAATTGCGCCATTGCGTCACCCGCATTGTCAAAATCGCCACTGGCTACAAACAAGTTCAAGGTTGTAATAAAGCAAAGAATAAAGCGGGCAAGGGCCGTTAAGATAGGCCGTTTGGTATTATCCATTAGGGTGATGCCAAAGCGCTGAAAGGGCTTGAACAACAATAAAAACAAGACATAGAGCGGAAGTACCAACTGTAAAAGCAATAAGGCGATTACAGAAAGCAGCAGCATCCAGCTTGGTAAGAAAAGTAAGATTGCGAAATTATGGGTGTAATCGAAATGCTGCGCATCGACGCCTGTCACCTCATTGACAGTACTCGCCGCAGTGGCAAGGACAAAGTTCGTTATCGTGGCATAGAAAAGCAGTAAAATGGCTTTACCTGGGAGGGAGTGAAACAGGGTTAAAAAGCGCGGCCAAAACTCAATGACTAGTGCGGTTACAGTTAATAGCATGGTCATCCAGACGCTCACTGGGTATACCATCAGTGCAACAGTGTACAAGCGCTGAGCGAGGGTTAAAGAGTGCCAAAAGCCATCAAACCCTTGCCTAGTGCTTCTTGCTTTACGCGCTATTTTCGCTTTAAGGCGCAATATGGGGGCAGTCATGATAAGTCTGAATATAGGTGTTATTTATTCAGACTTTACCCCCAATATGGCATTTATGCCAATAATGGCTTTAGGTAGTGTCCGGTGTGAGAGCGGCTATGTTCTGCTACTTCTTCCGGTGTCCCGGCTACGAGTATTTCACCGCCGCCGCTACCACCTTCTGGTCCTAAATCGACAATCCAATCTGCTGTTTTGATCACATCAAGGTTGTGTTCAATCACCACGATGGTGTTGCCGTGATCGCGCAGGCGATGCAAAACGACCAACAATTGTTGAATATCGTGGAAATGCAAACCTGTTGTTGGCTCATCTAAGATGTACAGTGTTTTACCTGTGTCGCGTTTCGATAGCTCGCGCGCTAACTTAACACGCTGCGCTTCACCACCTGATAGTGTGGTGGCGGCTTGACCAAGGCGAATATAAGACAAGCCTACATCCATCAAGGTTTGCAATTTACGATTAATTGCAGGAATAGCGTCGAAGAATGAGCGGGCATCCTCCACGGTCATCTCTAACACTTCATGGATATTCTTGCCCTTGTAGAGTACTTCCAAGGTTTCTCGGTTATAACGTTTACCTTGGCATACATCACAGGGTACATACACGTCCGGTAAAAAGTGCATTTCTACTTTGATTACACCATCGCCTTGGCAGGCCTCACAGCGGCCACCCTTGACGTTAAAGCTAAAGCGACCAACTTTGTAACCACGCGAGCGTGATTCTTGTGTGCCTGCAAATAGTTCACGAATAGCTGTAAAAATGCCCGTATACGTTGCTGGATTAGAGCGTGGTGTACGGCCGATTGGGCTCTGATCGATGTCGATCACTTTATCGAAATGCTCTAGCCCCTTGATTTCTTTGTGTGGAGCAGGCTCAACAGCGGTGGCGCCGTTAAGCACTGTGTGTGCTACTTTGAACAGGGTGTCGTTAACCAATGTCGATTTCCCTGAACCGGATACACCGGTGATACAGGTCATCAGTCCAAAAGGAATACGCAAATCAACGTTTTTAAGGTTGTTACCTGTGGCGCCAAAAAGCTCTAACCATTTGTCATTGGTTGGATGGCGCTGTTTTGGTACTTCAATCGCCCTTACACCACTTAAGTATTGGCCAGTCAGTGATTCTGGATTGTTCATAATGTCGTCGCGCGAACCTTCAGCGACCACGTAGCCGCCATGCACGCCTGCTCCGGGACCAATGTCGATAATGTAGTCTGCAGCGCGAATTGCATCTTCATCGTGCTCAACCACTAACACAGTATTACCCAGATCACGCAAGCGAGTCAGGGTTTGCAGTAGACGGTCGTTGTCGCGCTGGTGTAAACCAATCGACGGTTCATCGAGCACGTACATCACGCCAACAAGGCCAGCACCAATTTGGCTAGCTAAGCGAATACGCTGTGCTTCACCGCCCGACAAGGTATCTGCGCTGCGCTCAAGTGATAAATAGTTCAAGCCAACATTAACCAAAAAAGACAGGCGGTCACGAATTTCTTTGAGGATTTTATCGGCGATTTTCGCTTTTTGACCCGTAAATTCAAGATTGTCAAAATAATCAAACGCTTGACCAATACTCATTACCGTCACTGCAGGTAAGTTGGTGTCGTCGATAAATACATTTCGTGCTTCTTGTCGTAAGCGTGAACCACTACAACTTGGGCACGCTTGCGAGGTTTGATATTTGGCAAGCTCTTCACGAACAGAGTTCGATTCTGTCTCATGGTAACGGCGTTGCATATTGTTTAGCACGCCTTCGAATTCATGGTTGCGAGTGATCAAATCGCCACGGTCATTGCGGTAATTAAATGCAATTTTTTCGCTGCCAGAGCCTTCAAGCACTACTTTTTTGGCTTCTTCACTCAGCTCTTGGAATGGTGTTTCCAAATTAAATTGGTAGTGCTCAGCCACCGATTGCAGCATCTGGAAATAGTAAAAACTGCGTTTATCCCAGCCCTTTATCGCTCCGCCAGCAAGGCTCAGCTCAGGATTGTGCACTACGCGATGGGGATCGAAGTATTGGCGAACACCTAGGCCATCACAACTTTGACACGCACCTGCTGGGTTGTTAAATGAAAACAGGCGAGGTTCAAGCTCGCTCATTGCGTAACCACAGCTTGGACAGGCAAAATTGGCCGAGAAAACTAACTCTTCATTGAGTGAGTCATCCATTGCGGCTATCTGTGCAACACCGCCAGATAGCTCAAGCGCGGTTTCAAAGGATTCGGCCAGGCGCTGTTGTTGGCCTTCTTTGACTTTGAAGCGGTCAACGACCACTTCAATGGTGTGTTTTTTATGTAACTCAAGAGTTGGCGGATCCGACAAGTCGCAGACCTCGCCATCGATACGAGCGCGGATATAGCCCTGTGCTGCAAGTTGCTCAAGTAGCTTAACGTGTTCACCCTTACGGTTTTTCACCACCGGCGCAAGCAACATCAACTTGCTGCCCTCCGACAACGCTAGCACTTGGTCAACCATCTGGCTGATGGTTTGTGCAGCAAGCGGTAAATCATGGGTTGGACATCGAGGTTCACCGACTCGGGCGAACAACAAACGCAAATAATCGTATATCTCAGTAATCGTACCTACGGTTGACCGCGGGTTATGAGAAGTCGATTTCTGCTCAATCGAAATTGCCGGAGACAAGCCTTCAATATGGTCAACATCAGGCTTTTCCATTAAAGATAAAAACTGGCGTGCATACGCAGAAAGAGATTCCACGTAACGACGTTGCCCTTCAGCGTACAAAGTATCAAACGCGAGAGATGATTTCCCCGAGCCAGAAAGGCCCGTAATGACGATCAATTTATCCCGAGGGATGGTAAGGTTGATGTCTTTGAGGTTATGGGTGCGTGCACCACGAACTTCTATATTATCCATTCTCCGCCTATTACCCGAGCTACTAAATAACGCACAAGTATCGCATATTTAACCATCGTTTAGCGACCACCTTAGTGCTTATATTTCTAAACCCTAGTTCTATGTTAGAGGATGGCGCCAGGATCACTTTATGTGGATAACTAACAGAATTTATCTCGGTTAATCACAGTGAATTCACTCCCGACAATGTCCCAATCAAGGGGGAGTGTGTTATCATCGCCGGCCAAGATAATTTTGTTCCTGCTGATTGTATTTGTGTCATGTCTGCATCCCAATTAAACAGTGTTGAAAAGCGCGCGGCGGTATCACTTGCGAGTGTGTTTGCGTTTCGTATGCTTGGCCTTTTTATGCTTATGCCTGTGCTGGCTATTTATGGGCAAGAGCTCTCAGGCTTCTCGCCTATGTGGATTGGCCTAGCAATCGGTGCTTATGGCCTAACTCAGGCTTTGCTGCAGATCCCAATGGGTTGGTTGTCTGACCGCTTTGGCCGTAAACGTATCATTATTGCTGGTCTCATTGTGTTTGCCATTGGCTCTGTGGTGGCTGCATTAGCTGAGTCAATGTACATGCTCACCTTTGGCCGAGCCTTACAAGGTATGGGGGCGATTGCCAGCGCATTATTGGCCTTGGCAGCCGATCTCAGCCGTGACGAGCAACGACCCAAAGTAATGGCGGTGATCGGCATGAGCATAGGGATGAGCTTCGCAATAGCCATGCTTATGGGGCCTATGATTGCAGCCAGCCACGGTGTTGCGGGAGTTTTTTGGCTAACAGCCGCGTTAGCTTTAGTCGGTATTGGAATTGTGATTTGGTTCGTACCCAATGCCGTGCGCCGTGCGCCAAAAGGTGAAACTAGTGTCACCCTGGCTGATGTCGGCAAGCTTGTTCGTAATTCAGATCTAGCTCGTTTAGATTTAGGTGTGCTGTTTTTACACCTTACCTTAACGACCATTTTCGTTTCATTACCCATGCAATTGATTAGTGATGGCTTGGCCGCAGATAAGCATTGGCAGCTTTATATTCCAGTGTTTATTTTGTCATTTGTGCTGATGGTGCCGATGATGATTTTTGCGGTTGCCAAACAAAAAGAAAAGCCATTGTTTTTAGCCGCGATTTTAATGTTGATAGTCAGTATGTTGGGCCTAGTTGCTGGTGCAAATTCTGTGTATCTGATTGCCGTGTGTATGGTGATTTATTTTGTTGCCTTTAATTTCTTAGAAGCCACCATGCCTGCACTGGTTTCGCGCCAATCACCAGCAAATCAGAAGGGTTCAGCGATGGGCGTGTTCTCTTCTTCGCAATTCCTAGGGGCATTTCTAGGTGGTATTTTGGGTGGTTTCGTAGCCCAGAGAACGAGCCCTGAGATGGTGTTTGCGGCAGCAGCTATGGTTGGGGTAATATGGTTTGTCATTGCTGTAAAAATGCGAGTGCCGCCGCGTAGTAAAATAATCAGTTTGCTTAGCGAAGTGAGTAGCGAACGAGATGCACAACAATTAGCGGCGCGATTAGTAGAATTACCCGGGGTATTGGAAGCTACCGTAGTCTGTGATGAAAATCGCAGTTACCTTAAGGTTGATGATAAAAAATTTGATTTAAAGACGGCGCAACAGCTTGTCGTCTCAGCGTAGAAAAGTAGGAGTATAAATCCATGGCGCGCGGTATTAATAAAGTAATTTTAGTGGGCAACTTGGGCCAAGACCCAGAAGTTCGCTACATGCCAAACGGCAATGGCGTTGCTAACATTAGCATCGCGACCAGCGACAGCTGGAAGGATAAAAACACAGGTCAAATGCAAGAGCGTACAGAATGGCACCGCGTTGTGTTGTTCGGCAAGCTTGCAGAAGTGGCTGGCGAATATTTACGTAAAGGCTCACAAGTTTACGTTGAAGGTAAACTGCAAACCCGTAAGTGGACTGATCAAAGCGGTCAAGAAAAATACACGACAGAAATCGTCGTTGACGGTTTTGATGGCAAAATGCAAATGCTTGGCGGTCGTGGTGAAGGCCAAAGTGCTCCGCAAGGCGCTCCGCAGGGTGGCTACCAAGGTGGTCAAAGTGCACAACCACAAGCAAGCCAACAGAGCGGCTTCAGTGGCGGCAACCAAGGCCAGCAACAAGGTGGCTACGGTCAATCACAACAAGGTGGTTATGCGCAGCAAGGTAATCAAGGTATGGGTCAACAAAACCAAGGTGGCTATGGCAACCAGCAAGCAGGTCACCAAGGCGGTGGTTTCGCACCTAAGCCTCAAAGCGCACCTCAAGGCGGCGCATCTAACCCAATGGAACCGCCAATTGATTTTGACGACGATATTCCGTTCTAAGCTAGACACCTAGCGTTTAGATATTGAAAGCCCAGTTTTGTACTGGGCTTTTTTGTGTTGGTATCTTGGCATTGCCATATTAGTTTTACACAAGCACAAAACTCCCAAGTTGCTAGTCTTTTTTGAAAACAATTGTAGAGGCAACAAAGCTTGTTGAATTACCATGCTTTTCTCTTGCAGCGCCCATGATATGGGGCTTTTTTATTTATCCAAACTTGAGCAACTGGTTTTCTTGGACAACACTTTATGTATGTTGAAAGGGCTGTAATTGGATTGCGCATTGGCGATTTTAGGGAAGTATCAAAAGCTTGTTATTACCACCACACTGGGAATGTGTGGGGTTATCTTGATCAATGCTTTATTGGTGTGGGCATTATTGCAACAGCGCCAATCCGAGCTTCACTCTTTAGGTACACAAGTTAATCAGATCGGCAGCGTCAATGAGCGGGTCATGTCAACGCTATTAGCGCCCTACGGCTTAACCCTCAAACCACAAAACGACAGCTTTATAGTGTCAGTGCCGCTTACATTACGTACAGATACGGGTCAATTGAATGTATATAGCTCGCCGCTTTGGTTGAGTAATAGTCATTGGTTTTTAGCTATCAATACGCTTCTACTGATTTTTTTCTGGCGTTCTATCCAATTAACGCGGCAACAACTACTAGAAGTGAAGCGCACTAAACAGAGCAAGCGGCTACCATCGCCCGTAAACGAGAATATTTTTGGTGGATTGCCGCCGTATCAAAGCATCTTTGCGATTGTGCATTGTCATCGCCTGAGCTCAGTAGCATCAGGTGTGGCGAGTTTACTTGAAGCATTATTGCAGGAGCGCTTGGAGCATCAGCAACGGGTGTCAGTCAAAATTCTTAATTCGGGTTCGTTTGCGATTACAGTCAAAGAAGTTCGCGTGAAGCAACTCGAAGAAAAGCTGCAATCCTTCAATGAACTGGTACTTGGGTGTTGCCGAAGTCTGTTACCAGAATTGAGCGAGGGGGATGTGAAAATCGGCGTATGTAATTACCGCTCAGGTGCAGACCAAGCAGTGGTATACCAGCTCACTCAATCAGCGCTAGCACTTGCGAAACAAAGCGAGCATAAACATTGCTATCGTATCCCCTTTAGCCACAATCATTCGATGCTACTTGCCGCTAAATCTTGTTCTTTGGTTGAGGCCGTGAAGAATAATCAGTTCGTCTGCTTTTTCCAGCCTGTGTTTGATTTGAACAACGATGAAATCCTGCATCACGAAACATTGCTACGTATCCGTCACCCTCAGTTAGGGTTGATTTCACCGGAATATTTACTCAGTCATGATGCTTCAGAAGGTACCTCGCGCAAAGTCGATGAAGCGGTACTGAGTCGACTCGATAAAATGCTAACAAATGAAGAGTTACAAGCAGGTGTGAGTGTGAATATTCAACCCAGTGCCTGGTTGGACGATAACTTCTGGCCGAAGTTGATGTCTTTCTTAGGCGATCATCCCCGAGTAACACTCGAATGTCCAGCGAGCTTATTGGCAAAACAACCGAACTTAATAGTCAAGCGCCTCAGTGATCCTGTGTTGCAAGTACAGGGGGTTATAATTGATCAGTTAAGTCGATGGCCCGCCGATGCGTTGAAGCAGGTGCCAGTGCGCATCAAAGCCATTAAACTTGCCAGTGAATTGGTTTCGCACATAGACACAGACAAACATATTCAACGGCGAGTGCTGACTTATGTTGCGCACGCTCATCGTATCGGCGTGCCTATTTATGCTGTGGGTATTGAACGCCAGCAGCAAGTAAACGTGTTAAAACAGCTCGGTATTAGGGGCGCGCAAGGCTTCTACTTCACAGGCACGATGAACCAAATCAGTGTGTTTAACTCGCATTAATTAATTGGCGATACCTTAGTCCATCTTTTCCTTGTAACCCCCCAGTGTGCACAGCGATTATCTGGCTGCCTGCGGGGAAATACCCCTGTTCTATTAGTTGCCACAACGCATACATCATCTTACCACTGTATATAGGCTCCAGCGGCAAGTGATGGGTGCGGTACATCCATTGGCAAAATTCCCAAAGCGACGAACTGAATCGACCGTAGCCGCCATCGTGATAATTCGTCATTAGTCGCCAATCACAGATGGGCTGTGGTGCTAATGCGTTTATTTGTGGCACTAGGTATTGTGCTTCTTTCAAAACGGCAATGCCTAAGACTTGCTTACGCGTATGCCCTGTGATTAATCCGGCAAGTGTACCGCCACTGCCTGTTGGACAAAGTAAATAATCATGTTCGGGCAAACTCACAGCGAGCTCGTTAACGCCTTTTAACGCAGCCTTATTGGTGCCGCCTTCCTCGAGGATGTATGCGTTAGGGTAGGTGGTATGTAGTTGCTCAAGATAGCTTGGGTCATGGCGTTGACGATAATCGATGCGACTCACTGGGTGTAGCTGCATACCACATGCGCGGGCAAATCGAATCGTGGGGTTGGACTCGTCTAAAAACGGCCCTCGCACGATGGCGCGGGTTGGGATTTTAAATATCTTTCCTGCCGCAGCGGTGGCATAGAGATGATTGGAAAAAGGTCCACCGAAGGTGAGTAGCTCAGATTTATCAGAGCTTGCGAAGGCAGCTAGATTGTACTTGAGCTTACGCCATTTATTACCGTGAATGATCGGATGGAGTAAATCGTCACGTTTAATACTGACCGAGATCTGCATTTTTTCTATAAGCGGATCATGCAGTTGCATAATGGGTGACTCGGGTATTGTATTTGGTACAATGTTCATAAATGCAATACGCTTTAGTGCCTGCAATGACTTGCTAATTTTCGCAAATCATTGATACTTAGAATAATAATAAAAGGTGGTATAAAAGGCTTTATGGGTTCCCACATCTTTGCGCGCATACCGTGGTTTCGTTCCGAAAAACAAGTGGACACAATTGTTGGTGTGTCGCTGTGTACCAACATGTTATTGGCCGTTACCTTAAAGAAGCAAAAGCAACAATGGTACGTGAGTGACACCGCTTCAGAAACGGTTCACGACACCGCCAACAGTGCTGAGCAAATAGCGCAATTTGTTAAGTCTATTTGCAAAGGCGGTGCAAAAGTTTTCCTTTTAGTTCCTCAGTCCTATTATCAAATTGTTCAAACTGAAAAGCCAGCTCTAGAGCATGAAGAATTGCTTCAGTCACTCCCTTGGACACTCAAAGAGTTGGTTACGCTGCCACCAGAAAACATCATTGCAGACTATATTGATTACCCAATTCAACAAGCAGGTCAGCCTGCCAAAATCAGCGTGTTTGCCGCCGATAAAAACCTTCTTACGCCATTAGTGAACGCCTTAAATACCCAAGAATTGCAGCTGCAAAAAATCACGGTGAAGGAAACGGCTATCGCAGATATGACCGCTAACGACAATTATGCGCGCATGGTCATATATCAAGAGCCGGGCCAAGAGCCAAGCTTGATGATAATTCGTGAACAGCAATTATTACTAAATCGTCGTTTGCGAGGATTTGCGTTACTTGAGTCGAGTTCGGATGAAATAACCATCAATAACCTCAGTGACTCTTTGGGGCTGGAAATCCAGCGTTCGATGGACTTTTATGAAAGCCAATTGAAGCAACCACCTATTAAAGAAGTGTTGTTTCACAGTTCGTTCCCAACTGAGCAAATCATCGCCCGACTCAACCAGTTTCAGTCTGTGCCAATCAAGGTGTTCAAACCCGTGATGGACCTCGCGGAAGTAGTCGAGCCTAAATTTTATGTGGCGCTAGCCAGTGCTTACTTTCCATTGTTGGAGCAAGCATGAAACGCAGCATCGATTTCTATCAAAAAAGCTTAAAGCCAAAACAAGACCCATTACCTTTGTCTTTGGTTAGCAAAATAATCGCTGCGACTGTGGTTGTGGTGGTTTTGTGTATTGCTTTGCAAAGTTGGCGCCTTGAAAGCACTCAACAAAAACTGGTCGACACGCAGAATAAAGTTACGACCATGCGTAACACTACCAAGGTGTTAAACGAACAACTGCAAAAGCACCGTGATGTTGCTGCATTAGAAGAGCAACTAAGAAAACAGCAACAACGCGTTAAGAACCGTGTGGAATTAATTGAATACTTAAATACCGGTGGTACAAATCAGGTGGCAAATTACAGCGAATTTATGACTGATTTGGCGCGTTACCACAATGAACATTTATGGCTTACCGACATTTCAGTTGCATCTCAGCATCTGCAATTACAAGGACAAACACTGCAACCTAGTGTGATCGCAACTTGGCTCAACGGGTTGAAGCAATCGCGTTATTTTAGCGGTAAGGAATTCTCGGTATTGGAATTTGAAAAGCGTGAAGAGCTCAGAGAATTTAGGGTTTCAACTCAGTTGGAAGGGGTGGGCCGTGAGTAAATGGCAAGATGCCCAACAGCGCTTTGGGCAACTACAACAACGTGAAAAAGTCATGATCCTGGCTGTGTCACTGTTTTGTGTGATTTATCTGAGTGTGTGGTTTGTCATCATGCCGATGTTTCAAAAGCAGGCTGATTTTAACAAGCAAGTGGTTAACCTTGAGCGAGAAATTGCAGTGATCGATACGCAGCAACAGGCGCTGCGCCAAGCTCTGTCGATAGATTACAAAGCGAAAGTACGTGAAAAGATTGCTGAGCAAGAGCTACAAATTACTTCTTTGGACTTGCAACTCCAACAACTGAGTCAGGGCTTTATAGCCGCTGAAAATATGCCGAAGGTGTTATCTGAATTGTTAGCTGAGCATTCTGGATTGCAATTAACCTCATTCAAAGTCATTGGCGTTGAACCAGTGCTCGCAAATACTAATCCTAGTGCTAATACCAATGAAAATATCGATGAAAACACCGTTGAGCGCGTTCTTTATCGTCACAACATGGAATTAAAGGTCAGTGGTGATTACTTTGCGGCTAAGGCATATATGCAAAAAATCGAACAGGCACCATTGCGCGTGCTGATCACAGGGTTTCATTACCATGTGGATGAGTATCCGAAGGGTGAATTGACCCTAAATCTGGCGACGGTGAGTAGCAATGACACGTTTATTATTTTGTAGTTTGCTAACGGTACTGAGCTTTCAGCTTGTGGCACAGCCTTTATTGGACCCCACAAAGCCTGTATCAGGTGTTAAGGGCAGCAGCCAATATCAGCAAGCTGCGACGGATTGGGTATTGGAATCCGTGGTGAAAAAGAACGGCCAATTTAAAGCAATTATCTCGGGCTCTTTGTATTCACAAGGAGAGCGCTTGGGTGATTATCAAATAGCGCGAATTGACGCTAGCTCTGTGCTTCTAAACCAGGGAAACAAACAAATAAAGTTAAAATTATATGGCGATGATATTAAACACTAACAACATAGCGCGCTGGTTATTCCTTGGCACATCAAGCATCTTATTATGCGCGTGTCAGTCATTCGGTACCGGTGAAAAAGTGCAACCCCATATTCGTGGTGAGCTCAATGCCGAAGCACAAACTGCTCCAACTGAGCAACTCAAGCCGCCTGTCGAGTTTGAAGATGAATTGCTGAGCTCTATTTCATCAGGGGTGGACGCGCCAGCGCAGATGAACACACCGCGCTTTGATGTAGTAGCCAATGAAGTGGCTTTACGGCCATTTTTCAATGCATTGGTAGATGACACGCCATTCAGTGTGGCTATTCATCCTGAAGTTAGT
This sequence comes from Pseudoalteromonas pernae, assembly GCF_039831865.1. Taxonomy (NCBI): domain Bacteria; kingdom Pseudomonadati; phylum Pseudomonadota; class Gammaproteobacteria; order Alteromonadales; family Pseudoalteromonadaceae; genus Pseudoalteromonas; species Pseudoalteromonas pernae. Next base: position 149,401 of record NZ_JBDODM010000004.1, read on the forward strand.
GGCAATATAAGCTTGAATCTAAAGCAAGTGAGTATGGACGAGGTGCTAAAAATTATCACCCGTATGTATCCACTAGACGTCTTCCTTGAAGGGCAGGTAGTGCAGGTGTTACCTGCAAAAATGCGCACTGAATCAATCGCCGTCAACTATTTGATGATGAAACGTTATGGCGTTTCCAATGTGAGTGTCATTGCTGGTGGTGTGAGTGATTACGACCAAAACAACAATAACTCTAATGGTAATTACAACCAGAACAACAGCTCAAATAACGCTATCAATAATAACAATCGCGGCAATGGCAGTTTTGGTACGGGTGTACAGCAACTCAATGGCTCAAATATTCAAACCACTAGTGAAAATGATTTCTGGAAAGATTTAAAAGAGGCACTGCAAGCACTTGTAGGTACGAGTGATGGGCGTTACGTCATCGTCAGTCCGCAAGCTAGTTTAGTTACTGTGCATGCGTTACCGAGTGAAATTGCAGCCATGAAGGAATTCTTAAAGCACAGTGAAGAAAGCTTGCAACGTCAAGTAGTGCTTGAAGCAAGAATTATCGAAGTCACGCTCAAAGATGAATACCAACAGGGCGTGCAGTGGGACCGAATTTCCAGTGGCCTGGCCGGCAGTATCAGTTTTAGTACATCAGGCGGAGTGTTAGGGAATGCAATCAGCAGTGAATTAGGTGGCATTTCCTCACTTAGTATTGCCCGTGGTGATTTCGATGGTGTAATTGATTTGCTGCAAACCCAAGGCGATGTGCAAATGTTGTCGAACCCACGAGTCACCGCAACCAATAATCAAAAGGCTGTAATCAAGGTTGGTGAAGATGAATACTTCGTCACCGATGTCTCTAGCAGTGAAGATATTGGTAACGTCTCGCAGCAGAACAACAGCGATATCGAATTAACGCCATTTTTCTCTGGTATTGCTTTGGATGTGACGCCGCAAATTGACCGTTATGGTTCGGTGATTTTGCATGTTCACCCATCGGTGACGCAAACCGAAGAGCAAACCAAGTTTATTCGTCTAGGGGACGTCGATTTAGAGTTGCCACTGGCACAGAGTAATATTCGCGAGTCTGATACGGTGATCCGCGCCGCCAGCGGCGAAATTGTGGTGATCGGTGGTTTAATGCAAACCATTACCAGCGATGAAGTCTCTAAGACTCCTGTGCTGGGTGATATTCCCGTGGTCGGCAACTTATTTAAAAGTGTGCGTAAAAAGCAGAATAAAAAAGAACTGGTTATCTTGCTACGCCCAACCGTGGTCATGCCTGACACATGGAAAAAGCAGCAACAACGCACCAAAAAGCTACTTGAAACTTGGTATCGAAACTAATGTATCTGAGTTTTTTTAATTTGCAGGAAATGCCGTTTTCGCTGACACCGAATACGGAATTCTATTGTGCACTGCAACCACATAACGAGGCGCTGAAAGTGCTACTCAGTGCGCTCAGTATGTCGGAAGGTTTTATCAAGGTCACCGGCGAGGTTGGCACGGGTAAAACACTCATATGCCGCAAATTAATTAACCATTTAGAAGACGACTATGTTGTTGTTTATATTCCCAACTCTTATTTAACACCAGACGAGTTACGGTGGGCCGTTGCGGCTGAGTTGGGGCTCACCGACGATGACAAGCTTAACCAGCAGGCGCTAAGTCAAGCGATTGAAAAACGACTTTTATCACTGAGCCAACAAGGTAAGAAGGTAGTGATGATTGTTGATGAAGCGCAGTGCCTGAGTTGGGATGCATTAGAGGCATTACGCCTGTTCACGAACCTCGAGACCGAAAGCAAGAAACTGCTGCAAGTGGTGCTCTTTGGTCAGCCTGAACTCGATTTGCACCTTAGCAATCCTCGCGTACGTCAGTTACGTCAGCGCATTGGTTTTTCATATCAGTTACGGCCAATGACGGCGGCTGAAGTTGAATACTATATTGACCATCGCTTGCGCCGAGCCGGGGTTGATAACAAGTTATTTTCCACAGCGTTATGCAAACGAATTGCAGCTGCATCACGGGGGATCCCTCGTTTGGTGAACACCTTGTGCCATAAAACTCTGCTGCAAGCCTATGGCGATGGTCATACACAATTGAAAACCGATTACATCAAAGCCGCCATTTCTGATACTGAAGATTGCCAGCGCCAGAATCGTTGGCAGCGCTGGTGGCCGCTGTTGGTGATGACGCCTGCGTTACTCGCTATTGCGGGTATTTGGTTGTGGAGGCAAGCGCTATGAGTGTGCTCAACAAAACACTTAAAGCGATTGAGCAGCGTGACAATACTTCGGAACTGGGGTTAGAGCCGACTGTTGAATTAAATAAAGGGCGTGAGCTACCAAAATCCGTCTTGTTTGTGTCGGTATTTCTTCTTGCGTGTGCACTTGTTGGTGTAGCGTATATCTTCATTCCTGAACGACAAACTGCAATGCCAGTTACGCCGTTGTTGTCGCAGCAAGATACGCCTTCAAAAATAGCGAGCTCTCAATTATCTCAGCAACCTGACTCCGTACAAACTAACACTGACACGGCGCAAGTAGCGCTTACAAATGTGACTGTGGCTGACAAGCTGCTCGTTGATAAATCAGCTAAAGATAATGTCATAGCAGAGCAACCAAGCTCGGCAGAAATACCAGTAGAAACCGGTGCTGAGGAAACCTTGATTGTAGCTAACAACACGCCAGCAATTGAGGTTAAGCCCACTGAGCAAGACAGCTCAGTGTCAAACAAGGAACAAGTTGTTACTGACCCGATTGTTGCCAAGACTGAGCCGTTAGAGAAGCCTGTATCTCAACCTCAACCTCAACCTCAAGCGAAGAGTGATGATGAAGCAATGGTGGTTACCGCTTTGAGCACTGCTGAGCGTGCAGAGCGTTGGTTCCAGCAAGGCCAACAGTCATTGAGTTATCGCATGGTTGATGAAGCCATTACACAATTTGAGCAGGCTTTACATCTGGCGCCATCACACAAATCTGCGCGTACGATGTTAGCGGCAACTTTGTATGGGCAGCAACGCAATGACGAAGCTTTCAGTGTACTCGTAAACGGCTTACAGCAACACCCATCGGTACTGGAATGGCGTGTACTGATAGCCAAAATGGCGACCGAGCAAAAACAGTATCCACGTGTATTGGCAGCATTGGCTGATGAATACGATCAACAAGCAATGCGGTTGGCGGATAACGATTATTGGATTCTTAAAGGCACCGCGGCGCGCAATTTAGAGCGCTTTGATATCGCCAAGACAAGTTTCACCGTATTAATTAAACGCCAACCGAATGTGGCGAAATGGTGGCTTGCATTGGCAACCAGTGAAGATGGGTTAGGCGAATTGCAGGCCGCAAAAAGTCATTATGGCACGGCATTGCAACTCGGTGGATTGTCGATGCAGTCGCAGCGCTATGCACGCGCTCGTTATGAACAGTTGTAGGCAGGAATATGATCAGACCTCGTTTAAAGATGCGCTTGGGGGACTTGCTGGTTCATGAGCAAATCATTACGGATGCACAGTTAGAACAGGCATTGCATGCGCAAAAAACCTCGGGGCGTAAACTGGGTGCTACGCTGGTGGATCTCGGGGTTATTAGTGAGCAGCAGCTATTACGCTTTTTGGCGCAGCAATTGAATGTGCCTTTTCTTGATATTTCTCAGCGCCGTATCGCCCCTGAAACGGCCAAACTGCTGCCTGAGGTATATGCGCGCCGTTATCGTGCTCTTGTCATTGAAGACAATGAAAACTCTGTGCTGGTGGGCATGAGCGATCCCGCTGATTTAAGTGGCCTAGATCAAATTGCCCCTATCTTGGAACCTAAGCAAATTGAGCTGGCCGTTGTACAAGAGTCGCAAATTATGGAAGCGTTCGACTCTGTGTATCGCCGTACGCAAGACATTGCTAACTTTGCAGAGCAGCTACACGAAGAATATCAAGAAGGTGAAGAGTTTGACCTCAACGCCTTGGATGACAACACTTCCGACGCAACGGTAGTGAAATTACTGCAGTCGATTTTTGAAGATGCAGTACAGGTTCGCGCTTCGGATATTCATATCGAGCCAGATGAAAAGCTCCTACGTATCCGCCAGCGGGTAGACGGTATCTTGCAGGAAAACACCTTGAATCAGGTGAATATTGCCTCGGCTTTGGTGTTGCGTCTGAAGCTTATGTCGGGCCTAGATATCTCTGAAAAACGTATCCCTCAAGATGGTCGCTTTAACATCAAGGTAAAAGGTCACAATATTGATGTGCGTTTATCGACGATGCCGGTGCAAAACGGTGAATCTGTGGTGATGCGTTTACTTGATCAATCAGCGGGCTTACTGACCCTAGACCAAACGGGTATGCCACCCAAATTACTGAAAAAGTTACGCGAAGCATTGAAGCGTCCGCATGGGATGATCCTCGTTACAGGGCCAACAGGCTCAGGTAAAACCACCACACTTTATGGCGCGTTAAGTGAGCTTAATACCCCAGACAGTAAGATCATCACTGTAGAAGACCCTGTAGAATATCGCATCAGCCGAATTAACCAAGTACAAGTAAATACCAAGATAGGTTTGGATTTCGCCAGTGTGTTGCGTACCACGTTACGCCAAGACCCCGACATCATCATGGTGGGGGAGATGCGTGACAAGGAAACCGTTGAAATTGGTTTGCGGGGTGCGCTGACAGGTCACCTGGTATTAAGCACCTTGCACACCAACGATGCTGTAACCAGTGCCATGCGACTCATTGACATGGGAGCGCCGTCTTATCTTGTTGCAAGCTCACTCAGAGCCATTATTGCTCAGCGTCTGGTGCGTCGAGTATGCCAAAACTGCAAACAACCTTATCAAGCCGATGAGCAAGAGCGCGCTTGGGTGCGCTACTTAAAACCTCAGTTAGCGGATGCCGAGTTTTTCCATGGTCGCGGCTGCAACAGTTGCAACCACACAGGCTACAAAGGTCGAATCGGGGTGTTCGAATTACTCGAAATGAATGAAGCAATGATGGATGCCCTTAGACTCAGTGATACTCAGGGATTTGCGAAGGCAACTAAAGACAATCCGGATTTCGAGCCTCTATCGCATATGGCGTTAGACTATGCGCAACAGGGTATTACCACTTTGGATGAAGTGTTTAAGGTGTCTGAGTACATTCCCGAAGTGGTGAACAACTAGTGCCACACTTTCGCTTTCAGGCCAAAGATAGCCAAGGAAACTTAATTAAAGGGACGCTAGAAGCTACCAGTGCGCAAGCAGCTGCTGACCAGCTGCTTGCCAAGCGCAGTATTCCTTTGCAAATTGTCGAAACCGTTAGTGGGTCCTCCGAAAGCAAACTATCGTTGCGCAATTTGCTGCAAAAACGTATCGGCTTAGAAGAGATGATCATTTTTTCCCGTCAAATGTACTCTCTATTAAAAGCGGGCATTCCTATTATCAGGGCGATCAACGGGCTTGCCGAAACCACTATTAACACCCGTTTTAGTGAAGTGCTCAAAGAAATTTCACAGCAACTTGAGCAAGGCCGAAATTTATCTGCAGCGATGGCTAATCATAAAGATATCTTTAATCGTTTAATGGTTTCTATAGTGGTTGTTGGCGAAAACACCGGTAAATTAGAAGATTCCTTTTTACAGCTTTCCGAATATTTTGAGCGGGAACAAGAAACGCGCAAGCGAATTAAAGCGGCCATGCGCTATCCCACGTTTGTGATTATTGCCTTGGTGGTGGCCATGTTTATTCTGAACCTGGCAGTGATCCCGGTATTTGCACAAATGTTCTCGCGCTTTGACGCTGAATTGCCCTTAATGACGCGTATTCTTATTGGCACCTCAAATTTCTTTGTTAATTACTGGTGGCTAGTTCTATTCATTATTTTTGGCGCGATTTTCTCTGTTAAAAGGTACCTCGCGACCGCGGCTGGACGTTTGAAATGGGATAGAGTGAAGCTCAGGTTACCCATCATAGGTAGTATCATTGAGCGTTCGCTCTTGGCGCGTTACAGCCAAAGCTTTGCGATGGTTCTGCGCTCCGGCGTGCCAATGACTGCAGGGTTATCACTGACCGCAGAAGCCGTTGATAACGCCTTTATGCATGAGCGTATTATTGAAATGCGCCGCGGCATCGAAAAAGGTGAAAGCCTACTTCGTGTTTCGCGCAGCAGCGAGCTGTTTTCGCAATTGGTTCTGCAAATGGTTGCAGTGGGGGAAGAGACGGGGCGCGTTGATGAGTTACTGCAAGAAAGTGCTGATTATTATGAACGCGAAGTGGATTTTGACCTTAAGAGTCTCACCGCGAAAATAGAACCGATATTGATCACCATAGTCGCGGTGATGGTACTGGTATTAGCTTTGGGTATCTTTACGCCAATGTGGAACTTGATGTCCGCGATAAAAGGCGGCTAAGTAATGACCGACAGTAGCGATGTGCGTTTGGCGAAGCTATATCAATCGCTGGTGAGTGTGATCGTCATTTCGGTGTTAATGGGAAGCTTATTGTATTACGGCCTAGGTTTATCGACATCGGTGGATGAGGTAATCAAGGACAAGGCCTTTGATGAATTCCAGCGTTCAGTGATGCAAGTTCGAGCTAAATGGTTGGCAAAAAAGCAGAGCAAGGTCACCTTAGCGAAAGTGGATGATGACCTGAAGCAAATTGGCTCGGTGGATTTTATTGTAAATTCTGCGGGATGGCCTGTTGATGTGTTGGCAAATAGCGAGCAAAAGCCCTGCGCTAAGTTGTTTTTCCATTTGCAAGGAAAGCAGCGTTGGCCGGTTTTTTCAGCGCGGCAGGTAGATGATGGCGGAGTAATACAAGAGTGTGAGTTTTATTTGCACGAAGTACAGTGGTTTAAGTTTGATTTACAAACGGGAAAGTTGACTAAATCCAATAATTAGTCCATTTAAATCAAAGCTTTTTGCTTTTAAATAAATAGGCTAGAATGAAAAAAGGTACGCAGGTGATAAAGTGAATAACATGAATGAAAAACAACAAGGCTTCACCCTTATTGAGTTGATCATTGTGATCATCATTTTGGGTTTGCTCGCTGCCACTGCGTTACCGCGATTTATAGACGTAACAGACGATGCGCGTGAAGCGTCTGTTGAAGGGGTTGCAGGTGGGTTTGCCGCGGCAGTTGGCTTAGTACGCTCACAGTGGGAAGTGGACGGGCGTATTAAAAATAATGCTGGCACGGATACTACAACGATTGCTTATGATCGTGTCACAGTCGGGATCGACGGTGATGTAGGCTACCCAACGAACGATGGCACCAGCAGCAGTTTGGTGAGTGCGATGCAACAGCAAGATTGTAAGGACGTATTCGACCTGATTTTACAATCGGCGCCAGTGAACACAGTCAATGCATCACAAGTAGCGCAAAGCCGCTACTATGTGCAAATTAGCGGCGCAGGTACAGCGTCACCGCAGTGCATTTACTACTTGACCAGCTCCTTAGATACGAATAACACGGCAAACTTGCCAGGTACAGGTACGCCCGATGGCAGTGCGACGGATGGATTCTCCTACTTCCCAGCAACGGGACAAGTAACCGTTTTTTAAATTTTGACAGAGGTAGAACAAATGAAAACAATGAATCAGCAGGATTTCCCTCAGGGGTTCCAGAAGGGTTTCACCCTTATTGAATTGATTATCGTCATCGTGATCTTAGGGATTTTGGCGGTTACAGTGGCTCCACGTTTTCTGAACCTGCAAGACGATGCCCGTGATGCGACCCTCGAAGCTATTAAAGGATCGCTTGAAACATCGGTGTCAGTCGTAAATGGTAAGGCAATTATCGCTGGTGCCGTTGGCACGACGGTAACACCAGCCACGGTGAATGTAGGAAATGGTACAACGGTCTCGGTTGTTAACGGTTATCCTGAGGCGACTGTTGCTAATATGAATGCACTGCTTGAGTTTGATGCCGCTGAGTTTGGAGTTGGATTGGTTACAGGTGGTGGCGCTGTTCTTGTTTACCCGTTAGGAGTAAACGATTACGCTACAACAGCACCAGATACCACCGGAGATGCTTGTACAGTGGAGTACACAAACTCAACAGCGGAAGGCACACGTCCGGTAATCACCGTTAACACATGCTTATAGCTTTGAAATGAACTCCCGTGGTTTTACGCTTGTTGAGCTTATAATCACGATGGTCCTGATCGGGGTATTGGCGGTGACCGTCGTGCCCCGTTTTCTTGGCTCTGCAGCCGAAGATGCCTATATGCTGCGTGATAGAACGTTGGCTATGATGCGTGCGATTCAACTAGAGTCCATGCACAACGTCAACTCCAGCAATTGTGTCAAAATTTCCTCTACCCTTATAGCCCCTCCCGCTGGGCGCGATTGTGCAAATGCCGCCTCCACTGCATTTGACGATTATCTTGTTATCGATAGCTCTGCATCTGGAATTACATTCACAACCACCAACAACCAAGGCGTTAATTTTACCAGTTTAGCGTTTGATAGCTGGGGCAAACCAAATGTCGATTGCTCGGCTACGTGCAAAGTAGCTATTGCTAATCAGGCGGTGTGTGTCAGTGCTGAGGGGTTGATTTATGCCTGTAACTAGCGTGCAGCAAAAAGGCTTTACACTGGTCGAGTTGATCCTAGGTATGGTGGTGTTTGCCATTGCCCTGACTATAGTCACTAGCTTGATAGCACCACAAGCAAAGCAAAGTGCTGAGCCTTTAATTCAACTCAAAGCCGCAAAACTTGCTCAGGCAACCATCAACGAGATTCTGGCTAAGTCCTATGATGAAAATAGCGACCGTAGCCCCCCTTTTTTGCGTTGTGATGAAAAGCCCAGTGGTTGCACAAATACCCTTGGACCTGAAGAGGCGAGCCGCGACTTATATGATGATGTCGATGATTACCACAATCTAGTAATTAGCGATGCGGGTGAAGATTATCCAGGGTTTAGTGTTAGTGTGAATGTCGCCATTGATGGTGACTATGATCAAACCACGAGCGATGGCCAACATATAGCCAAGCGTATTGATGTGGTTGTGAATACGCCAATTGGTGAGCGCTATGCTTTCCAAGCGTATCGGGGGAACTTCTAATGTTTCGGATGCGCTTAAATGCCGGTTTTACGTTAGTTGAATTGATCATTGTGATCGTCATTCTCGGTATAGTCGCTGTAGGTACGACCCAATTTATCAGTACCTCGATGCAGATATACAGTGACGGTAACCAACGTGCAGATTTGGTTGCACAGGCGCGCTTTATCTTACTGCGCATGGAAAAGGAAATTCGTACGGCGATCCCCAATTCGCTGACGGTTTCAGCCAATTGTTTGCGCTTTTATCCCATTAAAAACAGTGGAACCTATGTGGGGGATATCAGTGACAACCCGCTGACTGTCGTGAATTTTAACAACAATGTTGTAGTAGGTGATGCAGTCGTGATTTACCCAACCAGTGTGAATAGTGTCGTCAATGCCCGCCAGATCATTGCTGTTGATGACCAAGGTAGCACAGACAGTGTATATGGGTGGCAATTAACTGGCGAATCGACTCTTTCATCTCCAGGTAAGCGTTATTATGTGCCTCAATCTCAAGTTAGCTTTTGCTCGCAAACTACCGCGCAAGGACAAGCATTGGTGCGTGAACAAAATGGCGTACAAAGCCTACTTGGCTTGGGCATCAGCCAGTGGTTAGTGCAGTACAGTGCTGATACTTTGGAGCGCAACGCGATTGTAAACATACAGTTGGAGTTACAATCTTCGACCAATGAGCGCCTTGCGCTTTCACATACGGTGCATATTCCCAATGTGCCTTAAAAATTACGTTTCTCCCAAAAGTAAACAAGGTGGCTCGATGCTCGTCACGGCGCTGGTTGTGGCCGTGTTGTTGCTGGCATTAGGGCTGGCTTTATCAAGAGTGATATCAGCAGGCGCACAGCAAAATGCGATTGAGTACTACGGCGCTAGAAGTTATCTAGCTGCACAAAGTGGTGCCCAGCGCGGCATGCAGGTGCTGTTCTCTGGTGCTGCGCCAAGTTGTGCATTGGTTAACGGCAGCTCCTATACTTTTAACAGCGAACACTTGGCCAATTGCACCGTGTTGATCACTTGCTCTAGTCAAGGCAGTGTGCCGGATGCGAGTGTCGCCAGTGGATCTATTTCCGTTTTTTTAATGCAAAGTGAGGCTAGCTGTTCTGTGGCTGACATTACGACGGCGCGTTCGGTGGTCGTTGAATTTAGATTAGAGGATTAACGAGGATATGTTGAAAGCGGCTGTTCGTATAGGTCTGTTGTTCATGCTGTTGCTACTGATGATGGTGGCACCTCAAGTGTGGGCTACAGCGCGATGTGACAGCATTTTTACGGGGCCCATTAATGATAACTTAGCGGATACAGGCAGCGGGATCGCCCAAGAAGATTTGGACGCTTTCCCTTGGCAGGATAATCCTTGGCCGCCGTCAGGCACTACCCTCAGTGGCGGTGATTATTACTTCACAAACTTAACTTATAACAATAATTACAATTTATTCATTGCTCCCGGAGCAAGAGTAACCATCTACGTCAATGGATCATTTATTGTTAATAATAAACTCGACTTAAACCCTACGGGAGATGCCACTCAGCTTACAATTGTCGTGCGCAATAATATTGAAGTTAACAACCTTGCGGTGATCAATGGTTTGCTTTTTGCTGGGGGCTCTATTGATATTAATGCCGTGAATACAGTAGTCGGTGGGTTAGCGGCGAATGGGCCGATTGATGTGGGCTCCAATACCGAAGTCACTTTTGACCCTGATGCGGCAGGGAATCTAGAGCTTCCTGGTTTATGTTCGAACGAGGATGTCGTTGAGTTGCGAGCGCATTACCCAATGGACGTATGCAACGATATCACAGATGATGTGATTATTGACCTCACCAGCCGATTTCCAGCTCAGGGTTACTTGCTGAGTCAAGAAACAGGTATTGTTAACAAAGCTGTGGGTTTGAGAACCAACGGCACTGACTATATCGAATTGCCCAGTGCATTGTTTAACCGGCTGTCTGACTTTACGATTTCAGGTTGGTTTTATATTGATCGCCCCGCGGAATTTAGCGACCTTATCTCTTTAGGTAACGATACGACAGACACAGAATTAGAGCTTTATGTGAATTCAAAAGGGGTTGTCGGATTTGGTATTAAAGGGGGCTACTATAACGCCTTTAGTCCGACACCAACGGTTAACCTCAGAGCTTGGAACCACATTGCCTTAACAAGAAAGGGACAACAGGCGTGTTTAATCATTAATAACAATGCCGCAACCTGCACCACAGTTCCGCAAGGCTCTTTAAATGTTAATCGCGCTGCATTAGGTGTGTGGTGGCGACTCGCTTCAGGCTTTACGGATGAGTTTGACGGTGTTATCGATGAAGTACTGGTATTTGAAGGGGACCTGTCGAGCGCAGAGATTGCGCAAATATACAATAACCAAATTAGAGGGTTGAATTGGGATGGTGCGAGTCGCAGTGATGGGTGTTTCATACCTGTCGATCACTTCCGCTTGATTCACAGCACTGAAACGGTGCGTTGTTTAAGTTCAGAGGTGACGGTGCAAGCCTGTGCCAATGCTGATTGTTCCTTGTTATTTACGGATCCGCTTTCTGTTACGCTTGGCGCGACCGCGGGTAGTTATCTTAATTCCAATACAGTGTCGCTCAACAGTGGTACCGGTCTAGCGGTACTGGAAAATCCGTTAGGCGGAACCTCGACGATTAGTGTATTGCAGTCATCTATACCAGCAGCAAATCAGACTCAATGTTTTGCCGGTGGCTCGGCATCCAATTGTGAGGTTAATTTTGTCGATGTTGGCTTAGCATTTTTTGCTGCGGATGGGATTTCTGCATGGTCGTCTATGCGCTCTGGATTGGCACAAAATATTACTTTGAAAGCCATTGAAGCAGGTGATCAATTAGGGTTGTGTAAAGCGCGTGTGCAAGGACCACAGCAAGTGGCAATTGCTCTGTCTTGCGAGAACCCAGGCAGCTGTCAAAGTGGCCAACAGGCCAGTATAAATGACATCAGCATTACCAAAAATACACGCGGACAAACAGGCAATGGTACCAATATTCCTGTGATTTTCGACGTCAATGGCAGTGCAGCGTTGGCCTTTAATTACACCGATGTTGGCGCCATCCAATTGCATGCCTTTATGAATGTGGCTGCAACTTTAGAGGAGCCCGCATTTGCCCTCAGTGGCAGTAGTGATGTTGTCGTGAGCCAGCCTTATGCCATGATTGTTGGCGATGTGACGGACGCAAATGGCAATGCAAATCCACAAACCACCAACAGCGGCGATGGCTTTATTGCGGCGGAAGAGCCTTTTACCGTGCAAGTGCGGAGCGTTAACTACTCAGGTGCACTGACACCTAACTTTGGACTTGAGACACCCGCGCAAAAAGCAGTGGTAGCATTTGATTCCGCCGTTTATCCCATCCCTAATTTGGGCAGTGCGGCACTGTTATCGAGTGGCACTTTTGCACCTTCAGCCACTTTAGGAGTGCAACAAAGCGACACCGTCGTATGGCGAGAGGCTGGAACAATAAAACTCTCTGCATCAATAGAAAATGACAGTTATTTAGGGCAGACCTTTTCCGGTGATACGCCAGTGAGTGACAACATTGGTCGCTTCTATCCCAATGATTTTAAGCTTGCGTCTAGCGCAGTACTCGACTCGTGCAGTGCGTTTAGCTATATGGATGACCCAAAGCTTTCCGTTGCTTGGACAGCGAACGCAGTGGGTGCGCAAGGACGGGTGCTGAAGAACTATGGTGCTAACTATCAAGGCACTGCTGAGTTTGCCTATGTAGCACGTAACCTTGCCAGCGACAATTTAACAGCCAGTTTGGGTTCTCGTTTCACAGCTGAACTCGGTTCCTGGGTCGAGGGCGTTTATGTGGTGGATACCAATACGGCAAAATTTTCCCGTCTTGTGGATGCGCAGTTAGACACTCAATTGGATGGCCCTTATTCCGAACTCCAAGTCGGCGTATCGATATCGACAGAGATTGATAGCCGTATGTGGCAAAGCGCTGATATGGATGCGGCTTCGACAACAAGTTGCACAACCTGTACTGCTAAAGCCTTAGCTGGCATGCTCGATGTACGGTTTGGACGTATGCGCTTGGAAAACAGCTTTGGCAGTGAATTTGAGCCGTTGCAAGTACCTATGCAAACTCAATATTGGCAAGGAACGGGGTGGGCACTCAATACTGCAGATGCTTGCACCTCTTACGCTGCAACACAGCTTAGTGACAGCAGTGCTCAATTGCAGCTCACTGGGTCGGGTACCCTGGTCTTGGGGGGCTATGATGTTGGCGAAGGTATGTTCGCAGATTCCCAACGAAAAACAGGAGACTACCAGCTTAGCTACCCTGCAAGCGACTGGCTCTTATGGGATTGGGATGGTGATGGCAAAGCCGATAATGACCCTACTGCAGTGTTGAGATTTGGCAGTTATCGCGGCAATGACAGAATTATCTACTGGCGAGAGACTGGTAACGATTGATGCAATTTCAGTCAGCCGCAGTTAAGCGCTTAGTTGGATAATGTCGCCCTCGCATTGTGCCCATAGATAGTCGATATTTTTGGTGCGATTGCGTTATTACAATCAAGTTTATTGATATCTGAAACCGATTACCGTTTAACATGCTGTTTTTTATTAGCCAATGTAAGCTTTATGTTGCCGGATACGAGATGCATTGGTAAAGTGTGTCAAGCTTTCAGATAATAAGAATTTTCAAAGGTCAACCAGTCCCATGTTCAAGAAACTCCGTGGTCTTTTCTCCAACGATCTATCGATCGACCTGGGTACAGCTAACACCCTAATCTATGTAAAAGAAGAAGGTATTGTTCTTAACGAGCCTTCAGTTGTGGCTATTCGTCAAGAGCGCGCTGGTGGACCTAAGAGCGTAGCATCGGTCGGTACCGAAGCAAAGCAAATGTTGGGCCGTACACCGGGTAACATCAAGGCGATTCGCCCAATGAAAGATGGTGTTATTGCTGACTTTTACGTGACCGAAAAAATGCTTCAGCACTTCATTAAGCAAGTGCACAACAATAACTTCTTACGTCCAAGCCCACGCGTACTTATTTGTGTGCCTTGTGGCGCTACACAAGTTGAGAAACGTGCTATTCGCGAATCAGCAATGGGGGCTGGCGCGCGTGAAGTGTATCTAATCGAAGAGCCAATGGCTGCTGCAATCGGTGCTGGTTTACCTGTATCTGAAGCAACAGGTTCTATGGTTGTTGATATCGGTGGTGGTACTACAGAAGTTGCGATTATCTCCCTAAATGGTGTGGTGTATTCATCATCTGTTCGCATCGGTGGTGACAAGTTTGATGAAGCAATCATCAACTACGTGCGCCGCAACTTCGGTAGCTTGATTGGTGAAGCTACCGCAGAGCAAATCAAACATGAAATCGGTTCAGCATTTAAAACTGATGAAGTGAAAGAGATTGAAGTGCGCGGTCGTAACCTTGCTGAAGGTGTACCACGCTCATTCACATTGAACTCACATGAAATTCTAGAAGCGTTACAAGAACCGTTAATGGGTATCGTGAGTGCGGTTATGGTAGCACTTGAGCAATCACCACCAGAATTGGCGTCAGATATTTCTGCGCACGGTATGGTATTGACTGGCGGTGGCGCATTACTTAAAGACTTAGACCGTTTGTTAATGGAAGAAACGGGTATTCCAGTTGTGGTAGCTGATGATCCTCTTACTTGTGTAGCCCGCGGTGGCGGTAAAGCACTAGAGATGATCGATATGCACGGTGGTGATGTATTTAGCTACGACTAATGAATTTATTATTTGGTCGCACTATTTCAATGCAACTGCGATTAACCATCGCAGTTGTCCTTAGTGTTGTTCTCATTTTAGGTGACCGCTATACCAGTGGTGGAACCGCCGTTCGTACTTCCCTGAATACGCTAGTCAGCCCTTTGCTGTATTTGGCAAACCTTCCTTACGAGTTGATTTCAACCAGCGCCAAAAATTTAACCTCTCGAGAGCAATTGCTGCAAGAGAATGAATCATTAAAGAACAAGCAACTCCTGCAAAGCGAACAGTTACAGCAACTGCAATTCTTAAAAAGAGAAAACGAAAAGCTCCGTGCCTTACTGGGTTCAAATCCACGCGAGCAAAAGAACAAGCTTGTTGCCCAGGTTATGTCAGTGCATTCAAGCCCATACAGTCACCAGGTGGTGATCAACAAGGGCACGTCCGATGGTCTGCGTGAAGGTCTTGCGGTTATTGATGAATTGGGTGTGGTGGGTCAAGTTGTGCAAGTAGGCGCTAACACCAGCCGTGTGTTACTAATCACCGACACCACCCATGCGACACCTGTGCGGGTATTGCGTAATGACGTGCGCACTGTGGTCGAGGGCATCGGTAAAGTATCTCGCGTGAAACTCTCTCACGTGCCGCATAGTTTGGATATTCGTATTGGTGATGTGTTGCTGAGCTCCGGCTTAGGTGAGCGCTTCCCTGAAGGGTATCCCGTTGCCGTAGTGACGGAAATTAACCGTGATGAAGGACGACCTTTCGCACAAATTTATGCGCAGCCAGTGGCGCAGCTAGATCGTATTCGCTTGTTGGTGGTACTTACCGACCCAGTGACAAGCAAAGAGGTAAAAATAGATGAGTAGGCGCTATGCTCTGATTATTTTGAGCATCTTCTGTGCTCTCGTAATGGCCCTTATGCCATTGCCTATCTCGTTTGAAGCCTTCCGACCTGATTGGGTGCTGCTGGTACTCATGTATTGGTCGCTTGCTCTGCCGCACCGAGTCAATATCGGCGCGGCTTGGGTTACAGGTTTAGTCATCGACTTGGCTACCGGCTCGCCTTTGGGCGTGCACTCGTTGACCTACGCGATCACCATTTACATCACTGCCAGTAATTATCAAAAGCTCAGAAACTTCTCAATTTGGCAACAAGCCTTATTATCAGCTGTGTTTTTGGCGCTTCATCACCTGTTGCAGTTCTGGTTACATCACTTTTTACTTGATGTGTACTTCTCACCGCAATATCTATGGCCTGTGCTCACAGGTGCAATTTGTTGGCCTTGGCTATTTCTATTACTGCGTAAGTACCGTCGTCATTTCCGGATCCGTTAATCATGCCCGACATTTATCTGGCTTCGCAATCGCCACGCAGGCGAGAGCTCCTGTCACAACTTGGCGTTAAATTTGAACAATTTTCTGTGGATGCAGATGAAACGCCGCTCATTAATGAAAGCGCCTATCACCTTGTTGAGCGCCTAGCTAGGCTCAAGGCTGAATCCGGTGTGGCTCTTGGTTATCATGATAAGCCCGTACTCGGCAGTGATACCGTAGTGGTTTGTGATGGTACCATAATGGGAAAACCTGCTGATTTCAGCGATTTCCAAGGCATGATGAAACTCCTAAGTGGGCGAACTCATGAGGTGCTAACTGCTGTTGCACTGGCTTCTACGGCTAAAACCGATAGTCTCGTCGTATCCACAGAAGTAACCTTTAAAGCGCTAACAGATGCAGAAATTGAATCCTATTGGCACAGTGGCGAACCTCATGACAAAGCTGGAGGCTATGGCATTCAAGGGCGAGCGGGGGCTTTTGTAACCCACCTTAGCGGTAGCTATTTTGCGGTGATGGGGTTACCTTTGTATGAGACACAAAAATTAATAGCCGAATTTTAGTATGAGTTCTGAATTACTTATCAACGTTACGCCGAGTGAAAGTCGCGTTGCACTGATCGAAAATGGGGTACTGCAAGAGATACAGGTAGAGCGAATTGGCAACCTTGGTATTGTTGGCAACATCTATCTTGGCAAGGTGAGTCGGGTACTACCTGGCATGCAGGCCGCATTTGTTGATATCGGTCTTGATAAAGCCGCTTTCTTGCACGCGTCGGATATTGTAAACAGCGCTTCGTTTGAAGAGGGCGTTGATGAGCAACCGGTAAAGAAAGTACAAGATATTCGCGAGTTAGTTCGTCAAGGTCAGCACATCATGGTGCAAGTGGTCAAAGACCCAATTGGCACAAAAGGGGCGCGCTTAACCACAGATATTACCATCCCATCTCGCTACCTTGTGTTTATGCCAGATGCGACGCACGTGGGTGTTAGTCAGCGCATTGAAAGCGAAGAAGAACGTCAGCGTTTAAAAGACATCGTCGCGCAATACAATGACGAAAACGGTGGTTTTATTGTGCGTACAGCGGCTGAAGGGGCTACTGAGCACGAGCTAAAACATGACGCTGAATTTCTCAAAAAACTGTGGCAGAAAATCGTTGAACGCCGCAAAAAATCTCGTAAAGAAAGCATTCTTCACGAAGATTTAAAACTCGCATTTCGTACCCTGCGAGATTATGTGGGTGAAGATATGGAGCGCATTCGTGTTGACTCTAAACTCACATATCAAGAGTTGGTTGAGTTTACCGAAGAGTTTGTACCACATTTGAATAAAGTGTTGGAGTATTACCCAGGTGAGCGCCCAATTTTCGACTTGTTCGACGTTGAAAGCGAAATTCAAAAGGCGTTACATCGCAAAGTTGAGCTGAAATCAGGCGGCTATTTAATTATCGACCAAACTGAAGCGATGACCACTGTGGACGTCAACACGGGCGCGTTCGTTGGCCACCGTAATCTCGAAGAAACCATTTTTAATACCAATATCGAAGCGACCAGTGCGATCGCTCGTCAGCTGCGTTTGCGTAACCTTGGCGGCATCATCATTATCGACTTTATCGATATGATTTCCGATGAGCACAAGCGACGTGTATTGCACTCTTTGGAGCAAGCGTTGTCAAAGGATAGAGCGAAGGCAAATATCAATGGCTTATCCGCGCTTGGCTTGGTTGAAATGACGCGAAAAAGAACACGTGAAAGCCTCGAGCATATTCTATGTGGCGTCTGTCCGTCTTGTGCCGGTCGTGGTTCTTTGAAAACGGTTGAAACCGTGTGTTACGAAATTCTCCGTGAGATTGTGCGTGTTAATCGCGCCTATGACGCCGATAAATTTATGGTTTACGCCTCAGCGGCAGTGAGCGAAGCCCTGATTAATGACGAATATCACAATCTTGCAGAGTTGGAATTATTCATTGGTAAACAAGTGATTATTCAAACTGAAAACCTCTACAGCCAAGAGCAGTTCGATGTGGTGATGATGTAGTGAACATCAAGTCGGTATGCTTTTTATGCATGAGGAAAGTGTGGCAAATCAGCGCCATTATTTTGGTGCTGTTGGCCGTGCTTGTGTCTTTGCTCAAGTACAGTTTGCCTTATGCAAACGACTACCGACTGGAAGTTGAACAGTTTCTGGGTGAACAATTAAAAGCAGATATTTCCATTGGCTCACTTAGCGCTAGCTGGCAAGGCAACGGCCCTGCACTGGTTGTTAATAATGTCGGGTTTGCCGATAACGCCCAGGCACCAGTAAGTGTGAGCGTCGAGCAAACACGCTTACATATCAACTTGTGGCAAACCTTGCTTAATCGCCAACTGAGTTCGAATTACTTTGTCTTAAAAGGTTTTGATGCACAAATCGATGCGCGGCAGCTGTTCGCTGATGATCAGCAGGAAAGCGGCTCGCAACAGCAGGCTTTGATCGAAAGCTTATTCCTCGGCACTTCTGGGCATTTTGCGATTGAAGACAGTGAGCTCAACATCATCAGTGTTGATAATCGCCAACACCGAATTTTGCTTGAGAATTTGGTGTGGGAAAACCGCGCTGATGGCCATTATGCCGAAGGCCAAGTCAGCTTGCCGGGCATTGAGCAAAACACCCTAGAGGCACGCCTAAAATTAACCGGTGACAAATTAGCAAACATCTATGGCGACTTATACTTACAGGCCTTAGGGCTCGATATTGCTGGTTGGTTGCATGATTATGTGCGCCCTGAACTCACTGAACTGCATTCTGATTTGAACTTAGAGTCGTGGTTCCATTTCGCTAATGGGCGCCTAACTGACGTGCAATTAGCCATGCAGCCAAGCCAATTATCTTGGGTGAATCAAAAGCAAAAAGAGTATTTAGAACTGCAAGATGGCATGGTGCGTATTCACCCTCAAGCAAAAGGGTGGCGGGTTCGAACTTCCGGTTTGCAGCTAAGCGATGAGCAATTTCAGTGGTCACCTTTGATATTTGATGCCCTTTTTAGTGATGAGCAGAAGGTATGGGTTCAAGACCTCGACATTTCGATTGTTTCTACCTTTGCCCGTTTAGCAAAAGCAAAAATGTTGCAAGATGTGGTGTCTATAGAGCCACAGGGTTTTATTAATCAAGGGTATTTCCATTTTCAAAGTGCTGAGCAATGGCGTGTATGGTTTGAAGCCGAGCACTTAGGTTGGTCAGGTTTCCATGGTATTCCTGGTGCGCAAGAGCTCAGTGCCAGTGCGAATGTCACCAATGACAAAGGCATCTTAACGGTAAGGGGATCTGACAACCACCTCCTCACTGGTGCTACATTTAGCAAACCGCTTGCTTATCAAGAGTTGGTCGCGGATATCAACTTCTACAACCACGGTGAATATTGGTCGATTGAAAGTGACAACGTGCAATTGGCGAATGAGGATTTGAATCTTGTCACTGAGTTTGCGCTGCACTTAGAGCAAGAACCGCGCTTGGATCTGTATGCCGAGATTAGTGGTGGCAGTGCTCAAAAAGCTGGCGCGTATTTTCCAACTCCTTACATGCATGAAAATCTAATAAATTACCTCAATGGCGCGATTAAACAAGGTGAAATGCGCTTTGCGCAGGTCTTGCTACAAGGTCCGATTAAGAAGTTTCCTTTCCTTGAGCAGCAAGGACGTTTTTTGGTAACAGCACAAGTTGATGAAGCACAGTTTGCCTTTGCACCACAATGGCCAACTCTTGAAAACATTGGTGTAACGCTGAGCTTCGATAACCAACGAATGGATATTTTTAGCCGCAAAGGTGAGTTACTTAACCTAGAGCTGGGCAGCAAGGTCCATGTTTATCTTGAAAATTTGCGCAATGCCAAAACCTTGTTTATTGATATTGATGAGCGTGTTGAAGCCGCTGAATTACAACCCTTTTTCGCTGGCACGCCTTTAGCTAAGCCGTTGGCAACCGTGTTTGATGTGATTCAAGCAAAAGGTGAAATTGATGGTCAGTTGCAACTGCAAATTGACCTCAAAGATAAACAAGTCCTTGCTAAAGGCGATGTGGCGTTTTCTGGAAATCCTGTTTTTATATCTCAACCTGGGATTGATTTAAGTGATTTACGTGGCCGTTTAAGTTTCGAAAATGATCGTATCGAAATTAACAAGGCGAGTGCCAAATTCCACGGCATGCCATTGCAGATAGACCTGCAAGGGGAAAAGAAAAACGGCGTCTACAGCACTCATATAGACCTTGCGATGAAGGCCGATGTAAGTGTGCTTCACAAGCAACTTAATGGCGTGTTTGCTGAGCAGTTATCGGGTCAAACGGATGTTCGCTCAACGATTGATTTAGTATTTGGTGACAATGGGTTTAGTTACGAAGCTAAGGTGAACAGTGATTTACTCGGCATTGATAGCTCGTTGCCCGCTCCTTACAACAAAACTTCAGAACAAGCCGTAGCCCTTAAGGCACTGGTTCAGGGGGACGATATTTCTAACCTGATTATGGCTGAGCTTGAAAGTGGCGTGTATTTCAATGCTATCTTGGATAACGGTAGCAAGAAGTTAAGTAACGCTCACCTGATTTTGGCTGACAAAAATCTTGGTTTGAACCAAAAAGATTTTGACGTCACTGTAGACTTAGCCGAAGCGGACGTGATTGCTTGGCAACCCGTTATTAATGACATCATCGAGCTGGCAAGTCGTGAGTCAGCAGGTCCATCGATAATGCCACCTTTGAACCGCATCGCTGGGCAAATAAATCGTGTTGATATCGGCCCAATTCCGTTTAATGAGTTGGAGTTTACCTTGACGCCCGTTGAAGGGGCGATGGATTTAAAACTTACGGCGAAAGAGTTACGTGCACGAGTTGATATTCCAACGCGCAAACAACAGCCTGCAAGAGATATTTTGGTGCAAGCGGATTACGTGCGTGCCGTGATACAAACGCAAGAACAAGACACCCCAGAGTTGAACCCCGCAGATCAAGGTGAGGATCTTAGCTGGTTAGCGAGCTTGCCGGGCGTGAGCTTTGATTGTAGCGACTGTCGTTTGAATGAGTATCAGCTGGATAAAGTGCGCATGCGCTTCATCGGTGACGGTTCTGAATTGCAAATAAGTGAAATTGTGGTTGATAAAGATGAGCACATTTTGCGCGCAGATGGCAATTGGCGTGAAGGGTTAACATCAATCAATGGTGAATTCAAAAGTAAGGACATCGGCCGTTTGTTCGACGAATTCGATATCACCTCTACGGTACAGGACTCAAAAGCCAATGTTAATTTTGATCTGCAATGGCAAGGTGCACCATACGCGTTTAACATCGCCTCTCTTGGAGGGGAAATTAAATGGAATTTAGGTGAAGGTCACCTCAGTGAGATCAGTGACGGTGGCGCACGGGTATTTTCACTCCTTAGCTTAGACTCCTTAGTACGAAAGCTAAAATTGGACTTCCGCGATGTGTTTGCAAAAGGCTTTTTCTACAACAGTATGGAAGGCTCAATGCAAATCGCCGGTGGTATTGCCTATACCAAAGACACCAAAATGGATGGTGTGCCTGCTGATTTAACCATTCAAGGTTATGCGGACTTAAATACACAAACGATTAATTACGACCTAGCCGTGGCACCTCAGGTGACATCAAGCCTACCTGTGATAGTCGCATGGATGGTAAACCCAGTTACCGGCCTTGCCGCGCTGGCATTGGACAAGGTGATTCACTCCGCACGCGTAATTTCGGAGATTAATTTTAAAGTGAGTGGCTCAATGAGCGACCCGCAAGTTATTGAACTGGATAGAAAGAGTCGTGAAGTAGTGATCCCACAAGCTGCACAAAATCAGCCGTTACCTGAACAGCAAAATCAGCAGGAGCAGCCGCAATTATGATAGTGCATGCCTTGCAATTTTGCGCCAGCAGTGACCCGAGACTCAATTTTACTCGTTTAAAAGCGTTTATCGAGCAATTGCCTGAAGCTAGACCCTGTTTGGTATGTTTGCCGGAGAGTTGGTTGTGTTTCGCTAAATATGCGGAGCAGGCATTAGCGGTTGCCGAAGAGCACCAGTACTGGCGCGGTCAATTAGGCCTGTTATGCAAAGAGCAGCAAATTTGGCTGGCAGCCGGAACTATTCCCGTACTTGCAGACAAAGACCATTATTTTGCGGCGTCATTTTTATTCGATGATAAAGGTCGAGAGTGCGCTCAGTATAATAAGATTCATCTATTTGATGTCACCGTCGCGGATAACACAGGTAGCTATTACGAATCAAAGCATACTCAAAGAGGTGAGCAGGTGGTTGTTGCGCACACACCCTTTGCTAAGCTTGGTCTAAGTGTGTGTTATGATATGCGCTTTGGTGAGTTATATCGGGAGCAAGTGCGCCAAGGTGCGCAGGTGCTGTTAGTACCAAGTGCATTCACTGTTCCAACAGGTCGTGCCCATTGGCACACATTATTGCGCGCGCGGGCAATAGAAAGCCAAGTCTTTGTTATTGCTGCAGGACTTTATGGTCGCAATGATACAGACATAGCCCATGACAATGGCAGAGAAACATATGGCCACAGCGTTATCATTTCCCCTTGGGGAGAGGTATTGGCAGAGCACAGCGGTGGCGAAGGGTGGCTTAGCTACTCCCTAGATATGAACGAATTAATTCAATGCAGTGAGCGCATGCCAATGCAGGCTCACCGCCAAGCGAGAAAAGTAAATTTATGAGCCAAGTTGAGCAAAACCTTTTAACTCAAAGCAATTTAGACCGAGATGATCTGGCGAAGGCTTTGAGTTACATGCATCAGCATAAGGTTGACTATGCTGATCTATATTTTCAGTCTAGTTACAACGAATCCTGGGTGCTTGAAGATGGCTTAGTCAAAGAGGGCAGCTACAACATCGAGCGTGGTGTAGGTGTGCGTGCAATCAGTGGTGAAAAAACTGGTTTCTCCTATTCTGATGCCATTACCTTAGAAGCAATTAATAATGCTGCAATGGCAGCGCGTAGCATCGCGGATGCTGGCCAAGATGGCAAAGTTCAAGTGTTCAGTGAGGCGGACGTAAAACGCCAATTTGAGCCAATGCAGCCAATTCAAAGCATGAAAGATGCTGATAAAGTTGCCTTACTACGTGAAGTTGAGCAATACATTCGTCAATTAGCACCAGAGGCTGAGCAAGTTGTTAGCTCTATGTCTGCGGTCTATGAAGAAGTCCTTGTAGCAGCCAGCGATGGCACATTTGCTACGGACATTCGTCCTTTGGTGCGATTAAATTGCTCAGTATTACTTGTTAAAGGCGATCGCCGAGAACGAGGTGGTTCTGGTGGTGGTTCGCGTACAGATTTCAACTATTTTAAAGAATTGGTAGAAGGCAAGCCGCGTTGGATGCACTTTGCTGAAGATGCTGTACGCATGGCAAAAGTGAATCTTGAGGCTGTTGATGCTCCTGCTGGAACCATGCCTGTTGTTCTGGGCGCTGGCTGGCCTGGTGTACTGCTGCATGAAGCGGTGGGTCATGGCTTGGAGGGCGACTTTAATCGCAAGGGGGCATCTGCGTTTAGTGGCAAGATTGGTCAGCAAGTCGCTTCTGAGCTTTGTACCGTTGTTGATGATGGCACCATGGCAAATCGTCGCGGCTCATTAAATATCGACGATGAAGGTACGCCAGCAGGTTACAACGTACTTATCGAAAACGGTATCCTTAAAGGCTATATGCAGGATAAGCACAATGCGAAATTGATGGGCGTTGCGCCGACGGGTAATGGTCGTCGTGAGTCTTATGCACACTTACCTATGCCTCGTATGACTAACACTTACATGTTGGCAGGTGAGCATTCACAAGAAGATATTATCGCCTCAGTGGAAAAAGGTATCTATGCCCCTAACTTTGGTGGTGGTCAGGTCGACATTACTTCTGGCAAATTCGTGTTTTCAGCATCAGAAGCCTATCTAATCGAGAAGGGTAAAATCACCTCGCCAATTAAAGGCGCAACCCTCATCGGTAATGGTCCTGAAGTGATGAAGCACATCTCCATGGTAGGCAACGACCTTGAGCTTGATAAGGGGGTTGGTGTGTGTGGTAAAGACGGTCAAAGTGTCCCCGTTGGCGTAGGTCAACCATCACTGAAAATTGATCAACTTACCGTAGGTGGCACGGCTTGAGTCGAAGCACATTTAACGTGAAGTGTTTTAACTGGCTAATGTGTATGATAGTTTAAAAACGACTCGTAAGAATAACCCTGAGCATGAGGGGCACTTCTACTAGTTAGTGTCTCTGTATACGTTCACCTAATCTTTCATGAATTGACAAGGATAGTTATGAATCGCAACTATGTATATATAGCTGCAGCGCTGCTTGTACTTAATGCTTGTGGCAGCTCCAGCGAAGACACTGAAGTTAAACCGCCAGTAGAACCGCCTGTTGAACCACCTACAGGTGTATCACCCACACTTTTTTCAACTGGGCAGCCATTTGCACTTGACTTACCCAATAGAGCGAGTGCGAACTCCACCATAATGTTTGACGTGAATAATGATTCATTGCAAGACATGGTGTCTATCGGCCATGGAACTCTAATTGTGCGTGAAAATCTTGGTGATAACCTGTTTGAAGAAAGTCAACTTACCCAAATAGATCAAGGTGAATTAAAGCCGCTTCTTGGTGAGCTGCCCATTATGAACGGCAGCTTGGTCACCTTTGCACCCTCCATAAAACCCTTTGACCTAAATGGAGATGGCTTTAAAGACCTTGTAATTACCACTTCTCAGTGGATAGGTGCAATTTACAATGATAACGGTGATCTTAGTGGGACGGTAGAGGAGTTATCACACAGTAGCTGGCTTGATGTGCTTGAGCAACAGCAAGGTGAATTGCACGATAGCTACTTTGATGAAGTTATAGATATCGCGGATTACGATGGCGATGGCTATGTGGATTTAATCTGGACTAACAGGGTTAAGCAATGGAATGACTCGTATGTTGTACGAAGGACCAATAATCTGCTCTTATCTAGGGGCTCAGCCGATGGCTTCAAAAGCCCTGAGTTTATAGATTCGGCAACTGTGTATATTACTTCGAGTCGGTTTATTCAGTTTAAGAACACGATTATTGCTGGTGAGAAAGGATTGTTCTATACAACTAAAACAGATTATTTCGGTGATGAATTATTTAAAGCGGAAATTACCCCTGATTCAGTGAGTGTGGATTCATTTGGTAGAGACCATCCCCAGGTATTTGATTATTATGGAGATGGTGTAGGATCCGCTCCGGGTATATATATGGTGGATTTAAATGATGATGATAAAGTTGAAATCATTGTTGCTACCAAAGATGGTAATGATACCTTATTCGACAGTGAACTGAATGTTCTCATGACGTTAGCACCTGATTTTAGTCAGGAGAGTTCAGAGTGGTTTGACATAAATGGCGATGGTTGGCTTGACTTACTGGACAAGGTCTATGGGTACGAAGCTGGTGAATATGATGTGTACTTATATCAGGAAGAGGGGTTACAAGCACAGGGGAAAAAAGACTTTGGCAATAAACCATTGTGGCTAAGTGAATATAATGATGGTCACGCTGGTCTAGTATCATATGACGCCAAACTTGAGAAGTTCATTGTGCATGATGCAATTAGCAATGAATCGAGTGTAATTGCGACCAGTGCTTCGCCGAAGGCCATTAACTTGAATGACTTCGATAATGACGGCTATGAAGATATTACAATGAGCTTAAGCAATGGTGATATTGCTTTTGCTGGTGGCAACGAGGATGGTACGTTTGAACCTGTTGCTTTGCTCAGTAATATCTATACAGATGTAATTGACTTCCCGTCTGCTGCCGTACGTATTTTTAATAATCAAGCTACGTTCAAAGACTCTGCTTTGATAGCTAGCGTAAAAGCAGGAAAATCGCGCCTCGATAATCAAGAGCACTATCTAACTCAGTATCAGTATGGTGATAGGCAACTGCTCACGCTTACAACTCAGTTTGAGGGTATAAATTCCTTAGAGCCAATCAATTTTGCTGAAAATATCGAGTTTTTAGCTGATGACGCAGAGCAAAATCGAGTACAGCTGATTGATTCTGCTGGAATTGAAATAAAAGTAGTATCGAGCTTGGAAGGTCAGCTTGTTCTTATTTCTGATGTGAATGTAGATGGGCTCAAAGATATTGTTGTCGAAAATAATGAACAGCTACACATATACCTAGCACGTAATACTTCGGTAGGTGGCGCATTAGAAGCTGATATTTCTGTGGAAAATTTCATTAGTGACACTACTTTTCTCAGTGAGTTATATCCAAACTCATCAGCAAGAGTACTTCAGACGATATCTATGAACTGGTCGGACACAGCAGTCGATGCTCTTTTACGCGTTTATGTTAGAGATGATGCTGAATATAAACATCATGTTGTGCGTGTTTCTAAAAGCGATAACGGTATAACCTATAAGGAAGTCGCCAAATTTAAAGGTTTTCAACAGCTTAGTTTTGTCGATTTAGATGGTGATTCAATACAGGATTTGGTTTTGGGAGCTTGTGCGAAAGAACCTTTATATTTGCTTGGTAATGAAGACGGAGAGATGGATATCAGTAGTGACTGTCACCCTAATCGCGAGATAGTTATCAGTGATGTTGACTTCGATGGCAAATTGGACTTGATCGATACTACAATTCCAATGATGGTGTATTACCAAGAGTAACTGTCAGTGGTAAGTGATAAACCCAAAAAAGGCAGCGTAGGCTGCCTTTTTTGCGTGAATCAAACAGATTGTTAGAGCATTAAGTCTCTTAGAATTTGGAAAAGCTCTTTGAATGACTTACCTGGCTTTTCATCTTTCACTTCTTTCGCCGCTTGGCGAATAAGTTGACGCATACGCTGACGCTCTAGGTTTGGGTACTCCTCAAGTAAAGCATTGAGGCGACCATCTCCTTTGGCGATCAGTTCGTCACGAATTTGCTCAATGTGATTAATGATCACATCTTTTTGATTATTTTTGTTAGTAATAATCGCCATCGCATTGTTGATTTCTTCTACATTGGTAGTGCTACGCAACGTCTTAGCAATGTAATTCATATGACGACGATAGGCATCTTTCTTGTCTTTTAGACGGTCAGCCAAGTCCATTGCCGCTTCCAAATCTGGGCTAAGAGGAAGTTTTTCACGTTGTTTTTTAGAGAGATTAGCGAGTTCGATACCAAGTTCATGGAACTCCATTGCATCGCGCTTTAGTTCACTCTTTGATACGTAAATAATCTCTTCTTCAGGTTGCGGTTTTTTAGCCATACTAGTCTCGAATAATGCACTTTGGGGTAATTATACCAATTTGTATGAACTCGTGTTTATATAATTACGCAGTGGCAACACTCGTTGCTCTGTGTGTTCAAAATGACCAGCAACCAAACAGAAAAAAACATTGAGCCGCGGGCTGCTTATTCCAGCAATATCTAAGCGTGAGCTGATTTATTGCTAGCGAATCACTAAATTAGTGAGATGCTTTGTGTTAGGCTTAGGGCATAAGATTTTAGAGCGAAAAGAACTATGCAACAAAAAGACTCGGCACCCATTTACAGCCAGATTGAAGACGTGAAAAACGCCGTCAGTGAAGTGTTGGAACAGGCCAAAAAGTTGGGCGCTACCGCAGCCGAAGCAGCGATGTCGAGCACATCTGGATTATCGGTGAGCACGCGATTGGGTGAAGTTGAAACGATTGAATTCAACCAAGATGGCGGCCTTGGTGTCAGTATTTATGTTGGTAATAAAAAGGGTTCAGCGTCGACTGCAGACTTAAGCCCCCACGCATTGCGTTCAGTGGTTGAAAAAGCAATTGAGATTGCCAAATACACCTCTGAAGATCCGTGCAATGGCTTGGCTGATGCTGAATTGTTAGAAATGAACCCGCCTGATTTAGACCTTTACCACCCTTGGCAGGTGACGCCTGAAGAGGGAATTGCCTTGTGCCAAGAAGCTGAACATGCAGCACTTAATTTTGACGAGCGCATTGTTAACTCGGACGGTGCGAGTTTTAGTAGTCATGAAGGCTTGCGTGTTTACGGTAACAGTCATGGCATGCTGGCAGGTTTTCCTCGCACGCGTCATAGCATCAGCACTATGGTTATTGGCCAAGATGGCGAGCAAATGCAGCGTGATTCAGCCTACACGATTTCTCGTGACCAAAACGGGCTAAAAGCAGCTAAAGAAGTTGGCCTAGAAGCAGCCAGTGAGACCATAGCCCGACTCAACAGCCAAAAGCTGGGCACAATGAAGGTGCCTGTTGTATTTCGCGCTGATATCGCCAGTTCGCTGTTTGGGCATTTAGTGTCAGCCATTGGTGGCGGCGCATTATACCGAAAATCGAGCTTCTTACTTGATAGCATCAATACCCAAGTATTCAGTGATATCGTCAATATCAGTGAGCGCCCACACATGCTTAAGGGATTTGCTTCTTCGCCGTTTGACTCGGAAGGGGTGAAAACCATAGATCGTGAAATCATTCACGGGGGTGAGCTTAAAACGTATCTATTGGCGAGTTACGCAGCCCGTAAGATGGGGCTTACACCGACTGGGCATGCAGGTGGCATCCACAACTGGCTGGTACAGCAAACTCATGATGATTTACATGCACTACTCAAGCAAATGGGCACAGGCTTATTGGTGACAGAGCTAATGGGCCAAGGGGTTAACACAGTGACCGGTGATTATTCCCGCGGCGCCGCTGGATTCTGGGTTGAAAATGGTGAAATTCAGTACCCAGTGAGTGAAATTACCATTGCCGGTAACCTTAAGGAGATGTTTAAAGGCATCGCTGGCATTGGTGGTGATATTGACCATCGTGGCGGTGTGCTCACAGGCTCCGTGCTAATCGAGCAAATGCAAATTGCGGGAGAGTGATTGTTTACTCACTCTCAACCTGCAAACGTATAACGCCCTTAATTGGGCGTTTTTTATGTGTAATAAATGCTTTACCTAAACTTAAGTTGAGGTTTTAAAGTCTTCCTAACGTCAAAAGATAAACATTAATTTAGGAGAGACTGATGTATTTAGAGCATGTAAATTTAGTTGTTAGTGATATAGAAAAGGCCCTTACTTTTTACCGTGCTGTATTTCCTCATTGGCATATTCGCAGCAAAGGACAGGGTACTTGGTCTGGGAAGCCGCGTAATTGGCTGCACTTTGGCGATGACTATCACTATATCGCTTTTAGTGATAATGGCGAGGGCGAAAACCGCAACCTCGAAGGCCATCAACAAGGTCTCGCACACTTTGCTTATGTGACGCAAAACCTCGATGAAGTCATTACACGACTTCAGCAGGCCGGTTTTGAAATTGCCAAACAAGGTGCTGACAACCCCTATCGTCGTAATGTGTATTTTTTGGACCCTGCGGGCTTTGAAGTGGAGTTTGTGCAATACCTGACCGATATTCCTGAACTGCGCAATAATGAGCTCTAAAGGTGTTATAGATGCCCGAAAAATGGGCATCATTGCTAGGAAACTAAATTAAGAACCAGGTCGCGGTGCCGAGGAAAGCGAAGATACCCACAATATCCGTCACTGTGGTCAGCACTACGTTACCTGCTAGTGCAGGGTCGATGTTCATGCGTTTGAGGATCAGAGGTATTACTGCACCAGCAATACCCGCAGCGAGTAAGTTCATGAACATGGCGAAGGCGATCACCAAACCAATGGTTAAGTCCCATTTCCACAAGGCGATGGCACTGCCTATCAGAACAGCCCACAGCACCCCATTTAGCGCACCGATAGCGAGCTCTTTGGTAAGAATGAATTTCTGGTTGGTATCGTTAATATGTCCCAGAGCAAGACCACGGATAACAAGGGTCAGGGTTTGCGAGCCCGCAACACCACCCATTGACGGCACAATACCATTCAATACGGCAAGGAAAGGCAGAATACCCAAGGTACTCTCAAAGAAGCTGGCCACAAATGCAGCAAGCATAGCCGTGAGTAAGTTAACACCGAGCCACACTGAGCGACGCTTGGTACTTTTCACTACTGGTGCGAAGGTATCTTCTTCATCATCTAGACCAGCAAGACTTAACATGCTGTGCTCAGCACCTTCACGGATAACATCAACGATGTCATCGATTGTGATACGACCAAGCAGATGCGCTTGTTCATCAACTACCGGTGCTGAAATCCAGTTATGACGCTCGAACAGTTGTGCAACTTCAGACTCATCCATGGTGATGGGAATCGACTCACACTCATCATCCATCACTTCGCGAACAATCGCGTCCGGCATAGTCGTCAACAAAGATGTAAGCGGCAGAGAACCGAGAAAGCAGTTATCTTTATCGACCACGTAAAGCTCGTCCGTGCCTTCAGGTAATTCACCTTTGAGACGCAAATAACGCAGTACCACATCAATGGATACATCAGGACGAATGGTCACCGTATCGGTGTTCATCAAGGCACCTGCAGAGCGCTCTTGATACGACAAAGCCGTCGTCGCACGGTCGCGATCTTGGCTGTCCATCGCCTCGATTACGTCTTTATAGACTGGTTCAGGTAAGCTACGAAGTACTTCACCTAGGTCATCGTCGTCCATATCTTCGGTCGCCGCAGCAATGTGCTCCGGTTCCATGCGGGCAATGATACTCAGACGTACATCTTCAGAGAGTTCTTCGAGAACGTCACCTTGTACATCAGGATCGACGAGTGACCATAGTTTAAAACGTGTTTTGTGTGGGGAAGACTCTAAAAGTAGCGCCGTATCACTGGGCGCTGTTTTTGCGAGAAGCCTGCGTACATGAACAAACTGGCCGCTGCTAAGGGCTTCAGTAATTTCCTGAAGTGGTTGGAGCGGATTCTCTTGTTCATAGGCTTCTGGCATAGGCTTCCCTTAAAGATAAAACTGGAAGAAATCTGCTTATAAGCGGGCACTTACAAGCGCTTGATAAGTTTACCTTAACTCAGACAAAGATACCAAAGGTAAATGAGATATAGGGGATGTTTATATTTTAGGTAAGAAACTATCGCAGTTTTTAGATGGTCGCTTTACCTAATAGAGCACCAGTCAAAGAGCTATTCTTGTTCGTGGAATTTCTCAGCAATTAACTGCCCAATTGCAACAAGTGCACCTTCTTCATCAACACCTTCGCATACTACGCGCACTTCTTTGCCTTTACCGCTTTCTAGCAGCAACAGCGCGAGCACGCTATCTGCTTCGGCGCTTTTTTCACCCTGATACAGCGTAATTTTAGCGTCGAAGTTCATCGCTAATTGCGCAAGTTGCGAGGCTGCGCGGGCGTGCAAACCGAGTTTATTTTGGATAACGAAGGTGGCTTCAGTCACGGTTACTTTTCCTGCTCACGATGGCGGATTTTGACATTCGGGTAGGTGTCCATAAAACGCTCTCCCAATGTCTGCGCTAAATAAACTGAACGGTGTTGACCGCCAGTACAGCCAATCGCAATCGTCAGATAGCTGCGGTTATTGCGCTCAAGGTGCGGTAACCAAGTTTGCACGAAGGTTTGAATCTGCCATGTAAACTTTTGCACTATGCCGTCACTTGAGAGGTAATCTTTTACGGGTTGATCTAGGCCTGTTAAGGGCTTGAGTTCAGGTTCCCAGTGTGGGTTAGGTAAAAAGCGCGCATCAAATACGTAATCAGCATTTTTTGGGATGCCGTATTTAAAGCCGAATGACTCAAAGGTGATGAGTAATGGTTTGTCTTTCTTACCGAGAACTTTTTCACGGACCATTTCAGCCAACTGATGAACGCTAAGTTCGCTCGTGTCGATAATAAAGTTAGCGTGCGAAATTAACACGTCCAACAGTTTCTTTTCTTCACGAATAGCGATATCTAAGGGCAGGTTTTGCATCGACAATGGGTGTAATCGACGCGTTTCGGAAAAACGTCTAATCAGTGTTTGTTCATCGCTGTCGAGATAGAACAATGAAGGCTTTGAAAATGCAGGGAGGTAAGCCAGAATGTCACTGAATTCCTGCTCTTCTTTAGGCAGGTTTCGGACATCGATACTGACGGCTATTTTGTCATAGCTGTCCGATACACTGCGGACAAGCGCTGGCAGGAGGTTAACTGGAATATTATCTACACAGTAATAGCCCAAGTCTTCTAAAACGCGTAAGGCGACAGATTTTCCCGAACCAGAACGCCCACTGACGATAATCAATTCCACTTTATTACCCTTTAAAGTTCTATTACCAAATCAGGCTACAAATAGCTGATAAAGCTCCTGATCAGTGGTCACTGTTCTCAGCTGTTTGCATAATTGCTTATCTTTAAGTCTATCAGCAATTTGTGACAAGGTCTTGAGGTGTTGATCACACTGATTATCTGGTACGAGCAGTGCGACAAAAATATCAACTGGGCGGTTGTCTATGGCATCGAAGTTAATGGCTTCGCGGTTGGTGACTATGATGGCGATCGTTTGATCAATACCTTCTAATCGACCATGCGGAATTGCGACGCCTTTCCCAAAGCCTGTGCTACCGAGCTTTTCGCGCGCGAGTAGGGCATCGAGAATGGTTTGCTCGTTTAAATGCGGTGCATGTTGATGAGCAACCTGTGCTAGGTACTCCAACATTCTTTTTTTGCTATTAAAAAGGACCGCAGCTTTGCTGCAGTCCTTTGAGAAAAGATGTTCTAAGCTCATTTTAATGACGAGATAATTTCTCTTTATGTTTAATTACTTGGCGATCTAATTTGTCAATTAAGCCATCAATCGCCGCATACATATCTTGGTGTTCTGCGGTGGCAAATAATTCGCCGCCATTTACATGAAGTGTTGCTTCTGCTTTTTGTGTGAGTTTCTCTATATCTAGGATGACATGTACATTGTTAATATGGTCAAAATGACGCTCAAGTTTTGCAAATTTACTATTCACATAGTTGCGAAGAGAGTCTGTGATTTCTACATGACGACCGGTAAGATTCAATTGCATAAGCATTTTCCTTCTTGTCTAACGTCTATATCAAGCTTTTACGTTGATTTGACGGTGGTATGGCTAACGATTCACGATATTTTGCAATCGTTCTTCGAGCCACTTTGA
This sequence comes from Pseudoalteromonas pernae, assembly GCF_039831865.1. Classification (NCBI taxonomy): domain Bacteria; kingdom Pseudomonadati; phylum Pseudomonadota; class Gammaproteobacteria; order Alteromonadales; family Pseudoalteromonadaceae; genus Pseudoalteromonas; species Pseudoalteromonas pernae. The sequence continues at coordinate 182,508 of NZ_JBDODM010000004.1, forward strand.
TTCCTTGCTCTGCGAGTATGTCGGCTATTTTGCTGTCGCTTAATGGCTTGGCAACGTTTTCCGCCGCTACTAGCTTCTTGATCAATGCTCGAATCGCTGTGGATGAGCATTCACCTCCATTCTCGGTGTTCACATGGCTGGAGAAGAAATACTTCAACTCAAAAATCCCACGTGGCGTATGCATATATTTCTGTGTTGTTACACGAGATATTGTTGACTCATGCATCTCAACCATTTCGGCCACGTCATTGAGGACCATTGGTTTCATCGCTTCTTCGCCATGTTCAAAGAATGCCTGTTGTTGTTGAACAATGCAATTAGTTACTTTTAGTAAGGTATCGTTGCGTTGTTCCAGGCTCTTTATAAACCATTTTGCCTCTTGTAAGTGAGAGCGAATAAATTGGCTGTCACTTTGTGATTTACAGCTACGTCCTAATGAAGCGTAGTGATCATTAACCCGTATTTTTGGCATGCTGTCGGGGTTTAACTCGACCAGCCAACGCCCTTTGACCTTCTTAACAGATACATCAGGAATCACGTATTCTGACTCTTCGCGCACTATGGTCGCGGCAGGTTTCGGATTCAAACTGTGTATTAATGTCATCACCTCTTTTAACTGAGCTTCTTTAAGCTTAGTCTTTTTCATTAAGGTGCGATAGTCACGGTTGCCTAGCAAATCAATGTAATTACAAATTACCTCTTTCGTTTCACTAAGCCAAGGGGTTTGAGGTGAAAATTGATTGAGTTGGATCAATAAGCATTCTTGTAGTGAACGCGCACCAATTCCAACAGGATCAAAGAGTTGTATTCTTTTTAGGACCGCTTCTATTTCATCGAGTTCGATTTCTACGTCCTGCTCTTCATGATTCAAACTCTCGAGTAAATCTTCGGTTGTCACCGTGAGGAGGCCATTGTCATCAATCGCTTCGATGATGGCTGTCGCAATCGCTTCATCAACTGGGCTGAATGGGGTGAGTTGCAGTTGCCACATTAAATAATCGTGCAGCGTCTCGGTGGTTTCACCTTGGTAAACAAACTCATCGTCTGGCATAGGGCCTGCTGATGCGACGGGGGCAGCGCTAATGTACTCGTCCCAAGACATGTCCATCGGTAGCTCGTCACTGATGGAATCGTTATTTAACGCGTCAGAACTTTCTATTTGGTCGCTACTTTGGGGTTCGGTATCGAGTTTATCTTCACCGTTTTGTAGGCGATCATTGTCGTTTTTATCGCCTGGGTTATCAGCGTAGTTTTCTTCTTCGATTTCTAACAGTGGGTTAGCGTCAAGTGCTTCTTGAATTTCTTGTTGAAGATCCAAAGTACTGAGCTGCAACAAGCGTATCGCTTGCTGCAATTGTGGAGTCATTGTTAATTGCTGGCCAAGGCGCAGCTGTAATGATTGCCTCATGTACTCTAACAATCCTTTTATTGTTATAGTCTAAATTGCTCACCTAAATAAACATCACGAACTGTTTGATCGGCTAGGACTTGCTGTGGTGTGCCTGATGCGATCAATTCGCCGTGAGAAACGATATACGCGGTTTCACATACATCTAAGGTTTCACGCACATTGTGGTCGGTGATAAGTACACCAATGCCACGGTTTCGCAGGTGCTCAATAATTTTCTTTATATCTAACACCGAAATAGGGTCTACACCAGCAAAAGGTTCATCTAAAAGGATAAATTTGGGGTTAGCGGCTAAAGCGCGAGCAATTTCAACGCGACGGCGCTCACCGCCTGACAATGCCATCCCAAATGAATCACGAATATGTTGGATATTAAATTCGTCTAGTAAGCTTTCTAATTGCTCCTCACGACCCGCTTTGTTGAGGTCCTTACGCGTTTCCAAAATCGCCATTAGGTTTTGATAAACGGTGAGCTTACGAAAAATAGATGATTCTTGGGGCAAATAGCCGATACCTAAGCGTGCTCGCGAATGCATTGGCAGCAAAGTAATGTCTTGCTCGTCAATACTGATCATGCCTTTGTCACTGGGCACTAAACCTACAATCATGTAAAAGGTTGTGGTTTTGCCTGCTCCATTGGGGCCTAACAAGCCAACAATACTGCCGGCTTTAACTTCGAGTCCGACGTCTTTTACAACTTCACGACCTTTGTAGCTTTTCGCTAACTTCTGCGCCTTCAGTGTGGTCATGGTTGTTCCTTTTCCTCAGGCTTTTCTTCGCTCTGTGGTGTTAACGTGGTACGTACTCGGGTGCTGGAGTTTTTATCTTTCTCAGCGCTGATGGTCTGCTTATCTATATCATAGCTGATAGTTTCGGCGATGATCTGTTGATCAGCCATTTCTATTTTGGCGTCACCCTTAATTTGTAGAATTTGTGTAGCGACGTCGTAACGAATTTCTGCAGCAGAAGCGGTAATTTGCTGACCATCTTCCATGGTTTCTATGTACATGGCTGGGTTACCTGTGGCGATAAGCAATTGCTTATTATCACCCAATTCAGGACGACGGTGCGCTTCTAATCGATCAGCTTTTATTTGACGGTTACCATGAACAATGTGCACGTTTTTATCAAAAATAGTGATGTTTTCTTTGATCATGGCTATTTGGTTATCGGCATCAATGAGCACTTCAGTGGCATTGACTGTTTGCTCAGCATGAGCACCAAAGGCACTGAGGCTAAGGCCTAAACCAAGAATTAATGCATTGAATTTATTGGTCATAATATACTGTTCGCGTATGTTTTATTAGTTCCACTATCTCTGTATTGATATCTGCTTTCAAGCCCTGACCGGTGATCAATAGATCGGGTCCCTTGAGCTCAACGCTTTGTTCTGATTCCATTCGTTGTGCATCAATGTCTATTTGGATAGCTGCTGCTTTGACTTGTTCAATCATTGCCCCTTCTAATAAGTTGGTGGCAATAACGTTATTTTCCAAGATCAAAATATTATTGTTGTACAAAGTGGCTTCGTCAGCAGTCAATCGCCAGCGTTCGCCATCATTATAAAGAGTGAATTCGGGCTTGCGAAAATGGGTGAAACCTAGTTCCTCAAACATTTCCATTTGTTCAGCATATACACTGTGGCTTAACGCCCCCTGATCGTTATAACTGCGTTGGCGTAATCCCGTCGCCGTATAATCAGGTGTAGCGATTGCTTGATCTGTTTTCACCACAGTTTGTTCTTGCTTCATAAAATACGGCGCCCACAACCAAGCCATAATAGCGAGGAAAATGATGGAAATAAGCAACCGAGCGTTGTTCATGAACTGGTACCTTCAGTGCCCAATGTGTGGCCTTGTGCCAACATCAGTAAATCAGTGAGCTCGCGTACCGCGCCGAAACCGCCGGGCATTAGTGTGGTATAGTGAGCAATCCGTTTGATAAGTGGGTGAGCATCATTCACTGCAACGGCAAACCCCACCTGTTCCATGACGGGCAGGTCTGGACCATCGTCACCTATGTAGGCCACTTGGTCGTCCGTCAGGTTTAATGCTGCTTTGAGTTCAGCATAGGCTTCAAGTTTGTTCTCTTTGCCTTGGTAAATATGCTGCACCCCTAAACTGGTCATGCGGTTTTCAACAATACGCGATTGGCGGCCTGTGATCACCGCTACCTGCACACCTGAATTCATCAACGCTTTGATACCAAAACCATCTTTAGTATTAAAAGCTTTCAGCTCTTCGCCTTGATTGCCCATGTAGATGCGCCCATCTGAAAACACGCCATCAATATCGCATATCAGCAGCTTAATATTCTCGGCTCGTTGCCATGCTTGCTCTTCAATAGGTTGATACAACTCGCTAAATAGCATTAAAGCACTCCTGCTTTTAGTAAGTCTTGCATGTTGAGAGCACCAACAGGGCGGTCTTGCTCGTCGATGACTATCAGGCCATTGATACGTTTACGCTCCATTATATTCAGTGCTTCGGCGGCAAGCATATTCGCTTTCGCCGTGGTGCAATTTGGCGTCATTACTTCCACCAATGCCATACTGTGGATGTCGATTCGATGCTCGAGTACTCGGCGCAAGTCACCATCGGTGAATAGGCCAACCAATTTACCTTGATCATCGACCACAGCGGTCATACCTAAGCCTTTGGTTGAAATTTCGAGTAAGGCATCTTTTATGCTTTGCGACTGGTGTGAACGCGGCACGTTATCACCGCTGTGCATAACATCTTTAAGCGTTAATAACAGTCTTTTTCCAAGACTGCCGCCGGGATGTGAAAGTGCGAAATCATCCGCAGTAAAACCTTTTGACTCGAGAAGGGCTACTGCAATGGCATCGCCCATGGCAAGGGTCGCAGTGGTACTGGCAGTAGGAGCCAGCCCTAAAGGACATGCTTCTTTGGAAACGCCGATGCAGATATGCAGGTCAGATAACGTGGCCATACTCGATGTTGCACTGCCCGTCATAGCGATAAGTGCCGCGCCAATGCGTTTGATAACCGGAATAATGCTCACGATTTCATGAGTTTCTCCCGAATTAGAGATGAGCAATACCACATCTTGCGCGGTGATCATGCCCAGATCACCGTGACTCGCTTCACCTGGGTGCACGAAAAAAGCAGGGGTGCCCGTACTGGCAAGCGTTGCTGCGATTTTATTACCGATATGACCAGACTTGCCGATACCCACTACGATGATGCGGCCGCTGCACTGTTCCATTAATTCACACGCTTGCGTAAACTGCTCATCCAGATGCGCAAGCTGCTCCTGTAAGGCTTGGGTCTCGGTTTCAATTACGCGCTGTGCCGTGGCGATGTAGCTTTGTGTCATATACAGTACTCTATGCTATCTGGCTAAAAATATATCCTTGGTAGGCAAAAAATGCGACAAGCAACATGCCTCCCTCAACCCTATTGATGCGTCTTGAACCGCGAAAGTTCAAACTCATTGCTATCAGTACAATGGTTGCTGCGATCATTACTAAGGCGTCACGGTTCGCCGCTGAAGCGTCAATTGTCGACGGGTTAAGGATACCTGCGATGGACAAAACCGCTAATATGTTAAACAGGTTGGAGCCAACAATGTTGCCCAGCGCCAAATCGTCTTCTTTTTTCAATACTCCAGCAACACACGCCGCCAGCTCTGGCAAACTGGTACCCACAGCGATAATTGTCAGGCCAATAACAAGGTCGCTTAGGCCGAAATACTGAGCAATATCAACTGCTGAGTCGACAATGAAATGAGAGCTGACAGGCAATAAAATCAAGCCGACGATAAGCCAAAATGCCGCAGATTTAGTGCTGACATCCGAAGGTATTTCGTCGCACGCTTCACTAACAAAGGGGTCATCTTGCGTCTCTTTCTGGTTGCGAGAAATTACGATAAGAAAAGCGATAAAAGCGACAAACCCGACTAATAACAGCCATCCTTCGGTTTGGGAAAAATAGTTGTCGGTGAACATGTACCAAGCAATTACTGACACAACCAACACCAACGGCATTTCACGTTTGAGGGTAATGGATGAGACAGAAAGCGGTCGCAATAACGCGGTAATACCCAAGACCAATAGAATATTAGTAATATTCGAACCAATCGCATTGCCCACCGCTGTGTCTGTTTTATCGGCCAAAGCAGCTGAAGCGGAGACCATCATTTCTGGCGCTGAAGAGCCCATGGCTACAACGGTTAAACCTATGATTAAAGCAGGGACACCTAAGTTACGAGCCAATGCTGCGGCACCAAAAACAAAGCGGTCGGCACTCCATACGAGGGCGACAAAGCCGGCAACGAGAATGGCAAAAGAAGTGAGCATGATTGCAAAGCCAAAAATTAATTCTAAACAGTGGCGCAAATAGTATCAAAAGCCGTTGTCATTGTGTAAAAAAACGCACTGATTTTGTGCACCTGAGGTCTTTTTTGAATGATCTTACAAATTTTTACAGATTCTTTTTTCCCTTGAGGCAAAAAAACTTTAAAATGCACGGTCTAATGATAGAAATAAATGGGAGAGCGACTTGTCGCAACCAATCGTTGAAATCAAGGATGTTACCTTTAAACGCGCGGAGCGTGTTATCTATCAGAATATGGATTTTACCATCCCCAAAGGGAAGATCACGGCGATCATGGGACCCAGTGGTATTGGTAAAACAACGCTGCTGCGTTTGATTGGCGGTCAGTTAAAGCCTAATAGCGGCGATATTCTATTCCAAGGTGAAAGCATTCCGAGTATGTCACGTGCTGCGTTGTATAAAGCGCGCACTAAAATGAGCATGCTCTTTCAAAGCGGCGCATTATTTACCGATATGTCAGTATTCGACAATATCGCTTTTCCGCTTCGCGAGCACACCCAACTCAGTGAAGAGCTTATTCGTCTAATCGTATTGATGAAGCTTCAAGCGGTTGGCTTACGTGGTGCGAAAGACCTGATGCCGGCTGAACTCTCAGGCGGAATGGCGCGACGTGCCGCTCTTGCTCGTTCAATTGCACTCGACCCAGAGTTCATTATGTACGACGAGCCTTTTGCTGGTCAGGACCCTATTTCTATGGGGGTACTGGTTAAGCTCATCAAATCATTGAACGAAGTGCTTGGTTTGTCCTCGTTGATTGTTACCCATGACGTGCCTGAGGTGATGAGTATTGCGGATCACGTCATCATCATCGCAGAGAAAGGTGTGATTGGCAGTGGTAGCCCACAAGAATTACGCAAACATGAGTCACCTTTGGTGCAACAATTTTTGCAAGGTCTTTCTGATGGCCCGGTGCCTTTCCACTTTGATGCTCAGCCTTATGAACAGGAGTTGTTGTCATAATGTCTGCAATTATCGATTTTTGGCAGCGACTGGGCCATAAAACACTCAATCGTTTTGCTTCAATGGGCCGTGCAACGCAGATGTTGCTTGGCGCTTTGCTCAGCATGCCTAATTTCCGCAAAGGCACGCCTTTGTTGATTCGCCAGCTCTACATGGTTGGCTTTTTGTCGTTAATTATCATCGTTGTATCTGGCTTATTCATTGGTATGGTACTCGCGTTGCAGGGCTATACCGTGTTAGTGGGTTATGGTGCTGAAGACAGTTTAGGACCACTTGTAGCATTGAGCTTGCTGCGTGAGTTAGGGCCCGTGGTTACTGCGCTACTGTTTGCAGGGCGAGCGGGTAGTGCATTGACCGCTGAAATTGGTTTGATGAAAGCAACAGAGCAATTGACCAGCTTAGAGATGATGGCTGTTGATCCACTTAAGCGTGTGATTGCACCGCGTTTTTGGGCCGGGATAATCAGTATGCCAGCGTTGGCATTAATCTTCTCTGCCGTGGCTATTATTGGTGCACACCTAGTGGGTGTGGACTGGCTAGGTGTTGACCGAGGCAGCTTCTGGTCAATCATGCAATCGCAGGTTTCATTCGAAAAAGATATTCTCAACGGCATTATCAAGAGCTTTGTTTTTGCCTTGTTGGTGACGTGGATTGCACTTTACAAAGGCTATGACTGTATCCCTACTTCAGAAGGGATAAGCAGAGCAACCACCGAGACCGTTGTACACTCTTCATTGGCCGTGCTTGGCTTTGACTTTATTTTGACCGCCGTGATGTTTGGCGGCTAAAGGATTAACACCATGAATTCGAGAAAAATTGAAATTTTGGTTGGCTTGTTTGTATCGATGGGGGTTGCGGCCCTTGTGATGCTGGCGTTGAAAGTCGCAAATGCGGGGATCGCTGGTAGTAATGGTACTTATTCATTGCACGCTAAGTTTGAGAATATAGGATCACTAAAGGTACGAGCACCAATTAAAGTAGGTGGTGTGGTGATTGGGCGTGTAGAAAATATTCTAGTGCACCCAACCGAATTCGTACCTTTGGTGTATATGTCAGTAGATAGCAATTATGAGTGCAAGTTTTCAGATGCAACTTCAGTGTCTATCTTAACATCAGGTATTTTGGGTGAGCAGTATCTGGGTATTAACCCGGTTATTGCTAGTGACTCAGCACAGCAAGAATGTCTTGGCAATGAAGTGGTTGCTAAAGATGAAGCGGATGAATTATCCATTGATGCAATTTTTGGAGTGCAATCAAAGGCGTTAAAGGATGGCGATATGATTACCGATACTAAGTCTGCCTTGGTATTAGAAGAACTTATTGGCCAGTTTTTATTCAATCAAAGTAGCGAGTAGTCTTCATGGGTAAATTTTTTAGTTTAGTAGCAGGGTTGTTGATGGTGGTAGTGCCGATGTCGCATGCTGCCGAAATAGAACTTGATGATCCTTATGAAATGGTTCGCCAAGTGGCGGACAAAACGTTTAAGCGCATCGAGCACGATCAAAGTCAGATTGCAGCTGACAAAGAACACCTTAAAGTCATCGTAGAGGAAGAATTACTGCCTTATATCGATTACAAATATGCTTCGTATCGTGTGTTAGCCAGCTACATTCAAAAAGCGCGCAGTATTGAAGATCCAGAAGAAAAGAAACAGGCCATCGAAAATATCAAACGTTTTATGGACGTGTTTAAGAATTACCTTGTCACTACTTATGCAGGTGTGTTCACCCAATATACCAATCAATCTGTGGTGTTCGACAATGCAAAAGAAATTGGTGACGCTAATATGGTGATCGTAAAAACAACGATTAAAGACCCTGGTAAGCCAGACATTGATATTGGCTTCAAAGTACGTAAGGATAACGACAACAATTGGCGCGCTTATGACATGATAGCTGAAGGTATCAGTCTGCTAGATGCCAAGCAAAGTGAGCTTCACGGAATTTTGCGCCAAGAAGGTATTGAACACGTTATTGATTTACTGGACAAGAAAAGTAAACTGCCTGTTCAGTTTCGTGGTGAAGGTGTAAATGAGTAGTCTTTCTTTATCTCGTCAAAATGACAGTCAATTTAGCCTTGAGGGTGAATTGACTCGCTTCAGCGTGGCGGATAGGACGTTAGTTCAGCAATTATTAACGGCCAATGAGGATACTGTTTCACTCGACCTAAAAAATGTAGTGCATGTTGATACGGCAGGACTCGCCTGGTTAATCGATACCTTGTCGCAATTGCGTAAACAAGGTAAGCAGCTACAGTTAGAGCATATCCCTGACCAATTGCATAAGTTGATGCTGTTGGGACAGGTCGACAATATTTTTGAGTGAGAGTAATGCAAAGCAGTCAAGTAGAAGCTTTATTGAAAGAAGAGCTAGAGCTCGCAGAAGTAATCGTTAAAGTTGAAGGTACCCATTATCAGGTGATCGCCGTGGGTGACTGCTTTGAAGGGTTAACCCCAGTTAAAAAACAGCAACTCGTTTATAAGCCGCTGATGGAAAAAATTTCAGACGGTACGATTCACGCAGTATCAATTCGTGCATTTACGCCAGAGCAATGGCAGCGCGAACGCAAATTTATCCTTCCGCAATAACAGGCTTTTCGAATGGACCATTTTATTATTCAAGGTGGCACACCCCTGAGCGGTGAGGTTACTATTTCCGGTGCTAAAAACGCCGCACTCCCTATTTTATTCGCAGCATTGCTTGCTGATTCAAAGAGTTGTTTTAGCAATGTACCCAAGCTAAGAGACATCAATACCACAGAAGCGCTATTGAAAGAACTGGGTGCGCAGCTATATTGGCAAGATGACAACTTATACGTTGACGGCGGTACGGTTGATAAAATCTTGGCTCCATACGAGCTAGTAAAACAAATGCGTGCATCAGTGCTGGCATTGGGTCCTTTACTTGCTCGCTTCGGTAAAGCCCAAGTGTCTCTGCCTGGTGGTTGTGCGATTGGTGCTCGCCCGGTTGATATTCATATTCAAGGCATGCGCCGTATGGGTGCTCATATTGAAGTAGAAAACGGCTATATTCACGCCCATGTTGACGGTCGCTTGAAGGGTGCTGAAATATTTATGGATACGGTGAGTGTCGGTGCGACTGAAAACTTACTGATGGCGGCGACGCTGGCAGAAGGCAAAACAGTGCTTGAGAATGCTGCGAGAGAACCGGAAATTAGTGATTTAGCAAAATACCTAAACAACATGGGTGCGAAAATTACCGGTGCAGGAACCAGCCGCATTGAAATTGAAGGCGTCGAGCGTTTGGGTGGATGCGAACACGCAATCTTACCGGACCGTATCGAAACTGGTACTTTCCTTGTTGCTGCGGCTATGGCGAAGGGCGATATCCTGTGTAAAAACACCGATTACCACAGCCTAGAGCCGGTAATCGAGAAGTTACGCGAAGCGAATGCACACATTGAAGTAACTGATGACACGATTTATCTGGATATGCGCGACCGTGAGCTCAAAGCAGTAAACATTAAAACTGCACCTCACCCGGGTTTTCCAACAGATATGCAAGCTCAATTTACAGCGCTTAATGTTGTTGCTAAAGGCAGTGCGACAATTACTGAAACCATCTTCGAAAACCGTTTTATGCACGTGCCTGAACTTCAGCGCATGGGGGCGGACATTCGTTTAGAAGGTAATACGGCAATCTGTGGTGATAGCCCTAAGTTAAGCGGTGCTCAGGTGATGGCTACCGACCTTCGTGCGTCAGCGAGTTTAATTCTGACAGGTATCATCGCTGAGGGTGAAACACGAGTAGATCGCATCTATCATGTGGATAGAGGATATGAGCATATTGAAGATAAGCTAACTGCACTGGGCGCAAACATTAAGCGTGTGAGTGGGTAAGTCATTCGATAGGACATAAAAAAAGCTGCTTTTGCAGCTTTTTTTATGTCTATTACATTCTCGTTTCTAGCTCAGCGATCCTGATATTTAAAGTCAGTGGCTTGCCATCACGATACAGTTTAATTTCAAGTTCAGTACCCGGTGCTGTGTTTGCGATACGCTCTAGGCTTTGCTGGATATTGCTGACCGAGTGGCCGCCCATGCTGACGACAATGTCGCCCTCTTTCATCCCTGCTTGCCAAGCTGGACCGAGCGGGTCGAGATTGTTGATGCGCATACCGGCAATGGCCATGTGGTTGTTGGTGACATCACGGCCATCTTTATCAACGGCGGTGACATCCATGCCAACATAGCCGCGCACAACGCGGCCATAATTGATGAGTTTATCCATCACATCTTTAGCTAATGAATAAGGAACAGCGAAAAAGATGCCTTGGATATCAAGGTTGCTTCGTGTTTTAAATTGCGCCGATGTGATCCCCACTAAATCGCCATGTGAGTTTACCAATGCACCGCCTGAGTTACCCACATTAATAGCGGCATCCATCTGTAGTAGGCTGTTGTGAGAGCTGTCGGTAAGGCGTTGCTTGCCGGTGGCACTGATGATCCCTTGCGTAATAGTTTGTCCTAAATTCAAGGGGTTACCGATTGCTAATACGACATCGCCCACTTGCGGTGAAAATGACTCGTCAACAGGAATCGTTGGTAGGTTTGTGGCATTAACTTTGAGTAACGCCAAATCAGTCACTGTATCAAACCCGACCAATTGCACATCACTGAAATGGCGACCGTCGCTGAGCATCACCATAATGACGTCTGCACTGTTAATTACATGATAGTTGGTCAGAATATAGCCGTCGCTGCTCATCAAAACGCCTGAGCCGATTTCCGATACCGTGCTTTGCTGCTGCATATAACGAGGTTGTGTAGAGATTCGTTCCGAATACACAGTGACAACCGCGGGCGCTGCACGCTTCACGGCTTTTGCATAACTCATGTGTGAGCCGCTAAATCCATCAGTCGATAAAAGGGGTAATAAGGCATCGCGTAATGACGGGGTGGCAAGCACAATAATAAAGGCCAGCCCTAAACCACTTAGCAGCGGAACAAGCGTAAATCGAATTTGTTTTAGCACGGAATTGATAATTATTATTAGTTTCTTAGATTGGTAATGATGGCACAGAAGTAACAACAGCGGCAAGGGCGCCGCTGTTGAATTATTGAGGAGGAACTAGGAGTTACTGAATTGGGACAATGAAATCGCTATTGCCACGACGCACCACCAAGACAATGTTGCCTTCAATATCAGCAATCGTACTACTCAATTCGCGCACCGTCTCTACGCGTGTGCGGTTCACTTGAATAATAATGTCACCCTCTTCAAGGCCTAGACGTGCAGCTACTGAACGCGGATCAACACTGTTCACCACTACACCATTTTTGCCGTTACGTTTTCCTGATTCCAGCTCAGCACCGGCAAGGGCTGGGTGAACTTCAGCGGCTTCTTTAGCGATGTCTCCTGCAGCAGCGAGAGTAACGTCGACCTCTTTCTCATCACCGTCACGATATAAACCGATCTCGACTTCTTTACCTTCGCCCAGAGTCGCAACTTTACTCTTCAGCTCCTCAAAACTACGGATGTCGTTGCCGTTGACACTAATAATTACGTCTCCAGCTTTAATACCTGCTTTTTCAGCTGCTGAATCTTCCGCTACGCGTTCGACCATTGCACCTTGCTTTACGTCTAAACCTAACGCTTTGGCATAACCCGCGTTGAGTGTACGACCAGAAATACCCAATGAGCCTCGACGGACTTGACCAAACTCAATAATTTGATCAACCAGGTTTTTCATCATGTTCGAAGGAATAGCAAAACCGATACCAACGTTACCACCTGACGCACCTAGAATTGCGGTGTTAATTCCGATGAGCTCGCCTTTTAAGTTAACCAAAGCGCCGCCTGAGTTACCTTGGTTGATAGCTGCGTCGGTTTGGATAAAGTCTTCGTAGCCTTCGATGTTTAAACCGCTACGACCAAGGGCACTTACGATGCCCGAGGTCACCGTATGGCTCAGTCCAAATGGGTTACCAATCGCCACTGAGAAATCACCAACGCGTAGCTTGTCTGAGTCGGCCAATTTAACCTCTGTGAGATCGTCTGCATCAATTTGAAGTAAGGCGATGTCTGATTCTTTATCGGCACCAATAAGTTTAGCGTCAAACTCACGGCCATCTTCAAGGGTGACGCGCATTTCTTGGGCGTCATCAATAACGTGATTATTGGTAACTATGTAGCCCTCATCGGCATCAATAATAACGCCAGAGCCTAAACCGCTGAATGGACGTTTTTGCGAACGCTGTTGCGGGCGACCGAAGAAAAAGTCGAATGGGTCAACGCGAGCTCTGACTTCTTTTGCACCTGACACTTTAATACTAACGACGCCAGGAGTGACGCGTTCAAGCATAGGCGCAAGGGTAGGTAGCTGTTGGCCATCTACTGCTACAGGTAATTTTGCGTGTGCAAAGTGGGGTTGGATGAATAAAGTGGCCGATAAAATAGCGGCACTGAGAACTGATAACTTCATTTTCATAGTATAGACAAACTCCAAAAGAGGGGGCCGCATGGCAGCCCGGTACCTATAAAGCTAGTTTCTATACTGACTATGGGGTCGTTAATTTAGTTCCACAAGAGCAAATTGATTGCTTCTTTATTAAGCAGGTTGTTGCTCGTTATCTTTCTTTTGGCCGCTAAATAAACCAGACTCACCGGCTGCGTAGTCCGCAGGCTGGCTGTCATGCAGTGTGTGCGTTGCATGGCGCTCTGGGCGTTGATTCAATGAAGCGTGAAGTTGCTCTGTTGTTTCTTTTGAAAAGAAAGGTTGGCTCATATCGACTTCTTTTTTTAGCGTTAATAAACTATTGCTTTGCGCTACGTGGTTCGCTAATTGCTCGTAGTTATCTTTTAATTTGTTTATCAATTTATTGGTGTTATCAAGATGGTCAGCGACGTCTTGACGGTATTGTTCTAGTTCGCTCTGCGCTTTATGTGCTTGTTCTTCGAGCTCTTCTTGTTTGAATCGTTTCTTGGTAAACCATCCACCGAGAAAAAAGCTACATGCGGCGATGATGATGACTACCCCTAACCAAGTGATTGTCGACATAGACTTCCCCTTTTGAAAACTTATCAGCCAAATATACGTATTGTTGCGAGCCGTGTTAAGATAGCGCAAAAATTTAGCCTGAATTACGCCGTAAATATCATGACACCTTGGCAGAAATATCAACAAGACTTACAACGAGATGACTTCCTATTTGATGCAGCACAGGAAAATGCTGTGAAGCATCTGCAAAGGCTGTTTGACGACATTGTTGCGCAACCAAAGAAGCCTTCAGGTTTTTTTGCGAAGCTCTTTTCCAAGGATAGCACGAAGCCAATTAAAGGGCTCTATTTTTGGGGTGGTGTTGGGCGTGGTAAGACCTACCTTGTGGATACGTTTTTTGAGGCACTCCCCACCGAGCGCAAGATGCGGGTGCACTTTCACCGCTTTATGCATCGTGTACATCAGGAGTTAAAGCAGCTCAAAGATGTAAAGAACCCGCTATTAACAGTGGCAGACAAATTAAAGAGCGAAACAGACATCATCTGCTTCGATGAATTCTTTGTACAAGACATTACTGACGCCATGCTGTTAGGGGGCTTGATGGAAGCCTTATTTGAGCGTGGCATTATCTTGGTTGCCACATCAAACATTGTTCCAGATGAACTGTACAAGAACGGTTTGCAGCGTGCTCGTTTCTTACCGGCTATTGCCCTTGTGAATGCCAATACCGAGGTTGTGAATGTCGACTCAGGTGTGGATTATCGCTTACGCACCTTGGAGCAGGCAGAAATATTCCACAGCCCACTGGATGAACAAGCAGATAAAAACTTGTTTGCCTATTTCGAACAGTTGTCGCCGGAGCCAGGCCGAGCAGGAGCGGCAATTGAAATAGAAGGGCGGATGATCAACACCCGCATGGTCAGTGACTGTATCGTGATGTTTGATTTCCACGATTTGTGTGAGACTGCGCGCTCGCAAGTTGATTACATGGAAATTTCCCGACTCTATAACACCGTATTGTTATCGAACGTGAAGCAGATGGGTCAGCAAAATGATGATGCAGCGCGACGTTTTATTGCCTTGGTGGATGAATTCTACGAGCGTAATGTGACTTTGATCATTTCCGCTGAAGCAAAAATCGAAGAGTTATATACCCAAGGAACACTTAATTTCGAGTTCAAACGCTGTGTCAGTCGTTTGCAAGAGATGCAATCTCGAGAGTACTTAGAACGACCTCATTTGGCGTAATTTTTCAACCAGACCGATAGCGATAGTAAAGCTGCGCAAAAGGTGAACAAAAATACACCACGGCAGTAGCAATCTCCTATTTGAGCTGGTATACTCCCGCGCCTACCACTTGCCGTTCTACCTCGGTTGTTTAGCCACTACTGGGGGTTAAGTCTTAAACTCGAAGGGGTTGAAGCAAATTTAATAGAGCAGCAGAAATCATTCTGCTTGTGGTTTTATAATTGTAAACATTGGATTTTTATAAATGAAAACGTTTGTTGCTAAACCAGAATCAGTAAAACGTGACTGGTACGTAGTTGACGCTGAAGGTAAAACTTTAGGTCGTATCGCTACTGAAATCGCTCGTCGTCTTCGCGGTAAGCATAAAGCTGAGTACACTCCACACGTTGATACTGGTGACTACATCATCGTAATCAATGCGGAAAAAGTTACTGTAACTGGTAACAAAACTCAGGACAAAATGTACTACGGACACACTGGTTACCCAGGTGGCCTGAAGTCAATCAACTTTGAGAAGCTTCAAGCTAAAGCACCTGAGATGATCATTGAGAAAGCGGTTAAAGGTATGTTGCCACGTGGTCCTCTAGGCCGTGCAATGTTCCGTAAGCTTAAAGTTTACGCAGGTACTGAGCACAATCACGCTGCACAGCAGCCTCAGGTTCTAGACATTTAAGGAGCACATCATGGCAAATCAATACTACGGTACAGGTCGTCGTAAAAGTTCAAGTGCTCGCGTATTTTTACGTCCAGGCACTGGCAACATCGTAATCAATCAACGTTCTATCGAAGAATACTTCGGTCGTGAAACTGCTCGTATGGTTGTTCGTCAGCCACTAGAGCTTGTTGAAATGACTGAAAAGTTTGACCTTTACATCACTGTTGAAGGTGGTGGTACAACTGGTCAAGCTGGTGCTATTCGTCACGGTATTACTCGTGCACTGATGGAGTTTGACGAGTCTCTTCGTTCTCCACTACGTAAAGCTGGCTTTGTTACTCGCGACGCTCGTAAAGTTGAGCGTAAGAAAGTGGGTCTTAAGAAAGCACGTAAGAAAACACAGTTCTCGAAGCGTTAATTTATTACGTATTCAGAATTTCAAAACCCGGCTTTGCCTTTGGCAAACCGGGTTTTTTATTATCTATTCTCAATTATCTTTGCCGTTTTCCCGCCGCACTCGAGAATATTTCACAAATTCCCGTATTTAATGCAAATCAGGCCGATAATCTTGATAATTATTTGCTACAATTGCGGGGCAAATAGACTAATGAAGTGATTTTAAACAGCTTTGCTGGCGAGACCTTGATCTTTATCAGCGTCGTCGGTGTGAGTTTGCGATAGCATATCTAACGCTGCTTGATATTCGAATAATCTTTTCACCTGAGCATTTCGTAAGAAACAGGTGGTTATTCGAGTGTGAAACAGTGAATAACCTTGTTTTAATCAAGGCTTTTATTTATGATCGCTTCTATTTTGTAACTTCAAAAATTAACCTGCTGTAACTGATGTTCTCAATATAGCAAGTGTTGAGAATCATAGTGGAGATAAGTGGATGAGCAATGCGCCTGTAGACAACAGCCGACGCCGCTTTTTGACCATTGCTACCTCTGTTGTAGGTGGCGTGGGCGCGGTTGGAGCTGCTGTTCCTTTTATTGCGTCTTGGAACCCTAGTGAACGAGCTAAATCTGCGGGTGCACCCGTAGAAGTAGATATCTCGAAGCTAGAGCCTGGACAACTGATCCGTGTAGAATGGCGAGGCAAACCTGTATGGGTTATTTCGCGTACACCGGAAATGCTAAAACAACTAAAAGCACACGAAGATAAACTACGTGATCCTCAGTCTGATGAACCTCAACAGCCTGAGTTTGCTAAGAACGAATTCCGTTCAATCAAAGAAAATATCTTTGTGGCTGTGGGTATTTGTACTCACCTAGGTTGTTCACCAAGCTTCCTTCAAGGCGGTTTCGGTGAGAAAGTGGAAGGCACAGACGATGGTTTCTTCTGTCCATGTCACGGTTCTAAGTTTGACATGGCTGGTCGAGTGTTCCAGTCGGTTCCAGCACCACTAAACCTAGAGATCCCTCCTTATTACTTCATTGATGACACGACCATTCTTGTTGGTGGTGAGAAAGGCGAAGGGGCAGCGTAATGTTTGGTAAAATTATCAATTGGATTGATGATCGTATTCCAATGACTCGCGTCTGGAATATGCACATCGCTCAATATCCAGCACCGAAAAACTTTAACTTCTGGTACTTCTTCGGCTCACTAGCGATGCTTGTACTAGTAAACCAAATCGTGACTGGTATCTGGTTAACGATGAACTTCGTACCTTCAGCTGAAGGCGCGTTTGCTTCTGTAGAATACATCATGCGTGATGTTGAATACGGTTGGTTACTCCGTTATCTGCACTCTACGGGCGCATCTGCGTTCTTCGTAGTAGTTTATTTGCACATGTTCCGTGGCATGATCTACGGTTCTTACCAAAAGCCACGTGAACTACTGTGGTTGTTTGGTATGTTCATCTTCTTAGCACTAATGGCTGAAGCTTTCATGGGTTACTTACTACCATGGGGTCAGATGTCATTCTGGGGTGCGCAGGTAATCATCTCGCTATTCGGTGCAATCCCGGTAATTGGTGACGACCTGACACTGTGGATCCGTGGTGACTACGTAATTTCAGGTGCAACGCTTAACCGCTTCTTCGCACTACACGTAATCGCATTGCCATTAGTACTTGTTATTCTTGTATTCCTTCACATTGTTGCGCTTCACGAAGTGGGTTCAAACAACCCTGATGGTGTTGAAATTAAGCGTAAGAAAGGCACTGTTGCTGAAGAAGACAAAGCAAAATTCCAGTTCCACGAATACTACACAAACAAAAAAGACATCGTTGATGCGATTCCTTTCCACCCATACTACACGGTGAAAGACATTGTTGGTGTTGTAGGTTTCTTAATTTTCTTCTGTTACGTGGTGTTCTTTGCGCCAGAGATGGGTGGTTTCTTCTTAGAAGCGCCAAACTTTGAAGCTGCAAACCCACTGAAGACGCCTGAGCATATTTTCCCAGTTTGGTACTTCACGCCGTTCTATGCGATTCTGCGTGCAATTCCAGACAAACTGCTTGGTGTAATCGCGATGGGTGCGTCAATCGTAGTGCTTGCGCTATTACCTTGGATTGACCGTGGTAAAGTACGCTCTATTCGCTACCGTTGTGGTTTCCACAAACTGAACATTGCTCAGTTCGTTGTAACCTTCGTAATCCTTGGCTGGGTTGGTGCGACGCCGCAAACTGACTTTAAGACAGTGTTGTCGCAAATCACTACAGTTACGTACTTTATGTTCTTCGTGTTACTGTTCTTCTACTCGAAGAATGAGAAGACTAAGCCATTGCCAGAGAGGTTGACGAAATGATGAAAAAGCTAGTTATTGGTTTATTCGCATTGTTGCCAACATTATCTATGGCAGCAGGCCCATCGATGCCATTGCAAGATGCAAACATCGATTTAACAGACCAAGCTTCATTGCAGCGCGGTGCTAAGCTATTTATGAACTACTGCCTTGGTTGTCACCAAATGCAGTACCAGCGTTATGAGCGTACTTTCCGCGATATCGGTATTCCTACTGATATTGGCCAAGAAACGCTAATTTTCGACGGTTCTAAAGTAGGTAGCCACATCACTAATGCAATGGACAAAGATGATGCTGCGAAATGGTTCGGTGCTGCGCCACCAGATTTAACACTGATTGCACGTGTTAAATCACCAGACTACATCTACACGTACTTAAAGTCGTTCTACAAAGATGAGTCTCGTCCATTTGGCGTAAATAACATCGTGTTCCCTTCAGTAGGTATGCCGCACGTTCTGCAAGAACTTCAAGGTTTACCGACTCCTGTATACGAGGAAGTTGAAGAGCACGGAAAAACAGTTAAGAAAGTGGTAGCGGTTGAAACCGACGGCCAAGGTGAAATGAGTGTTGATGAGTATGACCAAGCTGCTCGCGACCTTGCTAACTTCCTTGAGTACGTAGGTGAACCTTCGCGATTAGATTCAGAAGCAATTGGTATCAAGGTTCTTGGTTTCCTGTTCATTCTGTTCATCCTTGCTTTCTTACTGAAGAAAGAATACTGGCGTGATGTTCATTAATTAGTAATATCAACCAGTTAACTCAATAGGGGCGTATGCCCCTATTGCCGTTTAAAGTCATTACCGACATTCACGATAAACTGACGTTGGTTTTGGCAAGAAAAGTATTATGTACTTTGTGATTTTTTAATGGAGGTAGGCATGGCCGTTGCTGCCAATAAACGCCCTGTAATGACGCTGTTTTCCGGTGCTAATTGTATGTACAGCCATCAAGTTCGTATTGTCTTGGCTGAAAAAGGTGTTAGCGTGGATATCCATTTGGCGGAAAAGGATAACTTGCCAGAGGCTTTGCACGAGATTAACCCGTACGGCACAGTTCCTACTTTGATTGATCGTGAGCTAGGTTTATATCAAGCAAACATCATCATGGAATATTTGGATGAGCGTTTCCCGCATCCTCCGTTAATGCCAGTTTACCCAGTAATGCGTGGCCGTAGCCGCCTGATGATGCACCGCATCGATACTGATTGGTATTCACTTGCAGCTAAGATTTACGCTGGCGGCAGTGACGCGGAACAGGCGCGTAAAGAGTTAACAGAAGCACTATTATCTGTTGCTCCTATTTTCAACGAAGCACCTTACTTCATGAGTGAAGAGTTCAGCCTAGTTGATTGTTACTTGGCTCCATTATTATGGCGTTTACCTGAGCTTGGCATCGAATTAAATGGTGCTGGTAGTAAAGAGCTCAAAGAGTACATGATCCGCTTGTTTGAGCGTGAATCGTTCCAAGCATCATTAACTGAAGCAGAACGTGAGATCCGTCTATAATGACGCCGAACAGACCTTATCTGCTACGCGCCTTCTATGATTGGATAGTTGACAACCAGTGCACACCGCACTTGGTTGTTAACGCTGATTTTCCGAATGTGCAAGTGCCAGTCCAATTTGTCCAAGATGGGCAAATTGTACTGAACATTAGCCCAAGTGCAGTGACTCAGTTTTCTATGGATAATAGTTTGCTGACTTTTAACGCACGTTTTGGTGGTCAGCCAATGCAAGTGTTTGTTCCTATGGGAGCCGTACTTGCAATCTATGCCCGAGAAAACGGTGAAGGTACCGTATTTACTCAAGATGAGACTTACGAAGAGCAGGAACGTTCTGGAGTAGTACCATCAATTGCTGAGACTGATGAAGCGGAACAACCGCAGAGTGGCCTAGAAGCAATTGACAATCCAAATCCGCAAGCTAGTCGTGATAATAGTCAGGACGACAATAAAGGCAAAAAAGGTAGTCACTTAAAAGTGATTAAGTAGCCTATTCAGATTCGGCTGAAATAGAAATCCTCCGTGAGCCAGACTAAGTGTCTAAAGCGCGCGGGATTTCTATAATCGACCCACCGCCCACTGTAATTATTTGCAGTATTATGCTTGAAAATAGGCATAAATTACTGAGATAATCTCCCCCTTGAATTTTGGGGCCAGTCGCGAGGCGGGGTTTTATTTCAAATTTTAGAGTTCGTTTGTACTAAAAGATATGGCTGAGAAACGTAATATATTTCTAGTGGGTCCTATGGGGGCCGGAAAGAGCACAATTGGTCGCCACATTGCAGACCAACTACACCTTGAGTTTTATGACTCAGACAACGAAATCGAGCGCCGCACAGGTGCGGACATCGCGTGGGTATTTGATATCGAAGGCGAAGAAGGTTTCCGACGTCGCGAAGAAGCGGTGATCACTGATCTGACTGAGCTTCAAGGTATCGTACTTGCAACAGGTGGTGGCTCAGTAGTCAGTAAAGAAGTACGTAACAAACTGTCTGCGCGTGGTATTGTTGTATACCTAGAGACCCCAATTGAAAAGCAAGTTGCGCGCACACAACGCGATAAGCGTCGTCCTCTACTGCAAACAGAGGAAGCACCTAAGAACGTATTGGAGCGCCTAGCTGAAGAGCGCGAACCACTTTATCAAGAAGTGGCCGATATCGTCGTGCGTACCGATGAACAAAGCGCCAAAGTGGTTGCTAATCAAATCATCGAGAAACTTAATTTCTAAATAGCTCAAGGAGAATTGCGCATGCTGGAACTCAATGTTGAACTTGGTGAGCGCAGTTATCCTATATTCATTGGTAGCAATCTATTAACTGATAGTCAGCGACTTCGCCAATATGTCGGCAATCGTAGGCCTGTGATTGTTACCAATGAAACCATCGCTCCTCTTTACCTCGACACTGTCACCGCTGCGTTAGACTCTCTATCCCCTTTGGTGTTTGTAATGCCTGATGGTGAGCAGTACAAAACCTTAGAATGGTTTGAGCGCATCAATGCATTTTTACTTGAGAATAATTGTGGTCGAGATACCTGCCTAGTGGCGCTAGGCGGCGGTGTAATTGGCGATCTCACAGGCTTTGTGGCTGCGTGTTACCAGCGTGGTGTGCCGTTTATTCAAATTCCAACGACGCTACTGTCACAAGTTGACTCTTCTGTGGGTGGCAAAACAGCAGTGAACCATCCGCTGGGTAAAAACATGATTGGCGCGTTTTATCAGCCGCGAGCCGTGTTTATCGATACTGATGTTCTGGCGACTTTACCAGGTAAAGAATTTGCTGCTGGCATGGCTGAAGTGATCAAGTATGGTCTTATTTATGACACTGAGCTATTTGCTTCTTTAGAAGAGCAAGTGGATGCGATTAAGTCTTTGTACCCTGAACTTTTGCCGCAGATTATTTATCGTTGTTGTGCCATCAAAGCCGAAATCGTCGCCCAAGACGAAAAAGAGTCGGGGATACGTGCGTTGCTTAATTTGGGGCACACTTTTGGTCATGCGATTGAAGCGCAAATGGGTTATGGCCAGTGGTTGCATGGTGAGGCTGTAGCAACGGGTATGGTGTTGGCTGCTAAACTAGCGACCATGCGCGGCAATTTAAGCAATCAAGAATTGGCTCGTGTCGTGTCAATAATCGAGGCATACGAGTTGCCGACAGAGTTTCCACAAGAAATGACATTTGCGCAATTTATGACGCACATGCGTAAGGACAAAAAGAATAAAGCTGGACGCATCCGTTTTATTCTACCAACAGAGTTTGGTCGTTGTGCGTTGGTTGATGATGTATCTGAGGATGAGCTACAGAGCTTGCTCGCACACTAATGCAATCGCAAATTCTTCCTTCACGTGAGGCACTCGCAAAGCGAATTGCCCTCCAGTTTAGTTATGGTCAGAATCTAATCCACCTAGTTGCTGGATCAGGATATGGTAAGAGCTATCTACTTGAGCACTTTGTAACAGACCACTACGAGAGTTTTAACAAAGCTTACGTGCACGCCAAGGCGTCGAGTCAAGATGCTGATATTCAAACATATTTGTTAGAGCATAGTTTCTCTTACCCTTTAATCGATGTGTCTTTATCGCTACGGGAAAATTTTCTACGTTTGCTTCAAGAGCAGGGCGAGCGTGAACTCCTTTGGGTAATCGACAATGCAAAGCAGCTATCTGAGGAGTTATTAGCTGAACTCGAATGGCTTGCACAACATGCACCATGCACACTTTATATTTTGTGCGCATCATCCCAAAGTGGTTTGTTAAGTAGCGCAATTGATATTCACCTTGAACCATTGCCTTATGCAGAGAGCTTGCGGTTACTGAGTTATTTTTATGCCAATCTGCCACATAGAGAAGACCCTGTCTTTGCTGAATTCTTAAAAGAGTGCAACGGAAATCCGGCATTATTACTGCAATGGCAGCAGCGCGAACAGCAGATGCCCAAAGTTGAGCGCAAAAGACAAAAGGGCATTTGGCTAATTCTTGGCAGTGTGTTGCTTTTAATAGTGTTGCTTGGTGCCTTGTATCAATATCAGCAGCCACAAGCCTCTATGTTATTGCCAGAGTCTTCTCTAGAGCCTCAACTTGTACAGATCACTCAAGCTGTAGACAGTGATGTGAACATTGATACGTCTGCTGACTCGCCCCAGGAAGTCGAGGATGTGTCGCCAGAGCCCAATGAAGTGCAGCTTATCTTGCCTGACTCAGAACTCAGCGGCTCACCAGAACAAGCACTTCCAGCAGCGGATGTGGTAGACACATCAAAGCAAGCAGAGGCTGTAATCGACACAACTAAACAGGAATTGCCTGCACTTGAATTAGCGTCTGAAAAAGATTCCGAAACACTACTTTTGACACAGCCTGAGGCACAAGTTGAACCTGATAGCACCCCAGCCTTTGACCATGCATGGTACCTCGCTCAAAGTGATGAACAATGGCTTTGGCAGTTGACGATTATGTCGAAGGAACAGCAGATTGAAGACTTTATAAAACGTTTTGATGTTGCTGAAAATACCAAGCACTATTTTCGCGCAGACAAAGGCTGGCATGTGCTTACGTGGTCAGTGCTTGGAGATAGAGAATCAATCCAACAACAGCGCGACGAAATTACATCTAAAATACCTGGTGTGGAGCCGTACGCTAAGCAAATTAGCCAGATAAAAGCTGAGATAAACTCGCAACCCGCCACACAAATGCGGTAGAATTTGGCACCGGCTTAGGTTAAGCATACTAAGAACAATACCTAGAAACGAGCTAAGAAGAATTGATGCAGAAGAAAACCCGTGCTTTCCTAAAATGGGCGGGCGGAAAATACAGCTTGGTAGAAGATATTTCCAAGCGCTTGAACCAAGCCCAAGAGCTAACAGGGAGCACAGCATCTACCCTTGTTGAGCCTTTTGTAGGCGCCGGTTCCGTATTTTTGAATACGGACTTCGAGCACTATGTTCTGAACGACATCAACGCCGATCTGATTAATCTGTATAAAGAATTAGCCCATGCGCCTGATGAGTTTATTAGTGATGCGCGTAAGCTCTTTACTCAAATCAATAATGACCCGGATATCTACTACGGTTTACGCACTCGCTTTAATGAAAGCCGCGATGCTTATGAGCGCGCAATTCTTTTCTTATACATGAATCGCCATGGCTATAATGGCTTATGCCGCTATAACCTAAAAGGCATCTTTAACGTGCCATTTGGGAAATATAAAAAGCCTTACTTTCCTGAACATGAGATGTACTTTTTTGCGCAAAAAGCGCAACGTGCAACCTTTACATGCCAAAGTTACAAAGACGTTTTTACTTCACTGCCAAATGATGCTGTTGTGTATTGCGACCCGCCATATGTCCCTTTGAGTAAAACTGCATCTTTTACTAGTTATGCTAAAGGCGGCTTTAACCTTGACGATCAAGCAAACCTTGCCAATTTAGCCGAGCAGGCAGCGGGTGAGCAAAATACGTCAGTCCTTATCTCTAACCATGATACCGTGTGGACGCGCAAGATTTACGAGCAAGCTGACATAGATGTGCTTGCAGTAAAACGTACGATAAGTCCTAAAGGAAACGGTCGAAATAAGGTGAATGAGTTGATGGCGATGTATTTATCAGGCCGGAATTACAAATTGAACTAGGGCGTACACCGCCAATACAAAAAGCACAAAAAATACGATAGCTATGGCAATGATGGCGATTGGGTTGTGGTGAGTAAAGTCGTGCTCTCGTTTAGCGTTACTCTGCACGCCAAAGAACGCGGCGATAACGGCTTGAACTTGAGACCACATTTAGAGAAATTAGTAACCGCTGCTAGAGAATTGACGAGCGTTTTTCTTGCTGTCGTCACGGCTGAGTAATTCTAACAAATCTAAGTAATGAAATTGTGCGCTGCGGCTATCACCAGTAAACCAAGCTAACCACGACTGTTTAGCTTGTTGGTTACCACATTGAACATTATGCTCGCTTTGGTAGGATACGTTGCTTACAGAGCACTCACAGGAAGAGGTTGTATTTGCAGAAGAGTTTCCTTGGATGCTATAGGCACCAAAACCTAGGGCTAACGCAGTAACGCTACCCAGTAACATGTGTTTTCTCATTCCTAACAACATATCCCTCTCCATTCCTTAAGCACTCCCTTAAGCTTACGCAAAATTGGTCAAAAAAACAACTGAACTTTTGGGGACAATCTCAAGCATTTCTTTAAAAATAATGGTGTTATGTTTAATTAATGTTAAGTTTTTGGTTGTAAGCTGCTGTTTATAAATAACTGTTGAAGTCTTACTTGTACGACCGCACAGTTGCGTGTTTTTTTGATACAGTATAGACCCCGTTCAAAGGAGTAATGTAATGAAAGAGTACCTTATCGCGCCATCGATTCTGTCGGCAGACTTTGCGCGCTTGGGCGAAGATGTTGAACGCGTGATTGCTGCAGGTGCAGACGTCGTGCATTTTGATGTTATGGACAACCATTATGTTCCCAATCTCACTTTTGGGCCCATGGTGTGTAAAGCGTTAAGAGATTACGGTATAACGGCGCCGATTGATGTGCACTTGATGGTCAAGCCGGTTGATTCTCTAGTGCCTGAGTTTGCCAAGGCGGGTGCCAGCATCATTACTTTCCACCCAGAAGCTAGCGAGCATGTTGACCGCACTTTGGGTTTAATTAAAGAACATGGTTGCCAAGCTGGTTTAGTATTTAATCCAGCTACGCCATTGCATGTTTTGGAGCATGTAATTGATAAACTCGATGTCATCCTGTTGATGTCGGTGAACCCTGGTTTTGGTGGACAGAGCTTTATTCCTCATACCCTAGAAAAGCTAAAACAAGTGCGCAAAATCATCGACGAAAGCGGCCGAGATATCCGTTTAGAAGTAGATGGTGGTGTGAAAGTCGATAACATCGCTGAAATTGCAGCTGCAGGAGCCGATATGTTTGTTGCGGGCTCGGCTATTTTTAATCAGCCAGATTACCAAGTGGTTGTGGAGCAAATGCGCGCAGAACTGGCGAAGGTTGCACAGTGAAGTACGAGGCAATTTTATTTGATTTAGATGGCACGTTAGTAGATAGCGTGCCTGATATGTATATCGCGACAAACCTGATGCTCACTGACTTGGCTCGCCCAATCATCTCTCACTCGATGGTGAGTCAGTTTGTTGGCAATGGTATTGAACAACTTGTGGTTCGTGCGCTAAGTGGTGATATGCAGGCTAATCCGATGTTAAGCGATGCCGAAATCAAGCGTGCTACCGAACTATTCTATGGGCATTATCACGAAGTCATTGGCCAATCGAGCGGCTTATACCCTCATGTTTTAACGGTGTTGGCGGCGTTTGCGCAAACTCCTAAGGCGGTAGTGACGAACAAAGCGCGCCGATTCACCGTAGAGTTACTTGAGAAAATGAACCTAAGCGCGCATTTCCAAGTACTGGTATGTGGTGATGATGGTGCGAAGAAACCTTCTGCTGAGCCTATTTTAAATGCGTGTCAGCAATTAGGTGTTGAGCCTTCAAAATGCTTAATGGTGGGGGATTCAAAATCAGATATTTTGGCCGCTCAGGCCGCCAACGTCGATTGCCTCGCATTAACCTGCGGATACAACCAAGGTGAGGACCTAAAGCAGTACAATCCGCAGTACCTCTGTGGCCAATTCTTAGATATAATCACGGCCATTAATTAATAAGTAATAAAGGAACATCATGAGTAAACCAGTAGTGTTAAGCGGCATTCAGCCAACAGGTGGTATGACAATCGGCAATTATGTTGGCGCCATTAACCAGTGGCTTAGTTTGCAAGAACATCATGAAAGTTACTTTATGCTCGTTGATTTGCACGCAATCACTATTCGTCAAGAGCCAGAAGTGCTTCGCTCTCGCGTGTTAGATGGTGTTGCACTGTATGCCGCCTGTGGTATCGACCCAGAGAAAGCAGCCTTGTTTGTACAGTCACAAGTACCTGAGCATGCTCAGCTTGCTTGGGTACTAAACTGCTATGCGCAAATGGGTGAGCTCAACCGTATGACTCAGTTTAAGGACAAGTCATCTAAGCACGCCAACAACGTCAACGTTGGTTTGTTTGCATACCCAGTTTTGCAAGCGGCAGACATCTTACTTTATCAAGCAGATCAAGTGCCTGTTGGTGAAGATCAGAAGCAACACTTGGAATTAACTCGTGACATCGCGACTCGTTTTAACAACTTATATGGCGAGGTGTTCAAACTGCCTGAGCCGTATATTCCTGAGTTTGGTGCCCGTGTGATGAGTCTTCAAGATCCACTGAAGAAAATGTCTAAGTCTGACGACAATCCAAATGGTTACATCATGTTGCTTGATGAACCGAAGAAGATTGAGAAAAAACTTAAAAAGGCTGTGACCGACTCAGACGAGCAAGCACGTATCTATTTTGACCGTGAAGAAAAGCCGGGTGTTTCAAATTTACTTACGCTTCTTTCAGTGGCGACCAAGCGTTCTATTGATGAGCTTGTACCTGAGTATGAAGATAAAATGTATGGCCATTTGAAAAAGGACACCGCGGACGCAGTGGTAGCGATGATCGAACCAATTCAACAACGATTTGCAGAGATCCGTGCCGATCAAGCTTTGCTGGATCAGATCATGGCCTCAGGTGCTGAAAAAGCGCGCGCGAAAGCAGAGCCAACATTAAAGGCTGTGTATGACGCGTTGGGATTTATTCCTCGCCGATAGTATCAGGCTGAGCTAACTAACTCCGAAAGCCAAGCTTAGCTTGGCTTTTTATTGGAAGATTCCATGTTATTGATGATCGACAACTACGACTCATTCACCTTTAACCTGGTGCAGTATTTCCAGCGTCTGGACCAAGATGTTTTGGTCAAACGCAATGACGAGCTCGACGTTGAACAAATAAAACAGTTAAAGCCAGAGCATATTGTTTTGTCGCCAGGTCCATGCAGCCCAAATGAAGCGGGCATTTGTTTGGACGTGGTGCGCCGTTACCAAGGTGAAATTCCTATTTTAGGTGTATGCTTGGGGCATCAAACCATTGCTCAAGCATTGGGTGCTAAAGTAGTAAGAGCAAAACACGTAATGCATGGTAAAACCTCTTGGATACACACTTCAGACAAAGGCGTATTTGCGGGGCTGCCAAACAAAATTGAAGTATGTCGCTACCATTCGTTGGTAGTTGACCCTGAAACACTGCCATCGTGTTTGCAAGTGACTGCTTGGACAGAGAATTATGACGGCACAATGGATGAAATCATGGGTTTGGTTCATACTTCAAAGGCGTTAGAGGGG
Source organism: Pseudoalteromonas pernae (assembly GCF_039831865.1). Taxonomy (NCBI): domain Bacteria; kingdom Pseudomonadati; phylum Pseudomonadota; class Gammaproteobacteria; order Alteromonadales; family Pseudoalteromonadaceae; genus Pseudoalteromonas; species Pseudoalteromonas pernae. The sequence continues at coordinate 210,605 of NZ_JBDODM010000004.1, forward strand.
ATTCAGTTCCACCCAGAAGCGATTCTCACCGAGCATGGATTGGACATGTTACAACATTTTATAGACAGATATTAACGACCTTGGCATGGCGACCAAAGAAGAGCAAATACGACAGCGAGTGAATGCCCTAGAGCAGCGATTTAACGATTTATTGCTGGGGCATAGTTTTGCCCAGCAACAACTCGGCTTTATCAAAACCTTCGATTCTGAATCGGACGCATCATTAAAGCAGCGCACTTTACTGGCAGTAGAACAAGCGGCACAATCCAAACGTAATCAAGAAACGTCAAAACAGTTGCAGTTTAGAGCTAAAGTAAGTACAAACTTACATGCAGTGATAGATAATGCCATTACCGCGCAACTTGAGGATTTGGATAATCTCTATTGTGAAGTGCTCGGTATTCAAGATGCGGTACCTGCAATGATTGATATTTTAGCTGCTCGAGCTGCCAATATTAGTCGTTTAGAGCCGCTGGTGAATGACTTGAGTTGGCTAGGTCGAGAATTAGTTGCTTTAGTGAATCTCCCGCAATACCGTCAGGAACGTAACACTCGAGCAGTTAAAATCGACACTCCTGCGCTAGCACTGCGTTATCTGGGGTTAGACAACCTCAAGCTCACGGTCCCCACTTTTGCCATGCGTCATTGGCTACCCCATAGCACAGAGCCTTTTAGTTTACTTAAACGAAAACTTAGAGAATCAGCCATGACTCGGGCTATCGCTGCACATGAACTGGCAATTGCTAAAGAGCAAAATGGCTTTTCTGCCTATATAGGTGCCTTATTTATGGAGTTGGGTAAAGTGGCGCTGGCGCGATTATACCTGCGTATTTTCCAACAAATTTGGCAGCGTAAGGTGCGCCTTGCGCGCGAAGAAGGCAACAAAGCTTTGCATGATGCATTAATCGGTATAGAGCCTGATCCTCTGTACTTGCGCAATTTGTTTGTTGAGCGTTCGATGGAAGTGACGCGCCGACTTGTGGAAAAGATGGAGTTTCGTTATCTCCCTCTTAATGCCTTGTTGGATGACATCGCCTTGGCTGAGCCCTATTTACACTCAGATGCTGCGAAAACAATTGTCCAAGCAAGTTGCTTCAGTCAATGTTTAATGCTCAAAGAGCACCAACTAATAGAAGCCGATGAACAAGCGCTGTGGTTTAAGTATGTAGGCCTAGAAGAAGAGCACGTTAAGCTGCTTGAAAATGCCAATTTAACCAGCCTCGCTCTGAAAATTGATGCAAATTAAGCGGCAACTGAAAATTTTTTGTAAATTTTTTTGCGTATATTCATTCAAATAGCCAACGTCGATGGTCTTCACAGCCAATACAGGCCTGCGAGGGTTCTTTGGTGTTGGCGATAAAATAGTTATTCACTCAGGGTGAAAATCTACCCTCAATCCCTTTATTTACGCGGTCTACATGAAAGCTTTGCATGAGACTTCGCCGTGATTTTCTGAAATAATGCTGCAATCCAAGTAGTGCTACTGCCACGTTATCCGTGGTTTTTACAGTGTTAACCTAGTGCAACCCAACGCCACTTCTTCACATCCAAGTGGTTGGGTGTCACTCTCACAGAGCTACCTAGTGTTAACCAGACTCAATGAGGAATGAAAATGACAGTTAATCGCGCTTTATTTGATGAAGTAATGGTTCCTAACTACAACCCTTCAGAGGTTATTCCGGTACGCGGCGAAGGCGCACGCGTTTGGGATCAGCAAGGAAAAGAATATATCGATTTTGCCGGTGGTATTGCGGTTAACTGTTTAGGTCATTGTCACCCAGCCCTTGTTGCTGCGCTTAAAGAGCAGGGTGAGAAAATTTGGCACCTATCGAATATTTGGGCGAATGAGCCTGCATTACGTCTAGCTAAGAAAATGACTGATGCAACATTTGCTGAGCAAGTGTATTTCGCGAACTCAGGTGCGGAAGCCAACGAAGCGGCTCTTAAGCTTGCACGACGTTGGGCGCTTGATAACTACGGTGCACAAAAGTCGAAAATTATCGCGTTCAATAAGGGTTTCCATGGCCGTACATTCTTCACAGTAACTGTGGGTGGTCAGGCTGCGTATTCTGACGGTTTCGGTCCAAAGCCGGGCGATATTGTGCACTGTGATTACAACGACTTAGAGGCCTTTAAAGCCCTTATCGACGACAATACATGTGCCGTTATGATGGAACCTTTGCAAGGTGAAGGCGGTATTATTTCTCCAGAAGCGGACTTTGTGAAAGCGGTTCGTGAATTATGTGACAAGCACAACGCACTTCTTATCTTTGATGAAGTACAAACTGGTGTAGGTCGTACAGGTGAACTGTATGCATACCAAGGTTTAGGTGTTACGCCAGACATCATGAGCTCAGCAAAGGCGCTTGGCGGCGGTTTTCCTATCGGTGCAATGCTAACAACCAAAGAGATTGCTAAACACCTTAAGCCAGGTACTCATGGTTCAACTTATGGCGGTAACCCGCTTGCATGTGCGGTTGCTGAAGCGGCATTTGACACTATAAATGATCAAGCAGTGCTTGATGGTGTCAAAGAAAGAGAAGCGTTATTCAAACAACTACTTAATGACATCAATGCCAAATACGATGTGTTTAGTGAAGTACGTGGTAAAGGTTTGCTAATCGGTGCGGTAGTGAATGAAAAATTCAAAGGTCGTGCACGTGATTTCTTAAATGCGAGCATGGAACACGGTCTTATGTCTCTCGTTGCTGGTGCTGATGTTGTTCGCTTTACGCCATCATTGGTGATTTCTGAAGAAGAAATCCGTGAAGGTATGGCGCGCTTTGAAAAAGCGGTAGCAAGCTTAGTTTAAGGACTTGGCTAAACGCCTTTTTAGCATTATTTGGGAAGCTTGATGTCTGCATTGCACACACAAGCTTCTAATTGATTTAACTTTTAGGGAGTAAGCGGATCTATGATGATTCTTCGCCCAATCCGACAAGATGATTTCCAAGAACTGCTCGTTATTGCAGAAGAGTCGGGTCATGGATTTACCTCGTTACCTTTAAACGAGGAATTACTGCGCAATAAGATTGAGCGCTCGGTAGAATCATTTTCAAAACCCACTGCTAAAGCGGGTGATGAAGGTTATTTGTTTGTTCTCGAAGACAGTGAAAGCGGCGAAATCGCAGGTACCTGTGGTATCGAAGCAGCGGTGGGTTTAGATGATGCGTTTTATCATTATCACCTATCAAAAGTGATTCATTCTTCACGTACACTAGGTGTTTATAAAGCCGTTGATATTCTTACTCTGTGTAACGACTATACAGGTGCAACAGAGCTTTGTACTTTGTTCCTAAAAGAAAAATTCCGCCAAAAGTTTAATGGCAAGTTGCTCTCTAAGTCGCGCTTTTTGTTCATCAATCAGCATCGTGAGCGTTTTGCGCCGACGGTTATTGCGGAAATGCGTGGCGTGTCGGACGAAAATGGCAACAGTCCATTTTGGCAGTGGCTTGAAGAGCACTTCTTCTCGATGGACTTTCCAACGGCGGATTACCTCACGGGTATTGGCCAAAAGGTGTTTATTGCCGAGTTGATGCCGAAATACCCAATTTACGTCAACCTGCTAAGTAAAGAAGCGCAGCAGGTCGTGGGTGAAGTGCACGCAAATACTCGCCCTGCGATTGAGCTACTTAAAAGCGAAGGTTTTACCTTTAACGGCTATGTCGACATTTTTGACGCTGGCCCAACGGTTGAAGCCAAGGTTGATAACATTCGCACAGTGATGAACAGCGGTATGCGTACTGTGGTGATTGGTGATGCTCAAGGAGAGACTCCATTGATGGTTGCTAATCAGTCAATTGCAGATTATCGCGCAATAGTTGTTGAAACCAGCACTGATTGCCATGACGATACGACGATTATTTTAAGCCAGCATGTTGCTGATGCCCTGAAAGTGAAAGAGGGTGACAGCGTGTGTGTGGCAGCATTATAAGGAGCCATGATTATGACTCACCAAGCACAATTTATTAATGGCCAATGGCTTGCAGGTGAAGGGCACAGCTTTCATTCTGTGAACCCAGCTAACAACGATGTTATCTGGCAAGCAAACACCGCCTCAGCAGAGCAGGTGAACCTCGCTGTAAATGCTGCACGCGAAGCGTTTATCCCATGGTCTGATAAGTCATTCGAAGAGCGTCTAGAGATTGTGAAGGCTTTCGCTGAGCAACTTAAAGAAAACTCTGAAGAGTTAGCCGTACTTATCGCACAAGAGACTGGCAAGCCTTTGTGGGAAACCCGCACTGAGGCAGGCGCTATGGTAGGTAAAATCGCTATCTCAGAAAAGGCGTACCTTGAGCGCACTGGCACTGTTGAAAATGCGATGCCTGTTGGCAAAGCCGTTATTCGCCACCGCGCTCATGGTGTGGTTGCCGTGTTTGGCCCGTATAATTTCCCAGGCCACTTACCGAATGGTCACATTGTGCCAGCATTACTGGCAGGTAACACCGTAGTCTTTAAGCCTTCGGAGTTGACGCCAGCGGTTGCTGAATTCACGTTGAAAATGTGGCAACAAGCGGGTCTTCCTCAAGGTGTGATTAACCTAGTTCAAGGTGAAGTAGAAACAGGTAAAGCTCTTGCTTCACACCGTGATATCGATGGTCTGTTCTTCACTGGCTCATCACGCACAGGTCATATTCTTCATGAACAGTATGCAGGTCAACCGGGTAAAATCTTGGCGCTGGAAATGGGCGGTAATAACCCATTGATCGTTAAAGATGTATCTGATGTTAAAGCAACAGTTCACGATATTATCCAGTCGGCATTTATTTCCAGCGGTCAGCGTTGTACTTGCGCACGTAAACTGTTTTTACCTGCCGGCGAGCGTGGCGATGCAATTCTTGCTCAGCTTATTACAGCCACCAAGAACATCAAAGTGGATGTATACGATGCGCAAGAGCAGCCATTTATGGGTTCAATGATTTCTGAAGCAGCAGCCAAAGGCATGGTTGCGGCACAGCAGCAATTAATTGACTTAGGCGCGCTGTCGCTTGTTGAGCTAACGCACACGCAAGGCACAGGCTTTGTGACTCCGGGGATCATTGAGTGTACTGAAGTGGCTAACTTCCCAGATGAAGAACACTTTGGTCCGCTACTTAAGGTTTTCCGTTACACCGATTTTGACGCGGCTATCAAATTAGCGAATGACACTGCATTTGGTTTGTCAGCGGGTCTACTGGGTGATAATGAGGCTGACTACGAATATTTCCTACGCCGTATTCGCGCCGGTATTGTAAACTGGAACCGTCCAATTACTGGGGCGTCTAGTGCTGCACCATTTGGTGGTATCGGTGCATCTGGTAACCATCGTGCAAGTGCTTACTATGCCGCAGATTACTGCGCATACCCAGTGGCATCGGTTGAATTAGAGCAGGTGACTTTACCTGCCACATTGAGTCCGGGCTTGAGTTTAGACTGAGCGCGTGACGTCAAGACCTAGAAAAGCAGCTTCGGCTGCTTTTTTTGCCCCTTTAGTTTGGCTAGCAATTAGGCTCGCTTTCTGCTTAAATCTATTAAGTATTCTAAGAAGTTAAGGTGTTTCATGGTACTCGATAGGCAAGGTTATGATGATCTCATCATGCACCTGACGCAAAATTTGGCATTGTTCGAAAAACCAGGCGTTGTAGAGCCAAATGCGCCCACAGTAATGGAGCTTATCGAAGATGTGATAGCAGAGCACGTGATGCTTATTTGCCAGCAACACAGCGAATTAGATACCGATCAGCGCAGTCAAATTGTGCGTGAAGTTGATGGTATTGTTTACGATTTGCAAGAAGTGCTTAGCTCGGTCGTGAATCACCCCGTCACCAAAGAGCAGCGCGAATTTATTGATGAGTTCGCGGGCTTAATCAAAAACTTATTCGACAATGCCGTCGCCAATTTAGCCTAACCTAGTATATAAACCTCGAAAGTAATAACTAATTGCTAGTTTGATTCGCAAAGCTGCTGATTTACAATCGCGTTGAATCAAATAAAAACAACGAGGTTAACATGCAAGCGAAAGTAAAATGGGTTGAAGGCGATACCTTTATCGGCACATCACATTCTGGTCACAATGTGGTTTTCGACACGGGTAGCGACAGCAAAGCTCCTTCTCCTATGGAAATGGTACTCATGTCAGCAGGCGCATGTTCATCTGTGGACGTTGTAAGTATCCTGCAAAAAGCGCGTCAACAAGTAAAAGATGTGCAAGTTGAGCTTACTGGTGAGCGTGCAGAAACAGTCCCTCGCGTGTTCACAAAAATTAATCTTCACTTTATTGTCAAAGGCTTAGGCGTTAGTGAAAAGCACGTAGAACGCGCAGTTTCGCTGTCTGCAGACAAATACTGTTCGGTTGCTTTGATGCTGGAAAAAGGTGTTGAAATCACCCATAGTTTTGAAGTGCAAGAAATCGCTTAAAAAGTACTTTTTTGAGGGACCAAATTAGGCTAAAATCCGCGCTCTTTTTAAAGTCCGTTGTGGCTTTTGTGACTAAGTTGAGGTTGGTTTACAGTGAACAAGCCCTTTGACAAAATTAAGCTTCATGGTTTCAATAACTTAACTAAGAGCTTAAGTTTTAGTATTTACGACATTTGCTACGCGAAAACGGAGCAACAACGTAAAGAATACATTGAATACATCGATGAGCAATATAGCGCTGATCGTCTTACTGATATCCTAGGTGAAGTAGTAGACATCATTGGTGCAAATATACTTAATGTTGCTCGCCAGGATTACGACCCGCAAGGGGCGAGTGTAACGATTCTGATTTCTGAAGAGCCAGTGGACGAGCAGAGCTTCGATAGCGAAGAAACGCCAGGACCATTGCCAGAGTCTGTTGTTGCACACCTCGATAAGAGTCACATTTGTGTGCACACATATCCTGAATCACACCCGCATGATGGCATTTGTACGTTCCGTGCTGATATTGAAGTATCAACATGTGGCATCATCTCACCATTGAAAGCGTTGAACTTCCTAATTCACTCACTTGAGTCAGACGTGGTAACGATTGATTACCGTGTACGTGGCTTTACTCGTGATGTGAATGGTGTGAAACATTACATCGATCATGCTATCAACTCTATTCAGAACTATATGACTGAAGATACACAAGAGTTGTATCAAATGATGGATGTGAACGTGTATCAGGAAAACCTGTTCCACACTAAAATGATGCTTAAAGAGACAGACCTAAACGCTTACTTGTTTGGTGTGACGACGGATGAACTTGCTGAATCTGAGCAAGAAGAAATTCGTGAGCGTCTAAACCGTGAAATCCAAGAGATTTTCTACGGCCGCAACCTACCAGAAGCTTAATTCCTCAAGCTTCTGTTTTAGCGCCAATTAGATTGGTAAATCAGTTGGCGCTAAATGCTCTAAAGCCCGCTTTTTAACAAGCAACTCTTTGATTAGTGGCGTTAACAATAATTCCATCGCTAGGCCCATTTTGCCGCCGGGTACCACAAGCGTGTTCATACGCGACATGAAACTGCCATCGATCATCTGCAAGAAATAGGGAAAGTCGACATTGTCGATACCGCGAAAGCGGATCACCACAAAGCTCTCATCTAAAGACGGAATATCCTTCGCACTAAACGGGTTTGAGGTGTCTACCGTAGGCACGCGCTGAAAGTTGATGTGTGTGCGTGAAAACTGCGGGGTAATGTGGTTGATGTAGTCATCCATACTGCGGACGATGGAGTCCATGACCGCTTCACGTGAATGGCCACGCTCAGACGTATCGCGAATAAGCTTTTGTATCCACTCAAGGTTAATGATGGGTACCATGCCTATTAGCAAATCAACATGCTTAGCGACATCGTGCTCCTCATCAACTACGCCACCGTGAAGCCCTTCATAGAACATTAAATCCGTACCTGAGTCCAAATCTTGCCAAGGGGTGAAAGTGCCTGGTAATTGGTTATAGGGGACAGCTTCGTCGAAGGTGTGTAGGTAGCGGCGTATTTTTCCACTACCGGTTTCACTGTAATTGCTAAAAAGCTCTTCTAGGGCGCCAAAGTCATTCGCTTCACGACCAAAGTAGCTGATATGTCGACCTTGCTGCTGTGCTTCACGAATCTTTTTATCCATTTCTGGACGAGTGTAACGGTGAAAGCTATCACCCTCGATGAAGGCCGCATTGATATCTAAACTGCGAAAAATATGCTTTATCGCGTTAGTGGTCGTTGTGGTGCCTGCACCTGATGAACCTGTAATGGCTACTATGGGGTGTTTTGCCGACATAAGTTTAATCGTTTGTTAATTCAAATACCCTTTATAAAGGTCGGCAGGTGTTAAATCAAGTGGCGGGCCGGGTGTTGACAGCTCCTCTTTTGTAACCAGAGATGGGAATATATTGCTAATAAAGCGCGCTAACCTATGAAACTCGCGTCGATAAGCGAAAGCGTTTACACTGGCAACAGGTAAATTCTAAAAAATAATAATAATGAAAAAGCAAAATATGCTCGTTGCGGTGTGGTTCGCAGCGTTAGCCAATACAGCGTTTGCGCAAAGCCAAATCTTTCTACTACAGCAAGGTGCAGACAAGGGGTTGCGTGTTGACGCAGTGAGTGAAGCTGGAGCTTACAGCAATCAGCCTGTAATTACCGATAAGGGCGTCTATTACAGTTATGAGATAGGCGAGGCGGAGTCAGCGCAAAAAGACATCTTTTTCTATGACTTTGCTTCGGGCAAGCGTACAAACATTACTAATACAGCTCAGTACAGCGAGTATTCACCCACGCTGATTCCCAGTAACGATGCATTATCAGCGGTCGTGGTTGAGCCTGATGGCGCGCAAAAACTTTGGCGATATGCGTTATCCGGTGCGGATAAGCCAATGCGTCTGGTGGATAATGCGCTTACCGTAGGTTACCACGCATGGGGGCCAAATAACGATCTTATGGTCTTTGCCTTGGGAGAGCCTCATCAAGCCATGTACTTTACTGTGCAAGCTCCAAACGACGTAAAGCACGTATCGGATAACCCTGGGCGGACGTTTGCTTATAGCTCGCTGCTCAATGGTTTCACTTTTATTCAAGCCGAGCAAAACTGGCTGAGTCGCTTTAACCCACAAAATCAAGAGGTCACTCAACTATTCCGTTTGCCTCAAGATGTACAAGACTATACGTGGGTGGAAGATGGCACCATCGCCTATGCTTCCCATGGCCGTATTTATCAAAAACAACTGCAAAGCGCGAAGCCTGCGAAGCTTTGGCATGATCTCAGTACGTACTGTGATGGCCAGATCACCCGCCTTAGTTATCTAAAAGATGATGATAAGTTGGCGTTTGTGTGTGAGATGAACGACTCGTCAGAGTAAGCTCTATCCCGAGGGCTAATGGCGCTCGACAAAACGCTGCCAATGGCACTGCGGATTTATGACCCGCACACCTTTGACTATTTTTTGCAATAGCCGTAAATCTTCAAAGGTGTCGTGGGGATAGTCTTTTAGCCCCATCAAATAATGAAAGCCATCTTTGCTGTTAAGTTGCATCGCGCTGATACGGGTGAATTGCTCAAAGTTGAGTCGTAAGCTGCTCAATGCTGTTTTATGACCATATTGGTCAACAGTCGGCAGTTGGCACTTTTGCATATAACCTGCACGATCGCCTTCGCCAGAAAACCAAATGCGCGCTTTTTCACTGTATCGCCCTGATTTTGATGGTAAATCGAAAAGTAGTCGGGTGTGGGAGTGCTGCTCTAGAAAGGCCAGATAGTCAGTTAAACCCATGTTGAATAACTGCGGGTGAATAGGGATTTTTCGGGGCTTTATCTTGCCATGAGTATATAAATGAAAATACGGAACACTGGTGTTTACGTTGACGTCTGAGAGCTCAAGACACCCTAGCTCATCACTGAAGCCACCTGTGTAGTAGGCCAACAAGGGAAGCCAAAAATGCCAATGCTTGGGCTGCTCGCGAGGAATTTTTTCATCACCGAAGACATACCCTGAAAACAGGGTATGTAACTCCATACTCGAAAATGGGCGTCGGCCTAAATGGGTTTTCACAGTGGTTAATCAGTAAAAGCATTGATCAGCGATTTCGCCGATAACTCCGTACACACTTGTTGATCCCAGTTGATGCCGACCATGACATTGTCTTCCATCAGCTGTGGGGCAAAATCTTCGATGACTTCATCCAGTGGCATATCAACAGGCTCAAAACCTTGCCAATCTCCGACACACTGAGCTGCAGCCAGTTCTTGTGAGTGCCACAGTAAAAGTACATCTTGTTGCTCATCGTATGACGAGGACACCGACGCGACGCCGCCATCGTCCGACGCTAAGAGCCATACGACTTTGGTTTTCTCCACATGTTCACAGAACACGTCCCATTGCGATTCGATATCGATATCTTGTTCATTCATCACGGTTAGCCTTGTCTCGGATCTGTGCTCTGCGCCCATGGTGTTTGCTGATATTGCTGCAAAAACACTTGTAGCGCAGGGTAAGCACTGAGGTCAGCGATTTCTCTAAATGATAGCCAATCCACCAAACAGAATAGACTTATGAGAAGGTAATCATGCTGGATTTGTTCAACTTGTTTATTGAGCGCTTCAAGGCACGAGGCGATGCGTTTCTTTTGTAGGCTGAAAAATAAGTTCTCTGAGTCAATGTCTAGGCCTGAGCGCTGGCTGAGTAAGAGCTCCACACCTGAGTCATTAGCAGCATTGATTGTGGTCAGTAGATTCTTTTCGTTCCAATCTAACGGTGTTAAACCTCGTTGCTCAGTGATGTACTCAAAAACCACGTTGGAATCTAATATGACTTGCTCGCCATCGACTAAAAACGGGATCTTCGCTACTGGGCTGTAGGAGAGCAGTTTTTCACGCCCTTCGGGTGAGAAAATATCGATATGCTCGTAAGGAATATTTAGACTGTGTTGCTCGCACAACATGCGTAAACGACGAGCGTATGGAGATGTGTTGGAACCGAACAATTGCATTGCCAAACCTGCCATATTCTGAACTCTGAATTGAGAGCTTCAACATAACAGGCTTTGAGGTCAATGCAACTGAAATTTAAAGGAATTAATCGCTGCGGCTAGTTACTTCAAGAAGGTGGTAACCGAATTGTGTTTGCACAGGTCCTTGCACGACATTTAATGGTGCTGAAAAAACCACTTTATCGAACTCTGGCACCATCATACCAGGGCCAAACTCGCCTAGCGCACCGCCGTCCTGTGAACTTGGACATAACGAATGTCTTTTTGCTAATTCTGCGAAGTCAGCACCTTGTTCTATTTGTTCCTTGAGGTCGAGGCACAATGCCTCATTGTCTACCAGTATGTGTCGCGCACTCGCTAAAGCCATACTTCACTCCATTTAATCATTGTTATTAATACTGCAATACGAATTGTCCCTCGAAATGAGGGACAACTTTAAGTTTAGTCAAAGATTGAGGTTTGTCATTTTAGCGCTAGCTCAACGGCGCTGATCATTTCATCTGACATAGGTTTAGTACGGCTGTTAAAGCGCGTTACCTCCTTGCGGTCCTTAGAAACAAGATATTTATAAAAATTCCATTTCGGTGAGCTGGTTTGCTCGTTTAGATATTTAAATATAGGGTGAGCGTCATCGCCTCTCACACTTGCTGGCGAGAGCATAGTAAAGGTCACACCATAATTGATGAAACACACTTTGGCTGTGTCTTTTTCTTCATCTTCTTCTTGGAAAAAATCGTTTGAAGGCACCCCGATAACCACCAATCCTTGGTCTTTGTATTTTTTGTGCAGTTCTTCAAGCTCTTTGAATTGAGGCGTAAAGCCGCAGTTGCTGGCGGTATTAACGATTAAAAGAGGAGAGTCTTTGAACTCACACAGGTTAATGGTTTCGTCTGAGCGTAGTTTTCTCACGTCGACATTGGTGAAATCGTCGCATTGTTGCGCAAAAGCGGGTGTTGCGAAGCTGGCGCTCAGTAACGCTAATGCAGGAAATATCGCCTTAATCATTTTTGCTCTCTTTTTAATTGTTTAGAGTCATTACTACGTTATTATCACAACAAGTGATCAACTACTATTTTAGCCAGTTATGTTTGAAAAAGCCCAGCTTCATGATTTACCCGATATTGTAGCCATTTATAATCAAACAATCCCGAGCCGCATGGTGACAGCTGATACAGAGACTGTGACTGTAGAGTCGCGCAGAGAATGGTTTTTGTCGCATCATGACGCCCGCCCCATTTATGTTTACAAAGAACAAGGTCGCGTTGTGGGATGGGTGAGCTTTAAATCGTTTTACGGTCGCCCTGCTTACGATCAAACGGTCGAAGTAGCGATTTACCTGTGCGAGACAGTGCGTGGTAAAGGGCTAGGAAAACAAAGTGTGCAGTTTGTTGAGCACGAAGCACAACGTTTGGGGATAACGACCTTGTTGGCGTTTATTTTTAGCCACAATACAGTGAGCTTGAAACTATTCAAAAGTGCCGGCTTTAGTCATTGGGGAGAGTTGCCGAATGTCGCGAAGATGGATGGTCAATTATACAGTTTGACCATCCTAGGTAAGTCACTTGTGTTGACTAGTTAGTTCTCTTCGCAAATGGGGTGCCCATGCGCGTGACTGCCTCTGGCACTTCAGAGTCAAGGAAGTCAGCTTGATTCGCACCCCAAGCCAATACAACCGTTGAGCCCAATTTAAAACGGCCCATCTCTTCACCTTTTTTCAGATGAATTGCACGATCGCCAGTGGTTGGATAGTCCCAACTAAATACGTCTTTACCCGCTGGTGGCGTGACTGTGCCAGCCCAAACAGTCTCAATGCTGGCAACAATCGTGGCGCCCACAAGGACCATAGCAAGCGGGCCCATATCGGTGTCGAAAATAGCCACTACACGCTCGTTACGAGCAAAAAGGTTCGGTACGTTTTGTGCGGTCAGTGGGTTCACTGAGAACAAGTCGCCCGGCACGTAAATCATGCGTGTTAATGTACCATCAACAGGCATGTGAATACGGTGGTAGTCCTTAGGTGCAAGGTAAATAGTGGCAAACTTACCACCTAGAAAAGGTTCCGCATCTTGTGCTTTACCGCCAAGCAAGGCTTCGAGACTGTAGTAGTGACCTTTAGCTTGTACCAATTGACCATCAAGAATGTCACCTAATTGGCTAATCGCACCATCCACGGGATGAGCAACGATGTTTTCTTCTTCGGCAAGCTGGCGGATACCAGGCTTGAGTGGACGAGTGAAGAACTCATTAAAAGTAGCGTAATGCTCAGGAGCCTCATGCAGTGCTTCGCTCATATCAATTTTGTATTGTTTGATAAACAACTTGATGAGCGCAGTTGTTAGCTTGCCTGCTTTTGCTGCCGCTAGCTTTCCTACAAGACGAGAAACGCCATGTTTTGGTAGAGCATATTGAAACGCAATCTTTACTTTATCTAAGTTCACAGTGTAATTCTCAAAATATATTTTATGACTATAAGGGTCTGTTTAATCGGCAGTTTACTTTATGTGCTTATTAAACACGAGGGTTTCGAGCCCCAGCTCGGCCGTCTGCCATAGATTCGATAATACGGTGGTAGTTGTCAAAGCGAAACTCGGCGATATCACCGTTTTCAACTGCTTCACGTAACAAGCAACCAGGGTCATCTAGGTGCTTGCAGTCTCTAAATTTACAGCCACCTAAGAATTGGCGGAACTCTTTGAAACACCAAGCCACGCGCTCAGGTTCAAGGTGCCACAAACCAAACTCCCGGATCCCTGGAGAGTCAATCAAGTTACCGCCGCTTGGCAAGTGATGCAGACGAGATACGGTGGTGGTGTGTTGACCTAAACCACTATTAGACGACACCTCTTGTGTGAGGATTTCCGCGTCAGGTAGTAGGGAATTGACCAGACTTGATTTGCCCACACCACTTTGACCCACAAAGATACTGTTTTTACCTACCAATTTTTCTTTGATAGTCTCCATGCCCTCACCACTGTGGCTACTGACAAGGTGGATATCGTAGCCGAGTTCATGATACTCAGCCAAGATTTCAACAAACATGTCACGGTCTTCGTCATCTAACATGTCTATTTTATTGAGTAGTAACACAGGTGGGATCCCCATGTCTTCACAGGCAACGATATAACGGTCGATGATTTGTGTACTGAACTCTGGCACCACCGCGGATACCATCAGAATTTGGTCGATGTTGGCAGCAACAACTTTTACACCGTCATAGAAATCAGGGCGAGTTAGCTGCGAACGGCGTTCTTCGACTAGTTCAACGACACCCGCGATATCGCCATCGCTGACATTGGCGCGACGGAATAAAACTTCATCACCACACACTAAGCTCCCCACTGTTCGACGGATATTACAGCGCAGTACATCTCCGTCAGGGGTTTCTATATCGGCATGTTGTCCAAAGCGACTGACCACAACTCCGGGTTCTTGATTTCCAAGATTATCAGAGTCGAACTCAGTTTGAGGTGTGTTGTCAGTTGGGCTTTCTTTGGCGCGTTGTAAGCGCTTTTCATGGTTCGCTCGAATGCGTCGAGTTTGGCCTTTGGACAGTTTTTTCTTTTTTGCCACGCGGTCTCTGTATTTAGCTAAGTTAAAGCTCGTAAAAAAGCTTTAGGTCTATGAGGTAAGCTAATATGATATATGTTATTGCGTTAAACCGAAAGTAAAGCAAAGGTTGGGTTGATATGGCTGTGAATGAAACAAACTTAGTGTGGTTAGATTTGGAAATGACAGGCTTAGACCCTGAACAGGATCGTATTTTAGAGATTGCCACCATAGTGACTGACAGTGAACTCAATATTCTTGCTCAAGGTCCGGTGATTGCTATTCATCAAAGTGATGAGTTACTTGACTCGATGGATGAGTGGTGCACTAACCAACATGGTAAATCAGGTTTAACGGCGCGCGTCAAAGCCAGTACGGTGAGTGAGCAAGAAGCAATGGCTGAAACCATCGCCTTTTTGCAGCAGTGGGTTCCAAAAGGGGCGTCGCCTTTGTGTGGCAACTCGATTGGCCAAGACCGTCGTTTCTTAGTGCGCTACATGCTAGAGCTAGACAATTACTTCCATTATCGCAGCATTGATGTGAGCACGATTAAAGAGCTTGCACGTCGCTGGCACCCTGAGGTTTTAACCAAGGTCAAAAAGCAAGGATCACATCTTGCGCTGGACGATATTAAGGATTCCATCATGGAATTGCAGGTTTATCGTACAGAAATCTTCAAAATTTAAAAAAATGCCAAAAAAGGGCTTGCAAAGAGGGGGCAATATTGTAGAATCCTGCCCCGCTTAAGACGAACAGCAACGCTCAAGTTTTATGCACCTATAAAGCAGCACTCGCTCAGCTGCTAAATTGCGAAGCCGCGACCTCAAGGTTGCGACCAGCGATAAAAAACGAGCATTTTATGAAGCGGCACTAGCTCAGCTGGTAGAGCGCGACCTTGCCAAGGTCGAGGTCACGAGTTCGAACCTCGTGTGCCGCTCCAAACTTTCAATAGTTTGCTCAACTGTTGGATTTTATTTTTCGAGTAACCTATGAAGCAGCGCTAGCTCAGCTGCTAAATTGCGAAGCCGCGACCTCAAGGTTGCGACCAGCGATAAAAAAAAGAGCGACCTATGAAGCGGCACTAGCTCAGCTGGTAGAGCGCGACCTTGCCAAGGTCGAGGTCACGAGTTCGAACCTCGTGTGCCGCTCCAAACTTTCAATAGTTTGCTCAACTGTTGAATTTTATTTTTCGAGTAACTTGTGAAGCAGTACTAGCTCAGCTGCTAAATTGCGAAGCCGCGACCTTAAGGTTGCGACCAGCGATAAAACTAAGAGCGACCTATGAAGCGGCACTAGCTCAGCTGGTAGAGCGCGACCTTGCCAAGGTCGAGGTCACGAGTTCGAACCTCGTGTGCCGCTCCAACTCTCTATAATTACACTCCAAAGCCAATCTACAGAACTATTCTTTCGTACCTCTATTGGGTTCAAGCGTTTGATTATGTTATTTTTTTTACCTATTTAGTCGCGCTAAGCTAAGCTTTACCTAGTTATTCATTATCAAGGTGTTAGCGAATGCGTAGTCAGCCTTTAGCTAAAAAATTACTGCTCGCCAGTTGCGGTGCTCTCTTTCTTGCGGTGACTTTATTAATCGGCATTTTATGGTGGCAACTGGAAGCCAGTAATGACGAAGCAATGAAGCAAGCAAATGCCCTCATCAGTGCTGAGGTTGAGCAAAAGCTGCTAGCTAAGGCGGGTCAAGATGGTGAAAAAATTCTTGGCTTGATCAATGAAGCTTATCGCATTCCTTACACTATGGCTGGCATTTTGGGGCGCACGCAAAGCGATCCGTTGTCACGAGATGATATTGAGGCAATCAATCATGCAGTGCTCACTCAAAACACCATAGTTTCATCGATTTATTCTCAGTTTGAAGACAATGCTTATGATGGCGCGGATGATCAGTATTTATCCGGCTACCAACATTCAGTTCCAGGGCATGGCTCTTTAGAAATCTACATGGTGCGAAATGCTGATGGCTCCATCGAGCAGCAAGTTGTCGAAGATGCAGATGAAAAGCATGTGGCAACCGTCAATGACATGGGGATTCGTGAAGCAGAGTGGTATTTGTGTGCCATCGATACGAAAAAACCTTGTCTGATGGAACCTTACCTCTACGAAATTTCTCCGGGTAACTCGGAAATGATGACTTCTCTCACGGCGCCTATCTTAGCCAATGGTCAATCAATCGGGGTTGCGGGTATCGATTTAAACCTCCCTATTTTTCAGAAAGTCACCGAAGAACTGTCGTCGGCCTTATATCAAGGCAATGCGAAAGTCTCCCTGATCAGTGCCAGAGGCTTGATTGTGGGTAGCAGCCACTATAAGGCTGATTTGGGCAAAGCGCTTTCCGGCGTTGTAGATGCTGCTGTTTGGCAGCAAATCGACAGCGCTAGGAATGTCGATGTATCGCAAATTGGAGGTCGATTTGTAGTGAGCTACCCAATTAAAGTGAAACTCGCTGAGTCAACATGGAAACTTGTGATAGAGGTGCCTGAAGAATTGGCCATGGCGGGGGCGCGACAGTTGCAAACAAATCTTATCGACAACGCCTATGAATTAAAAACAGTACTCATTATTGTCGCTTTAGTTGTGCTAACAGCGGCCACAGCGATGATGTATTTGCTCACGCGTACGATTGTTAAACCCATAGAGCAAATCAGGCTTCGTATGGAAAATCTTGCCAGTTCCGAGGGGGATTTAACGCAATCACTGCACGTAGACACTCATGCTGAGCTCATCGCGCTTGGGAATGGGTTTAATGCTTTTATCGATAAGTTGCGGGCGTTGATAGCACAGTTGAAGCAATTGTCTGAGCGCACCATGGGGCAAGCGAATACAGCCTCAGATGTGGCCGTACACACCCAAGAAAACGTAGAGCGCCAGTTCAGCGAAATTGAAAGTGTTGTCACCGCAATGAATGAGATGAGCTCCACAGCCCTAGAGGTTGCTCGTGCGTCTGAGCAATCGGCGCAACAAACTGAAGAAATTAATCGCTTGGTGCAAGTTAGCGAACGTAGCCTCTCACAAGCGGTTGAGCAGGTGCAAACCATGTCTTCGGAAATTAATGATGCTAACGACGCGGTTTCTAAAGTTGCTTCTCGCAGTAATGACATTAACCAAATTCTCGATGTGATCAGAACCATTGCCGAGCAAACTAATCTGTTGGCGCTAAACGCTGCGATTGAAGCCGCACGTGCAGGTGAACAAGGGCGAGGATTTGCGGTGGTTGCGGATGAAGTAAGAGCCTTAGCCTCGAAGACCCGTGCTTCCACGGACGATATTAGCGACCTCATTACCCGGTTGCAGCAAGAAGTAAGCAGTGCGTCTGGCATTATCGAGCAGGGAGTGTCGCGCGCAGGTGATGCCGTTGCACAAACCTCGAGCGCGTTTGAAGCGTTGCACGAAGTGGTCGAAAAAGTAAATGAAATCACGAATCAGGTAACGCACATCGCTACGGCCGCAGAAGAGCAAAGCTCGGTAACCGAGGAAATAAACCGTAATCTCACGATGATTTCTGATGCCGCATCGCATTTGGCTGATTTATCAAAACAAACCGGTAATGGTTCAAGAGAATTGATTCAGCTGGTGCAAGAGCAAGATGCGCAATTGAGCCGGTTGAAGACTTAATTCTAGGGTGGGGAAATTGTCACACGATGATTAAACGGCAAATACTCATTATTGACGCCACAAGTGTGCTGGCAATGCGCATCAAGGTGTTGCTTGAATTGCTTGAGTGTGAAGTAAAGCTGGTTCATTTCTCCACCTTGGATCAGGACGCCACATTAGAGCCTGCAGATATGTATGTGATTGCCCATGGCGTACCACTGCACATTGCGCAGCAACTGAAACCACACATTGCGGACACCAGTTTGGCATTATTGGCACCCAAGGCTGAGCAAGGAGAGGTGTTCACCAATTTTGCTGAACTCAATAAACTGTTTTTCAACGCACAAGTTATTTACCCATTTTTTGAAAACAAAGAAATTAGCGCGCTTTTCGAAAGCACTTTGGAGATAGATGGCCCACAGTCTTTGTCTTTACCCAATGTGGTGCTGGCGGCGCAGTCAGACGAATCAGAAGATATTCGAGGTTGGTTGGAAGGTGCTCATATCAAGGTTACTCGTGCTAACTCTTTGGTTGAAGTACTGTCGATAAACGCAGATCAGAACATCGATATCCTTATCACCTATTACCGTGTTGGTGATGAAAGTGGTAGCGATATTTACCAGCAGTTGCGCCGTGTGAGACCCCATTGTCGATGTATTTTACTTGCCAAAGATACGCACAAAGCTGAGCTACTTGAAGCGATACGAATTGGCATTGAAAGTGTGATTGAGCTTCCCGCTGATCACAATATGCTGATGCAATCGGTGCACAAACTTTGGCAGAACGAGTTACTCAAGCGCCACAATGCGCAGCTTGTTGAGCGTTTGCAAGATACCGTCGATGCATTGATTGAAAAAGATAGCCTGCTGCGAGTGATCTTTAAAAACACTCCCGATGCAGTGATCATTTTTGCACGCAATGGCGACCTTATTGATGCCAATGATGCCGCAGAGCAACTATTGAATATTGACAGTGAGCATGTCGGTAAAGTTTCTTTATTCAACTACCTCAGCCCTCAATCCGAAGGAGAGCTTGTAAAGGCGATAGGCGGGGGCGTTAGCCTCAATCAATACCGCTGTGAAATTGAGGTGCAAACTGCTCATCGAGGCTTAATAGCTATGGTTGCGTCCTTTAGTGAAGTTGATTATCACGGGGCGATTGCTTATGCCGTTATTTTCAAAAATGTCACTGAGCTCAAAGAAAAACAAGCAGTGCTTGAAGAGGCGCGTTCAGAGTTAGAACTAAGGGTGAGAGAGCGTACCCAAGAACTTGAAAAAGCTAAAGATGCCGCAGAGGCTGCCAACAAAAGTAAGTCAGAATTTTTGGCGAACATGTCTCATGAATTGCGCACACCGATGCATTCTATTCTCAGCTTTTCCAAATTCGGCTTGGATAAATTGCGCCAAGGTGAAGCTCCGATAGAGAAATTGACCAAGTACTTAGAGCGCATCCAAACCAGTGGTACGCGATTGTTGTCGTTACTCAATAACCTGCTTGATTTGTCGAAACTCGATGTCGGTAAATTTCCGTTTCATCCACACCGGGTAAACATTCGCCAACTTATTGAAGCGAGCATCGATGATGTGTCCGGCACAGCGATTGAAAAGCATATTGAATTACAGGTGCAATCTCAGTGTCAGGATCATGAAATTGAGTGTGATAGTGCGCAAATTACGCAAATTATGACTAACCTGTTGGGCAATGCACTTAAATTCAGCCCCGAAAAAAGTGCTATCCAAGTAGTTCTGAGTGATGTGGGTAGCGAGATGGTTATTCAAGTAATCGACAATGGTATTGGTATTCCTGAGCCAGAGTTAGAACACGTTTTTGATAAATTTTCACAGAGTAGTCAAACAGATAGAGGGGCGGGAGGAACTGGCCTAGGGTTAGCTTTGTGTCGCGAGTTTGTGCTGTTACATTCGGGGCACATCAAGGCTATGCTCAATCCAGAGGGCGGTACGATAATTGAGTTGCGATTACCTCGCACACAACCGCGAGATGCGACACAAAATCAATGACATGGACGAATTTTGACTATAGTTAATGTAAGAAATAAGTATGAAAGGACGGGCGTATGACGGTGCAAAAAGTACTGGCGGTAGACGACGAAGAATACAACCTTGAGATCATAGAAGAAATCCTTGAAAGCGAGGAATTTGAATTGAAAATGGTTGATAGTGGTCCCGCATGCCTAGCTATTGTTGGTGAGTATCATCCTGATGTGATTTTATTGGACGTCAGCATGCCGGATATGAATGGCTATGATGTGTGTCGCCAACTCAAAGCGAATCCTGAAACCGAAGATATAGTTGTGATGTTTGTATCGGCCCGCGGCACTGTTGAAGAGCGTATGGAGGGATATGCTGTAGGTGCAGAGGACTACATAGTTAAGCCGTTTAGTCACGACGAATTAAAGTCCAAACTGATGCACCTCAAGGGGTTCCTAGAGGAGAAGGAGAGCTTACAACAGCAAGTGGACGATGCGACCTCAACCGCGTTCAATGCCATGGCTAATAGCTCTGAGATGGGCGAAATCGTCAATTATGTTGAACGTATTGGTGATATTTGGGAGATAGAGCAACTAGGAGTTGAGCTGCTGCATTGCCTCAATCGCTTCGGCTTGCAAAGTAATGCAGAGCTTCGTGTGGGCGATGACACTCACCACTTTGCGCTCTCAGGTGTGTGTTCGCCGATTGTCATAGAGCTTTTTGATATGCTCAAAAGTCGTGGCCGGCTACATGAATTTTCACAACGACTGCTGGTCAACTATGAAACCGTGAGTTTGTTGATCCTCAATATGCCGGAACATGAGCCTGAAAAGCACGGGCGTATTCGTGATCACGTGTGTTTCCTAGTGAGTGTTACCGAACAACAGTTAGGCGCGATTCTTACCCGCAAAGCACTTGAGCAACGCCAGCAACAATTATCTGATGCCGTTACGCGTATTGAAGAGCAATTCCGTGGGTTAATGTCGCTAATGGACAACACGCGTGCAGAAAACGAGCAAGTATTTCGCTCGTTACAAGAAGATTTGGAATCACGCATACCGATGATGGGGTTAGACGAAGACCAAGAGTTGTTCATCTACAAAAAAGTCGACGATACCATTCAAAAATCGGTGGCCAGAGCTGATTCTGTGGAACAAGTGCGCTCAGCGTTTGAACGCATCGAGCAAGATCTTGCCAAGTTACTCGAATAACTAGGCGTCTCGCGGTAATCCTTTTTGCACAGCGCGGATTAAGCGCTGTGTCTTTTTCTCAGTAGGAATTATTTCCACCGCAATCACAGAGCGTTTTCGTTCTTGTTGCGCCAATGCCCAGTGGATGTGCTCATTGACCAGCTTATCACCTAGTGTCAATTTTTCTGTGAGCGCCGCGACTACTTCTTCACTAAATGGGGCATTGCCGAGGGCAATGGCAATGTTGCGCAACCAACGTTGATGGCCGATGCGGCGAATTGGGCTGCCTTCAGTGTGCTTCAGGAAAGTGTGTTCATCCCATTGGAATAAGCTCAAAAGGTCTTTATCTTTGAGTTGCTCGCGTGCATGGAAATCAGCCTCTTGGGTAATTTCGCCGTAACGATTCCATGGGCAAATTAGCTGGCAATCATCACAGCCGTAAATACGATTTCCCATTGCATGGCGATATTCCTCAGGAATTGCGCCTTTTAGTTCAATAGTTAGATAGGAAATACACTTGCGTGCGTCAATCACGAAAGGCTCAACAATCGCGCCAGTCGGGCACATGGTGATGCATGCCACGCATTTTCCACACTCACCTTGGCTTGATTCATTGTTTGTTGGCTCGTCCACAGGCAGTGGAATGTCGATAAACAGTTCACCGAGAAAGAACCAAGAACCTGCTTTTTTATCAATGAGTAAACTATGCTTACCTATGAAACCAAGCCCAGCTTTTTCGGCAAGTTGGCGTTCCAAAACAGGGGCTGAGTCTACAAATGGGCGAAACCCCAGCTCGCTAACATGTTCACGAATACGCTGACCCAGGTTTTTTATGCGATTGCGCATAAGTTTGTGGTAATCACGACCTAATGCATAACGGCTTATGTAGGCTTTGTTTGGATCGTTTAAGGTTCTGGCAAACCCGGCATCCGGCGGCAAATAATGCATTTTTAGTGCGATGACACGCACTGTGCCGGGCACAAGTTCATCGGGGCGACTGCGCTTGGTGCCGTGTTCAGCCATAAAGCTCATTTCACCGTGATAGCCTAAATCTAACCAACGTTGCAACTGCGCTTCGTGCTGACTAAGGTCAATGTCACAAATCGCTGCATCAGCAAAACCAAGTTCGTTGGCCCATTGCTTAATTTGCAGGGCTAGTTCAGGATAATTAAGAGTGTTTTGAGGCAAAAGTAAACAACCATGGATTTGAGCTACAGTACTAATTTACCACACCAAGCATACACTCCCCAACAATTGAAGGAATACGAGAGCGTGGCCGCCAAACACTGCGCAGTGAGCATGAGTGCACTGATGAGCAATGCTGGGGCAGTCGTCGCACACTGGCTTATGCGCCATTACACTAAGCAACATGCAGTTTTGGTGATCACCGGATGTGGCAATAATGCCGGTGATGGTTTTGTAGTTGCGCAGCAGTTGCGAGAAGCAGGCTATGACGTGGATGTGTGGCCGCTGATGAGTCCATCTCGTTTGTCTGGTGACGCTAAATCCATGTATGAGGCTTACAAATCTTCCGCAGGGCAATGTGTACATCAACCGAGTTTGAATCGCTATGGGGTGATTGTTGATGCGGTGTTTGGTATTGGTTTAGATAGACCCTTGGAGCAAGAGCTACAAGCGCATTTCGAGCGCCTTAATGAAGCAAAAGCAACGCGTATTGCGATTGATGTGCCAAGCGGAGTCAACGCCTTAACTGGTGAAGTGCACGCGCATGCATTTGCAGCGCATCATACCATTACCTTTATCGGCCTCAAGCAAGGCCTATTAACTGGGCGAGCTAAAGAACAATGTGGCGTGTTATGGTTTGCTCCTTTGGGTATCGATCAAGCATTTTCGCATCTTTGCGTGCCCAGCGCTAAGCGCTTAATGCATGAGCAGATGATGCAAAAACGGATTTATCGTGCCCCTAGCAGCCATAAAGGTACAGCTGGTCATGTGTTGGTTGTGGCCGGCGGCTTAGGCATGGCTGGTGCGGCGCGATTATGTGCAGAAGCCGCATTACGTTGTGGTGCTGGGCTTGTCAGTGTGGCGACGCACCCTGAGAACGTTGCCGCGGTACTGCAAGGGCGTTATGAGTTAATGGTCCACGGTATCAAGGATGCGAGAGAATTAATCCCTTTGCTGGATAAAGCAGATGTTGTCGCAATTGGCCCAGGATTAGGGCAATGTGAATGGGCTAAAAGTCTGCTTCAGCAGGTACTCTCTCATAGCAAGAATACACCTAAGGTGATGGATGCAGATGCCCTCAATCTTTTTGCTCAGCATCCTGTGGATATCAAAAATGCGGTGCTTACGCCCCACCCCAAAGAGGCCGCTCGTTTGTTACAAAGCACAGTTGCCAATATTGAAGGTAATCGATTTGATGCCGCCAAGACACTGGCGCGAAAATTTCATGTTACCGCTTTATTGAAAGGCCCTGGTACTTTGATCGCTCATGACCAAGGAATGTATATCAATAGCAGTGGTTCGGAGGTACTAGCGAGTGCGGGTATGGGTGATGTATTATCTGGTATCATTGCGTCGTTGCTGGCACAAGGCCTAAATGAGCGTGATGCAGCATGTCTGGGAGCCTATTTACATGGCTTTGCTGCGCAGCAAGCTTCAGCCCAAGGTGGTAAAGGGCTGCTGGCCAGTGATTTATTTCCAGTTTTGAGATCGTTAGTAGGATAAACGTAAATGAGCGAGCAATTTCACCAGTTTTTAGCTGATGAGTCAGCGACCGTCGCCTTTGGTAATACTCTGTCGAGTTTAGTGGCGCAAGGTGTAGTGATTTATTTATATGGTGATTTAGGTGCAGGTAAAACGACGCTCACGCGCGGCATCGTGCAAGGGTTTGGCCATAAAGGCAAGGTTAAGAGTCCCACCTATACCTTAGTTGAACCTTATGAACTTCCTGAGGTCAATATATATCACTTTGATTTATATCGATTAGCTGATCCCGAAGAACTTGAATTCATGGGGATCAGAGATTATTTTGATGATAAAGCTGTGTGTATTCTAGAGTGGCCAAGCAAAGGCGAAGGCGTGATCCCTCGCGCTGATTTAAAAATCACGCTAGAGTATACAGGGGAAGCGCGTGAAATCAGTATTGATGCTCAAACAGAGCGCGGTGCTGATGTAGTAACAAAGTTAAAAGGCAATGCTTAAAACAATTACAATCGCAAGCAAGATTACCTTAAGTTGCATACTCTTTCTTTGGACTGTGACCGTTTCGGCACAAAACAAGATTGAGGGTGTGCGCGTATGGCCATCGCCGGACAGTACCCGCGTGGTTTTTGACATGTCTGAAAAGCCGGATTACAGCTTCTTTATGCTTAGTAATCCGCGCCGACTGGTTGTCGATATTAACGACACTCAACATCGCACTGATTACCCAGATATTGAGAAAAAGCACCAGATTATTGATGTAATTCGCGCCAGTACACCGAAGAAAAAAGGCTCGACTCGCGTCGTATTCGAATTGACCAAACCAAGTAAACCTGTCGTGTTTGCATTGGCGCCAACAGGTCCATATAAAGACCGTCTGGTGATCGATCTATACGATAAAAGCGATGGTCAAGAAGCACAAAAAACGCCTAAAAATAGAGTGTTAGAAACGAATCGCGATATTGTGATTGCCATCGATGCGGGGCACGGTGGTGAAGACCCAGGTTCAATTGGTCCTAGTGGCACGTATGAAAAAGACATTACCTTACAAATAGCAAAACGCCTGCAAGCCTTAATCAATGCAGAGCGAGGTATGAAAGCACACCTTGTGCGCAGTGGCGACTACTTCATTAAAGTGAATTCTCGCAGCGCCAAGGCGCGAAATAGCAAAGCGGATTTTCTAGTCTCTATTCATGCGGATGCCTTTACCAGTCCGAAACCTCGTGGAGCGTCTGTGTGGGTGTTGTCATTACGCCGTGCAAACTCTGAAATCGGTAAGTGGATTGAGGACAGGGAAAAACACTCAGAACTCCTTGGCGGCGCCGCAGATGTTATTCGCGATACAGCGAGTGAAAAGTATTTAGCGCAAACTCTACTGGATATGTCCATGGATCACTCCATGAAAACGGGCTTCAAGGTTGCCGAAGAGACCGTCAGAGAGTTGAGTAAAGTGGCGACCATGCACAAGCGTTATCCTCAGGCGGCAAGCTTGGGGGTGTTAAAGTCACCGGATATACCTTCAATCTTGGTAGAAACGGGCTTTATCTCGAATCCGCAAGAAGAGCGTTTGCTGAAATCATCCGCACACCAACAAAAGTTGGCGCAAGCGGTGTTCAAGTCTATCCGTGGTTACTTCATGGATAACCCGCCGGATGATTCGCTGTTCGCAACCATCAAAGCGCAAAACCCGACGCGCCATAAAATTCAACGTGGTGAGTCACTGAGCGTTGTTGCCAGCCGTTATGGGGTATCAATTGGTGCTATCAAACGTGCCAATAAATTGAAGACAGACACCGTTTATATTGGTCAAGTTCTGACTATTCCTCGTACTTAAGAGATCCTATGAGCATTGAAATACTGCCAGCGCGATTAGCCAACCAAATCGCTGCTGGCGAAGTGGTTGAACGTCCAGCTTCTGTTGTTAAAGAGTTGGTGGAAAACAGTTTAGATGCTGGCGCTACGCGCATTAGGGTCGACATTGAACGCGGTGGCCACAAGCTTATTCGTATCACCGATAACGGCAGTGGCATCCCAAAAGATGAGTTGACGCTAGCGTTGTCGCGCCATGCGACCAGCAAACTCAAGTCGCTCGATGATCTGGAAAATATCTGTTCACTCGGATTTCGTGGCGAAGCTTTAGCATCCATTAGCTCCGTTTCTCGTCTTACATTGAAGTCAAAACCCAGCGCGCAAAGTGAAGCGTGGCAAGCGTTTGCTGAAGGGCGAGACATGGCGGTGCAGGTGCAGCCAACAGCACACCCTGATGGCACTTCCATTGAGGTAAAAGATTTATTCTTTAACACCCCAGCAAGGCGCAAATTCTTACGCACTGAGAAAACAGAATTCAGCCATATAGACGAATTACTCAAACGCATCGCTCTGAGTCGCTTCGATATTGCCTTGACGTTAACCCACAATGGCAAAGTCGTTCGTCAGTATCGGCCCGTAACGAAAGAACACGCTGTAACACGAGTTGCGCAGGTTGCCGGTAAGGGCTTTGCCGAGCAAGGCATGCATTTGCAAAGTGGCGACCAAGGTTTGTATCTACACGGTTGGATAATGCCTCAAGAAACGCAAACCGAGCCTCAATACACTTATGTAAATGGCCGAATGATGCGCGATAAGCTCATTTTGCATGCCATTCGCCAAGCTTTTGAAGAGCATGTCGGCGCCAATCATGTACCAGCGTTTGTGTTGTATGTAGAGATTGACCCGCGGCAAGTGGATGTGAACGTCCACCCTGCTAAACATGAGGTGCGTTTCCATCAAGCACGTTTAGTACACGATTTTATCTTACAGGCTGTGAAACAGCTTATAGCCACTGAGCAAGACTTATTTGCTCGCGATGGCGTCGAACATCCTTCGTTTGAAAATGCACCCGCTGAGCAGGTGAGTACGGATTATCCAAAATCACCATTACAGCCATTGAGCTATGATGCTTCCCCTGCGCCACGTTCCTCTCAGTCTTACTCAAGCGCAAGCACAGCAGGAGGCGGCAACAGTCGAGGTTATACCCCAGTAAATTCAGCACCCAGTGCGCAGAGCATTGCTCACATCAATCGCTTTTACCAAGGCGTAAACGAATCGCAGGCGCAGCATTTCTCCAATGCGCCGAGCGAGCAGGCGGATGATAGAGCGTTTACGGGTCGTCAAGCGGCAGAGGGCAGAAGTGTGGCGCTGTTGGCGTTAAAACTCGGCCGCTGCGCCCTAACCATCAATGGTGATTTGTATCTGAGTCATTGGCGTTATGCGCTACTGCCAGCTTGGCAACAACAATTACACGAAGAAGCTCAATTGCTTGGTAGAGCATTGTTACTTCCCGTACGTGTGGCTATCAGTAAAGAAGAAAGCCAGCGATTAGGTGAGTGGTCATCTTGGTTATCGGTCATTGGCTTTGACCTGGAAGTGGCTGCGCAACATGTTATGGTGAAACGTTTACCGAGCGCGCTCTACTCGTTGGATGCCAAACAGGTGATAGAATTGCTGCTTAGTACGGCATCTGAAGACAGTCAAACCGAAAAGTTCTGGCTACAATGGCTCGCGGATAAAGTACCACTGAGTTATTTTGAAAGTAACGACTTTATTACTTGGCAAACACAATTACAAAAATCCACAGAGATAGTTCAGCACTTGCAGGAAAAAGCCGTTAAAATAGACATAACTGATTACCTCAAGCAAATAAGCGTTTAAATTCTGTGAGTTCACTGCCAGTAATATTTTTGATGGGGCCAACCGCCTCGGGGAAAACAGATCTTGCCATTGATTTGTGTGAGCACTTTGACACTGAAGTGATCAGTGTTGACTCTGCGCTGGTATACAAAGACATGGACATTGGCACCGCAAAACCGAATGCAGAAGAACTCGCGCGCGCGCCACACAGACTTATCGACATCATCGACCCCGCGCAAAGCTATTCTATGGCCGACTTTCGGGCTGACGCGCTGCAAAACATCAAAGAGTTGCATCAGCAAGGTAAGGTGCCGTTATTAGTCGGTGGCACCATGATGTATTTCAAAGGTCTTCTAGAAGGTTTATCGCCACTGCCTGAAGCAGACGAGGCGGTTCGCGGCGAACTTGAACAACAAGCGCAACAGTTGGGATGGCCTGCATTACATGCACAGTTGGCGCAGGTTGACCCAGATGCGGCGGCAAAAATAAATGAAAATGACTCACAGCGTATTAATCGCGCACTTGAGGTTTATCGTATATCGGGTAAAACCATGACCGAGCTGCAGCGAACAAAAGCAGCAGCCCTTGATTTTCCGGTGCATCAGTTCGCCATCGCTCCAAGTGATCGTGCTGTGTTGCATCAACGCATTGAGAAAAGATTTAAAATAATGCTGGATCAAGGGTTTGAAAATGAAGTTTTGGCCCTATATAGAAGAAAAGATTTGCACCCAGATTTGCCTTCGATACGTTGTGTCGGCTATAGACAAATGTGGGATTACATCGCTGGCGAAATTGGCT
Source organism: Pseudoalteromonas pernae (assembly GCF_039831865.1). Classification (NCBI taxonomy): domain Bacteria; kingdom Pseudomonadati; phylum Pseudomonadota; class Gammaproteobacteria; order Alteromonadales; family Pseudoalteromonadaceae; genus Pseudoalteromonas; species Pseudoalteromonas pernae. The sequence goes on from NZ_JBDODM010000004.1 coordinate 238,994, forward strand.
ATGATGAAATGGTCTTTCGTGGCGTAGCAGCAACCCGTCAGTTGGCAAAAAGACAGCTAACGTGGTTACGCGGGTGGGATAACCTCACGTGGCTTGAAAGTGGGGACAAGCAAAACTTGCAACGTGTTGTAAGTTCGCTAAGCTAATATTATTGGGACGGTTTTTCTTTTAAGTGTGTTCCATATATAGTACATAATAACACCTACAAACTAAGGATAATAACAATGGCAAAAGGCCAATCGTTACAAGACCCATTTTTGAATGCGTTACGTCGTGAGCGTGTTCCCGTTTCTATCTTTTTAGTAAACGGCATTAAACTGCAAGGTAAAATCCAGTCTTTCGACCAATTTGTTATCTTGTTAGAAAATACAGTAAACCAAATGGTGTATAAGCACGCGATTTCGACCGTCGTGCCTGCCCGTTCAGTGAATTTCCATGGTGTGCAGGGAACAGACGCGCCAGAAACAGATGAAGGGAATTATTAATCAGTAGGAGCGTAATGCTTGTTTGACCGTTATGAAGCCGGCGAACAGGCAGTCTTAGTTCACATCGAATTTCCTCATGAAGGCGATAGAGAAGACCTTCAAGAGTTAGAAATGCTTGTGTCTTCTGCAGGTGTTAGCAGTCTGGCGATTGTGCAAGGCAGTCGTCAGGCACCGCACCCGAAGCTATTCGTCGGCACGGGGAAGGCAGAAGAAATAGCTGAGATTGTCCAATTCCACAATGCAGATGTCATTATATTCAACCACGAATTAAGCCCATCACAAGAGCGCAATTTAGAAAAAGTGTGCAAATGTCGCGTGCTTGATAGAACGGCGCTTATTCTTGATATTTTTGCACAGCGTGCGCGTACGCACGAAGGTAAGTTGCAAGTTGAGCTCGCTCAGTTGCGACACATTTCCACACGCCTAATTCGAGGCTGGACCCACTTAGAACGCCAAAAAGGTGGTATCGGTCTACGTGGCCCGGGTGAAACTCAGTTAGAGACCGACCGTCGCTTACTGCGCGCCCGTATTAAAAACATCCTGAAACGTCTGGATAAAGTAGCTAAACAGCGTGAACAAGGGCGTCGAGCAAGAAACAGAAATGAAATCCCAAGCGTATCCCTAGTGGGTTATACCAATGCCGGCAAATCAACTTTATTTAACCGTCTGACCAATTCAGAGGTCTATGCGGCGGATCAGCTATTCGCAACACTCGATCCAACTTTGCGTAAGCTCGAAGTGCCGGATATTGGCAGCATTATTCTTGCTGATACCGTAGGTTTTATCCGTCATTTACCGCATGACCTAGTCGCAGCGTTTAAAGCGACACTGACGGAAACCCGCGAAGCGGACCTCCAATTACATGTGATCGATGCGGCAGATCCACGCCGTAAAGAAAACATCGAGCAGGTACAAGAGGTGCTTGAGGAAATCGAAGCGAACGAGATTCCACAGCTGCTGGTGTACAACAAAATTGACCAACTCGAAGAGGTTGATCCGCGTATCGACAGAGACGATGAAGGTCGTCCACGCCGTGTATGGCTTTCGGCGCAACAAGGGCAAGGCGTTGAGTTGTTATCCCAAGCCGTCAGCGAGTTGTTGGCCAAGCAAATGCTCAATACCCAGTTGTGTGTGCCGCCGAGTCAAGGGCGCTTGCGAGGTGCACTGTACAACCTCAACAGCATAAGCAGTGAAGGTTACGATGAGCACGGAAATTGGCTATTGGATGTGAATGTGCCAATGAGTGAGTGGAATAAGTTAAGGAAAGAAATCGGTGAACAAATCGACGCTTACCTTACTTAGCCATTGAAAATAGGCTAAAGTAGCCCCAGCAAAGAGATTTAGTCCGTTAGGTTGGCCATTTCGGCGACTAACTATGACAAACAGGGTAATGCTACGTTACCATTACCCTGAGTATCGAATTTAGACAACTATGGAGTAGAGCTATGGCCTGGAACGAGCCGGGTAACAATGGCAATGATAAAGACCCTTGGGATAATAAAGGTGGTCGCGATCAAGGCCCACCCGATTTAGACGAGGTACTGAAAAAGTACAGCGAAAAGTTCGGTGGTTTGTTTGGCGGCAACAAGGGCGGCAATAAAAGTGGTGGTGGTCTAGGTGGTCCTGGCCTGTTTTTCGTCGCGATTATCGCACTCATTATTTGGGCGCTGAGCGGTTTCTACACAGTGAAAGAAGCCGAGCGTGGCGTTGTTCTTCAATTCGGCAAGTTTGACCGTATTGCGGAACCGGGTTTACGCTGGAAAGCAACCTTCATTGAAAACGTTATTCCTGTTGATATTGAAGCAGTGCGTAACCTTTCGGCGTCTGGCTTTATGCTGACTGAAGACGAAAACGTGGTGAGCGTTGAGTTTGAAGTACAGTACCGCGTAATGGACCCTTACCTGTACAAGTACAGCGTTACTGATGCTGACCATAGCTTACAACAAGCCCTAGATAGTGCGCTTCGTTACGTAGTTGGTCACGCAAAGATGGACCAAGTACTTACTACAGGTCGTGAAGATGTTCGCCAACGTACTCGTGAAGAGTTAAATGAAATTATTGAGCCTTACAATCTAGGTTTGATTGTTACTGACGTGAACTTCAAAGATTCTCGCCCTCCTGCGCAAGTAAAAGATGCATTTGATGATGCGATTGCGGCACAGGAAGATGAAGAGCGTTTCATTCGTGAAGCAGAAGCATATGCCCGTGAAATTGAGCCACAAGCTCGTGGTCGCGTAACACGTATGACGCAAGAAGCAGAAGCGTACCGTGAACGTGTCATCCTTGAAGCTCAGGGTGAGATTGCACGTTTTGAGAAACTTCTACCTGAATATCAAAGTGCGAAGCAAGTAACGCGTCAACGTTTGTATATCGACGCGATGGAGCAAGTACTAGGTAGTAGCACTAAGGTGCTTGTTGATGTGGAAGGCGGTAACAACATGATGTATCTACCACTGGATAAAATCATGGAGCATAACAGCCAAGGTAAACAAGTTACCTTGCCAAATGCGAATACCGTTGGTGACCTACGCAGCAAGCTAGGCACAAGCTCTTCTACTAATAGCAAAGTGAACTCAGGCAGTGATCGCTTTGATAACGACCGTTTTAATGGAGGACGATAACCATGAGAGCATTTAGTTTAATCCTCGTTCTAGCGGCTGTTGTACTTTCATTTTCATCAGTGTTTGTTGTGCCTGAAGGCCAACGCGCTATCGTTTTGTTGTTCTCGAAAGTGCAAAAAGACGATGCGGATAACGCTGTGGTTTACGAGCCAGGTTTACATTTCAAAGTGCCTTTCGTTGCGCAAGTGAGAAAGCTTGATGCGCGTATTCAGACACTTGATGGAACGCCTGATCGCTTCGTAACTAGCGAAAAGAAAGACTTGATTGTTGATTCATACGTCAAATGGCGTGTTCAAGACTTCAGTGATTTCTACCTGCGTACCCGTGGTGATAAGAACTATGCTGAAACGCTATTGGAACAAAAAGTGAATAACGGTCTGCGTACTAACTTCGGTGCCCGCACCATTCGCGAGATTGTGTCAGGCGAGCGTAGTGAGCTAATGGCTGATGCGTTGGTTCAAGCGTCTGAAAGTGCGCGTGAGCTAGGTATTGAAGTGCTTGATGTTCGTGTGAAGCAAATTAACCTACCTGACGAAGTCAGTACCTCAATCTACCGTCGTATGCGTGCAGAGCGTACCGCGGTTGCTAAAGAACACCGTTCTGAAGGTCAAGAAAAGGCAGAAGAAATTCGTGCTGAAGTTGACCGCCGTGTAACCGTTATGCTTGCCGATGCAGAGCGTAACGCACGTTCAGTGCGTGGTGAAGGTGATGCGCAAGCAGCGAGTATTTACTCGAATACTTACAACAAAGATCCTGAGTTCTTCAGTTTCCTACGTAGTCTTGATGCGTATAAGAGCACCTTTAGCAACAAACAAGACGTCATGGTTATTGAGCCTGATAGCGAATTCTTCAAATATATGAAGAATGCATCAGCACAATAATAAGCAATGACAGAGAAGCCCTGAGCATAAAACCTCGGGGCTTTTTTTTGCTTTCACATAAGTAAATGAGCGACTATTCAATCCTTTTTGCTTGCTTTGTTCGGTGTTCTCTGTCGCAATAACTAACTGGAAAGTTCGTTCCTAGGAGATAAATATGACATGGCAGCTAGTTGTCAGTGCGTTTGCGTTGATGCTGATTTTTGAAGGGCTTGGGCCGGCATTATTTCCCCGCAAGTGGCGCTCTTATATGGCACAACTTGCAACAACCGATGAACGCGCTCTAAAAATTATCGGCATCATCTTAATCGCTGTTGGTGCGCTTTTATTTCATTTCATTCAGTCGCTGTAGAATAGCGAACTAAAATTCATTCCAAGCTACTTAGTGCGGTGAATCAGTATAACGGGCTATATATCACGCACTCGCGCTGAAATTTTTCGATGTAGAATAACTACATAAGAAAAAACCCAACGTGTTATCACATCATTTATGCAGCGTTATATGTGATCACATAGACAACAGAATTGGTAAAAAAAAATCATTAGCAGAAAAAATAGCCAAAACGGGGTGATCTGTGGTGTGCTTTTCTGCTAAAATCTGCGCCTAATTTTTTCTAAGTGAATTTGCAATGGGTAAAAACGTCGTTGTATTAGGCACCCAATGGGGTGACGAAGGGAAAGGGAAGGTTGTTGACCTTCTTACAGATAAAGCATCTTTAGTAGTACGCTACCAAGGTGGTCACAATGCTGGTCACACGCTAGTGATCAATGGTGAGAAGACCGTACTGCACTTGATCCCATCGGGTGTACTGCGTGACAACGTTAAATGTATCATCGGTAACGGTGTTGTACTTGCTCCAGACGCATTAATGAGAGAAATCGGCATGCTTGAAGAGCGTGGCGTACCGGTGCGTGAGCGTCTTCTTATTTCTGAAGCTTGTCCGCTAATCTTGCCTTACCACGTAGCACTTGATGTGGCGCGTGAAAAAGCGCGTGGTGCCAAAGCTATCGGTACGACTGGTCGTGGTATCGGTCCTGCGTACGAGGACAAAGTTGCTCGTCGTGGTCTACGTGTAGGTGATTTGTTCAACCCAGAGCAATTTGCTAACAAGCTTCGCGAGATCCTTGAGTACCACAACTTCACTCTAGAAAATTATTACAAAGTTGAGCCTGTTGACTTCCAGAAGACATACGATGACGCAATGGCTGTGGCTGAAATCCTTAAAGCAATGGTTGTTGACGTTACTGAGATGCTTGATCAAGCGCGTGTAAACGGCGAGAACATCCTGTTTGAAGGTGCGCAAGGTACACTTCTTGATATCGACCACGGTACATACCCATATGTAACGTCTTCAAACACGACTGCTGGTGGTGTGGCGACGGGTGCTGGTTTTGGCCCGCTAAACCTAGACTACGTATTAGGTATCGTTAAAGCATACACAACACGTGTAGGTTCAGGTCCATTCCCTACAGAGCTATACGACGGCCTTGATAAGCAAGACCCAGTTGGTAAGCACCTAGGTGAGAAAGGCCACGAGTTCGGTGCGACCACAGGTCGTCTACGCCGTACTGGTTGGTTTGATGCAGTGGCTATGCGCCGTGCAGTACAAATCAATAGTATCTCTGGTTTCTGTATGACTAAGCTAGACGTGCTTGACGGTGTTGAAACTATCAAGATCTGTACTGGTTACCAGCTAGAAGATGGCACAGTGACTAACGTAACGCCACTTGCAGCTGAAGGTTACGAGAAAGTAACACCAGTATACGAAGAAATGCCAGGTTGGAGCGAGACGACATTCGGCGTAAAACGCGTTGAAGACCTACCAAAGGCAGCGATTGATTACATCAAGCGTATCGAAGAAATCACAGGTGTTCCTGTTGATATCATCTCAACAGGTCCAGACCGTGTTGAGACGATGATCGTACGCAACCCATTTGGTGAGTAATCACTGACTGTGTTGAAAAAAGCTGCTTCGGCAGCTTTTTTTGTGCCTAAAAGCTCAAACTTTGGCACTGCATTTGCTATAAAAACTATACTAATCGTATGAGTGTCAAAGGAGCGTTATGCGTTTTTTACTAACCAGTTGTGTACTTCTCGCCTCTGTACTGGGCGCAGCTAAAGCCGCCGAGCCTATCGAAGCGGTGCAACTGTACACCCAAGATGAACTGGTGAAGCTGATTCGTAAAAATGCGCATTTAAAACGCGTTAAAGACGACGATTGCCAGTTGGTGCAAGATATTGCCGCTCGGGCCAGTAAGATGGAGCTACCAGCCTATCAGTTTCTATACGGTGATATGCTCGCTTACAACGTGTGTGTTGAGCGTGACGTAGAGTTAGGCGTGTATTATATGCGCCAAGCCGCAGAGCAAGGCCTTGCTGAAGCATTAGAGCAATTGGGGCGCTATTACGACACAGGCAAATTGGTGCAGGCCGACAAAGCCATGGCGATTATTTACTTGCGCGAAGCTGCGGCACAAGGCAGTTTGCCGGCGCAGTTGCGCTTAGTGAAGCTCTATAACAGCGGCTATGGTAGCCCGCAAGATTATGAAGATGCGTATCGTTGGCTGTTTCATTCAACCGTTGTTGATAAAGCCACGCACAAGCAAATCAGCCAACAGTTGGCTGCATTGGGTAAGAAAATGCCAGATTCAGTGGTTGCCAGAGCACGATTGCCGCTAGATAATTAAACTTTAACAGTAATTTGCTGTTGCCTTTGGGCTATATGGGTTAAAATAACAGCATAAATCATAGTTTAAGATAGTGAATGACCAAACAGGATCCAAACCTCGAAAGAGAACAGGAAAAATACGAAAACCCCGTCCCCAGCCGAGAATACATTCTCGACCACATAAAGAAACGCTCTAAACCCGCCACTTTTAGCCAACTTTGCAGTGAGCTTGATGTGTATGAAAGCGACCGTCAAATTGCTTTCAAACGTCGTCTTCGTGCCATGGAGCGCGAAGGGCAGGTACACTTTAACAAGCAAAAATGTTATGTCATCCCCGATGATGACGGCTTAGTGAAAGGTAAAGTGATCGGCCATCGAGATGGTTTTGGTTTCTTACAAGTAGAGGGTGAGCCAAAAGATTGGTTTATCGCTCGTCATCAAATGAATGCAGTACTGCATGGTGATGTGGTGTTAGCTAAAGCAGCATCACGTGGGCAAGGCGGAAAAGTTGAAGCGCGTATCGTCAAAGTACTAGAAGGTGAACGCGCGCCGATTATTGGTCGTTATTTTGTTGAACATGGCATGGCTGTTGTGGTGCCTGAAGACCCGCGCATTACCCAAGATATCATTATTTTACCAGGTGCTGAGAAAGGTGCACGGCACAATCAAATGGTGCAAGTGCAGATCACTCAGAGTCCGACTCGTCACATGAATGCGGTGGGTAAGATTACGGAAGTACTCGGCGAGCATTTAGCCCCGGGGATGGAAATTGAGGTCGCACTTCGTAACCACGAAATTCCCCATCAATGGCCTGAAGAAGTAGAGCGTCAAGTAGCCCCGTTGGGTGAATTTGTTGAAGAAAAAGACAAGCAAGGACGTGTAGATTTACGTCATTTACCCCTTGTGACCATTGACGGAGAAGATGCCCGCGACTTTGATGACGCAGTGTTTTGTGAGCGCAAAACCTCTGGTGGTTGGCGCTTGTGGGTGGCGATTGCTGATGTTTCTCATTACGTACAAAAGAATTCACCACTTGATAAAGAAGCGATTAATCGCGGTAACTCGGTGTACTTTCCAGAGCAAGTGATCCCGATGCTGCCCAAGGTGCTCTCTAACGGCTTATGCTCGTTAAACCCAAGGGTTGACCGCTTATGTATGGTTGCAGAAATGACCGTGTCAGACTCGGGCAAGTTGTCTGGCTATCGTTTCTACGAAGCGGTAATGAATTCACATGCACGTCTTACATACACCAAAGTGCACGCTATTTTAGAGGGTGACGAGCGCCTGCGCGAAGAATACGCACCATTAGTGGGTCACTTACAAGACTTACAGCAAATGTATATGACACTCAAATCGGCACGTCAGCAACGTGGTGCTATTGAGTTTGAAACGCTAGAAACACGCTTTGTCTTCAATGCTCACCGCAAGATTGAGTCAATTGTGCCTGTTGTGCGCAATGATGCGCATAAGCTCATCGAAGAGTGCATGATTTTAGCCAACGTCGCAGCTGCACGTTTGTTGGAAAAACACGAAGCCAGCGCGCTTTATCGTGTACACGATGAGCCAGACGCAGAAAAAATGTCACACTTTAGGCAGTTCTTAGCGGAACTCGGTGTAGAAAATCCATTTGGTGAATCACCAGAGCCTGGTGAGCTGACGTCAGCACTGGATAAGTTGGCCGAGCGCCCAGAGATTGAATTAATCCAAACCATGTTGCTGCGCGCGATGAAACAAGCAGTGTACCAAGCAGATAATATTGGTCACTTTGGTTTGGCATTACCAGCGTATGCGCACTTTACTTCGCCAATCCGTCGTTATCCGGACTTGGTTGTGCACCGTGCTATTAAGGCGATTTTAAAATCCCAAGGCCAGCAAACCAGTGGTGAGTATGCATACACCCCTGATGAAGCCGACCAGCTTGGCGAACAATGTTCGATGACCGAGCGCCGCGCTGACGATGCCACGCGCGAAGTGGCCGATTGGCTTAAATGCGAATACATGCAAGATCATGTGGGCATGCAGTTTGGTGGGGTGATTTCATCTGTTACTAACTTTGGCGTGTTCGTGCGGTTGGATGACTTACAAATTGATGGCCTAGTGCATATTGCCAGTTTAGGTAATGAGTACTATCACTATGATGGTGCCAAACATTGCCTAGTGGGTGAGCACACCAACAAAGTGTATCGCATGGGCGATAAAATCCGTGTTCAGGTTGCATCCGTATCATTGGAAGACCGTCGCATTAACTTGTCGCTTGCCAGTGATAGCGAAGACAGATACAGTCGCCGCCGCGTGCAGCCATCTGTGCGCGAGCAGTTAAAGTCTGGTGATATTCCCGGCAAGGCGAAGAAGCCTAAATCAGGATCACGAGGCCCAGCTAAATCAGGTGATAAACCGCACGGCAAGTCGGGCAAGGGCAAGTTCAAAAAGAGCGCTGACAAAGACAAAAAGGGGGCCGTGGCGAAAAAAGCCAAGGCCAAGAAGGCAAAGAAAAAGTCTCGTGCAGGTAAAAATGCGCGCAACAAAGCAAAATAGTAGAGAGTGTTTGTGAGTAACGAACTAATTTTTGGCTTTCACAGTGTTGAAGCCATTCTGAGTAAAGAGCCGGAGCGCTTTTTAGAGATCTACGCACTAAAAGGACGCGAAGATAAGCGTCTCAATGAGGTGATTAATCAAGCGCGTAAGTTTGGTATTTCCATTCAGTTTATGCAGCGTAAAGCCCTCGATGACAAAGCTAAAGGTGAGCAACACCAAGGTATCATCGCCAACGTGCGAGCGGGTAAGCAATACAGCGAAAAAGATTTAGATGACATCATCAAGCGTGAAGAAACGCCATTTTTACTGGTCCTTGATGGTATCACTGACCCGCACAATCTAGGCGCATGTTTACGTAGCGCTGATGCGGCGGGTGTACACGCGGTGGTTGTGCCCAAGGATAAGTCGGCAAAGCTCACCGCGACAGCACGTAAAGTGGCCTGTGGTGCAGCAGAAACTGTGCCGTTAGTGCAGGTTACTAACCTTGCACGCACGTTGCGTGAGATTAAAGACGCAGGCGTGTGGGTGGTGGGCACCGCTGGTGAAACAGACACGACTTTGTTCGAAGCAAACCTCACTGGCCCTATCGCAGTAGTGATGGGGGCAGAAGGTGACGGCATGCGCCGTTTAACTCGTGAACACTGCGATGTGCTGGTAAAAATTCCGATGGTTGGCACTGTGTCGAGCTTGAATGTGTCGGTGGCAACGGGCATCAGTTTGTTTGAAGTACTTAGACAACGCGCATAATACCCAACATTCGCATGAAGCCCGCATTATCGCGGGCTTTTTTGTGCTTGCGACGCACAAATTAAGTTGATTAATTCATCAACAATACGTAGAATACGCGCTCATTTCGACCTTTTAACTTTAATTCCTTGCCTTAAACCGAGTGGTCGAAACGGTGGAAGGCTATATTAACCGTAAGGAATACCCATGCGTCATTACGAAATCGTATTCATGGTTCATCCAGATCAAAGTGAACAAGTAGCTGGTATGATCGAGCGTTATACTGGTTCAATCACTGAAGCTGGCGGTAAGATTCACCGTCTAGAAGACTGGGGCCGTCGTCAACTGGCTTACCCAATCGAAAAGCTTCACAAAGCACACTATGTTCTAATGAACGTTGAAGCACCAACTGAAGTAATCAACGAGCTTGAAACTTCTTTCCGCTACAACGATGCAGTGCTACGTAACCTAGTTATGCGCACTAAAGATGCAGTAACTGAAGCTTCTCCTCTTGCTAAAGAAGAGAAAAAAGAAGCTGCTGAAGCTTAATCGTTCTGCGTGGTTGTAATGGCTGATACGCCAAGTGAGCTAGCGCTCAACTTAGTCGAACTAGGTGGCATTATTTGTAAGGCCCCTAAATTCAGTCAGAGCCCAGCCGGTGTGCCACACTGTATCTTTGTGCTAGAGCACAGGTCAATACAGTTAGAAGCCGAGCTTAACCGACAAAGTTATGTTCGTATTCAAGTGGTCGCAAGCGGCAAAGAGCATCAACCTGCAACACAATATTTGCAAGTTGAGCAACAAGTACGAGTTAGGGGATTTTTAAATCGCCACCAAGGCCGAAATGGCCTCAGTCAACTGGTATTACACGCTCAGCAAATTGAAAGAATTAATTGAGGAAAATACTCATGGCACGTTACTTCAGACGTCGTAAGTTCTGCCGCTTCAAAGCGGAAGGCGTACAACAAATTGATTATAAAGATCTAGCTACTCTTAAAAACTACGTTACAGAAAGTGGCAAAATCGTACCTAGCCGTATCACAGGTACTAGCGCTAAGTATCAGCGTCAGCTAGCAACCGCTATCAAGCGTGCTCGCTACCTAGCCCTTCTTCCATACACTGACTTACATAAGTAAGCAGCGGATTAACTGTTTTTAAAAGGTGTAGAGACATGCAAGTTATTCTACTAGACAAGATCGCAAACCTAGGTGGCCTAGGTGACCAGGTTTCAGTTAAATCTGGCTTCGCACGTAACTTCCTTTTCCCAAAAGGTAAGGCAGTTCCTGCAACTAAAGCTAACATCGAAACTTTCGAAGCACGTCGTGCTGACCTTGAAGCTAAAATCGCTGAAGAGCTAGCAGCTTCACAAGCACGCGCTGAAAAACTTGAAGCACTTGCAGAAGTGACTCTTGTTTCTAAAGCAGGTGACGAAGGTAAACTATTTGGTTCAATCGGTACTCGTGACATCGCTGACGCGATCTCTGCAACTGGTATCGCTGTAGCTAAATCAGAAGTTCGCCTACCTACCGGTACTATCCGTGAAACAGGTGAATTCGACGTTGCAATCCAGGTTCACTCAGAAGTTACTGCAACTATCAAAGTGATCGTTATTGCTGAAGCTTAATCGCTGATTAGCTTTATGTGAAAAACCGCGCCAAGGCGCGGTTTTTTTATGCCTGCTGTAGGTCGGTGCTTTGCGCCGACAAAGATGTTTGAGGGTAGATTTTTGTCTGGCCGCCGACACCGGCTTAGAGGAAATGCTTGTCCATTTCCTCTAAGAACTCCTAGGACACCCGTGATTCGCCAATGCTTACGAACTCAGGTTTTTGTTAAACGCTGCGTTTAGTCATCGAGACGATTTAACAGCACATCCCTGTACTGGTAAATCTAGCTCGGCGTCGTGCCTCGCTCTCAATGACACACTGCACAACAAAACCTGATTTCTGCAGCGCGAATCAAAACGGGAAATTGGGCTGATACATCAGAGCTATTCGGTCAGATTTAGCGTGGTTATTGCTTCGGTTGGGTCAGATGTAAAATTCAAGACCTGACCCCTTAACCGTATTTCTTGCTAGGTATAGCGCACCTTTTGGAATATTAGCAGTCATCCATCAAGTGCGGCTCAGGCTAATTGTGATACATTTATTAAAATGCACAATGCAAGACTTGATCCCTTTCCTACTTTAATTATCAAAGTGCTCGATCAGAGATAAACAATTTATCTTTGGGTCAGCCAGCGGATACAAAGTATCTATTTCCCTTATTCTTGGAGCTCTTATGTTATCAACGTATAGTTTCCCCCTAGCAACTAAGAGCTTCCCTGTACATTTCTCAACAAACTCGTCCGTTTTAGCTCCTCTATACGGCATTACTATATAATTTTCTTTGAAGCTCCAAGAAAACTCATCGTTAGCAAAAAATGTTCCTTCTGCATAATAACCTTTAAATACGACTTCACTGTTTTTATAACTATTTAAGTCTCCAAAAATAGTATCAATAGTCAGGATTCTCTCTTGATTCTCTGAGTTGACAAAACATGGAAGAATTAAAAAAGAAAAACATATAAGGCCAACTTTTTGAACCATTAGTTCCCTCCGGGAGCATCAAATTTATATATTGTACGCCTGTCATAAAAGATCGAATTAACTTGAACAGGTACGCCTACTTGCTTGTATCTGAGTTATTTCTTTGCGTTTTTTCTGATGCATGGTGGTAAAGATATTGAACATAAAAATACAATAGAAATAAACTGATAAGACAACCAAGGAATACTATTGGGTATTTATCAGCTGATAAAAATGCTGTTGTGCACAGAACTACAGCTACTAGTTTGTAGGTGATCTTTGCTTTTAGGCTGATAGCGTTTCTTGCGGCTATGCGTTTTTCAATTATCTTCATTTTTTCTAATATGCTATGGCCAGCAGTCGCATGGGAGGTCGGGTAGGTCGCAGTTTTTTCCTCTACCCGTGCAGCTGGCGACGTCGCAGGCCGCTGATGGGTCGCAGCAGTCATAGCTATTGTCTTTCTTTTTGCGTTTATTTTGATCTTTTTGGGTGTTTAGTTGTAGCGTGACATAGGCGCTTTTACAGGCGTACATTCGTGCTTTGATATTTGGATATCCACGCCAAATTCCTTGCTGTTTTACAATTTCGAGTACTGCGTTAGAGCAAGATGCTCCTTTGTGCAGGCAGGCATGCGCACAGCGAAACCCTTTGTAGGGAGAAATAAAGCGCTGGTAAAAACGTATTAAAACAATTGCGAGGAAGTTCATCTTAGAGTCTAATCCTCTTCTTGGTAAGACTCAGAGATAGCGACAGCCTTTTGATATGATGCCAAGTTATCAAATAGTGTGTAATTTCTGACTTGTTCCCATGCTACAGCGCCTAATTGGTTTGCATCCCAATTAGATTCAGATGCTCCCTCAGGGATGATGCCAACGATAAAAAGTCGACCTGCTTGGACTTCAAATTTAGGATCTACTAAATCGTGACTACAATCAGAATCAACCAATCGCATTGAGATACATTTGCCGCTGAAATCTGGCATATATTCCTTATCCATTTACTCGGTCCCCTGAGTTATTAAGAACTTTGAGCTTTAGATTACCTGCGATTAATGTAAATTCCAATTGCCGTATTTTCTAAAACTCAGATCTCTATTTGAGCTCGATGTGTCAGTGATTGCCCCTTGCGTTTGCGTTGAGCCAGATGGTGTTGGTATCAAAACGAGGCACTCCGTTGTTTCAAGCACACTGCACAACAAAACCTGATTTCTGCAGCGCGAATCAAAATGGGGTAGAGCGATACCTGTGGGTTTGGTTGTCTACCTGTTGGTAATTCTAATGTAGGTTGGTGCTTTGTGCCGACAAAGATGTTTTTGGATAGTTCTTGTCGCGTTGGCGACGGCAACCAAAGAGGGAGTGATTCGACTCCCTCTTTGGAAACTCCGCGAACCCGTGATTCGCCAATGCTTACGAACTCAGGTTTTTGTTAAACGTTCCGCTTAGCTTTCAACACGGTTTAACTCGTCGTCCTGACTCGGTAAACCTAGCTCGATATCCCTATCTCGCTGTCTCAAGCACGCTCCACAACAAAAGCCGATTTCTACAGCGCGAATCAAAACGGGAGAAGGTGATATCTGATAGTGTTGAATATCTGAATATGCCAACGCCTCAGTTAAAAGGCAAAATTTGGTTGGCTATAATGTGAAGCGGAGCGAAACCAGCCAACTGAATTTTGTCCGCTTTTAAACTGTTTGTTAGGTTGAAACAGCTGCATACAACCATGAAAAAATAAAATACACCGGAACCGCAACAAAACATGAAGGAATTAAAGGTAGCATAAGTACCACTAAGTTATATGCTGCAAACGTGTTTACAGTTTGATCTCTAGAGCCATGAGCATAAAAGAAGCCATCTGTAGCATCTCTGTTTTTAACTACTTTATAGCCCTTATCGAATTCCGGTGCATTAGCAGAAACAGCTTTATACATATACTTAAATAGCGGTAAACAGATAAATGCCCCAACTAAAACTGAAATAAAAGCTATACCCAAATGCAATGTTCTCTCCTTGAAACCTAACGCCCACTAAGGAGCGAGTAATAGTAGGCTAAAATGTGTAGCGAAGCGAAACCGAGCCAACTGTTACGAGTCCCGTTTCAGTGGTTTGTTATGTGAAATTACACGTTCTCCATGAAAATTCCACCTGATTTGCATAGTTACTTCAGATATAGGCTGTGAAATAAATTCCTGAACTTTATCACAACGTACTACAACACCATCGGTGCTTAGAGGTACAAGTTGACCAGTCCAAGCTGAGCAATTAGCAATTAGTTTTTTTTCTTCTGAATACGCCTCAAATTCAACCGCCACACTCTTCCAAGTACTACTACCTTTGTTACTTATAACACCTGAAATCTCTATCACTTCCCCCATATCTTTATAACTTTGAATGCTGAAATATAAATCATGACTCGGGTCATAATACATATCAGGAATATCACTTAAAAACAGTTCATCAGAGCTTATTGTCATCGACTCTCTTAACTGCCGCGCCTTTTCCATAGCATCTTCGAAGTCATTCAATCGATCTTTTTTACTTAGGTGATAGTGTGCTTCATCAACAATAGATATTCCCAGACCTAAAAGAACACCAATACCTAAGTATTTAAATACTGACTTCACGAATTTATCCCTTTCACATAACGCCACCATATGGGGCGCACAAATGCTTGGCTAAAATTAGCGACGAAGGAGCGCAAGCCAAGCGTTTTGCGTCCTATTACCATAATGGTCTTGTTATATTTGCGTTGCTCCATCGAGGTACTCAGCAATTAACTTTTTGTTTTGTTCATTTAAACGGGGCATGGAGCATTCAGCTAGCCATAGTTTCGCTGTTTTTCCACTGCTATCTTTTAAACTAGGTTTAGCTCCATTAACAACAAGCAATTTTACTATATTTGGGTAACCAACAGTGACGGCTCTGATTAGAGGCGTTGTATCCGAATAACTAGAATTCAAATCAACACCAGCTTTTATGAAAAGGGAAACAATGTCTTCTGCCCCGCATTGGATTGCCATAATCAAAGGCATTCCATTTGGGTTTGCTCCAGCGTCAAGCAACTCTTTAGCTGATTCGAGGTCACAGTCAGCAGCTTGAATTAATGCATCATTCAATTCCCTTTGATTCAAAACTTATCCTCGATTCTGATTGCAAATATAACGCCCAGTTAAGGGGTGAAGCACGCAATACCGATGTTACAGCATGGCACTTCAACACCAAAACCACTGCATAACAAAAATGCCACGCGTGCTGAATCCCTCTTAAACTGTTTGTTATAACTACGATTCCTCCGGAGTGCAATTTTCACAATGTTCTTCTATCAAATAACCACTGCAAGAATCACAAGGCTCCATGTCAACAAAGCCACCTTCCTGACAGTAGTAGCATTTACGCCACAAACAAACTCCAGCTTGGTTAGTTTCGTCGTAAACCAATGAAGGTGCTCCACACTCTGGGCAAATGTGGTATTCCGTGGATAATATATTGATGTCTGCGAGCTCATAATCACACGATATACAGTATGTATAAATTGGGTAAGATTCACCTTCATAAATTATAAAGTGATGATGTTCTTCGCAGGACGGGCACATTCCAATATAAAAACCATCTCCGATTTTTACGTTTAAAAACGAATTTTCAAACCTAAAGATCCGTTCATTGATTGTGTCTAGAGTTATCCCATTTTGCTCTACACTATAAGAGCCTGCTTGTACGATTTTAAACGCTGGCTTTATCACTTTTAAATAAAGCTCAATCAGGTTCTTTGTTAGGTCTTCAGGTGAAACTTCAATTGCAAAATGTTGGATTTTATTTCGTTCGATTGCAGACCTATCCAAGACTTTGATATTGCTATTTAAAAAAACTTCAGGGTAATGTTTTCGTAGTTCTTGACCAATACCACGAATATCAATTGACTTACATTTATACAATTCATCCATTGTGGGATTGAGTGGACTTACACAATGCTTGAAAAGTGAGTTCTTATCAAAGATTGTAATTGGATCGATTAATACTAAAACTTCTTTGAGTATTAACTCCGCTCCCTGAAACAAACACAATAACGCATGTTTATATGCACTGTTACACTTATCATTTTCTGCTTTAGTTAGAAACTGTAAACCCTGCTCTATGGAGTCTAAGGAGTTTTCTATCAATGTGAATTTAATCATAATTCCTACTAGTAGTTATAACGCCGCATTAAGGCGTGAACAACGCGATACACAACGGCTACCGCATTGCGCCTTAAACACAAAACTCGACGCAAACCAAAACTGCCATGCGTTGTGAATCGCGCTTAAATGCTTTGTTATACGCCCAACGCTGAAACTACGATTTTAAGCCAAGCCCCACTTTGTAAGCACGAATTTTTATGTGTATTGATGCACTTTTGCGAGACTAAGACATTCAGCGATTTTTGATTGAAGCGCACTTGAAACACACAACACCAAAGAAAACAGAGCTTCAGCAAGCACGTAAGCTTTTGGGCAGACTACTTGATAGAGCTGAGTTTCAACAAACACTACCGCGTCGAATTTGAGCCTGAAGGCTTCGGGAAGATTACCTGATGATTTAACGAAAACACAAGGAAATACAAAGTGATGAACCACAAGAAAAGGTGACTTTGACACAAGAAATAATCAGCAAAACTCACTCTGCGTATAACGCCCGCATAATGGGCGGATTAAGCTTGGCTAAAATTAGCGAAGAATGAGCGCAGCCAAGCTTTAGACGTCCATTCATTAATGCGTTTGTTATATGGCTATTTGCTGTCTAGCCAACATTTAGAAAATACTATGTCATTAGAGTTGGAAACAATGAGCTTGTGAACATAATCTAAACCATGAACAGGGGCTGGGTCTTTACCAACCATATACACAGTATTAGATGAGGCAATTAGTTTTTCATTAATACTTACCGATGCTTCATTTTTTAACAATAAGCCTTCGAATAACCCTTGGTAACCCGCCATAACATGAATTGCTTTATTTAACTCTTGCCCTTTCAATGCTTCTGTCGCGATCCAAAGGTTTGAATGATCCACAAGTTTGTTTTTCGGTAATTCAGACAAGCTATTAATTATGTATTCTTTAGCACTTTTCAAATAAGGTTTATGAGTTGCCATATTACCATCAACAAAATTTATCGCTTTTGAAACAGAGACAATAACTTTTGAGTTGTTAGTTTTATAGAAAATTGCAGGTAGTTCATAAGATACGGGATGGCTTAAATTGGATTTCCATTTAACAGGGTACAGATTTGACTCGCAAGGGTCAGAGTCGGCATAAACTAAGCTAGAAGCTAAAAATACCATCAAAATTAAAAATTTATGCATACTTTCCTTAGCCATATAACGCCCGCATAATGGGCGGATTAAGCTTGGCTAAAATTAGCGAGGAACGAGCGCCAGCCAAGCTTTAAACGTCCATTCATTAATGCGTTTGTTAGGTGCTGATTAGTAATATCTGCATCGAGAACTCTCCAAAGCTTTCACTTCAGGCTGTTCGTATATTATTTCATTCAAAGCATTCTCCAATACAGTGATACCAAAGCAAGAATGCCTTCCTATGAGCTTTTCATCACCCTCACTATATAATTCCAGCTCAAATGGGTAACTACTTACACATATTTTTTCAACTTCTTCGCCTGTATCTTTATCAACAATTAATGATTGCTGATAAGAATCCAATGCAGCCTTTACTATCTGCCGAATCTGTAATTCTGTTAAGTTCAATTTAACAGTTATTTGCTTTTCTTTCTCACTACAAAAGTGCCGGGTGAGTATTCCTGTTTTTGAGTTATATAAATCAGAACCATTCTTCAGTTTTATATACGTTTTATTAAAAGTGCTTGAGCATGAAAATAAAACCAACATTGTCAAAAGTAGGATAAATCTCATTTAGCACCTAACAACTTATTAGTGAGACCTTGTAAGGTAGGCTACCTTGCAAGCTTGGTGAAAACAATAGATTAGTGAGTGTCCGTTACCTGCACTCTAAAACTAATCCATCAACATTAGAAGACGCATGAAATTAACTCGGTGTATCAGCTAAATCCCCTTACATTGCATCTGAAACACGCTACGAGAAGAGTAATCGCCCTTTGGACTAAGGGCGAAAACATGCCTAGGGCATGGACGCCCTATGCATGTTGGTTACGTTCACTTCTCGTGGCGCGTTGAGGAAATTATGCAATGTTGGGGCGCCTCGGGGTTCTTAGGGGCGGTTGGCGTAAACCGCCCCTAAGGTGCCGTCGTCACCGCGACAAGAGCTCACTTCAAAGTGCCGTCGTCACCGCGACAAGAACTCAATTCAAAGTGCCATCGTCACCACGATCACCCAACTTTCAAACCCAGCCAAAAATCCCACTCCTTGCCTTTGAAAAATAGATTAAAAATTTTTTTAAAAGCATTTAAACCCTTTGTACTTTAGTGCGCGTCTAATACAGTAACAAAGCAAATAACAACAACAGGATGACGCAGATGTTGGTTAATGCCGAGCAGGCATTCTCACAAACACAAACGGCGCAGCAAGAGCACGACATCATCAGTAAAGCCCAGCAGGGTGACCAAGATGCCTTTTATGCTCTGTATCAAAGCCACGTGAAACGTGTCTATGCGCTCTGTCTTCGCTTAGTGGCTGATCATGCGCAAGCGGAAGATGTGACACAGGAAGTGTTTGTGCAGTTGTGGCAGAAGATCCACAGCTTTGATGGTAAATCACAATTCAGTACGTGGTTGCATCGGGTAGCGAGCAACATTGCTATTAGCTACCTGCGTAAGCAAAAGAACTGGATTCAAAAAGTCGTCAGTACTGAAGACACAGGCATGGAGCATGAGCAGGTTGCTCAATGCCAAGAGCTCAACGGCCTTGATAAGTTGATAGTGCGTTTACCAGAGCGAGCAAGACAAGTGTTTGTGCTGCATGCGGTGGAAGGTTATCGCCATGAAGAAATTGCACAAATGATGAATATGGCGGTGGGGTCTTCAAAATCCCAATACCACCGCGCACGTGGGTTGTTACAGGAGTGGTACGAGAATGAGTAAGCCAAACTTCGAACAGTTTTTAGATGAGCAACTGCAATCGCAGCAAGAAGAAATCAGCCCAAGTCGTGATTTATGGCCGGGTATCGAGCATGCGATTAACTTGCAGCAAAGCGCCCAGCAAGAAAAAGCAAAGCGTAATTGGGCGATGCCGGCATTTGGCACGGCGGCTGCGGCGGTCTTAGTGGCGTTGGTTGGCTTGAACATGCCGATGCAGCAAGACAACACCCAGTTTGCGCTTATCAGCGATGCTTATGAGCAGCAAAAACAAAGCTTATTGGTGCAGTACCAGTCTCAACCTGCACTCACCGATAACTGGAAGGCGCAACTTGCTGAGCTAGAGCAAGCTGAAAAAGCCATTAAAGACGCTCTAGAAGATGACCCAAATAACCGCGCACTGCTTGGCATGCTTGCGCAAGTGTATCAGCAACAACTTGATTTAATTAATAAAGTGCATTCACCCAAACAAAGCACTGTATTACAGCATATTTAGGAGAACGACATGAAAGCATTAGCATATACCCTAGCATTGGTGCCTTGTTTAGCATTAGCCGGTGAAAAAATTGACGAACAAATCTCGGTTCCAGCGGATGGTCGTATTTTTATCGACAACCAACGTGGTGACATCATCATCAAAGGGTGGGACAAAGCGAGTCTGCAAATCAAAGGCGAACTGGATGACAAAGCAGAAGGTTATACCTTAGAAACCCGTGGTCAGCGCACTGACTTTATCGTAAAAATGCCGAAGAAATATAATAGCGGCTGGGGATGGGGGAACGACGACGATAGCGATGGCTCAAAACTCACCATCTATATGCCAATGCAAAGTGCGTTGAGCTTAGAGGGCGTAAACGTTGATGTTGATGTTAGCGAGCTGACCAATGAAAGCCGCATTGAAACAGTAAATGGTGACATCGACGCGAAAGACCTATCAGGCAAACTGGTTTTTGAGACAGTAAATGGTGATGTCAGCGGTAAAAACCTTAAAGGTGATATTCGCTACCAAACGGTTAATGGTGACATCGATGATGTTGATTCTGAAGGTCAGTTGCGCATGACATTGGTTAATGGCGATGTGACCAGTAGCACGAAATCAGAAGACATTCGTTTTGAGAACGTTAATGGTGATTTAACGCTGCGTGCTCAGACTTTAGGTAGCCTTAAGCTAAATACCGTAAACGGTGAACTTGAAGTGTATGTGCAAGAGCTCAAAGCAAACGCACAAATTCGCGCAGAAAGTGTGAGTGGCGACTTTGATTTGTATCTGCCAACGGATGTTTCAGCACGCTTTGATTTAGAAGCACACGCTGGTGGCGATATCCGTAATGAGTTGAGCAAAGATAAAGCGGTAGAAGCTAAATACGGCCCAGGCGAAAGCCTAAGTTTCACCCTTGGCCAAGGTGAAGCAGAAGTGGAAGTGACCACCATCAGTGGCAACACAAACCTGCGCAAATACAACTAAATTTGCACCTTAATTGCACAGCAACTCCCAACTTTGCGGGCCCTTGGCCCGCTTCTTTTTTAAAAATGTAATACAGCAGTTGCATAGCCCTCTTAAGCCGATAGAATAAAGCCATTGAACTCGCCACTTGAGTAACTATGGCAAAGATAGATAAACAGGTTGATAGCCTAAAAGTACCCCCGCATTCCATTGAAGCAGAGCAATCCGTGCTCGGTGGCCTGATGCTTGATAATGAGGCCTTTGACCGAGTGGCGGAAATTGTGGTTTCGCAAGACTTCTATACCCGTACGCACAGGTTTATTTTTGAAGCCATGGAGCGTTTGGTGGAAGCTGGGCAGCCCATCGACCTTATTACCATTTCCGAATCCCTCGAAAAAAATAATCAACTTGAAGGGATCGGTGGTTTTGCTTACCTCGGGGAAATCGCTAAGAACACACCCAGTGCGGCGAATATTTCGGCCTATGCGCACATCGTTCGCGAACGTGCCGTTATCCGTGAAATGATTGGTGTAGCCAATGAAATCGCTGAGGCTGGCTTTAACCCAGAAGGGCGTGGCAGCCACGAGTTGCTCGATCTGGCCGAGAGTAAGGTGTTTAAAATTGCTGAACAGCGCACCAAAAGCACTGAAGGCCCGCAGAACATCCATACAATTTTGGAAAAAACAGTCGATAAAATTGAAGAACTGTACCAGTCACCACAAGACGGTGTGACAGGGGTCAGTACTGGCTATTCTGATCTTGATAAGATGACTGCCGGTTTGCAGCCTTCTGATTTGATTATCGTCGCTGCGCGTCCATCAATGGGTAAAACCACCTTTGCTATGAACTTAGCCGAGCATGCGGCGATGACGCGCGACAAGCCGGTGGTGATTTTCTCACTTGAGATGCCCGCGGAACAGATCATGATGCGTATGTTGGCGTCCTTAGGCCGTATTAACCAAACTAAAGTCCGTACAGGTCAGTTAGACGATGATGATTGGGCACGTTTGTCATCGACCATGGGGCTATTGATTGAAAAGGGTAAGATGTACGTTGATGATGCATCTGGCCTTACACCTACGGATGTGCGTTCTCGCGCGCGTCGTATTGCCCGTGACCATGGCGGTATTAGCATGATCATGGTCGACTACCTTCAACTTATGCGCGTCCCGAGCTTGTCAGATAACCGTACTTTGGAAATTGCGGAAATTTCTCGCTCACTTAAAGCGCTCGCAAAAGAGTTGGAATGTCCTGTTGTCGCACTGTCTCAGCTTAACCGTACGCTAGAGCAACGTGCTGACAAACGCCCAGTAAACTCCGACTTACGTGAATCGGGCTCTATCGAGCAGGATGCCGACTTAATCATGTTCATCTACCGTGATGAGGTCTATAACGACGACAGCATGGATAAGGGCACGGCGGAAATTATTATTGGTAAACAGCGTAATGGTCCGATTGGTAAGGTCAGGTTAACTTTCCAAGGGCAATACTCGCGTTTCGATAATTATGCCGGTCCGGCAATGGATGATGAGTACTAACGACTATGGCGCTGGCCACTGCATCAATTGATTTTTCAGCCCTTGAAGCCAACTTAGCGCGCGTGAAAGCGCTAGCGCCACAAAGTAAAGTGATGGCGGTACTCAAAGCTAACGCTTATGGCCATGGTTTGGTGAAAATCGCGCAGCGCCTTGCTGCGGCCGATGCCTTCGCGGTGGCACGCATCGAAGAAGCCTTGGCATTGCGTACAGGTGGTATTACAAAGCCTATCGTATTGTTAGAGGGCTTCTTCAAAGCCAGTGATATTGAGATTATGCTGGCAAACAACTTTCAAACCATAGTTCACGATGAATACCAACTCGAAGCGTTGGAAAAAGCTCACCTGAGCGGTCAAATCAAAGTGTGGTTGAAAGTGGATACCGGTATGCATCGTCTCGGTATCGAACCGCGACAATTTGAACATTTCTATCAGCGTTTGAAGCAATGCGATAATGTCTGTGCCGACGTGCAATTGATGACCCACTTTGCCTGCGCCGATGATGCCACTAATACCTACAATAACAAGCAGCTTACGACTTTCATGACTTTGGTAAAAGGCAAGGAAGAAGCGCTGTGTTTGGCTAATTCAGCCGCTATCATTAACTACCCGCAAAGTCATGGTCAGTGGGTGCGTCCGGGCTTGATGATGTATGGCGTGTCACCAGTGCAAGGTCAGGTATCGGCCGATATAGGGCTAATTCCGGTGATGAGCCTGCGCAGTGAGGTTATCGCTGTGCGCAAAGTACGCCAAGGTGAACCTGTGGGTTACGGCGGTAATTGGCAAGCTGACAAAGATACGCAGTTGGCCGTTGTAGCAATTGGTTATGGTGATGGTTATCCGCGTCATGCAGGTAATGGCACACCAGTGCTAATTAACGGTGTGCGCTATCCATTAGTGGGTCGCGTGTCGATGGACATGATCACAGTTGATATCGGCGCTGACAACCAAAACGTCAAAGTCGGAGATGATGCTGTGATGTGGGGTGTACACCTACCTATCGAAGAAATCGCCGAGTGTGCAGATACCATCCCTTATGAATTGCTATGTAACATCACCCCACGTGTGAGTTACGAGTATTTAGGCTAACTTTCCCTCTTACTTTTGTTCCTAATATGTTTACTTGGTGTAGTGTAAAAGTACTGCGCTTGTTAAGCTGTTGTTTATTTTTGCCGAAAAAAAGCAGAGAATGGAGCTTCTACCTTCTACAATTATAATTATAGGTACAGGCGCTCGGAGCAAACATGGCTTACCTAATAGAACTGGAAACGGATAAAGTTGTTTATTTACACGCCCACCATAGTTTTGGGCGTTTTCAATACAGTGTGGATACGCTGGTGGTTGATCCAAGCGTGTCAAAAATTCACACCATTGTTGAGTGGCAAGGCAACAACTGGCAGGTGCGCGACCTAAGTCGCAATGGCACTTGGCTCAATGGTAAGCGCTTAGAAAAAGAACAAAGTGAAGTTTTGCACTGCAATGATGTCATTACATTTCCAGGTAATAATGCCAAAGGGTTCCGTGTCGCTAATTTAGATAAGCCACAAGATTTGCTGTTGGTGCTCAGTGCAATGGGCGAGCCGACTGAACGATCCATTGAGCTTTCAAGCTACAACCTCATACCTGAAGAAAACCCTGAAATTGCTGTGTTTAGTCAGCGCGACAGCGGCATGTGGTGTTTCGAGCGTCTTGACGGCCCCATGGTTGATCACACCATCATCATCGAGCATGACCAAGTCAGCGACAGCACCAATACTTACCAGTTGCATTTGAGTCGCCAAGAAGCAGCGACCACCTTGCGTGAAGTGGCTAGCACCCGATTAGAAGACCTTAACTTTGTTTTTCATCTGACCTTGGACGAAGAATCTGCGGAATTACTGATTAAAGGCCCACATGAAGAAGTGGACTTGTGCGAGCGCTGCCACCACTATTTGACCTTAAATCTTGCTCGGTACAAAGCGCAAGATGCGGCGAACGGCGTGCATGAGTTAAGCCAAGGTTGGGTTGATACCGAGGTGATCGCCAAAGACTTAGGGATTGACTCGCGTTATCTTAATATTCAAATTCATCGTGCGCGCAAGCAGTTCAGCGACGCGTTGTCACATATCCAAGGGGCTGACAATGTCATCGAACGCAAACTGCGCAAGGTACGTTTTAACGCCAGCAACTTTGAAATCTATAAAGGCCATCAACTGGAAGGGTCGATTAAGCGCGCATCGCATTAAGGCTGTTCTGTATCATGCAACAACTTGCACACTATGAGCTTAAAAGGCTGGTTTATCAAGGCGCTATGGGCGCGGTGTATGAAGCCTTTGATGCTAAGCTAGAACGTGTCGTAGCGGTAAAAGTTTTGCAAGGCGAATCGTTAAGCGATCAAGCGCACGCTGATGCGCTGAACGAAGCGCGATTTCTTGCGAGGTTGAATCACCCCAACATTATCCAAGTATATGATTGTGCTGAATATCAAGGTCAGCATTTTTTGGTGATGGAATTTTGCCGCGGTAAGAATTTACTGCAATACCAAAAGCAGCACTTATTAAGCCTAGAGCAAAAGCTTAGCGTACTCATCGATATAGCCAAGGGCTTAGAACACGCCCACCGTAACGGCATTGTCCATCGAGACTTAAAGCCCAGCAACATTCTCATCAGCGATGCGGGTGTGGTTAAAGTGGCAGACTTTGGTATCGCAGAGTTCATGGGAGCAGCAGCAACCACCAAAGCCAGTGCGGGCACTAAAGGCTATATGTCACCAGAGCAAATTAAAGGCGAACCGCTAAGTCATAATAGTGACTGGTTCTCATTTTGTGTGCTAGGCGTTGAGTTTTTAGTTGGTCGTCATCCCTTTGCGAGCACTGAAAACGCGGATGTAACCCACGCTATATGCGCGGGGGAGCTCAATGATTTTGCTAATGCAGGCGAAGCATTACCGGCTCAATTAGTGAATATTTTTAAGCAAGGGCTCAGTGTTGAGCAAAATGAGCGTATTAACCTGCGTCGCGGGCCTTTGAGTAAACAGCTTGAACAAATTCTGCAAATACTTGTGCAACAAGCCATACTCGAACAGCAAACTGAACCACTGAATAACTTGGAGCAAGCTCCTAGTCCTGAACCAGTCAAAACAGTCACTAAAACCTCTAATTTCGGCCCTGTGCTTAAGAATATGGCGATGGTTATAGTGTTATTTTCGATTCTTGGTGTGGTGGCTTATTTTGCCAAGAGTGCATTGTACCGACCTAATGTCATTGCTATTTTACCTACGCAAATTGATGAGTTGCCTGCTGAATTTAACTACTACGAGAGCACTATTCGGGGCGCTATCCAAAGTGCAATTTGGCAGGAGTTAGCGGCGCACAAAGAGCAGCTTGTCAGTCATGCAGAGCTGTCGATTATTAGCAAAGGGGCTGGGAATGTGCGCAAGCAAAATCCTAAGCAGTATTTCCAAATGTTGGCCCAGAATACCGGAGCAAATGTCATAATCACCAGTATGGTGGTGTGTCAGCAAAGCTATTGCTCGCTTGAAGTCGCGCGCCTAGAAGAGCCAGATTGGCAAGTCGCAGATGCTAAACAGTGGCAAGCGAATATCACCGATTCCAGTAATATGCATGAATCCGCCCGTTTTTACACTGCGGCCTTGTTTAATCGCACTATGATCAGTGAGACCGCAAACGAACAGCTCAAGGAGCAAGTGTTTGGCTACTACAGCCGCTATTATCAGCATGGTGAAGTAAGCACTGCGTTTTTTGAACAAGTAGTAAGTACTATTTCAGAGCAGCCTAATTTCGGTGTGACTTACACTTTAGCGCGTGAACTGGCTTTGCAACTGGAAAGCATCACTGGGGACGCGTCTTTTATCAACTCTGTTGATGCTTTACTAGATGACGCTCCGAAACAATACAAGCAATCATTGGGTTACCTAAGAAACAAAGCACACCTCCAGTTAGCCTTAGGTGACGCTGAGCATGCGGCAGAATACATTGAAAAAATACGCGCTCAGGGTGGCGCTGAAGCAGAGTATTACAACTTAAAAGCCTCGTTGTTTATGCATCAAAAGGCTCGTGAAGATGCTCGAACTATGCTGGAAAAATCCCTGATCGCGCGCCCTAACATCAATGTACAAAAGAAATTAGCAACCTTGCTGTATGCACTCGGAGAAGCTGAATCCACCAAGGCTATTTTACAAGATATAGTGGATAAAATACCGACAGAGAAAGATGCACATCAGCTGCTAACCGTTATTTCCTTGATAGGTGGTGACTTTGGTGATGTCGTTAAGCGTTATGAGTCTTTATTAGCGGAAAATGCCGATCAAAAAGATTTCGCGAATATCAACACACTGTCTAATTTGTCCTTGGCCTATCTTTACTCGCAACATTACAGCCAAGC
Source organism: Pseudoalteromonas pernae (assembly GCF_039831865.1). Lineage (NCBI taxonomy): Bacteria > Pseudomonadati > Pseudomonadota > Gammaproteobacteria > Alteromonadales > Pseudoalteromonadaceae > Pseudoalteromonas > Pseudoalteromonas pernae. The sequence goes on from NZ_JBDODM010000004.1 coordinate 265,868, forward strand.
ACAGTTGATTGCCGGTCAGGCTTATCAATTGGCTCCTAGTAATTCCGCTATCGCTTTGAATTATGCCGATGCTTTGACACTCTCAGGGATGGTCGCGCAAGCCAAAGAGCATTATCAAAGAGTTATCAGCATCAATAATGGTGACGATTCAGCCTATTCTTGGTCGGATAGGGCGCAAGCCTACGCACACTTGGGGGATTATCAGCAAGCGACGGTAGCGATTAAAGCTGCGCTTGAAGCTGGGCCGAACTTAGCGGATGTGTATTATGCAGCCGCCATAGTGTACAGCACCTCAGGGGACAAGCATTCAGCATTGTATTATGTGCAAAAGTCGCTGGATGCAGGGTATCACCCAAATTGGTTTGAAGTGCCTTGGTTTAAGCCGTTGTGTGATAACACTCAATTTGTGTCGTTACTCAATCAACCACAACGGCTTTGCAGTGAGGCGTTTAGTCCTCTTTAGGGCGATCAACTACTACGCGCGGGTCTTGCGACATGTAGTACTTGCCAGTGCTCACTTGCTTCGCCGTGTAGCGGAAGTCAATGTTCAATGGCTGTGGCTCTGTCGAAGGTTGAACTTCAATGACCTGATCAGCGGGTGGGTTACTTTGCGAAACATATTTGTAAGTGAAGCTCACCTGTTGCACTGTGATAGTGAGTTGGCGGTTATCATCACTTAATACTGAAGAAATGTTGTAGTTGCAGTTACTTTCGCTAGTGACATACTCAACGCCATTACCAAAGAATTCCCAGTCAGGATCTTCGATGTTGATGACTAAGATAGCTTCTTGACGTTTAGCAATACTGGGGTTTTTAGCATTGTTGGTAAAAGTAATGTTGAATATATCTTGTGTACCTGGCACCGCTTCATTGTTTTGAATTAATTGTGTAACCCAACGCTGTGAAGCGCTTGGCGTTAACATAAAGTTTTGTTGTGCGGTATGGTCATTTGGTTCGCAAGGCACAATCAGTGTGCTTGATTCTGTGGCTGTCATGTCTTTTCCTAGTTGTTATCGATAATGATGGCTGTATAACTATAGCTGCTTTATTGCCATAAATAGCAAATTGTAATTGCTTGTAATAAAAGATTTTTAACAGGTTTTACAGCTGTAAAGACACGGGTATATAGCGATATGGCTAGGTAAAAAGCTGGCCTTGCAACGTTGCAACTAAGCGTCGGCTTCCAGCCATATCACGATGTTCGCCAAGGTAAATACCTTGCCAAGTGCCTAACACCAACTGACCATCTTTAATGGGTAAAGTAAGCTCACATCCCAATGTGCTTGCTTTAATGTGGGCTGGCATATCGTCGTCACCTTCATAGGTATGGCGATAGAAGGGTTGGCGCTCGGGGACGGACCAGTTGAAGTGAGACTCCATATCTTGGCGCACGGTAGGATCAGCGTTTTCATTAATTGTGAGGCTGGCTGAGGTATGCAGTAATAACAGATGCACTAAGCCCACTTGGTATTCACCAATCTCAGGTAAAGCGCGGATGAGCTCATCGTCAATAAGGTGAAAGCCGCGATTTTTGGCTTTGAGTGTAATTTGACGTTGTTGCCAACTCATAGAGTGTCAAAGCTAACTTCAATGCTGGCATTACCGGCAGCGGAAGTAAACGGGATCAGCAGTGTTTTCCCTTTGCACTTGTGGCAAATCGTATGGCTTTTCCCAGCGACTACGATAGGAGTTGCCATATCAAAGTCGTAGCCCTTATCACCGAGTAAGTTTTTGGCACCGCCAGCGACCATGTTGGTGATTTCGCCAAGCATATCGGTGACTTCCTCGTCAATACTTGAAGGTCGCTCGCCGAGCATTCTTTCCATCACGGTAAGAGCGAGGTTTTCGTCAAATGTGATAGACAAAGAGCCTTTCGTTTGCGGCCCAACCATACCAATCAAACCGGAGACATCACCCACTGCAACCTCGTCTTTTTTAACGCGAGGCTTACCGGGGGAAAGTTCTGTGCTTGCCATAGTGGCAAGTACATTGAGAAGAGAGGATAAAAATGGATTGATAAACTCAACGTTCATAATCAAATACCTAAGTCACTGTGTTGAAGTGTATTGCGTTGCGACTTTAAGACTGACAGCTTTGGCAAATACCATGAGCTTCAATCGTTTGAGAACTCACACTAAAACCTAATTCTAGCGCAAGTGAGCTCAATTCATGGGAAATGACGCCCGAGTGTAATTCATCAACATGACCACATTGGTCACATATCAACAGCTGTACAGGGTGAATCGACTCGAAGTGATGACACAACATAAATGCGTTGGTGCTTTCAATTTTGTGGATGAACCCCTGCTCAGATAAAAAATCTAACGCTCGGTAAATCGTTGCGGGTTTGGCGCTGCTTTCAGTTAATTTGAGCTGTTCTAATAAGTCATAAGCGCCGACACCGCTTTTGGTGCTGGCGAGCAAACGAAATACTTTTTCGCGAATTGGCGTAAAGCGAGCGCCCTTACTATCGCACATTCGTTTTGCTTTATTGACCAGCGCATCTACGTTCATAACTAACCTTTTTTCCCACTTTGAGCGAACTATATTAGCATACTATGCCATAGAAAAATTACTATCTCTGTATTGCGCGCAAGGTTATAATTTTGTTTTAGGTACGGGGAGTTAGCGTGAACGAGTTAATAGCGACATTTATCTTCTTTTTTGCTGTGATAGACCCTATAGGTACCATTCCTGTCTTTATTGCAGTCACCCGTGGTGAAGATGCCGCCTTTAAGCGTAAAGTTGCCTATAAAGCGGTTAGCGTCTCTGCTCTGGTGTTGTTATTTTTCGTATTAGTGGGAGAAATCCTGCTTAATGCTATCAGTATTCCTTTGGCCGCATTTCAAATCGCTGGTGGCATTGTCCTACTACTTTTCGCATTAACCATGATTTTTGGTGAAGGTAAGCCTGAGTCAGAAATCAAAAGTATGCGAGACTCCACCGAAACGGCGATTTTTCCACTGGCTATTCCTTCTATTGCCAGCCCAGGTGCTATGTTAGGGGCGGTATTGATGACTCGCAACGAGGAGTTCACGTGGGTTGAGCAAGCGATTACCTCTTCTGTGATGTTAGGGGTGTTGGTGCTGGTTTTAGTGCTGCTATTGCTGGCGCGCTATGTCCACAATATCATCGGCGACAGCGGCGCGAGCATCATCTCTCGGGTCATGGGGCTTATTTTGAGTTCAGTGGCTGTAGCTAATATCCTTGGCGGCATCAAAGACTATTTTGCACTGTAATTTCAAAACACGTGTGTTGGGTGAAGTTTTTCGCAGAGTTGCGTATAATTCGCGCCCTTATCGCGCAACCTTTGTGAATTCAGGTATTAAGCAATGACTCAAGTAACTTCAACCGCGCCGTCATGGCATAAAGATACGTTTCGTCGTTTCAGTGTCGCTCCAATGCTGGATCTACAAAACTGATTTTTAAGCCCTTATAAACAAAGGGTTGGAAGGCTACTCATATTTTCTCGGGTCCTATCTGGGGTCCCAAATTTCCTCAAACGTTCCAATCTAAAATAACCTCAATTAAAAACTCATTCCATAATTTAGAGCATTATTTTTGTTCCCAATATAGTTTTTGTGTCAATTTTGTATGAGGTGTAGTGTACTCTTTAATACAACTAACGTATTGATAATGAATGATTTGTGTTTATTATTGGTATTGCGAGCAGGGCTAATAAAACATAAACGAAGAAGCCCTAATTTACTCGTAACTCAAATACAACAATACAAATAATTCGGGGAAACTAATGAATTGGTATATCGAAGCATTGAAAAAGTATGCACATTTTAAAGGCAGGGCGCGTCGAACAGAGTTTTGGATGTTCATACTGTTTTACAATTTGGTTTTGTTCGGGCTAATGTTCATAGATATGGCTCTAGGTACATATGACTCTCAAGAGGGTATCGGAGATATTTCTGCATTGTATGTGCTCGCAACTTTCATTCCTACAATAGCAGTAAACGTCAGACGACTTCATGATGTTGGTTACTCAGGTTGGTGGTTTTTACTTTGGTTCATCCCATTACTGGGTCATATTGCTCTGGTTGTTATGTATTGCCAAGACAGTAAATCAGGTGAGACTAAACATGGGCCATCTCCAAAGGAGCCGGAAGTAGCCGCGGCATAGTTTTAGTTAACAGTGCAAAGTGGCTAGTTGTATTAATCTACTAGTCGCTTTGCTTATCCCAACGCACTCTCTTAGCGTGGGTAGTATTAAATTTCATATTGCTGGTGGCACTTTCGCTTTATTCCATTTGATAGCCTGCTTCCAACAATTCTCTGAGATATTTTTTAGAGAGTCCCCATACTTTGCTCTCAATCGTTTAATGCGCTTTTCCCTAGCTTGTTTCATTTTACTAGACATAGCCATTCTCCCATTTTTCTGTATTCCTTTAGTCCCTTGGGTCAGCCTCAAAGCCCAAAGCCGAATCTTTATGTTGAAGTTAACTAACGCCAATCGGCAGTGTAGTTCCGTTACAGTATAGCTAGGGAGCTGTAAGTCAAAAAATATCTCTAGCGATATAAATCCAGGAGACCGTAAAGTTTTTTGACAGAACTTCTAGAAGAGAGATGCTATTGGAGTTGTCTAACTATTCTGGAAGCGAAAATGATAATTTCCAAAAAGCAAAACAGCTTGAATACTATTAAGCATCAACGACAGACTTTAATTGATATTTTGTGTGCGAACATAACCACCATAGATGGGTTCTACCATCTGAAAGCCAAGTTAAATTTAGAGGACGGGCTTGATGATGTGCTTGCTCTCTCATTAATTGATGCTCCCGTAGGCAAGCTCTTGGTTCATATAGTAGTTATCTAGATAGTTTCAGAAGCCGCTCAAACGCGAAAGTTTATGCTCGGCGAATTGTATGAGTTTTATAACATCACTCAATAATTGTTTGTTTTTATATCAAAAGGTTAGAAAAAAATAGATATCTTTTCCATACGGATTTATAGTGCTGGGATGCCACAGGGTGGTATGTTGTAAACTATAAAATGGAATTGTTTTTCAGATGAATTTATCTACAAAAATCACTACGTTATTATTGCTCGTCGCGACTCTTTCTGCGTGTGGAGAGGGGGCAGATAGCACTCCATCAAATGTAAATCCTACTGTTTTAGTCGAAGGCCCTTCGGAAGTTAATGAGGGTACTTCTGCCTCAATCATTGCTAAAGCAAATGACACAGATGGCCAGATAGTCAGTTATTCATGGAAGTTGCTTGGCGGCGAAACAATAACTACAGAGGGTGCGAGCACTAACACTCTAACGTTTATTGCGCCAGACATTACCGAAGATAGGGAAATTACCTTCGAAGTAACTGTTACTGACAATGATGGGGCAACAACCACAGAGGCTCATACGGTTACAATCAAGTTTATTAATCAGGCGCCAATCAGTATAGCTGGCAACGATGTAAATGTGGTTCAGTACGATACTGTGGTTCTTAGTGGTAGTGAAAGCTCAGATCCTGATGGGCAATTACTTTCCTTTATCTGGGGTATCGAGCAAGCTCCAGAAGACTCTCAAATAAAGTTTGAAGTTTATGACGACGCAACCTTGAGGTTTGAACCAGATGTACCAGGTGAGTACGTTATTACACTTACGGTTTCTGATGGCCAACTCGAAAGTATAGACACTGTAATAGTAACTGCAGAACGCTATATACCTGAATGGGTTTTCCAAGTAGAAGAAGACCACAACATTCCTGCGGAAACAACAATACTGCACTGTCTCGACAATGAGCTTTTGGAATGTGATTACGATATCCAATTAGATAGTTTGGTAATGGTTGCCAGCGTCGGTGGCCAGAATGATACTTATCGCTTCAAGCTATCTGACGCTATTGGGGGTACAGATAGGTCAAAAAACCACTGGCTTGAGATTGATACTCCTGATACCTCTGCGTTTTCAGTTATGTGGACCAATGCTTGGATTGTTCTAAATTCCGAAGAAGCGCTTAGAATATCTGAAGCTCCCACCTATTTTAACAACTACCAAAACAGCAAAGGTGAACCTCGTTTAATTAAAAGAACGGGGCTGTTAGACACTAACAGGCAAGTTTATGATTTAGTATCTGAAACTATTAATGGTGCTAATTTCCAGTTTGAAAGTGATGGTGAACTTACTTTGCTTGATCCACTTTCAAGAACTGCATCCAAAGGGTTGGACTCTTTGATGAAAATGAAAAAGGCGCAAATAGAACACTATGTACCCGAGTCAATTTCTCCGCAAACAATTGGGCAAATTGCTGAAAGTTTGGGGATACCGAGAGGTACAGTTGAGCGATATTGTGCAGATACGTCTCTGCGCATGCTGAATTGTTTTGTTGATGATGTTGGGTTGTCCGTTATTGAACTAAACACTTTAGGCAAAAATGGTAACACCAGTATTGAATACTCTCGTGGCTCAATTAGTTGGATGCTATCGGATGCTGGTGCTTGGAAAAGCTTTGGGATGACTGTATTACTGAGAGAAAAGATTTACGACTTGGAAGAAGTAACTTCAGCAATAAAGATTGTTAATGAAAGGGATGAAGTTTGTCATAATTCAGAAGCTTCAGGGTTATGGCATTATAAGGATTGGGACTCTACGGTCACACAGCTCTCTTTTAATTCGGAGGTTTTTCCAAGTAAAGATGCGCTTTCGACGTGCATGGCTGATTCAACTCAGCTATTCGTAGCGGTTGAAGTGAACTCTGAAGAGCATAAGTTAGAAATTTTGGACTATAAAGCCAGCTTTAATGCTTTTAAAGCGTTGTGGGATGCAAGTAATATTTAAACACTTCTTATCTACCCTCTCCAAAAATGTGGAGAGGGTTCCACCATAAACTCTGTCACACGAACCAATCTTAAATAACTACCAGAACATGAAATTTCATATGTAAGCGAACTCAGCCTGTTTATTCCTAATACAGAGTTTGTCATATCAATCTTTTAACTCCTATGCTCATTCAAGAGAGACAAACGCAAGGGGTTGCAATGCAAATCACTCATCTGGTGATTATCACTGTCAAAATACAAGAATTGAAGGTGCTTATGATAGGCAGGTGGCTGGTTATGCTGAGTCAAAAAAAGGCTGAAGTGGATGTGAGATGGCTTTTACTTTTTTGGATTGGCGGCTATGTAGTATTCAGAAAAATAACCGAAGATAATGCCACTCAGGACAAACAATACAGGCCCACCGCCTACACTGACTCAAATCAAGTTGCAGATCTTCTCACGTACTGTTGCTACATATCGTGTTTTGGTTTTGCTATCTCGAGTGGTAGTTTTGATGGTTTCTATGCTAATATACGCCACTTTTTTACTCCGTATCTCGTCAAAATAGGGACATTTTATGGGGCCTATATGATGGGGTCCTGATCTGTTTCTGGGTCCCAAGTGGGGCCCAAATTGATGGTTATGTGAACAATTTTGAAGTTGAGTGGTTACTGGGTCTAAGCCCGTGAAGCCCAGTAAATTAAAGGCTTAGAGAAGATTATGAGTAGCAAACCTTTGAATCGTACTTTCAGTGTCGCTCCAATGCTGGACTGGACCGATCGTCATTGTCGTACTTTCCACCGTATCATGAGTAAAGAGGCGGTGCTTTATACCGAGATGATCACCACGGGCGCGATTATTCATGGCAAAGGTGACTATTTACACTTTAATCAGCATGAGCAACCTGTGGCCTTGCAATTGGGTGGTTCAAACCCAGATGAATTGGCTCATTGTGCAAAGCTGGCTGCTGAACGTGGTTATGCTGAGATCAACTTGAATGTGGGTTGTCCTTCAGACCGTGTTCAAAATGGCCGTTTTGGTGCTTGTTTAATGGCTGAACCTAAGTTAGTTGCCGAAGGGATCGCCGCGATGAAGGCTCAAACTGATATCCCTGTCACTGTGAAAACACGCATTGGTATTGATGAGCAAGATAGCTATGAATTTTTACTTGAATTGATTGACGCCAACCATGAAGTTGGTTGCGATGATTTTATCATCCATGCTCGCAAAGCGTGGCTTCAAGGTTTGAGTCCAAAAGAAAACCGTGAAATTCCACCATTGGATTATCCAAGGGTTTACCAGCTAAAACAAGATTATCCGCACTTACACATCAGCATCAATGGTGGCATCAAGACCATCGAAGAGTGTAAGCATCATTTAGAGCATGTTGATGGCGTGATGATTGGCCGTGAAGCCTACAGCAATCCTTATTTGCTTGCTCAAGTTGATGAAGCCTTATATGGTCAGTCGCCGTTTACTTTGACGCGCCACGAAGTTGCCCAGCAGATGCTCGATTACATTGATGATGAGATGCGCGAAGGCGCTCGTTTTTGGCACGTTGCGCGCCATATGTTGGGATTATTCCAAGGCATGCCTGGAGCGCGAGGCTATCGTCGTCACCTATCTGAAAATGGTCACAAACAAGACGCGACTGCGCAGACTTTAGTGAAAGCGCTAGAGTTTGTTAGTTAATAGCCTAATCGACCACAATTTGGTCTAAGCTACTAACGATCCTTCCAGAGTATTTATTTAAATCCATATTAATCAGTGGGTTATTGTTTGGCATGTAACTTGATGATGTTTTAATAGTTTTACATCAGGAGTATGAACAATGGCTCACTCAACCTCACCTCGCTTCTATCGCGATGCTCTAGGCAAAAAACTTTCGGGAATTTGTTCTGGTTTCGCTAAGCGTCATAACTTACCGGTTTGGCTTACACGACTAGCGGTTATTATTCTGTTTCTTAATGCACCTATCTTAGTTGCTGCTGGCTATTTGATTTGTCACTTTGTCTTTGACGAAGGGATTGTCGTTTAGGTCACTGATTTTACTAAAGACACTAAGGTGTCATTAAGCTATATTAGGGTACAGTTAAAGTAAATCGATCAGGGAAGCACTATGTCGCGTGTTTTTACTACCTTAATGGTCTCAGCTGCCGCATTATTTTTCTGTACCTTCAGCTTTGCTCACTCAGAAATTATGGTGAGCGATGCCAAAGTTCGTCAATTCTTACCCGCCAGCACAAGTTCAGTGGCGTATTTATCTATTATGAACCATGGTGACTCTGAGCGAGTACTTCAGCGTGTTGATATTGAATCAATCGGTCGGGTAGAGATTCATACGCATGACATGCAAGATGGCATGATGAAAATGCGCAAATTAGATCAGCTCACGCTTCAACCTAATGCAACTCAGGTATTTCAAAGTGGTGGGCTACACTTAATGTTGTTTGAGCCAGAACAAGTGCTCAACGTAGGTGAAGATCTAAAAATGACATTATATTTTGCTGATGGCGATCATGTTTTTACACAGGCGAAGGTATTTAGCCTGATGGATGAAATGCCAAGCAGCGAAGGTGGGCATAAGCACCATCATAACTAGGAGTTAATATGTCACAGCACAAAGGAAAAATCGCTGCAGCGATTGCTGCAATTTTTTTACTCTTCTACTTAATTGCCGTGTATTGGAGCATTGAGCCCGATCGTTTTGACGTGCTTGAAAATGCTAAGAAGCAAGCGGCACAGCGAAATGAGCAAGTGGTTACTGGCTATGTGACTACGTCCACTTTGATTACCGTAAGTGAAACCCTCCTTAACAAGCCGGGGGGTTACTTAAGTAACGATATGATGCCACCAAGTGTGATGATGGATAACATGCCAGCTTGGGAATATGGCGCTCTGGAAATGGTGCGCGATTTGGCTTTATCAATGCGTAAAGATTTTAGCCGCTCGCAGTCGCAATCTACGGAACACCCTGAACTCAAAAAAGCACAGCCGCAATTTAACATCAGCAGCACTGCATGGATGTGGCCAAGCGCTGAAGGGGAATATCAAAAAGGTATTGATTTGCTTGTGGATTACCGCTCGCAAATTGCAGACAGTGGCGACAGGCAAAGTCAGTTTTATGCGCGTGCTGATAATCTACGTGCGTATGTGAAAGAAGCTGAAAAGCGTTTGGGCAGCTTGAGCCAGCGTTTGAGCGCCAGCGTAGGTCAAGACCGTGTGAATACGGACTTGGCCGGAGACCGAGAAGCTAACCAAGCAACGTATGCGCCATCACAACAACAGGTGAGAACATCATGGTGGAAAATTGATGATGTTTTCTATGAATCGCGTGGTGCAACATGGGCGTTATTACATTTCTTGAGTGCAATTGAACATGACTTTGCAGATGTGCTTGAGAAGAAAAATGCGCGAGTGAGCGTACAGCAAATTATTCGTGAATTAGAAGCGACGCAAGAACCCGTTTGGAGTCCAATGGTTCTTAACGGCAACGGTTTTGGTTTTGTAGCTAACCATTCTTTGGTCATGGCTAATTATATTTCGCGTGCTAATGCGGCACTTATTGAGTTAAGCGAGTTGCTCGCACAAGGATAACAGGGGATAAAATGAAAAAGTATTTACTAGCTGCGGCAGTGTCGTTGGCAACAGTGGCACCTGTAGCCCAAGCTGATACCCTATTGGGTTTGTATATTGGCGCTGAAGGTTGGCAAGCCGAGCCAGAGGGCAGCTTTGGTAACAATGGTTACGAGCAACAGAAATTTAATTTCGAAGACGAAACGCTTACCAGCTACTATGCTGCTTTGGAGCACCCAATTCCGCTAGTTCCAAACGTTAAGATTCGTTACACCGAAATGGATATTAAGGGCATGACTACCCTTAATCAAACATTTGAATTCCAAGGCGTAGATTTTGCGGTGGGTTCTAATATCAGCACGCAAACAGACTTAAGCCACACTGATTATGTCTTGTATTATGAAATCCTTGATAACGGCGCTATTTCAATCGACTTAGGTCTTGCAGCTAAGCAGTTTGATGGTGATTTTTATGTTGCTGACAGCAACTCTGCTGTTACTGCTGATGTGTCTGGATTCGTTCCTCTTGCATACGCTCGCGGCGAAGTGGGTCTTCCATTTACAGGTTTGAGTGTGTTTGCAGAGGGCAGTATGTTCGCCCTAGACGATAGTTCGGTGCACGATTATCAGTTGGGTGTGCAGTGGGAATTCATCGACAACCTAGCTGTTGACGTTGCAGTGCGTGCTGGCTACCGCTCAATGCTTATCGAGCTAGATGACATTGATGATATCAATACTGATTTAGATGTGTCTGGTCCGTTCGCTGGCTTGCAAGTACACTTCTAATTTGTACAAAAGAAAGCGGCGATTAGCCGCTTTTTTACTCGTACACACTTATTCTTTTGCGCTTTGTGGTGCAGCTTCAGGCAACTCTGCGTTCGTTTTTAAATTATTCAAACTGTGAATGATGGTGTTTTGCAATTGGTGTTGTGCAAACCACGCGAGGTAAGGTCCAAACACAGGGATTGATACATCTCCAGTCTGTGACCAAGTTACCGCTGTCCCTTGCGCCGTAGGTTGAATTGCAATCGAGCCCCGCGATAAAAACTCATTGTTTATCAGCACCTGAAAAAGTAGCTCGGACTCCGTCATATTAATGATACTAAGCTCTCCCTTTGACGATTCGCCTGACCAATAGATATTTGCACCTACACCTTGGGGCTTGGCTGGCACCATAATCTCAGCATCGGACTCAAACTGAGCAAGGGCTAGCCACGAGGGCCAGCGGCTCAAGTCAGTGAGTAGTGGCGCGACCTGCGTTACTGGTCGGCCAATCTCAATACTGTGTTTCGCATGGTAGCTAGGTGAAAGAGTTAGACCTAAAATTACCCAAGTTAGTACCATTAAAACTAAGACTTTTAGTAATTTATTTAAGGGCTTAAGCACAATGATGATTGCCTCTGAAACGATACTTTTCAATTATAGCCTGAAGATTAGACTATACTGTTAAGGGCAAATTTTCTATTGTAAACATAATGAATAATAGTGAAGTCAATTTTGCACCAACTCGGCTTTCGGGGTTATAAAGGTAGGGCATGTCATCTTCTAGCAGTGAATACATTTTTCTTAACGAAGAGTTAGATGAACAGCCAAAGCTACTGGTTGGTTATTGGGACGTCTTGATAGTCGATGATGACAAGGAAATTCATGCAGTAACTGAACTTGCTTTGTCTAATTTTGAATTTGAGGGCAAGGGCCTCAAATTTCACCATGCCTATGATGGGCAACAAGCGATTGAGTTGTTGGCAAAACAACCCTGTATCTCAGTGGTGTTGCTTGATGTAGTGATGGAAACCGATGACGCTGGTTTATTGGTGGCTAAACGCATTCGTGAAGAGCTTCATAATCACCTAGTACGCATTGTGTTACGCACTGGGCAGCCTGGCTTTGCGCCTGAAGAACAAGTCATTCGAGAATATGACATTAATGATTACCGCACCAAAACCGAGTTAACTCGCGCTAAGTTGGCAACCACATTGGTGACAGCCTTACGTTCGTACAATCAAGTCACTCAACTCTCGGTGCAAAGTAGCCTGTTAAGCCAAGTATTGAGTGCTAATGAGGCGATACTGCGCAGCACAGAATTAACAGATTTTTGTGTTTCTGTCATTGATCACCTAGGCTCCTTTATCGGTGCTAATAAGCCTCAAGGGCTTATCTGTGGACTCTCTAACACCGGAGATGTCCTGATCCATGGAGAGGCACATTACAATAATAAGTTATCTGACTTACCACTCGTTGATAGTGGTTTAGATGTGCAATTGATAGCGCAAATATCAAACACTTTGGAGTCTAGAAATCATCAGCTTTCAGATTTAGGTAATACCTTTTATTTTAAAGCTCATCAGGGCCAATACGCAGTCCATCTGGCCTGTGAAACCTGCTTAGACCCCTCCTTTATGCCCTATCTGGAAGTATTTCTGACTAACGTGGGGATGGGTCTAGATAATGTACTCTTGGTCAAAACACTCAAAGAAGTGGCTTATGTTGACAGCCTAACTGGCTTGAGCAACCGAAACGGTTTTCTTAAAGAGCTTGAGCAACCAACTAAACTCTCAGATAGCGATGATTATGTAGTGTTGATCGACATCGCTAGATTTGCGGATATCAATGAGGGATTGAGCCAAGAAGTAGGTAATCAATTATTAATAAGCATCGCGCATCGGTTACAACAAAGTGATGTGAAAGCGAAGGTGATTGCTCGCTTGGGTGCTGACGTTTTTGCGATGGTATTAAATGAACGAACAACCAGTTTGGCGCAGCTTCAACAACATCTTGCCAAGCCTTTCGATGCTGGAGATTACCACCTACCTATTAATTTTAGTTTTGGCGTGTGCCCCAGAGCTGCATTTGGAGATGTGCCAATCACAACATTGAAACGCGCTTCCATCGCTCTTAGCCTAACCAAAAGTAGTGCGAGTGTTAATTTTTCCTACTTTGATAGTTCGATGGAAGAGCAGGCTGCTTGGCGTTTAAGTGTTGTTTCTGAGCTGCGTAAAGACTTTGAGGAGCGCAAACTGGAATTATGGTACCAGCCACAGATAGATTTAACGACTAACGAAGTGTATGGGTGCGAAGCATTATTGCGGTGGAAAAATAGTGCAGGTAACTTTGTGCCACCGGATGTGTTTATACCTCTTGCCGAAGATGCTGGTTTGATTGTTGATATTGGTCAATGGGTGCTGGAGCAGGCATGTGCCATGCAAAAATATCTGGCAAGCAGAGGTAAAGACCTATGCATCGCTGTGAACGTTTCGGTACCGCAGTTTAAGGTCAAAGGTTACGTTGATACCGTTAAAGATACGCTAGAGCGCTTTGATGTCTGTAGCAGTAAGATTGAGTTAGAAGTTACAGAAAGTATCGTTATGGATGATATCGCCAATGTGGTGGTTACGCTGAACGAATTAAAACGCTTAGGTCTGGAGGTCGCAATTGATGATTTCGGTACCGGCTTTTCATCTTTGAGCTATTTGCAAAGGTTGCCATTTAACCGACTCAAGATAGACCGTGATTTTATTAAGGGTATTCCGCAGCAAGACAGCGGAGAAATCGCTGAAATGGTGGTGTCTTTAGCTAAACGCCTTAATGTGAGAGTGCTTGCTGAAGGGGTCGAAACAAAAGAGCAGGAAATGTTTTTGAAATCGATAGGTTGTGATGAGGCGCAGGGATATCTATTCGCCAAACCTATGGATGGGCCTGCATTAAATAAATTCTTGGGAACGCAATAGCGGCGCCTTTTGGCGCCGCTAGTCTATTACTTCATGTGTACCGCTTTAAACGTAGCAAGCTTTTCGCCTTGCTCGTCTTTTAGCGTTAGCATGTCACCTTTGATGTGGTAAGAGAAAGTATTCACAAGCGCATTATTAAGCTGCTGTTCTTGCTCCATTAGCTCGAAACACATTTTCTTGGTACTGGCTAAAGAATTAAAGCGCAAACCAAAATGTTGGCCTTTTACGTAGCTTCCCGTCACTTGGTTACAGCTTAAGAAACCAGATACGCGACCATCAGCATGAAGGGTTATTTGTGGCTCACGTTGTTTAACTTCAACCGTATTGCCTGCCACTGTGGTTGCCTTCCAGTAAGTGTTAACCAGTGGCTCGTTTGGTTTTGCAACACGCTCCAACATTACTTTTATTGGGCTGACATTTTGTGTTGTACCAAATGGGTCGTTATTGCGTGTTGAGATGTAACGAAGTTGGCCATCATGCATGATCTTCGCACTTACGCTGTAACGCATACGATCTTTGATAGAGTCTGAAGGGTAGTTCAATGTTACTTCGTAAGGAGGCGCGCCATTGAGTTCTATCGTTTGCGTCGCGACAACCTCGGCAGGCGCATCCATTTTTGATACGTCAGACAAGCTTACCGTCAACATTGAACCTGGAGGCTGTAAACTGCGGTCCTTGTAAAGTACTTGCACTTGCATACTTTTCATTTGCTGTTCAACCTGTGTTTCTTGGCTTTGCTCAACAGTATTACTGCATGCGCCTAATAATACACTGCTTAAGGCCACAGCTGAGAAAATAACCTTTTTACTCATAATCTAAACTCCTTTGAAACTGCTTTTACTTTATGTAGAAATGTATTAATTGTTCCTTAATACATTGAATTCATTACGACCTTAGAGGGTTCGAACGTGATCTAAATCACCATAGTGTTCAATTTTTACAAGCCAATGGCAGGTTGTCTAAACAATTACAGCGGCTCACTCAAAGTGGAAGCACTGTAAGAGCGGCAAATCCATTAAAACTCAGTTTGAGCCAATCCGTGCTCAAAACAGGTAAAATTCATTATAACCACTTTCAGTCACTATGAGGCATTGATTTAAAAATAATTGGCGACAAGTACTTATCCTCAAGTTGCTCAACTATCCCTTGGGACTTCAAGGTAGCAATTGCATCGTTAATTTTTGGCAGCAGCTCTTTATGTTTGCTGCGCAGGCGAATATGCAACTGTCCTTTGGAATGCATAGCGCCGAAGGCGATGTCGATATCCAATTGTTGTGACCAATACAGTGCGGGAAGATCGCCTATTATCGCCACCTCGATTCTTTTTTTGCTCAGAGCCAAGACTAATTCGCGCTCAGTTGCAAAGTCCGCGCGAATAAACTCATGGTCATTGTGATAATAATAACCCCTAACCGTACCCACAGTACCGCCAACAATTGAATTGGATGATGCATACTTGCTTACTTTGTCTGGTAATGTCACCAGCAGCTCTTGTACTGGAAGTAGGGCGTCGGAGAATACAAACTGCTGTAAATTGCGCTCTTCTTCGGTGAGCCAAGTCGGACTCACTATTTCAAAATCAAGCTGCTGATTAAGCATGAATTGCTGCGTGCGCTTCGCAGGTAGCGACACATGTGCTATTTCGATGCCGGCTTCTGCCATTACTTTAATGACGAATTCATGTGAGATCCCAGGGTTTTCTTTTACACCAGTGGAGTAAGGGTAATAGCTCCCACTTGCTGTGGCATTATATTTTAGCGGTGATGCTTGCACACCAAGAACTAACATACTGAGTATTACAATTAAAAAGCAGCGCAAAGGTCACATAATAAGAATGGCTCGTGCATTAAGCATAGTGTGTAAGTGTAGGATTTAAAGAATTTTAATTATTGATTTTGTTTAAATAATGACATTGCCCTGAATTTGATTAATATAAAACTATCAGATTATGTAAATGCAAGGTTTCGTATGCATCAGCAACGTCAATCCGAGGTTGACGCCTTTGAAGCTCAATATGTCGCTAGGCAAGCGATCTTCTCGCTCGATAAAGAGGTGGTCGCTTATGAGTTGCTGTATCGAGATTCACCACAAAATTGTTTTCCTGCTGGCATGGGCGATTCAAAAGCGACCGGGCGCATGTTCTTCGACCTAATTTTGCTGCAGGGCCTAGAAAAGGTCAGTGATGGTCTTCCCGTATTCATTAATCTCGCCACCGATGCATTACTTGAAAACCTTCCCGAACTAGTACCCGCTGAAAATACCGTAATCGAAATAGTAGAACGCAGTCGTTCCATCCCCTCACTGGTGGAAGCAATAAAAGCGTTGAACGATAAAGGCTACCGCTTTGCATTGGATGATTATGATTGCGACCCCAAGTGGGAACCTTTATTGAGCTTGGTCGACTTTATCAAAGTGGAAGTTGGGCCTGACTTAGCAAAGACAGTTGCCCTTATTCAAGAATTAAAACTTAAGTACCCCTATACCCAAATCATTGTTGAGCGGGTGGAAACGCATGCTCAAGAACAGCAGGTTATTGCCGCGGGGGCTGATTTTTTGCAAGGGTACTTTTTCTCCAAACCTTTGATGTTGGAATTTAAAAATATAAGCCCAGCACGCCAGTCTATTCTCAAGCTGCTTGCTGCAACGTTATGCCCTGAACTTGATTTCAAAGAGATCAGTCGGTTTTTGGGATTAGACGTGTCGTTGACTGCGCGCGTGCTAAAAATGGCAAATAGCGCAAAAACATCACAAATATCCATCAGCTCTTTGGAGCAAGCGGTGACCTATCTGGGCGAAGATGCAATTCGGCGTTTTATTCGTATTCTGGCTTTGGGGGAGTTAGGAACTGATAAACCCACGGAATTAACGAAGTTAGGTTTAATGCGTGCTCAGCTCATTGCAAATTTAATCTCTCCAGCCGGCAAGGAAATGACCGAACAAGGTTATTTGCTGGGGTTGCTTTCTGTGCTTGATGCGGTGCTTGACGTCCCCATAGAGACGCTAGTCCAAGAGTTCTCATTGGGGGGGGAGCTAAGCAGTGCTCTGTTGGATGCCAATGGCATGTTGGGGCAAGCCTTGGGAGTGGCCTATGCGTGCGAATTGTGCCAATGGCAATTGGCCGAAGAAATATTACAAACTATCCGCCCTGCAAGCGATGCGCAGGTCCTTTATCGCTCATTAAATCAGGCGCGCACCTACTGTGATGAAATGATGAGATTGCTAACTGAAGGATGACACAGTACTCTCTTGTGAGTGTCATCAGGGAGATTCATCGTGCGCCGTATAATTCTTTTTTCATTGCTAGTCGCTTCACTCGTATTGCTCACTTTTGCAGTAACCCAACCTGCGCTTACTTTAGAAGCAAAAATTGCTAAATCAGAGCTGGCAAATACGGCTGTGGAAGCGATTACAGAAGATGCCGAGAGCAATAGCCGACAAATGCTTTATACCTTCGCTCAGATGCTTGGCTTGGATAAGCTCGAGGGCCACATTGATGCCTATGGCAAAACTCGCAGCATATGGGGCACTGTAGTTGAGTTGTTCGAGCACAATAATCGGTTAGTTGCCGTTTTAGTGGCGATGTTCTCGGTCGTGGTGCCGCTGTGTAAGTCGCTCATGCAATTTATTGTTTTGCTGTTTCCAAAGACTCGGGTGGCGCAACCTTTGAGTCGTTTGAGTGGGGCCATGAGTAAGTGGAGTATGGCGGATGTATTTGTGCTGGCTCTAATTATCGCATTTTTGGGTGGCAATGCCGATGGTCACTTTGGCCAGTTAGTCATTATGAATGCATACCTGCACGAAGGTTTTTGGTTGTTTCTAGCCTACTGTTTAATGTCTATCATTATTAGCATGTTCTTACAGCCAATAGACGGGCCAACAGAACAAGCACCTCAACACTAGTTTTTGCTAATTACGACACCTTCAAGGTCAAGCCGAGCTTTTTCCACTGCTCTTGCTCGGCGTCTAAGTCTGCAGCAAATAAAGAGTTCTCTTTCAACCACCGACCTTTGAAAGACAAGTGCAAACTGTTTGCTTTTACTGCCAAGTTGAAAGGGGTGCTGGTCGCCCCTTGGCGTTTACGATTTAACAATGCCGCGAGTCGAAACAGAGCAATCAAGCGATATAATACACCCGAGGGTAACTCAATAAACTCGGGCATTTCCCTCAGCTTCACTTTTTTGCGATGAAAACGAATTAACATTACGAGCAGATGCTGTTGTTCTTGGGTAAAACCTGGCAGTTGCGTATTAGCGATAATGTAGGCGCTGTGCTTGTGAAGTCCTGATGAATTAATGCTCAAACCGACTTCATGAAGTTGCGCAGCCCACATTAAGCTTGAAAACAGCTCAGGGTCATCGATGTGCCACGCCTCTTTTAATTGCGGATATAACCACTCCAATGTGGTGCAAATGTTTGCAGCATGTTGGGTATCCACGACGTAACGCTGGCTTAAGTTTTCAATTGTGCTTTGACGAATGTCTTTGGCGCTGAGTTTTTCTTGCAGTTCATGCAGTAACCCTTCGCGTAGCGAGTAATCACAATATTGCAGCTCCTCAATCGCGAAGTTTTGCATAATAGCAATGAGAATGGCCAAACCGCCGCAGAATGTTGCACGGCGCTCCAATGGAAGCTCTGTGAACGGAAGTTCTTCAATGTGCCCAGCGTCACACGCTGTTTTCATGAGTTTGCGTAAGCACTCTAATGTGAGTGGATTGTTTAGGTCGCCCTCGTGGCAAATTGCACAGAGCGTTTTTGCTGTGCCAGAGGTGGCTAACACATGCTGCCACCCTAACTGGCTAAAGGTATTGGAAATTGACTCTAACTCTTGCTCTGCGCGCACTATGGCACGATTAAAGCGCTTTTGAGTAATTTTACCGTCTTTAAAAAACTGCTGAGAAAAGCTCACGCAACCCATGTTACGGCTACTTAAAGCGCGGTGCTGATGGTGCTCGCCAATGACTAGCTCAGTGCTACCGCCACCAATATCGATGACTAAGCGTTGCTCATCGTGATGAACGTGCTGAGCCACCCCTTGATAAATTAGGCGCGCTTCTTCTTGTCCGGAAATAATATCAATATGAAAAGGGAAAACAGCGCGCACTCGCTGCATAAACCGTTTGACATTGCGCGCTCGACGTAAGGTATAAGTAGCCACTACTTTTACGTTAGACGGCGAAAAGTCGGCGAGTGTTACGGCGAATTGACGCAGAATATCCACAGCGCGTTCTATGGCGTCATCATCGAGATGATTTTTGGCATCCAATCCTGCAGCTAAATAAACACGTTGCTTTTCTTTGTGTAACACCTCAAAACGACCGTCGACCTCACGTGCAAGTAACAAGTGGAAGCTATTTGAGCCCAAGTCAACGGCTGCATAGGTTGTTACATCATTGGTTTGCAAGGTTGGCTTCCCATTTCTTAAGATAGTCATGTATGGCGATTTGTGAGCGGATCTTCTTCTTGTTGCCGCGTCGCACGTAGTTATTTTTTTGCTCTGCATCGATAATACGTGCTTTGGTGCGATCGCGCCATTGTAGCTCTAGAATCTCGATGATGACTTGTTGTAATTTAGGACTGTAAATCGGGGTACCGACTTCAACACGGTGGTCTAGGTTACGCGTCATCCAATCCGCTGAGGAAATAAACACCTTGATGTCCTCGCCTTTACCAAACACCATCACGCGAGGATGCTCTAAAAAGCGGTCAACAATACTAATAATTTTTATGTTGTCGCTTAAGCCTTTAATACCCGGTACAAGGGAACACATACCGCGAATAATCATGCGGATTTTTACACCTTGTTGCGAAGCTTCATATAGTTTATCAATTAATTCTTTATCAACTAAATTGTTGATTTTAATAAATATACTGCCAGACTTTTTCAACTGGTATTGCTCTTCGATGAGCTCATAAATGCGCGTGCGAGCATTGATAGGAGATACCATCAAGTGATTGAAAGTAAAAGGCTTGTAGCTGTGTTCGATGAATTTGAATACGTTGTCGCACTCTTCACACAGCGCGGGGTCTTTAGTAAACAGGCTAAAGTCTGTGTATATCTTGGCCGTTTTCTCATGAAAGTTCCCTGTGCCGATATGGGCATAGGATACTATTTGTCCTTGTTCTTTGCGGTGAATCACGCACAGTTTTGAGTGCACCTTCAATGAAGGAATACCGAAAATTACTTTAATGCCCGCTTCATCGAGTGATTTCGCCCATTGGATATTATTTTGCTCGTCAAAACGGGCTTTTAGCTCGACCATAACCGTTACTTTTTTACCGTTTTTAGCGGCGTTGATAAGGGCGCCAATCAGACGAGAGTGGCTCGCTACACGGTAGATATTCACCTTGATATGCAGCACGTCAGGGTCAAAGGAGGCTTGGCGTACGTAATTCAAAAAGTGGTTGAAGGTATGGTAGGGGTAGTACAGCAAAATGTCGTCGTTTGTAATGGCATCAAATACGCTGCTGTAGCTATCAAAACTATGTGAGCGAATCGCAGGGAGCGGTTTGTTTTCTAAATACCGACGTCCAACATTGGGAAAGGACAAGAAGTCTCTGAAGTTACGATAGCGGCCAGCTGGAATAAGCGCATCAAATCGGTTTATACCCATACGCTTGCGCAACACTTTAAGCATATCTGGAGGCATGGTGTTGTCATAGACAAGGCGCACAGGTTCCGAGCGCAGACGTTGCTTGAGCCCTTTGGACATTTTATCTAATAGACTTTCTTCAATCTCATCATCAAGATTGTATTCGGCATCGCGTGTTAGCTTGATTGAATAACCACGAAGTTTTTTGAATTTGAAGAAGTTTGCGAATACATCAGCGAGATAAAAATGAATGATGTCATCGAGCAAAACAATGGTTTTATGCCTTCTTGTTTTTTCCGCAGGAAGTTGGATAAAGCGCGGCAAACGATTGGTGGGTACTTCCAACAAGGCATAGTTGTTCTTTTCTTCGCGCATTTCTACGAACAAGTACGTCATTGTGTCGTTAATGTTTTCCGCGTAGTTCTTATTTTGGTTTAGGAGAATCGGAGATAAGTGCTCAAGGATTTCCGTTCTAAAATATTCGCCAAGCCAATGCTGATGGTTGTCGCTGAGATTATGTGGACGCTGTATATGAATGTTATGTTCGTTTAGCCCTTTGAGAATGTCTTCGTAAGCAACATTAAAATCTTGCCCTAGCTTCAGCACTTTTTCTTGTATCAGTTGCATCAAAGCTTCATCT
Source organism: Pseudoalteromonas pernae (assembly GCF_039831865.1). Taxonomy (NCBI): domain Bacteria; kingdom Pseudomonadati; phylum Pseudomonadota; class Gammaproteobacteria; order Alteromonadales; family Pseudoalteromonadaceae; genus Pseudoalteromonas; species Pseudoalteromonas pernae. The sequence continues at coordinate 287,167 of NZ_JBDODM010000004.1, forward strand.
TCTTCAAAGTCTGTATCTGGTAATTTATTGAGAAGAATGCGGCGCTTTACATCAGCCACGCGCACTTGAAAAAATTCATCAAGATTATTAGAGAAAATACCTAAAAAACGAATGCGCTCAATGATGGGATTGTTTTTATCTTTAGCTTCTTGCAATACACGCTCGTTGAACGAAAGCCAACTGAGTTCTTTTGGGTAATAGCTGGTGGATTGCATAGCGATTTGTTCGAAGTTCATAACATACTTAGTTAAACAGGTAGGCTAAGTACGCTAATTTATTACTAATATGTGACTGAAAGATGACATTCCCATAGCTTGGAGTCATCTTTCAGCCTGCTTTTCACCACTAACTTTCTACATCAACAATAACGTCCGGAGTGATTGACTCAAGGGCTTCAATAACTGCATCTCGATTCATGCCCGGTGGTAATGAAACGGTAGCGACAGCGCTGAATAGGGGGACTCCCCAATTAGGTGCGCTTTGTTGCTTCGATGTCAGGTGAGTGATATTTGCCCCTTTGTGGCGAATAACAGAAGCGAGCTCTTGAACGATACCAGGGCGGTCATTACCGGTTATGACTAAGTTGATTTGCTGTGGCGCTTCGCCTTGAATAATCTCGCCAGATTCAACGCGGATCTCAAGGTGAGACAAGTCATGAAGTGCATTTTGCAGTTCTCTCAGGTGCTCTTCTGCGACTTCGACTTGAACTATCCCGGCAAACTTACCAGCTAAATGTGAGAGGTTGCTGGCCAACCAATTTCCATGATGATTAAGAATGACAGAAGAAAGGTCTTCAAGTAGACCCGGACGGTCTTTGCCAAGGACGGTTAATACTAACTGCTGCATAAGATACGATCTCTTTATTATTGTGAATTGAATACTCGTTCAAAAGGTAATACAAAAATATCAGAAAACTCGTTAAGGCAATGTTAATTAACAAAATTTATAAGGATTTGGTAATTTCGAGTGTCTAACACAAGCAAGTATTGACCCCTTTTCCGGGTTTGTCCAATTCTTTGCAACAGCCAATATCTGTTCGCATTTTTTACCTTTATTTACTTAAATTTGTGGCGATTTAGTATCTGTTTAAGGGTTGTGTAACAAAACTGTCATTTTGATGAAATATAATCCGCGCATCGTAAAGATCTAAGGGTAAGTTGATGACTTCAAATCCGCAAAACCTGTCATTTAGCACGGATAGAAGCCGTCTAGTTAAAGACAAAATAGCGCAGTTCAGTATCACCTCTGGTGGGGTAATGGTACTGGTGGCGCTATTGCTTATATTTTTCTATCTCCTCTACGTAGTGCAACCTATTTTTGAATCGGCTCATATTCAAGAGCGTGATAATTTTAGTGTGGCCACTAAAGACGTAGTGGGCCTCGGTCTCGAAGAGCAAACTGAAATTGCTTATTTGCTTGAACGCAACGGCACCGTTGATTTTTACAACATCCAAGAGCAGGGCTTTGGCACGCAAATCGCGGAACTAAACGCTGAGTTGCCTGCTTCGGTTACCAGCTTTGCAACAAGCGCACCGCACCAGGGCCTGTATGCTTACGGTTTGGATAACGGCGAGATGGTGATAGTGAAGCCCAGCTTCCGTGTTACATTCCCGAACAACCAACGTAAGCTCACACCGGTACTGAACTACCCACTAGGTGAAGCGCCTCTTACGGTAGATAGCGAAGGTGCAGCGATTAAGCGCTTTGCGTTCGCGCAAACTGAAGAGAAGCTGGTTGTTGTTGCACTTACTGCAGACAAGCGTGTGGTGTTCACCGCGTACGTGGGTGAAGAAAACTTTATGACCGGCGAAGTCGAGTGGGTTGCTGAGCAATCAGAGCTGGAAATCGATGGTCGTATTGATGAGTTGCTTATTACACCGGATGCAAGCCGTGTGTTTGTGCGCTCAGCGAACCAAATTTATATCTTCAATAGTCGTTACGCAGATGAAGTTGAGTTGACGCAAGTGCTTGCTGCGAATGAAGAAAATGCAAACATCATCTCAGCGCAATTGCTTGCTGGCGCTAATTCTCTGATGCTCGCAAACGACAATGGCGAAGTGTCACAGTGGTTTGAAGTGAACACCGACGAAGGTAAAGCGTTCAAAAAGATTCGCGCATTTGAAACCTCAAAACAAAAATCTATCAATATCTATTCTGAATTTTATCGCCGCACTTTCTTTACCACAGGAGAAAATGGTGAACTCGGTGTTTATTACACAACGAGTGACGCTAAGTTGTGGCAGGGCAAAGTAGCTGACAGTGCAATTAAAAACTTTGCTATTGCGCCGCGCGCCAATGCTGCTGTGATCCTCGCTGATAATAAAGTCAGTGTGCTGAATATTGAAAATGAGCATCCAGAAGTGACGTGGTCTGGTCTGTGGCAAGAAGTATGGTATGAAGGCTATCCTGAGCCTGATTATATTTGGCAGTCTACTTCAGCCAGTGATGACTTTGAGTCTAAGTTTTCTTTAGTGCCAATCTCATTCGGTACATTGAAAGCAGCGCTATACGCGATGTTGTTTGCGGTACCTATAGCCCTATCAGCTGCGATTTACACCGCTTACTTTATGTCGAGTGAACTGCGTAAAGTGGTGAAGCCGACCGTTGAAATCATGGAAGCATTACCAACGGTAATCCTTGGTTTCCTTGCGGGTTTGTGGCTTGCTCCTCTGATTGAAGAAAATTTACCTGCCATTATTGCGCTGCTATTGCTGCTGCCACTCGCCATATTGCTGACAGCATTTGCTTGGACAAAGTTACCTGAGCATGTTCGCCATCGTATTCCTGAAGGCGCTCACTCTGTGATCCTTATTCCGGTTGTGCTGTTTATCGGTTGGTTATCATTCTCGATGAGTGGTTCGATTGAGCAGTGGCTGTTTGGTGGTAACGTGCGTCAGTACATCACCAATGAATTGGGAATGACCTTTGACCAACGTAACTCTTTAGTTGTTGGTATCGCAATGGGTTTTGCGGTTATCCCAACTATTTTCTCTATCGCAGAAGATGCGGTTTTCAGTGTACCAAAACACTTATCAAACGGTTCACTGGCATTGGGCGCTACGCAGTGGCAGACACTTGTGCGCGTAGTGTTACTCACTGCAAGTCCAGGTATTTTCTCTGCGATTATGATGGGGTTAGGTCGTGCTGTGGGCGAAACAATGATAGTGCTTATGGCTACGGGTAACACACCAATTATGGATTGGAGTATCTTCCAAGGTATGCGTACGCTCGCTGCCAACATTGCTGTAGAGATGCCAGAATCAGAAGTAGGTAGTTCGCATTACCGTATTCTATTCCTTGCTGCATTTGTGCTGTTTATTTTCACTTTCGTCTTTAACACGCTTGCTGAATTTGTTCGTCAGCGCCTGCGTGAAAAGTACAGCTCACTGTAATTAGGGGAGAAACGACATGATAAGACAGTGGTTTAAGTCTGGTTCTCCTTGGATTTGGATGACCGGTGGTGCGGTAAGCATCAGTTTGATTTCAGTTATTGGTTTGCTTGCATTGATTGCATGGCGTGGTTTGGGTTTCTTCTGGCCGTCAGAAGTAAATGAATTTCACGTTGAAGGCTCTCAGCCTAAGCAAACAGTTATCGGTGAAATTTACGATCGTGAAGTAGTGCCTGCGAGTCGGATCCGTCAATCGGGCATCGACTTGGGTGACTTCCAAGGTGAGGAAGTCACGCGTTTCTTGGTAAAAACAGGTAACCGTGAGTACGTTGACTTGGACTTTCGTTGGATTCTAGAAACAGACATTCAAAGCCAATCAACACCTGAAAATTTAGCTGTGTTTGAGCGCTCTAAAAACGGTAACTTCTATGGCTATATCGAAAAAGTCATCGAGAACGGCAAAGAAGTTCAAGGCGATAAAATCGCTAAACTCGAGGAGTTAGTTGAGCGTGCCGTGGATCTCAATGATCGTGCATTGGACCTACAAAACGGTGACATTGGCCACATCAACTATGAGTTAGAGCGTTTACGTTTAAAAGAGCGTGCGTATGAGCTTGATGAAGAACTAACACATGAGCGTGTTGCCGAGCTTGAAGCTGAACGCAAAGCGCTGCGCGAGCAATACAAAGAGCTCGAAAAAACACTCTTCCAACTGCGTGATGAAGCTAAGCGCGACCAAGTCGTTGTTAAAGACATGCGTGGTGAATTGGTAACATTGCCGCTGTATCAAGTACTGGATTTCTGGCAGCCAAACGACATGGGCCTGTTTGCCAAAATAGGTCATTATTTCGGTCAGTTGGGTAAGTTTTTATCTGACGACCCCCGTGAAGCAAACACGGAAGGTGGTGTATTCCCTGCAATCTTCGGTACTGTCTTTATGGTTATGCTGATGGCGGTGATTGTTACTCCATTTGGAGTTGTTGCGGCAATTTACCTTCATGAATACGCGGCGAAAAATGCTGTGACTAAGATGATCCGCATCGCGGTAATTAACTTAGCGGGTGTACCGTCAATCGTTTATGGTGTATTTGGTCTCGGTTTCTTCGTCTATATGCTCGGTGGCAGCATTGACCAACTGTTCTACCCTGAAGCATCACCAAGCCCAGTATTTGGTACGCCGGGTGTTATTTGGTCGGCATTAACCCTAGCCATTTTGACACTACCTGTTGTTATTGTGTCAACGGAAGAAGGTTTATCACGTATTCCAAGCCAAGTGCGCCAAGGTTCTCTGGCTCTGGGCGCGACCAAAGCAGAAACCTTATGGCGTATTGTTGTGCCAATGGCGAGCCCCGCGATTATGACAGGTCTGATCTTGGCTGTTGCCCGTGCGGCAGGCGAAGTAGCGCCGCTGATGTTGGTGGGTGTGGTAAAAATGGCGCCAACCCTTCCGCTGGATGGCAATTTCCCGTACGTGCATTTAGACCGTAAATTTATGCACTTAGGTTTCCATATTTATGATGTAGGCTTCCAAAGCCCGAACGTAGAAGCTGCGCGCCCACTGGTATATGCAACAGCATTCCTGTTGGTAACAGTGATAATAGCTCTGAACATCACGGCGATTGGTATTCGTAACCATTTGCGTGAAAAGTTCCGCGCGCTAGACAACTAATGTAAAGATTTGAGATAGGTAAAAAACGTTATGATTACAGTTGCAACAGAAGTTAACGCAGACAACGCGCTAAAGTTGGATTTAGAAAATCTGACGCCAGAGCAAACTGCCTTACAGATTAAAAACCTCGATCTTTACTACGGTGATAAACAAGCTCTCACAAATGTGAGCATGGATATTCCAAAAGGTCAGGTAACTGCATTCATTGGCCCATCGGGTTGTGGTAAATCAACGCTTTTACGTTGTATCAACCGCATGAACGACCTTGTGGACACATGTCGTATCGAAGGCGAAATTTTGCTGCACGGTGAAAACATCTATGACAAGCGCGTAGATGTTGCAGCGCTTCGCCGTAATGTCGGTATGGTATTCCAGCGTCCAAACCCATTCCCAAAATCAATTTATGAGAATGTGGTTTATGGTTTGCGCCTACAAGGTATTAAAGAGAAGCGTAAACTTGACGAAGTGGTCGAAAAATCACTGCGTGGCGCGGCGTTGTGGGACGAAGTAAAAGACCGTCTTCACGATAGCGCATTTGGCCTTTCCGGTGGTCAGCAGCAACGTCTAGTTATCGCTCGCTCGATTGCCATTGAGCCAGAAGTGTTGCTTCTTGATGAACCAACTTCTGCACTTGACCCAATTTCGACGTTGGTTATCGAAGAATTAATCAGCGATCTGAAAGACAAATATACGGTTGTGATTGTAACGCACAACATGCAACAGGCTGCTCGTGTATCAGACCAAACTGCGTTTATGTACATGGGTGAGTTGATTGAATATGCGGATACCAACACGCTATTCACCACGCCAAGTAAAAAGAAAACCGAAGACTATATTACTGGTCGTTATGGTTAATATGTGATGCTTGCTATCATTAATGGGTAAGAATTAAGAAGGGCATTATGGAACACAATATTAATAAGCACATCTCTGGTAAGTTCAACGAAGAGCTGGAAAATGTGCGTAACCATGTATTGAGCATGGGTGGTTTGGTTGAACAGCAACTAAACAGTGCGCTTGACGCTGTCGCCAAAGGTGATACGGAATTGGCTAAGAAGGTCAAAGAAAACGATTACCGTGTGAATGCGATGGAAGTCAATATTGACGAAGAGTGCACACGCATTATCGCAAAGCGCCAACCTGCAGCGAGCGACCTACGTTTAGTTGTTGCTATCGCAAAGACGATTGCAGATTTAGAGCGTATCGGTGACGAAGCTGAGCGCATTGCTAAAGTCGCCCTGGATTCATTCACAAAAGACCAGCAAGGCTTGTTGGCGAACATGGAAAACATGGGTCGCTTAGTGGCTAAAATGCTGCATGATGTACTTGATGCATTTGCCCGTATGGATGCGCAAAAAGCGTTTGAAGTGCACAAAGCTGATGAAAAAGTTGACCGTGAATACGAAGCGCTAACACGCCAAATCATGACTTATATGATGGAAGACCCGCGCTCGATTCCTCGAGTGATGGAGCTTATTTGGTCAGTGCGTTCGCTTGAGCGTATTGGCGATCGCTGCCAGAACATTTCAGAATATGTGATTTATTTCGTTAAAGGTAAAGATATTCGCCACGTGTCTCAAGAGACTATTGCGAAGAGCCTTTAATAAGTAGATCAATTAAGTGGGCACAAAGGACTTTTGCCCTTTTTTCATGCTTGAGTTTCCCTGAGTTTTGGAGTTGGCAAAACAATGGTGAATTGGGCATGAAAATTCATGCGTTTGGGCTATTAATGGGGTAAAATTACGCTCGAAGCATAAACGATATAAATCGAAATTAAATTTAAAATTAGTCGCGACTCTAGGATTTATAGTAGGGCGTTTCTATGACTTATTTATGACGATTTTATTGCAAACTAAGATTCAAAGGGTCAGTTATGCCTAGTAATGCGTTTTTAGGGGTTTTTGCAAAATCACCTATTAAACCAATCGAAGATCATATCAAAAAGGTGCACAAAGCCAGCGCTATGCTTATCCCGTTTTTCGAGCATGTGTTCGAAAAGCAATGGCATGAAGCGGAAGAGTTACGCCTTAAAATTCGCTCACTAGAACGTGAAGCGGATGATTTAAAACGTGAAATTCGTTTAAATCTGCCGCGTGGTTTGTTCTTACCTGTTGAGCGTACCGATCTACTCGAGCTGATCACTCATCAAGATAAGATTGCTAACAAAGCAAAAGACATCGCTGGACGCGTTGTTGGTCGTGAAATGGTTATTCCAGAATCAATTCAAAAAGACTTCTTGCAGTACTTATCTCGCTGTGTGGATGCAACAAAACAAGCATCAAAAGCTATCAATGAACTAGACGAGTTGTTAGAAACTGGCTTCCGTGGTCGTGAAGTAACACTTGTTGAAAAAATGCTAGTGGAACTAGATGCTATAGAGCAGGACACGGATGACATGCAAATTAAATTGCGTCAGGAATTACGTCGCATCGAAGACACAATGAACCCCGTTGACGTGATGTTCTTATACAAGATCATCGAATGGGTGGGTGATTTAGCAGATATCGCTGAACGAGTAGGTGCTCGTTTAGAAGTCTTGCTAGCCCGTTAACATTGCCAGGATTTAACACAATGAGCAGCTCAGTGTTAAGTCACACAAAGTTAAAACAATAAGGTTTTTCTGATGGATATTATTTCGTCCTACGGTACCGTGTTAGTGCTTGTAGCCGCAGCGGTAGGTTTCTTCATGGCTTATGGTATCGGTGCAAACGATGTTGCCAATGCTATGGGTACTTCTGTGGGCTCTAAAGCTCTAACGATCAAACAAGCGATCATCATCGCGATGATTTTCGAATTTGCTGGCGCCTATTTGGCTGGCGGTGAAGTAACATCAACGATCCGTAAAGGTATTATTGATGCCGCCCCATTCGCTGATATTCCTGAGTTAATGGTCCTAGGTATGATAGCAGCTCTGTTTGCTGCAGGTACTTGGCTGTTAATCGCTTCTTTCCTAGGTTGGCCAGTTTCTACTACTCACTCAATCATTGGTGCAATCATTGGTTTTGCATTAGTAGCAGTGGGCAGTGAAGCGATTCAATGGACTAAAGTTGCGGGTATTGTTGGTAGCTGGATTGTTACCCCAGCAATCTCTGGTTTCATTGCTTACCTCATCTTTATGAGCGCGCAAAAGCTGATTTTTGATACAGATAAACCACTTGAAAATGCCAAGCGTTTTGTACCTTTATACATGGGTCTTGCTGGTTTCGTTATGTCACTTGTGACTATCAAAAAAGGCTTAAAGCACATCGGTGTTAACCTTGGTGCTGTTGAAGGCTACGCGCTTTCAATTGGTATCGCTGTAGTTATTGCTATCATTGGTAAAGTCGTCATTAAACGTATGAAGATGGACCCGAAAGCGGACAAGAAAATGCAATTCAACAATGTTGAAAAAGTATTCGCTGTATTGATGGTATTAACGGCATGTTGTATGGCATTCGCGCACGGTTCAAACGACGTTGCTAACGCAATTGGTCCGTTAGCAGCGGTAGTAAATATCGTTGAAAACAACGGTGAAATCGCTAAGAAAGCAGCGCTTGCATGGTGGATCCTACCTCTTGGTGGTATCGGTATCGTTGTTGGTCTTGCTGTTTTAGGTAAGAAAGTAATCAAAACGATTGGTGAAGGTATCACTCACCTTACACCAAGCCGTGGTTTTGCTGCTGAGCTTGCAGCTGCTTCTACCGTAGTTATCGCTTCTGGTACTGGTCTTCCTATCTCTACTACGCAAACGCTGGTTGGCGCAGTATTGGGTGTAGGTATGGCACGCGGTATCGCGGCATTGAACATGAGCGTAATTAGAAATATTGTTGTTTCTTGGGTAATTACGTTGCCTGTTGGTGCTGCACTTGCTATTGTAATCTTCTACATATTACGAACAGCATTTGGCGTATAAAGTGTAGGCGTCATACGCCTACCGCGACTAAAACAGTCTTTTAGCTTGAAAAGATCTCAACGCCCTAGGTGTTGGGGTCTTTTTATTTGTGGGCATTAATATGACAAACCTTCCCAGTATTAAGCAGCTTCAGTATCTTCTAGCTGTGCATCAGCACCAGCATTTTGGCCGGGCTGCGGCAGCATGTTACATAGGTCAATCTACTCTCAGTAGTGCCATTCAGAACTTAGAAGAAAACTTGGGGGTACAACTTATTGAGCGTGAAAATCGCAGCTTGATGTTTACCGCCATTGGCGAAGAAGTAGTGATTAAAGCCAAGAAAATTATCGATGATACGATGAGTGTCAAAGAGCTTACGCGCAGTCACTTGCATCCGCTAAGTGGTACACTCACCATTGGTATTATCCCGACGATAGCTAGTTTTGTAGCGGCACCGCTGCATTGTTTTAGCAAAGCAACGTTTAAAGATCTCGACTTAGTCTTGGTCGAAGATACCAGTGATAATTTGCTCGATAAGTTGGAGCATGGTCATATCGACATCGCGCTACTGGCTCTACCTTACGAGACCAGTCGTTTCCACACACAGATTCTTGCCAAAGACAAATTCTACCTAGTCCACCACAAAGATTATCACATTGATGAGCATGTAGATTATAACGCGCTTCCAGAGAATAGTGTGTTCTTACTGGAGCGCGAGCATTGTATGACAGGGCATGCACTCAGTGCCTGTAATTTAGAACGTGCTAGTTGTATTAACCCATTTGAAGCGGCAAATTTACATACTTTGCTTTCTATGGTGGAGTACAAATTAGGCGTGACCTTTTTACCGCAAATGGCGATCAATGCCGGTATCTTGGATACCAAGCCACTCGTTGCTAAAAGCTCTGACTCAGATGCGCACCGAGATGTGGGCTTAGTGTGGCGTAAAACTACCGGTCGTATAGGTGACTTCAGGCTTTTCAGTGATAAAGTGGGTGAGTTTCTACGCACTTGTTGCACAGTAGGAAGCGAATAATCGCATTTCATAACAGTATGAAAATATTAAACTAAAGCGGCATTGGCCGCTTTTTTTGTAATTAAGCTAAAATTTTTCAAACTTTTTATCTGCGTCATACAACTAACCTAATAACACGATAACAAGATTGCTCAATAACGTGATTTTTAATTCAGAAGAAAGGCTAATAAGAAAAGCGCAAAGCGGAAGCAACAAAGCGTGGTTGGCACTTGTCAGGCAGCATGAAAAGCGCCTGTACAACCAATGCATCAGGTTGTTGCGCCACCCTGATGACGCCTTGGATGTAATGCAAGAGACTTTCATCAGTGCCTATCAGGGGCTGAACAAGTTTGATGGTCGTAGCCAGTTACACACTTGGCTTTTTCGTATTGCCTATAACAAGGCGGCTGAGCACTTTCGTCGCCATCGAGAGCATCAAAGTATCGACTCGGTAGCAGAGCCAAGCAGTAACGTTTTGCACATGGAGCGTCCTTTGATGCAGGCACAACAAAATCAGCAAATTGTTGAGCACTTAGCGAAGTTACCGTTTGAGCAACGAGTGGTGGTCGAAATGAAGTTTTTTCAGCACTGTACATTTGAAGAAATTGCCCAGCAATTGGATGTATCTCCCAATACAGCAAAAACCCGTTTATATGCAGCTTTAGGTCGGTTGAAGCCGCAATTGGAGGTGAACGATGGCTAATCAACAGCATTTAGAAGCGCTCTTTGAACTCGCTTTAGAAGGTCAGCCATTAACCGAGGCGCAATGGCAAGAGCTTAATCAAGACCCTGTCTTCGCGCAGATGTTGGCGCAAGCAAAGCAATGGCAACACGGCGCAACAGATTATCAAGAGCAAGAAGTTCCAACGCAGTGGCAGGCGAACAGAGTATTTAAGTCATCGCCAACACAAAGCACATTTGTGCCTTGGTTAGCAGCTAGTGTGATGGCTGTGGCAATGGTCTTCGCAGGAGTCAAAGTCATGGATACCAACGAGCAACTTGTCGCTCAGATTAAGCAACAGCAACAATCTCTTGAAGTGCAACAACAGCAAATGCAGCAACTCAATGACGCGCTTTTTGCGCAATCGCAATGGCAGCAACAGGCGTTGGCTGATGTGGCCGCGCAAACGGTCGATATCGTGCGCAGTGAACGCAAAGATGCATTATCGACGTTAGTTGATTATATCAACACGCAGCGGGCAGAAGATAATGCTTACCTTCGATTGCAACTGAATGATATTGCAGAACAAATTGAACAGCAGCCGCCGTACAGCACGGCTTATAATGTAGAGAGTAAATGATGAAAAAGTACGTTTTAGCAAGCGCAATGGCGCTGAGTGTGTTATCCGTCGGTACTGCGGCGCAAACCTCTGAATTTGAATCGGTAAATCGCCAAATCAGCATTGTCGAAAATATTTTGAGCACCGCGCTTAAGCAAGACTTAGCGCTCAACTCTGTGCAAATATCAAGCACCTATCTTGCCCAACAAGGAGTGCTGTATCGGGTTCGCTTGGATAATCACTTTGTCTTCGTATCTGAAATTGCAGATGTTCCGTTGCCTCCTCTACCTCCAGAGGTCGTCATTACAGCAGACTCAATGACGATGAGTGATGGTCATGTGGAATTTATCAATGGTGATATTGAAAGTGGAGAACATGAAGAGATCATCATTTCGCTTGAGGGTATTCGTGAACAATCTGAGCAAATGCGAGAGCAGGCCGAGCTGCAAAGAGAGTTAGCATTTAAGTTGCGTGAATTGAACCGCGAACAGCGAGAAATCGAAGTGCAAACAAAATTGAGCAATGAAACCAAAGAGTTGTCTGAGCGATTAGTACAATTAGAGCGCGAAATAGTGAAGGTAAAAGAGCAAAAAGACGCACTGAGCGCCAAAAACAAAGTGTTGGTTAAAAAGGTTAAAGCTGAGCGCCTTAAGCAAAAAGAACAACATCAAGAAAAGCAACAGGCACAGCTAGAATCAGCGCTAACGAGTGTTGCAAGAAGCTTGTGTGATTATGGCGTAGGTATGCGTGACATCAAAGACGATGAGTATGTGAACATAGAGTTCAGCCAGTCACGCAGCAAACATATGGCGGTGTTCAAAAAGGCGGACATTAATCGCTGTGTGAGTGGCAAGATGGACTATCAAAAGCTACTTAGTAACGCTCAGCAGTACAAGTTGTAAGCACCCAACCCGCTTAGTCGTGTTACCCTCTCTAGATACCAATCTAGAGAGGGGTTTTTGTGCCGACTCTGTATTTCTCCATGTTGGGGAGAAAGAGTAAGTAGACCCATACCACTAGGTTAAAGTAGGGCACTAACCCCAAGCCTAAATAGAGTCGTTCGGGATAGCCTTTTCGTCTTGCATGGACATAGCATTGATAAGCAATATAAACATTTACGCACAGAAGCAGAGTTACTAAAAAAATCATACCTGTATCCTTTACTCTGGGGCATGTAAAACATGTCAGCCCGCAGATATACTGTTTACCTCCCCGCTAAGTGTTCCTAGCGATTCGGCGTCCTCACCATTTCTGGCTACGTACATTCCTTTGTGGGTCATTATTAGTATTACCGATTACCTTCGGTGTTTTTCTTAGCGCACCAAGAAATACCAATTATAGACAACTGAAATTAGGCTGTAGGACCTCACGCCGAAAAAAGCGCGAGGTAATGGTTAGTCTGATGTTTTTGCGGCAATTATTTTTTGATTATTTTCTAAGGCGTGTAACGGTGCCGGTTTGGCGATGTAATGACCCTGCGCATAATCAACACCTATCTCTTTGAGTAGGTTATAAATTTCTTTATTTTCAACGTATTCAGCGACGGAGCCTTTTGACAGCGATTTAGCGATGTCATTAATGGCTTTCACCAGTGCATAGTCAATGGGGTCACGTTGCATGTCGCGCACGAATGAACCATCAATTTTCACATGTTGTGCAGGTAGGCGCTTTAAGTAGTCGAAGGTGCTAAAGCCAGTGCCGAAATCATCGATGGAAAAGTCACAACCCAGTTCGTTTAGCGCCAGAATCATTTCACGCGTCGCTTCCAAATTACCAACACTCGCACTTTCTGTGATTTCGAAAATGACTCGTTTTGGGTCAACCTGATACGATTGCAGCATGTCTTTGATATGCGGCAGTAAACGATCGTCCAACAGTGATTGTGCCGACAGGTTTATTGCAATGCGCTGTATTTCAGGATGTTTACTCAAATCATCGATAGATTGGCGGACCACACATTGGTCCATCAAGTAACTGTCATTGAGCATTTCCAAAGCTGGGATAAAGTGATTTGGGTAAATAAGTTCATTATTAATCTTTAAGCGCAGCAGAGCCTCATAGTAGGCAATACGTGAGCGTTTGATATCCCATACCGCCTGATAATGCAGCTCAATGTGATTTTGCTGCAACGCAGAGCGCACACTATGGCCCCACTCCAACCCTGATTGCATGGCGTTACTTTGCGAGTCTCTAGCGTCGTAACAATGCACGAGGTTACGACCTTGGCTTTTGGCAATATACAGAGCGATATCAGCTTGTTTGAGGCACTCACTGGCATCTTTATTCTTCACTGAAATTTGTGTCACACCAATTGAGCAGCTAATTGAATAAACTTGATCTTGGCAATGGAATTTGTGGCTGTCTATGGCCATACAAATCGATTCAGCAGTCATGTGAGCGTCTAGTAAGGAAGTGTCCTGCAACAACATCGCAAACTCGTCTCCGCCGATCCTAAAAATCATGTGTTGCTCGTCGATGTGTTGCAAGAATAACTCGGCGACTTCCTTGAGTACGGTGTCGCCTTCTTGGTGACCCTTACTGTCGTTAATGATTTTAAAATGATCGAGGTCGATATAGATAAGCGCATGCTCGTCTTGGCCTTGCGTACCATTGCATAAAGAACTGAGTTGCGAGTCGAAGCAATAGCGGTTGTACAAACCCGTTAAGGTGTCATGAAGTGCCAAATGCTGAAGTTTGAGTTCAGCCTGTTTACGCTCTTCGATATTGTCGATAGAGACGGTAATAATATCTCCATGAGCGGTATCGCTGACATGCTGTAATCGGCATTCAAACCACACTAATTGCTTTTCTTTGGTCCACAATTGCAGTTCGATTTTTTTGCGTTTGGCCTGCGTTTCACTAATTGCCTGCAAGGTTGCGGTCAGTTTTTGCTTGTGATCCTCAAAGCAATAATCAAGCAAAGACTTTCCAATACTTTGCTTTAGGCGAAACCCCGTATTGCTCTCCCACGCTGGATTGATAAAGCGTATTTTGCCCTGACCATCGAGCTCCATGACCACCGTATTGAGGTGCATCAAAATACGTTGGTGGGCTGAGTACAGCTCTTTGTATTTGGATTGGCTCTGGCTTAACTGCGCCACTTTCTTTTCAAATTCGCTGTAGCTGGCAATAAAGTCTTCACGGCGCGCGGCGTGATCGCACACTTTCATAAGCAAGGCATCGTCGTAAGGTCGACGAATGAAGTCAGTTACGCCGCTCAGTAACAATTGCTCCGCATAATCAGCATCTTGGCTATCAATAATAGTCACTATTGCCTGGCTGGCATTATGCGACAAGATGTTTTGTACGAGCGTATTCGCGCTGTCTGCATTAGCAATACTGGCATCGAGTAAGACAATGGCAAAGTGCCCTTGTAAGTAAGTGCTCAGTGCTTCAGTGGCGCTATGACAAATTTGCACCGCAAAATTCAAAGCTAATGCATTGCTCATTTGTTGCGCTTTTTCATTATCCGCTTCAAGCAATAGCAAACTTAAGCGACTGGATTTTTCGAGCTGAGTAGACAGTACATTAGCTAAAATTTGCGGCAGTAGATCTTGGCGTTCAATTGGCACAACGGCGTCTATGCCGTAACTGCGTGCAGTGGTTTCAGCAATACGCTCACAGTAAAATGGTGGTGTGAGAACTATAGGTGTGTGTTTTGGCGTTTTCAGTAAGCCCGAGCGGATCATGCGAGAAAAGCGCCAGCCATCAATTTGGCCGACATCCAAACCGGTTATCACAAGATTGACCGCGCGCTCTTTGAGTATGCTAAGTGCTTGTTGTGAATCACTTAGCTCAATGACGTCAAATATCTCCAAGCGTCCTAGTGTGCGCTTTATTAAGGCGCGCTCAGCAGCACTGGCGTTGACTATCATTAAACTCAGCGGCATTGCCATATTTACTACCTGAAGTTCTGAATTTGTTTTTAGAACTGTAGGTTATAGTGAATTGAAGGGACAGACAAGTTTAGGCGCTTGATTTCATACTAGGTAATCACTAGACTTGGCGCGATTTTAAGCACCCGGAGAGCCTGATATGCGAGTGGCCGATTTTAGTTTCGATTTGCCAGAAGAATTAATAGCCCGCTTCCCTCAAAAAGAGCGAAGTGAAAGCCGTCTTTTAAAAGTTGACGGGAATACGGGTGAAACGTCACATCATATCTTTAAAGACATCATCGATTTTATCGAGCCCGGTGACCTGTTGATTTTCAATAACACCAAGGTGATTCCTGCACGTATGCATGGACAAAAAGCATCAGGTGGTAAAGTTGAAGTGTTGGTTGAGCGTGTGCTGGATAACAAGCGTGTACTGGCGCATGTGCGTTCGAGTAAATCACCTAAGCCGGGCACCATGCTGATTCTCGAAGGCAAGGCCGAGATGGAAATGGTGGGTCGTCATGGTGAATTGTTTGAATTGGTACTCCAAGGTGATGCTTCGGTGTTAGAAACACTCGAAGAAATAGGCCACATGCCATTACCTCCGTATATCGACCGTCCTGACAATGACGAAGATAAACAGCGTTATCAGACTGTGTACGGTGAAAAGCCGGGCGCAGTGGCTGCACCAACTGCGGGTTTGCACTTCGATGAAACCTTGATGCAACGCTTAAAAGACAAAAATGTCGATATGGCATTCGTTACTTTGCACGTTGGTGCGGGTACCTTCCAGCCTGTGCGTGTGGACAGTGTTGAAGACCACCATATGCATTCAGAATACATTGAAGTACCAGATGATGTGGTTGCTGCGGTTGAAGCCGCTAAAGCGCGTGGTGGTCGAGTAATCGCTGTCGGCACAACCTCAGTGCGCTCGCTCGAGTCAGCGGCAAAAATTGGTGGCGGTACATTGAAAAGCTACTTTGGCGACACCGATATCTTTATCTACCCAGGCTACAAGTTCAACGTGGTCGATGCCATGATAACGAACTTCCACTTACCAGAATCAACATTAATCATGTTGGTCAGCGCATTTTCAGGTCAAAAGCACATCATGGATGCATATCATGAGGCTATAGCCGAGCGCTATCGTTTCTTTAGCTACGGAGATGCCATGTTCTTGTTGAAAAAAGATACTGAGTAAGTTGATGGATTAATAAAAAAGCCGCCTGTTTTGGGCGGCTTTTGTGTTTATAAGGGGGATAAATGGATAAATGTTCTGTCTTCTTAGATTTACCCTTTTATTTGTTCGATTCGCCCCAATTCATAGTATTGCTTGCGCAAAAAAGGTAGAATCGGGCGGTTAAATTGCGTACTCAAGCGCAACAGTTTTGAAGAGTTGGACTGTTTTTCCGACCGATTGAGGATCACATGAAGTTTGAACTAGATACAACCGACGGCAAAGCTCGCCGCGGCCGCTTAATATTTGAGCGTGGTGTTGTTGAAACACCTGCATTTATGCCTGTAGGTACATACGGTACTGTTAAGGGCATGACTCCAGAAGAATTGAAAGGCACGGGTGCGCATATTTGTTTGGGTAACACTTTCCACCTTATGCTGCGTCCGGGCACAGAAATCATTAAGCAACACGGTGATTTGCATGATTTCATGGGGTGGGATAAACCTATTCTGACTGATTCCGGCGGTTTCCAAGTATTCAGCCTAGGCGCAATGCGCAAAATTACTGAAGAAGGCGTGATGTTCAGCTCACCGGTTAACGGTGAAAAGATCATGCTAAGCCCAGAAAAAGCGATGCAAGTACAGCGCGACTTGGGTTCAGATATCGTGATGATTTTCGATGAATGTACGCCTTATCCGGCAACGGAAAAAGAAGCAAAAGATTCAATGGAACTATCGCTACGTTGGGCGAAACGTTCAAAAGAAGGTCATGGCGATAATCCATCAGCGCTATTCGGTATCATCCAAGGTGGCATGTATCCTGAATTGCGAGCACAATCGCAAGCTGGCTTAGAAGAAATCGGTTTTGATGGGTATGCCTTGGGTGGTTTGTCTGTTGGTGAACCAAAAGAAGACATGATCAACATCCTAGATCACTGCGCTTATAAAATGCCAGAGCAAAAACCACGTTATCTAATGGGGGTTGGTAAGCCGGAAGATATCGTTGAAGCAGTGCGCCGTGGTATTGATATGTTCGACTGCGTAATGCCCACACGAAATGCTCGAAATGGTCATTTGTTTATTACCAATGGCGTGGTGAAAATCCGCAATGCGGTGCATAAAACAGATACTTCACCGCTGGATAGCGAGTGTGATTGCCATACATGTACAAATTTCTCGCGTGCTTACCTTCATCATCTCGATAAGTGTAATGAAATTCTCGGTGCGCGATTGAATACCATCCACAACTTACGCTATTACCAGCGTTTGATGGAAGGTCTTCGTGAGGCGATTGCTGCCGGAGAGCTTGACGCTTTTGTAGCAGACTTTTATGCTCGCCGTAATATGCCTGTTCCAGAACTTGCAGAAACAGAATAACTGCTAGCCCGCCATGTGCGGGCTTGCGTGTAAATTAAAACATTAAAATTATTAGTTACTTAGTGAAGGGGAAAACCTGATGAGTTTATTTATTTCAAACGCTCATGCGAGCACAGCCGGTGCAGCACCAGCTGGTGGTGGTTATGAAATGCTAATTATGTTGGCAATTTTCGGCCTAGTATTTTACTTCCTTATCTACCGCCCACAGGCAAAGCGCGTAAAAGAGCATAAAAGCCTAATGAGCGCGTTAGCCAAAGGCGACGAAGTACTTACCCAAGGCGGTCTGATTGGTAAAATCACTAAGGTGTCTGAAGACAAAGACTTCGTGATGATCGCACTTAACGACCAAGCTGAAGTGACGGTACAGAAAGCGTCAATTTCTGCAGTGCTTCCAAAAGGCACAATGAAGTCACTATAAAAAGGAAAGATACGTGTTAAATAAGTATCCTTTATGGAAGTATTTACTCGTGCTTTTAGTGCTAGCGGTAGGGGTGCTTTACGCCACCCCTAACATCTATGGCCGAGACCCTGCTATTCAGGTAACAGGTGCCAAAGGTGCAGACGCAGACTTAAGCGCTCTTGATACTGTAAATACCATCCTTACAGAAAATAAAATTGAATCGAAATCGAGCAAGCTCGAAGACGGGCAAATCCTAGTTCGCTTTAAGAACGTAGAAGAACAACTAAAAGCACAGGATATTCTGCGCGACAATTTAAGTGAAGACTACATTTCCGCTATCAATATGGCGCCTGCTCAACCGCAATGGTTAAAAGCGCTGGGTGGTAACCCGATGAAGCTGGGTCTTGACTTAAGTGGTGGTGTGCATTTCACCATGGAAGTGGACATGGTGACCGCAATGGACAATGCACTCAATCAGATGGAACAAGATTTCCGCTCAGATTTACGTGAAGAAAAGTTGCGTTATCGTACGATCCGACGCGTTGCGGGCAGTGACTCTGTGCAAGTAGTGATGCGTAGCGAGGAAGATAAAGCGGCAGCTGAGAAATTCCTGCAAGGCCGTTACCCTAACTATTTGTTCAACGATGATGGTAACAACGAAGAAGGCTTCGTCGTTGCAATGAGTGAACTGCGTATCAAAGAACTACGCGACTACGCTATCAAACAAAACGAAACCATCATTCGTAACCGTATTAACCAAATCGGTGTTGCCGAGCCGAACGTCCAGCGCCAAGGCGCAGAGCGCATCATTGTGCAATTGCCAGGTGTACAAGACACTGCACGTGCGAAAGAGATTCTAGGTGCTACGGCAACGCTGGAATTCCGTGAAGTTGATCAAGATGCGGATCCTGGTTTGGCTATGCAAGGCCGTGTACCACCGGGTTCTGAGGTGATCAACGACCGCTCAGGACGTCCTGTGGTATTGAAAAAGCGCGTTATTCTTGAAGGTAGCCATATCACCGGTGCTCAGTCGAGCATGGATGAATACCAACGCCCACAAGTAAACATCTCACTGGACTCCAAAGGTGGTGCTAAGATGGATGCGTTTACCAAGCGTGCTATCGGCAAACCGATGGCAACGGTATTCATTGAGTACAAGCCATCCGGTAAGGTTGATGCAAACGGTAAAGCGCTGCCTCCTATAAAAGTAGAAGAAGTAATTAACGTGGCAACGATTCAGGCTCGCCTCAATCGTAGTTTCCGTATTACCGGTCTTGATAGCCCAGCGGAAGCTCACAATCTGAGCCTATTATTACGTGCTGGTGCGCTTGTTGCACCGATTCAAATCGTTGAAGAGCGTACGGTTGGTCCAAGCTTAGGTCAGGAAAATATCGAAGCGGGTATGACCGCGGTGGTACTTGGCTTTGCTTTCGTACTGGCATTTATGCTGCTTTATTACAAAGGCTTTGGTCTAGTTGCCAACTTGGCGCTTGCAGCAAACCTTGTGATGATCGTGGGCGTAATGTCGATGATCCCTGGCGCGGCACTAACGCTACCTGGTATTGCTGGTATCGTATTGACTGTCGGTATGGCAGTTGATGCTAACGTTTTGATTTTCGAGCGTATTCGTGAAGAGCTTGCCGATGGCCGTAGTCCTCAACAAGCAATTCATTTCGGTTACGACAGTGCATTTAGCACTATTTTTGATGCCAATATCACCACGCTTATCGCGGCGATTATCTTGTTTGCAGTGGGCACAGGTCCAATTGCAGGCTTCGCAGTAACACTTGCGATTGGTATTTTGACATCGATGTTTACGGCGATTGTTGGTACACGTGCAGTGATCAACTTAATCGTTGGCGGTAAACGCATCGAAAAGCTGTCGATCTAGGAGCAATCAAGCATGCAATTATTGAAAGTAAAAGGCACTTTGCCATTTATGAAAGCACGCAAATTAGCAATGGGGTTCTCCATTTTGCTAATCCTCGCTTCTGTTGCGTCGTTTTTCGTAAAAGGTCTTAACTTTGGTCTGGATTTTACTGGCGGTACAGCCGTTGAAGTTGGTTTCTCACAACCAGCAGAGCTAAGCAATGTACGTAAAGTACTTGCTGAAAATGGCTTTGCAGAGGCTTCAGTGCAGTTGTTCGGTTCCAGTAAAGACGTACTTGTGCGCCTGCCACCTCAAGGTGAAGGTGTGAAAGCTGAAGTTATCGGCAACCAAGTGATGACCGCACTTAAACAAGCAGATGCAGATGCCCAAATGCGTCGCATCGAATTTGTTGGCCCAAGCGTGGGTGAAGATCTTAAAGAGCAAGGTGGCCTCGCTATGCTTACCGCGCTTATTTGTATCTTGCTCTATGTGGCACTGCGCTTTGAATGGCGTTTTGCTCTGGGGGCGGTATTCGCGTTATTCCACGATGTTGTGCTGACAATGGGTCTGTTCTCTTTGCTGGGGCTTGAGTTTGACTTAACCATTTTGGCGGCCATATTGGCGGTTATCGGTTACTCTCTCAACGACACCATTGTTGTATCTGACCGTATTCGTGAAAACTTCCGTAAAGTACGCACAGACGACACATTAGAAATCATTGATATTTCACTAACGCAAACATTGAACCGCACCTTGGTTACTTCAATCACCACTATTTTGGTATTGATTGCCTTGTTTGTGTGGGGTGGCCAAACTATTCATGGTTTCGCAACTGCGTTGTTGTTCGGTGTGTTCATCGGTACTTACTCATCGGTATATGTAGCAAGCTCAGTAGCTGTTGCCCTAGGGGTGAGTAAAGAAGACTTGATCCCGGTTGAAGTAGAAAAAGAAGGCGCTGACTTAGACGCAATGCCTTAATTTTTGTACACAAAGATGAAATGCCGCTCGCATTGAGCGGCATTTTTTTGTGCTAATTTTTTGAGTAAGCGACCTTATACCAACTCGCTTAATTAAGCTGGTTGGTATTAGAATGAAGGATGAATGTGTGAAACGCTATTTTATGTTTCCTCTATTATTGCTGCTCGTGGCGTGTGGCAAGGCACCAGCTGATGGCGAGACAAGCTCAGATTCGCCTTTGTTTGTTGCGCAGAGCTACCAGCAACAGCTGCACAGTATGATGATGAAGGTGCAACTTGGAAATGCGTATAAATCGCTTAATGGCGACAGTGAGCATTTAGCTGCACTTTCGTTGGTCCTATTATCAACGAACAATGCAGTATTTAGCCAATGTGAAAGTTATCTAGCACCTGTGATTGCAACGGCTACGCAATTCTCAGGTATGCCGAGCCATGAAATTAAACATAAGTTCCTTGATGAAGGAATGCTGCCGGAATTTGACGATCCTTTGTGCTATCACATAAAAGAACTTGCTACTCATCCTTCTTATATGGCGGCTTTATTGCTAGAGCCAAAAACAGTCAATTATGCTGAAATTGCGCTGCAATTAAGAGAACTTCAAGAGCACTTATCGTTGCTGTACCCATCATTGCGGGAAAAGTAACCACTTCATTTTATTGTCATATTTCACTGTTATCGTACGTTGTTGTTTGTGCTTTTAGTGTGGTAAGCGAGTGAACGCCCAATTGGCAGATGAATTGACGCAGATATTGCAGCGTGGAACGATTACAACGGTATTCCAACCTATTTTCGCTATTGATAGGCAACAGATCCTCGGTTACGAAGCGCTTAGCAGAGGCCCCCAAGATAGTGCGCTTAGCTCCCCATCATCCCTCTTTAGTTGTGCGATGGCCGCCAACAAACTGTCTGAGTTGGAATTGTTATGCCGCGAGACGGCTATAAAAACCTTCGCGTTGCTTAATCTCAGTGGTAAATTGTTTTTAAACGTCAGCCCGAATACCTTACTCGATCCGGATCATCCTAAAGGACAAACTCTTAGCTTATTAAAAAAATATGGCTTAGGTGCACACCAAGTGGTGATTGAGCTTACTGAGCAGGATAAGGTTGATGATACTAATTTACTGCTCAGTGCCGTTGAACATTACCGTGAGCTCGGTTTCTCAATCGCCATTGACGATTTAGGGGCGGGCTACTCGGGGTTAAAGCAGTGGTCAGAAATTCAACCTGACATTGTAAAAATAGACCGTTATTTCATTGATGCATGTGACTGTAGTGTGGTTAAGCGCGAGTTTTTAAAATCTATATCCGAACTTGCGAAGGCAACCAACACACGCGTGATCGCAGAAGGAATTGAGCGCCCCGAAGAGCTC
This sequence comes from Pseudoalteromonas pernae, assembly GCF_039831865.1. NCBI lineage: Bacteria > Pseudomonadati > Pseudomonadota > Gammaproteobacteria > Alteromonadales > Pseudoalteromonadaceae > Pseudoalteromonas > Pseudoalteromonas pernae. The sequence continues at coordinate 309,437 of NZ_JBDODM010000004.1, forward strand.
CTGTTGTTGTCACAATTAGGCATTAATAATGTGCAGGGTTTTTTCTTAGAAAAGCCTAGTGCTCAACCTAGTTTACAGTTTAATTCGCATCCATTCGAAGACAAAATTATCACTAGGGTGCTTGAGTCCGAGCAAGACTTATCTATGTCTATCGGATGGTTGGCCACATCTCAGTTGGCAGTGAGTCATCGAATTACCTGTAAAGAGGCTCACAAGATTTTTGAGAAAGATAAAGCTCAAGTATCTGTGGTTGCTGTTGATGATGACAATAAACCAGTTGGGATGCTGTATAAGGAGCAATTAACTGAAGTTTTTGCTTCCCATTACGGCCACGCCTTATTCGATAAGAAGGCGATTGGGGCTGTGATGGACTGCCAGCCATTCATTGTCGATGAAAATGAAAAGTTAGACAGTGTTAGCCAGCAAATTTCTGATAGTGATGTGGATATTCGTCGCGATATTATAGTGACAAGAGACAATCTCTACATGGGCGTGGTGCCACTTAAGCATATTCTCAAACACATGACTGAAGAAAAAGTAAGAAATGCGCAACATGCCAATCCATTGACTATGCTGCCTGGTAACATTGCTATCAATGATGCGATTGAACAGCGGATATATAACCAACTTCCTTTTACCCTTGCGTATTTTGACTTGAATCATTTCAAGCCATTCAATGACTTGTACGGTTACGCTAAAGGTGATGCCATCATTAAGCTTGTCGCTGAACTATTGCGCGAACAATGCCATGCTTCGAATTGCTTTATAGGGCATATTGGCGGCGATGATTTCATGGTGATATTTGATGATGATAATGCCTTACCTATTTGTCAGGAAGTGGCCAAAGCATTTGACCTTCTCGTGTGTGATTACTTCAACGCTGAGCATATCAAAGCGAAAGGCTACTGGAGTCATGATAGGCAGGGGAGGGCGTGTTTTACCCCTTTGCTTTCTATTGCCATCGGCTTAGTCAGTCCAGACGTAGCTCATTGCCAAAATGCCCATCAAATTGCAGCTTTGGCAGCTGATGCCAAAAAAGAAGCTAAGTCGCGAACGGGTAGCTATGTATTTGAGTGTCAGCGCACCCAGCCTGCGGCGCCTTTATATCGTTTGGATCAATATCAGGCATAATAGACTGCCAATGCACCTAGCATTTTGTTAGTTGCTTATTTGTGCCACTTTGATAATCTTTGGCGCAGTTTTTATGGGGAATATTATGAAGCTGCGTCGCTTAGCTATTTCACTTGGTTTGATTAGTGCATCTGTGAGTACAGGTGTAAATGCTGTGAGTGCTGAGCACAAGCAATGTGACGTAGAACTCACACATGGTCTGATAATCACTGAAGATACGATTCGTATCGTGGATAACAACCAAACCCGTGTGCAGATAAATCATGGTAACCAATTGCTCGTAAAGGGGCAGTGGATAGAGCTCAATGCTCAAGAAGCTCAGGTACTTGAGCAATACAACAAGATGATCAGAGATACGGTCCCTGAATTGGTCGACTTAGCCACAGATGGCGTTAATATTGGCCTCAGCGCGATTGAGAACGTAGTTACTGGGCTGTCTGATAAAGAGCCTGAAGAGCTGAAAACCCAGCTACAATACGTAGAGCGAGCGCTGCGTGACAAGTTCAAACGCGGCGATGACTTTTTTTATATCGCCCCTCAATCTCTATCCAAACTCGACGATTTCTTCGCTCAAGAGGTTTCAAAGAAAATTCATACCGCTATACAGGGCTCCCTAGGGGCCATGTTGGTTTCTTTGGGCGACGCATTGCAGTCTCAAGAGGGTAACATTGAAGACCGCATCAATGATGTGGGGGAGCGTATGGAGATTATTACTGCCGAGATAGATAAGTCTTTGCAGAAAAAAGCTGAGCAACTGGCACAAAAATCTCAAGAGTACTGCAACTGCCTAAACGCGCTAGATAGAACCGAGTCAAAGCTACAAAAAATTGTGCCTGAGTTAGCTGATTTCGATTTAGTCAAAATCAAATCCGGCAGTTGAAGAAGCGCTATTCCTTAAAAAATGAATCTTCATTCTGAGCGAGCATTGCTTCCACTTCTTCAATAAAAGCTTGGGCATCGCCATGTTTCTGCTCCGTCGTTAGTGGAGTAGAAATCGCATTTGACTCGGAAGACCACTCACCAAGATCAATCAATTGACAACGCTTTGAACAAAACGGTCGAAATGGACTGGTTTCTCCCCAGACGACATCGTTTTTACATGTAGGGCATTGAACAATTGTTGGCATAGCAATTAATCCTGTAGGTATCAATAAGGGCGCCAGTGTAGCTGACGCCTCGTCTTATTTAAAGCTACAATTGCGTGACACGATTGACTTCTGAAATTGAGGTAATGCCTTCGGCTGCTTTGTGTAAGCCTGATTCTCGCAATGTGGTATAGCCGTCATTTTTGGCGAGTCTTGCTAAGTCGAGTGAGCTCGCCCCATCCATAATAGCTTGCGCTAAAGGAGGGGTAATCTCCATAACTTCATAAAGCCCTGTCCGCCCCTTGAAGCCATCGGTGCATTCTTCACAGCCTACTGCTTTGAATAACTTCAAACGGCTTAGCTGTTCTTCAGTAAAGCCTTGCTTTAACAGTTCATCATGCGGCAGCTTATCTGGCTCTTTACAATGCTTACAGAGTTTTCGGGCTAGGCGCTGGGCTATTACGAGAGTCACCGAGCTGGCTACGTTATAGGCCGGTACACCCATATTCAGTAAGCGAGTGAGAGTTTCAGGCGCGGAGTTCGTATGTAGAGTCGACATAACTAAGTGACCCGTTTGCGACGCTTTAATCGCTATCTCGGCGGTCTCTAAGTCACGTATCTCACCAACCATCACTACATCTGGGTCTTGACGTAAGAAGGCTCTCAATGCGTTAGCAAAAGTTAAATCAGCTTTGGTGTTGATTTGAACTTGGTTGATGCCTTTTACGTTAATCTCGACAGGGTCTTCTGCGGTGGAAATATTACGCTCGGCGGTATTAAGAATACTCAACCCTGAATACAAAGAGACTGTTTTCCCTGAACCTGTTGGGCCAGTAACCAAAATCATACCGTGCGGCTGCTTGAGAGCGCGTAGATACTTTTCTTTTTGGTCCTCTTCATAACCGAGAGCATCAATACCCAAAGAGATATCTGAGGAATCGAGAATACGCATAACGATTTTCTCACCCCAGAGGGTAGGCAAGGTACTGACACGAAAATCTATTTGATGACTTTTAGAAAGCGAGATTTTAATACGACCATCTTGCGGTTTGCGCTTCTCGGATATATCCATTTTCGCCATGACTTTAATACGGGCCGCAATGCGGTTCGCAAGCGCCCAAGGCGGGTGGGCCATTTCGTGCAGAACGCCATCAATACGAAAACGTACGCGGTATTCGCCATCGTAGGGTTCAAAGTGCAAATCGGATGCCGAGCGGTTTATCGCATCTCGTAAAATCTTATTGATGTAGACAATAATGGGTGCATCGTCATCGGAATATTGATTGTCATCGACGACGTTTTTCACTTCTTCTTTGTGAAGTTCGGCGAGTTCCTCAGTGTCTTTTTCAGATAACTCAAGTGCGTGCGTTGCATCGAACAAGCGCTCAATAAGCTTATCTATGTGTTGAAAATCAGAGAGTACAACTTCGCACTGCAGGCCTGTGCTGAATTCGTAGTTCTCAAGCGCACCATAATCAGTAGGGTCAGAAACCGCTAGAACAAGCTTTGTACCTTTTTGTGAAAGAGGTAATACACGGTGTCTACGAATTAACTTTTCTTTGAGTAAGTTTTTATCAATACGACTTTCATCAAACTGGCTTAAATCAAAATGGGGAACTCGGAAAAGTTCAACGCATTGGGTCAGTAATTCGTTGTGACTCATACTGCTGCAGCGAACGATCAACTCAGCGGCGCTTCGGCAGCGATCTTGCTCCAGTTTGACCTTGTCATTATCAAGGCGTCCTAGAGTAATAAATTTACGGATCAGTGGAGAGTTGATGTTCATACAATACCGATATAACGCAGTTAAAGTCTAAGTATAATAAGCTTATAAAAATTAGGTTATTACAGGGTATAACGTTATTGTTGTCTATATTAGCTAGATTGCAAACTAGCCAAGCGTAAATAACATTGATGATAACGCCATACTTTATTTCTTAGCTCGGAAATAGAGCTTGTGTTACTGATGATATCATCACTTTTTCGTACTTTCTCGGTACGGTTCAGCTGAGATTCAATTATTGTGCGAATTTGTGAGCGTTTTGCACCATCTCGTGCGCTAGCTCTGGCGATTTGTAATTCAAAAGGTAGGTCAATTAAAAGCGTACGGGAGCAGTATTTATCTAAGTTATTTTCGAATAGTAACGGGGCTTCTAAAATAACATAGTCGCTTTGTGCCTTATTGAGCTGAGCAAGCATCTCAGTTCTAATCATTGGGTGGAGTAGGGCATTCAACCAAGCTTTTTCTTCGATATTACTGAAAATTATTGCCCTGAGTTTGGCTCTATCTAACTCTTTTTCGGCTGTGAGAATATCATCACCGTATCGTGCGGCTATCTTTGTGAGCCCCTGAGTGCCTGGTTCGACAACTTGGCGAGCCACTTTGTCGGCATCGACTATGTCGATGCCCAGTTCGCCAAAGCGTTTGCTGGCAGTTGATTTTCCAGAACCGATACCACCAGTTAGCCCCAGCACCCATGGTGTATCGTTAGCCAAGAACCATACTCATGTATGTTGATTGGATTTGCTCACCCCATAACAGTGCAATCCATCCAGCGATAGCGATGTAAGGCCCAAATGGGATAGGCGTTGCTTTGTCTTTGCCTTGAATAGAGAGCAAAGTGATACCAATTACTGCGCCTACAACACTCGATAAAAGAATGATAAGCGGTAGCGATTGCCAGCCTAAAAGTGCACCAAATACAGCGAGCAATTTAAAGTCACCATACCCCATTCCTTCTTTGCCAGTGATCAGCTTAAATAACCAGTATACGCTCCATAAACTTAGGTACCCTACAGCGGCTCCAATAATAGCTTCACTCGGTGGAATGGTTATACCTAACACACTAGCAATAAGTGCCAGCCACAAAAGTGGCAATGTGATTTGGTCCGGCAACAACATATGGTCGATATCAATAAACGTCAGTGCCACTAGCGCCCAAGTTACCGCAATAAACAGTAAGGCTTGTGATGTTGTACCTAACTGCCAAGCCACAACTAAACTGATTACAGCAGTTAACGCCTCAATGGCAGGGTATCGCTTTGATATAGGCGCTTTACATGACGCGCACTTACCTCCAAGCAATACCCAACTCAATACTGGGATATTGTGCCAAGGTTTGATCTTGGAGTTGCATTTAGGACAGGTCGAACTAGGAGTGATGAGATTGAACGTCTCAGTATTCACTGGGTTTTCTGAGCTTTTTAGCTCATCAGCTAATAATATGCGACATTCACTTTGCCATTGATTTTGCATCATTTTTGGAATGCGGTAGATCACCACATTTAAAAAACTACCGATAGCGAGCGATACTAAAAAAACCGTGGTCATAAAAAACCACGGCTGAGATTGCATTAAATTAATTACTTCTGAGAACATAGGGTTTTATTAACCGCCTACTACTTCGCCAAGTTGGAAAATTGGTAGATACATGGCAACAATTAAGCCACCGATAAGCACACCTAGTACTGCCATGATGAGTGGTTCTAACAGGCTCGACAGGCCATCGACCGCGTCGTCCACTTCTTGTTCATAGATGGTCGCTACTTTGGCTAACATATCATCGAGTGAACCCGACTCCTCACCAATCGCCACCATTTGAATGACCATATCAGGGAAAATATTGGAGTTACGCATTGCCCAGTTCATGGGGTTACCCGAGCTTACCTCAGACTTAATATCTAAAATTGCATCGCGATACACGGCATTGCCTGATGCGCCCGCGGCTGAGTCTAATGCGTCAACGAGAGGCACACCCGCGGCGAATGTGGTCGACAATGTTCGGGCATAACGTGCGACAGCGGCTTTGTTTAAAATCATGCCAATAACTGGAAGCTTGAGAATTGCCGCATCCACTTTGTCGCTGAACTGCTTGTTGTTCATTCTTGCTTGTTTAAATAAATAGCCGCCTACAACAATACCTATGACTGCGACCCACCAATAACTTTGCATAAATTCAGAAATTTTTATGACAAATAGCGTGAATGCCGGGAGTTCGGCACCGAACCCAGCGAAAATTTCTTGGAACTGGGGGACCACGAAAATCAGTAGAATTGAGGTTACCAAGGCGGCAACAACCATAACGGCTGTGGGATAAAACATTGCTTTTTTGATTTTTGACTTAAGTGCTTCTGCTTTTTCTTTGTACAGGGCAACGCGGTCGAAAATTCTATCTAAAGCACCTGATTGTTCGCCCGAAGCGACTAAATCACAGTATAAATCATCAAAGTATTTTGGGTGCTTGCGCAGTGCCGTACTCAATGGTTGACCCGCCTTAACTTCGTCCCCTATGGTACGCAACAGCGACTGCATCCCCTTGTTTTCTGAACCATCTGCAATCATATCGATAGCTTGTACCAATGAAACACCCGCCAGCAACATGGTCGCTATCTGCCGTGTTAACATCGCTATTTCTTTGGCGGTTATCTTTTGCTTGCCACCACCAAACAGGGGTTTTGGCTTCTTTTTGACTTTTGATGGGGTAATGCCTTGTTTTCTAAGCTGAGCTTTTACCAACGCGATACTTGAACCATTCATTTCACCCTCAAGCTTTTTCCCTCGAGAGCTAACACCGACCCACTGAAATGTGTCTAGTTGATTTATTTGTTGTTTTTGCTTTGCCATGATTCATCCAAAACCCTGATTTATCACTCTATATTAACATGATGTTTATGATTTGCTTATTTAAAGTATAAGCTATTTCGATTAATTTGGGTCTTATACATTGGTTACACGATTCACTTCAACCAAGCTAGTTACACCTTGTGCGGCCTTTTTCAAGCCTGACGCCCTTAAATTATTCACACCTTCTTGTTTAGCCACAGCCGCAATTTCTAATGAATTACCGCCGCGCATTATAATTTCCGCTATCTTAGGTGTAATCGGCATTACTTCATAAATACCGACTCGGCCTTTGTAACCCTCAGTGCATTCATCACAGCCTTTTGGTTTGTATAGCCTTAAATCTACTAATTGATCTGCGGTAAAACCTTGTTTTTGTAGCTCTTCATGGGGCAACTTTTCTTCTTCTTTACAGTGATTACAGAGTCTACGGGCAAGTCGTTGCGCGATAATAAGGCTCACTGAACTGGCAATGTTATAAGAAGGCACGCCCATGTTCATCAAACGCGTCAACGTTTCTGGCGCTGAATTAGTGTGTAATGTAGATAGAACTAAGTGACCTGTTTGCGCCGCTTTAATGGCGATTTCAGCCGTTTCTAAATCTCGAATCTCACCGACCATCACCACATCTGGGTCTTGACGTAGGAAGGCTCTTAGTGCGTTGGCAAAGGTCATGTCAGCGCGAGCACTGATTTGTACTTGGTTGATACCTTCTAAGTTAATTTCCACAGGGTCTTCGGCGGTTGAAATGTTGCGCTCCGTGGTGTTGAGGATGTTTAGACCCGTGTACAAGGAGACCGTTTTACCCGAGCCGGTAGGGCCCGTCACCAAAATCATCCCCTGTGGTTGAGCAAGCGCGTCCATGTACAAGTCTTTTTGCTCTGGCTCATATCCCAACACGTCAATACCTAGCATTGCGCTGGAGCTATCTAGGATACGCATTACGATTTTCTCACCCCACAATGTTGGCAGTGTACTCACACGAAAGTCTATGCTCTTTTTCGCGTTGATCTTAAGCTTAATACGGCCATCTTGGGGTTTGCGTTTTTCCGCTAAATCCATGTGGGACATTACTTTGATACGCGCAGCGATACGGCTTTCTAAATTGACCGGCGGAGATGCAATTTCGTGTAGTACGCCATCCACACGAAAGCGAATGCGATAGCGTTTTTCATAGGGTTCAAAATGTAAATCTGAGGCACCGCGCTTGATAGCATCCATTAAAATTTTATTTATGTAGACGATAATAGGCGCGTCGTCTTCTTTGGAGTTAACGTCTGTGGATAAGTCTTTCTTTTTGCCGTCATCAGCTTCAACGCCCTCTAGCTCTTTCATATCCCCTTCAGATAAATCAAGACCTGATGAGCTATCGAAAACTGACTCTATTGCTTTGTCGAGGTAATCGTAGCGCACAACTACGACCTCAGTTTGCATGCCAGTATTGAATTCATAGTCTTCAAACGCGTTAAAATCAGTCGGATCCGCAGTGGCGATATAGAGCGTTTTACCTTTTACGGCGATAGGTAAAAGGCGATGCTTGCGAATCAGCTTCTCGTTGACAAATTCATGACTGGGGAGTGATTCATTATCGAATAAAGACAAATCTAATTGGGATACATGAAACATCTGACTAGCCCGAGCCTGCAGCTGCTCAGGCTTCATGTTGGCGGCTTTGCAAATAATTTCTGCGAGGCTTGCATTCTGTTCGTTTGGCGTTGAATTTAATGCGCTAAGGTCCAATACACCTAAATTTGCTAGTCGTCGTGCTAATGGGGAGTTAATGTTCATATTTACTATCGTCTGGTATTTTGAGAGCAACTGATTAAGAGCTTACACCACTTGTAAAAGTGCATGTCTTCAATATAACAAGAATTTTAGAATTTGTGGAAATCTTATTATAATTTAGGATGTTAAAACTTCTGTGGATTTTCGGCGTTTTGTGGCAATTAAACACCGGGGGAGCTAATTTAAAGGGGCTCATTGCGAAGACAAGGTGTGAATATTCACACCCTGCCTTTAAACACTATTACAGTGAACACGTACCGCCATTGGCAAGGTCACATGTAACTGTGCCAGTGCCAGGTTGCGCTGGTGTAAAAGTAATTGAACCCAGTGATGCTGTTGTCATGCTCGCAGCGCCATCAGTAGGTGCTACAGCTGAGCATGCTACAGTGACCGGTGCTACTACAGTCGCGTCTGGATCATAAATTGCTGCCAAAGCCGCTTTAGTATATGTGCTTGCTTCTGACAAACATGCTTTGTCCGCAGAACGTACAGTGTAGTCTTGATACGCTGGCAACGCGATAGCTGCAAGAATACCGATGATCGCAACAACGATCATTAATTCAATTAGGGTAAAACCCTTTTGTTGGTTGTGGGTCATTTTTTCCATTTTCCTCTCCTAAAGGATTATTGGGCAAAGTTAAGGTAACCTGAGTAACCGAATTCACAAATGTAAAAACAATCACTCTAAACGTGAACAAAGCCCTAGTTAATTTGGGCAAAAAGCTTCATTCACTAGGAAGACCTAATCACGTTAAGTTAAGCAAAGTATAGTCGAATTTCAAATAGCAACTAGCATTCGCATTAAATTAACAGCCAATATAAGCTTCCATTGTTACAACTATGTTGATTTATAACAAAGTATTACTTTTTTTTACAAACCTAATTCTTTGAAACTAGATGCTACCACGGGACTTTTGCTTTGGGTAGTCCCTTTTATAACAAAATGTAACATCTGTACCTTGGCTTGCAACTTTTTTGTACACACCCTAGGCAAATTAAAAACGCATTGATAAATCAATCGCTTTTACATGCTTAGTTAGCGCGCCGCTCGACACAAAATCGACGCCAACGTTAGCATATTGTTGCAGTGTGTCCAGCGTAATATTGCCAGAAACCTCCAATTTTGCCTTCCCTGACGTAATTTTGACCGCCTCACTAACATCTTCCAGAGAAAAGTTATCAAGCATGATGATATCAGCGCCCGCAACTAATGCTTCTTGAAGCTCTGTTAGATTCTCCACTTCCACTTCCACCGGTTTTTCAGGGTGGTTGGTACGAGCTTGTGTGACAGCGGCAGTAATGCCGCCACAAGCCGCAATGTGATTCTCTTTGATTAAGAATGCATCGAATAAACCAATGCGATGGTTGTGGCCCCCTCCACATTTCACTGCGTACTTTTGCAGCGCACGTAAACCAGGAATGGTTTTACGGGTATCCAATATCTGCGTGTTAGAGCCAGCAAGTACATCGGCGTATACCGAAGCCGCTGTTGCAGTGGCGCTGAGTGTTTGCACAAAGTTAAGGGCGGTGCGCTCAGCCGTTAAAATTGCGCGAGCATTGCCTTTAGCAGAAAACAGCAGTTGGTCAGCTGTAACCTTGTCACCGTCTTGCACTTCAAAGGTGAGCTCAACACTTGGGTCTACTTGCTTGAATACTTCAACAACCAAGGCTTTGCCACAAAATACCGCGTCTTCTCGGGTGATTACTTTTGCATGAGCTTGTTGATTTGCAGGAATAAGTTGTGCGGTGATATCGCCGTCTTGGGCGCTTTGTCCATCTAAATCTTCAGTCAGTGCTTGTGCAACCAAGCGAGAAATTAAATCTGTATTCACAGTCATTACAAAATACCTATAAATTTATACTGCACCGTTGAAGTCAAGCTGACGCCAAGATTCGAAAACAAATACCGCGACCGCGTTTGATAAGTTCATGCTTCGACTATTCGCTTGCATTGGAATACGAACACGCTGTTCTTCTGGCAATGAAAAAATGATGTCTTCGGGAAGACCGCGTGTTTCAGGGCCGAAAAGTAGCGCATCACCTTGTTGGTAATCCACTTCGTGGTGATACTTTTTTCCCTTTGTTGTGCAAGCGAAAATGCGTTTTGGTTGTTGCGAGTCAATGTAACTTTGTAGATTAGCATGATGCTGAACCTGAGAGAATTCGTGATAATCCAGCCCCGCACGTTTGATGCGCTTATCGTCCCACTCAAAACCTAACGGTTCGATAAGGTGTAATCGATACCCTGTATTAGCACATAAGCGAATGATGTTCCCGGTGTTTGGTGGAATTTCGGGTTGATATAGTATGATGTCCAGCATAGTTATTATCGTAAACAGGCTCGCCCACAGGCGTCGCGTGGCTAAAATTGGCCTAAGTATATCAAATTTAGCTACAATAACGCACTCCCAGCGAATGAAAGAGAGCAATTTAGGTGACCAACGACGTACAGAATGTAAAACCAACCAAAAGCTCAGCCAAAGGGGGTCTCAAGGGGGAACCCAAGAGTGTCCCCAGGGGTGTCCCCAAGGGCTATGACTTTTGGGTAAAGCTTTCGAGTATTAGTACATTGATGTTGGTAAGCCTAATGATCGCAGCAAAAGCGTGGGCATGGTTAGCATCAGGCTCGGCCGCAATGCTTGGCTCTCTTACTGATTCTTTGCTTGATGTAAGCGCGACCTTGATGAATTTTTTTGTGCTAAGTTATGCGCTGAAACCTGCCGATGATGACCACCGCTTTGGTCATGGCAAAGCAGAAGCGTTGGCTGGGCTAGGCCAGGCGGCATTTATCGCAGGTAGTGCTTGCTTACTCACTTTTCATGCCGTCGAACGTTTCATTAACCCAATTCAAGTAACCCATTCATTGCTAGGTGTGTGGGTGAGTGTATTCGCTATTTTTTGCACTCTTGCCGTGGTATTCGTGCAATACCAAGCAATCAAAAGAACTGAATCTGTGGCACTAAAAGCGGACTCTTTGCATTATAAAGGTGATTTACTGCTGAATTTGGCGGTGCTTGTTGCACTATTACTTGCTTACTTTGGCGTGATGGGAGCAGATCCTATTTTTGCCATGTTGGTTGCTGCATATTTGCTTTTCAACGCGTGGCAAATAGCCACGGAAAGTGCCGCACATTTGATGGATAGAGAGTTGCCTGATGAGGAAAAGGAGCAGATTGTTGCTGTGGCCTGTGCGCACGAGGCAGTGCATGGTGTGCATGCGCTAAGAACCAGACAAGGTGGAAAAATTCGCTTTGTGGAGTTTCATCTAGAGTTAGATGATCACATTACTTTAGTGCAAGCACATCGCATTGCAGATGAAGTCGAGGTGTTAGTAAAAGAAGCCTTTAGTTTGAAAAAGCATCCGGAGTTTGGTGGTGAGGTGGATGTACTCATCCACCAAGACCCAGTTTCAGTAACGCGTAAAAGCAAGGCCTAGTCCTTTACTCTGCAACGAGCTGCTCCGCCCTGTAAAAACCACTAGTATCACTCAGTAGTGATACTAGTTCAGGTAACACCTCTTGCATCGTCTGCATCAGAGTATAAGGCGGGTTGATGGCAATCATGCCAGAAGCGGTCATGCCGTGCACATCAGTATCAGCACTGGTTGCGAGTTCAAAAAGTTGGATGTTTTTGATGCCACTTTGAGTCAAACGTTGCTCAACTCTATCAATACGTTCTCTATCTACCACCGGATACCACAACAAATAGGTGCCGCTATTGAATCGTTTATGCGCCTTGACCAGACTATCTACCGCTTTGTCATAATCGGTTTTTATTTCATAGGGCGGGTCCATCAACACACAAGCTCGGCGTGACAGTGGTGGCACCAAACCTAACAAGCCTTGGAAGCCATTTTCACCTTTCACGCGCAAAGAACGTTTGCCTGCCATATTTTTCTCAAGCAAGGCTAAATCCTGTGGGTGTAACTCAAAAAACCAACCCTTGTCTTGTTTGCGCAGAAATTGCTCTGCCACTTTGGGTGAACCAGGGTAGTGGGCAAGTATGTTGGTTTCATTCAGGCTTTTAATTAAATCAACGTACTCAGTGATTGCTTCTACCTGACCTTGGTATTGCCATAATTTAGCGATGCCATCTTCGTACTCTTTGGTTTTTTGCATATCTGCATTTTCAAGCGCAAAGAAACCTGCGCCAGAATGAGTGTCGATGTAATCAAAAGGCTTGTCTTTTTTCACCATGTGTTTAAGTGATTGGGCAAGCACGAGATGTTTTAGTACATCGGCAGGGTTTCCGGCATGAAAGGAGTGGCGATAACTGAGCATAGTGGTTCCATAACTGTGTGTATAAACGTATTTTACTGGTATTTGTTAGCCAGCGACAGGCAAAATCTGCGCATCGTCAAAATAACGTACTGGTCACAAACTGAGCTGTTCACGTAAACACCCGCTGAACTAAAGTCGTTTGAAAATGAACCGCTTGTTAATACTGGTAAAATTTACAGGAAATCGGCTACAAGTCCTAGCTTCGCTGAGCATATTGCTTTACATTTGCATACTCTAATCAACAGTTTAAAGAGCGCATTTATGAATCAAGACACCCTTTCCCAACTCGAACAACTGGTCGATAAACTAATTGCACGCAATTCAGAATTGAGCCAAGAAGTGACTAATTTGCGTGAAAGTAACGCAAAGCTACAAGATGAGAATGAAACCCTGCAACTTGAAGTGCTAGAAAGCGAAGAGAAGCAAAAAGAAACAAGCACCACATTGAGTTCATTACTTGAGAAACTTCAAGCGGCGAGCTAATGAGTGACCAAGGGAACAGTGTGAAGGTTAATTTGCTTGGCAAGGAGCACCAATTTGCGTGCCCTCCTGGACAAGAGCAAGCCTTGCGCGCTGCTGCCGAAAACTTGAATGTGAATGTCGAGCAAATGCGTACGCGTTCAGCAGTTCGAAACGATGAAAAAGCGCTACTTATGGCAGCGCTGAATTTATCTCATGAACTTTTGGAAGCAAAAGCGCAGTTGCAGCAACGCAGCATTCAAGAGCACGCACTGTGTGACAAACTCAAAGTGGCATTGAATGAAAATGAATCGAAGTAAAGGCGCTATCAGCGCCTTCTTTTTTGGAGGAAAGTCATGAAACATAAATTAGCGACCCTCATTGCTACGCTAGTAATAGCAAATTATGCTCAGGCGCAGCAGAGTTGGCACTCAGTTAGCTCTCATGTGGACTTTGTACAACAAAGCGAAAAGCTGCGTTTTTATGACTCTAACCAAGCCCTCATTCAAGGAGAAAAGTGCGCGCTATTGGTGGATGCTCCAGGAGAGTTTTCACAAACAGAAGCATTCGTTACACAACTTAAAGCCAAATTAACCGTGCCGCTTTGTTACCTAGTCGCATCGCATGCTCATGACGACCACTTACTTGGCTTAGCCATGGTGCAACAGCAGTTCCCTGATGCGCAACTCGTTGTCCACGAGCACTTAGGTGCATCATTTCATCGCGCGCACGAGCAATTAAATCAGCGCTTAGATGGATTTGCGAAAAGTATCGCCTTAAGCGAGCAGCGTATGGATAAGCTACCTGAGCCCGAACAAGCGCCTTGGCAAGAGAAAATCAATCGCGCCCAAATAAGGCTCAAGCAATGGCAAAGTCTCAAATTTACAAGTCCCCAACTTGTGGTTGCTCAGCCGCAAACACTTGATTTAGGTAACTTGTCGGCGCAAGTCATGCCCTTTGCGGCGCACACGGATGGCGATTTAGCAGTGTTGGTTGTCCAAGACAAAGTGCTAGTTGGCGCTGATATTGTTGATACCTTGCCGTATCCCGGCGAGGGCAATTTTAATGTGTGGATAAAAACACTTGCAGACTTCGCTGCTTTGCCCGTGGAGGCCGTGCTTCCTGGTCACGGTGAGCTTTTACAAAGGGATGATTTACATATTCCTGAAAAGTGGTTAAAAGCGATTTATACCCATGTGCAAGCAAATCCAAGTATGGATTTAGCGGCGTTGGTGGAGAGCTTCCCGAAAGACTTTGAGCCTAAAGAAGAGGGTTTAACAAAGCGAGCTTATGCGATGTTTTTGGAAGCGGGTATTAAACGCGCAAAGCAACTTGTAGATAAAAGTGAATAAACGCGGGCGATACGGCAAAAAAGGCAAACCAATGTGGTTTGCCTTTTTTGCGCTGAGCACCGTCCGTGCTCAGATAATTCGCCTGTAATTCGTGTTATTCCTCGGCAAAAGGAATGCCTTCGGTCATCCATGCTGGAGCTGGCTTGCCTTTTAGGTGATGGTCAAAGTACTGCATCATGCGGATCGAGAAATCGACCTGATTTGGGAATTTCTTGAGGTGATGCGGTTCGCCTTCATATTCAAGGAAAATCACATCCTTACCTGCACGGCGCAGCGCGAGGTAATATTGAATACCTTCTTGCCATGGTACCGCGCCATCGTCATTACCGAACATGATCATGATGGGTGTATTCACCTTGTCAGCAAAGAACACCGGTGAATTTTCAATATACAGCTCTGGTGCATCGTATAATGTCTTACCAATACGGCTTTGGCCCGTTTCATACTGGAACTGACGCGCAAGACCTGATTTTAAACGAATACCACTGTATGCCGAGGTCATATTTGAAACTGGCGCACCAGAGACAACCGCTTTAAACATATCGGTTTGCGTCACCATAAATGCACTTTGGTAGCCTGCCCACGAATGGCCTTGTAAACCAATTGCATCTGGGTCAGCAACACCAGAATCAATCAAGGCTTGTGCTGCATTGATCATGGTTTTAGTTGACGATGGCCCCGGGTGACCAATCTCAAAACGAATATCCGGTAAGAACACCGCGTAACCATTAGACGTAAACATCGGGAAGTTAGGACGATGATTCAATTCCATTTTCGGGAAATCAAAGCGGCGTTGGCTCATGTAGCGGTAAAAATAAATCACCACTGGTACGCGTTTGCCTTCAACGTAATCTGCAGGCTTAATCAATACGCCTTGCAAATCTTCACCGTCATAACCTTTGTAACTTACCAGTTCAGGCTTTTGCCCCCACTTGAAGTTGGCTAATTGTGGGTTCAGATCCGTGACTTGCTGAGCATTTGCAAGGTTTTCACCTGCAACCCAATAATCAGGGAATTGCGAGTAAGTTTGTTTAGTGAATAAATACGTTTGCGCCTGCTTGGCTTTTTTCACCACATCGAATCGTGCATCCCCATCGCGCAACATGCTCAAAGAGTTATCCGCAAGGTTCAACTGTGCAACGCCCGTTTGTTTGTTTTGAAGATCAAACACGCTCAGCATGATTGCTTCATTGGCAGCAAAGCCTAGCTTATCGCTATCAAGATTGATTGCGCGGTACTGTTTGTTGCTGCTCTTGCCAGAAGTGAGCGCTTTAGCCTCGCCAGTTTTAACATCAAATGCCCAAATATCATGCTTTGAGTTAACTAGCACTTTGGAACCATCTGCGTACCAACCCGCTACGCCGTAACTGCTGATTGGAGATGGGTAGTCATGTTGATCGTCAGCAAATACCGCATTAATTGCTTTGCTTAACGGTTTTACCTTGTTACTGCCCAAGTCTTTGAGTTGCCATACGCCTTGGTCAAAGAAAATTGCATGTTGCCCCGTGGGGGATAGGCTAGGGCGATGCGGGTGTTCGGCCACAATGAGTTTTTTCTCACCTGTTTGCACATCAACCGCATAGTAATCACTGTAGAAGCCCTTGTAGGTGATTTGTGCCAAGTAGGGCTGATTGTTGTAACCAAGCAGGTAGCTGGCTTCTTTATTTAAACGTAGTTCTGGCACTTGTGCGTCTGCAAGCTGCACAACTTTGTCACCATCAAGATGGTAGACAGCCTGGTAGTGACGATATTTGTTTTCTTCGTTCCAGGTAATCTCTGCGCGTGGTTTAATTTCAGCGTCGCTATGGTGCCACATATTCATCTTAGCTTGCGCCATGATGGTGTCGTAATCACGCAATGATTGCTCGTCTTTGTACTTTAGCTCTTTCGCTTTGGGCTCAAGGTTAGGGCGCGCCGTAAAGTACAAACGTTTGCCATCTTCTGACCAACTTAGTTTGCCTTTTTTACCTGCTTGCCAATTGCTTTTTAGGTCGCGTAATTGGTTGTCTTGCACATTGAAAAGCATCGTGCGGTAGTTACGGCGACGATTGTCGTCATTTACATAGTTACCAGCATTGAAAGCGACTAAATTCTGGGTGGGGTGCCAGTCAATAGCGCTCAGGGTGACCCCCGGCTCATCAATCAAGGTGGCGCTTTCTCGGTTGGCGAGGGTGACAAGATTCACTTGGTTGTTACTACCATCTGCACTGATGCTATTAAATAGCATGGCTGAGCCGGTGTGGCTGAGTGCATAGTTGAGTACTGATTCATACGTACTTTGTTCACCTGATTTTAGGTCGACCAAAATCAGATTAAAGGCCTTGTCTTTCTTGTCCGCTTTGATTTCCGACTTTTTGTCTTTTTTAACTTCGGTGTCTGACTTATCTTCATCATCTGCTTTGTTTGCTTTGACATCATGACGATAAGCGAGCCAGCGACCATCGTCTGACAGTTGGTAATCTTTGACCTCGGTAAACACTTGCTGCTCACCTGTGGCAGTGTTCACTAACACAAGGTCGTTTTTGAGCTTGTCTTTCGCTTTTTTATCCGCAGTTTCACTCTCGAGCAAAGAGGGCACTTGCATAAACGCAGCCCATTGGCTGTTTTTATTGAGTTGCGCTTTGGTACCGCGTTCAACAGAACTGATCAGAGTGTTCGTTTCAAGGTTATAAACGAGACCTTCTGCATCGCCACGATAAGGTGTTGAACTAAAAGCTAAAAACTTACCCTTTTCACCAAGGGCTGTTGACTTAGGGTATTTGAAATCGAATACATCGCTGAATTCGAGAGCTTTTTTGGCACTCTCTGAGGCAAAGGCATCAGTGCTAGCGAGTGGGCTGAGTGATGCCACAAGCGCTGCGCTTAGTAGGGTTAATGCAGGTTTCATAAAAGCCGCTTCCTTATTATTTTTGCCCCATTGTATGCGATTAAAAATCAAGCGCGAATAAACGCGATAAATTACTTCTGGAGACGATGAATCGCCAAGGTAAGGAGCCATTTTTATTTGTGATGATGGCGCGTATACTCATGTTTTAAATTTTAGTGATGATGCCTATGACTATTTGGGTTGATGCTGACGCCTGTCCGGTGGCAATTCGCGAGATTATTTGTCGCGCAGCAGTAAGAACAAAAACCACCACAGTATTTGTGGCTAACCAATATATTCGTTTACCCGCGTCTGACTTTTTACGCATGCAACAAGTGATGCAGGGTTTTGATGTCGCGGATAACGAAATCGTCAAGCAAGTGCAAAGCGGTGAACTAGTGATCACCAGTGACATCCCACTAGCATCGGAAGTGATAGATAAAGGCGCGTTGGCCTTAAATACCCGCGGCGAGCTTTACACTAAGGAAAATATTAAGTCACGCTTGAATATGCGGGATTTTATGGACACATTACGTAGCAGCGGTATTCAAACTGGTGGCCAACCGCCGCTGAGCGCGCAAGATAAACAACAATTTGCGAATCACCTCGATCGTTGGCTTGCACAACGTTAATCATCTAGGCTAGACTGCTGGCGAAAACTTGTCGGAGTGCCCTAACCAAATTATTTGGTATATGAGGGCTGAGATCGCAATTGCGGGATCCGTTAACCTGATCAGGCTCATACCTGCGTAGGGAACAAGCTAGCCTCGGCACGCTTGTGCCATTTGGCACAAAATAAGCCCAGCCTCAGCTGCGCGCATGCGCACGGACCAAAGGCAAATACCCTTGGTATTGCCACCTCCAGACAAGACTAACTCAACCAATAAGTGAGCAATGTCATGTCAACAACGAACAAACCAACTCGTCGTCAAACTCGAGAAGCTGCAGCCAACTATATTCATAACCTGACTGGTCAGCCTTTTCCCAATTCACACAAAGTCTATGTTGAGGGCGCACATCCGGGCGTGCGCGTGGGGATGCGTGAAATTACCTTGAGCGACACTTTTATCGGCGGTACAGAAGAGAACCCGGTATTTGAAAAAAACGCGCCTATTCGTGTTTACGACACTTCGGGCCCATACACCGACCCAAACTTTGAACTCAATGTTCGCAAAGGCTTACCACAAATGCGCCGTGCCTGGATTGAAGGGCGTGACGACACCGAAGTTTTGCCAAGTAAAAGTTCGCAATTTGCCCAGCAGCGCATGGCGGATGAAGGCTTAGATCATATTCGCTTTGAGCATTTACCTGAGGTGCGCCGTGCCAAAGCGGGTAAAAATGTAACCCAGATGCACTATGCCCGCCAAGGTATCATTACCCCAGAAATGGAATACATTGCTATTCGTGAAAACATGGGCCGCGCACAACTGAGTGAGCAGCTGCGTAAAGAGCAACATCAAGGGCAATCTTTTGGTGCCAGCATTCCCGAGTTCATCACACCTGAATTTGTGCGCGATGAAGTCGCTCGTGGGCGGGCGGTGATACCAAACAACATTAACCATCCAGAATCAGAACCGATGATCATCGGTCGTAACTTCTTGGTAAAGGTGAATGCCAATATCGGCAACTCATCAGTCACTTCGTCGATTGAAGAAGAAGTGGAAAAAACCGTGTGGGCGACGCGCTGGGGTGCCGACACCATCATGGACTTATCAACGGGCCGCTACATTCACGAAACTCGAGAGTGGGTTGTGCGTAACTCGCCAGTACCTGTTGGCACAGTGCCAATTTATCAGGCGCTTGAGAAGGTAAATGGCGTAGCCGAAGATCTCACGTGGGAGATTTTCCGCGACACCTTGATTGAACAAGCTGAGCAAGGAGTGGATTACTTCACCATCCACGCCGGTGTATTGCTGCGTTATGTGCCGATGACAGCAAAGCGAGTGACGGGCATTGTCTCACGCGGTGGTTCTATCATGGCGAAATGGTGTTTGGCGCACCATAAAGAAAACTTCCTCTACACGCATTTTGAAGAGATCTGTGAGATCCTCAAACAATATGATGTGTGTTTCTCGTTAGGGGATGGGTTGCGCCCGGGCTCGATTGCTGATGCCAATGATGAAGCGCAGTTCAGTGAATTACGCACCTTAGGCGAGTTGACCAAAATTGCATGGCAACACGATGTGCAGGTGTTTATTGAAGGCCCGGGTCACGTGCCAATGCATATGATCAAAGCCAATATGGATGAGCAACTGGAGCACTGCGGCGAAGCACCTTTTTATACGCTTGGGCCGCTGACCACAGATATCGCTCCAGGCTACGATCACTTCACCTCGGGTATTGGCGCAGCACAAATCGCCTGGTACGGCTGTGCCATGTTGTGTTACGTGACGCCCAAAGAGCATTTAGGCTTGCCGAATAAAGACGATGTAAAAGAAGGCCTGATCACCTACAAAATCGCTGCGCATGCCGCGGATTTAGCAAAGGGCCACCCAGGTGCGCAAGAACGTGACAATGCCCTATCTAAAGCGCGTTTTGAATTCCGTTGGCTTGACCAATTTAACCTTGGTTTAGACCCAGAACGTGCGCGTGAATATCACGATGAAACCCTGCCGCAAGAGTCCGGTAAAGTCGCCCATTTCTGCTCTATGTGTGGTCCTAAATTCTGCTCGATGAAGATCACTCAAGAAGTGCGTGATTACGCCAAAGATCTGGAGCAAAGAGGCATCGACCCGAGCACCTTAGGTGAAGAAATTAGTGTGCGCATGGTGGATGTGGAATCTGAGATGAAAGCTAAATCTGCCGAGTTCAGAGCCTCTGGCAGCGAGCTTTATCACAAGGTTGATTGATGAAGGAAAAAGTCGCAATTGTTGGCTTTGGTGTGTGCGGTCGGGTGGCCGCACTCATGCTTGCGAAGCACTATGAAGTGCACGTGTTTGAGCGCGACGACGCCCAGGCACTAAACAGCGCGGGTTTTGTGGCAGCAGCCATGCTTGCACCGCTTGCAGAGTCGGTACACGCGAGCGCAGAGGTAGTGCAATTGGGTGCAGATTCATTAGCGCTGTGGCCTAAGTTGCTAGCACAGCTTGATGCCCCTGTGTTCTTGCAAACTTCAGGTACGATAGTGGTGGCACACGCGCAAGATAAAGGTGCGATGGCACACTTTTGTCAGCACTTAAAACCAGCATTTGCAGGCACACATGTGCCACAAACGCTGAACCAGTGCGAGTTGTTGAAATTGGAACCACAATTAGCAGCGCGCTTTCAAGGTGGGGTGTATTTACCGGGTGAAGGGCAGCTCGACAATCTTGGTTTTTACCTGCAAAGCTATGAAACCTTGAACAATCGTGGTGTGCATTTTCATTTTCACAGTGATACCAGTCCCGAGCAACTTGGCGGTGCGGGTTTTAGTGCTGTGATTGATTGCCGTGGACTCGGGGCGAAAGGCACGACCAAACTGCGCGGTGTGCGGGGAGAGGTAGCGCGCGTTGTGGCTCCTGAAGTCACATTAACGCGCCCTGTGCGGTTAATGCATCCACGTTACCCCATTTATATCGCACCTAAAGAGGATGGGCATTTTGTGATTGGTGCCACGGAAATTGAATCGCAAGACTTGCGCCCCCCGACAGTACGCAGCACCTTGGAGCTATTGTCAGCGGCGTATTCTGTGCACAGCGGCTTTGCCGAAGCGCACATCGAATCATTACAAGTCGGGCTGCGCCCTGCAGCGCAAGACAATAACCCATGCGTGACCCACGAAGGTAACATTACGAGAATCAATGGCTTATATCGCCATGGCTACATGATTGCCCCAGCGGTGGTGAAACGGGCGCTGTCTCATCTCAATACTTCTGTATAAAGGAGAAAATCAATGCAAATCTATATTAATGATGAAGTGTTTTTGGTATCTGAGCTAACTTCCGCAGAGCAAGCCATTGCGCAGTTCGACGCCAAACCACCTTTTGCGCTGGCGCTCAATGGCCAGTTTGTGGCGCAGCAGGACTATGCTCATACACAACTTAAAGCAGGGGACCGCATTGATATCCTCTCTCCTATCCAAGGAGGTTAAATGAGTGACTTATTGAATATCTACGGGCAAGAATTTAGCAGCCGTTTATTAATCGGTTCCGCACTTTACCCTTCGCCGAAGTGCATGAGCGATGCCATTCGCGCGAGTCAAAGTGAGATTGTGACTGTGTCTTTACGCAGGCAGCACTCGGCGGCTGCAGGAGACGACTTTTGGCAGCTGATCAAAGATACGGGACTCACCGTGCTGCCAAACACCGCGGGGTGTCACAGTGTGCAAGAAGTACTTACATTGGCGCAAATGTGCCGCGAAGTGTTCGCCACTGATTGGATAAAATTAGAGCTTATAGGTGATGAGTACAATTTGCAACCGGACCCTATCGCGCTGCTTGAGGCCGCTGAAAAACTCTTGGCTTTAGGCTTCAAAGTGCTGCCTTATTGCACTGACGATTTGGTTATTTGCCAACGCCTAGTGAATCTTGGTTGTGAGGTCATTATGCCTTGGGCTGCACCGATCGGCACAGGTAAGGGCATACTTAATCCGTACGCTATTCAAAGCATTCGCGAGCGATTGCCGGAGGTTACCTTAATCATTGATGCAGGACTCGGAGTGCCCTCGCATGCGTGCCAAGCAATGGAAATGGGCGTCGATGCCGTGTTGCTCAACTCCGCAATTGCCGGTGCCAATGACCCAATCTTAATGGCACAAGCTTTCGCTAATGCGACCCTAGCAGGGCGACAAAGCTACTTAGCGGGCGCCATGGCAGAAAAATCCACCGCTGTGCCTTCAACCCCCACCCTAGGTATGCCAGTATGGCACCAGTTTAACGAGTGAGAGCAGTATGAGTGAAGTAGTATGGACCATTGCTGGTTCTGATAGCGGCGGTGGCGCAGGTATTCAAGCAGATCTACATGCAATGCGCAGTTTTGGCGTACATGGGTGCAGTGCAATAACGGCACTTACGGCACAAAATAGTGTGGCAGTTGAAGCACTTAATGCGGTGTCATTGCCTGTGTTGGAATCACAGTTACAGGCCTTAGCCACTGACCTGCCACCCAAAGCCATTAAAATTGGCATGCTGGCTAACGTGCAGCAAATTCAGCTCATTGCTGAGCATCTTCGCTACTACCGTGATAAATGGCCGCAACCGCCTGTGGTGGTGTATGACCCCGTCGCCATCGCCAGTAGCGGTGATAGCCTCATCGAAGAAGACGCGCAGGCAGACATCGTTGATGCAATTAAAACCCACTTGTTGCCGCTGGTGGATGTGGTTACACCCAATGTGCATGAAACGCAAATGCTTACCGGAGTCTACCTTATTGGCCCAAGTGCGATGCGCGATGCGGCCGTAAGGTTGCAGCAATGGGGTGTGAACAGCGTCATAATTAAAGGCGGTCATTGGGATTATCCGCAAGGCTATTGTGTTGATTTTTGTCTTCACGGCGACCAAGAATACTGGTTAGGTAATGAGAGAGTAATCACGCCACATAGCCACGGCACAGGCTGCTCATTATCATCTGCTATCGCGGCGTGTTTGGCAAAAGGCTACCCACTCAAAGACGCATTTATTCTGGCCAAAGCTTATATCAATGCAGGTTTGAAAGTTGCGCAGCGTTATGGCGAGGGCGTAGGGCCAGTTGCCCATACTCAATTCCCTGAAAACCTCGATGATTTCCCCCAAGTCATTGAGCCGGGCAGTTGGCTTGGTGATGCACTTGATTTTGATTGCGACCCAGACTTTAACTATGCCGCAGGTTTTGCCTCATGCCCCGAAAAGCTTGGTTTGTATGCTGTGGTTGATTCATTTGCGTGGCTTGAACTGTGCTTGGCGCACGGTATTAAAACCGTGCAATTACGCATAAAAGACGCAGACTCACCTAATCTTGAGCAAGATATAAAACGAGCTATTGAACTTGGGCGCCAACATGATGCTCAGGTGTTTATCAACGATCATTGGCAGTTGGCGCTTAAACATGGTGCATATGGCGTGCATTTAGGGCAAGAAGATCTGCACTTAGCCAACCTCAAAGCTATTCAAGATGCAGGTATGCGCTTAGGGCTTTCCACTCATGGTTTTTATGAGATGTTGTTGGCCCACAACTACCGTCCAAGTTACTTGGCGTTCGGGGCGATATACCCAACTACAACCAAAGACATGACGGGGCAAATTCAAGGTCTTGAGAAGCTTAAGCACTTCGTGCCTCTCATGCGCAGGCATTATCCAACGGTGGCAATTGGCGGCATAGATGTAACCCGCTTACCAGATGTGGCAAAAACTGGGGTTGCCAGTATTGCTGTGGTACGCGCGATCACCGAAGCATCGGACCCCGCAGCGGCTATCGCGCAACTGCAACAACTGATGGTGCAATACGGTGACTAATGACATACAGCAAAGTAGCGCTTTGAGTGCCAAAGAGCAGCAGCGATACGCCCGCCAGATCATGCTCGATGATGTAGGAATGAATGGGCAGCTAAGGCTCAAACAGGCCCATGTCTTGGTCATAGGCTGCGGTGGGCTAGGCTCTGCAGCACTGCCGTATTTGGCAAGCTCAGGTATTGGGCACCTTACCTTGATGGATGATGATGTGGTGGAGTTGTCAAATTTGCAGCGGCAAATCATGTTTAAGGTGAACCACTTAGGTCAAGCCAAAGCGAAGGCTGGCGCAAAAGTGCTAGCGAGCTTGAACAATGAGATAGTCATTGAGGCGGTTACCCAAAGAGCGGATTCAGATAATTTAGCGGCCTTTATTAAGCGTGCCGATATTGTGCTTGATTGCAGTGATAACTTCGCCACTCGTTATGCGATTAATCGCCTATGCCATCGTCTCAAAAAGCCACTGGTAAGTGCTGCAGCGACGGGTTTCCAAGGTCATGTTGTGAGCTTTGATTTCTCCGACGCAGGTAGTGCCTGTTATGAATGTATTTTCCCCGAGCGCGATGATAACCCTGTGGCTAACTGTTCGACCTTGGGCGTGATTGCGCCACTGCTTGGTGTGATGGGGTCGCAACAAGCACTTATTACGATTCAGGCGTTGCTAGGGACAGGTGAGTTCAGCGTACTGCATAGCTATAACGCCAAAAGCTTACAACAAAAGCGTTTTACCGTGGTTAAAAACCCCAGCTGCGCATGTTGTGGGCAACAAAAAGCCGAGCAATGAAAGCTCGGCTTTTTAGTGTACTTACACAGACGTTTTGGGATTAACCCGCGAATGCGTCTTGTAGAGGTGGTACAACTTGCTTCTTGCGGCTAAGTACGCCATCAAGCCATACTTTCGAGTCTTTGATCTCTTCGCCGTATGCTTTGACCACAATGCTTTCATCGTCAGAAGCGATAAGCATTTGTGAGCCTTCTTTCATAATGTCAGTTAAAAGTAGCAGCACGCTGTGGCGGTTGCCTTCTTCTTTTAGCTTGGCGATGTCAGCTTCAAGGTCTGCTTTAATGTCATCGAATACCGCTAGGTCGATTACTTCAAGCTGGCCGATACCTACAAGCTGACCGTTCATGTTGAAGTCTTTAAAATCACGCATTACTAGGTCGCGCACAGGTGTGCCTTCAACCGCTGATTTCACTTTGAACATTTCCATGCCTAGCTCTTTAGGGTCATCAACGCCCGCGATTTCCGCAAGTGCTTCAACACATTTGATGTCAGCTGTGGTACACGTTGGTGATTTGAAGATAACGGTGTCGCTTAGGATTGCGCACATCATCAAACCAGCAATGTTCTTAGGAATTTCGACATTGTAGAAGTCGTACATCATCTTGATGATGGTGTTTGAACAACCTACTGGACGGATCCAACACTCAAGCGGTGTTGATGTCGTTAAATCACCTAGTTTGTGGTGGTCAACTACACCAACAACAGTCGCTTGGTCGATGTCATCTGGTGCTTGTGTTTTTTCAGTGTGGTCAACGATGTAAACGTTTTCGCCAGCGTAGCTCATTTTCAGCTCAGGCGCTTCAAAACCAAAGCGATCTAAGATGAACTGAGTCTCTGGTGACACTTCACCTAAACGGGTTGGAATTGCTTCTTCACCGATTTGGTTTTTCAAATACGCAAGTGCGATTGCACCGCAGATAGAATCAGAATCAGGGATCTTGTGCCCTACTACATACATTGCCATTGTGACTCTCCTAAAAATTTTGCCGCTATTGTAACAATAATTAACCGCTATGCGGTAGCAGCAAATAGGCTGCTTATGTGGGACTTTTTGGTTACACTGAGGGTTAGTTTATATCTAAGGTGTCATAGATGGCCGTAATCAAATTATCCCGCAAAGGTTGGAATAACCTCATCATATTTGCCATGTTGATTATGATCTTTTTATTCAATGGCTTGCACCATAAGTTGGGGGGAGTTGACGAGCCTGTTGGGCCACAGCCAATTCTTCCTGAGCAAAGTTATATTTTGGCGCTGGAATATCCTGGTGTTCGTATTGAACGCATTGGCACCAGCTGGCGTATACAAGCAGAGCAACTACAGAGCGTTGAGCAGGCGCAGCTAGAAAATATCATCGCAGCGTGGCAAAACACACAAGTAGATCTTGGAGCCAAAACCAGCGCGTCGCCTATGTTGGTGGCGACTCTCTCATTAGCGGGCGAAGCGCAACCTTGGGTGTATGTGTTATACCCAGATGGTCAGCAGTATCAGCTATTTGACCGCCAGCAACAGCGCTGGTTGCTATTGAGCAAACAACAAGCACAACAATTATTTATACAATTAGAAGGTTAAGTCATGCCTGAACTTCCAGAAGTTGAAGTTAGCCGTTTAGGCATTGCGCCACATATTGAAGGGCGCACCCTCACCAAAGTAAGTATTCACCAACCTCAGCTTCGTTGGCCTGTCAGTCAGCAGGTATACGCATTGGCCGGCAAACAGATTGAATCCGTCACTCGTCGCGCTAAATATTTGCTTTTGCACACAGATGAAGGCGCCGTGATTTTGCACTTAGGAATGTCGGGTCACTTGCGGGTTGTCGACATAAACGAGCCGCTAAAAAAGCACGACCATGTCGTGTTTGAATTTGATAATGGTTTGAGCTTACGCCTTAATGACTCGCGCAGATTTGGTGCCTGTTTATGGCAAGAGCTCGACAGCATGCATGCTGTTTTTAGCAAATTAGGACCGGAACCACTAACCGAAGATTTTGACGCCAAGTGGTTGTTCGAAAAATCACGTAACAAGAAGCAGCCCATTAAACAGTTCTTAATGGACAATCATGTGGTGGTTGGAGTTGGTAATATTTACGCTAACGAGTCGTTGTTTAAAGCCGGTATTCACCCCAAGCGTGAAGCGGGCAAAGTGAGTTTAGCACGCTATCAAAAACTGACGCCGATTATCAAAGAAACGTTGGCTGCGGCTATTGAGCAAGGCGGCACAACATTGAAAGACTTCGCGCAAAGCGATGGTAAGCCAGGTTATTTCGCGCAGCAGCTATTGGTGTATGGGCGTAAGGGGCAGCCGTGCATGACTTGTGAAACAGAGTTAACTGAAATTCGATTAGGTGGACGTAGCACTGTTTATTGCAAACAGTGCCAAAAGTGATCAGTCCAAGTTCATGGCAATGAGCGAGGCCAGCGCAAACAAATGCATGGCCTCATCCAGAGCAAAGCTGGTGTCGGTGCGGGCGATATTTAAGGTGCCATAGCATTTTCCGCGGTATAGCATGGGGGCATCGAGACAACTACTCAGTCCGCCTTCGTAGAGCATGCGGCAATCTTGATAAGTCTCTAATGCTAAGTCATGACACAGCATTAACTTCTGCTGCTTGTAGACTTGGCCAACAAGTGTGAAGTCGATAGGCAAAGGTATGCTGCGCGGGATCGCCTGATTGCCTTCAACCGCATGCAAAGTCATGTATCCCTGTTGAGTAGGCAGAGCAATGCTGGCCCTGTCCCAACTCATTAATCTTGATAACCAACTTGAGGCAACTGAGAGTACTTCTTTTTGCGTGCGTGACTGTGCCAACGACATCACAAACAAAGGTGATATGCCCACTAGCTTGTGTTGGTAGTCAAAAAAACTCCCTGCATCAAGCGACCATACATTATCCGTATCATGGTTTAGAAAAGACATTCAGCGCTTCTCGCTTGTTTCTATATTGGGTATCGCTATTAAATAATAAAAATGCTCAAAGCTCAAACGGTGCGACACCGATTCCTTTTAACGTATAGCCTGTTTTGGCTATATCACCACTCCAACTTTCGGTACTGATTACGCCAGTCACTACAATAGCGTCATAAAGACTCTCGATTGGTACGCCATCAGCAATAGTCACATGGACAATTTGATTCGGTGGCGGCGGTGGCACGTGGATACAAGCGCCGAAATAAGGCACTAGAAGAAATTCAGTGATCACTTCGCTGTCGCCTTCGAGGGGCACTACAAAGCCTGGTAAGCTAACCGTTTTGCCGTTGTAGGTTGTGACGACTGGCGCGTCGAGATCCGGTTGCACCCAGTTTTGATCGGCACCCTCGTGCGACGATGCTGAGTTACGCGTATCGACCGTAATATGGCCTTCAGGCACTAGGTCTTCCCAGAAAATCTCAATCGGTTCGTTCGCAAACGAGTTGATAGCAAAGGTGGCGATAATGGTCGCCATGAAATAACGAAAAAGCGTCATAATAATCCTAAGTTTTAATGCTCATCCCATCATGGAGGGAATAAAAATACGCACGGACTGCCGGAAGTAAACCAACCAGCCAGCCAGCGCTAATAATACCTGCGACAAGCGTGAGTTCATAGTGTGACAACCTTGATAGCGTCACGCTAATACCGCCATAAGCTTGGAGCATTGGCTGGGTGCTCAACAGCAGTAGATAACTCAGAGCAACGCCCAGCGCTGTGCCTACCACGCTTATCAGTAATGACTCCAAACTCATCAAGGAGAAAATGTGCCACGGTTTGGCACCCACAGAACGCAAAATTGCTAACTCGCGCCGCCTTTGTGAGAGGTTTGCAAGCAAGGTGGTGAGCATGCCTAACAGGCTGACGACCAGTACTACTGCGGAAAACAAAATGAGCAGCTTCTCGACAATGGCCAGCATTCCCCACAATTCGCGCAGCGTAACTCCCGGCATAATGGCCATCAATGGTTCAGCTTTATAGGTATTGATATTACGGCGCACTTGCAAGGTGTACAAAGGGCTGTCGAAACCAATTAAAAAAGCGCTTATTTGTGTGGGCTGACCTATCAAATCGTCACTAGGTTGATGACTTTCTTCTAAGTGTTCATCGCCTTGGTGATGTTCATGGTCGTCATGATGTGCTGGCGCAGGGCCCGAATTTGTGTGCATCTGCTCAATAGCAATAAGCGGCACATGCAAGGTTTTATCCACTGGGGTACCCGTTGCCTCGAGAATACCGACTATGGTTAACGGATTTTCATCATGATTGTGGAAACTAGTATTTCCCATACCGTGTGCGACAACGATTTTATCATCAAGCTTATAGCCTAGTTCAGCAGCAATTTGTGCTCCTAACACCACCTCATCAGCGTGCATGAATTCACGACCCAGGCTGAAGGCAAGCCCTTGCTTCTTACCAAATTTGAAGTGCTCAAAGTAGCCAGTGGTTGTGCCTAACACAGCATAACCCTTATGGGCATCACCCAAAGACAGTGGAATAGACCAATTAACGCCACGTTTG
This sequence comes from Pseudoalteromonas pernae, assembly GCF_039831865.1. Lineage (NCBI taxonomy): Bacteria > Pseudomonadati > Pseudomonadota > Gammaproteobacteria > Alteromonadales > Pseudoalteromonadaceae > Pseudoalteromonas > Pseudoalteromonas pernae. The sequence continues at coordinate 338,689 of NZ_JBDODM010000004.1, forward strand.
CTAATGATGTCTTGATAGCTTTGCCAGCTCACCCCATTGTTCATATGGCCAATGCGAAATACAGAAGCTAAGAGCAGTTGAATATCGCCAGTGCGTGCGCCAACAATTAAATCTGTACCAGATACCGTGGCCGCGAAGCTTTCTTTGGCCTGCACTCGCACTCGCTCAATGGTCAGCAGTAACATCACGCTAATGGCGATGGTGATGACGCTTAACAACACACTTGCTTTGCGGTTGAGTAAACTCTTGCTGGCGAGTTTGAAAAGGATCATGACAACGCTCCTTGTAATTCATCTAGGTGCACCACCCGTGAAAATAGCGAAGCGAGGCTGTGCTCATGGCTGACAAAGACAACCGTAGCGCCAGTTTTATCGGTTTGCGCAAACAACAACTCAATAAACGCCTTGCGGTTTGCTTCATCTAATGCCGACGTTGGCTCATCGGCAATTATGATTTCAGGGTCGCCAATCACCGCGCGAGCGGCGGCCACTCGTTGTTGTTGGCCAATGCTCAATGTGTTCACTGCTTTGTGATGATGTTGTTCGTCGAGGCCCAACTGTACTAGCAGCTTCTTAGCAACCACCGTTAATGAATCACCGTGTGACAGTGCGCGTTGTTTACGTAATTTGGAGAACTCACACGCCAGTGTCACATTCTCGATTGGGTTGAGGTATGGCAGTAAATTAAAGCTCTGAAAAATATAGCCAATATGGTCGGCACGAAATTGGTCGCGTTGCGCACTGCTGAGGTTGTGCAGAGCACAGCCGTTTAGTGTAATGCTGCCTTGCTGTGGCACTTGGATACCGGCAAGCAAAGACAGTAAGGTTGATTTACCCGAGCCACTTGGCCCGTGCAGAAACAAATGTTCACCTTGTTTGACATGCAAAGCATCAATGTTGAGGGTGGGGTTGGCCGATTTTCCGTGCCAAGAGAACCACAACTTATCAATTTTAATCATGTTTATTACGATTCGCGCCACTGATTGTTGTGACTGTATCACACCGCTACGGCACGTTCAGCTTGTTGCGATTAAAAGCGCCAATAGCCAAGCTTTTTACGCATTTTGAACTGGCGAATGATGTTCAATGGTTTGCGTTTGAGTTCTTTGCCATCGGATTCAATTAGGTCATTGGTTGCAGCAAGCACACGTTGGCTCGACAGACCATCTTGATATGGATGGAGTTGTTGGCAAAATGCTTCGATTTCTTGCATTAATGCCACAGGTTGAGTCAGCGCATGGTCGATTGCCGCTTCAACTTCACTCGCTTCGGTGACATTTAAAATGTGTGGGCCAGGTGCCTGATTATTAAAGGTGACAACTGGGCGGCGCAACAACAAGAACATCAATAGGATAGATGAAGTATCACACAGCATTACATCGGCTGCTTGCAACAAAGGGATGACGTTGTCTGTTTCGATAAAGGTGAGGGTGTCATCCTGCATCGCTTTGTATTGGTCCACAATCTCTGTTGCCATCTTCGGATGAAATTGCACCAAAATGCGATATTTGCCGCTGTCGCGCAGCTGTTTTACTTGCTCTATTAATTGCGGTGCTAGCGAGAGGCGTTTTGAAAAAGTTGAGCAAATTAATAATGTTGGGCGCGTATCCGCCTCTGATTTATAAGGGTTATTGGCAATGTCACTAAAGAGCGGATCGAGCATGGTCCAGCCCGTTTCACGCACCCGGAAAAACCCCATTTCTTTCGCTTGCTGGGCAAATGGACCCGTTGTGTTAGGGCCTTGTGTGCAGTAAAGATCGAAACAGCCGCGAATGGTAAAGTGATCATTTTTGCCACGGCTGTTTAATTTACCTGCATCAAAGCCGTGGAAAACAGCGACTTTTTTACCCGGAAAAAAAGTAGGTAAAATGTTTGCTGGGGCAAATGTGGCATGTGGATTCCAAGCTTTGATTTCATCAATGCTATGCAACCTGTGTTCATCAGCGGCTAAAAAGTCAGGGTTCACCTCAGAGCCTTCTAAAAACCACTTTACTTCACCACCATGAGTGCGAATTTGTTGCTGAAGAGGGCGCAAAATTGCATACGAGTAATTTTGCGAGATATACATTAAATAACGTTTGCCCTGAGTACCTTGCGCCAATTCCACTTCATCGCCCCTAGCGTAATATGATGAAAGTTAGTTTACCGCAATATGAAGAGTGAGTGACAGAGTAAATCGGTACTTTTCCTGTGGGATGAAAAAAGATAGGACAAAAGTCCGCTATTGTCGGCGTTTTTCTTTATCTTCGGTCTAACCTAGCTTATCATAGCGCGCCTAAGTCATGGGCTGTTTTTAAGCTCATGCACAGTAACTGAATTGATGCGATCAGCCCCTTTTGGAGTAGCCATGAGCAATTATAAAGTCTTAGACGTTAACGACGATTTACCTATCCGTACTAAAGGACCCGTCCACAGTGGTAAGGTTCGTTCAGTATATTGGTTAACTGAGCAAGACAGCGCCCGATTGATTGCTGAAAAGGGCTATGCCGTACCCGCTGGTACCGAATTGGCTATCATGGTCATTTCTGACCGTATCTCTGCATTTGACTGTATTTGGCAAGGCGAAGAGGGCCTTAATGGTGTGCCAGGTAAAGGCATTGCATTGAATGCGGTTGCATCACACTGGTTTAAGCAATTTGATGCGGCTGGTTTGGCAGGTAATCACATTGTTGATATCCCTCATCCGTACATCTGGATTGTTCGCAAAGCAAAAACGGTGAAAGTTGAAGCGATTGCGCGTCAATACATTACCGGCAGCATGTGGCGTGACTACGCCAAAGGCATCCGTTCTTTTTGTGGCATCGATTTGCCAGAGGGGCTAACGGCGAATCAAAAGCTGGATGAAGTGCTTATCACACCATCAACCAAAGGCATCATTGAAGGCCTTGATGATGTACCAGCGGTAGACGACGTGAACATCACGCGTAAAAATATCACGGACAACTTAGACGCCTTCAACTTCAACTCAGAAGAAGACGTTGCAAAGTATGAACACCTGCTAGTGCAAGGTTTCAACGTAATCAGCGCAGAGCTTGCGAAATTGGATCAAATCTTTGTCGATACTAAGTTCGAATTTGGTTACGTTGAAGATATGAATGGCAACGAGCAATTAATTTATATCGATGAAGTAGGTACTCCTGACTCATCACGTATCTGGGATGGAGCGGCATTTCGCGATGGTAAAATCATCGAAAACTCAAAAGAAGGTTTCCGCCAACTCCTTATCAACAATGTGCCTGACAGCGATGTGTTATTAAATAAAGACCGCATGGCGGAGCGTGAAGAATTGGCTCGAGGCTACAAGTTACCAGTAGATGTGATGATGCAAGTGTCGAATACTTACGTAGGTATTGCGAGCAAAATTATCGGTGAGAACTTAGCAATCCCAGTTGATCCTCGCAGCGAAATTATCGCTATTCTTGATAAAGAATATCAGCTGATTGATTAATAAAAAGTGATTTGAAAAATACCGCTCACCTTGGTGCAGCGGTATTTTTTTGTGCAAAATTATCCACTGCGTTTTCTATCTTATGTATTGAAGTTCGCCAATCGTGCGCAAATTTAATAATAAAAGCTGATAAAACCCCAGTTTTCCAATTCTTGTCTCACTAATCGTCACTATCAACTAGTAATTTTATTGTCATTTTTAGTATGATGCGTCGCTGTTGTTAACAATGTGCGCATTTTGTAATGAAAGTCTTCTTTGATGTCTTACATCTTTATTATCTCCCTCAGTACCTGCCTGTTTATCAGCAGTTACTTAAGGCGCAAGCGCATGTCTGTTTCATTTTTTACAAGCATGAAGCACCGGAGTTGATAGCGGCAGCAGAAAAGGTCATTGCCGAGACGAATCTCCCAGTGCAGTGGTTAGAGGACGAGTCAGACGCACTGGATTTCTATTTTCAATGTGATGCAGACTGGATCATCTTTGGCAAAGCGTTTGCGCGCATGAATGAGCTCAACCAAGTAAAGAAAACCGCGTTGATGCAGCACGGGATAGGGCCCAAGGCGTGTTATTACGATGCCTCAAATAACGCCGCAAGTGTGCGTTTTGTCGAGGGCCAACATCGGCTTGCGCGTTTACAAAGCCTTTACCCTGATGCTAGGTTTGTCGATACTGGCTATGCCAAACTTGACTCGTTACTCAGTTCGCAACCACTGCTCGATGACATGCCGTTGCGCCTCGAACAGCTGGGTTTGAAAAGTGGCAAAAAGACTCTCTTGTACGCCCCGACCTTTTATCCCAGTTCAATAGAAATGATGGACAAAAATTGGGTGGATGACTACGCCCATTGCAACATCATTATAAAGCCACACTTTTTCTCACTCACTAAAGCTAAGTATCGAAAACAACAGGCTTTGCTTGCACAGTGGGGAGCTCGCGAGCATGTTTATCTTGCGCCGATAAGTGACTTTAACTTGGTGCCTTTTATGGCGCTTGCGGATGTGCTGATATCGGATGCATCATCGGCTATTTTTGAGTTTTTTGCCCTCGAAAAGCCTGTTGTATGGTGCAACTTTTACAAGTTGCGTTGGTCCTATCGAGGGCCTTTCGCATACCGATTTAAAGCAAGGTTGGATGCTGATATCGACTACTTCAATGCACTTTGCTTTCGGGTTGATAAAGCGAAGTGGGTGTCAGCGGCGATAGACCGCGCGCTGGCAGAGCCTTTGGCAAATCATAATGACGAAACACAAACAACAATAACAAAGTTGGCAGGGAAGCTTGATGGGTTAAGTTCACAGCGAATAGTAAGCTTCTTACATGACAATTAAAGTAATCACCTTTGGTACCTTCGATGTATTCCATGTTGGCCATGTAAACCTATTACAGCGGGCAGCAAAATTAGGCGATGAGCTCATCGTTGGGGTTTCCTCAGACGCGCTAAATATAGCAAAAAAAGGGCGCTCCCCCGTTTATTCACAGCAAGACCGTATGCGCATTATCGCAGCGATGTCCGATGTCACTCGTGTATTTGTAGAAGAATCCCTTGAGTTGAAGCGCCAATACATTGAGCAGTTTGACGCCGATATTCTGGTGATGGGGGATGATTGGCGCGGAAAGTTTGATGAGTTTAACGATATTTGCGAAGTGATTTACCTGCCACGCACACCCAGTATTTCTACCACTGAAATTATTGAAGTGGTGAGGCAGCCACAGTTCTGCTAACGTCCTATACTCAGTGACAATTTTTCATGAACTAGGTGGTCTATGAGCCAGCAAATTTCGGTAATGCAACTCGACGCACTGTTGCACAACCCTAAACTCGTGGTCTTTGATGCAGGCATGGTGATGCCGGGTAAATCGGGCGCTTACGCGCCAGCGGCGGTCATCAAAGGAGCTAGACGTTTCGACATCAAATCAGCGCTCGCTGATACGTCTAGTCCTTGGCCTAATACGTTATGCAATGCGCAGCAGTTTGAACAACAGATGCAAGCAGCGGGCGTGGATCACGACTCTGAAGTAGTGGTGTATGACGACCAAGGCTTGTTTAGTGCAGCACGCGCGTGGTGGATGTTTAAAGCGTTTGGTTTTGACAACGTAAAAGTATTGCGTGGTGGTTTACCAGCGTGGCGCAACGCAGAGTTACCAGTGCAACAGGGCTGGAGTGAATCTTCTTCACAAGGTAATTTCAAAGCATCGCCAAGAGATGCGCACTTTATTGATACGCAAGCGGTTTTGGCGGCCATCGATGAAGACAGCACATTGCTTTTAGATGCGCGACCAGCGAAACGCTTCGCAGGGGAAATGGCAGAACCAAGAGAAGGTATGCGTGCTGGATGTATTCCGAACTCTAAAAATCTTCCTTATGGCGAAATCGTGCAAGACGGCGAGTTACTGCCAAAAGAGCAATTGCAATCCAAACTCGCGCAACTGGTCAGCGAGCAACCCCAGCATTTGCAGTTTAGTTGCGGCTCGGGCATCACAGCATGTATTTTAGCCTTGGCAGCTTATGAGTGTGGCTACAGCAATTTACACGTTTATGATGGCTCGTGGAGTGAGTGGGGAGCTTGCCCTGAGCTACCGCTTGGCTAAAGTTCAGTAGGCACAAAAAAGGGCAGTTTTCACTGCCCTTTTTCGGTATTACTTGTGGTAACTCAAGCACGTTTCCACTTCATCTTTCGAACCTAAAATCACCGCAACGCGCTGGTGAATTTGCTCAGGATGAATATCCATGATGCGCTCATAACCGGTAGAGGCAACACCGCCAGCTTGTTCAATCAACATCGCCATTGGGTTTGCTTCATACAACAGACGAAGTTTGTAAGGTTTCTCAGGATTTTTCGTATCCGCAGGGTAAGTAAACAAGCCACCGCGCGTTAATACGCGATGCACATCACCTACCATGGCTGCAATCCAACGCATATTGAAGTTTTGGCCACGTGGGCCAGTTTTTCCTGCTAGTAGATCGGTAATGTAGTTTTGCATTGCCGGTTCCCAGTGGCGCTGATTTGAGGCATTGATAGCAAATTCATTTGTTTGCGCAGGCACATGGGCTAAATCAGTAGATAGTAAAAACGAACCGTGGGTTTTATCTAATGTGAAAACACGCGTGCCTTTACCTGTGGTTAGCGCCAGCATAGTTGATGGGCCATACAACACATAGCCCGCAGCCACTTGTTGATCACCTTTTTGTAAAAAGATGCTCGGGTCGCTCGCATCAGCGTCTTTAGGTACTTGCATGATAGAGAAGATAGTACCAACCAGTGAATTGATATCTATGTTCGATGAGCCATCAAGTGGATCGAAGGCAACGATGTATTCGGCGTCTGGGTTGCCAGCTACCGTGCCGGGCTCTTCTTCTGACGCAATGGCTTTGACGTACCCTGACTCAAGTAAAATATCTTTGAGTAATTGATTAGATAATACATCTAGCTTCTTTTGTGTTTCACCTTGGATGTTTTCATCCAAAGTTGAGCCAAGCACACCCGAAAGCGCACCTTGGCTTACGCGGAAAGATATTTCTTTACAAGCAGCCAAAATAGTACGAATGAGTGAGACTAGTTCGTGTGAACAACCGTCTTCAAGCAATACCGGAGGGAGTCGTCGCATCCTAAATGTTCCTAAGTCTATGGGCTCTAAACGATTATTTAAGTGAGAGAGTACCGTTTAGATTACGCTGTGTGTTTATCGCTTTGTGGTTGTAGATTGTATACAGAGCGATATACTCAATGCATATAACCTACAGTCCATCAACGATACCAATAACAACAAAGTGAGAACCATGCCAACTAAGCAGATAATTCGCATCGTCATGATCATGTTGTTGCTGCCTATGATAACCCAAGCGCACGCAGCAATTAAGTCTATCAGCCAGTTTACGCAAAATATGAGCAAATATCCTGGCTATTTCACCTTCTACTATGCCAATGATGAAGGCAAACTTTACCTTGAAGTAGATAAGCTTAGAGCACCATTCTTGCTACAACAAAGTTTACCTTATGGTGTTGGTTCAAATGACATCGGTTTAGATAGGGGTCAGCTTGGCGGTACTTATATGGTGCAATTTGAACGTATGGGCAACAAAGTAATGTTGCGCGCGTTGAATACGTATTACCGCGCTTCTAGCACTAATAAAGCTGAGCAGCAAAGTGTTAACGAGGCATTTGCTTCGAGTATTTTGTTCGGTTTTGAGGTTAAAGCAGGTACCGATTCCCGTGTACTGATTGATTACACACCGTACTTGCTAACTGACGTACACGGTGTCAGTCGTACTTTGAGTGCTCGTAAGCAAGGCAATTTTAGTGTCGATGTTAGCCGCAGTGCGGTCAATATGGCGCGCACTAAGTCATTTGTAAAAAACACTGAACTGGAAGCAGTACTCACATTTACGGGCAATAATCCCGGTGAATATGTGAAGCAAGTCAGTGCAGACCCGTATGCTATCAGTGTAAATATGCATCATTCGCTGGTTGAATTACCTGACGATAACTACACCCCGCGTGCGTTCCACCCTCAATCAGGCTACTGGAGTATTGAGCACAAAGACTACTCGGCACCGCTTGGTGAGAGCATGTTTGTACGTTACATCCCGCGCCACCGCCTAGCTAAGAAAAACCCTGAGCAAGCCGTAAGTGAGCCGGTAAAGCCAATCGTTTATTACTTAGACCCAGGCGTGCCTGAGCCTGTTCGTACTGCACTTTTAGATGGTGCGCGCTGGTGGAATAAGGCCTTTGAAAAAGCAGGATACAAAAATGCCTTTCAGGTCAAAGTATTACCAGAGCACGCAGATCCTATGGATGTGCGTTACAACGTTATTCAGTGGGTGCACCGTGCAACCCGTGGTTGGTCGTATGGCAGTTCGGTGATTGACCCGCGCACGGGAGAGATTATCAAAGGTCATGTGACGTTAGGGTCGCTCCGCGTACGCCAAGACATTCTAATTGCAGAAGCGCTGGCCGCGCCTTACAAAAAAGGTGATGAGGTGACCGCTGAGTTGCAAGCTATGGCACTAGATCGTATTCGCCAGTTAAGTGCCCATGAAATTGGCCATACCCTTGGGATTGCCCATAACTTTGCGGCCTCACCAAAAGCGCGCGCATCGGTGATGGATTATCCACATCCACTTGTGAGCTTGAATGACCAAGGCCAACTAGACACCTCCAAAGGCTATGCCTCTGGTATGGGGGTGTGGGACGAGCAAGTGATAAAATACGGCTACAGTGATTTCGGCAAACAAAACGAACAACAAGCACTGAATAAGATCCTGCGAGAGAATGATGAACTAGGTCTTGAGTTCATTTCTGACAGAGATGCACGGGCGCAAGGTGGTGCACACCCAACCGGTCATCTTTGGGATAACGGTGAAAACCCAAGTGCAGAACTAGAGCGTGTGATGTCGCTGCGTCAAAAAGCGTTAGCCCAATTCGGTATCGAGAATATCAAAGCGGGTACGTCACTATCTCAGTTAGAAGAAGTATTGGTACCTCTTTACCTATTCCATCGTTATCAAGTTGAAGCGGCAGTTAAATTGATTGCTGGTGTTGATTACAGCTACGAAGTACGTGGCGATGGTGAAGTTCAAGGGGCAAAAGTGGTTGATGCCGATATTCAACGTCAGGCCATTGCGGCAATGATGCGCACCTTGGATGCAAAGGAACTGGTATTGCCCGAATCTATTTTGGCGTTAATCCCGCCTAAAGCTTATGGTGAATACACTACACGCGAGAGCATTGTTGGTCGCACCGGTATCACGCTAGATGCAATGGCGTTACCAGAGGTGGCTGCAAACCACAGTTTAGGTTTGCTATTACACCCGCAACGTGTAAATCGTTTAGCGCAGCAAGGTGCCCGCTCGAGCGAGGCTTACAGTTTAGACTCACTATTAGCGACGATTGTTGAACGCATTTTTGATAATGAACACGGCGATGCGATGGAAGCAAAAGTGCAGCATCGTATACAGTGGTTGACGGCGCAGCATTTCGCTACTTTGATTTCGAGCGATAAAGTCGCTCCTGAAGTGCAGGCACAATTTAAATTTTACCTAAAGCGTGTTGCTGATGATTATCGTCAGAACAAGTTGCTAGGCAGTGTCAGTTCAGGGGAAAGCGCATTTAAGCAACACCTTGCCGATGCGATTAATCAATTCCTTGAATCTGGCGACTGGCAGCAAAGTTTCAAGCCTTTACCTTTGCCACCGGGCTCACCTATTTAGCCGCATGCCCTAGCTTGGTAGGGTTAAATTTGGCATCATATACAGCCGCTTAGAGCCATGCTCTGGGCGGCTTTATTTTTAGTAATGGAAGTCATTATGCACATACATATTCTCGGCATTTGTGGAACCTTTATGGGCGGCATCGCAGCGATAGCGAAAGCGTTGGGCCACCACGTAACCGGGTCAGATCAGAATGTTTATCCACCGATGAGTACGCAACTCGAAGAGCTCGGTATTGAATTAGTGCAGGGGTACGACACGGCACAACTTGAACCCGCTCCAGATGTGGTGATCATTGGTAATGCCATGAGCCGAGGCAACCCATGTGTTGAGTATGTATTGGAAAAAGGGATGCGTTACACGTCAGGCCCTGAATGGCTTAAAGAACATATTTTGCGTGATAGCTGGGTGCTCGCTGTGGCCGGCACTCACGGTAAAACAACCACTGCAAGTATGCTGGCGTGGGTGTTGGAATATGCCGGATTGAAGCCTGGCTTCCTTATCGGTGGCGTAGTGCAAAATTTTGGTATTTCTGCTCGTGTGGGTGAAACACCATTTTTCGTCATTGAAGCAGACGAATACGACACTGCCTTTTTCGATAAGCGCAGCAAGTTTGTACACTACCTGCCACGGACGCTAATTTTGAATAATTTAGAGTTTGATCACGCTGATATTTTCGCTGATCTTGGTGCCATTCAAACTCAATTTCATCACCTTTTGCGCACCTTGCCTGCAAGTGGAAAAGCGATTTACCCAAGCGATGATAAAGCCTTAGTTGAGGTTATCAATAAAGGCTTTTGGAGTGAGCAAGAAACTCTGGGTGAGGCCCAATGGGACTATGAATTAATAAAAGCTGATGGCAGCGAATTTACCGTTCTATTTGAGGGTGAATCACAAGGTGTTGTGCGCTGGCAAGCCATTGGCGAGCACAACGTGAAAAATGCACTGATGACCATTGCAGCAGCACGTCATGTGGGCATTCCTGTTTCCAGCAGCATCGCCGCGTTGGCCGAATTCGTTTCTCCTAAACGCCGAATGGAACATAAAGGTACGGTGGCCAATGTGGATGTGTACGATGATTTTGCTCATCACCCGACTGCAATCGCCACAACCCTAGCTGGATTGCGTGCTAAAGTTGGCAATGAGCGTATCATTGCAGTGCTAGAGCCGCGTTCAAACACCATGAAAATGGGCGTACACCAAGAAACTCTGCTTGATTCATTACAGGCAGCCGATGACGTGTTCGTATTTGAGCCTGCGAATCTTGGCTGGTCGCTGCAAGAACGCGCGCAACAAGCGGGAGCGCACAGTCACACCGATATTGACGCCATGGTCGCAGAGATAGTTGCAACAGCCACACCCAATAGCCATGTGTTAGTGATGAGCAATGGCGGGTTTGGTGGTATCCATCAAAAGTTACTTGATGCCCTAGCACAAAAGGAAACCTCATGAGTACATTCAAAGAGCCAATTACCCTAGCGTTTAGTGGTGCTTCGGGCGCACCATACGGTTTAAAGCTGTTACAGGTGCTGATTGAGCAAGGTCATCAGGTGTTTGTGTTGATCTCCAGTGCCGCACGTGTCGTATTCGACACCGAATCGGGTATCAAGCTTTCAGGCAATGAAGACAAAGCAACTGAGCAACTCAGTGAATTGGTGGGTGCCGCACAAGGCCAGTTGAAGGTGTTTGGTAAAGACAACTGGTTTAGCCCTGTCGCATCGGGTTCCGCAGCGCCGAAAAAAATGGTGGTATGTCCATGCAGCGCAGGCACGGTATCCGCGATTGCTACCGGTGCTTCAGACAACCTGATGGAGCGTGCCGCCGACGTAGTGATCAAAGAGCGTGGCCAGCTGATTTTAGTGCCACGGGAAACACCGTTCAGTGAAATTCATCTTGAAAACATGCTTAAACTAGCGCGCATGGGCGTGACCATTATGCCTGCTGCACCGGGTTTTTATCATCAGCCTGAATCCATTGATGACTTAGTTAATTTTATGGTCGCCCGCATCTTAGACCATTTGGGGATCGCGCAAACACTTACCTCTCGCTGGGGTTATGGAGAGCAAAAATAAATGACCATTGCATTGAATATTCAAGGGTTAAAGAAAACCTACAAAAACGGCGTAGAAGCCGTTAAGGGTATTGATTTACAAGTTGAGCAAGGCGACTTTTTTGCTTTGCTAGGTCCCAATGGGGCGGGGAAATCCACCACTATCGGGGTGATCTCTTCATTGGTAAATAAAACATCGGGCAAGGTCGAAGTCTTCGGCCACGATATTGATACCGACCTTGAGGCGGCCAAATCTGAATTGGGGCTCGTACCGCAGGAATTTAACTTCAGTCAATTTGAAACCCTGCAACAAATCTTAGTTAACCAGGCTGGGTACTACGGCGTACCGCGTGCAGAAGCGCATAAACGTGCTGATAAATACCTAGCCCAACTTGGCTTGCTTGATAAAAAAGACAAAGCAGCGCGTACGTTATCCGGCGGTATGAAACGCCGTTTGATGATTGCCCGTGCGCTTATGCATGAGCCCAAGTTGTTGATTCTTGATGAGCCAACCGCAGGCGTAGACATTGAGTTACGTCGCTCTATGTGGGATTTCTTACGTGAAATCAACAAGCAAGGCGTAACCATTATCCTCACTACGCACTACCTAGAAGAAGCTGAATTGCTGTGTAAAAACATCGCCATCATCGATAAAGGCATCATTGTTGAGCACACCACTATCAAAGCGTTGCTCGCCAAGTTAGATAAAGAGACCTTTGTGTTGGACTTAAAACAACCTGTGCAACCGGTGAGCCTTGAAGGCTATCAGTTTACCCTTACAGACGAACATACGCTTGAAGTCGAAGTCGCTAAGTCTCAAGGCTTGAATGGCGTGTTCAGTGCACTGACTGAACAAGGCAACACTGTATTAAGTATGCGTAACAAAGCAAACCGTTTAGAAGAATTATTCGTTGGCTTGTTGAATCAAGGGCGAGGGGAGTAACCAATGTTGAAATATGGCGTTGCGCTTAAAAGTATTTGGATCAAAGAGTGTATTCGCTTTTTGCGAATTTGGGTGCAAACCTTAGTACCCCCTGCGATCACTATGACTCTTTATTTCGTGATTTTCGGTAGCTTGATTGGCTCACGCATCGGCGAAATGGGTGGCTTTAGTTACATGGAATTTATTGTTCCGGGTTTGATTATGATGTCGGTGATCACCAACTCATACTCAAACGTGGCATCAAGTTTCTATTCTACCAAGTTCCAAAAGAGCATTGAGGAGCTTTTGGTCGCGCCGGTGCCAAACTACATCATCGTATTGGGGTACATGGGCGGCGGTATGGCCCGAGGCATGCTGGTGGGCTTAATTGTAACTCTGGTGTCGCTGTTCTTTGTGGATATTCAAATTCACAACATTTTTGTGATTGTAGCGACGGTGATTTTAACCTCGGCAGTATTTGCTTTAGGCGGCTTAATTAATGCGGTTTATGCCAACAGTTTCGATGATATCAGTATTATCCCGACTTTCGTATTAACGCCGCTGACCTACTTAGGTGGGGTGTTTTATTCAATCACCTTGTTACCCGATTTTTGGCAGGGCGTGTCGCAAATTAACCCAATCATCTACATGGTGAACGCCTTCCGCTACGGTTTCTTAGGCGTTTCAGATGTGAATATCTGGTTTGCATTTAGTGTGCTACTGGTATTTATTACGGTGCTGTTCACCGTGGCACTGACTTTAATCCGCAAAGGTGTGGGGCTGCGTCACTGATGAGCGAAGCAAATTCAAGGTCAATTGTATCTAATCAGCCGAGCTTGCATGACAAGCTCGACGAAGTGGTTAATAAGCATTTACAGGCCGAATTCAAAAAGCCAATCGCGGCGCATACTCAAGCTGCATTTGATGAAGTGAATGAGAAGGTTAAAGCGTTTGCTGGGCCTGTTATTCTCGATTCATGCTGCGGTGTTGGTGAAAGCACGGCAAACCTTGCTAAGTTGCACCCTGAAGCCTTGGTCATTGGTATCGATAAGTCAGCGCATCGCTTGGATAAACACGATGTGCAATATCGTCAAGACGAAGATGCGCAATATATGTTGGTGCAAGCGGACTTAAACGATTTCTGGCGTTTAGCCGTGCAAGCAAAATGGCAGCCAACCCATCATTACTTGCTGTATCCAAACCCGTGGCCTAAGGCAAAGCATTTGCAACGTCGCTGGCATGGCGCAGCGGTGTTTCCCAGCATTGTACAACTTGGCGGTAAACTCGAGCTGCGCAGTAACTGGGATATCTATGTGCGTGAATTTGCCCGCGCATTGCAACTTGCTGGTCATCCAACACAAGTGAGCGAGTACGCAAGTGACATCGCAATCACTCCTTTTGAGCGTAAATATTGGGCCAGTGGCCAACAAAGTTATCGCTTGGTCGTCGATTTATAGGTATTACCAGTGAGCCCAGAGATGTTCTAAAAATGGGCTCATCATCGCCATTTGTGGTGTTAATGTCGTAAAAAATTCATGCAACTTTCTTAAATTTGACCAAAGCTGCAAGACTTTTTTAGGTGATTGCTATAAAGTTAGCCCAAGTAAATTGAACCGCTTGATGCCATTATTTACCGCATGCAAGCCAACCCAATTAGGTATGTCATGAGTGAAAAGCGTTTTGCCGTTGCATCAGAACAAAGCTTGATGCGCGTCTTTACGGTGCCTGAGGCTCCGGACTCAACGCTCAGTAAAATAGAAGCCAAAATATCCAGTAATTTGGCAGGCTTCCTGAACGAAAATATCGCCGCAGTTGAGAAACCGCTGCATGAGATCGAGCGCGACTTCGAATCTGCGCAGATCCCAGAAGAGCCAATGTTTGTCAGCGCTCATGCTCAAGACATCATGGAAAAGTTGGTTGCCCACTCTGTGCATACCGCTGCACCGAGCTTTATTGGCCATATGACGTCGGCATTGCCGCACTTTGTGCTGCCCCTGTCGAAATTGATGGTGGGTCTAAACCAGAATCTGGTAAAGATTGAAACCTCTAAAGCTTTTACACCACTCGAACGCCAAGTGATCGGCATGCTGCATCACATGGCCTACGATCGTGATGAAGAATTCTACAACAAGTGGATGCACAGCGCTAAAACCTCATTAGGGGCATTTTGTTCTGGCGGTACCGTGGCAAATATTACCGCTCTTTGGATTGCGCGTAACCGCTTGCTTAAGCCGGAAGGTGACTTTAAAGGTATCGGTGCGCAAGGTTTAGTGGCGGCGATGTTCCATTATGGCTATAAAGGTTTAGCGGTATTGGTATCAGAGCGCGGTCATTACTCTTTAGGTAAATCCGCTGATTTACTCGGCATTGGCCGTGACAACTTTATCTCTATCCCTACGGGTGAAGACAATAAGGTTGATGTTGAAGCTATGCGTAAAGAGGCGCTAGCGCTGCAAGCGCAAGGCATCAAAGTCATGGCTATTGTTGGTGTTGCTGGCACGACCGAAACAGGCAATATTGACCCGCTCAATGACATGGCCGACTTGGCACAAGAAATTGATTGTCACTTCCACGTTGATGCAGCGTGGGGGGGGGCTACATTGCTTTCGAACAATGCTCGTCACTTACTGGCTGGGATTGAACGTGCTGACTCCATCACTATCGATGCGCATAAGCAAATGTATGTGCCTATGGGGGCGGGAGTGGTGTTGTTCAAAGACCCAAGCGCGACGGATGCTATTGAACATCACGCCGAGTACATTCTGCGTAAAGGCTCTAAAGATTTAGGTAGCCATACGCTTGAAGGCAGTCGCCCAGGTATGGCAATGCTGGTTCATGCTTGCTTGAGCATTATTGGCCGCAAAGGCTATGAAATGCTGATTGATAAAAGTTTGGAAAAAGCCCGTTACTTTGCTGATTTAATTAAGGCAGAGCCGGATTTTGAACTTATCTCAGAGCCTGAACTTTGTTTGCTTACCTATCGCTACGTGCCACAAGCAATCAAAGAGCGTTTAAAAACGGCTGATGAACAAACCAAGCTGGATATCTATGCTGCGCTGAATCGCTTCACGGCGAGTATGCAAAAGCGCCAGCGTGAAGCGGGGCGCTCATTCGTGTCACGTACACGATTAACGCCTAAAGCTTATGGATATCAACCAACAGTGGTATTTCGTGTGGTGTTAGCTAATCCGCTCACCTCGAAACAAATCCTTCAGGATATACTTGCCGAACAGCGTGAGTTAGCGCTCTCCGATCCTATGTACAAGAAGTACTTATCTAAGTATCTATAACTGATTACTGAAATTGAGCAGGTCTCTGAGTAGGGCTTTGCGAACAGCATCATGTTCGCAAAGCAGCTCATGCTTAGCACCTTGATATGTTTTCAAAATGCCGTAATTTTGCACGTGAATGAAATCCGCATAAGGCGAGGTATCGACCACAGTATCTTTTTCCGCTGCGGCAATAAATAACGGGATAGGGCATTCACTTTTTCTAAGTTTATCAATCGCTTTAAAGGCGGCGTTGAGCCATTTGAAGGTGACACCGCCGAGCTGTAATTCTGGGTAACTGTTGTACAAAGCACGAAAACGACGATAACGCTCTTGTGAGTGTGTGAGCTCATTGTCACTGAAAGGCACTTCGGCGTAAGGGCCATGGCCGGGTACATAGTTGTCACCGCTGGTAAGGGTGCATACCGTGCTAGCCCAGAGTTTCGCGAGCCAGGGTTTTGTTGACCCTGTGTGGATTTGAAGCATCGGCGCACTCAAAAATATACCAGCAAACTCTTCAGGATAGCTACACACATAATCGAGAGCGATAGCGCCTCCCATGGAATGCCCTAGTAGTATCTTTTTGCCTCGCCAATGGCGATTAACCACTTGGGTAATGAACTGATGAAGGTCAGCCTTGTAGTCGTCAAAATGACCAACATACCCTTTGTGAGTGTCTTGCAAATGGCGATAAGAACGACCTTGACCTTGGTGATCGACGATAAAAACAGCCACGTTGTTACGGGCGAGCTCCCATAACAACTCTTGGTATTTTTGCGCAGCTTCGATGCGCCCAGAACTAATGACGATGGCATAATCAGCGCGATACGGTAAATGATAGGCGTAAAATAACTTACCGTGCTTAGTTTCCAAAAAATCAGAAGTCATATCTTGGTGCCAAAAATGGTCGATGGCTTCATCATTTTTAGAAAGCAAAGCTTCGCTGGAGTAAAACATTCAGTATTAGTTCGTAGGTAAATAGATGCTCGCTACTAAACCACCTTGCGGATGATTTTGCAACTCCAGTACCCCTTTGTGTGCCGCGATAGCCTTGGCTGCGATAGCTAAACCTAGGCCCGTGCCACCGCTTTGGCGAGTGCGGGCACTGCCAACACGATAAAAGGGCTCGGTTATATGTTTGAGCTCACTTTCTTCGACACCTGGGCCATCATCGCGAATAAGCAAGGTTATGGCATTCGCTTGTTGCGCTAAGCTTACGTCAACGGTGGAGTGTGCATATTTAATAGCGTTGCGTAATAGATTCTCGATTGCGCTGGCAATCAGTTGCGGGTCTACATCCAATGTTAGGTCATCACCGATTGTAGGCAGGTTAATTTGCTTATCCGAGGACTGCGCTTCAAATTGAGCGTCATTCAACACAGGCGTTAACAGCTGAGTAAGGGGAATTGTCTCGGTTCTTAACGTTTGTTGACGGTTCTCCAAGCGTGAAAGCATCAAGATGCGCTCAATCATTGAGTCCAATAGCTGCGCCTCTTTTTCGATACGCACCAACTGCATATTGGTTTTGTCGTCAGCATTATCTTGCGCCAAAGCGCAGGCCAACGATAAACGTGTTAATGGAGAACGTAGCTCATGGGAAATATCCCCTAATAGTGAGCGCTGGCTATTTACTAAGATCTCCAGTCGTTGCGCCATGCTGTTAAAGTCTTTCGCTAAATCACCGAGTTCATCACTGCGATTAGAGGTAATATTTACACGGGTATCGAGTTTACCTTCGGCAATCGCATTCGTGCCTTGGCGCAGTGAGTTAATAGGCCCTATCAGCGTGCGTGTGAACAGGAAACTCAATAACATAGAAGCCGCTATGGCGACAGTTACCTTCACCCAGTGAGGTATAAATTTGAGACGGAACATCCATGGCACTGGGCCACCGCGTTTAATTTCATACAATTGAAATTGGCCGTCAGGCAAATCCACTACTAGCGGGCCAATGGCATGATAATGTTCATGAAAGATAATTTGGGGCGGCATGTCCAAACGAAAGTTGAGTAGGCTTAAATCATCTTCATCAATCGCGGTGAAATTACTGTAGGCGATGTCTTTTTCTGGGGAGTATAAGTAAATCTTTTTACGCCCTTTGATTCTTGAGCGGTTTATAACCTGTTGCGCTGTGGCACCATATTTTTTCGCCGAAACTTCCAGTCCACGGCCTAAGCGGTGCAGTTGGCGCGCATCTTGTTCACGCAGGGGCTCGTAGCTAATTTCGCTAAAACTCACTGAACTCAAAGCGGCTAATGAAGCCACTGTGGCTGCCAGTGTTAGCCAAAACCACAAAAAGATTTTTACATAGAGCTTATTGAACACTTAGGCATCTCCAATAAGTACATAGCCAGCACCACGCACTGTGCGGATCCGTTCATTTTCAATATGTTCGGCAACCTTTTTACGTAAGTTACTGACATGCATGTCGATGGAGCGGTCGTAAGGGGCAAGACGACGCCCCAGTACTTGCTCGCTGATTTGCTCTTTGCTAACAATTGCGCTGGGCTCTTGCATCAACAGATGTAAAATCGCAAATTCAGTGCCGGTCAGGGTGAGCGCAGCACCAGCCACCTGCGCACTGCGGCTATGCATGCACACCGACAAGTCTGCGAACGCGAGTTCTGCTTTGGGCTGACTGTTATTAATGTGCTCTATACGGCGGGTAATAGCTTTGATTCGCGCCAGCAGCTCTCTGTGATTAAAGGGTTTCGGAATATAGTCGTCTGCACCAAGCTCAAGACCGAAGATACGGTCAAAGTCATCGCCTTTTGCGGTGAGCATGATCACAGGCACCAAAGATTGTGCTCGTAACCGTTTGAGTACCTCAAAACCATCAATAGTCGGCAACATGACATCAAGCAAAACCAATGCGTATTTGTTGCTTAGTGCAAGTTCGAGACCTTGCTCACCATCATGGGCACAATCTACCTCGAATCCTTGGTTTTGGATGTATTCACTCAACATGTTTGCTAGTTCAATATCATCATCAACTAATAGAATTCTCATTGTTTACTCTGTCTTATATCGCTCGATTCGTTTCATAGTAACTGAATGTTTTGCCCCATTGCGACACCTTTACACAACCTTTACATAGCGCTGACGTTGCTTTGCATTGCGCACGCTAAGCTAGTTAGCAAATATAGTTCACAACCTAGGACAACTTAGGAGTCCATTATGAAATTGAATAAGTTACTTACAGCAGCAGTGATTACAATTGGTCTCGCATCGTCAGCAGCAATTGCGGGGAAAGGTGAGCACCATAAACATGAGCGTGAAATGTTTGGTGAGCGTATGAGCCAATATCTAGAGCTATCACAAGCGCAGCAAGACCAAATCAAAGCAATTAGAGATGCGCAAAAGCAGCAACGCCCTGAACGAGGCGATAGAGCTGAACAAAAATCGCAATTTGACGCACTGACACAGACTTCTGAGAGCTTTGATGAAGATGCAGCACGTGCAATGATCGCTGCAAAGCAAGCGGATCATCTTGAGCGTCAGATTGCGCATATGAAAGCCAAACATCAAATTTGGAATATTCTGAGCACAGAGCAACAGCAGAAATTTGTTGAAATGAAAGAGAAACGCAAAGAGCGTCACGCGCAAAAGCGAGCAGAAAAACGGGGTGAGCGTTAGTCGCAATTGTGCTGAAAATAGGAGCCTGAGGGTTCCTTTTTTTATGGGCAAGACTTTTTATTTGTAATTTAATAGACGATCGGTCTAATATTGAGTCATGACAGTTTCAATCAACAAACCTCGCAGAGGTCGTCCGCCCAAAAGTCACAGCAATGAGCACGACACTCGTACTGCGCTTATTCGCAGTGGTTTAGAGCAGCTCACCGAAAGTGGTTTCGCCGCTTCGGGAATTGATGGCATCTTGAAAAAGGTGGGCGTTCCCAAAGGGTCTTTCTATCACTATTTTGCCAGTAAAGAGGCATTTGGCATGGCGGTTCTCGACAGCTACGCTACTTACTTTGCAAAGAAATTGGACTTATTTCTGCTGGATGAATCCCACTCGCCACTGGAGCGTGTGCGAAACTTTGTGATAGACGCACAGCAAGGAATGGCCAAACACGAATTTAAGCGCGGTTGCTTAGTCGGTAACCTAGGTCAAGAGGTCGATTTGTTGCCCGAGAGTTTTCGCCAACCTCTAATACAGGTTTTTTCTAATTGGCAGCAAAAACTGGCGCAGTGTTTTTATGCAGCCCAACACAATGGTGAGTTAGCCGCTTCGGCACAATGTGATGCGCTGGCCGAATATTTTTGGATTGGCTGGGAAGGGGCGGTAAGTCGCGCCAAGCTAGTGAAAAGCTCAGCTCCTTTAGAGAGTTTTTATTCTCAATTTATGATGAGTTTGCCAAAGTAGTATGGGCCTTTGGCCGTTTTGCGGATTCATTGTGTATTTTTGTAGACGATTGGTCTAATTTCAGGAGAACACGATGTTCAGTGGCGTTTTAATCGAAAAAGATGAGCAAGGTTATCATGCAAAGGTAAAGCAACTTGATGACAGTGTACTGATGCAAGGTGACGTTACCCTCAAGGTTGAGTACAGTACGCTCAACTATAAAGATGCGCTTGCCATCACAGGCAAAAGCCCAGTGGTCAGGCAATTTCCAATGATCCCTGGTATTGATTTGGTTGGTACGGTTGAGCAAAGCGACAGTCCGCAATTCAAGGTCGGCGATCAGGTGTTATTAAATGGCTTTGGCGTAGGCGAAGTGCATTGTGGCGGACTTGCGCAAAAAGCGCGATTACAGAGCAACTGGCTGATTCCGCTACCAAAAGCTTTCTCTCCAAGCCAAGCCATGGCCATTGGCACTGCCGGATATACTGCTATGTTGTGTGTTATCGCACTACAGAAAAATGGTGTGTCACCGGACAAAGGCGAAATACTGGTAACGGGTGCCAATGGTGGTGTTGGCAGTTTTGCCATTCATATTCTCAGTAAATTAGGTTACACCGTGGTGGCATCAACAGGTCGCCTTGAGGAATCTCCCTATTTACACAAACTTGGTGCTGCAGAGGTTATTGATAGGCAGACATTGAGTGAGCCAGGTCGCCCATTAGCGAAAGAGCGTTGGGCTGGAGTGATAGACTCAGCGGGTAGCCACACACTAGCAAATGCCTGCGCGAGTACTCAATATGGTGGCGTGGTAGCTGCGTGTGGTTTGGCACAAGGTATGGATTTCCCGGCTAGCGTGGCACCCTTTATTTTACGCGGTGTGACGCTTGTTGGCATCGATAGCGTGATGCGACCAATTGAGGACAGAATCGAAGCTTGGCAACAGTTAGGCGATATTATCGACCCAACAGTATTTGCTGATGTAGCGGTTGAAGTGAGTCTAGGTGATGTTGTAAGTACAGCCCAAGCCCTCATGGACGGACAGATACGTGGGCGGGTTATCGTCAACGTAAACAAGTAGGTATCTAAGCTTGTACCTAGATGAGCCATCTTCTAGGTACAAATTCCTTTCTGAATTTAAATTCCACTAAAGTCTGTTCTACATCAATCTCGTAAGTCTCAAATCTGTCTTATATTTATGAGTAAAGCTAATAAGTTTTACTGAAATTATGCCGTTTGCTAGCCAAAATAAAATTGATGCTGCTCTTGAGATATTGGACCGCGAGCAATTTATCATTTCAAAAGATTTAGATGAGCGTGGTCTGGGGCATGGCCTGCCAACAGAGGCTATTATCCGAGAACTATTGAAAGCCTTACCCGACGTTGGGCAAGATATTGATGTGATGCATATCGGAGCCGGCTCCGGTTACCTTAGTGCTGTGTTAGCTAAGCTATGTCACTTTGTCGTGGCGGTTGAGAGAAATGTGCAAGTAGCAGAGTTAGCAAAGCGCAACCTTCAAATTATCAATCAAGCAAATGTGAGCGTTATCAGCGATGACATTGCGAATGTTGCAACCCTTGATAAGCCTGTACAGTGTGTAATCTGTACGTGTTTTTTAGATGACGTGAAGTGCCTTTTAAACTTTATGTCCGAGGGGGCGAGCCTTATTCATTTCAGTGGTGAATTTAATACACCACAACTTCTTCATTATCAAAAAGAGCGCAACGAACTTAAATATCGAGGTTGTCTAGGTGAGCTCGACTTTCGCACTCACAGCCATTTAGTCATAGATATTCCGAGGCTTAACGATAATTCAAGTGAACCTGTTATTAGTGCTGTGGAAGATAAAAAAACGCTCAATGAGCTTTACGAGATGTTGCAACCTGAGCTGATAAATAATTACTCACGCAATTATTTAGAAATACACAGGATATTGCCTATTTACGAGAGTGATAACGTTATCACTCTGGTGACGGACAGTGAAGACATTAGCTATGATGACTTGCGCAGAATGCATCCTTGTAAACAAGTCGATTGTCGTGTCATCCCCACAGCAAACTTCAAACGACTTTGGTCTCATCTTGATGTTGTTTCTCGCGGAACGGAAATTTTCCATGAGTTGAATGAAGAAGCCACTCCCCAAGAAGACTTTGAGAAAATCGACACCACTATCAATCCATATTTAGTTTCAGTTTACGAAGATTTGTTGATAGAAGCGATTGGTGAGCGTGCCAGTGACATTCACCTAGAAATATATGGTGGTCATGTCCGCGTGAGACTAAGAGTTGATGGTGATTTACATGACTTTACTCGGATTCAACTGCATGGAGACGATTACAACGGGTTGATCAATGTCATTAAAATTCGTTCGCAGCTAGATATTTCAGAGCGCCGCCTGCCTCAAGGAGGGAGAACGAAGCTTAAATACGGTAGCGAAGATTATGACCTGCGGGTGCAAACCCAGCCGACTTTGCATGGTGAGCATATTATTGTTCGTTTGCTAAAGCACACGGGCAGAGCGATGACTATGGAAGGTTTGGGAATGTCTCCTAAAATCGCTGATTACTATCGACGCTTACTCAAAAACCCAGTTGGTTTAGTGTTAGTCGTCGGGCCTACAGGGTCAGGCAAATCAACCACGTTATACGCGGGTTTGCAGCAACTCGCAGACGATGGCACCCGAAAAGTTTTAACCATTGAAGATCCCATTGAATACTCTATTGATAATGTTCAGCAAAGCCATGTTAGACCGGAAATAGGCTTTACGTTTGCGCAGGCGCTGCGAGCTTTTGTTCGACAAGACCCTGATGTCATTTTAGTGGGGGAAATTCGAGATTACGAAACAGCATTGGAGGCGATTAGGGCGTCTCAAACGGGCCACCTTGTGTTATCAACGCTGCACAGTAATGACGCAGTGGATGCACTTCAGCGATTATACGACTTGCAAATTCATCCAAATTCTATAGCAAGTGAATTAATCGCCGTTATTGCACAGCGTTTGGCAAAGCGAATTTGCCCACATTGCAAAATTGAAGACTCCCCGAATGAGGAGTTGCTCAGCGAAGTATTTCCTGATGGAGTGCCGACAAAATTCAAATGCTACCGAGGCAAGGGATGTGAACACTGCGGCCAACGCGGAACAAAAGGCCGAATTGCGGTGATTGAATACCTTTATGCAAATAGTGATATTCGCAAAGCTATTTCAAATAAGCCTGATGTTGAGTCATTACGTTTGACTGCACTGGATTCCGGTTTAATTACGATGCGTGACAGTGCGTTGGCACATGTTATTAGCGGGCAGATAGCGCTCAGCGAACTGCAAAAAATACTACCCCAAGATCGTATGTCTCCAGAAAAAAGAGGGGAGTAAGCACTGATGATTAATGAAATTAAGCAGCAACGTATTCCCGCAGAAGAGGAGTTTATGGAGGAGTTAAATCGTCTGGCCGATTTTGATCCAATCAGCCCTCCTCCTGGGTGGTATTTATCTCCTTCAACTATTGAAAAGTTCATAATCGGTGATAAAAAACTGGGAATTGAGACCAAATTTTTTGCTCCACCGGGTGTTGTTTCTCGGGTCCTTGTTAGCCTTGCCTCTGGCAGAGGTAGTTTGTTGCTAGGGGAGCCCGGAACTGCAAAGTCGCGCTTATCAGAATTACTCAGTGCCGCGATATCAAAGGATTCCTCCTATGTAATTCAAGGAGGGGCTATCAAGGAGGTGCGGCAGCTACTCTACACTTGGAATCAGCATAGTGTTTCAGAGAAAGGCTTTTGTATTGAGTCTTTGGTTCCTACACCTTTGTTTCGTGCGATGGAGCTAGGTAAGGTTGTTCGCTTCGAAGAAATTTCTCGATGTGACCAGCCCATTCAAGATGCAATATTGAGTTTATTGTCGGAGCGTGTGATTAGTATTCCTGAACTTCCACACGAACAGAGTCTGTTATACGCCAAGGCGGGATTCAATATTATCGCTACTGCCAATAATTTGGATGTGGGTATTAAGGATATGAGCGCTGCGCTAAAAAGGAGAATGAGCTTTGAACATATTTGTCCGATAAAGCGACTCGAGGATGAGATCTTGGTTGTCATGCGTGAGGTTCGAAAGTTGAACGCTAATGCGGGACTATCAGTTGTGCTTGATGATGAGATTTTTGAAGTACTCACCACAGTTTTTCATGAACTGCGCACAGGACAAACATGTGATGGGCTCACAACAGATCGTCTTGCTGGCGCGACCATGTCAACGGCGGAAATTATTTCTGTTGCGCACGCATTTTGTGTTCAGGCGCATTATTTTAATAACGGTGATATTAACCTTGAAAATATTGCACATTCTCTCATCGGTGCGGCTTTAAAAGATGAGCCAGCCGACAAACGGCGTCTGATGCATTATTTTGAATCGCAGATTTCGACAAGAAGAGGCAAAGTTTGGAGTGCGCTATATTCGCAGCGGCATTTACTGCGCTAGATGACTAGTTGCCAAGCGCGCAAAAAAATACGCGACCGTAAAGGTCGCGCTGACGGAATTTTCCGGCATCCTGCCAGTATTGAAGCAAGTTCAATTCCCTGTAATCACGAAGTGATCAGCCGCTGCATGTGCTGCGGTTTCATCCTTGTCCCCTTTTCCTGTGACAGCCTGTCAATGAGTCATGTGGACTAAATGTAGTTGGCATTTTTATTCACACTACCCAGGTTCAATTCTTCACTTCCTGTGCATCAACGCCCTGTTGACATTCCTTGGGTGAACCAAACCCGTTGTCCTTAATACTTCCTTGTAGCGTGTAGGTCTATTTACACGTCCGTATTTACTTTCCTTGTCCCTAGCGTCCTGCTCGAATGCTCTCTTCCTTGAACATCGGTTTTCCTTAACTTTACCGCTCATATGCCCTCACAAGCGATGGACTAAGTATATGGGATAGAAAACCTGATAACAGCCAATCAACAGCAATCTAATGTTAGTCATATTACTGAAATAAAAGGTAAATCATATAAATATCAGTACTTTAGATTTTTTTAGTTGCATTTTTAAGCACCAGATAGCGCAATAACCTGATCGTTTGTGAGATATATCTCACAATAAAAATGGCGAAGGTGGAAGTTGTTCAGCTCGCTGTCAGTTTTGCACTGTACATTTCTCTTCTTAATAGTAAGATGCGCTTGATAATTATTTTTATTTAAATTGGAGGCTTTAATGAAAAAAGCATTTGGACTCGCTGTAGCGTCTGTCATCTCGGTATTAGCATCCACGACGGCTATTGCAGAGGAAACGGTCAATATTTATTCCTTCCGCCAACCTTTTTTGATTGAGCCTATTTTAGAAAAATTTACTGAGCAAACGGGTGTTAAAGCTAATGTCGTGTTTGCGAAAAAAGGCCTTATTGAGCGCTTAAAGCGCGAAGGCAAGCACACTCAGGCAGACCTTGTTCTGACTTCTAATTTCAGCGCGCTAATGCAGCTTGAAGACATGGCGCTTACGCAAGCGATTAGCAGTGACACGGTTGACGCTAATATTCCTGCTGGGTTTCGCGATCCGCAAGGGCAGTGGGTAGCACTCACTAAACGCGTCCGTAATGTTTATTCATCAAAAGACCGTGTCGGTAAGCTCGATACGCTACGTTATGAAGATTTAGCTACAGAGGCATACAAGAATAAGGTGTGTATGCGCCCAGGCAAGCATCCATACAACCTAGGATTGGTTGCGTCTATGATTGCTCACCACGGTGAAGCGCAGACTAAAACTTGGCTAGAAGGGCTAAAGGCAAACCTAGCGCGTAAACCTCAAGGTAATGACCGAGCTCAAGTTAAAGCGGTTAAAGAAGGTTTATGTGACGTAGCTATCGGTAACAGCTACTACTTCGGCAAGATGATCGAAGATGAGCAACAAAAAGCATGGGCCGACTCGGTATTTATTAATTTTCCTAATCAGCAAGACCGAGGTGCGCATGTGAATGTTTCTGGTGTGGTGCTAACCAAACATGCCAAAAACAAGGAAAATGCCTTGAAACTGATCGAGTTTATGACCGACAATACGGCACAAAATATGTATGCCTCTGTCAATATGGAATATCCGGTTAAGCCGGGCGTACCATTGTCTGAGCTTGTTGCCTCTTGGGGTAAGTTCAAAGAAGACACTCTGCCATTGTCTGAGATCAGCAAACACCGCGCCGCGGCGTTAAGACTGCTTGATGAGGTTAAATTCGACCTGTAATTAATAGGTATCAATGCAGTTTAAATTTTCGCTGTCATCGTGGCAGCTGATTGCATGGACGACAGGCTTAGGCCTGTCGTTGCCGTTATGCTTCCTTATTTTTGAATCTCTGCAAAGTGATCCTGAGGTGTTTGCGCATCTGTGGGATACTGTGCTGTGGGATTACATCAACAATACCGTGTTGTTGATCATTGGCGTTGCTTTTCTCAGTTGTTTAATCGCCTTGCCTCTGGGGTGGCTGGTGGCTTATTGCGACTTTCCCGCAAAGAAACAGTTCGAATGGGCACTTATGTTGCCTTTGGCTATGCCTACCTACCTGATTGCTTATGTGTACACCGACTTATTTGATTACGCAGGGCCGGTACAAATTGCGCTGCGTGATTATTTTGGTTGGCAATCGCCAGAGGACTATTGGTTTTTCGATATTCGTACCTTGGGTGGTGCGACAGTGATGATAGCCTTAGTGCTCTACCCGTATCTTTTCCTTATTTTTAAAACCGCACTGAAAGAGCAATCTCATAAACTAGTGCATGCGGCGCAAATTATGGGCCACAGTCCTACTAAAAGTTTTTTCACGGTCAGTTTACCCCTTGCAAGAGGTGCGATTGCGGCAGCTATAGCGCTGATCAGTATGGAAGCCATGGCTGACTTCGCCACGGTCAGTTACTTCGCCGTGAGCACCTTAACAACGGCCGTTTACGATACTTGGTTTGGTTATTACTCACTAACTGCGGCGGCCAAAATCTCGGGGATCATGTTGCTGATTTTGTTTGTTGCCATTGTTGTGGAGCGCTATTCACGCAGAAACCAGGCGGTATACGAGCGACAAACTCAACTCAGTAATGAGCCCTTGTATACGTTATCTGGCACTAAAGCGTGGGCGGCAACAGCATTTGCTAGCTTTATTCTCCTGATTGCGTTTGTTATTCCTGTGGCCGTGCTTTTAGAGTACGCCGTCGATTACTTCGATCAGGCGTGGAATAACGAGTTCTTTGTCTACGCATGGCATAGCTTGAAAATCTCTGCTGTGGTCAGTTTGGTGACCATACTCTTGAGTATTGTTGTGGTTTACTCGCAACGTTTAGCACCAAGTAAATTGAGCCTTTGGCCAGGGCGACTTGGGAGTACGGGCTACGCGCTACCGGGTACGGTATTAGCGATAGCCGTATTGTTACCTCTAACTACATTTGAAGACTACCTCAATCAGTGGCTTGAATCGTCAAGTTGGCAGCCAGGCTTATTTTTGAGTGGTACTTTATTCGCTATTATCTTTGCTTATGTAGTACGTTTTTATGCTATCGCCCACGGCAGCATTGAGTCGAGTTTTAGTCGCATCAGCCCAAATTTAGATATGGCTAGTCAATCCATGGGACGCAGCCCTAGGCAAACATTGACCAGCGTACATATACCGATATTACGTCGTGGCATTCTTACAGCAGCACTATTGGTGTTTATCGAATGTATGAAAGAGTTGCCGGCAGCCTTGTTGCTTAGGCCGTTTAACTTTGAAACACTGGCGACCCACGTATTTCAGTATGTCAGTGACGAGCAACTAGAACTGGCCTCAGTTGCGGCCGTTTTTATAGTTGTTGTGGGATTGATCCCGCTGTATTTTATTAATCGCTCAATGGAACATAAACACTAATGTCAGCGCAATTACACTTGGAAAATATTAGCTTTAACTACGGTGAACGTGCTGTGGTCAATGAACTAAGTTTGCATCTAGGTGACAACGAAATTTTGTGTTTATTGGGAGCTAGCGGTTGCGGTAAAACCACGACACTCAAAGCCATTGCTGGTTTGTTGCGTCCTCACTCAGGTGTTATTCGCCTTGGCAATAAAACCGTGTGTGATAGCAACAACTTTGTGGCGCCGCAGCATCGCAACATAGGTATGATGTTCCAAGACTACGCGTTATTTCCGCATCTGAACGTGGCGCAAAACATTGCCTTTGGTTTGCAGGGGATGTCGAAACAAGCACAAAGCGAGCGCGTAAAGGAAATGCTAGCCTTGGTTCACCTAGAGGAGTTTGCAGGGCGTTACCCCCATCAGTTATCGGGAGGTCAACAACAGCGAGTGGCTATTGCGCGTGCGCTTGCTTACAAGCCGAGCTTATTATTGCTGGATGAACCATTCTCTAATATTGACCATCAAGTTCGATACCAGCTCATAGCTGATATACGCCACATTATTAAAGATCAGCAAGTGTCCGCTATTTTTGTGACCCATTCGAAAGAAGAGGCTTTTGCCTTTGCTGATACCCTAGCGGTGATGCATAAAGGGCAAATTGCTCAACAGGGCACACCGCAAGAATTGTTTCATCACCCTCGCTCTCGCGTGGTGGCAGAGTTTTTGGGTGAAGGCCTATACCTTGATGCGCAAAAACAAGATGACTATCACTTCGAAACGCCCTTTGGTGTGGTCAAGTCGCAACTTGCAATTGCCGGTGAGCAAAGTACTGGTCAGCTCTATGTGCGCCCCCATGAGTTGCGACTCGTTGCTGACGATAATGGGCCGGTGACGGTTATCTCGAAGCGCTTTGTTGGCACCGAATATGTGTATCGAGTACGCGTGTTTGACCAAGAGATTGAAGTGCCTGTGAGCCAACCTGAACAAGAGTTTTTGCCGACACAAAGGCTATCGATTACAATTACCTCACATTCGGTAAATTTCTTTACCAATTAATCGCCCATTCAGAGCGCTTATGAAAGCGCTTTTGGCACATAACAATAAAAACCAAAGGAACTTTGCATACATGCCCAAAGCGCAGTCCGGCGTTTGTGCGCAGGCAAACTTACATGGCCTGCATCTGTTTTTTAATGTCCTTGATGGCCATGATGAGACAGTTAAAAGCAAATTAGCTCAGCTAGTAGAATTGCAATCTGAGTATGATGACCGTTTCTCAGAAGCCATGGTCTCAAGCTTTGTTGCGATTGGCGCACAGTACTGGCCCCATTTTTATCCGCAAGCCATGCCCAATGAGCTAACAAGTTTCCCGAGTGTCTCGACTTCAGAACACAGCATTGGCGTGCAACCATTTGATTTGTTTGTGCAAATTCGCTCAGACCGAGAAGACGTGAATCACCTCTTTGGTCAAAGAGTGTTGCAGTTGTTAGCGCCTGATGTAGAACTTGTGGAAGATATCACCTGTTTCCGCTTCCTCGATGGGCGTGACTTCAACGGCTTTGTTTACGCGCCTGACACTCCCCACGGTCGCCAAAAAATGCTTACCGCATTAGTTGATGACAATGACCCTGATTTTGCTAAAGGCAGTTATGTGCATGTGCAGCGCTTTACTCATAACCTCAGTGCCTGGCAAGCGCTACCGGTTGAAGATCAAGAAATAGTGATGGGGCGCACGCGCCTAGATAGCGAGTTGCTGATGCCGCTCAATGCTAATAGCCATGCCGTGTGTACTGAACTCAAAGATGAAAAAGGTCAGCCACTATTACTTCATCAAGGGATGCCTTTTGGCACCATGAACAAGCAAGGTCTGTTGTCGGTAACCTGCTCTGCGACAGGGAATGCCTTTGCACAAATGTTG
Source organism: Pseudoalteromonas pernae (assembly GCF_039831865.1). NCBI lineage: Bacteria > Pseudomonadati > Pseudomonadota > Gammaproteobacteria > Alteromonadales > Pseudoalteromonadaceae > Pseudoalteromonas > Pseudoalteromonas pernae. The sequence goes on from NZ_JBDODM010000004.1 coordinate 368,680, forward strand.
CGAAGCCAGTTAGGTGACCATGCCCACTATGATGGGTGGCTCGATTTTACTCAAGCTGATATGGGAGCTGCATTTTTTGCTCCCTCTGTAGAGTTTTTGAGAAGTCTAAAGGACCAAAGTGTGTAGCGTTCATCTCTACACACTACACATAAACGTGTTCTAGACGTTATCGAACAGCTTACGTACGCGCTCCAGCGTCATATCTATTTCTGATACTTTTGCTGGGGCGATAAAAATTGTATCGTCACCAGCGATAGTGCCCAATACGCCATCTGCTTTACCTAATGAATCCAGTAAACGCGCAATCAACTGCGCAGCACCTGGGCTAGTCGTGATGATAATCATCATTTCGTTGTGAACAATATCAATGACCAGCTGGCGAAGTGGCGACTTGGCTGTTGGCACAGCGAGTTCGGCAGGAAGGCAGTACACCATTTCTTGTTTGGCGTTACGGGTTCTTACCGCACCAAATTTACTCAGCATGCGCGATACTTTGCTCTGGCTGATATTGTCGAAACCTTGTTCCTTGAGAGCGTCGACAATCTCACCTTGTGAACCAAAGTTTTCCTCTTTAAGAATTGCCTTAAAGGCTTTTACCAAAGCTTCTTGTTTTTCTTGCGCTTGCATAATGTCATTCTTCTTTGCAAATTGTTGTAAATATTCTACCTAAGAAGTCAGTGTATTTCATCTTAGGTCAAACTTTACAGTTAAGTTTACGACTATGGTCGAGATTATCCTCAAAATAACGACGATTAATTTGTCTTTAGCGCCTATTTTCATTATCTTTATGGCCATCAATTAGTCATACGACTCAAATCTCTACTAACTAGTCTCGTTTTTTACGGAGAATTAAAATGAAAGTTGCCGTTTTAGGTGCTGCCGGTGGTATCGGCCAAGCGCTGTCTTTACTACTAAAAAATAGCCTTCCAGCAGGTTCTGAGCTTTCGCTATACGACGTAGCACCTGTTGTTCCTGGTGTTGCTGTAGACCTATCACACATCCCAACTGCTGTTACAGTTAAAGGCTTCGGTAAAGAAGACCTAGATGCTGCTCTGAGCGGTTGTGACATCGTTTTAATTCCAGCGGGTATGCCTCGTAAGCCTGGTATGGACCGTGCTGATTTGTTCAACGTGAACGCTAGCATCGTGCAAGCTCTTGCTGAAGGCATTGCTAAAAACTGTCCTAAAGCGATGGTAGGTGTGATCACTAACCCAGTAAACGGCACTGTGCCAATCGTTGCTGAAGTGTTCAAAAAAGCGGGTACTTATGACCCAGCTCGCGTATTCGGTGTAACGACTCTTGACGTTATCCGTGCTGAAACTTTCGTAGCTGAGCTTAAAGGTCTAGACGTAAGTGCGGTAAAAGTACCAGTGATCGGTGGTCACTCAGGTACAACTATTCTTCCACTTCTTTCACAAGTTGAAGGTGCGACTTTCTCTGATGAAGAAATTGCTGCATTGACTACTCGTATCCAAAACGCGGGTACTGAAGTTGTTGAAGCTAAAGCGGGTGGCGGTAGTGCTACACTTTCTATGGGTGCGGCGGCAGCACGTTTCTGCCTATCACTAGTGAAAGGCCTACAAGGTGAAGACGTAATCGAGTACGCATACGTTGAAGGCAACGGTGAAGATGCACAATTCTTCGCTCAGCCAGTACGCCTAGGTAAGAATGGTGTTGAAGAACTTCTTTCTTACGGTGAGCTAAGCGCGTTTGAGCAAAAAGCAAAAGACGACATGCTTGCAACTCTGAACAAAGACATCCAAGAAGGTGTCGACTTCATGAATAAATAAGCTAACTATATTAATTAGTTAGTCTTGTTTTAGACGCAGTTCTAGAACAACAAAAAGCCTCTGCAATGTGATTGTGGGGGCTTTTTTATGTTCGTTGAAAACTTACTAACTGGTATGACCATTTGCTATGGCAATAAAAAGACTTTAATTTTTGTCCATATATTCCATACTGATGTGAACAAATTTTGAGTCATTCATGGGCATTTTTGACAGCCTAGGGCGAATCTGATACCTTATCTGCACTTTTTGGTATGACCAATTTACCCAAAGCTAAAAATAACAATGTCATTAAAAGTCAAAGCAGCGAAACTTTCAGATGTGATCCTAGCGCAACTTGAGAACATGATTCTGGAGGGGTCACTGGCGCCTGGAGAGAAGCTTCCTCCTGAGCGTGAGTTGGCCAAGCAATTCGAAGTATCCCGTCCTTCGCTGCGTGAGGCTATTCAGAAGTTGGAAGCAAAAGGGCTAGTTACACGCCGTCAAGGTGGTGGCACTTTTGTAAAGAACCAACTTGAAGAAGGGTTGAGTGATCCACTGTTTGAGTTGATCAGTAAACACCCTGAGTCACAATTTGACTTACTTGAGTTCCGTCATGCCCTCGAAGGGATCGCTGCCTACTATGCAGCTTTGCGTGGTACTCAAACTGACTTTGTTAAGGTCAAAGAAAGTTTCGACAAGATTGCACAAGCCAGTGATGATTTGTCTGCGAAGGCCAAGGCCATCAACGCATTTCATTTTTGTATTGCCGAAGCATCACACAATGTGGTGTTACTGCACCTAGTGCGCGGCATGCAGGCTTTGCTAGAACAAAATGTACTGCAAAACTTGCAAGTACTGATGAAGAAAACTGCGGTGTCACAGCAACTTGCTGAGCATCGTCAAGTGCTGATGGATGCCGTCATTGAAGGGCACCCTGAAGAGGCACGTCTAGCAAGTAATGCTCACTTAGCATTTATCGAAGAAGCATTGCTTGAAGCAACCAGAGAACACTCACGCATTGAGCGTTCACTTAGACGTACCCGAGCACAATAAAATAAGCTGTAAGCCCCTGTGGAGCCATGCTCGCACGGGGGCTTTTTGGCATTTTAAATTCGTATTTTAAACATAAGGAAAACTCCATATGTCTGAAGTCAATAAAGTTGACGTAGACGCATTTGAAACCCAAGAGTGGTTACAAGCCCTTGAGTCTGTAGTGCGTGAAGAAGGCGTTGAGCGAGCGCAATTTATTCTTGAGCAAGTGTTAGAGCAAGCGCGTTTAGATGGCGTTGACATGCCAACTGGCACAACAACTAACTACGTTAATACCATTCCAGCAGACCAAGAACCTGCGTACCCGGGTGATGTAAACATTGAGCGTCGTATTCGTTCTATCATCCGTTGGAACGCGATCATGATTGTTCTGCGTGCGTCTAAGAAGGATCTTGACTTAGGTGGACACATGGCGTCTTTCCAGTCGTCAGCAGCATTCTACGAAGTGTGTTTTAACCATTTCTTCCGTGCGCCTAATGAGCAAGACGGCGGTGATTTAGTTTATTACCAAGGTCACATTTCACCGGGTATCTACGCCCGTGCATTTGTTGAGGGTCGTCTAACTGCTGAGCAACTAGATAACTTCCGTCAAGAAGTGGATGGCAAAGGTCTTCCTTCATACCCACACCCGAAATTGATGCCTGAATTCTGGCAATTCCCAACAGTATCTATGGGTCTTGGTCCAATTGCTTCTATCTATCAAGCACGTTTCCTAAAATACCTAGATGGTCGTGGTCTTAAAGACACGTCTAATCAACGCGTATACGCATTCCTAGGTGATGGTGAGATGGATGAGCCAGAATCACGTGGTGCGATTTCTTTCGCTGCTCGTGAAGGCTTAGATAACCTATGCTACCTAGTTAACTGTAACTTGCAGCGACTTGACGGCCCAGTAATGGGTAACGGTAAGATCATCCAAGAGCTGGAAGGTCTATTCAAAGGTGCAGGTTGGAACGTAATTAAAGTTGTGTGGGGCAGTGGTTGGGACAAACTTCTTGCTAAAGACACAACAGGTAAGCTACTACAGCTGATGAACGAAACAGTTGATGGTGACTACCAAACATATAAAGCCAAAGATGGTGCCTATGTACGTGAGCACTTCTTCGGTCGTTATCCTGAAACAGCAGCACTTGTTGCTGATATGACAGACGAAGAGATCTTCGCGCTTAAGCGTGGTGGTCATGAGCCTTCGAAACTATTCGCAGCGTTCAAATCAGCGCAAGAAACCAAAGGTCGTCCAACTGTAATCCTTGCGAAAACAGTAAAAGGTTACGGCATGGGTGATGCGGCTGAAGGTAAGAACATCGCGCACCAAGTTAAGAAAATGGACATGACGCACGTAGCGCACCTGCGCAGTCGTCTCGGTCTTGATGACTTGGTATCTGAAGATGATTTAGCAAATCTTCCGTACCTAACGCTCGAAGAAGGTTCGAAAGAATACGAATACTTACATGCCCGTCGTAAAGCTCTACACGGTTACACACCGCAGCGTCTTCCTAACTTTAGCGAAGAGCTGGCATTACCTCAGTTAGATGCATTCAAGCCACTACTTGAAGAGCAAAAGCGTGAAGTTTCAACGACCATGTCTTTCGTACGTACATTAAATGTATTGTTAAAAGACAAAGGCATTGGCAAAAACATCGTGCCAATCATTGCTGATGAAGCGCGTACATTCGGTATGGAAGGTCTGTTCCGTCAAATCGGTATTTATAACCCGCGCGGCCAGAACTATAGCCCAGAAGACCGTGACATCGTTTCTTACTATAAAGAAGACCAAGGTGGTCAGGTACTGCAAGAAGGTATCAACGAGTTAGGTGCAATGTCTTCATGGGTTGCTGCTGCAACATCATACAGCACCAACGATCTACCTATGATCCCGTTCTATATCTACTACTCAATGTTTGGTTTCCAACGTGTAGGTGACATGGCGTGGATGGCAGGTGACCAACAAGCACGTGGCTTCCTTCTAGGTGCAACGGCTGGTCGTACTACGCTTAACGGTGAAGGTCTGCAGCACGAAGATGGTCACAGCCATATTCTTGCAAACACAGTGCCTAACTGTATTTCTTACGACCCAACATTCGGTTACGAAGTTGCAGTAATCATCGAAGACGGTATCCGTCGCATGTACGGTGAGAACCAAGAAAACGTGTTCTACTACCTGACTCTGATGAACGAGAACTACCATCAACCAGCAATGCCAGAAGGCGCTGAAGAAGGTATTCGTAAAGGTATTTATAAGCTAGAAAGTTATACCGGCAGCAAAGGCCAAGTACAGCTTCTAAGCTCAGGTACTATCATGAATGAAGTACGTAAAGCGGCGCAAATTCTTAGCGACGAGTACGGTATTGCTTCAGACGTATTCTCAGTGACGTCGTTCAATGAGATCACGCGTGATGCGCAAGACGCAGATCGTTACAACATGCTTCACCCTGAAGCAGATGCAAAAGCTCCTTACCTTGCAACTGTGTTGGGCGACGCACCAGCAATTGCTGCGACTGACTACATGAAGAACTATGCAGAGCAAATTCGTGCTTTCATCCCAGCTGAGTCATACCGCGTACTAGGTACAGACGGTTACGGTCGCTCGGATAGCCGTGAAAATCTACGTCGTCACTTTGAAGTGAACGCAGGTTACGTGGTAGTTGCTGCACTGACTGAGCTAGCTAAACGTGGTGATGTTGAGAAGTCTGTAATTGCAGATGCAATTAAGAAATTCGACATCGACGCAGACAAGATTAACCCGCTGTACGCTTAAGAGGTTAGCAATGACTATTGAAATTAAAGTACCAGACATTGGTGGCGATGAAGTTGAAGTTACTGAAATTCTTGTGGCTGTTGGCGACAAGGTTGAAGTTGAGCAATCGCTTATCACTGTGGAAGGCGACAAGGCCTCTATGGAAGTACCTGCAAGCGAAGCGGGTGTAGTTAAAGAAATCAAGATTGCTGAAGGTGACACGGTATCAACGGGCACCTTGATCATGATTTTTGAAGGTGCAGCGCAAGACGCTGCTCCTGCACCAGCTGCACAAGAAGCACCAGCTGCAAGTGCGGCTGCAAGTGCGGCTGACGGCGCGAGTGTTGAAATTAATGTACCAGATATCGGTGATGATGAAGTTGAAGTCACTGAAATCATGGTAAGTGTTGGTGATACCGTTGAAGAAGAGCAATCAATCCTGAGTGTTGAGGGCGACAAAGCTTCAATGGAAGTGCCAGCGCCACAAGCGGGTGTTGTTAAAGAAATCAAAGTAAACGTAGGCGATAAAGTGAAAACCGGCTCGCTTGTGTTTGTCTTTGAAACTGCTGGCTCAGCGCCAGCGCAAGCACCTGCAGCTGAAGCGGCTGCTCCAGCACAAAGTGGTGGTGTTGAAATCAAAGAAGTTGTCGTGCCTGATATCGGTGGCGACGAAGTTGAAGTGACTGAAGTGATGGTCAGTGTTGGTGACAGCGTGTCAGAAGAGCAATCTATTCTGAACGTTGAAGGCGACAAAGCATCAATGGAAGTGCCGGCTCCTTTCTCTGGTACAGTTAAAGAAGTAAAAGTGAACGTAGGCGACAAAGTAAGCACAGGTTCGCTTATCTTCACCTTTGAAGTACAAGGCTCAGCGACTGCGGCTGCACCCGCGGCTGCAGCTCCAGCAAGTGCACCAGCGGCTGCGGCGCCAGCTCCTGCTCAAAAAGCAGGTGGCCCAGCGCCAGCGAAACGTGAAGACTTCGTAGAGAACAGTGACTATGCACACGCGTCACCAGTTGTTCGCCGTCTTGCGCGTGAATTCGGTATTAACCTTGCAAAAGTAAAAGGCACAGGCCGTAAGAACCGCGTTATAAAAGAAGACGTGCAGAACTATGTGAAAGAGCTAGTGAAGCAAGTTGAATCAGGCAATGCTGGCAAAGGCGGTAACGGTGCTGGTGTTGATCTTATTCCATGGCCGAAAGTGGACTTCAGCAAGTTCGGTGAGGTGGAAGAGAAGAAACTTTCACGTATCCAAAAACTATCGGGTGCAAACCTGCATCGTAACTGGGTGCATATCCCACACGTTACACAATACGATGAAGCTGATATCACTAGCCTAGAAGCATTCCGTAAAGAGCAAAACGCGCTTGCTGAGAAGAAAAAGCTAGGTGTGAAAATTACCCCTCTTGTGTTCGTTATGAAGGCAGCAGCGAAAGCGTTGGAAGAATTCCCAACCTTTAACTCGTCGCTATCAGAAGACGGTGAAAGCCTGATCCTGAAAAAGTACGTACACATTGGTATTGCAGTTGATACGCCAAACGGTCTAGTTGTGCCAGTAGTTCGTGATGTAAACAAAAAAGGCATCATTGAATTATCTCGCGAGCTGATGGAAATCTCTGCAAAAGCACGTGATGGCAAGTTAACGTCTTCGGATATGCAAGGCGGCTGTTTCACCATTTCGAGCCTAGGTGGCATCGGTGGTACAGCGTTTACACCTATCGTGAATGCCCCTGAAGTGGCTATTCTTGGTGTATCTAAGTCTGACTTTAAGCCGAAGTGGAACGGTAAAGAGTTCGAGCCGCGCCTAATGGTGCCGTTGAGCTGTTCATACGACCACCGTGTAATTGACGGTGCGTTGGCAGCACGCTTTACTGTGACGTTGGCAAATTACCTAAGCGATATTCGCAACTTGGTAATGTAAGACATCTTTAATCCCAGTAAACGGTTTTTACTGGGATTTTTATACATGGCAATGATACAATCTTTGCACAATTTTTGTGAGCAATGACCGTTTAATGAAATTATTCGTTATTGCTTCCCGTTCGGACAAAATAAGGTAATAGCATGAGCAACGAAATCAAAACACAAGTCGTTGTACTAGGCGGTGGTCCTGGTGGTTATTCTGCAGCTTTCCGCGCTGCAGACTTAGGTTTAGAAGTAACTCTAGTTGAGTCACGCAACACGCTAGGTGGTGTGTGCTTGAACGTTGGTTGTATCCCTTCTAAAGCACTACTTCACGTTGCTAAAGTTATTGATGACGCAAGCGAAATGGCGTCTCACGGTGTATCTTTCGGCAAGCCTGAAATCGACCTAGACAAAATCCGTGATTGGAAAGAGTCTGTAATCGGTCAATTGACTGGTGGTCTAGACGGCATGGCGAAGATGCGTAAAGTGAAAGTAGTGAATGGCTACGGTAAATTCACTGGCAGCAACACCATCGACGTTGATGGCACAGCGATTACGTTTGACAATGCTATTATCGCAGCGGGTTCTCAGCCTGTTAACCTACCTTTCATCCCAGAAGATGATCGTGTAATCGATTCAACTGGTGCTCTTGAGCTTAAAGATGTTCCTGAGAAACTACTTGTATTAGGTGGTGGTATCATCGGTCTTGAGATGGGTACTGTTTATCGTGCACTAGGTTCACAAATCGACGTTGTTGAATTTGCTGACCAGCTAGTACCTGCGGCTGATAAAGACGTTATCAAGATTTACCAACGCTACGTAAAAGACAAGTTCAACGTAATGCTTTCTACTAAAGTTGTTGCTGTTGACGCTAAAGATGACGGTCTATACGTAACATTCGAAGGTAAGAACGCGCCAGCTGAGCCAGTACGTTATGACAAAGTACTCGTTGCTGTAGGCCGTACTCCTAACGGTAAGCTTCTTGACGCTGACAAAGCGGGCGTTAATGTTGACGAGCGTGGCTTCATCAACACTGACAAGCAAATGAAGACAAACGTAGACCACATCTTCGCAATCGGTGACATCGTAGGTCAGCCTATGCTAGCGCACAAAGCGGTTCACGAAGGTCACGTTGCTGCAGAGGTTATCTCTGGTCAGAAACACTTCTTCGATCCTAAGTGTATTCCTTCAATCGCGTATACAGACCCAGAAATTGCATGGGTTGGTGTTACTGAGAAAGAAGCGAAAGAGCAAGGCTTGAAGATTGAAACTGCGGTATTCCCATGGGCGGCATCAGGTCGTGCAATCGCATCAGCGCGTACTGAAGGTCAAACTAAGCTTATCTTTGATAAAGACACAGGTCGTATCATTGGTGGTGCTATGGTTGGTATTAACGCAGGTGAAATGCTTGGCGAAATCGGCCTAGCAGTTGAGATGGGCGCAGACGGTGAAGACATCGCGCTAACTATCCACGCTCACCCAACGCTGAACGAGTCTATCGGTCTAGCTGCGGAAATCTTTGAAGGTTCAATCACTGACCTACCAAACAAAAAAGCAGTAAAGAAAAAGTAATTACTTTTTCACACTGAATAAAAAACCCGGTTTGATACCGGGTTTTTTGTGTGTGCTGGTGAAGCACTTTATGAGACTCTTTTCTTGCCCAGAGCTAACCAAGATGGCGATTCGAAGGCCAATAGCCTCTTTGGCACAAGTACATCAATTGTTGACACGCTTTGACAAAGTCTGAGCCATTTCTCTCAGATAACATGGCATCACTGAGTTGTTCCTCGGATAGCTTAGGCTTCACTTCTTGCAGTGCTTCAAATGTACTCAAAACGCGCTCGGATAAACCTTGGCGCTCTTGCTCTGTGTTCTCAACCCACACTGGCATGTATTCATAACAAATGACGCTATCGTCTAAATAGTGCATAGGTTGGCTAGCATTGCACTGCAAAAGCGTGCTGCTTAGCGACATAAAGCAATCGGTTCTATTCATGGCTTCAATTCCCTCATTAAGCCTGTGTTAATTTAAGTGGGTAGTTCAAAATATAGCCTAAATTTGCCAAGAGTTTATTACAGGCTATTACAAAGGCGAGGCGCAAAGGGGAAGGGGTAGCAGTTGAGAAACAGACAAAGCACAGCGAAAAGAAAGAGATGCATTACTTGATGCATCTCATTTGGGCATAAAAAGTTACAAATTAATTTTTATGAACAGGGATGTGAGTAACTCGGCAATAAAAAGTTTGTCGTCATACCAGATATGATATTGCACCAACGCTCGGTCGCTTTTGCTTGATAGCGAGAGGCCATGTCACCGTGCGTAAGTGCTTTTTTGTGCGCTGCCAAAGCAGTGTAGTGATAAGCAGCTAGAGTGTACTCATCTTGTGATGCAAAGGCTTCATGTACACTTTGGACATTCTCTAACGTGTCGTCAATAAACACCACGTGGCTTAAGAGCTGATCGGCGGCTTTACCTTGGTTGTATTGCTGTAAAAAACACACAAGATTTTTGCCTTTATCCTGACCTGCGAGATACATGACACCTGCGCGGTAGGAAATACTGCGCGTAGAACCTGAATCACACGACCTGTAAGGACTGGCCAAACTGCTTAAACCTGCAAATTTAGGGGCATATTTATCAATATGAGAAAGTAAGTTGGATGCAGAAGCAACGTGTAATTCAGTAAATTGGTCTTCTGTTGCGGAAATAGTTTGATTACCGCGCGCCGTTTCCACCATAAGATGAACCCCCATCTCAGCCAGCGACTTAAGCACCGTAGGGACATCGTCTTTGGTGTACACCATAGTGTTGAGTGCAAAGAGCAAGTCGGACGCTTCAATTAAATCAGCACTGTTATTGGCGATGCGCATAGGGTCATCGACTTTGATTAAATCACTTTGCCATGAATACCAGGCTGCGCCACCTAAATACTGGCAGTTATTTGGGTCCTTAGCGTTGGGACAGGCGATCATGGTAAGGGTGTCGTCATTGTCCATCACTACCAGAGTATTGGTCGGCTTCCCCCATGCAAGGACCTGCTCACTGAGGCTTTTAAATGAATCAGTCGCTTGCAGTGGCTTAGTGTTGCTTGCGTGTGCGCCAAAAGTGGCGCACCCCAAAAAGCAAGCGAGTATGAATCGCGCTCCTTTAATCACTAGCATGCTCCTTTTGCATCTTCGAGCATGTAGCTGGCAGCTTGAAATGCTAAAGCAGCAATGGTGAGTGTTGGGTTTCCAGTGCCTATCGTTGGAAATACACCGCTGCCAACCATATACAAATTGCTGTGATCCCATGATTGTTGGCGATGATTTAGCACCGATGTTTTGGGGTCTGAACCCATCCGGTAGGTACCAACAATATGCCCAGCACCATAAAACTTAAAGTTGTGTAAGGTGCCAGTAGTATCTCGATATTGAAAGTTATTCGATGTCGCATCTGGGGTATTGCTGAGATCAGGCTCCCCAGGATCTTGGGTGTATTCGGTAGCGCCCATCTTATTAAAAATTTCAGTGGTAATTTTCTTTGCCGATACAAAAGCTTCACGCTCATAATTCGAGGCTAATCGATAGGTCACTTTAGGGCGCGGCAAACCAAGGTTATCTTTGAGGGTATCCGATAACTCAACGCGGTTATCAGGATCCGGAAGCTGCTCAATTAAATACCCCAAGCGTAGTTGGCGGGTGTATACCTGATTAAGGGTTTGCACCAGTTGTTTGCCAAATAATTTGGCGTTCGCAGGCAGTTTGGTATTAAAGCGCAATGGCTGACCCTGCTCGTTTACTGAATCACCATTAAGTTGCGAATTATTTTGTCCAAACACAAAATCGGCGAGGGTAGTGCCCGGATCATTTGCGGCCCATTGCCATCCTTCATTACCTATTTCAATGCGGTAAGCGGAACGTTGATGACGAAACTCACCATCACGTAAAGACTCGACACCACCCGTTGAGAGAGGGCCGCGGTAGGGGTAAACGGGCTCTTTTGCTAATCCCCAGCCAAGATACATTATGTGGTCCATCAGGTTGCGGCCGACTTGGTCACTGCTGTTTGCCACACCGGATTCAAATCCAGGATTTTTGTTCGACATGAGCAAGAGTTTAGGGGTTTCTATTGCGTGGGCTGCAAGTAGGAATTGCTTCGCGGTGATTGAGCCTTGGCCGGTAGCAATGCCGTTTGCTGCGGTGTAACTCAGATAATCAATTGCACTGACTTGATGGGTATTGGGGTCGAGTTGAATATTACACGCTACATGTTGATACCAGATATCTACATTGCCCGTTTGTTGTGCTCTGGCCAGTGTCACCGTGGCATCATATTTAGCTTGAATGGGACAAATCGGAATACAGTTGGTGTTGCCCGCGCATTGACGACGCTCGCCGGGGCGAGAGTTGCGTCCCTGTGGGGTGGGTGTTACGTACACAGGATTACCTTCGTAACTCCAGCCGGTAACAGCATTCTGATAGGCCATATCTTGCATCGCAGGGGTGATCCCCGGCATCGGGTAGTCGTAGTTCGCGCCATACTGACCCGTAGGGTCGACATTAAATTGGCTGTACAGTTTGTCAATTTGTACTTTGTCACCAGCGACGTTGATTTCATTGACGGCCTTTTCATAAAAAGGCACAAGGTCTTGATAAAACTGTTCTCCCCCGGGCCAATCAACGCCCTGTTTATATAGAGTGTGCAAAGCGAAGTCTTGAGGGAATAAACGCAAGCAAGTGCCTAGCCAATGCCATGTGGTACCACCGCCGATACGCTCATATGAACTAGCGAAGGCAAATTTGGCATTGAGGCTCGTACCTGTGACACCTGGGTCCTGGTCTGGATAATCGAAATAACACTGCGTCGGTTTGCGCCACGAACCCACTTGCAACACAGTGTAACGAGGCGTGTTTTCTTTTGCTGGATCTGGCAACCCCAGTGGGTTATCAGCGCTGCTAGGCACCGCTGCTTGAGTGGCTGGCGGATAAGGGCTTTCGGGTGTTTTTGCTGCGGCTCTGTAGAAGGTGTCCATGTACTTGGAGCGATCAGCGGGTATAGCAGGACCTCCTTCTAGGATCAGTACTTTTTTACCTGCTTTACCCAATTCATAGGCGACAATGCCGCCACCAATACCTGCGCCAACAATTACCACGTCATAATCTGTGTTACTCATGATTGTGCTCCCTCATCATCATCGGTATTTCCTGTGTAGTCACTCAGTGGCGCCGGGGCTTGTGCCCAATAGCCATAGCGCAGGTCTGAATCTCCCATAGGGTGTGCTTGCATCACTTGCCAAACGAGTGCTTTGCTATAAGAGGTCGCTGACACAAGATCAAAATCAGTGCGGCTGTTGTCCGCTGCTACCGTCGGCCATGCACCCATATACCAAAGATAGATAAGCGCCCGACAGGCAAATATAAAATCAGACCCACGTGCATCATCAAGTAAATACTCCCCAATTTGTGTTGGCGTTTTCCCCTGGCTGCTGAGTACTTCATAGGCACTGAGAATATCGTTAGTAAGCCCCGCCTGATGAGCGTCGATTTTTTCTTGCCACACCTGTAGATACACGGTTTTCATGTCGTCAACATCCAGTGAGGGGGCAATGATGCTCTTATTAAAACCAGTGAGCAGTGCGCTGAGTTCGACAAAGTTAGTAATATCACTCATTGTTGCCTCCTTTTGCTTGGGCTCGCTGTAATAAATAGGTGAAGTCAGAGGGCTTGCCATTGGTCATGGTGGCATTGTTGTGGCAATTGATGCAGCTAGAGGATGTTTGTTTAACCTTGCCCTGAATGTATGTTTCCAACGTGGTGTTAGCGAGGAACTTAGGGGCGGGTGCGCCTGTGGGATCGGTCGTGCTGTTTGCGTCAGTCGGCCATTGGGTGCTGACGAGCTCATAATTAACCCACACCGAATCACTTTGCGCTTGTTGTAGCATGGCATGGTATTTTGCATTGAGGGCTGTGGTTGCTTCATCAATAGCTATAACGCGCTCAATTTGTGAGGGGGGCGTATTTTTATTACTCGGGTTCCAAGGGCGTGGCGGTGGTGTATTCACTGCGGTGCAGTCATCGCAATTGGCTTTGTAATAGTTGTAGCGAGATTTATCCGCAGTTTGGCCTTGAGTCGGTACATTGTCTATGTGTTCAAATGTAGACCATACCCACTGTGGTGTATCTTCCATCTTTGTGCCGATATGGAAACCAACTAAGCCCACAACTTGTTCTGAACAATGAGCTTTGACTCCTGCATTCTCATGTGGGTTGTCATACACATACGCTTTAGTGGTGTAAAAGGTGCTAGCCTCATCGCCTGCGCCGATGATTTTCCATGCGGCTTTGATCATGATGGCGCCATCTTTGCCAGTGGCTGTTTGTGGGAAGTCAGCCTCTTTGGCAAATTTACTTTGACCTTCTTGGTTATACAAAGCGTTATTAACGATGTAATTAAACATCACTTCGTTGGTGAGTATCTCGAAGCGGGTATACATGCCGTTTTGGTCAATCAGTGGCCCAGTTTGGAAAGGCTCGCCGCTTTCATCTAGTACGTTTGGGGTTTTGCCTACTTGAGACAGTAATATTGCATTACTCGGTGCATTGCATTCGTTAGGTGGTGGATTATGCTCCCCCCAAGCAGGCGGCGTTTTTCCTTGAGGTAAGAAGATGTCGCGACTTTCTTTATAATGTTGCCACACCACCATATCGCCTGATTGGCCAATCACTTTGGAGGAATCGGCTTGCCCATCTGCGGTTGCTGGCCAATTTAACGCAATAAAGGATTGCCACGAGAAAACATCGAACGCATGTTGTAGCGCGTCTAAAGAGCCTCCATCTGGGTTGATATTTACTGGAAGAATAGGACTCAGCGAACTGGTAGTGCCGACTTGAGGTTGCTTGGCATTAGTTAAGTATGCCGCTGCTGCACAGGCGCACACGATGGCGGCACTGAGAATGGAACGTTTCATAGGGGCTCCTTGAAACTATATTGTTAATTTTTGTAAAACAATTTATTTACAAACTTTTAACAGTGTAGTCCAAGGAAACCAAAAAGGAACATTACATCAGATTACATTTTATAAGATGCTCAAAGGGCAGCATTTTTTTCATAGTAAACGACTTCCCAATCACCCATAGGATCGTGATGGGTATAACTTCGTACATACTCCATGCCGAGCTTTTTCATTACTGCTATCGAGCCAAGGTTCGCCTCTTCAGCGATAGCGCAAAAATGGGTGGCATCGGATTGTTCTGTGAGAGCGTTTAGAATGTGTTGCGCTGCTTCTGTTGCATATCCTTTGCCCCAAGTAATTTGTTTAAAGCGCCAGCCGAGCTCTAAGTTGTGCCAATGTGGCTGCTCTGAGAAAAACTGATAAGGTCGAACCAAAATCCAGCCAAGAAACTGCTGTGTCGACTTTTCGTTTACTTGCCACAGGCCCCAGCCTTTTTCAGGGTTAAGGTATTTGGCAAGACGCGGTAAAGCGATAGTCTCTATATCTTCTCGGGTGCTAGCCTTACCGCCATTGATGTGTTTCATCACGGCGGGGTCTTGATCTAGCTCGTAAAATAAATCGCCGTCTTCAAGGGTCATCAGGCGATAGGTTAAGCGGTCACTGTCTGTAATGGTTATCATATGATTTGCTCCTTATTTGCTCTACAATACGCGCCCCTATCAAAGTGCAACACCAGAGAAATAGGCGAGTGACGAATTCAGTATTAAAACTGCGGGCCCAACAAATAGCAATGGCAAAGCGTGAATATAAGGCGCGGGGTAGTAAACTCAGTCGTTGCGAGAGCTGTTTGTTAGCTGAATCTTTGTGCATCTGTGATGGTGTGGAGCAGGCGCAATGTGAATCGGCGGTGTGCATGCTGATGTATCACAACGAAAGTTTTAAGCCCTCCAATACAGGTCGCCTTATTGCCGATATTGTGCCGGATAACTATGCCTTTCGCTGGGATAGAACAGATCCAGACGAGGCATTATTAGCTCTGATTGCCAATCCAGATTATCAACCTTTCGTGGTCTTCCCAAGCGAGGGAATTGAGCCTCTGCGAGTGTGTACGAGCGTTGAGCGCCATGATGGCAAGAAGCCCTTGTTTATCTTTTTAGATGGCACGTGGCGAGAAGCCAAAAAAATGATCCGTAAATCGCCTTATCTTGATGGTTTACCTGTGTTATCAATCGCTCCTGAGCGTTTATCAGACTACCGTTTACGCGTTGCGCCACACGCTCATCAACTGGGTACGGCTGAAGTCGCCATTATGGTGCTGGCTCTGGCGGGCGAACATCAAGCTGCTCTCAAACTGGAAGAACACTTTATTGCGTTTCGAGGCGCATACCTTAAAGGAAAACGCTCTAAGCTGGATGCGTAACACTTTGCCTGCAGTTGTTCATTTAGTGACTTGATTTTGCTAGACTCAGTGTCCTAATTAAATCCAGTAGGGACACCACCCCCAGCATGAATGCACGTTTATGTTTATTGGCAACGGCTGTTGCCCAAAGCCTGAGTTTTAGCGCCTTCGCAGATGATAGCGATATTGAACGTATCATTGTGACAGGTGATTTTAAAAGCGAATCTATTCAAGAGCTTAGCGCTAGTGCTAGCCTTTTTTCTGATACCGAAATCGCGTCTCGTGATGCCAAGTATCTGGATGAACTATTAAACCAAGCTGCCAATGTTAACTTTACCGCCGGTGCCTCACGTGGCCGATTCGTGCAAGTGCGTGGTATTGGCCTGCGTTCGCAATTTGTTGACCCAATTAATCCATCTGTGGGCATGATCATTGATGGCATTAATTATTCAGGTCTTGGTGGCGCGGCTATGTTGTTCGACGTTGACCAAGTGGAAATCTATCGTGGACCGCAGGGCACACGCTTCGGTGCCGATGCTCTAGCAGGTATGATCCACATGGAAAGTGCTGACCCAACGCTTGAACCAAGCCTCAAAGTGAAGTTGGGCATGGGCACGTACAACTCATGGGATGCAGGTGTTGCTGCTGCCACTGGTTTTGGCGAAAAAAGCAGTGTTCGCGCCAGCTTCTATCAAAACAAATCAGACGGTTATATGAAAAACGCCTACCTTGGGCGTGATGATACCCAAGGTATCGATGAGCAAGTAGCACGTATTAAATTACACTCTCAGTTAACCGAGCATTGGCGTACTGAGTTCGTGGCTCATTTCATGGATATCGACAATGGTTATGATGCCTTCACATTAGATAATAGCCGCACCAGTGTCGCCGATCAGCCAGGTAAAGATGAGCAAGAGAGTAATGCCTTTAGCCTGAGCAATATCTTCACTGGATTTGATTTTGCGGACGTTGAGCTAAACCTGTCCACATTAGATGCAGATTTACTGTACAGCTACGACGAAGACTGGGTATGTAACGACCCAGACCAGCCAGCATTGTGTAAAGCGGGTCTGCACCCTTGGGGTTATAGCTCAACGGATAGTTATCAGCGTGACAGACAAGACAACACGGCAGAGTTGCGCTTTGATAGTAAAGGTGGCAACTGGGTAACGGGTTTGTATTATCAGTCTCGTGACGTTGATTTACTGCGTCAATACACGTGGAATGACGGTGATTTTAAATCCAACTACGAAAGTGAAAACCTGGCTTTATACGGGCAGATTGAAACACACATTAGTGATAAAACACGTTTGGTAACGGGCTTACGCGTGGAGCGTAATGAAGGTGACTACAGCGACATTTATGGCGTTAATGAGTCTGTAGAAGACACTATGGTCGGTGGTAAAGTTGCGCTTGAGTACCAAGTGGTACCTCGCACCATGATTTACACTAGCGTTAGTCGTGGTTATAAAGCCGGTGGCATCAATGCTGAAGCCATTGCCAAAGCGAATGATGAAGGGCTGAGCCAAGATGCAGAGTTCTTCTTAAACCATCGTACGTTTGATCCTGAATATCTATGGAATGCCGAATTTGGTGTGAAAGGTAAATCGGCTGATCAACGTTTGAATCTGCGCATTACTGCCTTCTATATGTATCGCGACAACATTCAATTGAAAGCGTGGAAAACTGAAGGGCAACAGTTTGCAGGTTACTTCGATAACGGCAGTAGTGGTGAAAACTACGGTTTAGAAATTGAAGGTGAATACGCGTTGTCTCCACGTTTAACCCTCAGTGGCAGCCTTGGTTTGCTAGAAAGTGAAATTGATGGCTTTTTCACCGCCGATGGTATTGACCAAAGTGGCCGTGAACAAGCTCAAGCGCCAAATTATCAATACGCTGTGAACGCCCGTTTCAATATCACTGATGCCTTGGCTGTTAATGTGGGTATGGAAGGCAAGGATGAGTACTATTTCTCAGATAGCCATAACTCCCAAGCGCCGAGTGCGAACTTGCTCAATGCAAGCATCGCCTATCAAGCAGACTACTGGGGTTTGAACTTCTGGGTACGTAATGCTCTGGATGAAGACACCTACAATCGTGGTTTCGAGTTCGGCAATAACCCAGTGAATGAATACGCAACACAAACTTATGTGCAATATGGTGAGCCGCGTGTTGCGGGTGTCAGCTTTAGCTATGAGCTCTAAGCCTAGCGCTAAATAGACATAAAAAAACGCGAGTTACTTCATATAGAAGGCTCGCGTTTTTTATTGCCGATGACTCAGTGATTATTTCAACAATGACTCAGTCAGTACCGGACGAATTTCTTTTACAAGTGCTTGTGCTAGTTTTGGTGAACCACACACGATGTTGCCACTTTTCTCAAAGTTTGCACCACCGGCAAAGTCCATCACCAAACCGCCTGCTTCTTTAACAAGTAGTTGGCCAGCAGCTGTATCCCATGGCTTCAAGCCAATTTCGAAAAAGCCGTCAACACGACCCGCAGCAACGTACGCCATATCCAGCGCAGCAGAGCCCGCACGACGAATATCAGAAGTGTGTACGAATAGCGCTTTAAATGCGTCTAGGTATGCATCCATGTGGTGCTTTTGTTTGAACGGGAAGCCCGTTGCAATCACAGTGCCAGACAAATCTTTTGCATTGCTAACACGGATACGTTTGCTGTTTAGCTGTGCGCCTTGACCACGGCTTGCAGTGAATAGTTCACCACGGATCGGGTCATAAACAACAGCTTGTTCGATGCGGCCCTTTACTTTTAAAGCAATAGAAACAGCGAAATGAGGAATGTCTTGAATGAAGTTGGTTGTGCCATCAAGCGGATCGACAACCCATAGGTAATCTGCATCTGAACCTTCATGTTGACCAAGTTCTTCACCCACAATACTGTGGTTTGGATACGCTTTTAAGATGGTCTCGCGAATAACGGCTTCCGCCTCTTTGTCGACGCTAGTAACAAAGTCGTTGGTGCCTTTTTGAGTGGCTTCAACTTTTGATAAATCTTCACAGGCGCGCAAAATCACCTTACCTGCGTTTCGCGCAGCGCGAATCGCAATGTTTAACATTGGATGCATAGCATTACCTTTGGGTTGTAAAAGAACAATATTCAGAGCGGGCGTATTCTAAAGGTTTTATCGACAAAGTAAATAAAGTTCGAAAAAATAATCGGTGTTTTTTTGTACACCTTTGTTACTCACTGATTTTATATGAAGATATTTCACTGTGGCGCTGACCTTTGGTGAACAAAGCGTGTACGACAAAGATCACCACCGCTGCAATGCTTGTGCTAAAATATCCGCCAATTTGATTATTGATAGAGTAAACACTTTCTATGGCGTTAGAGAACATTCGCATCGTTCTGGTGAACACTTCCCATTCAGGAAATATCGGTTCTGCTGCTAGAGCTATGAAAACAATGGGGTTTAGTAACCTTTATTTGGTAGACCCAGCCTGTGAAATTGACAGTCATGCAAGTGCATTGGCTGCCGGTGCAACCGATATTCTCGGTAAGGCAACGATTGTCTCGACACTAGAACAAGCCCTAGAAGGTTGTAGTCTAGCCATAGGTACGAGTGCGCGTTCACGCACCCTGAGTTGGCCGATGGTTGACCCTCGAGGGTGTGGCGACAAACTCGTGACCGAATCACAACAAGGTCCAGTGGCGCTTGTCTTTGGCCGTGAGAACAGTGGTCTCACTAACGAAGAACTGCAACTGTGTAACTACCATGTGTGTATTCCTGCAAACCCTGAATACAGCTCATTGAACCTGGCAATGGCGGTCCAAACTCTGTGCTATGAAACGCGCATGCAGTTCCTTGATCGTCAAGAACAAGCACCTGAAATCGATGAAGCTGAATACCCCACCAATGAGCAAATGCAACGTTTCTATGAGCATCTTGAGAAAACCTTTGGTGACACTGGCTTCATTCTCAAACAGCATCCAGGGCAAGTTATGACAAAGCTTAAACGCTTGTTTAATCGTGCTCGTCCTGAGCAGCAAGAGTTAAATATTTTGCGCGGTATGCTGACCTCGGTGGATAAGCACACAAAAGCAGACAAATAGCCCGTTTCATCACCTATGTGAATAGTGATAATACTTGACTAAATTAGTCAGGTAATTACAATAGCAACTAATACCTGAGTATTTTACTCAAGTACTTCGAGTAAATACTTGACTCTAATACTCAGGTAATTAAAATTCACACTCTTGATGAGAATGGGGGCGCTATGAAGTTAACATCTAAAGGCAGATACGCGGTAACCGCGATGCTCGATGTTGCTCTACACACAGATGTTGGGCCCGTTCCCCTTGCCGATATTTCAGAACGGCAAGAAATCTCGTTGTCTTATTTAGAACAGTTATTCGCACGCCTACGTAAGCAAGGTCTGGTGACCTCCGTACGTGGTCCTGGTGGCGGATATCTGCTTGGAAAACAAGCCAGTGACATTTCAGTTGGTGATGTAATAAGTGCTGTGAACGAGTCGGTTGATGCGACGCGATGTCATGGTGCCAACGGCGGATGTCAAAGTGGCATGCGTTGTTTAACACACACATTGTGGTCTGAGTTAAGCCAACGAATCGAAGAATTTTTACACGGTATCACCTTAGCTGAGTTGGTTAATAAATCCGACATTAAAGAAGTGGCAATACGCCAAGATAAAAGCCTAAGTGATGCCCTGAGCCAGTTAGAAAACATAGAAGTTAGCTGTCAATTGTAAGCAACGTCGATGTTGCCGTGAAGCGGAGAGAGTAATGAAGTTACCAATTTATTTAGATTATGCAGCAACAACACCAGTGGATCCGCGTGTTGCCGAAGAAATGATGCAGTGCCTGACAATGGATGGCAACTTTGGTAACCCAGCATCACGTTCACACCGTTTCGGTTGGCAAGCCGAGGAGTCGATTGACCAAGCGCGTCACGATATCGCTGACTTGATCAATGCTGACCCACGTGAAATCGTATTTACTTCGGGCGCAACAGAATCTAACAACCTTGCAATTAAAGGTGCGGCAAACTTCTACAAGAAGAAAGGTCAGCACGTTATTACTGTGCGTACTGAGCATAAAGCGGTTATCGACACCTGTCGTGAACTTGAGCGCCAAGGTTTTGAAGTAACTTATATGGACGTTGAAGAAAACGGCCTACTTGATCTGAAAAAGCTTGAAGCAGCAATGCGCGATGACACTGTGCTGGTAAGCGTAATGCACGTAAACAACGAGCTTGGTGTGATCCAAGACATCGCGACGATTGGTGAAATGTGTCGCGAGCGCAAAATCATGTTCCACGTAGATGCGGCGCAAAGCGCAGGTAAAGTAAAAATCGACTTACAAGAGTTGAAAGTTGATTTCATGTCGTTCTCTGGTCACAAAGTATATGGCCCTAAAGGTATCGGTGCGCTTTACGTACGTCGTAAGCCACGTGCTCGTCTAGAGGCGCAAATGCACGGTGGTGGTCACGAACGTGGTATGCGTTCTGGTACATTAGCGACGCACCAAATCGTTGGCATGGGCGCAGCATTTCGTGTTGCTAAACAAGATTTCGATAAAGATCACGCACACATCAGTGCGCTTCGTGAGCGTCTAATCAACGGCATCATGAAGGACATGGACGAAGTGTATTTTAACGGTGCTCCTGAGCATTCAGTGCCTGGCATCGTCAACATCAGCTTCAACTTTGTGGAAGGTGAGTCGTTGTTAATGGCGGTGAAAGACATCGCAGTTTCTTCTGGTTCGGCATGTACATCAGCAAGCCTTGAGCCTTCATACGTTCTGCGTGCACTGGGCCGCAACGATGAGCTAGCACATAGCTCAATTCGTTTCAGCATCGGTCGCTTCACAACGGAAGAAGAAATCGACTACACCGTCAAACTAATTAAAGACTCAATTGGCCGACTACGTGAAATGTCTCCTCTTTGGGAGATGCATCAAGAAGGCATCGATTTAGAGTCGGTTGAGTGGGCACATCATTAAGCCTTGGTAGTAACAAGGTAGCGAGGTAAAGGTTATGGCATACAGCGATAAAGTAATTGATCACGTAGAGAACCCACGTAACGTTGGTTCTTTAGACAAGAATGATCCGAGCGTAGCGACAGGTATGGTGGGTGCACCAGCGTGTGGTGACGTAATGAAACTACAGATCAAGGTTTCTGAAGACGGCGTAATCGAAGATGCGAAGTTCAAAACTTATGGTTGTGGTAGCGCGATTGCTTCTTCATCACTTGTAACTGAGTGGGTGAAGGGTAAGACATTGGATGAAGCTGCGACTATCAAAAACACTGATATCAGCGCAGAGCTAGAATTACCGCCAGTGAAAATTCACTGTTCAATCCTAGCAGAAGATGCGATTCAAGCAGCGATCAAAGATTACAAGAGCAAACACGCAAAATAAGGCAGTAGTAGTATGGCAATCACATTAACAGATGCAGCAGCAGAGCGCGTAAAAGCGTTTTTAGACAACCGCGGTAAAGGGTTGGGTTTACGTGTGGGTATTAAAACCACTGGCTGTTCTGGACTTGCCTACGTCCTTGAGTTTGTTGATGAGCTTAGCGAAGGTGATGAAACCTTCGAGCACAAGGGTGTAAAGGTTATCGTTGATGCAAAAAGCTTAGTGTACATTGACGGCACTGAGCTGGACTTCACTAAAGAAGGCCTCAACGAAGGGTTTAAATTTAACAACCCGAACCAAAGCGGCGAGTGTGGTTGCGGCGAGAGTTTTACTGTTTAACAAGCACTTATCGAGCGAGCCTTGCGCTAAATTAGGTTTCGTATTTGCTTAAGCCCTACCTAGGTAGGGCTTTTCGTTATAAAGGTTTTCTATGCGTTATTTTGAATTGTTCTCAATCCCTGTGGATTATGACATCGACCTACAAAAAGTCAGTGCCCATTATCTTGAACTGCAACGTGCAGCACACCCTGATCGCCACAGCGGCGGCAGTGAGCGAGACAAGCTGCTGGCAGTGCAAAAAACAGCTGAGATAAACGACGCATTACAAACTTTGAAGCACCCCGTAAAACGCGCGGAGTATATGCTCGCAGAGTTGGGCGTGGAAATTCGTGGTGAGCAACAAACATTGCAAGATCCTATGTTCTTAATGCAGCAAATGGAGCTGCGTGAGGAGCTTGAAGATATCAAATCCAGCAGTGATCCTGACGCCGCTATCGCCAACCTCGAGCAGCATATTAAAGAATTAAACAGCGAATACAGTGACCAGCTACGTACTTTGTTAGCTAGTAACGACGAAAATGATTGGCAAAAGGCAGCGGATCACGTGCGCAAACTCAAGTTTGTCTATAAATTAAAAGATGAGCTAGAGCGCGTTGAAGACGAATTATTTGATGACTGAACAGCATTGAGCATAAAGGTTTCATAACACACATGGCATTACTGCAAATCGCTGAGCCGGGGCAAAGCACGGCACCTCATGAACACAAACTCGCAGTGGGTATCGACTTAGGTACCACTAACTCTCTGGTTGCAACCGTACAAAGCGGTGAAGCACGCACCCTAACTGATGAGCTTGGCAACGCCATGCTGCCATCGGTCGTACGCTACCTCGAAGAAGGGCATGTGGTAGGTCAAGAGGCAGCGGCAAAAGCAGCTGAAGATCCGCACAATACCTTGGTTTCTGTGAAGCGTTTTCTAGGCAAAACGCAAGCTGAAATTGAAGCAAGCTACGGCCAGTTACCTTACGATTTCACCGATACTGACGGCAGCTTGCGTGTTCGCACTCGTCAAGGTGATATTAGTCCAGTACAAGCATCAAGCGATATCCTTAAAGCCTTGCGCGAACGTGCAGAGCAAAGTTTCGGTGGTGACGACATCACGGGTGCGGTTATCACAGTGCCTGCGTACTTTGATGATGCCCAGCGCCACAGCACTAAAGATGCCGCGCAGCTTGCGGGTATTAAAGTATTACGCTTATTGAACGAGCCGACAGCCGCAGCGGTGGCTTACGGTCTGGATTCAGGTCAAGAAGGCGTGATTGCCGTTTACGATTTAGGTGGCGGTACCTTCGATATCTCCATATTGCGTTTGAATAAAGGCGTGTTCGAAGTGCTTTCAACAGGCGGTGACTCAGCGCTCGGCGGTGATGATTTTGACGCATTATTAGTTGAGTACTTTAAACAGCAAACCGCAGTGCAAGCTCTATCAGCCAATACTTTGCGTTTGTTCATTAACAAAGCCAGAGCCTGTAAAGAAGCATTGAGTAGCTATGCTAAAGTCAATGTGGGTTTGGAATTTGACGGTCAATCACACATGGTTGAAGTCACCCGAGAGTTGTTCGATCAATTGGCGGCACCGCTAGTTAAGAAAACTCTGCGCAGTTGTCGTCGTGCTATTAAAGATGCGGGCATCAGCACAGAAGAAGTGCTACAAGTGGTGATGGTCGGTGGTTCTACTCGCATGCCAATAGTACGTGAGCAAGTGGGTGAGTTCTTTGCAAAAGAACCATTAACAAGCATCGACCCGGATCGTGTTGTTGCCATCGGTGCTGCAATTCAAGCGGATATTCTGGTGGGCAATAAACCAGAATCTGACATGCTCCTACTCGACGTGTTGCCTTTGTCTCTTGGTTTAGAAACCATGGGTGGGTTGGTTGAGAAAATCATTCCGCGTAACACCACAATTCCTGTCGCGCGAGCGCAAGAGTTCACTACTTTTAAAGACGGGCAAACGGCCATGTCGTTACACGTACTTCAAGGTGAACGAGAGCTAGTGGATGATTGTCGCTCATTGGCTAAATTTAGCCTCAAAGGTATCCCTCCAATGGCGGCGGGCGCTGCTCATATTCGCGTTACTTTTAATGTCGATGCCGATGGTTTACTGAGTGTTACGGCGATGGAGAAGTCCACAGGTGTGCAAGCCGAAATTCAAGTGAAGCCTTCATTTGGTTTGTCTGATGACCAAGTTGCCGATATGCTCAGAGCGTCAATGTCGAACGCTAAAGAAGACATGCAAGCGCGTATGCTCAAAGAGCAGCAAGTTGAAGCGCTGCGAGTAAATGAAGCGCTTGAAGCGTCATTGGCGACTGACAGCGATTTACTCGATGAGCAGGAGCTCACTACCTTGCGTGAGGCTATGGCAGAGCTGAAACAAATCAGCAAAACAACAAGTGAGCCGCAAGAGATTAAGAACGCAATTGAAAAAGTGGATGCGGCAAGTAGCGATTTCGCAGCACGCCGTATGGATGCATCTATTAAAAAGGTCTTAACAGGCCAGTCTGTTGATGAGGTTTAAGTAATGCCACAAATCATCTTTTTACCCCATGAAGAATTATGTCCAGAAGGCGCTGCGATTGAAGCGAAGTCTGGCGAGACCGTGCTTGATGTAGCGTTGAAAAATGGCATCAGTATTCCTCATGCATGTGAGAAATCATGTGCCTGCACAACATGCCACATCGTTGTTCGTGAAGGTTTTGACTCTCTAGAGGAGAGTGATGAACTTGAAGATGACATGCTTGATAAAGCGTGGGGCCTTGAAGCTGAATCGCGCCTCGGTTGCCAAGCAAAAATTGCTGACGAAGATTTGGTTGTGGAAATCCCTAAATACAACCTAAATATCGTTAACGAAGAGCACTAAGCACTTCGCATAATCACTGAAAACCGCGGCCTAGTAGCCGCGGTTTTTTTATTGTCTGATGAGTTCATGCATGCCAAAGTGCTATATCTTCTTTCGTCAGTGGACATTAGTCTGAGGCTAGGTAAACTTGCTGTTTTTGTACAATGGAAGAGGGCTATGGAGCCGCAAATTAGCTTAGTGATATTGGCAGGGGGCCTAGGTTCACGCTTTGGGGGAGCTAAACAAATTGCCCGTTTACCGGGTATTGACAGCACCATCATGGAATTAAGTATCGCTGATGCATACGATGCTGGCGTGCGCCATCTTATTATTATTATTAACGCCATGGTGCGTGATGCGATAGAGCAGCAAATCTTACCAAATTTACCCGCAGACCTTGATGTCGACTTGGTTGAGCAGCGTATTAGCGATGTGCCCAGCGAGTTTGCTGCTTTGGCACAGCAGCGCTCAAAGCCTTGGGGCACAGGGCACGCGCTATTGTGCGCAAAATCTGTGATACGTGACAAAGCCATTGTGATCACAGCTGATGACTATTACGGTGACATTGCATTTCAACAAATCACTGAACATTTTCGTCGCAGTGAAAACTGGGGCTGTGTCGCATATCCATTGCTAAATACCTTGTCAGAACAAGGAGGTGTAAATCGGGGGATTTGCGCTCTTAACCACGCGAAGCAACTTCTTAGAGTAGACGAAATTCTCGATATACAATTTGAAGGCAATACTCTTGTCGGAACAAATGCACAGCAAACTCGTGTTGAATTAGATGAGCATGCCCTTGCGTCTATGACGTTTTGGGGAATTGATTTACGTTTGTTTACTATATTGGAACAAAATTTCTACCAGTTTTTGTCAATTCATGACAACGGTGTCAAAAAGGAGTATTATCTTCCTGATCAAATTCAATACAGTATCGATACACTGGGTATCGCTGTTGACGTTTACCCTGCACAGCAACCTTGGCTGGGTATGACCTATAAAGATGAACTTCCCGTGTTGGCTCAAAAGATTTCCGCACTTAAGGGACTGACCGACGTACAGCACGTCATCGAAGAATAAATACATGAATACAGAAAGTTATGCGCAGGCTATAGCGCAAGATTACGGCTTTGAGCCACACAGCGTTAGCGTCAAACCTATTGGTAATGGCCACATCAACACCACCTTGTTGCTTAAACACAGCAAAGGTGCCGTTGTGGTGCAAAAGCTAAACACACAAGTGTTTCCTGAGCCAGACAAGCTAGTGGCCAATGCGCGTAAAATTGAGCAGCACCTCAAAGACAAGCGCAATAGCGGTGACTATGCCTTAGAAATCATTGAGCATATTCCCAGTGTAGATAACACATACAGTGTGGATATTAATGGTGATACGTGGCGGGCGCTTGTATTCATCGGTGAAAGTCGTAGTGAAGAGGTAGTGCAAAGTGCTGAGCAAGCGAAAACAGCGGCCAGTGCGTTTGGTCAGTTCGCAGCCGCACTGCAAGACTTTGATGCAGATTCTCTGTACCCCGTGATTAAGAACTTTCATAACTTAGCCATGCGCATGGATATGCTCGAGCAAGCCGTGGCTGAAGACAAGGTTGGCCGTGTGAGTGAAGTGCAAGAGCAGCTGGCATTTTGCCGTCAGCAAATGCACTTAGTCGAAGAGTTGGCCCTATTGGAGGGTTCTATCCCTTTGCGCCCATGTCATAACGACACCAAAATCAATAACATGCTTTTTAGCACCCGCGATAATAGTGCCAAAGCCGTGATTGATCTGGACACCTGCATGCCAGGGTTGTGGCTTTTTGATTTTGGCGACATGGTACGCACCTTTTGTTCTCCAGAGGCTGAAGACAGTACCAACCTAGATAAAGTTGTAGTGCGTGAAGATATCTTCGCTGCACTGGTTGAAGGTTACATTGAGCCACTAAAAGAGCACATTACCGCACAAGAAAAGGCGAGCTTTTGGCTTGGCGCTCAAGTGATGCCATTTATGATTGGTGTGCGTTTCTTAACTGATTATCTCGATGGTGATAATTACTTTGGGATTAAACATCCTCGTCATAATCTTGATAGAGCAAAAAATCAGTTTGCCCTGTATCGCAGTGTTGTGGCACAGCAAGACTCACTTAAGGCACTTATTTGCAACGCATAACCGCTTAGCCCAATTACTCTGTTGGGCTTTTTTATATCCTTCTTTACTAAAACCTGTCCGGCCATGGACACTTTAGTGTCCGAACTCGGACAGGTTTAAACCCCACTGAAAAATTAAAAACAATATAAATCATTGTTTTTATTGTATTTAAATTTTTGGCACGTAGCTTGATATAAACATAACGTAGTTTCAATACACTTACTTATTATCAAGGATATAGACATGAAAACACGTTACATCACTTTATTTGCAGGCGTACTAATGATGAGCACCGCGAGCCAAGCGGCAACGTTAACTCAGGAAATTGAAGGCGCGGTAAAACAAGCTGCGCAAGAAGCGTTGGTGCAATTGGTGGAATCACAGAAAAAGTCGCTAAAAGAGACAGCGATGAATTGGGTCTTAGACAGTAAGGCTCAGCCAAAGCCAGTGCCTGAACAAGCAACTAAAAAAGCGAAGTAATATGCGATGCTATTTAGCTGAGTTAGCTCGATTGTGTGAGAGACACGTATTTATCAGCGAGCTCAGCTAAGCTTTCTTTATGCTCTGGATCGGGCTTAATACAGTCGATAGGGCACACACTGACACAGGTCGGATTATCATAATGACCCACACATTCGGTGCATTTTGATGGCTCAATCTGATAAATCTCTTCACCCATGTAAATCGCGCCATTAGGGCACTCAGGCTCACACATATCACAGTTGATGCATTTGTCGTTGATTAATAAAGCCATTTTCTCTAAGCAAATCAGTAAGTAAATATTACAGCGAAATAACCCGCTAAAAAGCAGGGTTAATTTTACATGATTTCCTTTTAGGGTGGAGCATTTATTGGAGAAAAGGTAGTGATCGCAATGCTTAATAGATGCTCAATAGCAGTAGAGGTAGCGTTTAGCTACCTCCATACCTACTGAGGATGACTGTGGAGCAGGTTGGCAGACGCCATTGCCTTGGTCGCAATTTTAGAGCAACGCTCAGACTGGATGCATTGTGCATTTGCGGTAGCTTCGTCTTCATGTTTATCTTTTTGATAAATAGTGCGCCCTTCTTTGATAGTGGTAAGCACCTCAAGATCAGCGATATCCTCTGGCTTAATGGTCAGCGGGTTATCTGACAAGATCACCATATCCGCTAGCTTACCGGGTTCGAGCGAGCCTTTATTTGCTTCTTCTTTATATTGAATTGCAGCCCATAAAGTTTGTGCCTTTAACCCTTCAAGGGCTGAGACTCTTTGCTCTGGGCCGATTTCTCTACCAGTACGGCTGACGCGATTTACTGTTGCCGAATAGACACGCAGCGAGTTCGGTAATGCCACAGGAGAGTCATGGTGCGAGGTGAAAATCATATCCAATTCTCTGGCCCAGCCTGTTGGTGAGATATTTTGTGCTCGCTCGCCACCGAGAACTGAGTCCATGTGCCAATCCCCCCAATAGAAAGTATGCATCGGGAAGAATGATGGGAATATGCCGAGTTCTTTAAAGGACTTAACTTGGTCTTTTCGCGTGGTTTGTCCGTGAATCGCCACAAATCCACGATCAGGCACGCCATGTTTTGCTTCGCTGGCTTTAACACCTTTGATGAGCTGATCTATCGCTGCGTCACCGTTGACATGGGTAAGTAATTGCCATCCATTCTGTTGTGCGAGCGCAATGTATCCAGCTGCCTTTTCGTCAGATAGGCTTGGGTAACCCGTGTAATCTGCGTCAAGACCTTCAGGGGGGACTAAATAGGGTTTAGTTAGCCATGCGGTTTTGCCTTGCGGCGAGCCATCCAAATTGAGCTTGGCACCAGCAACGCGAAAGCCATTCATATACTCTTTTGAATAGTACGGAGGCTTTAAGCTGTCTTGGGCGATTTGAATATCTGGATAAGCGGCCACATCAATAAGTAGTTTGCCTTTTTTGGCCGCGTTATACATGGTGGTAACGGCGTCGTTAGACGCTCGTCCTTCTTGTGCGGTTGTATAGCCAAAGCGGGAATATAACTCGACACCAGCGTTGAAGATAATTTCATTGTCTTGTGCGTCAAGTTTCGAAAATAGAGGAATAAGTAACCCGAAGAAGGCCGTTTCTTCAAGCACGCCATTAGGGGTTTCTCCATCTTTTTCACGGCGAATCTTACCGCCGCTAGGATCTTTACTTTCGGCAGTTAATCCCGCCAATTCTAGTGCCTTGGTATTGACTGCAGCGAGGTGCCCAGATTGGTGGATGATAATCACAGGAACATCTTTTGCTACTGCATCTAGCTCTTGGCGGGTTGGGTGGCGCTGTTCTTTGAGTTGTGAATCATCATAACCAAAACCCATAATTACATCGAGTTGTGCATTTTGTGGCAATTTGGCCCATGCTTTTAATGCATCTTGAACGCCAGCAATTGCAGTAACATTGCCATCCGGTGGCGCGAGCAAGTTTGCGGAAAGTGCCTGTATACCCGTATTAAAGACGTGTCCATGAGCGTCTATAAAACCGGGAATAAGGGTATTTCCAGCTAAGTCGACCATTTGCGTGTTGTTATCTTTTAACTTGAGGATATCTGCTTTATCACCTACAGCTAGAATAGTTCCTTCCTTCACAGCGAGTGCTTCAACGGTAGGTTGCTGATCATTGACAGTGATGATGTCACCACCTACATATATCGAATCAGCAAATTCAGTCTGGGCTAGGGCACTGGTGGATAAACAAAGACTCAGTGCCAGTAATGTTTTTTTCATAAACCTTCTCCATAAGAATGCAAAAACATCTGTACAACTATTTTAGAAACAGTCGCTTAATCTTAGTTGTGGGCTAAGGATTTGGCTATGACGCTAAGGCCGAATTTATATATTGGGGCACGACAGGTTGAAAATTGCACTATTTTAGTGCGCTTAAATTATCTGTGGTTTTTAACGTATTGTTTTTATTACGTTTAACTTTTTGGCCTAGCTAATGCAATAAGCTTTGTTACTAGGAGCGCTATGAGAAGGGGGATGTCGAATGATGGACATCAATGCATTTTTAATGCGACATAAGTTGGGTTCTCACTATGCTCAGCAAATTGCCCAATACTATGAGCCACTCGCTAAACAGGTGTTGGCAAATAAGCAACAGGGCAAAGCACTGTTTGTCACAATCAATGGTGCACAGGGGTCTGGTAAAAGCACATTGGCAGAATTCTTAGCGCAATATATTTGCAGTGAAACTTCCTATCATGCCTGCGCTTGCTCCATCGATGACTTTTACTATCCCAAAGCAAAAAGGTTAGAGTTAGCGAAAGAAGTTCACCCTTTATTTGCCACCAGAGGTGTCCCAGGTACTCACGATATACGCCTGTTGAAGCAAGTGTTAGACAAAATTACGCAGGGGAAATCTCCCGTAGCCATTCCTCGTTTTGATAAAGCCTACGATGACAGAGCCAGTGCTGAGCAGTGGCAGCAACACACTAAGCCCATAGATATCTTTATCTTAGAAGGATGGTGTGTCAGTACACCGGCGCAAGGGAGTAGTGCACTAGCGCAGCCCATCAATCAACTGGAACAAGAGCAAGACACGCAAGGAAGTTGGCGTCGATGCGTTAATTCCTGTTTGGCCAATGAATATCAAGATGTATTTAACCGCGCAGATATCCGCATCATGCTCAAGGCGCCCAGTTTCGATACGGTGTTGGCGTGGCGCTGGCAACAAGAGCAAAAGCTGATAGAGCAAGTGGGCGAAACCGCACAAACAATGAGTAAGGATCAAATAGCAGATTTTATTAGTTATTTTGAGCGTTTGACTCGACACAGTTTGTGTAAGCTGCCGCATATGTGCGAAGTGGTCTTTGAATTGGACGCACAACGCACCATCACGGCCTATCACAATGCGTTACCTGCACAAGGCGGTACCCTACCAGTCATTTTCACCGATCTTGACGGTACTTTGCTTGACCACAATACCTACCAGTGCGATGAAGCGCAGGAATTGCTGACTAAGTTGGCACAGGCAGGGGTGCCGGTCATTATCAACAGCAGTAAAACCGCCGCTGAAATTATTCCGATTTGTCAGCAGCTCGATATTCATGACCCTTTCATCGCTGAGAATGGGGCGGTGCTGTATATACCTAAAAACTGGTTTGATAGCCCACCAGAAGGAGCGCGTAATGAGGGCAGTTACTGGGTTATTCCGTTTAGCCCGAGTAAAACGACCATCCACAAAGTGCTCAACGTGTTAAAGCAACAATTTGGTGCTTACTTTGAGAGTTTCACTGACTTAGGGCTCGAAGGTGTAGCGCGTTTAACGGGACTCAGTGGAGATGCCCTGGAGCATTCTTTAACACGTGAGTATTCAGAGCCACTGTATTGGCATGGTAGTACTTCGCAATTGCGAGAATTTACGTTAGCGGCGCGCTCATTGGGCTTCACCGTCCTCAAAGGCGGGCGCTTTGTGCACCTAACTCAAGGTGCGGATAAAGGTGTGGCGCTGCGTTATTTTATGGGGCTGATGAAGCAGCAATATAACCGCCAGTTACACAGTATTGCCCTGGGAGACAGTCACAATGATGTGGCTATGCTCGAAGTGGCAGACACCGCGATTGTTATCGCCAACCCAACCCACAAAACCCCTATTCTCAGTAGAGAGTGCGCAATTTTCAGTGTACAAACTGGCCCGCGTGGCTGGCGAGAAACACTGCAAAACTTAGCGCTCATTAAAGATCAAATCAATGCATCGGAGGTGCGTGAATATGGCTGATTTTCATCAAAATGGCATAGTAACTACGCTACATAACATAGCGCAACGTTCCACGCAGGAGCTCGAAAGTGAGTTAGTTCAGTTCTCAAAAGAACGGCCGATGGGATTGATTCTTCCGTCTTTATTCTCTGAGCTTGAGGGACCGGCTCTGGGAAATATTGTTGATCATTTGTGTGACGTACCTTATCTCGATGAGATTGTCATCGGATTGGATAGAGCCGATGAAGCGCAGTATCGTTATGCCTTGGAGTTTTTCAAAAAGTTACCACAAAAACACCGTATATTATGGAACGATGGCCCGCGTTTACAGGCGCTAGATAAAGAGTTGCAAGAACTCGGCGTTGCCCCTAAAGAACTCGGCAAAGGCCGAAATGTTTGGTACTGCATGGGCTATATGTTGGCTGCGTCAAAGGTAGAATCAATCGCGCTTCATGATTGCGATATCCTAACGTACGACCGCCAATTGTTGGCGCGACTCATATACCCCGTTGCTCACCCACGTTTTAACTACGAGTTTTGCAAAGGCTTTTATGCTCGTACCGCTGAAGGGAAAATTAACGGCCGAGTATCTCGTTTGCTTGTTACACCTTTACTGCGTTCGTTTAAAACAGTGCTGGGCACAACTGATTACCTCGACTACATGGACTCGTTTCGTTACCCATTAGCAGGGGAGTTCTCTTTCCGTCGAGATGTACTCAATGATATTCGTATCCCCAGTGACTGGGGACTTGAGATTGGTGTGCTCTCAGAAATGTATCGCAACTATGCTCATAACCGCTTGTGTCAGGTTGATATTGCGCAAACGTACGACCACAAACACCAAGACTTATCATTGGATGACAAAAATGCGGGTCTATCAAAAATGTCTGTGGATATCACGAAAGCCATGTTTAGAAAGTTGGCAACACAGGGGCAGACGTTTACCACAGAAACGATTCGTTCACTCAAAGCGACCTATTATCGTATCGCCCTCGATTTCGTTGAGACCTATCACAATGATGCACTTATGAATGGGTTGAGCTTAGATATTCACCAAGAGGAAAAAGCGGTGGAGATGTTTGCACAAAACATCATGCATGCGGGTCAGCACTTTTTGGAAAACCCAATGGAGACGCCTTTTGTGCCCAGTTGGAACCGCGTGGTTTCAGCTAAGCCGGATGTCTTTGCCCGGTTAAAAGAAGCCGTTGAGCTCGACAACCAAGAATTTGCTGCGTCGATGCGCAAGGCAGGCTAATTATGGCTGCGTCTGAAACTGAACTGCACGCTCGGGTCAGTCATCAGCTGGCTAATATCTATCGTGATATCCTTACCAGTAAGGAATTAGAGGACTTAGCCGCTGAGTTGATAGCTGAGATGCTACGCAGCGACAGAGTGCGCAATCCCACACCGCATAAAAACCGCTGGGATGAGAGTGATGTTGTGCTTATTTGCTATGGTGATTCGGTGAATAGAACGGCTCACTATGAGCCGCATACTCTAGCCATTGAACCGCCATTGTTGACGCTCAAGTATTTCCTTGATGAATACACGCAAGGCGTCATTAACTCAGTGCATATTTTACCGTTTTATCCGTATTCTTCTGATGAGGGGTTTGCGGTAATGAACTATGTACAAGTGAATGAGTCGCTGGGTGGCTGGCAACATATCAATGCCATTGCCAAAGATTACCGGTTGATGGCTGATCTGGTCATCAATCACTGCTCTTCTAAAAGTCGCTGGTTTGATAACTTCATCCATGGCAAAGACCCAGGTCGAGGGTATTTCAAAACGGCTGCACCTGATAGTGATTTATCCCAAGTGGTGCGTCCGCGTACATCGCCACTACTACAAAAGGTAGATACGGCTCAGGGAGAGCAACATGTGTGGTGTACGTTCAGCCACGATCAGGTTGATTTTGACTTTACCAATGTGCAAGTGCTCATTGAGTTTGTGCGTATTATTCGCTTCTATTTAGAAAATGGCGTGCGCCTATTTCGCCTTGATGCTGTAGCCTTTTTATGGAAAGAGATCGGTACCAGTTGCATTAACCTTGCGCAAACTCATGAAGTGGTGCGATTACTTCGCACCCTCATAGAGCACGTGGAGCCATCGGCTATCATCATTACCGAGACCAATATTCCTAATGAGCAAAACCTGGCTTATTTTGGTAACGCTAATGAAGCGCACTGCGTTTATAACTTCTCCTTGCCCCCCTTGCTGCTCCATACCCTAACAACAGGCAATTGTACGGCACTGAAAAAATGGATGATGGGCATGCCTCCAGCGCAAAATGGCACAGCGTATTTCAACTTTATCGCATCGCACGACGGTATTGGTCTGCGCCCTGCTGAAGGGCTACTAACGGAGGGGCAGATTAACTCGCTGGTGGCCTGCATGCAGCGCTTTGGTGCCAAAGTTAGCCTGCGTAGTAACAATGACGGCAGCGTGTCACCCTATGAAATAAATATTGCGCTGATTGATGCGATGCAAGGTACGGAGCATGGCCCGGACAAGCACACGCTTGCACGGTTCTTGTGCGCTCACGCGATCATGTTCGCGTTAGAGGGGATCCCTGGGCTGTATATACACAGCCTTGTTGGCACGGAGAATGATGTAGAACGTTTTAACAATACTCAGCACAACCGCGCCATAAATCGCCATCGTTGGCATCTCGATTGTTTGGAAGAAAAGCTCGCAGATGAAAATAGCCTGCACCACAAAGTGCATCAAGGCATGCTTAATTTACTGCGCATTCGCACTAAACAAAGTGCATTTCACCCCAATGCTACGCAGTTTACCTTGCACTTAGGCGAGCATATTTTTGGTTTTTGGCGCCAAAGTGCAGACCGTCAGCAAAGTCTATTTTGCCTGTTTAATATCAGTGACAGAGTGCAATCATTAGGGTTGGGGGATTTAAACTTAGTGAATATGCAGCCATGGCGAGATTTAATAAGTGGTGAGACCTTCACCAACATGGAACACATTCTTGAACTGCAACCTTACCAAGCGGTGTGGCTCACCAATGTCAGCTCAGGGTGAGTCACACCCTGAGCTACTCTTCTACTACTTCTGAAACGGGTTGCGGGTATCTTGACCCTGTTCTAGATTACGAAGCAGTATCGCTTTATCGAGATTGATATCTTCAGGCAATGGAATACGCACGATGTGGCCTGAGCCTTTTGCGTCATCAATTGATTCACCTTTGTTATTTTCCATGTGCTCGAGATTGAAGTTGATGTTGCCCTGTGGCGTCATTAACTCCAAAGAATGACCGGTACAGAACTTGTTTTTCACGTCGATTTCAACCAAGCCATTATTGGTGCGTCCAAGTACTTCACCGACAAACTGTTGTGAGTCAGAGACTGAGTGTCCGTATTCATAGTTCTGATAATCTTGATGTGCGTGACGTTTCAAAAAACCTTCCGTGTAGCCGCGATGCGCTAAGTGCTCAAGACTCTTCATCAGAGTCGGATCGAATGGCTTTCCTGCAACAGCATCATCAATGGCCCGACGGTATACCTGTGCCGTGCGAGCAACGTAATAAAACGATTTAGTACGTCCTTCAATTTTCAAGCTGTGCACACCCATACGCGTGAGAGCATCTACATATTGCACCGCACGTAAGTCCTTGGAGTTCATGATGTAGGTACCGTGCTCATCTTCAAATGCCGGCATGTATTCACCAGGGCGGCCTTGCTCTTCAAGCATAAAGACTTCCTTGGTAGGCTCGCCTAACCCCAGAGTTGGGTCAATCTTGTGCACCACGTCACCTGTTTGAGTTTCTTCACCGGGCTTTACGTCATAACTCCATCGACAGGCATTGGTGCAGGTGCCCTGATTTGGGTCGCGCTTGTTGATGTAGCCACTGAGCAAGCAGCGCCCTGAATACGCCATGCATAACGCGCCATGTACAAAAACTTCGAGTTCTGTATTGGGGCAAAGCTCACGAATTTCACCAATCTCCTCAAGCGAAAGTTCTCGCGAGAGAATGACACGCTCAATGCCTTGTTTAGCCCAAAATAGTACGCTGGCATAGTTCACAGCATTAGCCTGCACACTGAGGTGAATGGGCATGTCAGGCCACTTTTCACGAACGAGCATGATTAACCCGGGATCGGACATGATTAGCGCATCGGGCTTCATGGCGATTACCGGTTCGATATCGCGCAGATAGGTTTTAACCTTGCTGTTATGTGGGGCAATGTTAGAGACGACGTAGAGCTTTTTATTTAGTGCATGGGCTTCATTTATGCCTAACTCAAGGTTAGCAAGATTAAACTCATTGTTGCGCACGCGAAGGCTGTAGCGCGGCTGCCCCGCGTACACCGCATCAGCGCCGTAGGCAAAGGCGTAGCGCATGTTTTTCAAACTGCCCGCAGGGCTTAATAATTCTGGAGTAAATATAGACATAGTTAATTCCTTGACTGAGTCCGAGTCAGTTCAGGTAAAAAATAGCGGGGGATTCTAGCGTTTTGCCCTGACGGGGTTTTTGATTTGGATCATGTTGGGCGCACAACGCTAAGGTTGACTTGCTAAAGGTAAATCGTCGCCGTTAACTCTCTCAAGAAAGTGTCACAATTCGATGCTAGGGTTGAGCATTGTAACAATGTAGTAGGATTTTCATGCTAAAGCGCGTATAATTCGCGCCCTGTAAAGTATATCACTTAAAATTTAACGTTATTTGGAGCAAAAAATGGCTTTAGAGCGTACTTTCTCTATCGTTAAGCCTGATGCGGTAGCTAAAAACCACATCGGTGCAATCTACAACCGTTTCGAATCTGCTGGTCTTAAGATCGTAGCATCTAAAATGGTTCACCTTTCACAAGAGCAAGCTGAAGGCTTCTACGCTGAACACAAAGAGCGTCCTTTCTTCGGTGCACTTGTTTCTTTCATGACTTCTGGTCCAGTAATGGTTCAAGTTCTTGAAGGTGAAGACGCAGTTCGTAAAAACCGTGAAATCATGGGTGCTACTAACCCAGCTGAAGCGGCTGCTGGCACTCTACGTGCTGACTATGCAGACAGCATCGACGAAAACGCGGTACACGGTTCAGACGCTCCTGAGTCTGCAGCTCGCGAAATCGCTTACTTCTTCGCTGAAGAAGAAATCTGCCCACGTACTCGTTAATTTCGAGTTTAAAGCAGATGCAGAGAAGGGCTTTCGGGCCCTTTTCTTGTCTTCTACCTAAACTTGGAATAAACACATTTACGCTTTAACACAGCGACTGTGAGTGTTTACCCCAAGATTAGGTTTCTTGAGCAAACCCCGTTGGTACGTGGTCGTTCGAGGAATTGCTATAATGGTTAAATTGTGTACAATTGCCGCCTTCGTTTTATCTGCCACCTGACAGAGGTATGTTCATGGCCACATCTGAGAAAAAAATCAATTTACTCGATTTTAATCGCCAAGGGATGCGCGACTATTTTGCATCGATTGGTGAGAAGCCTTTCCGTGCTGATCAGGTAATGAAATGGATTTACCATTTTGGTATCGATAATTTCGACGAAATGAGCAATTTAAACAAAAAGCTCAAAGAGCGTTTAAACGCTGATTGTGAGATCCGCGCACCTGAAATTTCAGTGAAACAGCCTTCGGCAGACGGCACGATTAAATACGCCTTGTTGCTTGATGGTGGCCAAGAAGTTGAGACTGTGTGGATCCCTGAAAAGGACCGTGCGACTTTGTGTGTGTCTTCACAAGTGGGCTGTGCCCTTGAATGTACCTTCTGCTCGACCGCACAACAAGGCTTTAACCGCAACTTAAAAGTATCTGAAATCATCGGTCAGGTATGGCGAGTAGCCAAAGATATCGGCCTTCATGGAGACAGCACGCGTCGTCCAATCACCAACGTAGTAATGATGGGGATGGGCGAGCCTTTGCTTAACCTTAAGAACGTGGTGCCAGCGATGGAGCTGATGATGGACGATTGGGCATTTGGCTTGTCTAAGCGCCGTGTAACACTGAGTACATCAGGCGTTGTTCCAGCTCTTGATTTGTTAAAAGAACAAATTGATGTGGCTTTGGCTATTTCATTACACGCACCAAACAATCCATTGCGTGACGAGTTGGTACCAATCAATAAGAAGTACCCAATCGAAGAGTTCCTAGCGGCGTGTCGCCGTTACATTGATGGTTCAAAAGCGAACAAAGAAGTCACGGTAGAGTATGTGATGCTGCAAGAAGTGAATGACAGCACGGATCATGCTCACGAGCTGGTGAAAACTCTTAAAGGCACACCGTCTAAAGTGAACTTGATCCCATTCAACCCGTTCCCAGGTAATGAATATGGCCGCTCAAGTAACTCACGTATCGATCGCTTCTCTAAAGTGCTTCAAGCTGCGGGGATCACCACGATTGTTCGTCGAACACGTGGCGACGACATTGATGCGGCCTGTGGACAGTTAGTCGGTGATGTGGTCGATAGAACCAAGCGATTAGCTAAGCGTCAGGAACGTGAGAAGAATGCAATCGCGGTAAACGTCTCGCAATAATAAAAAAAAGGCCCTTTTTTCAAAAAATTGATGAAACAAAAGGGCTTTTCAGTAATGATAGGTGCAATAACGGAATAAACGAGGCTCAGCCATGCGCAAGCTGTTAGTGACCAGTATCAGTTTACTCGCCCTAGGTGGATGTGTAACAGAAAGTACTTATGTGGGCAGTGACAAGCCCGTTGTTGAAAAGAAGATCAATAACGTCGATGCAGCCCGAACTCGCATCTCTTTAGCTTTAAACTATTTATCACAGGGTAATAGCACACAAGCCAAGTATAACCTGGAGCGTGCGGCTAAGTTTGCACCAGAGCTTCCTGAAGTACATTATTCAATGGCCTACTACTATCAACAGGTAGGTGAGTCGCAGCGAGCAAAAGAAGCTTACGAAAGAGCGCTTGCCATCGAGCCAAATGATCCGAATACTTTAAATAACTATGGTGTATTTCTATGTGATATCGGTGAATACGATGCGGCTGTAGACAAGTTTATGTCCGCCATAGATATTCCAAGTTATCTCCGAGTAGCTGAAAGCTATGAAAACCTAGCATTATGTGCTCTAGAATATGATAAGTTTGATGCAGCTGAATCATTTCTCGAGGACTCTTTGCAACATAGCTCATTGCGAGCGTCTAGCCTAATAAATTTAGCAGCCGTGAAATATGCTAAAAGTGATTTTCATCACGCACAACAAATTCTTAATCGTTACGAAAAAACGGGTCGCGTTTCATCTCGTTCACTGTTACTGAGTTATTTAATTGAAGAGCGCATGGGTCACATCGAAGATGCGCAAAATATTGCCAAAACAATCGAGGTAACATATCCGTCATCGATTGAAGCACGGATCGTGCGCGAGCAAAAGTACAGTGCTAGTGAATTTGAGCAGTTACGAGAGCAGTATCGCCGTCATCAGATAAACGAGCTGCAAGGCAGCATGGATGGTCAACTGATTGTTTCCAAACCACAAATCAAGATTGTGAAGAAAAAAGCACCGAAAAACGCTGAACAGCAAGCCGTAACACCAACTACTGGCGAAGCTGCGGTTGAATCTGCGGCGCTTATTTCGGTTGCGACACCTTCCCCTGAGCCAATTGTTGAAAACGTGATTACCCAGAACAGTTTGGTTGAAACTGGCAATAATTCGCAGCAGAGCACCGAACAAACGCAAAACACAGTCGATGAAGTGAGCTCAGAGCAACAACAGCAGAGCACCATCACAGATGTCGCTCAGGCGGCAGTCGAACAACCTGAATCTGACACTGGCAATACAGTTGCACAGGTCGATGACAAAGTGGATACAACAACTGAAACTGAACAAGAAGAGACTCTTGTTACCCAAACGAACGACGAAGTTGCAGTACAGTCGTCGGCACAAACTAGCTTGGCTGATGCCAGTGCACAGACGCAAGACGCTGTGCAAAGTGTAGAGCCAATCGCAAGTGTTGATGTATCTGAGGAAGTCTCAGTAGCCACTGAAAATGTGGCTGCGGATGAGCGCTGGATTGAAACCTCAGCGCCACAACCACAAAAGCCCGCTATCGCTGCTAGTGAATCATCAGCGAATGTAGAACAACAAAATGTAGAACAACAAAATGTAGAACAACAAAAAGATACGCTGCAATCTGAGTTGGCCCGCGAATTCGCGGCACAAACAGATATCCCTCAATCGGATATTCAAGAACTACCAAACGACCTGGCAGCTGCAGAGGAAGAGCTTACTCAGGCACCCGAGTCGACAGACGAAGTGGTTGCAGACGCTGAGGATGAGGCAAAACCAGCAGATGGGAAAGTCGCCATGCTATCGCCTGATAGTGGCGAAAGGCCTTATCATGTCATGGGCGAAGGTGAAACATTGTTCAGCGTTTCAGCGCGATACAATATTCGCCTAAGTACACTCAAAGCGTGGAATAATCTGCAAAGTGTCGACAAAGTGCGCAGTGGGCAGAAAATTTACATAGCCCGTCCGAATAATTATCATACGGTGAAAGACGGCGAGACTCTGTCTGAGATATCGAGGGAATACAATATCTTGATGCAGAGACTGTTAGAGTGGAATCAGCTTGAGGAAGGAGCTAAGTTGGTCCCTGGTGATAAAATTTACCTGATAGAACCTAAGAATCTTCAACTATGAACGAAAGCGAAGAAACAACACCTGAGCAACGTGATGAAGGTGTATCGCCAACAGAAATAGGTAAAGCGTTAGCTCAAGCGCGGGAGCGTTGCGAGTTAACGCAAGAGCAGCTTGCCCGAAAACTGAATCTTACGATCAGAAAGCTAGATGACTTAGAGCAAGGCGAGTTTGATAAGCTCGGTGCGCCGATTTTCGTAAGAGGTTACATTAAAGCGTATAGCAAAGTGGTGGGTATAGACGCGAGTGAGCTATTGCAGGCGTATGAGCCAAAACAAGAAGCAAACACCCAAGCATCGATGCAAAGCTTCTCAAAGCGCACTGAGAAAGAAGCTCATGACAATCGACTTATGTTATTCAGCTACCTCATTGTTGCGATTATCATTGGCTCATCTTTGTATTGGTTATGGCAAAACTCTGATTCACCTAGCGAATCCTCAGTAACTTCTAAGGCTTCGGATGTCGCCGAAATGTCCAAGGCGAGCAAGCTCGAGGTGCAACCGACCAATAGCGATGAGGCTCAAGGGATATCGGATGAATTTCAATCCAATGAGTATCTTGATGAACAAACTCAAGAACAGTTCGAGCCAGTAGATTCAGCACCAGCGTTAAGTGATACAATGCCGGATAGCATCGACGTTCAACCAACAGACACAGTTGTTGAACAAACTGTGCAACCTGAGATAGCAAGTGAGCCTCTAGCGGCAGGCGAGCAGAAGGTCGTTATGCGCTTCAGTGGCGAGTGTTGGGTCGACGTCCAAGATGCGAAAGGCAACCGCTTAGCCTACGATATCAAACAAGCAGGGCAAGCCATCGAGTTAATTGGTGTCGCGCCGTTTGCGGTTACTTTAGGCAAGCACGACGTTGTTGAAATTACACTCAATGGTGAAGCGGTTGATATTTCTCAGTTTC
Source organism: Pseudoalteromonas pernae (assembly GCF_039831865.1). Taxonomy (NCBI): domain Bacteria; kingdom Pseudomonadati; phylum Pseudomonadota; class Gammaproteobacteria; order Alteromonadales; family Pseudoalteromonadaceae; genus Pseudoalteromonas; species Pseudoalteromonas pernae. Next base: position 410,412 of record NZ_JBDODM010000004.1, read on the forward strand.
CGAAAAATCGTTTAGCCAAATTTTCATTACCGTTAACAGAGTAAGTAGTATGTTTTCAGAGTCACCGATTAAACGTCGTAAGTCCACGCGAATTTATGTAGGCGATGTGCCTATTGGTGATGGTGCACCCATTGCAGTTCAATCCATGACCAATACAGACACCATGGACATTGATGCAACGGTTAAACAAATTCAAGATATCGCTCAAGCGGGTGCCGACATCGTCCGTGTATCAGTCCCGACGATGGCAGCGGCTGAAGCGTTTAAAAGCATTAAAGAGCAAGTGGATGTTCCGCTTGTTACTGACATTCATTTCGATTATCGCATCGCACTGAAAGTTGCAGAATATGGTGCTGATTGTTTGCGTATCAACCCGGGTAACATTGGTAACGAAGAACGTATTCGTGCTGTGGTTGATGCTGCGGGCGAGCGTAATATACCTATTCGTATTGGTGTTAATGGTGGCTCTTTGGAGCGCGATCTTCAAGAAAAGTATGGCGAGCCTACACCTGAAGCGTTGCTTGAATCAGCAATGCGTCATGTTGAAATCCTACAGCGCCTTAATTTCGACCAGTTTAAAGTGTCAGTTAAAGCATCGGACGTATTCTTGGCGGTAGGCGCATATCGCTTGCTAGCTAAAGAAATCGACCAACCTTTGCATTTAGGTATTACTGAAGCGGGCGGCTTTCGTTCTGGTTCAGTGAAATCGGCTGTTGGTCTGGGTATGCTTTTAGCAGAAGGCATAGGTGATACCTTGCGTGTGTCACTTGCCGCTGACCCTGTACAAGAAATCAAAGTTGGCTTTGATATTCTTAAATCCCTACGTATCCGCTCTCGCGGAATCAACTTTATTGCTTGCCCAAGCTGCTCGCGTCAAGAGTTTGATGTGGTTAGTACCATGAACCAACTCGAAGAGCGTCTCGAAGACATCGTCAAACCTATGACAGTGTCGGTGATTGGTTGTGTCGTTAATGGACCTGGTGAAGCGCTAGTGAGCGATATCGGTCTTGCCGGTGCTAACCGCCGCTCAGGTTTATACATCAACGGTGAGCGCCAAAAAACGCGTATCGATAACGACAACATTGTTGATGAACTTGAGCAGCATGTTCGTGACTACCTTGCTAAGAAAGAAGAGCAAGAACAGATCGATATCAAATTAGTTGATTAAGCATTACGCTACTACTTGGTGAGCGCGCCGCAAAAGGCTATAATGGCGCGCTTAATTTATCGACGCTTTTTGACGGCTGAGCACAGCCTTTAACAGAATTTTTGGAATTATCAGTGGCAAAACAAATTCAAGCAGTTCGCGGAATGAACGACATCCTTCCTGGTGACACGCAAATATGGCAAAAAGTGGAAGACACTTTACGTCAATGCGTTGCTTCGTTTGGTTATCAAGAAATTCGTTTCCCAATTGTTGAATCAACTGACTTATTCAAGCGCTCTATCGGTGAAGTAACTGATATCGTTGAAAAAGAAATGTACACATTTGAAGATCGCAATGGCGACAGCTTAACCTTACGTCCTGAAGGTACGGCTGTGTGTGTACGTGCAGGTAATGAAAATGGCCTGCTCTACAATCAAGAGCAACGCCTTTGGTACATGGGGCCTATGTTCCGCCATGAGCGTCCACAAAAAGGTCGTTATCGCCAATTCCACCAGTTTGGTTTAGAAGCGTTCGGTATTGCTACAGCAGACATCGATGCTGAAGTGATTATGCTGACCGCGCAATTGTGGAAACAGTTCGGTATTACTGAGCACCTTCGTTTAGAGCTCAATTCATTAGGTTCAAACGAAGCGCGCGCTGCATACCGTGATGCGCTGGTTGCGTATCTTGAACAACACCAAGATAAATTAGATGAAGATTCAAAGCGCCGTATGCACAGCAATCCATTGCGTGTACTGGATAGCAAAAATCCAGACGTGCAAGCGGTGCTAGTTGATGCTCCAAAGCTGTCTGAACACCTTGATGAAGAATCGCGTGCACATTTTGCAAATTTATGTGAACGTTTAGACGCAGCGGGCATCGAATACCAGGTTAATGAAAAACTAGTGCGAGGTCTTGATTACTACAACCGCACAGTTTTTGAATGGGTAACCGAAAGTTTAGGTGCGCAAGGCACGGTGTGTGCAGGCGGTCGTTACGATGGCCTTGTTGAGCAGTTAGGTGGCAAAGCAACGCCTGCTGTTGGTTTCGCCATGGGGATGGAACGCCTTGTTCTATTACTTCAAGCGCTTGATAGCGTAGGTGAAATCCGCCGCAATGCCGATGTGTTTGTTGCCGCTATGGGTGATAAAGCTAGCATTCAAGCGCCTGTGATTGCCTCAGACTTACGTGCAAAAGTGCCAGGTTTACGTGTACTCGTGCACGCGGGCGGTGGCAACTTCAAGAAACAATTAAAACGTGCTGATAAAAGTGGTGCTGAAGTGGCACTCATTTTAGGCGAAGATGAACTCAACCAAGGTGTAGTAACGGTTAAATACCTACGCGAAGAAAGACCACAAGTTACTATGTCTTTGGATGAAATTACCCAGCTGTTGGCTGAGATGATCTAGACAAAGTCTAAGAGGGTATGATGGAAATTTATTCAACAGAAGAACAACAAGAAGAAGCGATTAAAGGCTTTTTTAAAGAGCACGGTGTATCAATTGCGCTAGGTATTGTCATTGGTTTAGGCGGTTTGTACGGCTGGAAGTCATACAACCAACACCAAATCACTGCGGCTGAAGAAGCATCAGATGCGTTCAACAAAGTGGTAGATAGCACTGCGGATGAAAATGCCGATGTACTCGCACAAAGCGAAGCATTCATTGCATCACATGAAGACTCAAGTTACGCAGTGTTGGCTGCCTTTGTTGCTGCTAAAGAAGCCGTAGATTCAGAGAAGCTGGATGTAGCCGCTACTAAGTTGCAGTGGGCGCAAACGCATGCGAGCACCAATGAGTTAAAAGCGATTGCGACTACGCGTCTTGCACGTGTGCAATTAGCACAGCAAAACTTCGATGCAGCCATGGCAACATTAAATGCTCCGTTGCCAGCAAGCTATGAAGCTGCGGTCGCTGAGTTAAAAGGTGATATCTACCTAGCTAAAGGCGACAAAGAACAAGCGCGCACTGCGTATCAAAGTGCCGCAGACAAAGGGGGCTTAGAAAGCAACCCATTGTTACAAGTTAAATTGGATGATTTAGCTGCACAAACGCCAGCGGCGTAGGGAGCGCGTGCAATGAAAAAGGTTACGCTTGCGGGTATCGCATTATGCATGGCATCGCTTGTTGGTTGCTCTTCGAGTGATGAAGAAGAATTAGTATTGCCTGAAATTAATAACCAATTCGAGACACAAGTTATTTGGCAAGAAAGTGTTGGAGATGGTGTTGCGCATTATTTCTCACGTCTTCAGCCTGCGTACTACAAAGACAGTGTTTATGTGGCCTCTCGAGACGGTGAAGTAGAAGCTTTATCGCTTGAGGATGGTGACACCTTGTGGCGCACTGATGTTCGCGAAGACAGTGGTTTTTGGTTCTGGAGTAGCGAAGAAAATGCCAAGCTTTCTGGCGGCATTTTACAAGCTTACGGAAAATTGTTCATTGGCTCTGAACACGGGCAACTGATTGCATTGGACCGTGACACCGGTGAAGTAGTTTGGCGTAAGAGCGTCCCAGGTGAGGCTTTGTCTAAACCTGCTGCGGGTGATGGCCTTGTTTATATCAATCTTGCCTCAGGTTTACTCTTAGCACTGCACCCAGATACGGGTGAAGAGCGTTGGCGCTATGAGCAAGAGGTTCCACCGCTAACGTTGCGTGGTTCAAGTGCCCCAACTGTTGCTAACGGTGGTGTGTTAGTGGGTGAGGAAACAGGTAAATTATCTGTGCTTATCTCTGACAGTGGCTTCGCAGCATGGCAAGCTGAGATTGCTCAGCCAAAAGGCGCTTCAGAATTTGAGCGTTTGGTGGATGTTGATACAGAACCTAAAGTAAGTGGTGCAAACGTTTATACGCTTGCCTACAACGGCAACTTAGCTGCGGTAGATATTCGTTCAGGCAACGTAGTGTGGAAGCGTGAATACAGTAGCTACCGTGAGTTCAGTATCGTCGGCGGCACAATCTATGTGGTAGATAGCGATGGTGTTATCTATGCTTTAGATAAGAATTCAGGTATTGAGCGTTGGTCACAAGCCGCCTTGCGTGGTTGGTATATTACCGGTCCAGCAGTGTTAGGTAATTACCTAGCAGTGGGTGACCAAGAAGGTAACCTGCATTGGTTAGACATCAACAGCGGTGAACTTGTATCGCGCCATGAATTTGATGGTTCAGGTTTCTTTGTTGAACCAATCGTGGCCGACGACCGCTTGATTGTTATCACTCGTGACGGTGAAGTAAGCGCCATTAAAGCGCAATAATCTAGTTAATTGGGCATTGCCCTAAGATAGGCTTCGCCTTAGGCCATTTGGCTGCGGCGGAGCTTTTTTGTTATTTGAAGAGGTACATTATGCTTCCTGTGATCGCCTTAGTTGGGCGACCTAATGTCGGCAAATCGACATTGTTCAACCGTTTAACTCGTACAAGGGACGCGCTTGTCGCAGACTTTCCTGGCCTAACGCGCGATCGTAAATACGGCCAAGCGAGTTACGATGGCTTTGACTTTATCGTTGTTGATACTGGCGGTATCGATGGTTCTGAAGAAGGCATCGAAACCGAAATGGCCGAGCAATCGCTCCTTGCGATTGAAGAAGCAGATGTAGTGCTTTTCCTTGTTGATGCGCGTGCAGGTATGACGGTTGCTGACCAAGCAATTGCGCAGCATCTACGTAAACAAGAAAAGAAAGTGTTCTTGGTTGCTAACAAAACTGATGGTATTGATGCTGACTCCAACTGTGCGGAGTTTTATCAATTAGCAATTGGTGAGGTATACCAGATTGCAGCTGCGCATGGGCGCGGCATTACCGGATTGCTTAGCAGTGCACTGCAACCTGTAATTGAAGAAATCGCTAAAGAACGCCAGCAATTAATGGAAGATGACCCGTTCTCTGCGTATGACGGCGAAACCCATGAACACGATGAAAGTGATGATACCGAAGAGCGCGAAGAGCTAGCTGATAAAGCGATTAAATTAGCTATTATTGGTCGTCCAAACGTAGGTAAATCTACGCTGACTAACCGAATTCTCGGTGAAGAGCGAGTGATTGTGTACGACATGCCAGGAACGACACGTGACTCTATTTATATCCCGATGACGCGTAACGACCGCGAATACATTCTTATTGATACCGCAGGTGTGCGCAAGCGTAAGAAAGTCAGCGATGTTGTTGAAAAGTTCTCGGTAATCAAAACACTTAAAGCGATTGAAGATGCAAACGTAGTCTTACTTGTTATTGATGCCCGCACAGGTATCTCAGACCAAGACTTAAGCTTACTAGGCTTTGCTTTAAATGCTGGTCGCTCATTGGTGTTGGCTATTAACAAATGGGATGGTTTGGACATGGATGTGAAAGATCGCATCAAGTCAGAATTAGACCGCCGTTTAGGTTTTGTTGACTTTGCCCGCATTCACTTTATCTCAGCGCTTCATGGTACGGGCGTTGGTCACTTGTTTGAATCGGTTGAAGAAGCCTATGACTCTGCGACTAAACGTATTAGTACAGCGATGCTGCGTCGTATCATGGATATGGCGCAGGCAGATCACCAGCCGCCACTTGTGCGTGGTCGCCGTGTGAAGCTGAAGTATGCGCACGCAGGTGGTTATAACCCGCCACGTATCGTAATTCACGGTAACCAAGTACATGAGTTGCCTGATAGCTATAAGCGTTATTTGATGAACTACTACCGCAAGGCCTTAGATGTTATGGGCACGCCTATCAAAATCGAATTCCGTGAAGGCGACAACCCATATGCGGGTAAGAGTAATAAAATGACCTTGTCCCAACGCCGTCGATTGAGAAAAATCGGCCAAGAAAGCAAAGGCAAGTAATGAATAAGAAGAGCGCTTACAAAGCGCTCTTTTTTTGTCTGTTTTACCAACAGCGAATCTTGTGCTGTAATGTAATTTATTGATTTGCGGCGAGATAGTTAATTAGATGGAATGCGTAGGTACCACCATTTTTGTTGATAACGTGGAAGAAGTCTTAGATTTCTATTATCAAGCGTTCGGCATTCCAACGGCCTATATCGATGAGCAAGGCACATATGGTGAATTGGACTGTGGTCAGGGGATTATCGCCTTTGCAGCGCACGCTATCTCCCAACCTCATTTTCGTCAAGGTTATATCCGTTGCCACCCGAAGCAGCCCACACTTGGCTTCGAACTGAGCTTTGAATGCGACAATGTTGCTCAAAGTTTTGCGAAAGCGCTCGAAGCGGGCGCAGAGCCGCTTAGCCCGCCGACACAGCATGAAGGGCAATTTGTTGCCTTTTTGCGAGCGCAAGAAGGGACGCTTATTCGCTTGTTCAGTAATAAGCAGTCAGCATCGCCAGAGAAAGTGTTCTAGCGTCTTTCAAGCAGATCTAAGAGTTGGTAATTGGGTTTCGTCAGCAGGCGCTTCATCTCAAATGCAGCTCGTTGGCGCAATCGCTTCCAAGTGCTATAGGTGACAGATTTACGGGCGCTGAGCTTGTCTATTTCACTGTCACATTCAAACGGAGTAGCAATATTTGGCTGGCACATCAGTACGTTTAAGTCGGTGTGCCACCATGCTTGTAAGCTAATGTCGGCAGGCATATAGAAATTCTCATACATCATAAGCATTTTCTCTGCCCCTTTCCTCGTTACCAGTTGCGCCAACATAGAATTCGGTACTTTCTTTGGGCAACAAATAGAATGGCTGGCTGTGATTGGCACAGATTTCAGTACTTTCTTGGCTTTTTTGCCACTGTAAAACTTAATGGTATCCCAATGAGGCTTAGCGATGACGCTATTGATCACCTCATGAACATGTTGACTTAGGTATGCGTCGTCTTCCAACAGTAGAAGTACGTCATACTCAGACGATAAGAAGGTCTTGAGCGCTTTTTTATGTGATAAAACACAACCAATCTCACCTTCACTCAATGGCTTATAGTACTTTTGTTGATTGCGAACATGATCGTACTCTGCGAGTTGTTCGGGAAGTAAGTTAGCGCCATCAATTGCGGGGATCACTTCAAACTCTAAGTTTAATGCATTGAGGTTATCAGCTATGCGGGCCAACCTGTCTTGGCTTCGTTCAAGGTTGATGACGTAGGTAACTAAACGCAATTCGATACTCCTTGCTGCCAGAGATAGCAATCGCTATCGCCGTGACATCCTGTCGGTGTGATGAAGCGATACTATGTGATACTCGTCGTTACAATGTCAATAAAAGGTAAAAAAATAGCGCCTATTGGCGCTATTTGATGTGAGTTAAACAGTCTTATTGAAGACCAAGAACTTTCTTACCTTGTATAAAATTCACATCCACTGGGATGTTCGCTTGGCTTAGTTTTTCAAGGTCAGCTGCTAGCTCAGGTTTGATGTCACCCATAGTTGCAACCAATTGGTCCACTTTCTGGTAATCACCGTCGCCTTGTAAAGTCAGAATTAGGTTTGAAAGCTTCGCCATTGCAGCCGCCATTTTTTCCATATCTACTTTATATAAACCGTTTTCATCTTTAGAGAAAGCGCCTTCTTGTTTGAAGAAGTTGAAACGGATCATGTTTGCTTTACCGTGTGCACTCGATGCACCAAAACGCACTGAGCGGAAGATACCAGCCATAAAGGTCACGTAGTAATCTTCAATTGTGCCTTCGGTGATTTCACCTTTGTTAAGTAACTGCTCAACCATGTACAGGCCTAAGATATCTGCTTTACCTTCTTCTAGGGCACTGGCGTGCTCTTGGAGTGACTGGCGCACCGTGCCTTTACCTGTAATGGTGTTTTTAATGCCTAAGCCATGAGCCACTTCATGGAACATGGTGTTGGCAAAAAAAGCATCAAAAGTAATGTGTTTACGCTGCTCAGGTACTATCAGTTCAGCAGCGATTGGCATCAAGATTTTATCGAACTTAGCGCGCATAGCGTTTTTAAGCTGTAAGCGACGTGTGCCTTTTTCAAGCTGTACTTGCTCGTCGTTTGGCAGGTTGATAGCAATTGTTTTGCTGCCTGCATTTGAGTGACCTGCATAGTAGATGACGTCATAGGCGTTTAGGTCTGCATCGGAGCCTGGCACTTCTTGTTTATACTCATCAGCAACCGGTAAACCTGTTTGTAATTCGGGAAGGAATTGGGCGAATTTAGCAAGACGCTCACTCCATGCCATGTCTTTTACCAGCACGTATGATTCAAATGCAGCGCGGTAGCCAAATAGTTGGTCTTCATAGGTTTCTATTGGGCCTATAACTACATCGATGGGGTTGTTCTTCATGTCCATCCAAGCGAAGTCAGACGCTTGGTAATCGTCACTAGTCAACGCATCTGCTCGCATGCTCAAGTAATTAGCAAATTCTTTGTCATCCGCTAGCTCACTGGCTTCACGAAGTAATTTAGCTGCAGCTTCTAGCTCTGCTGCATATTCTTTCGAGTAAGGTACGCTGTACAGTTTACCTTGCTCATCACGTTTAATGATTGAGTAAAGTCCAGTTTTATCAGCTACTTCGCTGGCTTCTAACTCTTCTTTGCTCATATCCGCTGGGTAGAATTGTGCACCTGCAGGTTTAGGTTCATAACCGGATAAGAATACTTGGTCGCCATTAAGGCGGTCCCACGGACCATAATTGATGTCAGCAAATTGCTGCGCTTGGTTGTTATCTAAGGTTGCCAAAAATTGCGCCTTGTCTCCTGAGAAGGCTTGCTTCCAAAACAAGTCATCCATGATCTTTGAGGCATCGATAAGTTTAGCGAGCATCTTCTTTTGATTGCCACTGAGGTGTGACAAATCTGTGTTGAGTTCAAAATCAGTATAGATTTCTAGGCGACTAGGTTCGATATTTACCAGCTGTACTTGTTCTACTGCACTTTGCGGCGCTTGAGGTTGAGCTTGTGCTTCTGTTTCTTGTGTCGGTGTTTGCTTTGAGCACGCGCTAAGGGTAAATACACCCGCTACCACTAAAGCTTGGGTAATTTTCGAAAGTTTACTCATGAGTATCCTCGTTGTTGTCTAGTCACCATTTACCACTTAAGGGGGCAACATTTTATGTAGAGTGAAGGGAATCTTCGCTGTGGGTTGTGCAACAATAGCATTTAACCTATCGCAAACGAAGCGGCTTCCTAACTTGTTCTTATGATCGGCTAAGACCGAATTTAATTGCCTAATTTAAACAATTCATCCGAGTGCTGACAATGGTAAAAAATGTTATAGGACAAAGAATTTTCGTAAATAAATGGGCAATTGCGCTATCACTTTCTAAACTTTATCGGTAACTTATAGCTAATTATAAGTACATCAACAGCGTTGCCCAGAAAAGGATACATCCGATAATGTCCACAGAAAATGCTTTGCTGACCATCTTAGTAGATCGGATCAATAACGACACACTTGTGCTACCAACCTTGCCTGAAGTGGCTTTGAAGGTGCGAAATAGCGCAGATGACCCAGATATCACCCTGCATTCTATGGCGGATGTGATTGCCACCGACCCTGCGCTCTCGGCGCGTATGATTAAAGTTGCCAATAGTGCGTTAATGAGTCGTTCCGTTAAAGTGACGACTATAAACCAAGCGGTGACTCGTATTGGCCTTAGACAAATTAAAAATATTGCAACGGCCATGGCGATGGAGCAACTTTTTGTTTCGCAAAATGAGTTGATCAAAGGTTACATGGATAAAGCATGGCAAAAGACCATTCGTGTTGCGTGCCATGCCATGGTGTTAGTGAAGCGTTATCGTGAAGGGCAACGTCATGAGCTTATTAATACGGAAACAATCACGCTTGCAGCTTTAACCTACAACATAGGTATTTTGCCGATTCTCACAGAAGCAGAGAAGCACCCAGAGGTCTTTGCCAACCCGAGTTTCCTGGCGCATGCTATTCAAAAATTAGCCGGTAAAATTGGCGCTGCGATTTTGACGGCGTGGGATTTCTCTGATGAATTTGTGGAAGTTGCCAAGAATTGGTCTGATCCAAATTATCGTCCAGCAGACGTTGATTTTGTTGATTTCGTTCGCATGGGCGCTATTTTAGAAGGAATTTTACAGGTTTCGGATAAGTCTGCGGCTCTCAAAGTCTATGTTGATAAGGGTATCATCCCTTCAGTGGAAGTATTCGCAGATTCTGAATACCAAGAGCTGGTCAAAGATGTCCGTAGCGTCTTTAGCTAAACCGATTTAAATAACAAAAAAGAGCCTGATTTCAGGCTCTTTTTTGTATTAAGCGATACGAAGGCTTTATAGGTCTTGTGAATCGCCCAGCTGCTTCGTGAGCGCTTCTAGCAGCTCTTTGATTTCCTCTGATGCAAGAATAAAGTCTGCATCCAGTTTCACTGCTAAATCTTCTTTTGGAATATCCGCGTTTTCTTCTTTGAGAACTTCTGCATAATTCATGCGTTTAATTGACCCATCGTTTTGCAGGATGAATTTGATGCGCTCTTGGTACTCCAGTGCTAGTTTGGTTACCTCTTTACCACTGACTAAGTGATTGGTCACTTCTTCCGTTGATAAGTCATGGCCTTTGAGCTTTACTTGCGCGCCATTATCATCAGGCTCCTGTAGTTCCGCATCCAAGCCAATAGCAAAGCCTTCAGGAGCATTGAACTCTTTTAACCAAGACGTTAGGAATAAGCCTAGGTCATAGTTTGCAAACGCTGGTACAACTGGCAGCGTGCCTAGTGATTTACGTAATAAAGCAAGTAACTCTTCCGCTTTATTAAAGCTGGCACTGTTCACCACAACCCAGCCATTTTCCATGTCGATAAACGCGAATTGCAGGCTCGATTTCTTGAACGCTTGCGGCAACAGCATATTCAAAACGTTTTCTTTTAGTTCGTCTTTTTCTTTCTTGGCAACGCGTCTGTTTTCTTGCGCTTCTAATTGATCGATTTTTTCTTGCACCATCTCATTCACGACCGATGCAGGAAGCACTTTTTCTTCACGTTTAGCGCATACTAAAATAGAATTTTTAGAGAAATGACTCAATGTTTGGCCATGTTTGCCAAATGCCTTTGTCCAACCAAATGTTGTTAGGTCTTGGCTTCCGCAAGGGCGGAAAAGGTCTTGCTCAAGTGCTTTTTCGAAGTCTTCTTGTTGATAGCTAATTTCTTGCTTAAAGCGGTAACAGATTAAGTTACTAAACCACATAAATATACTTCCATGGAGCGCATACAGCGCTGTTTTATTGTGGTGTCATCATAGCAGGAGTTATCAATCTAATTAAACATTTGCATGGGTTTTGGCATGTCTTTTGGAATGGTGATCATGTATTTCAGACCCTCATTAGGTTTACTGCTGACCTCAATATCACCACCAAGTGTTTGTTTCACTAAGTTAAACGTAATGTGTGTGCCCAAACCACTGCCGCCTTGATCGCGTTTTGTGGTAAAGAAGGGGTCAAACAATTTATCCAGTTGCTCAGCGTTTACCCCTCGACCATCGTCACGATAATTGATCAGAACGCGACCATCTTGCTCCGTTACATCGATATTGATGTTACCTTGGGTAATGCCCTCAAAACCATGGATGAGTGAATTCATGATGAGGTTGGTAAAAATTTGACTAATTGCACCCGCAGGTAAATTAAGCACTAAATCGTCAGGGCAGGTGATGGCAATTTCATGCTTAGTTTTCTTAAGTTTTGGGTGCAGTGAACGTATTACTTCACCTAAGTATTCTTTAAAATTAATAGTGCGCACTGCTTCACTTGCCTGATCCACAGCGATTTGTTTAAAGCTGGCAACAAGTTCAGAAGCTCGGTCTAGGTTACTGGTGAGTAACGCCGCACTTTGTTTGGCATCTTGGATAAACTCTTCAAGCTCTTTAGGCGACAGCGTTTTGTTTTTATAGGCTTGTTCAACTGCATTTAGGCGCTCCTGTAAGAACGACGTTGCTGTTACGCCAATGCCCACTGGCGTGTTAATGTCGTGGGTGATACCTGCAACTAAGCCACCGAGCGCGGCCATCTTCTCAGAGCCTAATAATCGCTCTTGCGCCAAATTCAATTCATCTACGTATCGCTGCATTTCGCTTTGCTTCGTCAATAGTTCTTGCTCAGTATGACGACGCAGTTCTATTTCCTCTGTGAGGTTGAGCTTTTGTTTCTCAAGCTCATATTTTTGCTGCTGCAAATCCATCATTGCTTGGCTTAAGTTAGATGTTTTTCGTGCCACTTCTTGCTCTAACAATAGATTTTGCTGGTCGAGCTTTTCATTACTCTTTAACAACTCTTTTTGTGTGAGTTCGAGCTTGTTGCGGTATTCAACGACCTTGCTGATGAGGTTATTGAAAGACTGCGCCATTACGTTAAGTTCATTTTGCTCTTGGTTATGAACATCGATGCGAGTGCCTTCGAGATCATCGAGCTCAATAGATTCAATTTGTTCAGTCAGTTGTTTAAGAGGCAGTGTAAGGTGTTTTCTAAAAGCCATTAAGAACAATAAAATCAAGAAAGTCGTCTTGATCATCGCATTACCTACAAGCAGGTATATGGATACGATGATACGACTAACTACAACGTCACGACTAGAGAACAAGGTGACATCACCCACTTGTGTAGCGCGTCCAGAGAATTCGAAAATAAGTGGGAAGGTATAACCAAATAAACCGGATGGAGTGTCTTCGATTATCGATGCGTCTTGCACGAGTTGTTGCGAATAAAGTTCGCGAATATCCAGTGAACGACCTAATTGGGAGATAACTTCACCACTGTCGTCGCGCACGATAATGCCTTCAACCATAGGAATAGCGATCAGGCCTTCAGCAATGGTTACGCTTTGGTCAACGTTTAACTCCCAAATGGCCCGAGTTAAGCTGCCGCTAAATGTTTTCTGTAAGGTGTGAAGTTCATCGCGGATGTAGCTTTTCGTATTGAAATACTCTGCAAAAACTTGGCCGCAGGTGACCACAAAAGTGAGCACGAAGTACACTGATAAAACACTGGTCAACAGCTTTTTTGACAGACTATTATGCAACATGCGCTAACTGGGCCCTGATGAACTCAAAAAATAAAGGTATTACTTATCCAACGTGAGTTTTAATTTTATTGTGTGGTACCTCAACCCTAATTTAGCCAAGGTTTTCGAAAAAATAAATAAAAGAATAGCTTAAAGGCCGCAGATTAACAAAATATAATGCCTAAAGTTGTCCTGTTAACTAATTGGTATTAAGGAATAATTTTGCACTTTAAATTGCCTTTACGAGCTTTTAATGGCTTTTAATATTCTTATTTGTGATGACTCAACGATTGCTCGCAAGCAAGTTGCTAAGGCATTACGAAGCTATCTCACGTGTGAATGTAAGTTTGCCACAGACGGTATTGAGGCCTTACAACTACTGCAACAGCAGCATTTTGATGTTTTGTGCTTAGACTTAACCATGCCCAAATTAGATGGTATCGCTGTATTGCAACAGCTAAAGAAACTAAAAGTCGAGACCTTTGTTATTGTTATTTCTGCGGATGTGCAAGAGCAAATGCGCGATAGAGCGCGCAGTTTAGGAGCGATGGAATTTATCGCCAAGCCTATCCAAAGCGAACAATTGAAAGCTGTTTTGCATAAATTTGGCATTTATTGATATTGAACATGCAAAAAAAGCATATTCATTCTTGATATTTGCTGTTGACAGAATTAGTCATTTTCGTGCAGTCTAAAGGCATGAATACAAATTACACAACACTGACCACGATTATTACAACCATCATCCGTAGCGGATAGTGGCATGGGTCAGTGCGCAGAATAAAAAGGCCTATGCTACGCAGCATAGGCCTTTTTTTTGGCTTTAAGCCAGCGAGCGTCACAGACTTACAGTAGTACCAAGGTTAAAGGGGAATGAGGAAATTATGCAGGTATTAAAATTCGGGGGCTCATCACTTGCTGATGCAAGATGCTTAAAGCAGGTGAGTGATATCGTAAGAGCAGAGCTCAGAGAAAACATGCTATTGGTGCTTTCAGCACCAGGAGGCATGACGGATTCACTGGTTGAGTTGGCGGAGTTAGCCCAGTCAGGAAATGGTTTTGAACAGGCGTGGCAACAGTTTTACGAGCGCGCGCACAACTTAAAGCGTGAAGTTACAGAGGTCGCAGGAGAGCCGAGTAATTGGCCTGATTTCAACGCGTTAAAGCAAAAGTTGAACGGTGTTGAGCTACTCGGTTTATGCCCTAACTCGGTCACTGCGTATGTAATCAGTTTCGGTGAGCGTATCAGTGTTGCCCTTATGCAGGCCTTGCTGCATGACCTCGGTGCTCATTATCTCTCGGCGCAAGAGGTGGTTTGCTCGGTCGGTGGTTACCTTGATGCTGAAGTCGATTTAGACGCTTCAAAAGTTAAATTCCAACAGTATTTAAAAGCGAATCCCGCACAAGTTTGTATTATGCCAGGTTTCACCGGCGCCAACGAGCAAGGTGAGTTAACAACACTGGGCCGTAATGGTTCTGATTACTCAGCTGCGGTAGCTGCGGCCTGCCTAGAGGCTGAAGTATGTCAAATCTGGACTGATGTAGATGGTGTGTATAGTGCGGATCCGAGATACATCACGAGCGCCCAAAAAGTAGATTTTCTTTCCTACAAAGAAGCGATGGAGCTGTCGTATTTCGGCGCCAAGGTGCTACATCCAAAGACCATCGTGCCGTGTGCTAAAGCAGGCGTGCCATGTGAAATCAAAAATACCCATGATCCAAAGGCGCCAGGTTCATTGATCAGCGATGAAAATGTGTCATCAGAGCCAGTAAAGGCACTCTCGAGCTTGCAAGATTTGGCTATGCTGACCGTGTCTGGTCCGGGCATGAAAGGTAAGGTAGGGATGGCAGCCAAGGTGTTTAGCGCATTGGCCACCGATAATGTCTCTATCGTGATGATCACCCAATCAAGTTGTGAGTTCAGTATCAGTTTCTGTGTCCACCAACAAGATTTAGCCTTGGCGCTCAGAGCGCTTGAATCAGCATTTGAGCTGGAATCTAAAGCGGGGCTGATTGAACCTGTTCAAGTACAACGTAATCTTGCTATCGTCACTTTAGTCGGTGACAACATGCGCGCACACAAAGGCTTGGCAGCAAAATTCTTTGCTTCTTTAGCTCAGGCCCAAGTGAACATCGTTGCTATCGCGCAAGACTCAACTGAGAGTTCTATTTCAGCGGTAATTGATGGCGAGCTATGTAATGACGCGGTGAAAGTGTGCCACGAAAACTTTTTTACCCATATTCCTTCAATTGATGTGTTCTTGCTTGGCTGTGGTTTGGTTGGAAGTGAATTGCTCAATCAAGTACAAAAGCAACAGCAATGGTTAAAGCAGCGTAATGTGAAACTTAAAGTGCGCGGAATTGCCAACTCTAGACACATGTTACTTAACAGTGATGAAGTCAATCTCGATACGTGGCAAGAGGATTTAGCCAATTGTGCACAGCAATTTGATTTGAAATTGGTTGAGCAGTTTGTAAAGCAAAACCATCTGATTAATCCAGTCATCGTAGATTGTAGCTCTTCAGGCGCGTTGGCTGCCCAGTATGCAGATTTCCTTAATTCTGGATTCCATGTGGTTGCAGCGAATAAAAAAGCCAATACCAGCTCTATGGCTTATTACCGAGAGCTGAAACTCGCAGCTCAAAAACACAACCGTCGTTTCCTATATGAAACCAACGTGGGTGCAGGCCTACCAGTGCTTGATAATTTGCAGTCACTGTTCGGTGCTGGGGACCAACTGCTTCATTTTAGTGGCATCTTGTCTGGTTCATTGTCCTACATGTTCGGTGTCATCAGTGATGGTTTGTCACTTTCAGAGGCGACGCAAAAAGCCAAAGCCAGTGGTTTTACTGAGCCAGACCCACGCGATGATTTATCGGGCACTGATGTGGCACGTAAGCTATTAATTATTGCCCGTGAATCAGGTCTTGAGCTGGAACTAGACGACATCGAAGTAGAATCTGTGTTACCTCAGGGATTTGCTCAAGGGCTAGGTGTGGATGAGTTTATGGCGAAGTTACCTGAACTAGATGATGACTTTGCTGACAAAGTATCGTCCGCAAAAGCACAAGGTAAAGTGCTTCGTTACGTCGGTAGTATCGATAACGGCAAATGCCGTGTGGGCATCGAAGCTGTCGATAGCGAACATGCTTTATATGATATACGCGACGGTGAGAATGCCTTAGCGATTTTGAGCGCCTATTATCAACCTAAGCCTTTTGTTATTCGCGGTTATGGCGCGGGTGCAGAGGTCACAGCTGCGGGAGTATTCGCAGATGTCCTCAAAACATTGCCACGCTAGGAGAGAGAAATGATAGAAGTATATGCTCCGGCCTCGATTGGTAATTTTGCGGTAGGTTTTGACGCACTCGGCGCGGCAATCGCGCCAATTGATGGTTCTTTGCTGGGTGATGTGGTGAAAGTCAGCGCCAGCGAGCAGACAGAGTTTGTGTGCAGTGGCCAATACGCCCATAAACTGCCAACCAATGCTGAAGAGAACCTTGCTTACATGTGTTTGGCGCATTTTAAAGAAACGGTGGCTCCCTCTATGCCACCAGTGCGTCTTGAGTTAGTGAAGAACTTACCAATCGGTTCTGGGTTGGGTTCAAGTGCCTGCTCTGTGGTAGCAACCATTGCTGCGCTGGATAAGTTTGCGCAAACACAATTGTCAGATGAAGCCCTGATAGAGTTAATGGCCGATTTTGAGGCGAAAGTCAGTGGTGGTCGTCATTACGACAACATTACCCCGTGCTTTTTAGGCGGTTTGCAATTGACTGCTGAACTGATCCCTGGAAAGTCTTTGGCCATTGCAACCCCTGACAATTGGTTCCCAGTGGTTGCCTTTCCAGGTTTTACCTTGAATACGGCTAAAGCCCGTGCGGTATTACCAAAGCAGCTTGATATGCATCACAGCGTTGAGTTTGCTCAAAGGCTCAGTGCATTTTGTACTTTGATGCTACAGCAAAAACCAGAACAAGCACTGGCTATTATGAAAGATACAGTGGCCGAACCTCATCGTGCGGCGCTAATTGAAGGCTTCAGTGCTGCGCAACAAGCATTGTTAGCCTTAGGTGCAAAAGCGGTGAGTATCTCTGGTGCTGGGCCAACCATTTTTGCCTTGTGCGACAGCGCAAAAATTGCAGAACAATGCGACCTGTGGCTTAAAGCACATTACATCAACGAACACGGCTTTAGTCACGTTTGCCAACTTGACTGGGCTGGCACACGTCAATTGAATGAGGAACAAAAGTAATGCAGTTATACAATTTAAAGGATCATGACCAAAAGGTGTCGTTCGTTGAGGCTGTTAAAACCGGTCTCGGTCGTAATCAAGGCGTGTTCTTTCCACAAAATTTAGCGCCTTTAAAAGATGTAGACGCACTACTGGATTTAGATTTTGTTACTCGCAGTGCCAAGGTACTGCGTCACCTATTGGGTGATGAACTCAGTGATGAGACGATTGCGCATATGGTCGAAGGAGCATTTACATTTCCTGCACCACTAGTAAAAGTCGCGGATAACCTTCACTGCCTAGAGCTATTTCACGGCCCTACTTTGGCGTTCAAAGATTTTGGCGGGCGCTTTATGGCGCAGTGCTTGGCGCAATTTAGTCAAGGCGAAAAAGTAACAATTCTAACCGCGACCAGCGGTGATACTGGCGCGGCAGTTGCTCATGCATTTTACTCTAAAGAGAACATCGATGTGGTGATCCTCTACCCAGAAGGCAAAATTTCACAAGCGCAGCAAAAGCTATTTACTACGCTAGGTGGTAACGTGCATTGCTATAGCGTCAAAGGCTCATTTGATGATTGCCAAGCAATGGTCAAGGACGCATTTTTGGATGAAGAGCTAAAATCACGCCTTGGCTTAAATTCAGCAAATTCAATTAATATCAGTAGGTTGTTGGCGCAAGTGTGTTACTACTTCGAAGCGGTGGCACAGTTACCTAAAGCCCAACGAGCGCAGGCTCATATCTCTGTACCCAGTGGTAACTTCGGTAATGTGTGTGCAGCGATGATTGCCGCTGTGATTGGTCTTCCTGTGGCTAAACTGTCGGCAACGACGAACCAAAACGACACGGTACCGCGTTACCTCGAATCAAAGCAATGGCAACCAAATGACACATTGGAATCACTGTCTAATGCGATGGACGTGAGCCGCCCTAACAACTGGCCGCGTGTGCAAACCATGTTGGATAATGGGGACTTTAGTTACGACGACTTTTATTCGCATGGTATAGATGAGGCAACCACAGCTGCAGCGATGAAGGAGCTTCAGGCTATGGGGTATGTCGCAGAGCCACACACAGCGATTGCCTATGAAGGATTAAAAGCAGACTTAGCCAGTGGCAATCAAGGGATATTTCTAGCGACAGCACATCCGGCAAAGTTTAAAGACAGTGTTGATGGTATCCTCAATTTGGATATTCCTATGCCAAAAGCCTTGGCTGATGCACTAGCTAAGCCCTGTTTGGCCGAGCCGATGTCGGCTGATTATCAACAATTACGTGAAGCCATGCTGGCGAAATTGGACTAGTTTGATAAGCTAGAGCCTATATTTTTTGTGGTTTACTTTTTAGTGACTCAATACCAAAACGGTCTTTATGGCCGTTTTTTAATGGATGAGAGACGAGAATGACTTCTTGGACCGATTTACTCGCAGAACAAAAACAACAGGCCTACTTTCAAGATACGCTAAATTATGTGCAACAGCGTCGCGATGAAGGGGTGAACGTTTACCCGCCCCAAGAGCTTGTGTTTGAGGCTTTCAGAGCAACCGCATTTGAGGATGTTAAAGTCGTGATACTAGGGCAAGACCCTTATCATGGCCCTAACCAAGCTCATGGTTTGTGTTTTTCAGTATTGCCAGGTGTGAAACCGCCCCCTTCATTGGCTAATATGTACAAGGAATTAGCGCAAGATATCGATGGCTTCACCATCCCTAAACACGGCTATTTGCAATCATGGGCGCAGCAGGGAGTGTTGTTATTAAACACGGTGCTTACCGTGGAAGAAGGGCAAGCGCATTCTCATAAACATTTAGGCTGGGAGGAATTTACTGATGTAGTCATCGAAAAGCTTAATGAATTCGGTGAAGGGATTGTCTTTTTATTGTGGGGCGCCCATGCACAGAAAAAGGGAAAGCGCATCGATACCACTAAACATATTGTATTAAGTGGGCCACATCCATCGCCACTGTCTGCGCATCGCGGCTTCTTTGGCTGCAAACACTTTTCCAAAGCGAATGAAGCACTTCTCAGCCAAGGCAAAGAACCAATCAACTGGTTGCTACCTGAGCAAGTGTAATAGGGTAGCGCAAGCGCAATTTTTGTTTGCGCCTGTTGTGTTTACGCAGAAAGTAGACGTAAAAAAAGAGCAACCTGGTTGCTCTTTTTTGTATGCTAGAAATCGAGTTCTTCTAAGCTAATGTCGTCGCTAAAAATATCTAGTTCTTTTAATTCTTTGCGAAGACGTTGCTTGTCTTTTAGTGCTTCAATTTCGCGCCATCTACGTTTTTTATTACGACCGGACGTCTTACGGTCTTCATGACCATCTATTATTTTTATTAGTTCGTTCAGACTATCCATGACACTCTCCTGTATAACTAACGCAATGAATCTATACCATAGAAAGTGCAAAAGTAAAACGAAATTGTTTATACAAGGTTACAAGAAAGTGATGTTTTTATTACAAACGCGCCAGCTTAGAGCTGGCGTGTTTATTTTGGGTATGGAAGGGGGAGTTTTATAGTGCTTTGAAGCGCGCCTCTAAATCGAGTTGTGCTTGTGCAAATGAGCGAATACCTTCAGCGAGCTTTTCTGTCGCCATGGCATCTTGGTTATGTAACCAACGGAATTCGCTTTCGCTCAATGGCGCAGGCTTTGCCGATACAGTACTTGGTTGAGCCAATAGGTACTCAGTGTTAGCCGGTAATTGCTCTAACTCTTCCAATAATGCAGGGCTGATAGTCAAACGATCACAGCCTGTCAGTGCAAGAATTTCACCCACGTTTCTGAAACTCGCACCCATCACGATGGTGTTGTAACCATGGCTCTTATAAAAGTCATAAATGCTGCGCACTGACTGAACGCCTGGATCCGCCAATGGATCAGTGGGCTTAGCCATACCATTGGCGACGTGCCAATCAAGAATACGACCAACGAATGGAGAAATCAGGTACACATTTGCATCTGCACATGCGCGTGCCTGAGCTTCGCTAAACAATA
Organism: Pseudoalteromonas pernae; assembly: GCF_039831865.1. Taxonomy (NCBI): domain Bacteria; kingdom Pseudomonadati; phylum Pseudomonadota; class Gammaproteobacteria; order Alteromonadales; family Pseudoalteromonadaceae; genus Pseudoalteromonas; species Pseudoalteromonas pernae. Next base: position 430,685 of record NZ_JBDODM010000004.1, read on the forward strand.
GTGTTAGGTTACAGCGAATGCCTTCTTGCTCTAACTGCTCAGCCGCTTTAATCCCTTCCCATGTTGACGCAATCTTAATAAGGATCTTGTCACGGCTTACGCCTTCAAGGTCGTATAGCGCAAGTAGTTGCTTAGCTTTGGCAATCGTTGCTTGGGTGTCAAAAGATAAACGCGCGTCAACTTCTGTCGAGATGTAGCCTGGAACGATGTCGGAAATCTCTTTACCAATCAACACAGCAAAATAATCACACGCCAATTCAAGTTGGACACTCGCATCATCACTTTGTGATTTTGCGTAGCTCCATGCCTTATCTAGATACGGTTTGTAAGCCTCAATTTCACTCGCTTTGAGTAATAAAGAAGGGTTTGTTGTTGCATCTTGCGGTTGATGCTTACGTATCGCGTCGATATCGCCGGTATCGGCAACAATAGTTGAATGTTGTTTCAACTGCTGTAGTGCTGTGCTCATTTGCTTTCCTCATTCCAAGCATGTGCGTCTATTAGGTTTATCTCACTGCGCATGGGGCTGGTGGATAAACACCATTAGATTAGGTTGTTAGTGTTGCACCTTAGTGACAATTAAGGGGAGGTCAATTGTCCGTGCAAAGATGTACTAGCCACAAATGTGGCAGAAATAGTGAATCAGTGGTGCGTCTTAAGCGCGCGGTTTCAAATCTAAATTAATGTGTGCAAAGTGCTTATGTCTTTGGCATCTCATCAATTTTATCGATGGTACTGATTTTTGAATAAAGCGTGATCTTTGCTTTATTTAATGTTGAAATTGACACTATTGAGAAGCCAAGTCAACAGCAAATATGATTACTGTAATTTCACCAGCAAAAAACCTCGATTATGAAACCCCAGCACCGATGCACAGCCATACTCAGCCAGAGTTGTTGGCGCACAGCGAAGAGTTAATAGAGGTGTGTCGAAATCTGTCTCCACAGCAGATAGGTAGCCTGATGAAAATCAGTGATAAATTAGCTGGGTTAAATGCAGCACGATTCAGTGAGTGGGCGCAGCCCTTCACAATTGACAATGCTAAGCAGGCTATTTTTGCTTTTAATGGCGACGTATACACAGGCTTGGATGCAAGCACATTAGATGATTCAGCAATTGAATATGCGCAGCAACATTTGCGTATTTTGTCTGGTCTTTATGGCGTGCTTAAACCACTGGACTTGATGCAAGCGTATCGTCTCGAAATGGGCACTAAATTGGCAAACCAACGCGGTGCTAATTTGTATCAATTTTGGGGCACCATCATTGCCGAAAAGTTAAATGAAGCGCTTGTGCAAAGTGGTGCTAAAGAGTTAGTAAACCTTGCCTCGAATGAATACTTCAAAGCCGTGGATAAAAAAGCGCTTAATGCGCAAATCATCACACCCATCTTTAAAGACTGTAAAAACGGTCAGTACAAGGTGATTAGCTTCTATGCCAAGAAAGCACGCGGCATGATGGCCCGTTATATTATTGAAAATGGTGTGCAGAATTTAGCTGGGTTGAAGAAGTTTGATTGCGCGGGTTATTACTTCAGTGAAGAAGCAACACTTAAAGCAAATGAACCCGTGTTTTTGCGAGAAGAGCAAAACTAAACATCAATACAAAAAAAGCGCCTATGGAGGGCGCTTTTTTTAGGACTTGGTTTATCAATAAAATTACTGGCGAGCGTAATTAGAAAACTCTCGCAGTGATAGTTTCCCGTCTTTGTCTTGATCATAGCTGCTAAAGCGAGACCAAAGAGCAGGCTCTTGTGCTGCTTCAGATTTACTGATAGCACCATCTCGGTTTCTATCTAACTCTTTAAAACGTGTCTCTATACTTGAAGCGTGAGCTTTTGGTGCGATTGCACCTAGCATAATTAGACATAAAGAGAGTACTGCAATTTTATTCATTTCAATTCCTAGCGCATTACCACGCATTCTATCTTTCAAGCGTAACCAATCTTCTAATAACCACCAAACAGAATAAGATTAATCGCCAAAATGGTGAGACAACTTGGATTTCAATCTCAGATTGGTGCCGTAAAGAGCGACTTATATTAACGGGAGATTAATGGTGCGACTGAGGCGTCTTTGCATCCAACTCGTGGTTTGCTTCATTTACTTGATGCGGTTCGCCAGCCATAAATACGGCACACACTAACAGACAGGTGACAATAATCACAATCCGGCGCACAGGGTTCTCCAATTCATACTGGCTTAATTAAAACTCAGTTATAAGTGCAAAGATAGGTCTTTAGACCGTAAAGGGGTCTCCTAAACAAATTTAGTGCCAATCTTTAAAGGTTATAAATATCAGTGAGTTACTCTGGTGAGTTAATGTTTCATGCCGAATACTTGTTGCCTTTTTGCAACGCACTCCCTTTGTGATTTTTTAACCTTATGATTTGTATCTATTTTTAAATGTCGCAACTTGGCAACAAGAGGTTGAAGTGATAGCTCGATTACTGCATTGGCGTCCTAGTCTGTTTGCACAATTCTTTATAGGCGTTGCTATATTACTTGTGCCTTTGGCATTGGTGGTTGTGGTGTTCTTGCAAGCGCTCGACAAACATATGGCAGACACTCAACAGATGGTCCTCAGTAGCTACCAAAAGAGTGAAGAATTTAACGAGTTTAAGCAATTGTTCCAGTCATTGGAGCGCGCGACGATGCAAAACTGGGTACTCAAAAGCGAGCGCTTAAGCCAAGCAGTGGAGCAGCAGTGGTTAACCGCTGAAACGCTCCTCAGTGAACAAACGCGTTCAGCGACGCAGTATAGTGAGCTTGTGCGTTGGCAAGAGCTGCGAGCGACATTTGCTGCGACTCGCGATGAGTTGAATGCAAGTAAGCAAGCTAACGCAGAATTGTTTAGACCCTTGCGGAATCAAATTAATGAGCACGGTGCGTGGTTACATGAGCACACGAAGAACCAAATTGCGCAAGCGCAGCAATCACTTGTTAATTTACAGCAAAGTTTTATTCATTGGCTGATGGCACTGGTTCCTATCGTATTGCTATTTGGTGGCGGTTATCTTTGGCGATTAAGCCGTCGCTTGGGATACTTATCACGTGTTATCAGTCAGTTGGGCCGAGGTGAGTGGGATGTTGATATCAAGCTCACCGGCGCCAAAGAACTCCGTGATTTAGGGCAAAAGCTGGCTTGGATGCAGCATCAACTGCAAAGTTTAGAGCAACAAAAAGACACTTTTTTACGTCATGTGACCCATGAGCTGAAAACTCCTTTAGCTTCTATGGTTGAAGGCTGTGATTTGCTTCATGAGCAAGTGGTTGGCCCGATGAATGAACAACAGCAAGATGTACTGGCTTTAATTAGTCAAAGTACTGAACGCTTGCATGTGATGATTCAAAATCTTCTTAACTACAACGCAATTTCTGCGCGCAAAACGAGTAGTCAGTCGTGTCAGGTGGCGCAGTTGCAATCCCATATTCAAGACCATTTTGCCCAGCGCTTGCAGCTTGCTCAACAGCATTTGCATTGGGTGATCCCTGAACACCTTGAAACCTTGCCGTTGGACCAAGAGTTAATACAAATGACCTTAGTGCAGTTGATCTCTAATGCGATTAAGTTTTCCGCGGTTGGTGAACGCATCGAAATCCATATGATGCAGGACAAGCAAGGGGTGAGTATTGAAGTACATGACCGCGGTCCAGGGGTATCTCCAACCGAGCAAACGCGATTGTTTGATGCCTTTTACCAAGGGCAGGCGGGTAAGAAGAGTTCGGTTGCCGGTAGTGGCCTTGGGCTTTCTATTGTCAGAGAGTGCGTGAACCAACTTGGCGGTGAAATTGGTATTCGTTCAGCTTCACCTAAGGGCAGTTGTTTTAGCCTGCAATTTAGCTCATTCGGTGTTGGAGCCTAGTATGTTCAATGGTTTAAAAAGTATTGCGATAGCCCTTAGCGTTACCGTGGTGAGTGGATGCCAACTCACCCCCACATCTGGGTCAACTAATGCTGCGGATGAGCCTGTAAGAAGTGCACCAAATCCTAAACCTCGACCTAAAATTGCCCCGCTTTACCCGACGGCAACTGAACTAGTGCAATGGCATGCGCAGCAATGTGGTGGTTTTACGTCGGTCAATGAAACAAAAGAGTTTGTTGGTGCGCCAAGGTTGAAGCAATTCTTCGCGCGTTTGTGCTTGCGCGGGCAAACGAACCCGCAAGAACTATTGGCTGAACTTGATGTGATCAGTGGCCAATATTACTGGCCAGAGTCGAGTGCGCGCTATTTTTGGTTGTTAAAACAACAACTCCAAGCTAATGCTCAACTGCAACAGAGTCTTGCTGTGCAACAAGATGAGCAAAAGCAAATGCAAGAAAAAATGCAGCAGACATTGTCATCACTCGCTGCCATTGAACAACAGTTACTACAGCGTGCGTCGCAGCCGCAGGAGAATAATGATGAATTCTAAAGCGAAAATTTTACTCGTTGATGATGATGAAAGTCTCTTAAAGCTGCTCACTATTCGTTTGATGGCTAATAACTACGAGGTCACTACGGCTAGTAGTGCCAGCCAAGCATTGGGCGAATTACAGCAAATGCAATTTGATGTTGTACTTACCGACCTGCGTATGGATGACATTGATGGTATGCAGTTAGCTGAGCAAATTCATATTCATTACCCAAGTATGCCTGTGGTGATGATGACAGCGCATGGTTCCATCCCTGATGCGGTTAAGGCAACCAAACAGGGGGTGTTTGCGTTTCTTACTAAGCCGATTGATAAAGATGAGCTCATCGATACGCTTGCTAAAGCGGTGCGTATGCATGGCAGCAGCGGCGCTCAAGCCAGTAATCATCACGATATCGTTACCCGTAGTGCAACGATGCATCATTTGTTAGAGCAAGTACGCATGGTTGGTGCAACTGATGTAAACGTGCTTATTTCAGGTGCCAGTGGTACGGGTAAAGAGCTATTGGCGAAGGCGATTCATAAGAGCAGCAATGTAAGTGACGGCCCGTTTGTTGCCATCAATTGTGGTGCTGTGCCTGCTGAGCTACTGGAGTCGCAACTGTTTGGCCATAAAAAAGGCGCATTTACAGGCGCAACGTCCGATCATGTTGGGTTATTCTCGCAAGCGCAAAATGGCACTCTGTTTCTTGACGAAATAGGTGATATGCCACTGAATTTACAAGTTAAGTTACTGCGTGTGTTGCAGGAAAAAACAATTCGTCCAGTGGGGCACAGCGAAGAGATCCCCGTTAATGTGCGTGTGCTGTCCGCAACCCATAAAAACCTTCCCGCAGCTATTGCTGATAAGACCTTTCGAGAAGATTTATACTATCGCTTAAATGTCGTGAATTTACGTTTGCCCTCTTTAAATGAAAGGCGTGAAGATATCTCTTTACTGGCCCCTCATTTTTGTGAACAAATCGCGCAGCGCCAAGGGCAGGGCGTAAAGCGCTTTAGCGATGATGCGATGGATTTATTGCTACGCCATGACTGGCCTGGAAATATCCGCCAATTACAGAACGTTGTAGAACAAGTGGTGGCACTGAGCCCAGGTGTGCTGATCAGTGCACAGCAAGTAGCGATGGCTTTGCAATGTGAACTCGAAGCCAGTTCACCTATCGCCTTAAATGAAGCGAAAAAGCAATTCGAACGACAATATCTTATCAATGTCCTGAAAATGGTTGAAGGGAACGTCGCGCAGGCTGCAAATCTGGCAAAACGAAACCGTAGCGATTTCTATAAGTTGATTAAAAAGCACGATATCGATGTAGAACAATTCAGTGTGCACTAGTTAATCAGTGTATTAGTTAATGCTGCTAGAGCTCTAATTTTGTTAACTATTTAGGTGTATAAGACGTATACTCACTGGCATTGCAAATCAATGGGAGTGAGTAATGCAACTGTTTTTAGTTTACTTGGGTGGGCGTGTTGAAGGTTGCCATATCGAAATGCATGACGTGCGTTTTGTAGTGGGGGAGTCCATCGAGCAAACCTATTCTAAGTTAAAGGCTCAATGGGTAGGCAGTAAAAATAATGTGCACATGGATAGCTACATGGCCGTGCATGATATCGATGGCTTTTCAGTGTCTATCAGTGATAAACCGCAAAATCGACCTGAGCGACTCTACTTTGTTAACCTCGGTGCTTACGAGGAAGATAAACTGGCAGAACAACACGCCTTCACCTTGACTGTTGCGCACAGTGCTGAGCAGGCAAAACAGCAAGTTAAACAACGCTTTTTAGCTGGGATGAGTCATCAACACAAAGACGATCTCCATGAAGTAGATGATTGTTTCGCATTGGATTTGTTAGATAGCCAATATCATATTCATTTAACGCCAAGCGGCCGTTCTCAGAGTATGCGACCAGATTGGTTCGGCTACCACGTATTATAAGCAAACTGAATTATCACTAATTCATATCAGAATTGAGAACGTTATTCGTCGTCTTGGCGTTCTTGTTTAATCGCCATACGAATAGCCAAAATGACGAGTGCAAATAACGCAAATGGCAATGCCGCAAGAGCATATTCGACAATGTGGCTATCTTGATAGTTTGGTTGTAAAACAAAATGCCCGCCGACGCACAGGGCAATAGCAACAAATAAAATGGGTAGAAGAGCGAGCTCTTTTTTGGCTTGATGTTTTTTCACGGGTAGCATCGATTAATAGCAGTGGGGACTATTATATTGATTTTGCTACCATCATGCAGCTTCTTCTTTTTCCATAGGCTCCAGCTGTTGTGGTTGAGGTTCTTGTTGGGCACTCTCACTCTCTTGAAACATCATAAAAATGTATTCGAGTTCCTCAGGTTGTAAAATATCACTGTGCATGCACTCTCCGTAAGTAATGACTAACTTACGGCATATGTTAAGTAAATCAAGGTTAATAGAGCATGAACTAGCCAATAGGTAGGGAGACTGTGATACATACCCCTTCATCGGCTTCTAAATTCTGCGCTCTAATCTTACCGCGGTGAAAATCGACAATGAGGCGCGCAATGTACAGCCCAAGACCTAGATGAGGTTGTTGCTGTTTATCTTGTCCTCGCACCGACACCATAGAGTCGAATATATGGTCTCCAATCTCTTGCGGCAGCCTTGGTCCGAGATTGCTAATAGCCAATACCGCCTGACCTTGGTGCTCAGTTAAAGATACACAAATCGCGGTGCCTTGCTGCGCAAACTCCAGAGCATTGTTAATCAACTTATCCAACAACTGTGCAAAGAAATCCGCAGAGCCATTAACCGACATGGCGGTATCCTCAATTTTTACATCGAAAAGCGCGTTTGGGTAAGCGATGGCATATCCTTGCATGCAGCCTTGTACGACTTGGGTTAAATCATAGTTTTCTCGCGCTGCAGTGCTGATGCTTTGTTCTAAGCGAGTGGCTTCACTCATGGTGGTGATCAACTTATTTAGCCGCGCGACGCCCTCTTGCGCACGGGTTAGATACTTTTGTTGTTGAGGCTCTGTGGCAATGAGTTGTAAATTCTCTAGCGAGCTTCTTACTACGGTTACTGGTGTGCGTAGTTCATGAGATAAACGCGACGACATGTTCTCCAAGTAATGGGTATAACCACCGAGTCGATTCACTATGTTGGCGAAGCTGCGAGATAAGTCGCCGATTTCATCGCTGTCATTACTGATACTTAATTGTGAGCGCACTCGACCTTGTTCATCAATGGCTTGCTCGGCGCTGTCACGCAAACGGCGGATGCGCGATGAAATGCGCGAAGCAAAAAAGAATAAAGAGATGGTGCCAATAAGCATGACCGCGATGATCACGTTAAATAACTTTTCCAACGCTTTATTTCTGAGCGTACGTACACCGTTTGTAGTTTCTTCAGCAATTACAGCGCCAAGCACCTGATCGTTGCCCCAAATCGGGTAGGCAGCAGAGAGTATAACTGCTTTATTGTCAGGGGTGATGCGCCAATTAGATGCGGGTTCACCACGTAATGCGCTGGCAATATGATTACCTTGTAGTGCCGCCACATCATGTAAGATATCGAGAAACTCACTGGGTGGCTTAGTCAGTATTTGGTAATACAGTGGGTGTAAGAAGCGCTCTTCAAAACGTTGCCATAGGCCTTGCGTTTCTGTCTCTCTGAGGGAGCTTGCCCACACTCCATCAGCATGTTGTATTGTGCCTGATTGCGCCAACACGCGATGATGTTTATCTACTACCCAGATGCGACTGCCACTGTGTCCCATACCTTTAATGATTCGTTTAATCTCTGGTGAAGGAAGTAGCACGGTGCCAAGGGCATTAGCATCTTCTACGTTCGAGGTGGCCATTAAATGATGTTGCTGCTGGGTATCATCCCAATCGCTGATGGCGAATCCAAGCTTATTGCCGAGCATGCCCAACGGCATGCGTAATTCGATGTTATAGCCATCGATTGTGGGTTTAAAGTAACCCTGAATATCTGTGTAAGGAGTCAGACCGGGCAAAGCAAAAGCATTCACCCAACCTTCTTTGCGAGTGGCAATAATATAATTTTTTAGCTCGCCATCTGGGGTTTTAATGGCAATTTTTAAATGGTCATTTCTATCGACACTGAGCGCATTTTTCGGGCGTAGACGCAGCACATCGTCCTTCACTGCAAATACCGCATAAAGATGCTGGCCGTATTTCCCCACCATGTGTTTGAAAGATAAATCTTCAAGTGCATGTTTGTCGTCAGGAGTTTGTAAATACGCACCGTGATATTGCCACATCAGGCTTTCATAGGGCTGCCAATCACCTAATTCGCCATCTAGGCGGATGGCGTTATTGATATTATAGGCGTATAAATCGCGGCCCTTTTCGACCTTGTCTGTGAATTCACTGGCATTTTCAAATAACGCAGGGCGCTCGTGTAATGCGGTAGCTAGGGCTCGAGTGGTGCCGACTAAGGTTTTTTCCTGACCTTCACGTAGGTATTTTTCCATTTCCCATACATATTCGTAACCCAACCAAGGCAATACGAATAAAAAGCATGAAAGTAAAATGACTTTACTGCGTAACCCTAGCCCAAATCGCGACATCTATTTGATTTCCCAGCGATAGCCCATGCCATAGACGGTGTTGATACAGTCAAATGATGCATCAATTGTCTGAAATTTACGGCGAATGCGTTTCACATGCGAGGTGATGGTACTGTCATCAACATAAATTTTGGCGTCACTCATTAATTCATCGCGACTTTTCACATGCCCTGGGCGCTTCGCTAATGAATGCACCATCCAAAACTCTGTGACTGTCAAATCTACAGCTTGCCCTTGCCAACTTGCACGCAAGCGGTTGAGATTAAGCTCGAGTTTATCTTGCTCAATGATGTCATCATCATGTTCAGCCCCAGCACTTTGCGCTTCGACACGTCGGAATAAAGCACCGATACGTGCTGCTAAATGGGCCATGCTGATGTCTTTGGTTAAGTAATCATCGGCGCCCATGCGCAGGCCACATACGGTATCTATTTCACTGTCTCGTGCTGTAAGAAAGATGATCGGCAGCGTTTGCGAGCGCGCCCGCAAGCTTTGGCAAAGCATAAAGCCACCGTCGATTTCATGGCCTAAACCAATATCAACAATCGCAAGATCTGGCAGGCGTTCACTCAACGCTTTTTCAGCACTCGCTCTATCAGCAAATCCTTGGACGTCATATCCTTGATTTTGCAGCATCTCTACGTAATTTTCGCGGATAGCAGTTTCATCTTCTATGATGGCAATTCGTTTCATTTCATCGATTACAAAGTCAATTTGTTCACACTATAGCGAAATTAAGTGGCCTTGTGATGAACCACACAGCAATTGCCATAATTGATCATAATTAGCAGCCGAACGGCATTTTTATCCGTTGGGGGTGCGATGAGTTGCATCGGTACATATTGCTACATATATGCACAATTTTAGACATTTACTTGTACCCCTTGGTTTACAGGCTGTGTAGCCCCGCAGCTTGAGTTAAATGTCAGTTAACCTCTTTGTACCTACTGTTTACATCTTGTTTGCATGTGCTTAATGACATTACCCTCTCGGGCGGCAAAATAATTGCCATTTGCCTATTCAAGGGAACAAAAATGTCTAACAAGAAAAAACTACATAGCGTGGGCCGAAAAAGCTCAATTGCTATTTTAACTGCTATGTATGTGGCTGGGGGAGCCGCATCGGCTGCGCCGGGCTTTGAAAAAGCGCCGGGCGGTTCATTCTATACCCCGACTTTTACCGCTGAAGATCTACAGAAGTACAAAGAGTCGAAGTCAGCACCGTTGTTCGGTTCTGTTGAAAAGCTCAATGGTCATTATCAATCACAGCTACCAAAAGATGTATTCACACCTAAGTCGAATGCCTCGGGCAAGCAAGTTTACATCGTTCAGTTCGATGATGCTGCGGTCGTGAATTATCAAGGTGGTGTGCAAGGTTATGCGCCAACTGCTGTGACTACACCAAGAACTATGGTCGGTCGCTCACCGCTGAATGTAAATACGTCAGAAGTGCAGCAGTATCGTCGCTACTTACAAAATCAACAGGTTCAGGTTGTCTCTCAGGCACAATCACGTGGTGCTAGCATTCAAATGAAGCAACAGCTGACCCTAGCGAACAATGCGATGATTGTTGAAATGACGCAACAAGATGCCATGATCCTTGCTCAGCAAAGTGGTGTTAAGCGTATTACTGAAAACCGAATTTTTGAACTTCGCACCGACCGTGGCCCAGAATTTATTGGTGCAGATGCTTTGTGGAATGGTGAAGTGCCAGCTCCAGCATCTGCAGCAGCAATGAGTGTCAAAGGTGAGGGCATGGTTGTGGGTATCATTGATACAGGTATCAATACAGACCACATTGCTTTTGCCAGTGATGAAGAATATGCCAAGAGCAATCCATTCGGTGCCGGCGTGTTTGTGGGCGATTGCGTGGAAGAACCTACTCTATGTAATGACAAACTTATCGGTGTGCGTTCTTACCCAGAGATCACCGTCGCAAATACTGATTACCGATTTGGCTACCAAAATCGACGCGCAAAAAATGGTGAAGACTACAACGGTCACGGTTCACACACAGCGAGCACCACAGCGGGTAACACCTTAACAGACACGCCTTTGCAAACAGTAACCGGTGAAGTGACAAGTGATGGTGTAGATTTACCCTTCACGTTTGCACAAACCAGTGGTGTAGCGCCGCGTGCACACATTATCTCATACCAAGTATGTTGGCCTGGTAACGGTGGTGATTTGTACGCAGGTTGCCCAGAATCAGCCATTCTTTCTGCATTTGAAGATGCCATTGCCGATGGTGTTGATGCAATCAACTTCTCAATTGGTGGCGGCGAGTCTTTCCCTTGGGAAGATCCAATGGAACTGGCATTCTTAAGCGCGCGTAAAGCAGGTATTTCGGTTGCAGCAGCAGCGGGTAACTCAGGCCCATACTATATGAGTGCAGACCACACCTCACCTTGGGTGACAACTGTTGGTGCATCAACTCATGACCGAGAAATGTCTTTGGGTGACAAAACTATCAGTGATTTCCAAGGCACGCGAGCGCCATTTGCGGGTGAATATGCGGGTAAGAGCTTCTCAGGCGGTATTACCGGTGCTGTCGTACTTGCGGAAAACTATGATGACCCTAACCCAAGTGATGGCTATACAGCTGCAAGCTGTAACGTACCTTTCCCTGCGGGCACATTTACCACTGATCAAATTGTTGTTTGTGAGCGTGGCGACATCGCCCGTGTAGATAAAGCGAAGAACGTAGCAGCGGGTGGTGCAGGTGGTTTCATCTTACAAAACATCAGTTATAGCGATAATTTAGTTGCTGATAATTATGTGATCCCAGGTATCCACCTACCAGCGAATGCTCGTTTCAACATCCGCAACTGGGTTAACGCAAACCCTGTTGGCGAAGCGATTGCGACTATCGGTGATGCTGTGAATACTTACGAGCTTAACCCTGAAGCAGGCAATGAGCTTGCAGTGTTTAGCTCTATGGGGCCAAGTCGTTATATCAATAATCTAGTTCCTGATGTGACTGCACCAGGTGTTGATATTTACGCAGCAAACGCGGATGACCAACCATTTACACAAAATCCAACAGCGTCTGACTGGACTATGATGAGCGGCACCTCTATGGCGACTCCGCATGTAACAGGTGCGATGACGCTGCTTATGCAAATGCACCCTGATTGGAGCCCAGCTGAGATTCAATCTGCGCTTATGATGACCGCAAATAAAGTGCAGATCTTCAACGGTGTAGTCATGATTGACCCATACTACAACTTCATGGCTGGTGGCGGTGCAATTGATGTTGCTCAAGCTGCAAATGCTGGCCTAGTTATGGATGAAACCATCGAAAACTATGAGCAAGCAAACCCACGTAATGGTGGCTTGGTCGAGTGGTTGAACCTACCTAGTTTAGTAAATCAAGACTGTGAACTTGAGTGTTCATGGATGCGCACAGTTAAAGCCACTAAAGATGGCTCTTGGTCAGTATCTGGCTACGGCTGGGGTATTGAAGGTGAAGAGTTAGACAAAGGCGTTGAAGTTGTTGTAACACCTTCAAGCTTCACGCTAGCAGCTGGCGAAACGCAAGACGTTATGGTCACTATGAAGTTACCAAATGTCATTGAGCATAATGTAGACCCAACTGAGCCAGATGCACCATGGAGCAATGTGCTAAACAAGGATGCATGGTTCAACGGTAAAGTTGTGTTTAAAAACACCGACGGTAATTCACCTGACGCGCACTTCACAATGGTTGCAAAAAATAGCATTGATGAACTGCCACTATCGATGAACATTGATATGGCGCGTGCAAAAGCATCAGAGTCAATTATTGTTAACACTGATAGCTACAGTGAGTTCACACCGACTTATTATGGTGTTGTGAAACCAACTGAGGTAACAGCTAATATCCTCGGTGTAACACCGTATGTAACAAAAGATCGCGTAGAAAAAGGTTGGGATATTCAATCTATTACAGTACCAGAGGGCACTAAGCGCTTAATGGTTAAAGTTGCATCTACGGAACAAAAAACCGGTGTTGAAGACTTACTTGAACCGCGTTGGCAAGTGAAAAAAGCGCACTTAATTGTTGGCTATGATCACAACGAAAGCGGTTCGTTCATGGTATCTGATGAAGAAATTGCCGCGGATCCGCAAGCTCTAATTAAAGCGCTTCGTGAAGAAATGGTGTGTTATTCATCGTCTTCTGTAGAAGACAACTACTGCAACATCATCGACCCAGAGCCAGGCCAGTACTGGTTTGCGACTGCTGCGATGGCAGGTCTGCGCGACGAGCAGTATGAAACGGTGACTCATTACGCAGTTGTGGGTGAGCAGTACGATGGTTCGTTCTCTGTTTCAGCACCGCAGCAGCATAGTGGTAACGGTAACTATGAAATTGCTGTGAACTGGGATATGCCTGAGTCACAGCCTGGTGATGTGTACTATGGTGGCTTTGCTCTTGGTAACGCTGCCGGTGCTGAAGGCACATTAGGCTTTACTTCACTGAACTTAACTCGCGATGCTGAAGCAATTGCATTAGAAGTAAGTCAAGACACAGCGCGTGCTATGGACGTGATTGACGTCAATGTGAAGCTAAAAGCGAACTACGAAAGTAAACCGCGTGATTACAACATTGAGTTGGCTCTACCTGAAGGTATGCAATTGTGGTCAGAAACAATGACTTCAAACAATGAGCACGTTGCACAAAGCATTCAAGTGGAAGGAAACACTCTGACTATCGCAGGCACACAGGACGCTACTCGTAACGTTATGCGTGACTATGTGGTTACAAACAACATCACAGATGCAAGCTGCCGTACGCCGATGATTGATGAATATTCAACTGGTGGTTATATCGACCTTCAAGGTGAGTTCCGTCTTCAGCCTCTAGAAAGCTGGTATGTGGGTGATTCTCGTACCTACTTTGATGTGCCAATTGATTGGTTATTCTACAAGTCTGGCGCTAAGTTTGAAGTATACAATCAGCCAAATAACAACGAAGTGCGTATGCACCCAGTTGGCGCTATGCAGTTCACTCCACAGTGGTGGATGATGAGTGCACACCGTGGTCCGGGCTTCTTAACCGAAGCGATCGCACCTTTCTGGCGTGGTTCATTTGAAGTGGAATATCAGCGTCATCCGACGGATCCTAAAGGTCTAACTATCGCTACTCAATATGCTGAAGAGCGTCCAGATCTTGGTGATCTCGTGTTCATGGAATTTGACAATGTTAAAGACAAGAACACAGGTGAGACCTTTGACTATCAGGTAATTTTACGCAGCGGTATCGACGATCATGAAAACATGTACGAGATGATCTTTGCGTATGACAATCTAGGTGCAAACGTTGACGAAGGTACTATCTTTGTTGAAGGCGGCGACAGCACATATTCGACGCTTGCCGGCTTTAAAGATGGCGCTCTTGCAAATGTAGTTGGTTACAACGATTTGGGTAAAGTGCTTAAAGACGACCTTGTTATCTGTTTTGACTATGTAGGTCCAGAGCAAAGTGAAATCGCGCTGTCGTTTAAAGCGACTGTGAACCCAGAATCAGCTGGCACAACCAAAGCAATCACGATGAACTACAGCCTAGGTGGTGAAGTAGCTATGATGAGTCACGAAATTGCAGTGAACACCAACCTGAAAATGGCTGATATCGCGGATATGGAAGTAGATGAGAATGGCCGAATCGATGGTATCGAAGTCGCTGTTTTGGATGCTGACCAATCTCCAAATGAGTTGATTGTAAGTGGTGAAAATATCACGGCTGAAATTGACGGTATGAGCTTCAATCTGATCCCGAACGCTCACTTCCACGGTGACACTGAAGTAACCGTGACAGTGCGTGACAAGGCTTATACGTCGGATAGCGTATCGAAAACCTTCTTACTAAGCGTAGCGTCTGACGGTATTGAGTATGGTTGTACTGATGCAACGGCAACGAACTATGATGCCAATGCCAACACGGATGATGGTAGCTGCCAATATCCAGTGACAGTAACACCAGAGCCTGAAGTTGAGAAATCATCAAGCGGTAGCACAGGCATCTTCATGTTGCTTGGTTTACTAGGCCTGATGCAGGTTCGCCGTTCACGTGCGTAAGCATATGAGAGGTTAATCAACCTTTTCACATCCTAATCAAAGCCCCGTAATCGGGGCTTTTTCATTTTTAAAACTCACAAATAATGACGCACGGTTTGGCATTACATTGGTTCAAGGTACAATACGCGCAAATCAATACCTTAAATTGCGTATACCATGAAACTGTCTGTTGAAATTAGTAAGTACCCTCTGCACCAAGATTACATCCCCTTTATCAAAGATTTTATCGACCGTTTAAATGAACATGAGTCGTTAAAAGTCATCACCAACACGTTATCAACACAGATTTTTGGTGATTATGATGAGGTGATGGCAGTGCTGAGTGCTGAAATGAAGCGCTCCTATGAACGCTTTGGTAAAGCTATCTTTGTGTGTAAGTTTTTACACGGTGATTTGTCACCCCAAGACTAACTAGCATAGAGAATAGTTAATGGAAGCTCTTAACTCAGTACTATCTGGCTTTTCTGCAATGTCGATATGGGAATATCTGGCAGTAGCATTATCTATGGCCTATTTGCTTTTGGCGATGAGAGAAAACCTATGGTGCTGGCCCGCAGCATTTTTGAGCACTTTCATTTACACCGTGATGTATTGGAATGGCGCATTGTTGATGGAATCCTTGCTGCATTTCTATTACATGGGCATGGCGGTGTATGGCTGGTGGGCTTGGCGTTATGGAAAACAGCGAGTTGAAGAGCAGGGCATAACCAGCTACAGATTGAATACCCACGGGGTTTTAATTGGCGTTACTGCGTTAGTATCAATAGCAATCGGGTATGTTATGGATAATTACACCCACGCAGATTTTGCCTACTTGGATAGTTTTACAACCTGTTTTGCGATAGTTACGACTTACTTAGTCGCCCAAAAAGTACTCGAGAATTGGCTGTATTGGGTGGTTATCGATGCCGCCTCACTTTACTTGTATGTGGCTAAAGGCTATTACCCAACCGCAGTGTTATTTGTTTTCTATACGGTTATGGCGGTGGCCGGTTATGTGCGTTGGCGTCAACAGTATCAGCAAAAAATGCATGGAAGTGAGGCATATGCCTGAGTCGGTCGCTCGCATCAGGGAGATAGTGCATGCATTTAATCCTGATATTCACATTGAACAAATCACGTTCTTGCCACAGGGCGTGAGCAATGAAAACTATCGTGTTGATACGCCTAATAACACGTGGTTAGTGAAGCTATATGCTAAACCTCTGCCCAATAATGCGATTGCCGCGCAGCGCGCATTAGCGGCGTTGGGGGCATGTCCTGAACCTGTGCATGTTGATGATGCACATCGCTGCGCCATCTTTGCGTACTTGCCAGGCGCCATGCCTGGTGAGTTCGACCACCAACAAGCGGTGCAAAAGCTGGTGCAGATCCATACCTTTACTCGTTCAGGGAGTAAGCTTGACTTGCATGCAGAGCTTGCCGGTTATGAGAAAGAAGTCTTTTATCGTCCTTATGCTGAGCAACTTGAGCAGGTTGTTACGCAGACGCACGCAAAACAGCAAGATTGGTGTTTTTGTCACAATGATCTAATCAAAGAAAATATTATTTCATATCGCCAGCAGTGGTGCTGTATCGATTTTGAATATGCGCAAGTGGGCGATCGCTACTTTGACTTAGCCATGCTTACTTTGAGTTTTAAGCTGGCTGAACAACAGCAACAGTTATTGTTTGAACACTATTTCAATGAAATGAATTTGGAAGGGGACTGGCAAAAGTTCATCGCCATGCAAAAGCTGGTGGCAGCGTTGAATTATTTTTGGTATCAGCGCCAAGGCGTTCACCAACGCGTTGATGATGCCAAGGCCCAGTTAGATGCCTTGCTAGGCTAGATGCCACCCAAGCGCTGGGCGAGCTCTTTATATTTTTCTACATCACCTTTTTCAAACATCGGATCGCCGTTGTCATCTTTGCTGCGCGCGATCAACAAGTGCTCTCTTGCTAGACGCTTTACGCGCTCAACTTTTACGTCCAAATAGTCGGCAACTTGTTCAGAGGTCATTAGATCCATTGAGGGGCTCCACACAGAGTTAAGAATTTAATTAAAGCCCATCATAGCCAGATTGTCACAAATAATACAAAAGAATGTTTTTTACAATTATCTGTTTTCAATAGAGTTACAGTATTTCTACTGTTTATCAGCCGCAACAATAGCGCGATATTTTTGCTCATAATGGCGCCAGTATCCAACAGAGCGAGTATTCAAAGGCTGGCGAATTTGCAACTTACTGGCAGTGGCGCAGGCGCTCGGTGTGGCGTAAAAATCTAAGCAGTCTTGTTGATAGGGTAAATCACAAAACGCATACAGATGGCGCATTGTTTGCTCCCCCTCACTGACTAACTCTTCATAACTTTGCAGAACCACTTGTTCGGGGTATTTCGCCGCAAAGTGCTTGGCCAAGTCGAGGTAATCATCATAAAACGCGGCGATGTGCTCAAGCTTAAATGCATAATGATGAAAGGGGCTTTGTACTTGATAGAGCTGGCGCATATTGGCCATGCAGCAGTCTTCTTTGTTACGCACCATCAAAATAATTTTGGCTTTTGGAAATGCACTGAGGATGAAGTCGATATAGTAAAAGTTGAATGGCTGTTTATCGCAACCGCGCGGTGCATTCATTTTCAACGCGTGATAGCGAACGTGATAACTTTGCGCCAGCGCTGATGCTGGTGCATGAGCCGCGCCATTGACAATCTCAGGTGTGAGCACCGCAGGGGTTTGTATCTGGCTTAATCTTTTGACACTTTGGGCAATGTCATTGAGCTCACCGAGCGAGGCTAGTTGCGCACTTTGACAGAGAATTTTATCGACTAAGGTAGTGCCTGAGCGGGGCATGCCCGCGATAAAAACTGGGGCTGATTGGTTGTCACTTGGCGTTAGAGACGGTAGGGATTTTACCTGTTGGCAAAAGTCTCGGTGTCTTTGGGGATTAAACTGAACACGTCTTTCCACAGCTTGTTTACTCTTTGTGAACGCGTCAAAGGCGTCGTCGAAGCGTGATAGTTTCTCAAGCTCCAATGCTAACGCATGGTGCAGGTGCTGTTGTGCAATCGGGTGCGTTTGTGTTGCTAATAAGGTGTTGAGCTGTTGGGTGTGAGCTGTGGCTTGTTCGGCGTCAGCATGCTCTGCATAGATGAAATGCGCGCGATAGTTAGCAGGGTTTATTTGTATAGCTTGTTGCAATAACGACATGGCTTGCTCGGGCTTTGCCATAATCGCGTAACTAATTGCTGCATTTACATTAATATCTGCATTACCAGGTGCTTGCGTCACCGCTTGTACATGATATTGATGGGCTTTAACGTAGTTCCCAAGACGGGAATAGAGATTGGCTAACGTGTCTAATGCCACAGCGTCATTAAGCGGCAGCGCATCCAAATCAATAAGTAGTTGCGTACAGTCAGCGACATTACCTATCAGATATAAATACTTCGCTTTTGCCAACAGGTATTCACTATTTCGGTGCTCATTGAGGGCCTTGTCGATGAGCTTGAGCGCTTTGTTTAAATCACCGACATGCGCATTCACTTGTGCCAATAAGAACCATGCTTCATGGTGTGCTGGGTTTTTCTGTAGTTCAGTAACCAGCAGCGCATGGGCTTGCTGAACTTGGTTGTTCGCCAGTCGCGTGGCAATGTGCTGTGCAAGTGTTGAGGCGCTCATTGGGGCTGCTGTATTTGCTCAGGTAGTAGCTCAATCATATCGTTTTTTGAGCCTTAATGCAGGCGATAAAAAGGGCAGTCAATGCTGCCCTTTAACGGTGTGAACTGAGGTTACAGTTCAAAGTTATAGGTGAACTTCACACCCACAGTACGTGGCGTTGTAATGAAGTGACCGTATACACGTTGTAGCTCTGGTAGCGCACGGTTCTGGTCATCAAAGCGCGCATTGCCAGCCCACGACTGATCACGGCGTGTTGAAGTAAACGCGTACTTATCGAATAAGTTGTTTACGTACACGGTTGCAGACCACATATCACCAGATACTTTTGCTGATAGGTTGCTAAGCGCATAACCTGGCAATACTTCGCCGTCGGCCTTTAAGCCTACTTTGGTGTACACATCGCTCTGCGCTGTTATACCGTAGTTTACGTTTAGGTATTTATCACCAAAGATTTCACTTTCGTAGCCAATACCCATTGATGCTTGATGTTCAGGTGAGCCAGGTAAGCGGTCTCCATCAGCACCGCTGTAGTAAGGCTGCATTTGTGCAATTTCTTCAGGGCTATATCCGTCATCTTCAGTGAATACATCAAACAGTGCCGGCGCATCTTCTGTGAGCTCTGCCTTTGCATACGAGTAAGTCGCGTACATAGTCCAGTTGTCGCCCAAAATAGCACGAGTTGATAGTTCAATACCTTGAGAGCGTGCAGAGCCTGCATTCGAGGTAATGATTTCTTGGCCATTCACCGTTGTAGACTGAATCTGTGCATCATCCCAATCTACGCTAAATAACGCCGCATTGAGGTGTAACTTATTACCAAACCAGGTTGATTTAATACCCAACTCATAGTTGGTTGTCGTATCCGGGGTGTAAGCTAGCTCATTCGGTAACGCACACACAATTTGTTGGTCAGGCAATACCTCAGGACATGACTCCAATCCGTTACTGCCACCGATACGGAAACCTTCACTGATGGTGAAGTAGCTCACCATGCCATTGTCGAAGGTGTAATTAGCGTTCAATTTGAACAAGCTACCGTCGTCTTCAGCTGAGGTACTCTCTAGCGCAACATCGTTTCGCGAAGAGTAGAGTATGTCGTCATAAACATCGTACAGCGGTGTTGCTGAACCGGATAACGAGTCGATTTCATATTCATAAAAACGCGCGCCCACAGTAACATTAAACTGATCGGTAAAGGCGTATCCTACTTCACCGAATAGGGCCATTTCTGTCGTTTCAGATTCTGCGATTGCGATGTACTCAAGATCTGGCTCAATATTTGGGATATCGCTGCCGTAATCAAAGTTATCAAAACCTGGCGCGTACTCACGGTCGTCTGATTTGCTATCAAACTTATTGTAGTAACCACCTACAATCCAGTTCCATGGGCCGTCATGGCTAGATACTAAACGCAGTTCTTGAGTGAAGCTGTCTTGGTCGCTGGTGTCTTTGGTAAAACCAACGAATGCAGGGAAGCTCGCGTAGCCACTCCAAATATCGTACAGCAAATCGGTTTGGTCACGTTGACCTTCTTGCTCGTAGTTAGACCAACCTGATGCCGAAACCAATTCTGCAAAACCGAGGTCTGCTTTTAGTTCAAGGCTAAGTAGTTCATCAACTTGCTCATTAGGCTCTTCTACACGATACGCAGAGTCGTATTTACCGACCAAGTCGTGTATCGGGTTTTCTTCACTGATACTGCCGTATTGGGTAATTGAGTTACCGCCGTGTTCTTGCTTTTGATAGAAGTAGTTAAGCGTACCTTCGAAAGTTTCAGTTGGTGCCCAGCGCAGCGATAAACGCGCTGTTGTAATGTCTTCATCATTGGCATCTTTTACTTGCTTCAAATTAGCCGCAACTTCATCTGCATTCGACCAATCAGGGTCTGGCAAAGATACGCCAGGCTCACGCACAACAAAGTTGTAATCCATATAACCTGGGTTGTGATAGTGATTCACGCTCGCGCGCAAAGCCAGTTCATCTTCGATAAGTGGAGTGTTAAACACAAAACCCGCTTCACCACCCATGCTGTCACTTTCGGACAGTGAGAATAGGTCGCCAGTGATTTGTCCTTCGGTGATGTCTAGTTCTGGTGCGTTAAGCATGTAACGTATTGCGCCGCCCAAGGTGCCTGCACCGTAAAGTGTACCTTGTGGACCAATCAGTACTTCTACACGCTCAACATCTGTAAGGCGTAGATTGATATTTAGCGGAATTTCACCAAGATAGGTTGCTACTGTACCACTGTCTGATGCGCGCTCAGATGAGTTGGTATTAAGACCACGTACAATAATTGGTGAACCTTCGCGGCCACCTTGATCAGTGATAGTTAGGCCAGGTACCCAGCGTGCAACATCTTCAAGCTGTGCAATGTTTTGGTCCTTCATCACGTCAGAGTCCATCGCGGTGATGTTCAGCGGTGCTTCTTGTGCTGAGCCACTGCGGCGAGTAGCGGTAATTTGAATGACCTCTAGAGATTTTTGTTTTTTAACCTCTGGCGCCGCTTCTTCTGCAGCAGCGGTATTGAACAAGCTACTAGCAACAGCTGCTGCCAGTAATGTTGGCTTGAATTTATGCATGTTTAGATGACCCTGTATTCAGTTGTAGCAAAGTTGTGTTTTATTAAAGAATCACGTTAATAAAGTATTTACAACCCCCTGATTTGGGCGAAGAAATTAATATGCATCTTCGTTGCTTTTCTATGCTGTTTTTGTGAAAAACAGTGAATTTTCGTGCAAAAAAAGATAAGTGAAATTTATTAAAGCATTCTTATCATCTATTTCGTTTACCTATATTGGAGATTTCCGTTTAGAAAACCGAAATAGAAAAAGTGATTTACGAGTGAATAATCATCTCAACAAATACACTTAAAGTGAATTTTGATGCAATTATATAGAATTTAAATTCATTGGCTACAGTCTTGTGGTTAAAATTGTGTGGTTATTTTGTGTGTTTATGGTTAATTTTGTTTGGGGTGTCATTTTTGTGCATAAATTCTGCGATTTTTGACTCTTTGACAGAGTTGTCCGCCCTTAATATGGAGGTTTAAAATTGCTAAGAGGGAATGAGTTGCTGAAATAATCGCCATACGATCGAGCGGGGCTAGTATTTAGCAGGTGATGTTATTACTATACAGTCTGTCTGCTCGCAGACGTCGTTTGCTCTCGTGGTGAAATGGATATCACGTGGCCCTCCGGAGGCTAAGTTGCAGGTTCGATCCCTGCCGAGAGCGCCATTGGCACTTTCCCTGTATTCTCCTATCTCGTTTCTTGCCTTTATGACTCTGCTTGTCGTGATTTTAAGCTGAGCTTGGCTCGTTTGTTCAAGGTGCAGAACGTTTCTACACCTCTTATATTGATGTGCGCGTCTACAGCCACTTTTTCATTTTGAAGAACACACCAATCACACCAGTTAATACCAATAAGGAAATAACAAATGTGGTAAATGCAGTGTCCGATTCAGTGCCGGGGATGCCGCCTATGTTGACGCCAAGTAACCCGGTTAAAAAGCCCAGCGGTAAGAACAAGGCTGCGACAATCGACATCACATACATGCGCTTATTCAATTGATCAGAGACCAATCCCGTTACCTCCTGTTGAATGATTTGCGCGCGTTCGATATTCAAATCCAGCTCTTCAAGATAGCGAACTAGATGGTTTATTGTTTCATGTACGCGCGAACTATCTTCATCTTTTAACCAAGACGGTTGTTCGCTTATCAAAGTGCGCAGCGCATCTTTTTGTGGGCGAATATATCTTTTTAAACCAATGGTTTGGCGGCGAACTTGCGATAATGCATTGTGGTCATGTTGTTTTGCATGCGTATCAACATCTTCTTCGAATTGGTCGAGTTGATCTTCTAGGTTGTCTAACACGTCTTGCATGCGTGAGGTTAAATTTTCACTTAACTGACACACTAATGATGATGCATCTTTTGGTCCCTTTGCTTGGCGCAATGATTCCGCTAGTGCGCTGACAGAGAGTAACCTTCTGTGACGGGTCGAAACAATAAGGTGCTCTTGCACGCATAAGCGAATCGATACCATGTCATCGGGCGTTTGTTCAGGGTTGAGGTTTACTCCGCGTAAAAACATCAAGGTACAGTCGCCATCAGCAACCACGCGTGGGCGAGTTTCATCCGCTGTGAGCGACTGAAACGCGAAATCACTAATCGCCACACTTTTTAAGTAGTCAGCTGCGTCCTCTAATTGATAATCAAGATGTAACCACAGCAATCCATCTTCTTTTTTCCAATCCCGTACCTGCTCAGGACTGTTTAATTCTTTTGTAACTCCACCTTGGCCGTTTAAAACCAAAGCATGGATTAATGCACTCATTGGAGTAATCACTTTTTATTGACACGAATTTCTTCTATCCTTGACTACAAGTTCGTGAAGATCAATCAATTATGTTAATCGACGCGAGAAATTTAATTCACTTTCCTTTGCAGTGGATTACCGTATAAAGCGGATTTTTATTAACTAGCTCCACTTCGGAGCACTGATCCGGTAGCCGTTATGGACAAGAAAATACTAGTAGGTTGGCGTGAGTGGCTCGCGTTACCTGATTTAGGCATTGAGCAAATTAAGGCGAAAGTAGATACAGGTGCAAGAACTTCATGTATTCATGCATTTAAAGTCGAACCCTATATGCAAGAAGGTGAAAAGTGGGTAAGATTTTGGGTACACCCGAATCAAGAAGATGTTGAAACCGAGATCCAGTGCACTGCAAAAGTAAAAGATGAGCGTACAGTGACAGACTCAGGTGGTCACAGTGAGATGCGCTACGTTATTGAGACAACCTTGACTATCCATGGTCAACAGTGGCCAATCGAAGCAACACTGACCAACCGAGATACCATGAAATTTAGAATGTTACTCGGTCGCACAGCAATGGCTGGTCGCATAATCGTAGATCCAGAGCTCTCACACCAAACAAAGTTATAAGGATAGCTATGAAAATTGGTATTTTATCGCGTAACCGAAACTTATATTCGACACGCCGCCTAATTGAAGCCGCGGAGCAGCGTGGCCATGAAGTGCAGGTGCTAGATGCGTTACGCTGTTACATGAATATTAATTCTGAGGAGCCAGAGATCCACTTTAAGGGTGAGAAGCTCGAAGAATTCAACGCCATCATTCCGCGTATTGGGGCGTCTGTCACTTTTTATGGTTGCTCGGTTTTACGACAGTTTGAAATGATGGGTGTATACCCAGTCAACGAATCAGTAGCAATCACTCGTTCACGCGATAAATTACGTTCATTACAGCTGCTTTCTCGTAAAGGCGTGGGCATGCCAGTAACAGGTTTTGCATCGAAGCCGGATGACGTTAAAGACTTACTGGAAATGGTAGGTGGCGCACCTGTTGTTATTAAGTTACTCGAAGGTACGCAAGGTATTGGTGTAGTGCTAGCTGAAACACGCAAAGCGGCAGAGAGTGTTATCGAAGCATTTATGGGCCTAAAAGCCAACATCATGGTGCAAGAGTACATTAAAGAAGCGGGCGGTGCGGATATTCGTTGCTTCGTAATTGGTGACAAGGTAATTGCAGCGATGAAACGCCAAGCACAAGAAGGTGAATTCCGTTCAAACCTTCACCGTGGTGGCAGTGCTAGCCTTGTTCGTATTACCCCAGAAGAGCGTAAAACAGCGGTGGCAGCAGCTAAAGCGATGGGCCTAAATGTAGCGGGTGTTGACTTGCTTCGCTCTGAGCGCGGACCTTTGGTTATGGAAGTAAACTCATCACCGGGCCTTGAAGGGATTGAAGTAGCAACGGGTAAAGACATTGCCAGTATGATCATTCAATTCATTGAAAAAACAGCGAAAGCCAAAAGGACACGCACCCGTGGCAAGGGCTAAAAAAGCAAATACTTTTACTATCCTCTCGGAGCAAATAGCTCCGGGAGAAAGACGTACATTTGAATTAGAAGCGGCTAAGCTTTATACCCATTCACCTTTGACCATTAATATGGAAGTCGTTAATGGGGTTGAACCTGGACCGACCTTGCTTGTGTGTGCGGCGATTCATGGCGATGAACTCAACGGTGTTGAAATTATACGTCAAACCTTAGCCAAGGTTGATCCCAACAAGTTACGGGGTACTTTAATAGCGGTACCTGTGGTCAATGTATTTGGTTTTATCCATAAATCGCGATATTTGCCGGATAGACGAGACTTAAACCGCAGTTTCCCAGGCTCAATACGCGGCTCAGTCGCAGGGCGTATGGCGTACACCTTCTTCAATGAGGTAGCCGTGCTGTGTAGCCATATTATTGATTTACACACAGGTGCGATTCATCGTACTAACTTGCCGCAAATTCGCGCTGATCTTAGCAGTGAAGAAACGGCTAAAATGGCGAATGCCTTTGGTACTCCAGCGGTGATTAATGCTTCATTGCGTAATGGTTCACTGCGCTCAGAAGCGGCTGCTCATGGTATTCCTGTTATAACGTACGAGGCTGGTGAAGCCTTGCGTTTTGACCCAATTGCCATCGCTGCAGGTGTGCAAGGCGTTGAGAACGTGATGCGTAAATTGCGGATGATGCGCGGTAAGCGAGTGCGTAAACAGCCTGAGCCTGTGATTGCATCGGCTACCAGTTGGATTCGTGCAGATATCGACGGCATTATTCGCGCCCAAGTCTCCTTAGGTGAGCGTGTCAGTAAGGGGCAGGTGCTCGCTTACATTAATAGCCCACTCGGTGACACCGAGTGCAGCATTATTGCACCGCGCAGCGGTATTGTGATTGGCCAACAAACACTGCCTTTGGTGAATGAAGGGGACGCGGTGTTCCACTTGGCATATTTTGCACATGCAAACTCGATAGTGGAACAGCAGCTTGAGAACTTTATCGATGAAATAAGCGATATCGAAGATGAGCTTAAAACTGCTGAGCTCAATAACTAGTGTGAGTGACATAAAAAAATAAGCGCATAATGCGCTTATTTTTTTGGACCGATAATTTTGCGAATGGGTTTGACCTTTAGCGGTGGTTTGTTCAAAACCATCACCGGTCGAGTGACAAATAAATTATTAGGGTAGAGCACCTTATGGCCATCAATGTGCTCCAGAACCACGTTCATAAAGCCCATTTCAACGATACGCCCTTCAACGAAATTTGCGCCATCGATAACTTTAACCCAGTAGCCAACGCGACAATCATTTTGCACGAACATCAGTAAGAACGATGTGAGGTTGGAAAGCAGTGACCAACCTGCAAATAGCGCCACGCCCAGCATGGCAAATAAGCTTGAACCTATAACTAAAAGGCCACGTAATTCGATCCCCCAAAAGACTAACAATAGGCACAGCAAAACAAATGCGAGTAAGACTTTTAGAAGAAATTGAGCACGCTGTTTGCGGTGGGGATCAACGCGGCCGCGTACCGTGCGATTAAATATTTTAATCTGCAAACGCACTAGCAGTGGGAACAAAATGATCACTGTAAGTGTGACCACCCATTTATAATTTTGTGTAACTAAATCCAGTAGTGACACCGATATTCCTGTATCAAAATAAGTTGTAATTGAAGTTGCTGTATACCATGTTAATAGCGCTCAACCAACTAGTTCAGAACGATTTTTTAACTGTTACTAGCCATTGCAGGGGGTCGACATCATCTGGCCGGTTCAGGGGCCTTGCGACATCTAAATGAATCACTGTTCCTGCATTTGCGCGACTTGGCGCAAGTCTCAAACCAACCCCAAAATTATGGCGAAAGTGAGTCGTGTTGTTGTTATGTTGCCACGCTTGCCCTGCATCATAAAATGCAGCACCACCGACCCTAAAGAGTTGCCACAAGTTATACTCCCAATAATAGCGCTTCTCAGCGCTGAACAGCGCTCGGCGATCGCCTTGTTGATAGTGATGTGGGTATCCACGTAACCCTGAATCACCTCCCAAGGTTAACTGTTTGTCTGCGGTTAGCCCCTCAGCGGCATCCATTTGTGCTTTAAAATACCAAGATTGGGCATCTGAGGTGTTATAAAAGTATTCAGCATGAGTGCCAAAAATAAGGTTTTCGGCTTTCATGCCATCCTCGAGCAAGGAGCCATTGATTCCTACCGACCAGCGCCACAAGCTTTGCTGACTTATGTAATGGCTGCGCGCGACATTCAACCTAACAACATAGCGGCTTTGATCATCGCTCAGCGATTCAGGTGAGTAACCGAACAAGGTATTAACTTGCCAACCTAGATTGAGGTCTTCTGTTCGTGTGATGGAATCAATGTTGTGTACTTTTACATACTCATCCTGCAGCCATTGTGCGCTGATATAAGGGTATGAGAGGGTACGTTCGTCAGCCAAAGGCAAGGTGGTGTCGTAGCGCTCGTAAAAGCGTTCTTTGTGATAGCGATAACCAAAGATTAAACGTTGAGTCCAATTCTTAGCCGGCCGGCTGGAAAAGCCATAGAAAATGTCGCTGGTCGTGGTGTGGGCAGAAAATTCACTGATCTCTTCACCTTTGTCGTAAAGCTTTTCGCTTCGGCGATTGCTACCATTTGCAAACCCATAACTGTTCTGCGTTGATAAAGCGTAAAAAGGGTGAACGAGTGATACCCAGTGGCGCTTACCATCATCATTATCAGCATATTCAAGACGACTACGATAGCGACTGCCCAATACATTTGGGTCATCGTAGACCAACTCATAGCCACTGCGTTCTTCATCATTGGTTCGTACCAGTGATAAACGCTTGCCCCAGCCTAAAAAGTTGCTATCGCGAAAGCCAAAGGTTGAACTATTTTCTCCCCCTCTGCGGCTGAAGCTGATTTCAGGAAGTAAGGTCCATAACTCGCGGGTTTCAACGGTAACATCAACGCTACCATCACACAGTTTTTGCGCATAGATTTTAGCATCGTAGAGGTAACCTTGCTCGCGCAGCAGTCGCTCAGATTCTTTTAAGGTCTCTGGGGAGTATGAATCACCTTGTGCGAACAAGAGAATATTTTCGAGCACGCCAGGCTCGGTCATGACATGCATTCTATTGGCTAGGCGAAACAGCCAGTTGTCTTCTTTTGGGTTGTCGGTATCAAAAATGTTATGGCGAATGAAGTGCACAGAACGTATGGTGCTATTTGCATCAGGCTCTGGCAGCGGGGAAGTGTCCGCTAGCTGACGGGATAATAAAGTCGGTTGTGTTGCGTTGGTTGAGTCATTGTTGCAACCACTTCCAGCCGCTTGGGCTTGCCCAAGGAGTACTGCTGAAAGTCCAACAATTACAACCAATTGCTTCATTTATCTCACTATTTAGGTCAGCTCCGATACTTAAAGTCTACAGTACTATGAGTTAACTTGCGTTTAAATAGTATGTTAATTTTTCAAGAAGGTTTTGCGACTCAACGCCGGTAGGGGATATCCAAATGTTGTCGCCATAATGTTCAAAGTGCAGCTCAAACGGGCATTGCTCGTAGCTAAAACGCAATAGGTGGCGATCTGCACCTTGCTCAAATTCGCCAATCGTAATTTCCTCTTTGAGGAGGAAAATGCGACCCCAAAAATCAAATTCATCGGCATCGGGCACAATATCCGGGGTAATGATGATTACTTTATATTCTCGGTCTAGACTTAGTGTAGTCACCTTAACTCTCTCTATGTATATGAAATATAGTTACTTCATGATTTTTATATTGGCGCTGCCTTGTGCTGCTGCAGAGCAACTAGTGAAACGCTGCCAAGGCTGTCATGGGCTTGATGGTGTTGCCAGCGCTGAAAAAACACCGAACTTGAAAGGACAGCATCGCGCGTATTTGTTGCAGCAGTTGCAGGATTACAAAGCGCGCAAACGTCGCCATGCGATTATGTCAGCTATTGCATCTTCGCTCACGCAGCAACAAATCGAACAGCTTGCCGATTATTATGGCGAACCTCACGTGCAGGAAATAGAAGCCGCTGACTATTCCGCAGATAAATAGTTACGGATTAATGTCATAAAAGCGCCACCGTATTTACTGAGTTTGGTGAAACCAACACCGGATACTTTTAAAAACTCGGTGTCGTTGGTCGGCATTAATTGCGCCATTTCCGCCAAGGTTTTGTCATTGAAGACTACATATGGCGGCACATCATCTTCATCAGCTAACTGTTTGCGCAGAGCGCGTAGTTTTGCAAATAGCTTCTTGTCGTAATTAAATTGCGCCAGCTTGTCTTGGTAAACGTGTTTTGCTTGCAAGCGAGGCTCGGCCAATTGCAATCGGTATTCACCTTTTAAAACAGGGCGAGCAGCTTCGGTGAGGCGTAGTACGGAACCAAGGGTAATATCTTGATGCAATAATCCCTGGTGCACGAGTTGACGCAAGATACTGAGCCAAAACTCACTGCTGTGCTCTTTGCCAATGCCGTAGGTGCTGAGGTTATGGTGGTCCATATCGCGAATACGTTGGGTATTGGCTCCTCGCAACACTTCAACGATATACCCCAAGCCAAAGCGTTGGCCTGCCCGGTACACGCATGAAAGTGCTTGTTGTGCCACGGTCGTGCCGTCGAATTGTTGTGGTGGATTCAAGCAGATATCGCAGTTACCACAAGCTTCACGCTGATATTCACTGAAGTAATTGAGCAGGATTTGACGGCGGCAAGTCTGAGCTTGGGCAAAGTTTGCCATGGCGTTGAAGCGTTGCTCTTCGACTAAGCGGCGTTGCTCATCTTCAATGTCTTCAAAAAAACGTCTTACTCGAGGAACATCTGCGGGATCAAAATACATGATTGCTTCAGCGGCCAAACCGTCGCGCCCAGCACGACCTGTTTCTTGGTAGTAAGACTCAATGTTTTTGGGAATGTCGTAATGCACCACAAAGCGCACGTTGAGCTTGTTAATGCCCATTCCAAAAGCGACCGTCGCCACAACGATTTGAATATCATCTTTGGCGAAGGCGTTATGCACAAAGTGCCGTGACTCGTTGCTCATACCTGCATGATAGCCAGCAACGTTGAAACCCGACTCGCTAAGTTTTTGCGCTAAGTCATCCACTCGCTTGCGGCTCGTGCAGTAAATAATTCCGCTTTGGCCACTTTGACCGCGCAAGTAACGTAGTAACTGAGCGAATGGTTTAAATTTTTCTTCTATCGTGTAGCGAATATTGGGTCTGTCAAAGCTACCAATGTGAACATATGGGGAGCGCAGACCAAGCTGATTTACGATATCGACACGAGTGGCGCTGTCAGCTGTGGCTGTGAGTGCCATCATTGGTACATGAGCAAAACGCTGTTTCAACTCGCTTAGACGGAAATAATGCGGGCGAAAATCATGGCCCCAATGCGACACGCAGTGCGCTTCGTCAACGGCAATAAGACTAAGTTGGATATAAGTCAGGCGCTCTAAAAATTCATATTGGAGTGCTTTTTCTGGCGCCACATACAAGAGCTTAAGCTCACCATCATTAAGTTGCTGATAAACCAACTGTTGCTCTTCGCGTGACAAAGAATTGTTGATGTAAGCCGCTTTAACGCCTTGTGTATTAAGCTGCGCAACTTGATCTTGCATCAAGGAAATAAGTGGAGAAATGACTAAAGTCACGCCACTCATTAGCATGGCAGGTACTTGATAACACAGTGATTTACCACCACCAGTTGGCATTAGTACGAGCGCATCTTGGGCTCCCAGCACGGCGTTAATCACCTGCTGTTGTCCCTCTCTAAATTGGCTGTAACCAAAGACATCCTCAAGGATCTGCTCTGGTGTTTGCTCGTTAAATAATGCGGATACACTGCTCATGGCGGGCTATTTTAGAGGCTTTTAATAACCTTGTCTGCACTTGATATGGCAATCAGGTAACTTTGCTTAAAAACTAATCTCGGGGTAGGATTAACTGCTCATACCAGTTGGAGGCGATGCCATGGATAAAACACTCGCATACAATCAATTAGCTCAAGTATTTGCGAAGATGCCCTTTAATCAATTGCTCGGAATCAGCATCACTGAACTCAACAGTGAATCGGCTAAGATTTCCATGCCATGGCAAGAGCAGCTCATTGGCAATCCTCAACAACGTATCTTACATGGCGGCGTGATCTCAACGTTACTCGATACTGTTGGCGGTCTGCTCGCCGCAGCCTCAGTGGTTGATAAAGTCGCGGACGATGCAGCGCACACTCTACAGTCTCGATTAGCCACGTTAGGAACCATAGATTTACGTACTGATTATTTGCGCCCGGGTAAGGGGGAGCGATTTAGTGCCAGTGCGGTATTAATACGCTCGGGAAATAAGGTTTGCGTGTGTCGGATGGAATTGCACAATGATCAAGGGGTGCAAATCGCATTTGGAACAGGAACCTATTTGGTGGGGTAGATTCTCCACTTTTCGCTGTTACTGCGCCTCGCTTCTTAATGCACTTTGGGTATAAAATAGCTTTTTACTTCTAAGTGATTGTTTCTATGTCGTCTGATCCTCAAGCCAAGAAGGGTATGCTCTTTGCTGCTCTGGCTTTTGTTATGTGGGGTGTCGCACCCATTTACTTCAAGCAACTTTTACATGTACCAGCGCTGGAGATTCTTACTCACCGAGTGATTTGGTCCGTCCTATTTCTGGCTGTGATCGTGGGTATTCTGAAGCAATGGCATAAGGTGCAGTTTATTCTTGGCAAACCTAAATACCTAGTATTGTTGGTATTGAGTGCTTCGATACTTGGCTTTAATTGGGGCCTGTTTATTTGGGCTGTTAACAATGACCATATGCTCGACGCTAGCCTTGGTTATTACATCAATCCGCTACTCAACGTCCTCTTAGGGGTGACATTTTTACACGAGCGCTTACGCAAATGGCAAATGATTGCTGTTGCATTGGCGGCCACTGGCGTTGCGATTCAAGTGATCAGCTTTGGCTCTTTCCCTACAGTGGCATTTGCTTTGGCGGGATCGTTTGCGATTTATGGCTTAATTCGTAAGAAAATGCCGGTGGAGTCTTTACCGGGATTGTTACTTGAGGCCTTCATTCTATTGCCAGCGGCCTTGTTGTATTGGTACTTTTCAGCGCCAACCATGAGTTCGGACATGGCCGATAATAATTGGCAATTAAATTTGTTGCTTATTAGTGCGGGTATCGTTACCACATTACCTTTACTTTGCTTTACTGCCGCTGCTAAGCGTTTGCAGTACAGCACCATAGGTATCTTCCAATACATTGGCCCAAGCTTGATGTTCCTACTTGCAGTGCTTCTGTATGGTGAAGCCTTTGATATGGAACGTGTGGTCACGTTCGCGTGTATCTGGACTGCATTAGTTATTTTCACTTGGGATTCATGGCGCTTCAGTCGTCGTCAAGTTGTCGCATAACTATTTGGTCGCGGCCTTGAGATTTAGCTTGATACATGGCTTTATCTGCAGCGGTGAGTAGACGGTCGAGGTCATAGCTGTGGGCCTCGATCAAACCAACCGACACACTGATCGAAAATGTGTTTGTCGCAGAGGTTACACAGCGGGTGCGCAATTCATCGCGAAATGCCATCAAGCTCTTGTATGCTTCTTGGTAGCGCCCATGTTTAAATAGCAGTGCGAATTCTTCTCCTCCCATTCGGGCAGTGAAATGCTCATTAAAGTGTTTGATGAATAAAGCGGCGAAATACTTGAGTGCCTCGTCACCGCCGTCGTGCCCATAACTATCGTTAATGTCTTTAAAATGGTCGATGTCTAACATGGCGACGCAAATACTGCGCTTATGTTTTGCACAATGCTTCAGAAACTTTTGTCCGCTTGTGAAAAAGTGTCTTCGGTTGGCAAGGTTGGTTAAATCATCATGATTTGCTTGCTGGCGGACTTTTTCAAACTGCTCAACCAAATCCATGTTCTGATTTATGCGGCAATAGAACTCTTCTTCATTAAATGGCTTGGTGAGGTAATCGTTGGCGCCATTTTTTAGAAAACGGCTACTTAAATGAGAGTTTGCGGTACTGGACACACCAATAATGACCTTTTCTTCTGGGGTGTAACGCTCACGAACTTTAGCGCATAACTCATTGCCGTTCATATTAGGCATTTCGCTGTCGGTGACGATGATTTTGATATCGCTGTTGAGCTCTAGCTTTTTCAAAGCGTCCAATCCGTCTTCGGCGATTTCGACTTGGTAGAGTTGGCGTTTTAGTAAGTTTGCAAGGTACTCTCGCGTTGTTCGCGAATCATCAACAACCAGTACAGTCGTTTTTTCGTTACGCGGTAAGCTGGCCAGTCTTTTCTCCAGGTAATGATAAGACTGCCTATTTTCTTTGGTGATGTACTCAACAATGGGTTTTTCGTTGATACTACTGTGTACATCATCGTTGAGCTGCGCCGTCATAACAATGCAGGGTATCTGTTGTGAAATGATGTAGTCGATGGCTTCACCGTTGCCGGCGTCTGGAAGAATGTAATCAACCACGGCGCAGTAATAGGTGTGTTCTTGGCAAAGGGTTTTTGCGTGTGCGAGGGACACGGCAAGGTCTACTTCGTACCCTGCGCGCTGCGCTATCAGGGTCTGTAGTTTTGCAATCGTAGGGGTATCTTCAACTAACAGTAAACGCTGTGGCATATAATTAGCGCCGCATAGCAACAGTTAGTTTTAGATTACCCCCTAATCCAACTTTTTAGCAAGTCGTCAATGATGGCTATTTATCAATCTAGGTCGTCAGAATCAATCTCAACTTCGACTTCCGGTGCATCATAACTGCGCTTGCGTCCGAATAAAGTAAAGAAACGTGCTTTACTCGTTGTTAATTTAAGGTACTTTATCCACGCTTTTTCGATTGGGTTAATCGGTGTAGACTGCCCATTCGTTGCGGCAACAAAATGTGCTTGAGTATCGTTACTTGGTTCGATTGTTTGTTCTTGTAACGCTTTGAGTAAGCGACCATGATTCTCGATGATTTCAGACTCTTGGAGAGTGAAACTTCCACTGCGGCTAAAGCCTCGAGGGAATTTTTCATCATTGTAGAACTTATGATCACACGGGAACGCTTTGCGTAACTCGACAAGTTGATTGGCCGTCATAGCAGACTCCTTTTTACAAGAGATTTCGGCTGGAGTATGGTACAGAAACTTGGTTTTATTAAACAAAAAATTTTTATCGTGAGGATAAAGACGAGTGGATATAGATTTACTTAAAACCTTTATCGAAGTGGCTCGCACTCGCCATTTTGGCCGTGCTGCGGAGAACTTATATATTACGCAATCCGCAGTGAGCTTTCGTATCCGTCAACTGGAGCAAAGCCTGGGCGTAAATCTGTTCCTACGTCAACGCAACAATATTCAGCTCACACCGCCTGGGGAGCGTTTATTGCCTCACGCTAAGCTGATAGTGACAGGTGTGCAACGTGCCAAGCTCGATGTGGCATTGGCGGATAATATGCGCCGTCAGTTGGCGCTCAGTGGTACCGCTAATATTTGGGATGCCTTTTTACAGTTTGGTATTGCTCATGTGGTATCAGCCATGCCGGGTATTTCGTTAGTTGCAGAGGTGAAGAACCAACAAGAAAGCACGCGCTTGTTGCTGGAGCGCACCTTAGATCTCGCCGTACTGTTTGATTTACCTAAAGTAGATGAGTTGTGCGTTGAGCCCATTTGCACACTAGATATCATTCCTTTATCTAGTTATGCGGATGCAACCGCCGAGACCTTCTTTAATAATCAGTATGTCTTTGTTGATTGGGGCACTGCGTTTTCGCTATGGCATGCGCGCAATTTTGCCAACTCGGCCCCCCCGTATTTTCGCACCAGCACTGGGCGTATCGCACTTGAACTGATCTTGCGATGCGGCGGTAGTGCGTTTGTGCCAAGAGTACAGGCACAACAATACCTAGATTCGGGTGAATTATTCTTAGTAGAAGGGGTACCCCAAACCTCTCGTGACATATTTATTGCCTTCCACAAAGATAATGAGCAAAAAGATTTGATAGAAAAATTGCAACATCAGCTACAATTGCTGGGCGAGGAAGTGACTGAAAATAAAGGTAAATAAGTCATTGTTGTGACACTTTGGTGTCACCCGGATGACGATTTATTGAACATTAAGTTTCAGTTGTCATATTTCTGTAATTTAACGCTGGCAGACTGCCCGCATTGAAATAATGTGTTGCGATATTTTTTTGAGGAAACAACTATGAAATTTGCTCCTTCTTTATTAGTGCTAGCAGTAGCATCTGGTATGTCTTTTTCTGCAATGGCAGATGTGAAACTGTATGGTAAGGCTAACCTAACAGTACAAAGCACGGATGAAGGTGAAGGCTCATTCACTGAGCTTAAAAGCAATGAATCACGCTTCGGTATCCGCGGTGGTGAGCAAATCACTGACGGTTTGGAAGCCGTTTATCAATTCGAATTCATGGTAGATGTGTCAGATGCTGACTCGAAAAATGGTAAAGACAACATTACTGCACGTAACCAATTCTTAGGTCTTAAAGGTAAGTATGGTTTGATTGCGCTAGGTCGTGATTACTCTGCACTGCGTAAGTCTCAAGGTAAAGTTGACCAATTCAACGACCTAGAAGGTGACTTCAAGAACGTATTCAAAGGTGAAGTACGTACTGGTAACGCTATTCACTACAGCTCAAGCTCATTCAATGGCTTCCGTGCTTATGCAACGTATGTTGTAGAAGACAATGCTGAAGGCGACAACACTTACTCAGCAGCTCTTACTTACGGTGACCGTAGCTTAAAAGAAAGCAAATTCTACGCAGCAATCGCGGGTGACTACGAGATGGAAGGTTATGACATCTTACGTGCTACATTCGCTACTAAACTTGCAGGCGTTAAGCTAGGTGCAATGTACCAAACACAAGAGCGTATTGAAGACAATGTTGAAGGCGATGGCTTCTTAGTATCAGCAGCATACGACATCAACAAGTTCACCTTGAAAGCACAATACCAAACGCTTGATAGCGATGACGGCTTTGACAAATCAGGTTACAGCATCGGTGCTGATTATAACCTACACAAAAGCACTCGTTTATTCGCGTTCTACACAGATTACGACTACAAGCTAAAAGAAGACAATAGCTACGTGGGTCTTGGCTTAGAATACAAATTCTAAGCTCATTAAAGTGAATAAAAACCTGCTTCGGCAGGTTTTTTTATGCCTGAGCGTAGGTGGAACGATCTCCCAACCAGCGAATGCATAGGGCTTTTGCTTCGTTGGGGTGCTCAACTAAGATGCGCTTAGCAATCGGGCGCAGTTGGCTGACAATCGCTTTATCTCTCTCTAAATCAGCCACTTTGAAATCAGCCATCCCCGTTTGCTTGGTGCCTAATACTTCCCCCGGGCCGCGAATTTGTAAATCACGTTCGGCAATAACAAAGCCATCATTGCTGTCGCGCAATACGCCCAGTCTTAACTGGGCTGTGTGTGACAATGGCGCGTGATATAACAATACACAGTGTGAGGCTGCGGCACCACGACCAACGCGACCACGCAGCTGATGTAATTGCGCAAGACCAAGGCGCTCTGGGTTTTCAATGATGATCAGGCTGGCATTAGGTACATCAACACCGACTTCTATCACTGTGGTGGCTACCAAAACATCAATATTACCCAGTTTAAATTGCTCCATAACATGCTGTTTTTCATCCGCCTTCAGGCGACCATGAACTAGCCCCACACGTAATTCGGGCAAACGCTCGGTCAGTTCTTCAGATGTGAGTTGCGCCGCTTGGCATTGCAGTGCATCGGACTCATCAATCAAGGTGCAAACCCAGTAAACTTGCCTGCCTTGCTCTTTGACTGCATTGAACACTCTTTGGATGACTTCATCACGGCGAGTATCAGCAATGGCAACCGTCGTTACCGGCGTTCGCCCTGGAGGGAGTTCATCAATCACTGACGTCTCCAAATCAGCATAGGCTGTCATCGCCAAGGTACGGGGTATCGGCGTGGCCGTCATCACGAGTTGATGCGGGTAGCAATTGCCAAAGCGACCTTTTTCTCGCAGTGACAGCCGTTGGTGCACGCCAAAACGGTGCTGCTCATCAATGATGATAAGCACAAGGTTCTTAAATTCGACTTGTTCTTGGAATAGGGCATGGGTGCCTATGATCATCTGTGCCTGACCACAGGCGATGGACTCAAGCGCTTGTTCTCTCGCTTTGCCTTTGGTTTTGCCTCCAAGCATTACTACATTAATTCCCAGTGGTTCAAACCAACGGCTGAAATTCAGCGCATGTTGTTCAGCGAGAATTTCAGTGGGAGCCATCAATGCCACTTGGTATCCAGCAGAAATACCGCACAACGCACTTAGCGCCGCGACCAGTGTTTTACCCGAGCCAACGTCTCCTTGCACCAAACGCATCATAGGCAGTGGCTGCTGCATATCAGTTTTAATCTCAGCGACCACTCGTTGCTGGGCATTTGTAGGGCTAAAACCCAAAGAATCCAAAAATACGTTTTCCAACTCATGAGTAGGTGCAAGTGCCACAGCATTGTGGTCTTGGGCACGCTGGCGCAGCGCTAACAGGCTGAGGTTATGCGCTAGCAGCTCTTCAAAGGCCAAACGTTGTTGTGCTGGGTGCTCGCCCAATTCTAGGGCCGTCATGTCTGCATCAATAGGCGGCTCATGAATAAACCGAATCGCTTCATTAAGTGCCCAACCAGCAGGACGATAATTGTCTGGCACAAGTTCCTCTATGGGGGCGCGATTGAGAATGGCTAAAGCTTGAGTCACTAAGTTCCGAATAGAAAGTTGCTTAAGCCCTTCGGTCGTTGGATAAATCGCGCTTAAATGGGTTTGTTCGGGCAGCTCTTCGTAGCTATCACTGATACTGTATTCAGGGTGTGCCATTTCATACCCCACCTTGCCGCGGCGAACTTCACCAAAGCAGCGCATTATCTTGCCCGTCTGCATGGCATTTTTCTGTGCTGCCGAGAAGTTAAAAAAACGTAGGGTGATTCGGCCTGTGCCATCATTGAGCTGACAAATCAGCATGCGCTTGCGGCCAAAGGTGATAGAGGCATTTTCGATAGTGGCCTGCACACACACGTGGGTATGGGGCAGCAATTCATTGATAGGGACGATACGCGTTCTGTCTTCATAACGAAGTGGCAGATGAAACAACATATCTTGTACGGTGTGCACGCTAATCTTTGCCAAGCGTTCAGCCATTTTCGGGCCAACGCCTTTGAGGTCAGTGATAGGGTAAGTATTCAGGCTCGGCAACTGCGGCATCCTTCAATCAGTGTTAACTCAAGTGTACTGATTGAAGGGGTTTGCTTTCAAGTGTTTAGGTTGTCTTTGCTGTTATTGCAACGCTAGGCAGGCGTTACTTTTTACGTTTGTAACGTAAGGTGTCCCAAAATACTTCATCGGCGATGATTTCGCCTTCGTCATCTAGTGCAGGGTAAGCCAGCCCTTTTTCCTTGCATTGATGGGCAATAATCGGGTGGCAGCCCTCAAAAAGTAAGGTGTGCTTGATGTCCTCGTCGAGCATATTGCGTTCGTACAAGCCATGGGCTTCACGTTGGCGCTGTGCTTCATACAATATTAGCGCCGCAGCAACAGATACGTTGAGTGATTGCACCATGCCTTGCATGGGGATAACGATGTGTTTGTCTGCATGAGCTAATGCTTTGTCTGAGATCCCTTCACGCTCTTGGCCAACGATAAAGGCAGTTGGCAAGGTGTAGTCGATTTCACGGTAATCAACGGCTTCGTCAGAGAGGTTCGTTGCAAGCAGTTGTACGCCGGGAATTTGCTCTCTTATTTTTGCAACGGCTGTATCAATATCATCATGCATATGCGTATCGACCCAGTTTTTACTGCCACCTGAGGTGTTGTTGGTTAGACGACGTTGCTCTTTAGGCCACACGGCATGAACATGATGGCAGCCTACCGCATCTGCAGTGCGCACAATGGCGGAAAGGTTATGGTGCTTGTGCACCTCATCAAGACATACAGTGAGATCTGTTTGTCGTCTGTCTAATACCTGTTTTACTCGGTGATAACGCTTCTGAGTCATGGCCATGGATGTTGCAATAAAAAAGTGCCGCGATTATACGCGAATGTTGCTATGTGGTCACACTTCGATTAATTGGGTTTTGTAAGGAGATCAGTGTTTCTGTTGACTGAATCGCTTC
Organism: Pseudoalteromonas pernae; assembly: GCF_039831865.1. Classification (NCBI taxonomy): domain Bacteria; kingdom Pseudomonadati; phylum Pseudomonadota; class Gammaproteobacteria; order Alteromonadales; family Pseudoalteromonadaceae; genus Pseudoalteromonas; species Pseudoalteromonas pernae. The sequence continues at coordinate 469,419 of NZ_JBDODM010000004.1, forward strand.
AATTGCTTGAATTTTATTGATAAGCACATCTTGAAGGTGTTCGATTGAACGCGCCATTACCTTGATAAATATACTGTAATTGCCCGTAGTGTAGTAGGCTTCTACAACTTCATCTAACTCGCGCAGCAACTCCAGTGTTTGTGGGTAATCGCGTGCATTATTGAGGTTTATACCGATAAAGCAACATACGTCATACCCTAATCGTTTCGCGTCCACGCTGACTTTTGTGCCAGTAATTACACCCGCTTGACGCATTTTTTCAATGCGTACATGAATCGTTCCTGCACTTACTGAAAATTGTTTTGCTAATTCTGCATACGGTGTACGGGCATTTGCCATTAATGCACCGAGTATGGATTTGTCGAGATTATCAAATCGATAATTTGTCATAGCAAAAACCTTCATTTATTGAATTTCGTTTAATTTTTCAATGTTAAATTGATTTTTATTTTTAAGTAAAGCTATTTTTGTTAGATGGTGTTGAATGTTTTCTCTTGTGCGGTATTGTTTTAACAACGAAGCCAATGCAGCAATGGGAATGAGGCCATGAGCAAAGAATATATTGAGAGTCAGCGACAGATAAGCGCAGTTAAACAGGTTTTTTCACAGCAATTAGCACAGGCACTTAACTTGATTGAAGTGCAAGCACCGATATTGGCACAAGTCGGAGATGGCACTCAGGACGAACTGAGCGGCCACGAGCAAGCTGTGTCGGTGCGGGTGAAAACGCTCCCTGAACAACGCTATGAAGTGGTGCATTCATTAGCTAAGTGGAAACGTAAAACACTGGCACAATATGGGTTTGAAGTGGGCAGTGGCTTATATACTAATATGAAAGCATTGCGCCCAGATGAAGACAGGTTAAGCCCAATTCATTCTGTGTATGTTGATCAATGGGATTGGGAAAAGGTTATTTGTGAACGCAGCGAGCGAAGCTTAGCATCACTCAAAGACACTGTTCGTAAAATTTATGGGGCAATTAAAGCCACCGAAGCGTATGTCGGTGAGCAATTTGGAATTGAACCTGCTTTGGCACCAGAGATCCACTTTATTCATGCTGAGAAGTTGCGCCAAGAGTATCCAGACTTAAGTGCGAAAGAACGCGAGCGCGAAGTATGTAAACGCTATGGCGCTGTGTTCTTAATCGGCATAGGTGGAGCACTTGCAGATGGACGACGCCACGATGTACGCGCACCAGACTATGACGATTGGTCAACGACCGGTGAGGACGGGCTGCCTGGACTGAACGGCGATATCTTAGTGTGGAACACTGTACTTGATGATGCGTTTGAGATTTCATCAATGGGCATTCGTGTTTGCCCTGAGTCTCTTTTGACCCAGCTAGAGCTAAGCAGTCAAAGTCATAAAGCACAGATGCCTTGGCATCAAGCGTTGCTAGCCAAAGAGCTACCACAAACCATAGGTGGTGGTATCGGGCAATCGCGATTGGCAATGCTGCTACTACAGAAAAAGCATATTGGTCAGGTGCAAGTGAGTGTTTGGCCTCAAGATGTGAAACAACGAGAAGCTCTGTTATAAACTCCCTAAACACAAACGGCACCCAGTGAGGTGCCGTTTTTTATATGTCTTTCAGTTGTGTTAACTGGTTTTAAATTCGACTTCGATTTTGCTCTTTTCTAACTTAACTGTGCAGGGAGGGTATTGGCGTGCAGTTTTTAATAACTTATCGAATATTTTGATTTCAACACCTGGATTCAGTTTCTTATGGGCAACTAAATTTGCACCAGAGAGAAGGTTATTCAGTGTGTTTTCCAATGAACTGAGTTTGGTTTCTAATTCATCGGCTTGCTGTATAAGGCTTAATTGTGTTTGGCCGATTTTATCGATCAGCTGTTTTTTCTTTTCAGCGTCTTTGACTGCTTCAGCTTTTTCGAGAGCTTCTTGTAATGACAGTAGTTTTTCGTCGGTATACGAAAGTTGCGCGACGCATTCGTCATTGTCGGCAGTAATATCCGCACCGCGAGAAACTAGATTTACTTTCATTTTGGCACCAGATTCACTGCCAATTTCGCCAGCTTCTAAACGCAGCGCATCGACAATTTCTCCACCGAAAAGAATGCCGTTTGGCTTATCAGGAGGCCCGACAATCACGCTGTCGATAGCTTTTATTTGGCAATGGCTTGCTTGTCGGTCAACATAAACATTGGTCGCTTCAAGGTAAGCGTATTGCGCATGGCTAATATGAATGTTCCCGCCAGCAGTAATTTGACAGGTCAAATCTTGGTTTTCATTTTGGTGGTTGGGGTGACCAAATGCCCCTTGTTTAATGACCACATCCCCTGATGCGTTCAAAATGGCTGATTCAACCGTGCCCATTACGCTAATGTCACCTTTGGCTGTCACACGCATGTTTGGTGCCACACCTTGGGTGATGAGGACCGAACCATCGAAATCGATGTGACCACTTTTAACAGTCACTTCGGCGATGGTAAATATGTCGTCAACACGCATGCCGTTGCCGGTTTCAACTGGCACACCCACAACCGTTGCGATGAGTTGTAGTGGGTTTTCAGGATTAATTTGTGTGCCTTCACCAGCTGTAAGTGTAATCTGTTCACCCGCTTTGGGTTCCAATACGTCACCGGTTACGGTGAAGCCTTCTACGCCCGGAGTGGCTGGTTTTTGCGACATTAACAGTGCACCAGGCTTTACGCTGGCCATTTTACCAAAATCGCGCATATCAACGGTGCCGTCTTCGCGGCGTGTTGGCTTATTTACGCGATCACGCAAGGTCTGGGTTTCTTTAATAAGTTCACTCGGTTTACCGTCTACTGGCAAGCGTCCTTTAGCGAGCGTCCCTTTTACCGTGCTGCCTGGTGGCAATTCTAACTGTTGTTTCAGTAATTTTTCTAAGAGAGCTTGTTGGTAGCCGCGACGCACGCCGGCAACCACGATGGCTTTTTTACCATCTTGAAGGCTGAGCATTTTGCCGCCTTGTGCCGTGGTTAAACGCCCGACAGCAGACATCTTGTCGTCAGCAATTGTTACTTCAAGACTTGCGTCTACTTTTTTAGCTACAACGATAGTTGGGCCAGTTTCCTTGCCACTGTAGTATTTATCAATCTGTTCGTCATCGACTTTGCAACTCGCAAACTCAGAGTTTTGAAGAGCCTCAATGAGTAACGCCTTTGTTTTGGGAGCGGGTGAGTCTTGAGTGATATTGAACAGTATGTTGCCGTTATGGGCTAATCTAAACACTAATAATTCCTTGCAAGCACACGACTTAGATATGCGTTGCAATACTGTATGAGATTTGTAAGGAGATTGGAAGTGTTTGGGGGTGGGGTAGTCAAAACTACCCCTATTGGGTACATTAGTTGGTTGAAGGCAATTCCATAATGCCGTCAATCTCAACTTGAGAGCCTTTTGGTAGCTCTTTTACACCGATTGCAGCGCGGGCTGGATAGGGTGTTTTAAAGTATTGGCTCATAATTTCATTCACAGTGGCAAAATTGCTTAAGTCAGTAAGGAAAATATTCACCTTTACCATATCTTGTAATTCGCCACCCGCAGCTTTACACACCGCAGTTAGATTTTTAAACACTTGATGCGTCTGCTCAGCAAAGTCATCCGAAACCATTTCCATAGTACTCGGTACCAATGGAATTTGACCTGATAGGTAGACTGCAGTGCCTACTTTTACCGCTTGGTTATATGTACCGATAGCTGAAGGAGCTTCATCGGTAGAGATAATAATTTTATTCATGATCTTCCTTTATTTCTTACGATAGACCTTTTGTACGTCCTGCATGACTCGGATGCGACGCATAATGTTGGCGACGTGAATTCTGTCTTTCACTGTGATGCCTAGGTCGATTACGTAAAGGTTACTTTCTTTTTCGTCAGTTTGTAATTCAACGATGTTTGCCCCTGTTGAGGCGACTAAACTCGTTAGTTTTGCCAGTGCACCTTGGTGGTTGATAATTTCCACGCGCAGTGCGGCTATGTATTCTTTTTCTGAGTTATCTTCCCACTTCACCACAAAGTATTTCGATGACTCATTTTGCCAGCCACGGATATTCTTACATTCATGGCGGTGCACGGTTAGGCCTTTACCTTGGCTCACATAGGCGACGATGTCATCACCTGGTACAGGACGGCAACACTTGGAGTAATTTACCAGCATGCCTTCGGTACCTATGATTGCGGCTTTGGTCGATTGTGCGAGCTTATCGAGATCGGCAGCATCACCTTGCAGTAGGCGTTTAGCCACAAGCACACTCATGATATTGCCACAGCCAATTTCCACAAGTAATTCGAGCATAGTATTAACTTGATGCTCTTCAAGTACGCGGCTGATGCTCTCCTCACTAAGCTCATCTAGCTTGTGCTCACCAAGTGACGAGTCTAGTAAACGACGTCCCAGTTGCAAAGCTTCCTCATGGCGTTGGCTCTTGAGGTAATTACGTACGCACAAACGTGCTTTTGCGGTCACAATAAAGTTGAGCCAAGTCGCATTTGGGTGTGCCCCAGAGCTGGTAATAACCTCAACGGTTTGACCTGTATCCAGTGCTTTGCTCAGTGGGTGTGGCTTGCGGTTTACTCTGGCGCCCACGCAGGTATTACCAACGTCTGTGTGCACGGCATAGGCGAAGTCAACAGCAGTGGCTCCCATCGGCAATTCAATGATGCGCCCATCTGGCGTGAATACGTAAATTTCTTCAGGGAAGAGGTCAGTCTTTACGTTTTCAACGAATTCAAATGACGAGCCTGCGCTTTGTTGCAGTTCAAGCAGAGATTGCATCCACTGGCGCGCACGCTGCTGAGCAGTGTGGCCTGAGTTTTCTCCGGCTTTTTTATACATCCAGTGCGCCGCGACCCCTTTGTCTGCCATGTGGTCCATGTCTAAGGTTCGGATTTGAATCTCAACTGGGATACCGTGCGGGCCAACGAGTGATGTGTGCAGCGACTGATAGCCGTTGGTTTTTGGTACGGCTATGTAATCTTTAAATCGCGTTTCAATTGGTTTGTAGAGGTTGTGAGCCACCCCGAGTACTCGGTAGCAGGTGTCCATGCTGTCGACGACAATGCGAAATGCGTAGATGTCCATCACTTCATTGAACATAAGCTCTTTATTTAGCATCTTACGGTAGATGCTGTACAAGTGCTTTTCGCGACCAGACACTTGCGCTTGAATACCGGATTCTCTTAGGCGAGATTCAATTTCGCCTTGGATGTTGCTGATCACCTCTTTACGGTTACCGCGTGCTTTAGCTACTTCTGATTTCAGCGCGCGATAACGCATTGGGTAAAGAGCTTGGAAACCAAGATCTTCCAACTCATTCTTGATGTCATGAATACCGAGTCGGTTGGCGATAGGGGCAAAGATCTCAAGAGTTTCACGGGCTATACGTCGGCGTTTTTCAGGGCGAAGTGAGCCCAACGTACGCATGTTATGTGTTCTGTCGGCAAGCTTGATAAGGATGACACGAATATCTTGGGTCATCGCCATGATCATTTTGCGGTAGTTTTCCGCTTGGAATTCTTTTTTATCTTTAAAGCTGAGCTTGTCGAGTTTACTGACACCTTCAACTAAGTCAGCGACAGTTTCACCGAAAATTTCCGCCAAGTCTTGTTGGGAAAAGTCTGTGTCTTCAATAACATCGTGCATGAGTGCGGCCATGAGGGTTTCATGGTCTAGTTTCATGTTCGCGAGAATTTGCGTTACTTCGACAGGGTGGGTGATATAAGGTTCGCCACTTGAGCGAAACTGCCCCTCATGGGCTTCTCTGGCCACTACATAGGCTTTTTGAACCAGCGCCACGTCATCGGGTGCTAGGTATTCAGAGATTTTCTTCTTTAGTCCTTCAAATAGGTACATTCACGCTCCAAACACAACGAGGCGATATTAATAATTAAAGTGAATATACGATGAAAAGAGAGGAAAGCCAACGGCTGCAGAGAAATTGCAGCCGTTTAGAGAGCGTTAAAATACGCTTATTGGTTACCGCCAACAATAGCCGCAACAGCAGCCATTTCAGCAGCTTCTTGGTTTTGCTGCTCTTGGCGCTCAATTGCGTCTAATGTATCAACGGTGATGTGGCCTTGCTCGATTTCACGTAAAGCGATAACCGTTGGCTTATCGTTTTCCGCCTCAACCATCGGGTCTTTACCGCCTACTGCGATCTGGCGTGCACGACGTGCCGCGACAAGGATCAGGTCAAAACGGTTGCCAATTTTATCTACTGCATCTTCAACAGTTACGCGAGCCATGCTTCACTCCAAAATTTAGTTCTGTAAACGCGTAGTTTACTTCAACACCAGCTCTAGGCCAATAGCCTAGAGGGGTTTATTTCAATAGTTCAGTGATTAATTCGTTGTGCTTGTGCTTTTGCGTGTGCAAGCTCAAACGGGTTGCTTCAACAATCGTGGCGATTTCGCCAAGCGCAGTGTCAAAGTCATCGTTAACAACCACATAGTCATATTCGTCGTAGTGGGAGCTTTCCGACTGCGCCTTTTCCATACGAGAAGCAATCACTTCTTCTGAATCTTGGCCGCGATTGGTGAGGCGATTTTGCAGCTCTTCTTTTGAAGGTGGCAAGATGAAAATGGTGGTGACTTCAGGCGCCAGTTCACGTACTTGGCGCGCACCTTGCCAATCGATATCTAGAAACACATCAATACCGTTTGCCAATTGCTGCTCAATTGCCGCTTTAGAGGTGCCGTAGTAATTATCGAACACTTGTGCCCATTCAAAGAAGTCATCGTTCGCGATTAACTCTTTAAAGGTCTCTTGATCAACGAAGTGATAATGCACCCCATTTTCTTCACCCGGACGAGGCGCACGCGTGGTGTGTGATACCGACACTTGCATATTGTCGTGCTTTTGCAGCAATGCATTGATTAGGCTTGATTTTCCAGCACCTGATGGTGCAGAAAGAATAAACAAATTACCACGAACTTGGCTCATGTTGCCTCACAAAATAAACGGGACTTTTTAAAATAGCCAACCATTATAGCGGATTTATTGAGCCGGGTTAACAGCCTGTTTTATGACAGGGAAACGATACACCTTAGCCGTTTCCCCGTAATGACTTGCTGCTATTACACTATTTGGTCAACAGACCCTAAGCTTAGTAAAACGGCTGTAAAGTGTGGGGATAACAATCAGTGTTAACAAAGTAGAGCTGACTAATCCACCCACTATCACGGTCGCCAAAGGGCGTTGAATTTCACTGCCGACACCAGAGGAGAGCAGCATAGGAATAAGTCCAAGCGCGGAGGTGAGTGCCGTCATCAAAACCGGTCGCAATCGCGAAACGGCTCCCGTATGTATTGCCATCGTTAAATCCATCCCCGAGGCGAGGTTTTGATTAATGCGCTCAACCATGACCACACCATTGAGTACCGCAACACCAAATAGGGTAATAAAGCCCACTGATGCGGGGACGGAAATATATTGATCACTGAGGTATAACGCCCATACCCCACCGACCACGGCGAGTGGAATATTGATGAGGATCAGCACCGCTTGCCGCAGAGAATTAAAGGTAAAATAAAGGAGTAGGGTGATAGCACACAAGGACAGTGGGATCACCAAGGATAAGCGCTGTTGCGCCCGTTGTTGGCTCTCAAATTGCCCGCCAATTTGCACCGAGTAGCCACTGGGTAGAGATACTTGTTGGGCAATTTGCTGCTGAATTTGCGCCACCACACTGCCCATATCTTGGCCTTGTATATTGGCTTGGATAACAACGCGCCGTTGTACATCGTCACGGCGTATTTGTGGCGGGCCAGAGTCTATCGCCACAGTTGCAACGTCCTCAAGACGAACCCACGCACCCGATTGAGAACGTAATAACAGGTTTTTAATGGCGGCCATGTTATCCCGATAGGACTGTTGTAAACGAACATAAATATCATAGCGCTCATTGCCGTTAATGATTTGTCCTGCTTCGATACCACCAATCCCCTGACTGACAAGCGCCATCACATCTGCAACTTTCAGCCCATAGCGTGCTAACGCTTGACGCCTAGGTGTGACTATGAGTTGCGCTTCACCGGTTATTTGCTCAAGTGCGACATCTTGCGTGCCTGAAATGGTTTTTACGAGCTCTTCAATTTCTTCGCCCTTGCGTGCGAGAACATCAAGATCGGGCCCAAATAACTTTATAGCTAATTGTGCTTTTACGCCTGAAAGCAGTTCGTCTACTCGCGTAGCGATGGGTTGTGAGAAGTTCAGCAGCAAGCCTGGAAATTGACTTAGCTCCTCTTCCATTAAGTGTTGGAGTTCTTGGCGATTATTGGCACTTTGCCATTGAGTAATGGGCTTTAGGCCAATGTAGATTTCGATATTATTTACCGGCTCTGGGTCGCCGCCAATTTCTGCCCGACCGATGCGGCTGAGTGCATAAGTTACTTCAGGGAAGGTGAGTAACGTTTGCTCGAGTTTGGGGGCGACACTGAGTGCAGTGTCTAAACTCGCTGAAGGAGCGAGCGTCACGCGTAGATTAATGGTGCCTTCTTCGAGTTCCGGTACAAACTCGTTGCCAAGCTGTGTGAATATACCCGCACTTAGGAAAATCATACTAAGGGTTGAGAAAATCACCGTTTTTTTGAACTGCATCAGTGTACTAATGGCTTGTGCGTAGCGGCCACTAAGCGCTTCTAACATATGATTTCGCCCTGTGGATACCCCTTGTCGAAAGAGTATCACCGCCAGCGCGGGTACCAAGATTAAGGCAACAAAAAGGGCACTGATCAGCGCTAATATAATGCTGATTGCCATGGGTTCAAAGAGCTTTGCTTCGACCCCTTCAAAGCTAAACAAGGGCGCGAACACCACAATAATCATTAAGGTAGCAAAGAAGATAGGACGAGCGACTTCTTGAGCGGCGCTTTGAACTAGCGTCGCAAGGTTAGAGGAGGGGGCACTGCAGTGCTGTTGCAACTTTTTCACGATGTTTTCTACCATGACCACTGAACCGTCAACCAACATCCCTATTGCCACGGCTATGCCGCCAAGGGACATTAAATTTGCGGACATGCCAAATCCAGCCATAGCACCGAGAGCAATCACGATGGCGATCGGAATGGAAATGAGCACTAAAACAGTGGCGCGCAAATTCATTAAAAATAACGCTAGTACGACGATGATTAGTATAAAGGCAAGCGCCAATGCAGTAACCACCGTGTTCACTGCTTGAGTGATAAGGTCAGCTTGATCATAAAATGGCTCAAAGGTGATGCCATCAGGCAGCGCTTGTTCGATGAGCGCTATGCGGTCTTTGATACCATCGATGGTTTGTTTCGTATTTGCGCCCATGCGTTTAAGCACGACACCTGTTACCACTTCACCATGGGTTTTTATTTCACCGTTATGCGCTTTGCGAGAAAACGTTACGGCTCCTTGACGTATTTCGCTGCCTAATTGAACAGTGGCGACATCGCCAACGGTCACCACAGTGCCAGCAACCGTTTTAATGGCCACTTGCTTAAGCTGCTTTATGCCTTCAGTTCCAGCACTAAACCAACCAACGCCCCTTACGACCAGTTGTTCTTGGGCGCGGTTTAAATACCAACCGCCTACGTTGTCGTTACTGGCTTCTAACGCTTTGATGACGTCTTGCTGAGACAGTGAATAAGCCAGTAATTTGTCGGGATTCAGGCCCACTTGGTATTGTTTCACTGAGCCACCAAATGAGAGCACTTCTGTCACACCATCAATGGGCATAATCAGCAATTTGATAAGCCAATCATTCAGTGAACGCAGCGCCATGGTGTCGTAACCAGAATCGGCATCGGCCAATAGCAAGTATTGGTATACCTGTCCAAGCCCTGACGTATTCGGCCCCATTTCTGGTGTGCCAACGTTTTGAGGAATAAGTTCTTTCGCTGTTTGTAAGCGCTCGAACACCAATTGTCTGGCGAAATAGATGTCAGTGTTTTCTTTGAATACCACGGTGACACCAGAGAGCCCTGTTTTTGAGATTGAGCGCACTTGAGTGACATTGGGCAAGGCGTACATGACCGCTTCGATAGGGTAAGTGATTAACTGCTCAACCTCTTGCGCGCCGAGTCCAGGCGCGGGGGTGTTTATACTGACTTGTACATTGGTGACATCAGGGAAAGCATCAAGATTCAGTTTACTCGTCATCAAAACGGCGCCACTAACCAGACACACAAACAGGAGGATAATGACCGAGCGTTGTTTCAGGGCCCAGCCGATTAAAAAATCAAACATCGTGTATGCCCCTTAATGGTTATGTGGATCAAAACCGCTTCTGGCGAGTTCTGATGCGACAAAGAACGCATTTTTGGTGACTACTGGAAGGCTTTCATGCACCCCCAAGATTTGCTGCAACTCCCCAAATTGAGCGCCTAGCTGCACTTCGCGTGATAAAAACTTGTTGTTATTCGCTTGTACGAAGATTTGCCACTGCCCCTGTGCGTTACGCGTCAGTGCTTCTTGAGGAACCGCATACATACTTTGTTTGCTCGTTTGCGTAAATTGGGCGCTAACGAACATACCCGCATGCAGTACGTGGCCGATATTTTGCACTTCTAAGCGAATGATGCGCGTGCGTGTTTGTGGGTCTATTACATGTGCTTCTTGAATAACCCGAGCAGGGAAAGTGCCATTCGCGGTGGTTACATGCACGGGCGTAGTTTGGGTTATTTCGCTACTTAACTGTGGAGATAACTTGGCTTCAACCCATAAGGTTTGCTCATCGGCGATGGTGAGTAATGTATCTCCGGGTTGGACTCGCTGTCCTTGAATGAAGTCATCACTTAAAACACTCCCGGAGATCTGTGCCACGAGTTGATATTGACCAAAGCGAGCGCGATTCTCTTGGCTAATTTGAGCGATGGCTGCATCCGTTAAACCCATAGCCAACAAACGACCATAGCTTGCGTTGTAATTGCTCTGCGCTTTGACGCGATTGGCAGCACTAATACTTGATGAGTCCAGTTTGCTTAGTCGTTGCCATTCGCTTGCAGCGACAAGGTAATCACCTTGAGCTTGTGCCATTTGCTCACTAAACAGTGTCACTAAGGGTTGTTGCTCGTTGACATGCTCACCGAGTGTCACATGGCGAGCAATAACCACAGATTCAGTGCGCACAGAAACAACATAACTGTTGTAGCCATTGGCTTTGATTTCCGCGGGTGCAACAAGCTCGTAGTTATGTTGCTGTGGTACCAGTTGTGTCACCTCCACGCCCGCTAATTGTAAGCTTGTATCACTTAGGTGGACGCTGGCCTGTTCAGTGACAGCCGTTTCTTCTGAGTGGTCATGTTCCTCAGACGCTAAACTTGATAATGACGCGATTGCCAGTACACATGCCAATAATGTTTGGTGTAGTGACACAGAGGTCATGCATTGTAATTTTGTATTTTTTGCGTTGCCCATAGGCGAGTCTTTCGGCGCTCGAGACGCAGAATTTGGGTGTAGAACATTCATGGTTAGTTCCTAACTTCAAATTTGTATGAAGCTACCGCACACGGCCTTAATTGAAGGCGTGATGCAGATGTAGCTGTGTAGAAATGAAAGTGAAGTTAGGCTATCGGAGGGCGATAATTGGGTTCACGGTGTTTTTGCTCTGGCGGTGTCATGACCTGCCATTGATTATTCGCTGCCTGCTCGAGGTTGATACCCGTAACTGGGTTCATCAGCCAAGTAAGATGCGAGCCGGCACAGTGGCCGCAATGATGGCAATCAGAAATATCGTGGACATCATCAGTGAGATTATCTGATTCTAACTGAGCATCCTGTTGGTGTGAGTGCTCAGAAAGTAAGTGCTGACTATCCACTTGATGATTAGGTTGTGCAGCCACAGAGCTAGTAAGTGATTGAATCGCAATCACGCTAAGCAAGATGAAACTGAAAATAACTCTAATCATAAAATGTGTTGGTACTAACAAGTCGCAGCGAATTTGTTGCCAACATACCGACATAGATAAAAAAGATCAATTATTGCGTCGGAAGAGGCCACTTAATTTGCATTTTATTACGCAATTATTCACAGTTCAGTAGAGGGACAACTACACGAGAATTGCATTGTGGGGCATAACCATAATCATCACCATCATCATGATATAGCCTCCGAGCGCATCGGTTGGGCATTCTTTCTCAACCTTGGGTTCACCATTATTGAATTTATTGGTGGTTGGCTGACGAACAGCACCGCGATTATGGCGGATGCTGTGCATGATTTAGGGGATAGCCTCGCTATTGGCAGTGCTTGGTTGCTGAACAGGCTAGGAAATCGAGGCGCCACACAGGAGTTCACGTACGGCTATAAGCGCTTGAGTTTATTAGGGGCTTTGATTAATTCCATCGTGCTGGTGGTGGGTTCTGCGTGGGTGCTGGTGATTTCCATTCCAAGGTTGTTTGCACCTGTTATGCCTGTAGTTGAGGGCATGATTTTTCTTGCGGTTTTAGGTGTGATTGTCAACGGCTATGCAGCATTAAAACTCAGTAAAGGGAAGACCTTGAATGAGCGGGTGCTCAATTGGCACTTGCTTGAAGATGTGCTTGGTTGGGTAGCGGTGCTGATTGTGGCTATTGTACTGATGTTTGTAAATTGGCCCATCCTTGATCCCATTCTATCTATCGCTTTTACCGTGTTTATTTTGGTCAATGTGCTGCGCAACCTTACGCAAACAGTCAGGCTCTTTTTACAGGCCGCACCTGATCAGCACACTCAACAAAAGCTAACATCTGTGTTGCTTGAGCCAGCGGAAATTAGCAGTGTGCACCATGTCCACTTTTGGTCATTGGATGGTGAGCATCATGTACTGAGCGCACACTTATGCTTGTTAGACGAACTCAATGCTGATGAAGTCATGGCATTGAAAGCCAAATTAGCGCAGCGCTTGGCGGCGTTTGACATCACCCACACGACACTGGAAGTGGAGTATCCTCATGAGCAATGCCGTGATCAATGAACAGATTAGCAATCCGTTTGGGCGCCACGTTCATGCTTAGACGCCTTGTGTGAATACATTTCTTGGTCGGCTTTGTGCAAGAGAGCTTCGATTGATTCTTCCCCAGCGTAGGTGGTCGAGCCGCAGCTGTATTTGATCGAATGGTCATGCTGCAAATTATAATCGTCGACGTTGCGTTTTAAGCGTGCAATCACAGTGTCCATTTCTTGGGGGGTTGTGTTGGTCAGCAGGACCACAAACTCATCACCACCAAGGCGCGCAAAAACGTCTGAAGTGCGAAACGACTGACTCAGTATCTGTGCGAATGCTTTGAGGACTTTATCCCCAAAAGAATGCCCCAAGTTGTCGTTGATCTGTTTGAAATCATCTAAGTCAAAATAAAGTAAGCATGCATTTTGTTTTTCACGGCGACAATGAGACAGAGCTTGTTGAGCAAGTTGTAAAAAGCCGCGACGATTGCTGATGTTCGTAAGCTCGTCGATAGTACTCAAAGCGGTGGCTTTAAATTCTTGCTCAACTAAAGAAGCCAGCTCCTGCAGTATCTCAATATCTTCATCAATGATTTCCCTAGGCTCAGTATCAATTAAACACAGCGTCCCGATGCGATGATTACTGGGCGCGTGTAGCGCACAACCAGCATAAAATCTTATGTTTGGATAGTTAGTCACCAAAGGAGTATTAGCAAAGCGTTCGTCAGTCAAAGTATTGGGAACGATAAGGGGAAGCTCTTCTGTAATTGCGCACGCACACAGAGACTGGGAGCGCGGCGCTTCATGTACGTCCAATCCTTGGATTGACTTAAACCAGAGCCTATCCGAATCAACGAGTGTGATAAGGACAGTAGGCACACCAAACATTCGCTTTGCAATTCGGGTGATTCTGTCGAAACGCTCTTCAGCAGGCGTATCGAGAAGCTGGAGAAGCTGCAAAGCTTCCAAGCGTGCTTGTTCATCACTGTGTAAACTGCAATTTTTCATAGGCAATCACTTCTTCAACCGATACCAATTTTCAAGTAAGCACTCAGTCACATTTGTGCAAGGCTCTATATTGCTATAAGCGTAGTCTAGATGGGTAAATCGTCCATGTTAAGGGGCTGATAATAATAAGAAGAAATTAAAAAAGGCCCAATGCTGGGCCTTATCTTTGACTACCTGGGAGAGTGTTTAGTACTTGTCTTCTAAGTGCTCACAACGACCAAACTCAGCGCCATCTTTAACAGCGGCTAGAACTTGTTTCGGGAAGCTTAGCTCCTGGTTTACGCCGTCTTTACAGACGAAAGCTTTGTTTGCATCGATCTCAATACTGATCGCTGCACCAGCTAAGTTAGCCATCATTTCTGAGCCATTGGCGCTCATGGCAAACCAGTTATCAGTTAACAGGTTTTTAGCTTCAACAACGCCTTGACGACCGAAGAACTCAGCAGCTGTCATCCAGCCAAGACCGTCCATGTAAATTGCACTACCGCCGTTATAACGAGCAGTAATGAGTGACAAGTCTTCATTTGCATCAAGTGGGATCATGCTTGGTACACCAACAACAGACGATATGTATTCATGATCCAAGTTGTACGGTGCCTCACAGAAGTTAACAAATCGCTGGATGTACGGAATATCATCACACCAACGCATGCTACCTAGCGCTTCAAGCTCATCTGTTTGAGTATTCCAAACTTTGATGCCGTCATATTTGCGGTCGCGGCCCTCACCAACGAGAGTATTAAACGCAATTTTTCCGCCATCTTGGCTAATTACGGCAATATCACGGGCGCCAAACTTACTGTTGATGTCATGAAGTTCGCCATCAATCCAAGCCACTAGACCTTGGCTGTTGCCGGTACCAGTAATGACTTTACCATTACCTGACATACGATCGGCACGCATCCATACTTCTCTACGCTCACCATTTACGAGTACATCAATACGAGATCCGTAAAGCGAAGGCACATATTCAAGACCACCTAGCTCAGTCGCTTTGCCAGTCGCAGTGTCCCATACCGTTGGTACAGCATATGAGCGAGCACCTTCACCTTCGGCACATTCCTCGCCACCAGATGTTGGTTTGCGGTAAGTACCGACAACAAGTTTACCTTCATCGTCTATATCCCAAATAGACTGAGAGCTCACACCTTGCTGGCTGCCCAGTGTACAGGTGTTATTTGAAGGGTCTTCCAGTTCCATAAGCTTGTTAGAGCGAATATCCCAAACCGCACCTTGGCCGACACCATCACTATCTAAATCAGCGATAACAGCCGCTTTGGTTGCTGTTTTATTCATTGCTGCGGTAGTTGAGCTCAATAGCGCATAGCCATCTGGACCTGCAAGCGTAGTGAAGGTGTTTTGTACACTGTCATATAGGAACGGCACACCGCCAGCTGTTGAGCCGAGCGCTTTTTTACCGTTCTTCGAATGCTCTGTGACAAATGCAGAAACTAATGGAGTGTATTGGATACCATTTTTGTAACCATTGAAGTACATCTCAACTTCTTTCGTCTCGCCGCCAGCGACAATAATTTCCGTGCGTTCACATGCATTGTCTGTTGCTGGAGATGAGCTTTCATTGCTGTTCCAATATTCGGCTTCTGACATCAGCGCTGTAGGAGTCGTTGGGTACCCACCGGCACGAATTGGCTCCATGTACAGTGCGTAGCGACCACCAGGAGTCAAACCATTGATAGTGAATGAACCATCAGGACCGATGCGCCCTTGTGTCATGTTACCTGATTGCTGTGTAATCACATCATAATGTGGGTTATCCAAGTTACGAGCAACCATGTTCATGCCCGCATACTCAACACCTTCTTTGGTATAAAGCTTACCTTTGATTGTGCCGTACTTAGTTTTGTAATCAGCGCTTGGGTATAGGTCAGAAATATTCACGATGTCATCACGAACGTTTACTGTACCTTGTTCCACACCTTCGGCACCGCGCACATTGATGAATGGGAACATGGTTTCAATGCCATCAATCGGTGCTTGCCCACGACCTGTGTACATGTTGGTATCGGCACAACCTGGTACACCATCATAAGTTGGGCTCCAAGGTCGTGAAATGTAGGTGAAGTGGCCGTTTGCTTGCGAGTGAGACATGTTCATCGCGTGGCCGAATTCGTGGGTAAATACGCCCTGAACCATTTTGCCTTCGGTGTCGTTGATATCGATGTACCAACCATTCATAAGCGCGGTTGCTTCGGTGATCTCACCGGTTTCTTCGTCCGCCCATTCTGGGAAGGCAATACCTAATACTTGCGAGCGTGGAATACCAAAATAGTTTTCTAAGATAGCACCATCGCTGTCGTAGTTAACCCAAAAACCGTAGCCATTTTCAGCGTTGTAAATTTGATCTACGTTAGATGCATTCACATCGACAATGCCCGTTTGGCTTTCGATAGTACCAGCAATCGCCATTTCCAGCGTTGATGTTTCAACGTTGGACCATTGCGCAACTGCATCAGCAGTTACAGCGTTCGCCTGAGCGATAGTTAGAAACGTGTAGTCGCGTTCTAGTGGTACGTTTTTAGGTAGTACAGTGCCATCAGGTAAGGTGATGTCGACGTTGAATTTAGTGCCTTGCTCTAGAATCGTGAAAGACTGAACATCATTTCCGTCTTTATCTTTAATTAGTTGACCACCATCAGTCCAAACAGGGATAGCACCTTTAGAGGTATCCCATTTGTATGGTTGCATTGTTTTTTCGTGAATATATAAAGGACCACCGGCTAGCGCGCCAGCAGAAAGGGTCGCTAGTGCAATACCCGCAGCGAGTTTAGAGAATTTCATTATTGTTGTCCTCCTGCTAGTTTGCCTACCAGATTCATAAATACATCGACGCTCAAGGCTTGTGGGTTAGTGAGCATGTTGCGCTCTTCGTCAGAGAAGTTAGTCGTATCCATGCCTTCAAACAGACCTGAGTTAGCGAATTGGTTTAGTACTTTGCCATCGCGAACCACGAATTTACCTTGTGCCATGCCAGCAGTAGTTTGGAAGCCAGTGATAGACGCAGGCTTGTACATGAAAGCAATGACGTTTTCGCCCTCATGCCATTTAGCGAAACCGTCAGGCGTGACACCTAAATACACTTTGCCATTGCCCATCGAGCGAGGCTTAAGCAGGCCAAATTGGCGGAAAGTGTAGGTTGATTCTTCTTTTAATTTACCTTTGGCGTCACTGCTCACATCAATAGTGATTTCAGTGTAAGGGCGCTTGTTATCAAAGCCATCGGTCACTTTAATAACTTCACCTGCAATAATATTCTGCGAAGCAGCTGTGAGTTCTTGTAAGTTTTGTTGCTTCAGCTTCATTGCATTTGCGGGCGAAGCAAGCGATAGACCTGCTGCCACTGTTAGAGCAATAGAAGCTTTTTTGAGCATAGATGTTGCGCTCATTATAGAATCTCCGTTGATGATTATATTTTTATTCACTGATTCTTAACATTCAGCCTCTCTAAGGTTTTATAAATTGGATTAATATTCAATTTATAAATTGTACACTTTTGTACGAGGGCGCTTTTTCGTGAGTGAATCAATAAATAGTGAGTTCTAACTTAATTTTATAAATGGCATTAAAATCAATATTTTAGTGTTTATTTGTGAAGGTTAAAATGGGATTGGACACAATTGTGAATTAGAGTTTTTGTTCAAAAATTGTAAAACAAATTAGAATTTTCAAACTGAATTCTTATTCATTTTTGTTGATTTTATATTTCCATATGTTGGGTTTTGTGTTTTTTATATGCTTTGTGGGTATATTGGTTTCTAAAACAGGATCTTGTATTGCCTGCGCTTACACACTGGTTAAGTACGTTTAATGTTCATTTGTTAATGTTTTGTTTATCTTGGTTGCGGTGAGGGACTGCATTTTTACCTAAGTATTGTTTACGCTTTTGCATTAGAAATACCATTAAATCACCGATGTATGAGTGGCTGATATTTTTACCTAAATGAAAAAAAGGCCCTACTTAGGGCCTTTTGTGAGAGAGAGTTATCGTTGCTTAATTAAAGTGTGTCATCCAAGTATTCGCAGCGACCCATTTGGGCTCCATTGGCGACCGATTCACGCAGTCCACCGGGGAATCCGGTTAATACCGAATCACCGTTGTCACACACATAAACTTGGCTCATATCCATATACCAAGACATCCCGCCGGCAACACCCAGCATTTTACTTCCGTCGCCACTTAGGGCTATCGGATTACTCATCGACAATTTACCGAGTTCCGCGGCACCTTGTTCACGTAAAAAGCGGCTAAGCTCAAGCCAGCCAATGCCTTCCACCCACAGTGCGCCATAATAACCAAAGCGGCTACCACCGGCTCGGCCAATTGCAACTCTGCCGTCATCGCTTAAATCACTAACCGTCATAGGCACGGCACCGTAAGAGGCAGTGATCTCATCTGGTGAAAGCTCCTTACACAAATTCCAAGAGTAGAAGATGTATTGAATATCCTCACACCAAGGCAGTGAGCCGATGTTGGTTACCGCATCTTCGCTTAGTCCTTTACGTGAATCCCATAATTGAACGCCGTAGTTACTGGTCAATGCAACGCGGCTTCCATCGAAGTTCGAAACCTTAGCTTGCTTTGCTTTGAACGCAGTGGTGAGGTCGAGCATTGGGCCGTCATCAACCCAAGCAACAGCCTGATTGTAGTTCACCTGACCGAGCGCCACTTTACCGTTACCAGATAAGCCGTGAGCAAATGCGTAAAGTGTTCGATTCCAATTCACATTGCTGGTGTCTAGTTCACGAATACCGCGCTTTTCATCCCAGATAAAAGGTTTCATTTCGCCGGAGAAGTACTCTTGGCAGTTGCCATTGCCGTTTAAGTCTTGGTATGCCATACCGACAACCGTGGAACCTGAATCGTCCATAGCTGAACCAAGGGCGCTGATTTTAACCCCTGCGAAGCTGGTGGAAACATTACATTGGTTCTGTCCAAGATAGCCAACCGAACGTGCTTCATTCCCAGACCAAACGGTGGGCTCCATAATGCCGTTCCCATCTTGATCGTGCTGCACCAACACATGCTTACCGTTGCGGCTTAGGTATGATTCAGCACCAACATAACGACTAGGTAAGATTTCAAAGCCGCTATTCGCATCCCACATCACCGCACTGAGGCCAGCAGTACCAACTGCCTTGCGGCCATTTTTCGACAAATCGCTAAAAGTCACCGACGATAGGGGAGTTACTTGCACTCCTTTCATGTATCCATTGAAAGTAAAGTCTGCTTCTTTGGTAACACCTGCTTCGGCGATAATCGCTGTTCGTTCGCATACTTCGTCGATCAGTGGATCGCTACCTTCGTTTTCATTCCAATACTCCGCTGTTGAAAGTAAAGGCTGAGGTGTAGTTGGAAAGCCACCGGCAACGATTGGCTCTACATATAAGACATATTGCTCACCCGGTGTCAGATTACGAATTGTATATCGTCCATCCGGACCGACTTTACCCTGTGTGGCAGAGCCAGACATATCAGATACGGCATCGAATAGCGGGTTGTTGACGTTGCGTGCAATCACATTAATGCCGCTGTACTGTGTTCTGCCATCTTTAAGGCGCAACACCCCAGTTATGGCTCCGCGAGAATTAGCATAGTGTGCGCTTGGATACAGGTTTGATATCGCCGCAACATCATCAGGATGCTCGATGGTACTTTGATTAACCGCGCCAGCACTGTAGTGATCAATGTACGGGTACATGGTTTCAATCATCGCTGGATTACCGCCAGCAATAGGGTTTACACCACAACCAGGAACGCCCGGATAGAGTTTGTTTGCCGCTGAACTTAGATAGGCTAGTTGGCCATTTACCTGAGTGTGTGACAGGTTGATAGCATGACCAAACTCATGGGTGAATACGCCCGCAATTTTGCTGCCGTCGTCATTAGGCGCAACTGCCCAACCGTTCATTATTGCTGTCGCTTCGAGAATCTCACCGGTTTCTTCATCGGCCCACTCAGGGAATGCCATCCCTAAAACAGATTGTTTCGGTACTCCAAACACGTCCTCTACAACTGAGCCATCTGTGTCGTAGATTACCCAAAAACCGTAACCATTTTCGGCACCATAGACTTCATTTGCGTTTGCGGCAGTGATATCTGAGATCCCTGTTTTGCTCGCAATCGTACCCGCAACGGCCATTTCTAGCGTTGCCGTTTCGACATTTGACCACTGGGCAATGGCATGGGCTGTGATTTCGTTCGCTCGGTCAACCGTTAACAAGGTGTAGTCGCGATCGAGTACGGTGTTTTTAGGGAGCACCGTGCCATCTGCTAGGGTAATATTGATATTGTACTTGGTGCCCTTTTTTAGCACGGTAAACGACTCAACATCTTTACCGTCTTTATCTTGAACCAGCATACCGCCATCAGTCCAAACAGGGATAGCGCCTTTACTTGTATCCCACTTGTAGGGCTGCATGGTTTTATCGTGAATATAGAGTGGGCCAGCCGCCAATGTACCAGCAGAAAGAGTAGCTAGTGCGATACCCGCAGCAAGTTTAGAGAATTTCATTATTGTTGTACTCCCACAAGTTTACCGACAAGGTTCATAAACACATCAATCTTCACTGTCTCAGGGTTAGTTAGCATGTTGCGCTCTTCGTCAGAGAAGCCCGCAGTGTCCATGTCTTCAAACAGGCCTGAGTTAGCGAATTGGTTCATAACTTTGCCATCACGGACCACGAATTTACCTTGGGCCATGCCGGCAGTGGTTTGGAACCCAGTGATAGATGCAGGCTTGTACATGAAAGCAATCACGTTTTCGCCTTCATGCCATTTAGCGAAACCGTCAGGCGTGACACCTAAATACACTTTGCCATTGCCCATAGATCGCGGCTCGAGTAGTCCGAATTGGCGGAAAGTGTAGGTTGATTCTTCTTTTAATTTACCTTTGGCGTCACTGCTGACGTTGATGGTGACTTCAGTGTATGGACGCTTGTTATCGAAGCCATCGGTCACTTTAATAACTTCACCGGCGATGATGTTTTGCGAAGCAGTAGTCAGCTCTTGTAAGTTTTGCTGTTTTAACTTCATGGCGTTGGCTGAAGTAGCCGATAATAACCCTGTGGCAATGGTCAGCGCTAAAGACGTTTTTTTGAGCATTGTTTTCGCTCTCATTTACTTTCTCCATTGATATATTGTTATTGCGTTAGTTGTCTTTTAACTTTATGGAGTTACATTAAGTTAACATTTTGCAAGTTATATCAATCTAAAATATGTACCAGTTTGTGCCGGGTTCTTAATTTTTAATCCTTTTTAATCATTTACTTATGATTTTTTTATAATTCATCAGTTGTTCATTTTTGAGTAGCGGCAAGTTTTTATTTGGTGTAGATACTGCTAAATGAGATTTAGCAACCCTATCGATAAAGTGAAAGGTTAAGAAAATAGTGTGGGTCTGCATGAGTTGAAAAAAATGGCCCTATTAAGGGCCATTTTTGGTGGGTTTTATTAACTCAATTAATAGTCTTCGAGGTGTTCACAACGACCAAACTCAGCGCCATCTTTCACAGCCTCAATAACTTGTTTAGGGAAGCTCAACTCTTGGTTCATACCGTAACGACACACAAATGCTTTGTTTGCATCGATTTCGATAGTAAGCGGAGTAGGGAGTCCCACGATACCCGCCATCATTTCTGAGCCGTTCGCACTGACACCAAATATGCCATTCGTCATTAAATTGGTGGCTTCTACAACGCCTTGTTTACCAAAGAACTCTTCACCGGTCATCCAGCCAATCCCTTCTAGGTAAATAGACGAGCCTGCAGGCATGCCATTGATTAGCACGCGCCCTGTGATTACTGACAGGTCATCATTCGCATCAAGTACCATGTTTAAAGGTAAACCAACCGTCTCAGCGATCTCTTCATGAGTCATGTTAAACGGTGAGGCACAGACGTTTCTATTGAAATAGAAATACGGTACGTCTTCACACCAACGTAGGCCGCCAAGGTTGGTAATCTCGTCTGTCTGTGTATTCCACACTTTGACGCCTTCACCGAATGCGCGGCGCCCAAATCCCTGTTGTGCACCAAATGCGACGCGTTCGCCGTCATATGAAATGACTGAAGAATTTAACGCCCCATAATCTTTATAAATATCATGTAATTTGCCATCCACCCATGCTAATTGGGTGTTGTTGTTATTGCCTGAACCTGTCACTGTTCGACCATTACCTGAAATTCTGTCTGCGCGCACCCAAGCTTCTGTGCGTTCGCCATTAATCAGAACTTGGATACCGCCCCAAGAGTTTTCTACCCACTCTAAACCGTCAGTAAGTAATGAGGCTTTACCCGTTTTTGTATCCCATACAGTCGGTACACCGTATGAGTACGCTCCCTGACCAGGTAAACACTCAGTGCCACCATTATTTGGTTTACGCGAGTTACCGACAACAGTGTGTCCAGCTGCATCGATATCCCAAATTGAGTTAGAGCTCACGCCAGATTGACTGCCAAGCGAACACGTGTTGTTGCTAGGGTCCTCAAGTACAGAGACGTGGTTAGAGCGGATATCCCATACGGCACCTTGGCCAACTCCATCGCCGTCTAAATCTGCGATGACAGCTGCTTTTGTCGCGGTTTTGTTCATTGCCATATTTGACGCTTTAAGTGTTGCAAAGCCGTCAGGAGTAACCAAAGTTTCGAAGGTATTTTGGGTGCTATCGTAAATGAATGGCGTACCACCTTGAGTCATACCAAACGCTTTTTTACCATTTTTTGAGTGATCGCTCACCCATGCAGCTACAAGTGGCGTGTATTGAATACCATTTTTATAGCCGTTGAAGTACATCTCTACTTCTTTGGTCTCGCCTCCAGCTACAACAATTTCTGTCATATCACAGACATTATCGAGAGCCGGAGAAGCGTTTTCACCTTCGTTCCAATATTCATTGACAGAAATAATGTCGGTTGGAGTGGTTGGATAGCCGCCAGCTCTGATTGGATCCATATACAGAGCATAACGCCCACCTGGAGTAAGACCGTTGATTGTGAATGAGCCATCAGGGCCAACACGACCTTGCGTCATGTTACCGCTTTGTTGGGTGATCACGTCGTACATTGGGTTGTCTAGGTTACGAGCCACCATATTCATGCCCGAATATTCAACACCCTCTTTAGTGTACAGTTTACCTTTGATTGTGCCGTATTTTGTACTGTAGTCGGCGGTTGGGTAGAGATCTGAAATGTTTACGATGTCGTCGCGAACGTTTACAGTCCCTTGCTCGATGCCTTCAACACCGCGAGCGTTGATGAATGGGAACATGGTTTCTATGCTGTCTGTAGGAGCTTGACCACGGCGTGTGTATACATTTGTTCCTGCGCAACCCTCAACACCATCATGCATTGCATACCAAGGAGTGGCAATGTAGGTGAAGTGGCCGTTAGCCTGCGAGTGTGACATGTTCATGGCGTGACCGAATTCGTGGGTAAATACACCTTGAACCATCTTGCCTTCAGTATCGTTGATATCGATGTACCAGCCATTCATCAGCGCCGTTGCTTCGGTAATTTCACCGGTTTCTTCATCCGCCCATTCAGGGAAAGCGATACCGAGAACTTGGTCACGAGGAATACCGAAGTAATTCTCCAAGATAGCGCCGTCAGTGTCGTAGTTAACCCAAAAACCGTAGCCATTTTCAGCGTTATAGATTTGGTCTACGTTAGATGCGTTCACATCAATGATGCCTGTTTGACTCTCAATTGTGCCAGCAATGGCCATTTCAAGTGTGGATGTTTCTACATTTGACCACTGTGCAACGGCATCAGCGGTTACGGCATTAGCTTGTGCAATGGTTAAGAAGGTGTAGTCACGGTCTAATGGCACATTTTTCGGTAATACAGTGCCATCCGGTAGGGTGATATCAACAATGAAAGTGGTGCCTTGCTCTAACACAGTGAAAGATTGAACGTCGTTACCATCTTTGTCTTTAATAATCTGACCACCATCCGTCCACACAGGGATAGCGCCTTTGCTTGTATCCCATTTGTAGGGCTGCATGGTTTTTTCGTGAATATACAATGGGCCGCCGGCCAAAGCGCCTGCAGAAAGAGTGGCTAGTGCGATACCCGCAGCAAGTTTAGAGAATTTCATTATTATTGTGCTCCTGCTAGTTTACCGACAAGGTTCATAAATACATCTACCTTCACCGCTTCTGGGTTAGTAAGCATGTTGCGCTCTTCATCCGAGAAGCTGGCGGTGTCCATGCCTTCAAACAGGCCAGAGTTAGCGAATTGGTTGATAACCTTGCCATCACGGACTACGAATTTACCTTGGGCCATACCCGCAGTGGTTTGGAAGCCAGTGATAGAGGCAGGCTTGTACATAAACGCAATGACGTTTTCGCCCTCATGCCATTTAGCAAAGCCGTCAGGCGTTACACCTAAATACACTTTGCCATTGCCCATAGAGAGCGGCTCAAGTAGGCCAAATTGGCGGAAAGTGTAGGTTGATTCTTCTTTTAATTTGCCTTTGGCATCACTGCTGACATTGATGGTGATTTCAGTGTATGGGCGCTTGTTATCGAAGCCATCGGTGACTTTGATAACTTCACCGGCAATGATGTTTTGCGAAGCAGAAATCAGTTCTTGTAAGTTTTGTTGTTTTAACTTCATAGCATTGGCAGATGTAGCAATGGATAACCCAGCTGCAACTGTTAGCGCGATAGATGCTTTTTTAAGCATGGATGTCGCTTTCATTAGACCTTCTCCGTTGATGATTTTTATATAAAGCCGATCTTTTAATTATATTTTCGGCGGCTATTAGTTATTTAATAACCAATGTAAAAGGTCAATTTATTACATGTACCATTTTGTGTTGAAAGTGTGCGATTGTGTGTAAGGTTATTTTCGTTTACTTTCATCTTGCTGATTTTTAATGCTTTAATTTTATTTTGGTGGTGTGGTTTACATGGTTTTTGAAATTTAGAGTTGGTGTTCTAAATTTTAATTATGTGCTTTAGGTCATCAGGTATTCATTTTTTATTAATTTAATATGGGTCTTAAGTCCTATAATAAATTTAAATGGTTTTTTATTTAGATATAAAAGGTAAGAGGTAGTAGTGGGGAGTTGACGTAATTAAAAAAGCCTCGCTAGTGCGAGGCCTTTGTTGTGATGATTTGCAGAGCAAATGGCTTATTCTATATTCTGAATTTGAATGTGTGTTGATAATTTTAATCCCATTAAAAACAGCGTATTAAGTTTTTAACTTGTTGGTTATTAGATTTTTTGTCACCGGTTTGTCACCACATGTCAAGCTCTTGAGGACTTTTAGCAGATAGGAAAGTCGTTGTGAAGTGCGCACTGGGATACAGATCATGTACTAAGAAACTACATGATCCTTAGTTTTGTCGTCAAATTGATGAGTTTTTGCCAATTTTACTAGTCTAGGTGGCAATAACTCTAGTGCATACGGAGGGTTCACTCCATAAATATTGAAAATGAACTATAATTTACTTAAAATCATAGTGTTACATTGTTTTTTTTGATGGCTTTAAGTTGGCTATATACATCTAATATCTGGGGGCTTCTATGCCTTTAAAATCTCGTCTCATTTCTTATAAACAGCAGCATGTAAGTCATTTCAGTGATGCAGTTCTCGCCAAAGCGACTGGAGTGAGCTGGTCTGAGATGGCCCGTGTGCTTGGCTATTCGCATTCCAGTTGTTTCACGCGCAAGCTAAACCGTTACCGGGTCGGGAACCAGGTATTGCCTTTACAGCTGTCATGTCTCGTTGAAACAGCGCTCTGGCGGCTTGGGAGGATGCAGACGTATATCACCATTAAACATTACCGAGAGGGTCGTGAAGGTGTGTCATGGCATATGTTGCCAAAAGACTTACACTAGGCTCTGGGGAAAAATTTCATTCTGTTAGGTGTAAAGTCACACATAGGGGGTGGGGGTATTGAAGGGGCCCCCCTAAACGAACGAAATATGGATACCTTGAATATGCTCTTTAGCTTTCCCCAAACCTTTGTCGTAAAACTAATTCAAAGAGGTGGACAGCTTGTAATATATTACTAATTGTTTAGCAGGGCTGGCAGCCATCACCATTATTTTAAACCATCTAGAAACCTTTCAAACTGTTTTATAGAGGGACTAATCTCTGCCCCGTTTTTCATTTTCTTTGCTAGTTCGGATGTTAGAGCTAGAAGTTCGAGAAAATTTGAGTCACCGGTGTACCCGTATTGATGCAACCTTAAATCGAGTTTACAAGCGCTGACCGTAAATCTACCTTTGTCTGTTTCTGGTATGTAAAAGTCTCCATCATTCTTGATGTGGTCCGCATAGCGATCAATATGGGGGTGTACTATGTAAAATGAGTTCGAAGCTATTGGATAGCGCTTCCGCGGTTTTTTGTTTGAGCTAGGTTTAATAGTATCAACGTCACTTTTTGCTCTGTTGCAGTCTTGACAACTGACAGCCAAGTTCTTGGGTTCAAAAATAAAATTCTTATATCGGGAGCGTGGCGCTATGTGCTCAATCTCACAGTTTCCAGGCCCTGTGTGGCTTAAATTACTTTTGCAATAGCAGCATGCCCCTTTTTGTTCCTCGCGATAGTGTTTTCTTATGTTGCTCCTCAAGGAGGCAAATTGTTCATCATTCCAAAAGTCAGAATTTGAATCACCGTTGGGCGAGGTTGGGGTTATTGTTGACTTTTCTTGCTGAGAAAATGTGTAAGGATTGATAAGGTTAGCCATGACGTGCTTTCACCTCATTAAGTAAAGATACCAACACCTTAACGGGATCAGTTTCGTCTAAGTCGTTCAAATGCTTGTTCAACTCTATCAAAATTAAGCAGTCACCTTCGTCAAAGGATAGGTTTGTCCTGTATTTTGAAAATACGTACATGGCAGACTTAAGTAGATACTCATTGTAATGGCCAGGGTTACCGAAAATTGTAGCTAACTGATAGTCTGAAGATCTATGAAACTGCTCTTTGGCGTCAAAAAGTATGTTGTTTTTTATGTCTAATATTTGGCAGTACTGACTTGAGATATCTGAGACTATCAAAGGCGAATGGGTTGCTATTATAAAGTGGCAGCCAGTAAAGTTTTTAAGTGATGACCTTAATATTTCCACAAACCTCTGCTGCCAAGATGGGTGCAGGCTGATTTCTGGCTCATCTATTAAAATTAGTGATTGGTTTTCAATAGAAGACAGAATCCCAAGAAAGAGTAAAAATAAACACTGCTCTCCTGAACTTCGGGATGACAAGGATTGTACTTTGGCATCCTTGGAAAGTTTGTACGAATTTGAGGGTTGGTTCTTTACAGTTTTTATATCTTCGATGACGATCAAGCCGGCTAGCAATAATTGGGAAATATCGCGTTTGGTATAACCTAAATCGGCATGGCCTGACTCCGCACTGTAAGTGATTAGTTGTGAGTCGTTCAATCCAACCAGTATCTCAGGTTGGTGATGTACGTGCTCAAGCTTATAAAGTAGATCCAGAATTTCATCATGCTCGAAATCTTCAGAAGCGTTCTTTAGTATCAGCTTAGATTCAAGAGATAGTTCGTTAGACTCCTCTTGTGTTGCATCAGAACTTACCTGGCCGATTTTTTTGTCGTGAGTTAGTAATTTACTTTGGTTATAAAGAGAAACCCACTCAGGATTGGTTTTACGGAACTGCTGAAGTTCTTTTTCTTTAATCGTCGGTCTAAATTTCAGCTTTAAAGTGCTTCCAAAGTTAAACTCTTCTAAAAAACGCACTAGAGCACTAATTTTCCTGTTATCTAAGCTATCATAGGCGAACAGCTGCGATATGGCTGTCGCCCCAATACGAAAGGCGGGACTTACGTCGGGATAGTATGGTTTAGAGCCTATGTACGAATATAGTTGCGAATACCACCGCTGGTTTTTGTTGAACTTATGAGGGAAGCGCTCAAACTGGCTTGTTGACGCGCAAATTAATTTGTTCGGCAGTTGCTTTGTTTGTAGTAGATTCAAGGCAGCTATGAATCCCCCGGCTCTGAGAGCATGCTTTAGCTCTCTTCGTTCTTTTATAGTTCTGGGGTTAAGCAGCTCGTCGTATTGCGTCAAATAGTATTGTGTAGTGTCAATAAGTAGGTTTGTCTTCCCGCTACCATTATCGCCAACGACTATAGTAAATGCGTTATGGTGGTCGGCTGGTCCATCAAACAAATTTATATTTCTAATCTTTCTAGCTCTAAAACCCATAATTACTCCCTTTAAACACTACTGCTTTCGTACAGAATATAAGCTTTTATTGTCAGTTAAAACATGCCAAACCAGTAAGTTAACACTAAACAAATGGTTATCTAAGTCTCTCTTATGCTCGCGAAGATAGCTTTCAATGCTATCAAAGGGGTAAGGTTTGAGTTGAGAAAAAATTGCATGACCTAGAAAATAGTTCCTTAGCGCCCAAATTATGAACTTATTGTAAACCCGCTTTAGCAGCAGATCCTTCTTGATGGAGCTATACCTGTATACGATGGGTAAAGATTCCACTTATAAATATCACTACTTAAAGCGTGTTACATAGCGGTAAGGACAGAGGGCTATTAATCCCGTCAATCCCAGACATCCCAGCTTTTTGGAAGTAATTACGCTGGCGTAGGCGTAGAGGTAGGAGAGGCCTGTGAGGTCGATTATATAAATTAGACAGGGATTAAAGGGATAGTGGTTTTTTGTTTTTAAGAATCTGAATATAAGGGGTATTTTTAATGCCAGCGTGTAGCGCACACTGGCATTGGTGGGATTATGCCTCCGATGCAAAAAGTGCGTTGGCGTCGATAGTATAGAATCGATTGCCATTGATACGCCTGCGTAGCTCTTTGTTATTCCAGCTTTTTTGAAGTCGGTCTTTATCGTGAACAAGGCTGCCCTGTGACTTAAGCACATTTGCTATCTTTGTTGCTGAAAAGCCAGGAGCGAGCTTTTCAAGCTCAGTGCCCCTAAGAAGGTAGTAGACGCTTTGTGGGGGTTCTTGTGCGCCTTCCGCCGGCTCACTTTTTGGATCAAATGGCTTTAAGTCATCATACTGCCTTGCTGACTCGCCTATGGATATTCTGTACCCAAGCTGGTTTACTATTTTTTCGCTAGAGTATTCTACTTCGTCTGCATCCGCGAAGCGGGCACTTCCCCAAGCCATTAAGTTTGCACGAACTTTGTCTAGTATAGTCTTATCTTCACTTTTGCCTGAAGTGCCGCGAGCAAGCAGATAAGCAGCGAAAGCGGTGGTTATACCTGCTTCAACACTGTCGGTGGCCCAGCCCGTTAATCCAGCAATAGT
The DNA here is from genome assembly GCF_039831865.1 of Pseudoalteromonas pernae. Classification (NCBI taxonomy): domain Bacteria; kingdom Pseudomonadati; phylum Pseudomonadota; class Gammaproteobacteria; order Alteromonadales; family Pseudoalteromonadaceae; genus Pseudoalteromonas; species Pseudoalteromonas pernae. The sequence continues at coordinate 498,583 of NZ_JBDODM010000004.1, forward strand.
CGCCAATTCACCAGCAGCAAACAAGAGTGCAAATTTATCAATGGCTCGGTGAACTTGGCCATCGTACTCAGGTTTCATGTGCTTTTGTTTGAACTGGCGCATTAACACCTCTCCTTCAGTTTTTACTAATTCAGTATTTTCAACTAGGTATTTGAGCCAAGCCTCGCCTAAATGGCCGTAACACAGGGTAGTTTGGGCTACTAAATGCTGTGAGAATAATGCCCCTGACTTAAAATCATGAAGTTCTTCAAATAGCCCGTGTTTACCGGTATTTGCGGGGATATTTAGAAGGCGAACTTCCTGCCCTGCATATGCACCTCCTTTGTCTTGCAGGATGTCAGCCGGGGTGCGCTCCCCTGTGGATAGGATCAATGACCGCCATTTTTGTACTGTACGAAGACCACCACTTGCTTTACCGCGCTCTTTACCTTGTCCCTGGGCCAGCATATATATGGCCGCGCCTATTGTGTCTGCGCTAGCTTGTTTAATTTCATCTAAGGGCAATAGCAAGTCGTTATATGCGCTTGATACGTACTCTAGAGCGTTGTCGGTCGTGCGCCAGGTTTTGGTGTATTCGGATGGGCCGTATACACTTGATGCCACTTTTAGTGCGGTTGACTTTCCGAGAGAGGAGTCGCCAACCAAGTGAAATCCAATGTTTTCTAAGCCTAAAAGCTTGAGTAAGGGGGCCGCTAAAGCGCAACTCACAGCGGTTATTAGCCGAGAGTTGTCATTGCAGTATATGCCAATTTCCTGCCGCCATTTTGTTATTGTCCCCTTGGTTGCGACTACCTCCTGAATACCGCTAGCCGTTTGAAGGTATAAAGGTGTGCTGTTACCTAGCGGGCGATAAGAGCGATGGGGTAAGACAAAACTTCCATCTTCATACCACCCTGTGCTTAATGTTGAATGTGCGATAGGCACATCACTGTAGGTGGTAAGGTAAGCTAGTAGGTCATGAACCGCTCTCGGGGTGACAGCTAGTCCTTGGTTGGAGAGCATCTCAATTAGAGGCTTATGATCGTGAAACGATGCGGCAGGCACTGCTTTCGTATGCCACATACCAAGCTTATCTTTCCACTCTAATAGGTATCCGTGATTATTTCCTGTGAGATCAGAAGTGCGGGCTTTAACTCTAATCAAACTGCTTACACGTCGAGTACCAACCTCATCGCCATTTTTGGCGTAAATGATCTTGTATACTCCATTTTCGTCGAGGCGAAACCCGGGAGAATATTCTTTTTCAGGGTTTATCCACCCTTTAAGATCAGCGATTTTAAATAGAGCATTCGGGTGGCTGTTTGTCAGTGTGACTAGGTGCTTCATGTTGTCATTGGGGTCAAAATTGCCACCGACTTCAGAAAGATATGCCTCCCATAGCCCTAGCATTTTTTGCTTGTGTGGAGTTTGCAAGTATGGGGCTAGGCTGGCACTGAAGGAAATAAACTCGTCATAACTCTCGCCGTAACCAATTTGCTTTAAGTGCTCCACTGGGCCACCTTCAGCAAAGAGTGCATTGAGTAGATGTAGGCCCCCTTCAGAGCTGAGCTTTTCAATTTTTTCAAACTGCTGTGGGTCTCGTGTCACTAAATTATTATCTATTGTAACGGTCGAATCTGGTGAGGATTTGGTGAGCCCCAATTTTTCGTTAATTTCCTGCGTAGTATATTTTGTATCGCAGCGATCTACTATGTGGCTAAGGAAGGGGGTACTTTTTAGATGGTAGAACCCAGGGACGCGCATAATGCGTGGCAAATCGGTAATCGACAAGTCGGTACCCAGGTGGTTCGCAAGTGCCCGTTGTATTATTGAAAACTCTTCTAGGGGGCAGTCTTCGACCAAAAAGTAAATATGGTATTTGCCAGGGCTGGTTTCAATAACCATATTGGGCGCAATGGGTAGGCTCTCGATTACTTCACAATTGTTGCGTTCAGGATCATCGAAGTCCGCAAACAAGGCCCTAACGTGCGTCACGTTTTCTTTTTTGACCCCTTGCCCATCGGTTTGGTTGATGGTTACAAAAACCTCCCAGCCTTTGTCATTTAAGGAGATCAACGAAGCAAGTGAATCTGAATTGATAGCCATTTTGTGATAGGACTTAGCTGGTGCTCCTTTCTTCAGTAGACGGATTGCAAAGTGGGCATCATTCTCGGGACCTAAACTTTTAAAAAATTGCTCTGCTTCGGCGATACACTGGTTATTTGCTGTGTTATTTTTCATCGAACGCTACCTCTTCTGCTAATTTGTTGAGGTTTGAGTACATGACGATAAGTTCGCTTGCTTCCACGCCAGCTACCTCGCTCGCCCAATTGATAACAGTCATAAATGCCCAAGCGTTGCGTCCCCCCGATATTTTTTTGGGAGCAGGAAAGTCGCCGTCTAAGCAGAGTCGATACAAGGTGGATTGGGATAGGTTTGTAAGTTTGCACACCTCTGATGCGCTTAGAAAAAGTGGTAACATCATGTTATACCTCGTAAATAATTAACTTTCTGCGACAGCGAAATGCAAATGCGCAGGAAGGAAAAAGTTAAACAATAAGTTTTAATGCGCAGCCACTGTTGGCTTTGCATGCACTGTCATGATGGACGCGGGGTAGGACATCTAAGGCTAAAGTGTCTTAGGAAATAAAAATGTCTTAGGTAAGTTTTGACGCATGAGCAGCTGGATTGGCTAGCTTTGAAATGATGGGGAAGTTAGCCGCTGCCTAAGTTGTAGTAGCTCATATCTGATCTTACAGTACTGATGAATAGGTTTAGATTTAATCTGACAGGCAGCTATGAGCGATGAGCGGACGTTCATCCTTCCACTGAAATCACAGTGTATACATCCATTATCGAAGAGTTTCTCCCACAGTCAGGAAAACGACTCAACGGGTCGTTTATGTCGTGTCCACTATTAGAGCAATTTAGCGAAACTTCAACACTGGTAAGTACTTCCTAAATTTGCTATCAATGGTCATACGACAAAAACAAGACAGATTGCGGCAGAAAAACGACCCAATCGCTCGATATTAAATTGTTAGCACTACTTGAATCTACGGAGCCACCGATGAGTACTGAATATAATGGATTAGAATTCAAAACAGAGTTAGAAGCTATTTGGGCAGCGTTTTTTGATTTAGCTGGTTGGCAGTGGTGGTACAACCCTGTCCAAGTAGAAAATTGGAAGCCCGATTTCAAGGTAACTTTTCCTTGTGGCCACTCTGAGTGTGGGGGTAGTCATACCTTATTAGTATCAGTACTTCCTACTCGAGATTTAAGCTCACAAAAAGATCATCCAAGTCTGTCACATTCTTATGGTGTAGCAAATAAAGACGGTAAATATTTAGCTGATGGCGGTGCTCTATTTGGCATCGGGCCACTCGTAACACAATGGCAAATTGCTCATGGCTCGGGTGGTGGAATCGAAGACGTTCATTTTCGAGTTCACAATGCCAACGAGCTGTGGGATAGAGCTGCTGCTACACTCTAGTAGTGGCTAACAAAGCCATTTTGGCATGGATGCAAAATGCTTGGCTTGCGCTCCTTCGTCGCTAAGATTAGCCAAGCATTTATACGGCCCATATTCGCGGCGTCATATGCTTTGAGCGTAAACGTCGTTAGCGTAACAAAAAGATAGTGAAAATTTATCTATACTGAGGCAGAATGCTCGGTTAAAAGTTGGAGGTTGTATGATTAGTGCGAACCAAGTGGCTGATTTTTTCCTTGCTTTTGCTAAAGAGCATGGCGACTACATCAGCCAATTAAAATTACAAAAAATGGTTTATTACGCAGATGCGTGGTTCTTAGTTAATAATGGTTCCCCGTTGATCTCTGAAGATTTTGAAGCGTGGGTTCATGGTCCTGTAGTTCGAACTTTATATCATCGTTTTAAAGATTATCGTTGGAATCCAATACTCGAGGACGTTGAATTTCCCGATCTAGAAGATGTGCATACTGAGCATCTTACTGAAATTTATGACGTTTTCGGTAAGTATAGTGGTTATGAACTTGAACAGATGACGCATGATGAGCTGCCGTGGGTTGAAGCTCGAGGTGCTTGTGAGCCAGACGAAGCTTGTGAAAATGTGATCAATAAAGACACTATGCACCGGTTTTACACGGAAGTAGCTGAAGAGGCTTAAGTATATTGGCGAATAAAAAGCATAAACCTAAAGCTCGCCAGCCTAGCAAATCGAAAGCTGGTAACGTAAAGGCTACGCCACTAAAAAATGAGGAAGGTGCAATGATTTTTTCATTTAAGCACCTTCAGCTAGAGCATCCTAAAGGCAAATTTTGCATCAAAGCGAAAGATGGCGACTATATTTTTAAAGTGCTCTCTAGGCTTAAAGACGTATCACAACAGAAAGCTAGTGAATTGCGCCAATCTGGTGGAAAATCTCTTCGTGCTCATACTATAGACTGGTCTTCAACTAGCGAGAAAGACGGCTTTTCTCATTTAAACGAGCAGCTCCAGTCGGTAACTCCTTACCAGTTTCAATTTAGTGCTAATGAGTATGGTCGTATCCACGGTTTCTTTATTGAAAACGTATTCTATGCTATCTGGTTAGACCCTGGGCATGAGCTCTATCCGTAAGCACGCATATAACAAAGCATTTAAGAGTGATTCCCAACGCTTGGCATTTTTAGCTTCGCGTTGGGTTTTGTGTTTATGGTGGTACGGTTTAGTTTTGTGGCAGCGTTGAGCACACCTTAATGCGGCGTTCACTGTTCACTTCTGGCGCAACTGCGACTGTCAGGTTCAATTGAGTTTTATTAGTTGAATCTGACAGATCAAAATGACACTTATTCACTTAAGATATTGCGCGATCGGGGTCATTGTGGCGAGGCCTTACAAGTTGTTAGGCTTTTTCCTATTGGGAAATAGCTTGCAGCTTTTTCCTTTCACGAGTAAAAGCCTTCCGAATTGCGGGTAGGCCCGAGACTCTCACTTCCCCTGCATTTTCGTCGAAGATTGTAACTGACTCCAGCCATCTATACCCTTCAATGGTGGCGCGGCCGAAGGTTTCGCTCTCATTACTCCTGACCCAAGCGAAAAAGTGATCATCAGGGTATTCACTAGTTGGAGTAATTGTAGCTCTTAATGCCCTTGGCTTATGTTGTAAAAAAGCTCTGACGACACAGGCTAAGGCACCCGGCAAACTTGTCTTCCTAGGGCGGGGAGGTGAGGGGGGCGCTTCTTTCCTTTTGATTTTTTCATCCAGCCTAGTTAGCGCTTCCTTAGCTGAGAGAAACTCATCATAACGTCGGTTTTTTTCTCTTTTGACATCATTACGCTGGGTCGCGGTATCATACTTAGCCCATGCTTCCTCATATTCATGTAGGGCATTAAAATACTCGATCGCGATTTGCTCTTCGTCTTGGATCATTGTATTTCCTTACTATCGTTTTTCTTCTAATGGGGTTTTAAAACAGAATGCTGACCATAAGTGCTCTACAAGTTTAGAATGAGCGGCCTTTCTTTCCTCAAAGTAGTCAAATTTATCGTACGTGCCCATGACGCCAGGTAATTTATGGTTTAAGCACCGTTCGGCTATGTGGGGTGCGATTTTTAAGGAGGCTAGATGAGTTCTGAAGGTTCGACGCAGGTCGTGTAGTGTAAAATGTTCAACCGATATTTTATCCTGCTTAAACATCTTAGAGAGAGCCGCGTTGAGCGTATCTGGTGATATATGCGGGAATCGCTGAGAGTTGCGGCGGTTTGGAAATACATAATCGGCACCACATGCCAATACCTTCAATTCGAACAATACTTCTACCAGTTTAGGATGCAGCGGGTAGGTGATAGGAATACCATTCTTAGAGCGTTCTTTAGGTAAGCGCCATATACCTAGAGTAAGGTCAAATTCACTCCAAGGTGCAGATAGTAACTCAAACTTCCTTACTCCCAAACAAACTAGCAGGATGCAGGCTAGATAGTTTTCCCTAACGAACTGTGTTTGGTATTGACACATGCCACTGAATGCGAGCTGTAATTCATTTTTGCTTAGTACTCGCTCTCGCGACTTTTCTAAACCGCCCGCATCTTTTACAGTAAAAGCTAAAGCGGGGTTATGGGTTACTAGACCAAGCTTCATGGCATGGTTAAAGAGTTGCTTACAGTAACCTAGCGCATCGTTCGCGATTGTAGGTCTTTCCGAGTCGCGGATAGACCTAATTATGTCGCGTATTTGTAGTGGTGCAACTTTGTCTATTGGTAGGTCACCAATAGCCGGAGCTATCTCTTTTGTGTAAACACGTCTTGGTATGCCAGGGTGCTTGAGTCGATGCTCGCATTCATCAAGCCAATCCCTCGCTACTTGCTCCACTGTACGGTAGCTTTCAGAATAAGCGACGCGTTCTTTCCCTAGTTTTGGATCTATTCCTTCTCGCAGCATCAGTCTTTTTTCTGCTGCTAAGTCACTGGCTTGGCGTAGGGTTAGTTTGTCAGCTGAGGTGCCATAGCCCCCAAGAGTGAGTTCTTTGCGTGAGTCACCGCATGTGTAGCGGAATACCCAGCTAGGTTTTTTGGTTGAGGAAATTCGTAAATAAAGGTTGTTGTCGACGCGGAACCGGCCTTGCTCGCCTTTTTGTATTAACGATTTTATCTGTTGTGCATTCATTAATGGTGACAAAGTAAGTGACCTAGTCTATTAAACGTAGACCTTGTCACCAGTTTTGTCACCACTTAAATGACGTTAATTGAAATATCATGAACAAAGATGAATATTACTATTGTACTTAAATCAATTGGATAGCCCAATTTGAAAAGGCTTGATTATCAATGAAAGCTTATTCAATATTCTGAATTTGCTCACGCATTTGCTCAATTAACACCTTTAACTCAACCGCAGCGTTCGTCACTTCGGTGTTGATTGATTTTGATGCTAACGTATTCGCTTCGCGGTTAAACTCTTGCATCATGAAATCAAGGCGTCGACCGCATGCGCCACCTTTTTTAAGAATTTTGTGAGTTTCTTTTACATGCGATTTTAGGCGGTCTAACTCTTCCGCTACGTCTTGTTTTTGCGCCAGATAAATCAGCTCTTGCTCAAGGCGATTCTCATCGATTTCAGCTTGCAGCTCTTCTAGTTTCTGTTGCAGCTTTTCACGTTGCCATTTAATTACTTCAGGCATGTGGGACTCAACAATAGACACTTGTTCTATAATTGCATCCAAGCGAGAGCTAATCATTTGCTCTAGGTTTTCACCTTCACTTGCTCGCGCTGCTTTGAACTCTTCAATGGCCATATCCAACCCAGAAAGTAATTCACCTTGAACGGCATCCATATCCATTTCTTGGGCTTCCATTACGCCTGGCCAGCGAAGGATATCAACAGGGTTGATCTCGCCTTGGCTCTGGGCTTGCACCCATTGCGCGCTTTTTACAAGCTGTGAAGCTAACGACTCGTTGATATTTAGCTCACCAACATGGGCTGGGTTGGCAACGAACTTAAGAAATACCTCAACCTTACCGCGTTGTAAGTTCTTACGCAGGCGATCACGAATAACAGGCTCCAAACCACGAAATTGTTCAGGGGCGCGAATAAAAGTTTCCAGATAACGTTGGTTTACAGAGCGGATCTCCCAAGTTCCTGTGCCCCAGTCGCCTTTGATTTCTTGGCGAGCGTACGCGGTCATGCTGTGAATCATGAATGATTTCCTAAATGTCTAATAGATGTATCGCTTTGATTATACCTTAACAAAATGTGAGCTCTAGCAGAATTTTCCAGCAAAAATGGGCAATTTAACAAAAGTGCCGTGGCATAGCAGCGGGCGAACACATATAATGAACAAAATTTTTTATTTAAGGGGATAGTGAATGCGTCCAAGTGAAAGAACACCTAATCAGATTCGCCCAGTGACCTTTACTCGCCAATACACCATGCATGCAGAAGGCTCGGTGTTAGTTGAGTTTGGAAACACCAAAGTTTTATGTACGGCGAGTGTTGTTTCAGGTGTGCCGCGCTTTATGAAGGGCCAAGGCAAGGGGTGGGTAACCGCAGAATATGGCATGTTGCCACGTTCGACCCACACTCGTAATGACCGTGAGGCTGCGCGTGGTAAGCAAGGTGGACGCACCATGGAAATTCAACGCCTGATCGCTCGTGCTCTGCGTGCTGCGGTTGATCTAAAAGCGTTGGGTGAAAACACTATCACAGTTGATTGCGACGTTATCCAAGCTGATGGCGGTACGCGTACTGCTTCAATTAGTGGTGCCTGCGTTGCGCTGGTAGATGCACTTACTTACATGCGTGCCAAAGGTATGATCAATACCAACCCTCTTAAGCACATGATTGCGGCAATTTCTGTAGGTATCTATAAAGGTGAGCCAATCACAGATTTAGAGTACTTAGAAGATTCTGATGCAGAAACGGATATGAACGTGATTTTAACTGAAACGGGTAAAATCATTGAAGTGCAGGGTACCGCTGAAGGCGAGCCGTTCTCATTTGACGAGTTAGAGCAAATGCTAACATTGGCAAAACACTCGATTCGCGAAATTATCGATATCCAAAAGCAGACTCTGGCTTAATCTTTAACGTTGACGAGCAAAGTAATGAAAGAATATCAAAAGCAGTTTATTGAATTCGCACTCTCAAAACAGGTTTTAAAGTTTGGAGAGTTTACTCTTAAGTCTGGGCGTACAAGTCCATACTTCTTCAATGCCGGCCTGTTCAATACAGGTAAAGACTTAGCGAAGCTAGGCCGTTTTTATGCAGCAGCACTAGAAGATGCAGGCATTGAATATGATTTGTTGTTTGGTCCAGCGTATAAAGGTATTCCAATTGCGACGACTACAGCGGTAGCGCTAGCGGATCATCACGATAAAGATGTGCCTTATTGTTTCAACCGTAAAGAGAAGAAAGAACACGGTGAAGGTGGCAACCTAGTTGGCTCTGAACTTAAAGGCAAAGTGATGCTTGTTGATGACGTAATCACGGCTGGTACTGCGATTCGTGAATCAATGGAAATCATCGCTGCTAACGGTGCAGACCTTTCAGGTGTACTAATAGCACTGGACCGCCAAGAGAAAGGTAAGGCTGAGCTTTCTGCTATCCAAGAAGTTGAGCGCGATTTCAATACGCAGGTTGTTTCTATCGTTAAGCTGGCTGACCTAATCACATACCTAGAGCAGCAAGGCAACATGGATGAACACTTAAACGCGGTTAAAGCTTATCGCGACCAATACGGTGTAGCGTAATCTTATAAATAGCCCCTTCGATAGGGGCTTTTTTGTGTCAAATGAATAGGTCTTCAATGCAAACTACTTCCAATAAACCAAATGGCCAAGGATTGGGGCGTTTGTTCAAAGCGCTGCGTTGTACATTTCAAGGCTTAAGAGCTGCGATTAAAGAAGAAGCCGCGTTTCGTCAAGAATTGCTATTGGCCATCATTTTATTTCCCTTATCCTTTATTATTGCCAAAGATATGTTGCATTGGGCTGCATTAATGAGTGTCTTACTATTGGTCCTTATTGTTGAGTTAGTGAATTCAGCGATAGAAGCACTCACAGACAGGGTATCAACAGAACTACACGTTTTATCAGGTCGTGCAAAAGACATGGCATCGGCAGCAGTAACTTTGTCATTATTAATAGCTACGATTGTTTGGGGCGTGAGTATTTACCAATATGCAGTGGTGATTTTATAACCCACCGAATAGTTAAATCACATATAAAGGCCATATTATGACGAATAAATGGCCTTTTTTAATGCCTTTTGTGTGTAATTTGCGCAAACGATCCATTTTTAGCAATTTTCTTTAAAAAAGGGGTTGCGTCAAAATCGAATCTCCCTATAATGCGACCCCACTGAGACGGCAGGCAGCAACGCATAGCGAGGCGCTAGCAACTCAGGGAGTCAAGTAAAACTCAGTTTTGAAAAAAATGAAAACTTTCTCAAAATTAAGTGTTGACAACAAACTGGGGTTGAGTAGAATGCACAGCCCTCGAGACGCGAAAGCAACTCGAAACCGGGAAACCGGACTGTTCTTTAAAAATATGAAGCAATCATCTGTGTGGGCACTCGTACAGGTTGAGTTCTAACAGCAGATTCTAGTTCGCTAGATGACGCAAACAAATTTAGAGTCTCAATTGAACTGAGTGACCAACGGAAACAAGTTTACTTGTTTCAGCACAGTCAATTCGATATCGAAAGATATCAAAATCAGAATTCAATGAGCGCCGAATCTTCGGATTCACAAAACTTTTAATTGAAGAGTTTGATCATGGCTCAGATTGAACGCTGGCGGCAGGCCTAACACATGCAAGTCGAGCGGTAACATTTCTAGCTTGCTAGAAGATGACGAGCGGCGGACGGGTGAGTAAT
>NZ_JBDODM010000005.1:2500-320000 GCF_039831865.1 Pseudoalteromonas pernae
CTATTAATAGAGAATGCTGTATAGTTTGCGTCGATAAGTCGCGGCTACTGCATCCCCCTCGGGTAGCGTGGCAATAATGTCTAGATAGAACTTCTTCGCTTCACCAAAGTTAAGATCTTTCGCTAATACAGTAAACAATGTTTCAAGCGCTTCTTCTTTTCTACCCGCTTCATTAAGAGCTACCGATAACTTAACTTTGTTTTCGAGGTTTGTTGGGTCTTGTTCCACGGCTTGTTGCAACGCTCTGATCTCTGGAGAGTCTTGTGCTTGCTCTGCTAGTTCCAATTTTGCTTTGATGTTGTTGAAGTATGCGTCTTGCTCCGCAAGTGCGATAGTTTCAATTAATGCTTTAGCATCTTCTAGGCGATGAATTTGAATACAGATATCCGCAAGTACAAGTTTAATGCGTGAGTTGGTCGCATCAATCTCATAAGCCTGTTTTGCATATTTAAACGCTTCATTGAGGTTTTCGGCCGCTAAGGCTTCTTTTGCCTGTTGTAATAATGCATCTTGTGGTTGTGGCAGGTGCTTTTGCAGTGCTTCTTTAATTTTTTGCTCACTTTGCGGTCCTGGTAGCATATCGACAGGCGCGCCGCCTTTGAGAATGACCAATGTAGGTAATGCTTGCAAACCAATTTGCTGAGCAAGCTGGGCGGCAAGTGCTTGTTGCTGATCGCAATCGAGCATTGCCACCACAAGATTCTGTTGATACTGCTGTGCTAAGCCATCAAGAATACGTGCCTGATCTTGGCACTCAGGGCTCTGTGCAGAGAAAAAGCTTAGGGCAACGATATTCTCTTCTGATGTTTGTCCTAATACCTGCTGGATGTTTTCAGCGGTTACTTGAATTTTGTTCGTCATGGTTAAGTTGCCATCTATTTAGAATTACGCTTTGATATGGAGGCAAAGCTAATTATTACAAGTCTTAAGGATTATTATGGGATTTCTACATAAAATGACAATGGTCGGTACCGCGATTGTGCTGGCTGCTACTGTCCCAGTCCATGCAAATATCGATGTAAAAGAAAGCCTCCCTGAACTCGAGAAAATCTACCTCGACTTACATCAATCTCCTGAGCTTTCTTTCTCTGAGAAAGAAACCGGCAAAAAAATCGCTAAACAGCTTAAAAAGCTTGGTTTTAGCGTAACGGATGAAGTCGGCGGTTACGGTGTTGTTGGTATCATGAAAAACGGCGATGGACCAACTGTGATGATCCGCACCGATACTGATGGCTTACCCATTACTGAAGAAACAGGCGTACCGTATGCGTCGAAAGTAACTGTGACTAATAAAGAAGGTGCACAAGTAGGCGTTATGCACGGCTGTGGTCATGATATTCACATGACCAGCTTTATTGGCACAGCACAACACTTAGTTGCCAACAAAGATAAATGGCAAGGTACATTGATGATGGTTGCCCAACCAGCTGAAGAAGTGGGTGCAGGTGCAAAAGCAATGCTTAAAGAAGGGCTATTCGATAAATTCGCAAAGCCTGATCACATAATCGCTCTGCATGTGAGCGCCAGTGTTCCCGCTGGCAAAGTGGCACTTAAGCCTGAATACACCATGGCGAGCGTTGATTCAGTGGATATCCATGTAAAAGGTAAAGGCGGACATGGCGCATATCCTCACACAACTATTGACCCCGTAGTCATCGCATCACGTATCGTGCTGGCATTGCAAACTATTACTAGCCGTGAGCTATCGCCACTGGAGCCCTCGGTGGTCACAGTGGGCTCTATCCACGGCGGTTCTAAACACAATGTGATTTCAAACGAAGTAAAGCTGCAACTCACATTGCGTAGCTATAACCCTGCGGTACGCGAACAGCAAATCGCTGCCATTAAGCGCATTACTGCCGGTATTGCCGCAAGTGCAGGTTTGGAAGAGTCACTTTACCCAGAGGTGGTCGTTCATGAGGGCGAGTCTATTCCCTCTACCTATAATAATCCTGAACAAACAGCGCGCGTAACCTCTGCAATTAAAGCAGCAATTGGTGAAAGTAATGTTGAGTTGACTGAGCCAGTAATGGCTGGCGAAGACTTTGGTTTGTTCGGGCGCACCGAGGACAACCTGCCTATCACCTTATTTTGGTTAGGTGGCGTTAATCCTGACACTTACAACGATGCAATGGCGAACAATACACAATTGCCTTCATTGCATTCAAGCAAGTTCGCACCTGATTACCAAAAGGCGATCCCAACCGGTGTTAGCGCAATGAGTAATGCCGCTGTCGCTTTGTTTAACGACTAAACTGACGCTTTAGTACTTTTCGGGCGCGGGCTTTTTCTTCTCGCGCCTTTAAACTTTCTCTTCACCTGACTTTTGATATGCGCAAACTGGCGACTGTCGCAGGTTTTTGCTTCTTCAATTAACGAACCTAACTGCCCCAATAATGGCTGCATAAAGTCTTCATACTTCAGCTGCTTTTCTGCTATTTGCGCCAGCGCCATTTCCCAGTGCGCGGTCATATCTGGGGTCGATAGTGTTTCTGGAAGTGCATTAATCAGCGCCACGCCCGCGTCGGTTGCAATTATCGATTTACCATTTCGCGCTAAAAAGCCACGCTTAAATAACAGCTCGATAATACTCGCGCGTGTCGCTTCGGTACCAAGGCCGTCTGTTTCGCGTAGCACTTTACGTATGTCTTTATCTTTCACATAACGACTAATTGCCGTCATTGCTGACAAAATAGTGGCATCGGTAAAATGTGCTGGAGGCGTAGTGTTTTTATCAAGTCGGCGTGCATCTTCACACAATACCTGCTCGCCAACTACCAAGGTTGGCAATGCTTGTACTTCTTTGTCTTCCTTTTTGGGCAGCAATACTTTGTAGCCAAGTTCAATTTCTTCTTTGGCTTTGGTGGTAAATTTTCCACCTGCAATATCGACTTCTACGTCGGTCTGGTTATAACGATAAGCTGGCATAAACTGCATCACATATTGGCGACAAATGAGCTCATAAATCTGACGCTCTGTGCTAGTTAATTGTGCTGAAGTCTTTTTGTTGGTCGGTACAATGGCATGGTGCGCAGCAACCTTAGTATCATTAAAACAGCGTACTTTCTTGGTGGTGTTAACCGTGCTCAGCTGTTCTTGAGTAAACACACCATTAGCAACAACACTATCAATAATGTTTTTCGCTTGGGAAAAATGGTCGTTAGGCAGGTAACGATTATCCGAGCGCGGATAGGTAATTAAGGTATGTTTCTCATACAGGCTTTGACAGGTGTCGAGCACCACTTTCGCGGCAAGCCCAAAACGTTTCGCCGCATCAATTTGCAGAGCAGACAGGTTATAAGGAAGGGCTACCTGTTCTTTTTTCTCAGCTCGCTTAACATCAGTGACCGTTCCTTGTTGACCAGTGATACGTGAAATCACGTTATCAGCAAGAGCTTTAACGAGCACTCGGCCTTGGTCATCTTGATAAGGCTGACACGCTTCACTCGGTTGCCATTTTAATGTAAAGCCTTGTTGATTTTGGGTGCGCATCAAGGCTTCAACTTCATAAAAAGGTTTGCTTACAAACTCATTTATTTCCTTATCACGCGCTACCACTAGGCCTAGCACAGGGGTTTGCACGCGTCCTACCGACAACACACCTTGATATCCCCCTTTTTGCCCCGCAAGGGTGTAAGCCCGGGTCAAATTCATACCAAATAGCCAATCTGCACGGGAGCGAGCCAACGCCGATACACTCAAAGGGATAAAATCAGCATTGGCGCGCAACTGCGATAATGCTTTTTTCACTGCCGGTAAGTTTAAATCACTGATCAGCAGTCTTTGGATACTTTGCTTTTTAGCCGCACTTATATTTGCTTGAGAAATGACTTCATCAACAAGTAGCTGCCCTTCTCTATCTGGATCACCAGCATGCACGAGTTGCGAAGCTTGCTTGATCAACTTTTTAACTAAGGAGAGTTGTTTGCGAGTTTTGCTTTTTGCTTTCAACTGCCACTGCGCAGGAATAATAGGCAGATGCTGCAATTGCCACTTTTTATAAGCTGCATCGTAATCGTCGGGTTCAGCTTGTTCGAGCAAATGGCCGATGCACCAGGTCACGCAATCGCCATTACCAAGTTCAATGTAACCCTCTTTTTTATTGTGGGGTTTTGGCAGGGCCGCGGCAATGGCACGCCCTAAAGAAGGTTTTTCTGCAATATATAGCTTCATAGCACAACAACTGTTTATCCATACAGTAACGACAGTGTAGTGTAATTTCGCGCGTGATGAAAGAAGATTAAAGCTCGGTGTACGCGAGTGCACACCGAGATGAGAACTGTATTACTGAACGACTTCAATAGGTTCAGACTCTTTGGCCTTACCCTGCATGATGGAGATCTCAACGCGACGATTGCGCTTACGATCATCGTCAGTTTCATTGGGGACGAGTGGTCGCGTATCTGCATGCCCTACGACAACCATCCTCGTTTTATCAAACCCATCTACCTTTTGCATTTCACTGGCAACCGCAACAGCACGCTTGGCACTGAGATCCCAGTTATTGGTGTAGAGCTCGTTCGATACTTGGAAATCATCGGTGTGACCGGACACAGTGATCTCACCCGGCACGTCTTTTAATAACACAGCGATTTCTTGCACGATAGGCTTAAATTTCGGCTGTAAAAACGCACTCCCTGAGGGGAAAGAGCCATTTTCGCGAATACGAATAATGATCTGTTGACCAAGTGATTCAAGTTCAATCGCGCCATCAATGATTTGTTGCTCAAGTTGCTGCGCAATTTTCTTCACGAGATCGTTTACGCGCTCTTGGTCAGCGGCGGCAATGGCTTGTTGCTGAGACTGTTCTTCTGCGGTACTGGCAGACTCACCACCACGCTGCTCGCCCCGTTGTTCTTGACGACCACCTGCAGAGTCTTCTTCCCCAGCTTGAAACTCAAGCATTTGCTGAGTCATTTCTACAGTTTGCTGTTGGATTGTTTCAATCGGCGTCGGATCAGGGCGACCCGGTTTGAATTCCATCGCAATAACGCTGGTACCTTTGGGAATGTCTTTTACTTCGAGTTTATTTTGCACACCGAATGCGAACTTCATCGAACCCGCTATTTGCTTAAACTTAAGCACATCCATCTCTGAGAAAGCCAGAAGCAGTACGAAGAAACACATCAGTAGTGACATTAAGTCAGCAAATGTCCCCATCCAAGCCGGTAGCCCGGGGGGAGGACATTTACACTTTTCCTCATCCGACATACCTACTCCTCGGTATCAACCTGGCGCTTAGACTCAGCCAGATAGTTCTTCAAGATACCTTCAATTACTTTCGGGTTTTGACCGTCTTGGATACCTAAAATAGCATCCAGAATAAGACGCTGATTCAGCTCTTCTTCGCCTTTGCGCAGTTCGAGTTTAGATTGAATTGGAATGGCAACAACGTTCGCTAAGAATGCACCATATAATGTAGTAAGAAGCGCAACCGCCATGGCTGGACCAATTGCTTTGGGGTCATCCATGTTCGAGAGCATCGCTACTAGACCGATTAGCGTACCAATCATCCCCATCGCTGGAGCAACATCGCCCAACGCTTTAAACAGGCCTGCGCCTTGTTCATGGCGAGTCGTCGTCAACGCTATGTCTTTTTGCAACGTTGCGCGCACTACGTCTGCATCGTGGCCATCAACCAACATATCGATGCCTTTGCGCATAAATTTGTTCGAGATTTCTGCTTCTTCTAAAGCAAGGAAGCCACCTTTACGAGCAGAGTCAGCCAGTTCAACTGCTTTCTCGATCAATTCATCTGGTGATTCAATTTTAAACATGAAGGCTTTTGCCGCGACTTTACCTATGGCAAAAAACTGGCCCATGGTGAAGTTGGCTAATACAACAAACAGTGAACCGGCGAAAACGATAAGTATGGACTGCGTATCAACGAAGATACTAATGTCTCCACCGAGTACCATAGCCATCACAACGAAGCCGATTGCCCCGAGAATACCTATTATGGTTGCTAAATCCACACGTCCTCCACCCACTGTCACTGCTTTAGTGCACCTCAAGACAAGCGTATGCTTTGGTGCCTAAAATTCTGTCGTTATTATAAATACTCTTAAGCTATCGGCAACTTGCTGAATTACTTGAATCATTTTTTAAAGCTTAATCTAACATTAATAGCGTTAGTAGACTTTAGTTGTTTTAATAAAATTAGCAGTCTTAAGCTGCTTTGCAGTGAAATTATCTCGTGCACTTTGACCAAAATGCACAATACCCCTAAAATTGGCGCTCTTATAAATCAGTAACGAGCGTAAAGGCAATGGCCCAAAAAAAACCAGAAAACCTCAGTTTTGAGGACGCAATCAACGAACTGAGCCAAATCGTCACCGAAATGGAACAAGGTGATATGCCTTTAGAGCACTCACTTAAGCAGTTCGAACGCGGCATATCGCTAGCCAATGTCTCTGCGCAGAAACTAGATTCTGCACAACAAAAAGTCAGCATGCTGATGAGCAATGATCTCAATGCTGAATTAACACCAATGGATGACCAAGAGTAGTGTTACCAGTGGAATTAAAAAATGCGTTAGCGCAAGCACAAGACGATGTTGTCACGACACTGGAACATTATTTTGCGACCCAAAGCGCGGCACAAGCTCGCATCCTAGCTGCAACCCAATACAGTGTTCAAAACGGCGGAAAACGACTACGTCCCTTCCTTGTATATTGCGTTGGCAATATGTTGGGTGCTAACAAAGCGGATCTCGATAAAGCCGCAGCAGCAATTGAATGTATTCACAGTTATTCCTTAGTGCATGATGATTTACCGGCCATGGATGACGACGAGCTTCGCCGGGGTCGCCCTACTTGCCACATCGCCTATGATGAGGCCCATGCAATTTTAGCCGGTGATACATTACAAACCATCGCCTTTGAACTGCTCAGTGGTGCCGAATTTAGCATCGATGCCCGCGCACAATTAAAACTAGTCAACGCATTGAGTAAAGCTTCGGGTTTGCTAGGTATGGTCGGTGGCCAAGCGCTCGACATCGAAGCCACGGGCAAAACCATATCGCTCAATGAGCTTGAACAAATACACAAAGCAAAGACAGGAGCGCTGCTTAGCTGCGCGATTGAACTGGGCTATTTATGCGCGCCGAACGTAGAACAAACAACTAAACAGGCGTTAGATAGTTACGGCAAAGCCATTGGTTTAGCGTTTCAAGTGCAAGACGACATTTTGGATATTGAAGGCGATACGCAAACATTGGGTAAGCCTCAGGGTTCTGATTTGGCGGCGAATAAAGCAACCTATCCAGCTCTGTTGGGGTTAGATGGTGCCAAACAAAAACTACAACAACTGTATGATGACGCCATCAGTGCGCTGGATGCACTGCCTTACGATACCGCCATTTTGCAACAGCTTGCACGGTACGTTATCGCTCGCGATCATTAATATATAACTGATTGCTGTAAGTACATACTCGCTCAACACATGTGAGTGCTAACAGCAAAGCTTCTCATAGCGACACAAATCGCACATGAGTGCACCCTAAGTTCTAAAAATTACTACAGATGGCCGTGCCCGATTTGTTATACTCGTGCCATCGCAGTGAAGGATAAGTAAACGCATGAATTTGGATAGTAGCAAGTATCCCCTCTTAACTCAGGTCGACGAGCCTGCACAACTACGCGATTTGGAGCAGCAAAAGCTCGGCGCGTTCAGCTATGAATTGCGGGATTACCTACTCAACTCCGTATCACAAAGCAGTGGCCACTTCGCCTCAGGTCTTGGTACTGTGGAGCTTACTGTTGCGTTGCACTACGTGTATAACACTCCTTTCGACCGTGTCGTGTGGGATGTGGGCCATCAGGCGTACCCGCACAAATTGATCACCGGTCGCCGTGACAAGATGCACACCATTCGTCAAAAAGACGGACTACACCCTTTCCCGTATCGCGGTGAAAGTGAATACGACACCTTTAGTGTTGGTCACTCAAGCACCTCTATTTCCGCAGCTTTAGGTATGGCAATTGCCGCCGAGAAAGAAGGTAAAGGACGCAAAACCGTTGCCGTTATTGGCGATGGCGCTATTACTGCTGGAATGGCATTTGAGGCAATGAACCACGCAGGTGATGTGAAATCAGACATGCTGGTTATTCTCAATGACAATGAAATGTCGATTTCGGAGAACGTCGGTGCTTTGAACAATCACTTTGCGCGTATTCTTTCTGGTAGTTTTTATACCAATATTCGCGAAGGCTCTAAGAAGTTACTTTCTGGTTTACCGCCAGTAAAAGAACTTGCCAGTCGCATGGAAGAACACCTCAAAGGTATGGTGATCCCGGGTACCTTCTTCGAAGAGCTTGGCTTTAATTACATAGGTCCAATCGACGGTCATGATGTCAACATGCTGGTCGACACATTACGCAATATGCGTAACTTAAAAGGCCCGCAGCTGTTACACATTAAAACGCAAAAAGGTAAAGGCTATAAGCCCGCTGAGGCGGACCCAATTGGCTATCATGCAGTGCCTAAGTTTGACCCAACTGAAAGTAAATTGCCTAAGTCGAAACCTGGCGCGCCAACCTTCTCTAAAGTGTTCGGTGATTGGCTATGTGATATGGCGTCACAAGACGCTGACTTAATGGCCATTACTCCTGCGATGCGAGAAGGTTCGGGCATGGTGCGCTTTTCCAAAGAGTACCCAAGCCAGTATTTTGATGTTGCTATCGCTGAGCAGCATGCGGTGACATTAGCTGCCGGTTTTGCTTGTGAAGGTCTAAACCCTGTAGTGGCAATTTACTCATCATTTTTGCAACGTGCCTATGACCAGCTTATTCATGATGTCGCCCTGCAAGAATTACCTGTGTTGTTCGCCATTGACCGTGCTGGTGTTGTCGGTGCTGACGGTGAAACACACCAAGGTACATATGATTTGAGCTTCTTACGCTGCATTCCTAATATGGTGATTATGGCGCCAGCCAATGCCAATGAATGCCGTAACATGCTCTATACAGGCCATAAACTGGATAAGCCAGCGGCGGTGAGATACCCACGTGGTAGCGCTGGCGAAGGTGCATTAGACGCGCAAATGCAGATGCTTGAAATTGGTAAAGGTCGTGTGCTGCGCCAAGGTAAAGGGACAGCCATTTTATCCTTTGGTACTTTGCTTGAGTACGCAGAACCTGCAGCTGAAGCGTTAGATGCGACCTTGGTTGACATGCGTTTTGTGAAACCTATCGATACCGCTTTGATTGAAGAGCTTATTGCGACGCACGACAACCTCGTCACCCTAGAAGATAACGTGATAGCAGGTGGTGCTGGTTCGGCAGTGACTGAATATTTAAGTCAACAAAAGCGCACAACACCTGTGCTGCATTTAGGCCTGCCAGACGTATTCATTAAACACGGTACACAACAAGAAATGCATGCAGAGCTTGGTTTAGACAGTGCCGGTATTGAACGCCAAGTGAAAGAATGGCTCGCTAAGTAAACGATTCGTTAGTTTAAAAAAAGGAGCCTTAGGCTCCTTTTTTTAATTCATAAATTAAAACGATTTACTTCACTGGTGAGCTTCGCGGCAATGCCATTGAGTTCATCAGATGAGTGCGCGACCTGTGTATTGAGTTCACTCGACTCTTGCGCATCTTGGCGAATGCTCTCTACCCGTTGCGCAATATCCTGCGAAACCTGCTCCTGCTCTTCAGCAGCGGTGGCAATGGACTGATTCATTTCATTGATATTGGTTACCAACGACTCAATTTCATGCAAGGATTCGCTCACCTGTGCAGAGCGCTCCACCGCCATGTTAGTGTCATCACTGCTGGAATTAATATCATCAGAAACTTGGCTGGTAAAGCGTTGTAATACGCTGAGTTTTTGCTGAATTTCTTCGGTAGCTTGCTGTGATCGCTTCGCCAAATTCCGCACCTCATCTGCCACCACAGCAAATCCACGCCCTTGTTCGCCTGCTCGAGCAGCTTCAATCGCCGCGTTGAGCGCAAGCAAGTTAGTTTGCTCAGCGATGCCATCAATTACTGAGAGAATATCAGTTACATCTTTTACGGAATCATGCAGTTGCGTGAGGCTTTGCGTCGCTGTATTAAGCGTGCTGGCGACATTTTGCACCGACTGCACACTAGTGGAAACGATGCTTTGCGCCGAAGCTGTGTTTTCATGGGCACCTTGCGCCGCATTAGCGGCATTCGTACAGTTCTTTGCGACCTCTTGCACGGCAAAAAGGTTTTCATGCACCGATGTCGCAATAACATCAATGGCCTCATTTTGCTTATGGCTCAACGATGAACTTTGCTGCGAAATACCATTTAGCTGCGTTGCTGCATCTGCCGCAGCACGAGATTGCGCTTGAATGTTACGCAGCAAACTCGCAAGTTTCTCTACCATCTCATCAAATGCATTGCCCAGCTGCGCCAACTCATCCTGACTTTGGGTGTTGATCCTCTGGGTTAAATCCCCAGCTGCGATACGCTGGGCTTTGGCAACAAGTTCAATAGTGACATTTATCACCCTCTTTTCGAGCCAGAAATAACACATGACCAATAGCGCTACGATGATAAATACCGCTGCGATACTCAAGACACTTTGACGGGCAACGCTCGATTGCACCTCAAGCAGTTGTTGTGTCGATAGCTCATCCAAACGTTCGATAAAGGTATTCACCGGAGCCATAATTTTCGCGACTTCACGCTCATAAGCATCATCGTGCAACATGTGAATCGCGTTCATCCAGTCTTGTTGCTCTTGTTGGGTCAGGTCTTCTATTTCCTTCCCTGCAAATGGTTTGATCAACGCAAATGCTGCCTCCTCGGTGCCTATCAAAGCGATGGAGTAATCATTGGATTGCTCGAGGTAGCGCAGTAAATCACCCGGCACATTGATCTCTTTAAGGCGGTCAAGATAAGCCATAGAACGACCATCCAACGCAGGAGCTTTTCCCGTAATTTGATCAACAATATGGTTATATTTATCAAGATACTGGCTATCAAGCGTAGCCACATATTGGCGCGCATTGATTGTTAAGTTGGTGGAGTTGGTCGCTGATAGTTTGGCTAAGTGACTTGATTGGTAGCGAAAAGAGGAAGAGTCGAAGCTACTGTCTAAACTCGTTCGTAAGTTTAATACCACCAACAACAATATAACTGCTATCAGCGTGATGATCGCAAACGCTGTTCTTAGTAGCGCTTTTATAGTCATGGCACCCTCTTTATTCTCGCTTTTAACTGAATTATGAGTCGCTTAGTAAAACGACATAGAATTCAGTGTAGTTCAATTTACGTACTGCAAATAAAGAGGATTAATTTTAGTTACTCGGTTGCGCCACAGTCACCGAAGCGAGTTTAGCGCATCCAGATTTTGATATCGGCTAGGCCGTTACTTTGTAAGGTCGCAATTTGCTCATCAAGGTTTTCACTTTGCTCAAACTCAAACGCATCAAGCTGATCGTCAAAGTTAATATGTGCACAACCGTCACCACCACGCTTTTTAACCTGATGCAAGGCGATGTCAGCAAGGTTCACGGAAGTTTCCCAACCTATCACTTGGCCACCGAGCAAAGGCATAGGATAACAAGACCAACCTATAGAAGCGCTGATATTCATCGACTTACCATTTGGTAGCTGGAAAGCCTTCTGGGCAATAGATTTACACAAGTTGCGCGAGAACTGGTTCACTTGGTTTAGTTCAAAGTCACGCAGCAAGAGTAAGAATTCATCACCACTCCAACGTGCCACATAGTCAGAACCTTGCGTACAAGAGTTCAGTAATGTCGCGAGCTGTTGCAAACAGCTGTCACCGCTAAGCGGGCCATAAGCATCATTAATGCGCGAGAAATTGTCGATATTTACAATCACCAACACCAAAGCACGACCTTGCTTTTGCAAAGATTCGGCGTTGCGTTGGTAGTGCTCAATGTCTTTTGGTAGCTGATCAAAGAGGAAACGACGGCTGCGCAGTCCGGTCAATTCATCTGAATGACTCACCAATTTCAATTGCGAGTTCACTTGGTTGAGCTTGTCGTTGGCATCACGTAGTTCAATGGTTCGCTCTTCTACTAAGCTTTCCAGTGCGGCTTGTTTACGGCGTTCTTGTGCTCTAAACACCCACAGCAATAGGTAGAAGGCCAAAAAGATGCACGATACGATGAGTAGACGGAAATACACGGTTTCGTCGAATCGTTTTGGTACTGTGAAAGCATATTGGGTGCTGCTAGCCTCTTCCCAATTACCACTGGTACGCTTGGCTTCCAACTTAAAGGTAAACGGCCCAGGCGGTAAATTGGTGTAAATCGCCTCGCGACGGTTATTAGCATAACGCCAATCGCTGTCTAACCCTGCCAATTGATAACGAAACTCCACTTCAGCAGGCGCGTAGAAATCAATCGCAGTGTAATTAATGGTGACATCGCGTTCGTCTGTTTCTAGTCTCGGGTTGATACCCAAGCCCCCCGTAAACAAGGTACGTCTTGGGGTAGCGATACTCTCAACTTGCGGCGATAAAGCATCTTGACCAAACAACTCAACGCTTTTAGGTATTTCGACAACACCTTGTAGACTTGGATACCAGATAGACGTGCCGTTATCTGCTACCGCATCATGGCCTAAACCTGCACAACATTGGCTAGCTTTACCGTCAAGTTGACGGTCATAGGATGAAATAACCTGTTCGACTTGCAAGTTCCCAATTTGATCGGAAAATTGCTCCACCGGCATTCGATACACGCCTTTCATGGTGCTGACCCAAATGCGCTTTAAATCATCATCGTAATGCAAACTGAAAATAGAGCCATAAGGCAGGCCATTGGATACATCCAACTGGTGCCAACGACCATTCACACTACGATAAAATAGACCATCGTTGAGGGAGCCTACCAAAGTGCCCACACCATCAACTTCGAGAATGCTGGTTACATAGGCGCTTTGCAGCGTGGTATTGTCACCAATGCGTTCAATACCTTTATCAGAGAAAATATAACCACCTTGGCTGGTACCAATCAGGCCATAATTGCCTTTATCCAACACGAAGGTGATAAATTTAGAGTCCATTACCGCATTGTAGTTAAACGGCGTTAGGCCGTTATAACCCATGCGATACATACCGCGACCTGTACCGAACCACAAGCCACCAGACTTAGCTTCACTGATCGCAAACACTGGGTTGAGTCGCAGCTCACGAGCGTCGATATTAAAGAGTTCTTCATTTTCAAAATACAGCACCCCGCGGTCAGTGGCGATGTATAAGCGATCGCCCACAAAGTGCAAGTCATGCACCGCACTGCGGCGTAACTTGGTGCGCGGAATACGATTAATGAAATTATTGTCTTGGTCGAAATAACCAATACCCGAGCGATTGGCAACCCACAGCTGACCGTTAGGAGATAAGGTAATGGCCATGACCGCTTCAGTCATGCTCGACAGCGCATTATGACGCTCTACTCGACCTGCGTGCGCAAGCCACAAGCCTTCACTGAAGCTCGCCAGCCAGATGTTGTTTTGGTCATCACGGTAGATATCTGAAAACCAGATACTTTGGTCCAGTGCTGATGGCTCTACCCACTGCCACTCTTGTGAGTTATCGCGATACAACAGACGACCATAGGTTGAAATCCACAGGGCACCGTCTGAGTCACTCATAAACTTGTATACAGCAGCATTACTCGCATTCGGCAACGCAAACGGACGCAGTTCATCATCAATATCGAGGAAATAAGCACCTAATTCAGAGGCAAGATAAAGCGTGCCTTCAAGCCATGCGAGGTCGTGGATAATTGTCTGAGCTAAGCGCTCTGGTAACGTCACCCGTGCAGTGATTTTTAATCGCAAACGCGATGACGACGAAGACATGTTAGACAAGCGCAGTAAGTAGTTCTCACTGACTAACCACACCCCTTGTGGCGACAAGGCCATTTTGCTTACTGAAATCTGGTTGATAGCCGTCAATCGGCTTTGAATACGACCACTACGGCGGCGTTGATCTTCATCGAGGTGAAATGCGATTTGATTACGCTCAATGTAGAAAAGCTCATTGGCAGCAACCCAAATGTTACCCTTATCGTCTTGGAGAATATCGCGTACCGGATCACTAATGCCAAATTGGAAGTAGTTCATGGAATCAGGGTCGAGGACAGAAACCCCTTTTTTAGTGCCGATCCACAGCAAGCCTTCTTTATCAATTAGGAGTTTATTGATGGCATTACTGCTAAGAAAGTTGCTATTTTGTTCGTTGAAATTGGTGAAGTGTTCGCCGTCAAAACGGCTAAGGCCAAACTGGGTGCCTACCCAGATATAACCTTTATTGTCTTGCGTGACGCTTTTGAGAGATTGCGACGGCAAGCCATTACGGGTGTTCCATTGTTTAACAACATAGTCAGTGATTGATGCAGACGCACCAAAGGTTACCAAGGTTGCACACATCAGTAAGAGTGACTGAATAAACCGCTGCAATGTCACACCCATGTTCAAATCTTATATTCCAGGCAAATAACCTACTTTAATTAACGCTTGTAGGCAAATAAGAGAGCACACACCCGCTAAAATATCATCAGCCATGATCCCCAAACCACCATGCAAGCGCTTATCGAGCATGCGAATTGGTCCTGGCTTGGCAATATCAAAAAAGCGAAATAAGATAAATCCCACCACCAAGGTTTGCCAACTAATCGCCGCGCCTATCATGGTGATGTAAAAACCTGCTACTTCATCCCAAACAATAGCTGGGTGATCGTGCACGCCCAAATCTTCCGCGGTTTTACCACATGCCCATACGCCAACAAAGCATAGCAGCAATGCGAAAACCAATTGCATCCAAATCGGTGCACCCATACTCATAAAAATAAATGGCAGTGCTGCAAACGTACCAACAGTTCCCGGAGCTTTTGGGCTTAAGCCTAAGCCAAAACCAAGACCAAGTAACTGATGAGGACGACGTAAGTTAAATGTTTCAGCCATTACTAACACGTTTCATCCCCAACAAAGTGTTCGAAACCAAGGCCTGGGGCTTCAAGCTTTTTATCCCCTTCGAACAACTCAATTTTGCCATCACCACCACGAATTTGGCCAATACACACAGCATCGATACCGTATTGGCTAAGCTTGTTATCTAGCATTGCCTTGTGGTTTTCTGGCACAGTATAAAGCAGCTCATAATCATCGCCGTAGGCAAGTACGTAAGGCCACTTTGCCTCACCTTCAATGCTTTGGCGAAACGCTTCCGTTGTCGGAATTTTATCTGCGTACACTGTGGCACTGACTTGTGACATTTCCAAGATATGCTTCAAATCAGCCAGTAAGCCGTCGGAAATATCAATTGCTGAGCTGGCATAACCACGCAACACTTGACCCGCAGCAACACGCGGCGTCGGATATTCAAGTTTATGAGTTAGCTTCTTTAACCACTCAGGAGCAATATCTAAGCCTTGCTTACGTGCTTCCACAGCCAGACCAGCATCACCCAGTGGGCCTGTGACGTAAATCCAGTCACCCGGTTTCGCGCCACCTCGAGTGATCGCTTTGCCTTTTGGTACTGTGCCTTTGGCACATACGGTAACCGTCAAAGGACCTTGAGTGGTATCGCCACCAATAATTTGTACATTGAAGTACTCTGCGATTTCGTGCATTCCCGCGGTAAACTCTTCCAGCCACTGCATATCTGCATGTGGCAACGTTAATGCCACTGACACCCACGCAGGCTCAGCACCCATCGCTGCCAAATCACTTAGGTTTACTGCAATCGCGCGATGCCCTAGAGCTCGCGGAGAAATATCTTCAAAGAAGTGAACGCCACAGACCATAGTGTCTGTTGTGACTGCCAGTTGGCTATTCTCAGGAATAGTCACCAGTGCACAGTCATCCCCAATACCGAGATTCACATCGCGACGAGTAATGCCGCGGCCTTTGAAATATCTATTTATCAATTCAAATTCTTGCATACACAAAAAAGCCGGCCTTGGCCGGCTCTCCTTGTTTTAGAGCTTAGCTTCGTAGTTCCTTTACGGCCTTATCAAGAACGCCGTTAACGAACTTGTGGCTGTCGTCAGCACCGAATGTTTTTGCTAATTCGATGCCTTCGTTGATTGCTACCTTATAAGGCACATCTTCGCGGAACTTAAGCTCATACGCGCTCAGACGCAAAATAGCCTTCTCAACCATATCGATGTCTTCGTATGGGCGAGTAAGGTGCGGAGCGAGCACCGTATCTAACTGTTTAAAGTTAACGGCAACGCCTCGAGCCAGATCTTTGAAATACTCAACGTCTACTTTAGATACGTCGTTTTCGATCAACATGTTTTGCTCGATATCGGCAATTGGATTACCGCTCATTTGCCATGAGTAAACGGCTTGTAGTGCCAATACGCGTGCTTTGCGTCTTGCTGCTGGTTTCACTGTGAACCCTTAAATTTTGTCTAAAACATTAACCATTTCTAGGGCACTTAGAGCAGCTTCGCCACCTTTGTTACCCATTTTTGTACCTGCACGCTCAATCGCTTGCTCGATGCTTTCAGTGGTAAGAACACCAAATGCAACCGGTACATCATACTCTAGCGATACTTGTGCAAGACCTTTGTTTGATTCGCCTGCAACAAGATCAAAGTGTGGTGTTCCACCACGGATGATCACGCCAAGAGCGATAATCGCATCAAACTCGCCTTTCGCTGCAATGCGCTTAGCGACAAGGGGTAACTCGACTGCGCCAGGAACGTAAACAACAGTGATGTCATCATCATTTACATTACCAGTGCGCTTCAATTCATCCACCGCACCATCAAGTAAGCTGCTGCCAATGAAGTCATTAAAACGCGAAATCACGATGGCAAATTTTTTGCCCGGTGCAAACTTGTTACCTTCAATAATTTTCATCTATAAACCTTAATTGATATTGCCAACGCGTGATGCGGGGCGAAATACGAATATCGCAAAATTGCCGCGCATCATAGCATAACTTTAAAAAAATAGCTGTATCACAATTGCATTTACCTACTGCAATTGGTTTTACTCAGGCTGTACGTAATCCACTACTTCTAGGTGGAAGCCTGATAACGCATGATACTTCTTCGGCATGCTCATCAGGCGCATTTTAGTAATACCTAAATCAGCCAAAATTTGTGAGCCAATACCTACGGTACGCGAAGTACCTTGAATCTTTCTATGGTTTGCTGGTTTACCTTCATCTTCCAAGGCAAACGCTTTGACCATCGCTTCGATATCTTCGCTGCATTCTTGTTTGCCAAGGATAACCAACACACCGTCATTTTTCGCAATATAGGCCATTGCATTTGACAGCGTCCAGCTGCGGTCAGCACCGCGGTCTGATAATAGAATATCGTTGAAGGTGCTTTGCAAATGTACACGCACAAGCGTTGGGTCAGTAATATCACCTTTGACTAGGGCGTAGTGTAATTGGCCGTCGATAGTGTCTTTGTAGGTCACCAAGTCAAACTCACCATGCTCGGTTGGCAATTTACATTGCGCTACTTTTTCAATCGTGGTTTCGTTAAGGTTGCGGTACTCAATTAGATCCGCGATGGTGCCCATTTTTAGGCCATGCTCTTTGGCGAACACTTCCAATTCAGGACGACGCGCCATGGTGCCATCTGGGTTTAAGATTTCAACAATCACAGATGAAGGCTCAAGCCCTGCTAGACGCGCTAAATCACAACCTGCTTCGGTGTGTCCTGCACGAGTTAGAATACCACCTGGCTGTGCCATAATTGGGAAGATGTGACCCGGCTGCACGATATCTTCTGGCACTGCACCTTTTGCTACAGCGGCTTGTACTGTGCGCGCCCGGTCAGCTGCAGAGATACCGGTAGTCACGCCCTTTGCAGCTTCAATCGACATAGTGAAGTTAGTAGAGAACTGCGCACCGTTATTTTTAACCATCAGTGGAAGCGCTAACTGTTCACAACGCTCCTGAGTAAGGGTTAAACAAATGAGGCCGCGGCCATAGGTGGCCATAAAGTTAATCGCGTCGGCACTGATGTGCTCAGCAGCAATAATTAAATCACCTTCGTTTTCACGATCTTCATCGTCCATCAAGATGACCATTTTGCCATTTTTAATGTCTTCGATGATCTCAGCTGCAGTATTCAAACTCATATCTTGCCCATTATGTGTTATTTGATGAATCCGGCTTGTACCAACAAGCTCTCGGATACAGATGATTCTTGCTTCGGAGCTTGAGCTCCTTGAATAAGGCGTTCTAAATAACGCGCTATTTGGTCAACTTCTAAATTAACCTTAGTGCCAACTTGAAATTCGGCAATGGTGGTTTGCGCCAAGGTGTGCGGCACAATCGTCAATTTAAACTGGTTAGCGTTAATGTCGTTCACGGTTAGACTTGCACCATCAATGCACACCGAGCCTTTATACGGAATGTATTTCATTAACGATTCAGGCGCTTCGAGCCAATATTCAATCGCCCGTGCATTTGGGGTCACTTTCACCACTTCAGCGATGCCATCAACATGACCGGAAACAAGGTGACCACCCAAGCGCGAAATTGGCTGTTGCGCTTTTTCTAAGTTCACGCGCTGACCACGTTGATAGTGAGCAAAGCGCGTTAACGATAAGGTCTCTTTTGAGACATCGGCGCTGTAACCATCAGCGAACTTTTCAGTCACGGTCAGGCACACGCCATTGGTAGCAATACTGTCGCCTAGCGCTACATCACTCATATCGAGATTGTCGCTGTGTACGCGCACTTTTAAATCGCCATCAACTAAGGTCAAGGAACTGAGCGTTCCTGTTGCTTCAATAATACCGGTGAACATGGCTACTCTACTCTTGGTTGTTCTAGGGTAAGGCGAATATCTTCACCAATGGGTGTAATATCGCTAAATTGCATGGTGGGCACATCCTTCATCGCAGTAAATGGCCCAATATTTATCAGCCCCGTGGCAGTAGTGCCCATTAACTTTGGCGCAATATAAACGACATACCGATCAATTAGGTTTTGCTGAGCCATGGCACCCGCTAATGTTGCCCCCGCCTCTAGCCATACGGAATTGATTTCTCGCTCAGCCAGTAATACTAAAAGCGCAGCTAAATTAACGCGGCCATCATCCATGCCATCACAGCTTAATTCGGTTACATTGTTGGGCCACTGCGGTTGTTTATCAAGCTCTTTCACACAAACATTCGCTGTGCGTGAACGCACGATAATAATCTCACCGGGCTCTTGGAATAATGCTAGATCAGGAGTGAGCCGATATTGACTGTCGATTATTACCCGCACAGGTTGGCGCACCTCAGGGAGTACGTACTGTGCACGCGCTTTTTCATCTAAACGCACATTCAGCTTTGCGTTATCAACTAACACCGTGTCTGCGCCACTTAATATTGCGCAGTGCTCAGCTCGCCATTGCTGCACATCGGCGCGGGCAATAGGGCCTGTGATCCATTTACTTTCGCCATTGCCTAACGCAGTTTTACCGTCAATACTGGCAGCCAATTTACAGGTCACAAATGGCTTGTTACTGCGCATGCGCTTTAAAAACCCGCGGTTTAGTTTTTCAGCTTCAGTTGCCAATAAACCTGAGGCCACTTCAATACCAGCATCAGCCAGCATTTTCATGCCTCTGCCACTGACTTGTGGGTTGGGGTCTTGCATAGCGCAAATGACTTTAGCGACGTTAGCTTTGATGAGCGCGCCCGCACACGGACCTGTGCGTCCAGTGTGACTACACGGCTCCAAAGTGACATACGCAGTTGCGCCTTGGGCGTTATCACCGGCGGCTGCTAATGCGTGGACTTCGGCATGTGGTGTTCCGGCTTGCAGATGAAAGCCTTCGCCTATGATTTGGCCATCTTTAACCAGTACACAGCCCACATTAGGATTTGGGGTCGTGGTAAAACGGCCTTGATATGCGAGCTCAATGGCTCTTTGCATATAGCGCGTATCATCAGCGCTGAAGGTCATATTAGTCTCCAAGGCGGGCGATTTCTTCACCAAACTCGCGAATATCTTCGAACGAACGGTACACCGATGCGAAACGCACGTAAGCCACTTTGTCTAAACCTTTAAGGGCTTCCATGATGCACTCACCGATTAGTTGTGAGCTGACTTCTCGCTCACCGGTGGCGCGAATTTGGGATTTGATTTGGTGCACGACTTCATCGACTTGTTCTGTTTTTACTGGTCGACGTTCCAATGCTCGGTGTAGGCCATTTTGTAATTTGTCTTCATTGAAAGGTTCGCGTGAACCATCACGCTTGATCACCCGTGGCATCACCAATTCTGCACCTTCAAATGTGGTAAAGCGCTCATGGCAATCAATGCATTCGCGACGACGACGAACTTGATGCCCACCACCAACTAAACGTGAGTCGATAACCTTGGTATCTTTTGCGCTGCAAAAAGGACAATGCATAGTGAACGGGTTTCCTTTAATAACAAAGTAGCTTCAATTGCAGCCCGGAGTCGTCAAGCGCCGCGATATGGGCGCCTGTTGTTATTTCTCGATGCAGAGATTGAGGCAAAAGCCACTCAACCTAAAATGCAAAAAAGGCCGCAAAAATTGCGGCCTTTATAATACACAAACATTTGTGTAATAGCTATTTTGTGCCCTTATGCGTAAACAGGGAACTTAGCACAAATTGCTTTTACTTTTTCTTTCACTTGCGCCTGAACTTCAGTGCTTTCGATGTTATCTAGCACGTCACAGATCCAGCCAGCTAGCTCTTTTGCTTCAGCTTCTTTGAAACCACGGCGAGTGATTGCTGGAGAACCAATACGTAGACCTGAAGTTACAAACGGCGAACGCGGGTCGTTTGGTACTGAGTTCTTGTTAACTGTGATGTTTGCGTTACCAAGCGCTGCATCCGCATCTTTACCTGTGATGTCTTTGTCGATTAGGTCAAGAAGGAATAAGTGGTTGTCAGTTTTACCTGATACTACTTTGTAGCCACGCTCTTGCAGTACCGCTACCATCGCTTGCGCGTTAGCAACTACTTGCTGCTGGTACGCTTTGAATTCTGGTTGAAGTGCTTCTTTGAAAGCAACCGCTTTAGCAGCGATTACATGACATAGAGGGCCACCTTGACCACCAGGGAATACAGCGCTGTTTAGCTTTTTGTAGATCTCTTCATCGCCACAGTTAGACACGATTAGACCACCACGAGGGCCCGCAAGCGTTTTGTGTGTCGTTGTTGTGATTACGTGTGCATAAGGAACTGGGCTTGGGTATACGCCAGCTGCGATAAGACCCGCAACGTGTGCCATATCAACGAATAGGTATGCGCCTACTTTGTCAGCGATTTCACGGAAACGTGCCCAATCTACGATACCTGAGTACGCAGAGAAACCACCGATAATCATTTTTGGCTTGTGCTCAAGCGCTAGCGCTTCAACTTGATCGTAATCGATTTCGCCAGTTTGCTCGTTTAGGCCGTACTGAATTGCGTTGTACGTTTTACCAGAGAAGTTTACGTGTGCACCGTGAGTAAGGTGACCACCGTGCGCTAGGCTCATACCTAGAACAGTGTCGTGTGGCTGAAGTAGCGCTTGGAAAACAGCAGCGTTAGCTTGTGAACCTGCGTGCGGTTGTACGTTTGCGTACTCAGTGCCGAATAGCTCGTTTGCACGATCAATTGCAAGTTGCTCAACTACGTCAACATGCTCACAACCACCGTAGTAACGCTTACCTGGGTAGCCTTCTGCATATTTGTTGGTTAGCTGTGAACCCTGCGCTTCTAGTACGCGTGGGCTACAGTAGTTTTCAGACGCGATAAGTTCAATGTGCTCTTCTTGGCGAGCCACTTCTGCGTTCATCGCATTCGCTAATTCTGGGTCAAAATCTGCAATGTTCATGTTACGTTCTAACATGCTGTCTCCTAGGTGCAACGTAATTGTCGGATATGAAAGGCCGTTATTGTACGCGTAAACGGCGCGTTTGCCTATTGGCTATACGTGAGCTTATTTAAACAGGGATTGAATTTTTTTCACACCCTTAAAAGAATGATATTTTTTAATCGAATACATTTATTATCAAAATCAATTTTAACTTTAATATTTCTATATTTAATGAAAAAAGCGACTTTTGAGAATCAAGGCGGGTAACTTATCGCTGTGATCAATGAGTCGTCCAGCAATTACATGCACCACCCCTTTGTGATGTTCAACCACGCCTTTGACTTCCAGTAATCGTGCCGTCAAAAACGCTTTTTGCTGCGCCTTAGCCGTTGCCAGCCACACCACCACATTGATATTGCCAGTTTCGTCTTCAAGGGTTAAAAAAGTTACTCCCGCAGCGCTGCCCGGTGATTGCCGCCCAGTGACTAAACCTGCAATGGTCACGCTAGCGCCATTGCGACATGAAATAAGCTCATTGGCTTTCTTAGCGTGATTAAATAACCCATGTTGGCGCAAATGCACTAGGGGATGCGCGCCCATATTCACTCCCATGCTGGCATAGTCTTCGAGGGTATCTTGAATTTCATTGGGAGCAACCAGCATAAGATCTGCCTGTGATTCGTCATCATCCGTTGCAAACAAAGGCAAACGCTGCTGCTTATCCATTATTTGCCAGCGACTGTTGAAACGGTCTTTGGCAATAGCGGCTAAGGCATTACTGCTGGCGAGGGTTTCGAGTTCAGCCTCACTTAAACCACGATGATAGAGCTCAGTGATACTGCGATAGCCTTGTTCAGGTCGATGGGTAATAAGTTTTTCTGCACTGTGGGCACTGAGACCTTTGACACAACAAAACCCTAAGCGCACGGCAAAACCCTCACCGTGGCGTATTACTTGATGCTCCCACGCGGAGTGATTTACATCTACAGGCAGTATGTTTACTCCGTGGCGACGGGCGTCTTGCACCAGCTGGTCAAGAGAATAAAAGCCCATAGGCAAACTGTTTGCCAAGGCACACAAAAACACCTCTGGATAGTAGTACTTTAGATAGGCAGAAACATACGCCAACACTGCAAAACTGGCGGAGTGCGATTCAGGAAAGCCATATTCACCAAAGCCACAAATTTGCTGATAAATACGCTCGGCAAATTGGTACTCGTAACCGCGTTTAAGCATGCCATCAATGAGTTTTTGCTTAAATTGCGTGAGTTCCCCATCGCGTTTCCACTTTGCCATTGCGCGGCGTAATTGGTCGGCTTCACCGCCACTAAAACCCGCAGCAACCATTGCTACCTTTATTACCTGCTCTTGGAAAATAGGCACCCCAAGTGTGCGCTTTAATACTTGCTCTACTTGCTTTGATGGGTATTCAACCGCTTCTTCGCCATCACGACGGCGTAAATAAGGGTGCACCATATCCCCTTGAATTGGCCCTGGGCGAACAATGGCTATTTGAATGACTAAATCATAATAACAACGAGGCTTAAGACGCGGTAACATGCTCATTTGTGCCCGCGATTCGATTTGGAAAACCCCCACAGTGTCTGCCCGTTGCAGCATTGAATATACCTGCGGGTCATCACCCAAGCGGGTGATGTCAGCAATGTTAATGCGGTGCTGATAATGCTGCTCTAGCAATTTAAAACTACGTTGAATGGCACTGAGCATACCTAATGCCAACACATCTACTTTTAACAGCTTTAAGCTTTCTAAATCATCTTTATCCCATTGAATCACCGTGCGCTCAGCCATGGCCGCATTTTCCACGGGCACCAACTCGTGCAAAGGGCCTTGGGAAATAACAAAGCCTCCCACATGCTGAGATAAATGTCGTGGAAAGCCTTTTATTTCATCAACCAAATGAAAAAAATGCTGATTGATTTTAGCTTCTGGATCGAGCCCTAATTGCACCAACTGTGCTTGCCACTGACCACCACCGTGGCGGCGATTAAGCTGCTTAATGTAGTAATCCAGTTGAGTTTCAGTGAAGCCCAGCGCTTTACCCACATCGCGTATGGCACTTTTTAAACGATAGGTGATCACCGTTGCTGCTAGTGCAGCACGTTGACGGCCGTATTTTTGATAAATGTACTGGAACACTTCCTCGCGACGTTGATGTTCAAAATCCACGTCGATATCAGGGGGCTCATTACGCTCTTTGGAAATAAAGCGCTCAAACAGTACATCGATTTGCCGTGGGTCGACCGCCGTAATTTCAAGGCAATAACAGACCACGGAATTAGCTGCTGAGCCACGGCCTTGGTAAAGAATATCGCGTTCCTTGGCGAACTGCACAATATCCGCGATAGTGAGAAAGAAAGGCTCATAGCCTTGCTCGGCTATCAGGGTTAATTCTTTGTTTATGGTGGCTTGCACATGCGCTGGCGTGTTGCCGTTAAAACGTTTTTTCGCCCCTTGCTCCACCAGATTCTTTAAATGTTCACTAGCACTGAGCCCTTTTGGCACTAATTCGTGTGGATATTGGTAACTGAGTTCATCAAGATTAAACGTGCAACGCGCTGCAATGCTCTGTGTTTGTGCTAAGTGCGCCGCATCAAACAGCTTTGCAAGCTTAGCTGGCTCACGTAATGAGCGCTCGGCATTAGCCAATAAATTTTGCCCCAGCGATGCCACCGTTTGCCCGTGCTTAATAGCGCTAAGCACATGCTGCAAAGGTAAGCGATCAGGGCTGTGCATCAACACCGCACCAACAGCCACTTGAGGTATTTGTAACTGTTCGCTAAGGGTATGTGTGTAGGCTAGCTGCTCAGGTTCAAAACTGCTTAATTCACGGCGCACACCAATATAAAGCTGCTCGCCATAATGGCGTTTAAGCCAAGGGCCCCAGTGCTTATCTGCCATTTTAGCTTCATCGTTTTGCCCGTGTACCAACCAAATCAAAATACACCCTTTGAGTGTTTTTAAATCCCATTCGCTCAGCTGGTATTGGCCTTTTTCACAGCGCCTGCGCGCATTGGTGATCACCCGGCATAACTGGCTGTACGCGCACAACACTACCAGCTCAAGTTGCTCATAACACAGGTAACTACCGACAATAAGCTTGATAGGAAGTTGCTGCTCTTTGATATAACTGTGCGCCCTCACCACTCCAGCAACGGAGCATTCATCACACATAGCCAGCGCGCCATAACCCAGCTCGGCCGCTTTGGCGACTAGCTCCTCCGGATGAGAGGCGCCGGTTAAAAAGCTGAAATTACTTTGGCTAAATAGCTCACTGTAAGTAGGCATAGTCATTACGCGAAGTAACCTTGCACAAACCACTGTTGTTGTTTGTCTTTGAATACCCAGCACAACTGCCCTTGGTTGTTTTCACCCACATAATAATCACGCTCAACTTGTTCTTGCTGCCACCAGTGGCTTTGAATGCGCTCAGGACCGCGCAAAATACATAAGGGCTCAGTCAATGCTGTGGGCGTAATTAAAAAATTGGGCCGTAAGTATGGAGCTGCTTTTTGCTCAATAGCCGTGTTAACTGCATGCAAAGTGCTCTCTTGCACTTGTGCATATTCGGGAATATGTGCACGCCCTTGTAACAGCCGATAACAACGCTCTTCACCTAAGCGCGTATGTAACACACTCAGTAATTGCTGCCTTGCAAGGCCTTGTTGACGCTTTTCAAACAAATTACGACTACTGCCATCCACCGTGACAAATTCATCGCACTGCAAACGCACAGCGATTACCGGTGCTGTTAGTTTCAAAGCGTCGAGCTTAATCGTTAGCAGCCGTAACCAAGGAGCCAGTTGGGATTGTGGTTCCACACTTTGCAAAATAAGGTTGAGCTGTGGTTGCTCGCGAAACAACAAGGTAAAAGTGAGTTGTTGGGTATGCCATTGATGCTGGCGTAAGTACACGCAAATCCGCTCACACAGTTGCGTTAAAGGAGTAAGTAAACGGGCGCTATCTTCTATCTCGAAGTTAAGCTCTTGAGTTTCGCTAAAATATTGCGCGGGTTGGTAAAAGCGATAATAGCGCGACTTTTTGGGCAAGCTGGCGCGCTGCAATTGCCCACGCAAACGCGTGAGGTAATCCACCAGCTCGTAATGAAAGCGCTGACGTAATTGCGCTAAAGGCAGTGCGAGCAATTGCTGAGTTGTATTTATTCCCAAACGGGCGAGTTGCTGTTTGTGCTCATCACTGAGCAGCAACGCTTGCACCGGCACTTGAGCCAAACGCTGTGCACACACTTGTTCGTCATCACTAATAAAGTTAGCTTTGTAACGCGCCAAAACTTCCGCCGCTTCCATGCTGCTGGCACAGGCATAGTAAAACTGCGGTACAAAAGCCCGAATGGTCGGCGCTAAGGCATGAAAAAGCGCCTCATTACTTGGGTAGAGCACACGCATACTGGCAGCTGCAAAAATAAGACAATCACTGGCGCATAAAATAATGTCTCCTGTGAGTTGATAGCACTGTGCCGCCAATTCTTGCAGTTGTTGCTGCTCGACATTTTGCTCATAAGGATACACATGCAATGCACCACACAAAGCGGCGGCACTGGCCAGCCCCATGCCTTGTTTTACACCCTGTTTATGTGCCGTTTCATTTACCTGAACAATGCGCTCTTTAGCCACCAAAACAGCGGGCTCTGTTAATTCTCTGCGCTGCAGTTGCAAATGCTCACAGTACACCGCCAAATACATTAACCCACCTCATAATGCGTAGGCTCAGCGATTGCATTAAGGGTGTGTAGAGCGCCCTGCTGAACACGTTGCGAGTAAAGTAAAAACGGCCATAACTGGGTTCTATCTAGGGTAATTTCACCGCGGGCAAAGCGCCCTTGCTGACGCAACAGAGTCACCTTCAACTGTTGTGACTGTTGGCATAGCTGCATACTCATGTGCACGGGCAAAGCCGACGTTTGGCTGTGATAATTCACCAGTACCAGAAGCGCTGCCGATTGTTGGCAAGCAAGATTAAAACGTCGTGCTTGTGCGAAGGATAAGCCTTGATGCCACAACCACACCAAGGCACAACTGCTACTGCGCGCGCACTGCTCTGCAGCCCATAATGCATGGGCGTCATTTTCAGGACGTAAGATCACCACACGGTCTAAACTAACATGCTGCGCCAACAACCACTCAATGCAAGGTTCTGCCGGTGGGTTTATCAACACTACCATACCCTCTTGCTGCGCTTTGGCGAACATGCCTTGCAACAGCGTAAATTCACCAATGGCTGGCTCTGATTGTAAGTTAATCACGCCACTTGTTGGCCAGCCGCCACCGAGCAGTTGATCAAGCTGAGTAAACCCCGTACTCAATAAGGCGCATTGCTCATGATTGGCTTCTTGCAAAGACCCTTGATTGGCACTGAAGATCAGTCCTTGATGGTGCATCGCTGCTAAAGTTGTGTTCATCCACACCACCTCTTAAAAACACTGTATATAAATACAGTATATATTATTTTTAGCGATGCACAAACGCTCAAAGACTCCTTTGTATCAATGACGATTTTTCCCGCATAAAGCCTTATTTAGGAACCATAACAGAAACAAAATCCGATATTTATCATCTACCTACGCGATTTCTAATTATTCATCTATAGTCAGATTAGTTATGCCGATTCAACCACCTAGGAAAACCTATGAGTCTGAGTGCACGTGATAAGCAATTGATTCAAAGTAGTTTCGCTAAAGTTCTGCCTATTGCAGATAAAGCCGCAGAAATATTTTATAAAACGCTGTTTAGTTATGACCCGAGTTTGAAGCACCTTTTTAAAGGCGACATGAGGAAGCAAGGGCAAATGTTGATGTCGACACTCAAAGTGGCAGTAGATGGGTTGGATGATCTCGAGGCAGTGGCTGGAGTCTTGCAAAAGCTTGCTATTCGCCACGTGGATTATGGTGTAAAAATGGAAGATTACACCCCTGTTGGCAACGCCTTGTTGTTTACCTTAAAGCAAGGACTTGGCAAAGATTTTACACCACAAACACGCCAAGCTTGGAAGAATGTATATCAACTCATTGCCGATGTAATGCGCTCCTGTGCGTATCCGAACTTTGATAAAAAGACGTTTAAAAATAACAAAGTGTATTATCGCTGAGCCAATCAATATGCTTGCTATGTAATAAAAAAAGGAGATGCTTATCACCTCCTTTTTTAACCTGCTAACGCGGTATTAGTCTTTACCCTTGTCTTTGTCTTTTTCAGCTTTTTTGCCGAGAATTTCCACTTCTGCTTTTTCCGTAACACCAGCAATACGCGTTGCGGTCGAGCCGACAGATTCATATTTCAGCTTAATTTTATCGAGCTTTGCACCGTCTTTATTGGGAATATTAAGGCTGCGAGAAGACATTCCCTTATTGAGTATGCCTAGGTTATCGAATTCTTTCTGTTCACCGTCAGACATATACACAGTGATCTTCTTGAGATTCACAGTACCATTCGTGCACTTAATTTTGATGTGGCTAAAGTGCGTGTCGGCAAAAGGCGACATAGGATTAACGGTATCGGTTTCTGACTTAAAGCTGACTTTCTTTTCGGCTATTTTTTCCCATTCATCATCGCCTGCATGGGCGCTAAAGCCAGAAAAAGCCAATACAGTACCCAATAAAATAGTGCTTACAAACTTCATACGAGTGTTTCCCTTTTCGTTACGAATTTAGACATTTAAGGTATAGCACATGAAGGCGACAAACTGTAGCGACCTCACTGATTCTGTTTAGGAAATAAAAAGACGGCCTTTTAGATACAGCTGCCCATAGCCAGAAACTAAAACCCGCTCCGCACACAACTGACAATATAGCTCACCACCGCGCTCTGATAATTGCCGAGCACGCAAATTAACCTGCCCAAGTTCATTAGCCCAATAAGGTGTTAAACCCGAATGAATTGACCCCGTCACGGGATCTTCATCGCCGCCATTAACGGGCCAGAAGTAGCGCGATACAAAATCAGCGGTCTCCCCCTTGGCGGTAACTACCACATCATAGGGGGCCAGTTGCTTGAGCAACCCACTGTTGTAACGAACGTGCTTTACTTCTTCTTCACTGGCTAGCACCGCGAAATAAGCTTGGCGGTTACGTAACACTTGCTTTGGTGCGATAGACAACCCCTCTCGCAACGCGTTGGGCACTTCGCTAAGTGGCTCTGGGCACTGGTTTGGGAAACTCATTTCAATACGACCATCATTAAGCTGGTCAACAAATAAGGTGCCTACTTCCTGAGTGATAAACTCAATGCTGCCTTGGTAACCTAATTCATTAAAAATGACATAGGCAGAGGCTAAAGTCGCATGGCCACAAAAGTCGATTTCAGTCACAGGAGAAAACCAACGAATTTCATACTGGCCATGTTGACGTCGTTTAATAAATGCCGTTTCCGATAAGTTATTTTGTGCCGCAATTTTCTGCATGACAGCAGGCTCAAGCCAGTGTGTGAGTGGCACTACAGCTGCTGAGTTACCGCCAAATTGCTGTTGTGTGAAGGCATCAACAACGTAGATATCGAGTTCCATGTTATTCATGATTGTGAGTTCCTTGTAATTCATGTCACCGCATTAACAGCAGCTTATTCCACTTTAGGTAACTCTACATTACTCACTTCTGTGTATGGTGATAATTGAATTAATTTTGAGTAAGCTTTACCGTCATGCTGATAAATCACCATCATGCGGTTATCACTGACTAAATCGCGGGAAATAATGCGGTCATATGCGCTGAGCACACGCTGATAATTATCGCCATTGGGCTCACTGATATACAGCGATGCTGCGTCTTCTTTGCTCAATTTGTTGTCATTATTGGTGTCTTTGGCAATCACTTTATAGAAAATCGCTTTGGTGGGACCTTCATAGTCATAGCCAGCAGGGAATAAAGTGATATCCAAAATAAGGCGGTCGACTCCTTTAAACAGCCAAAACGCACTGTTGTCTTGGGTATTTAAAAACAATACATTTTTTGATGCATCGCCATAATAGCCTCCTCCAAACATGTCATAAGACTTGGATGCAAAAACTTCGACATCGACATTTTCCACTTCTTTGTTTTCAGACACCAAAGGCAACAGGATAAAATCGCCTTTATTCAGGTGCATGGGTCGGCCAATCACCCACTTCTCTTTACCCTGAGGATCGTCAGCTAGGTTTTCAACCGGGGGCGCGGCCTGTATATAGTTAGTACGTAGCATTTGCGAAATAGCTTGATAACCAACAGCTAGCAAAATCAATAATACGGTACCAAGGATTAACACCCCATTGATTCACCACACCAGTTTAAAGAATTTATTATTTTCCATAACGCCCTTTCCTTTTTGTGTCTTTCGTTGAGATAACAGTCGCTTACTTAATGCGGGTTGATGGCCTCACATAAACTCTCAACGCCATCGAGTATACGTGTGCTATAACGATGCAATAAGTTAGCATCAATAGCGCGAATAGCGTTATTTTTCACCGCGGGAATGCTCTGCCACTGCTGCCAATCCACCGCTTTTTCCTGCGCGGCTTGTTCTGATGTCACCACAATCACATCCGGTTTAGCAAGCACCACGTGCTCTAGACTGATTTGAGGGTAGTCGGTGATGTTATCTGCAAAGGTGTTATCACCACCACAGAACTCAATTGCTTTGCCAATCAAGGTGTTGTTGTTCACCGTCATCATTGGCGTAGGCCACAACTGATAAAATACCCGTGGGCGGGAAGATGAGCTATTGGCATACTCTTTTTGCAACACATCTAAGCGTGTTTCATAGGCAGACGCCAGTTGCTGCGCTTGATGTTGACGTTTCGTCAGCTCACCAAGTTTGCGAATTTC
The DNA here is from genome assembly GCF_039831865.1 of Pseudoalteromonas pernae. Lineage (NCBI taxonomy): Bacteria > Pseudomonadati > Pseudomonadota > Gammaproteobacteria > Alteromonadales > Pseudoalteromonadaceae > Pseudoalteromonas > Pseudoalteromonas pernae. The sequence goes on from NZ_JBDODM010000005.1 coordinate 33,090, forward strand.
CACAGCGATATCGGCGAGGCTTTTAATTTCACTCACATACAAAGGCACACCTAATCGTTGTAGCGCTTCGATATCAGCAGCTTTGTTGCCCCCTTTCCACACCACTACCAAGGTGGGGTTCAATGCCAGCACCTTTTCCAGTTGAATACCTTGGTGGCCACCGATGCGCATAATGTTATTAGCGGCCTCAGGGTAATCGGCATAGTCCACCGTAGCCACCACATCATCACCTGCACCAATAGCATAAAGGTTTTCAACAATATGCGGAGCCAAGGCAATGATGCGCTGTGCTTTATCTTGCGCTTGAGCCGTCGCTACAGATAAAGCTGAGACGACGAGCAATACGTAACAATAAACACGCATTAGAAATCAAACCCCGCACGCGCTTTCACGCCGCTGTCAAACGCATGTTTAACGTTACGCACTTCACTGACTGTATCCGCCAATTCAGTCAAGCGACGATGCGCGCCACGGCCAGTAATAATCACCGATTGCATTGTGGGGCGATTCGCAAGGGCTTCAAGCACCTCATCTAAGTCGATATAGTCGTAGCTAACCATGTAAGTCAGCTCGTCGAGCAACACCAGATCGATGTTGTCATCAGCGAGAAATTGTTTCGCCTGTTGCCATGTGGCCTGGGCAGCTTGAGTGTCGGCTTCACGGTTTTGCGTTTCCCAGGTGAAACCTGTTTCCATCACTGCAAAGGGCACACCGACTTGCTCAAGTAAATTACGTTCACCACATTCCCATAGTCCTTTGATGAACTGCACCACCGCCGCTTGCTGACCATGGCCAACACAGCGAGCCACAGTCCCAAAACCTGAAGTTGATTTACCTTTGCCGTTGCCGGTAATGACTTGCAGCACGCCTTTTTCGATTTGCGCCTGCTCAATGCGCTGGTCGACCTGCTCTTTTACTTTTTGTTGGCGTTTTTTATGCTGTTCATTCTTATCCGTCATGCTACGACTCCATGATCGCTATAATTTTATTGATATCAAGATGTTGCTCACACACGTCTGCTAAACGCACAAGCTGCTGCTCGCGCTGCGCATTTAAATCGAAGGCTTGCCACGAGCGCGTATTATCAAGCCAAGATAGTACCCAATCACATCCTTGGGGGCTATCAAATAAGCCATGCACATAGGTGCCCGCAATTAAGTTATCCACAGAGATAAAGCCATCGTGCCATTGCCTGTCATCGTGTGATAATTGGAACAAAGGCATATCAAATGCGGCGCCAACGCTACGACCACAATGAATTTCATAACCGCAAAGTTGTGCATCTTCACATATCGCGGTCACTTGGCGGATGATTTTATCGCGCTGTAAAGTCGTGACGAAATCAGCTAAACCAAGGCCAAAAACTGCCCCTATTGTCGATTCAACCTGTTCAGGGTCATCGATGCGTTGCCCTAACATTTGCATGCCACCACAAATACCCAGTACTTTGCCACCGTATCTGAGATGGCGCTGAAGATCATCATGCCAGTGTTGCTGACGTAAAAACGTTAAATCGAATAGCACGTTTTTGCTGCCGGGAATGATGACTAAATCACACGCCGGTATACGTTGCCCCATGCGCACATACTGCACGCGACACTGAGGGTGATGTCGCAAGGCATCAAAATCGGTGTGGTTACTGGTGTGGGGAAGCAATAAAATGGCGATATTCGCCGCTGCCTCATCATTGCTATTGTGCTCATCAATGGCATCTTCGGCATCAAGCGCTAAATCATGAATATAAGGAAGTACGCCCAACACCGGCTTTTGCGTATATTCTTCGAGCCACGCTAAGCCACTTTCCAACAACCCTAAATCACCACGAAAACCATTAATAATAAATCCTTTAACACGATTTTGTTCTGACTCACTTAATAGCGCCAAGGTGCCCACAAGATGCGCAAATACACCGCCTTTATCTATGTTGGCCACCAGCACAACTGGGCAATCCACTTCCTCGGCAAAGCCCATGTTGGCCACATCACCCTCACGAAGGTTAATCTCCGCCGGGCTACCTGCACCTTCAACTAGCACACAATCAAATTGTTGTACTAAACGAGTATGCGACGCCAATACAGCCTGCATCGCCACTTTTTTGTAATCCTGGTATTGCGCCGCTTCCATATTGCTAATGGGATGCCCATGTAAAATCACTTGTGCGCCGGTGTCGGAATTAGGTTTGAGCAAAATAGGATTGAAATCGACCTGCGGCGGTACTTTTGCAGCATAGGCTTGCAATGCTTGGGCACGGCCTATCTCTTCACCTTGGGCTGTAACGGCACTGTTAAGCGCCATGTTTTGCGGCTTAAAAGGCGCCACCCGTTTGCCACGATTCACCAATACGCGACAAAGCCCTGCTACCACAGTGCTTTTACCTGCATCGGAGACTGTTCCTTGAATCATCAACGTATTAATAACTAAACCCTTTTTATTAGGAGAAATATTTCATGTGATTACAGATCGTGGTAATCCCGCTGAGCGAGTATACGCTACTGACAGGGCAAAAAAACTGGAACCCGCCATGCAGGCTTTAAATAACCAAGCAACACCGCGCTATATCAACAAGGAAGATCAAGTCGCCAACTCAGTTGCTGGGATTTTTGCGCAGCAACGCAGCGTACTTAAACAACAACTAGCTAAACACAGTAAAACTGTCTTTCGAGGCGATCAATTAAGTGCATTAAGTGCTGCTACTGCGGCACATATTTTGGCCTCATCGCCAGATGACGTTTCAAGCATTGAGCCAAAGTTGCAGCAATTGTTTGCGGCCTACAAGGAGGTATACGACAGTGCCAACATTTCCAAAGCCGAACGAACCCAGCAATTTATAAGCAAGCATGGGCTAGTCATGTCACCCGATTATTGCATTCATACAATTAAAGATACACGCCGAGTGAGTGGCTTTATTCGCGCAATTGATAAAGCCATCTCCACGCTTCTACGCTGCGGCCAAGACAAGGTATTTATTGCCTACCCTGCGTGTGGACCTTTTGCTCCTTTACTGCTGCCACTTTTGAGCTACTACCGCCAGCAAGGCATTACTGGCAAGCAGCTACACATTACCTTTATCGATTTGCAACCCGGTGCGATTAAATCACTGCATAAACTCATGACTGAGATGCAACTGCAACAATTTGTGCAGCAAATGTATTGCGGTGACGCCTGTGATTACAATGCACCTATGCTGTTCGACATGGTTATTTGTGAAGCGATGCAACATGGTTTCAGTCGTGAAGGGCACCTCGCTATTGCCCAGCATTTTGCCAATCAACTCAGCATGACTGGCTACTTTATTCCCCAACAAATCGATGTGCACGCGATGCTCACCGTGGCACAAAAAGAATACGTAGAACAATGGCACAGTGAAGGGCTGGATGAATTAGCAATCAAACAAAAGCGTGCTCACATAGAAGACTTACGCACTGAATTAGGCATTGTTCTGTCACTTAGCGCGAGCACCTTAACGTGCATTGATAACAGGCAAGTTGCGCAGCAGTCCTTAATTACGGCAGGCAAATTGAAACTCCCTGAACTGCATGAACAACCACAAAAGCAGATCCTCTGTTTATACACCCATATCACACTGTTTGCAGATGAGAAGCTGAGTATGTATGACTCTGGCATCACCCACCCGCTTCCTGATCTCAGCGTCTGTGTTAATTTTATTCCCAAAGACCCAAAACCTGATGACACACTCGCTCAATCCGGCGACACCCTGAGTTTCTTTTACAGCATGAGTGGTTTGCCTGGGTTCATCGTCACGAAGAGTTGTCACAATGAGTAATCGACCTCGCGTTGTTATCTATGCAAGCAGCCTTTTTGCTTGGCCATGCATTCAAGCCTTGCATGAGGCAGGTTACCTCATTGGCGTGATAACCCCCGACCCACAGCAGCAAACAGGGCATCAAGCGCCTTTATTATTGCTACTGCATACACTCAAAATGCATCAAGTGCCCTTTGAGGCGGTATGCAAGGACAACCTCACGTTGATCCCAATCCACCTCGCTCACTTTGATGCAGACATCGCCTTGTGTATGACGTTCAGCCACCTATTACCCAAAGAAGTGTTACAACACTATCCTCTGGGGATTTATAACTGCCACGCCTCATCACTACCCGCCTACATTGGTCGTGACCCCATTTATTGGCAACTGCGAAATCAAGAGACGCACAGCGCTTTAACCTGGCATGCCATGAGCGAATACTTTGACCAAGGTGCGATAGTCAGCAAACTCGAATTGATCATCAACAGCGAAGACACCTATGCAAGTCTCACTCAGCGCTTTGCCTATTTGGCCCTAGAAAATCTCATGCCCCTGCTAGACCACGTCTGCAAAAACCCAGTTACTCACACGAGTTCGCTGCATGAAGTACGACCTATGGAAGCCCCAGCGCACATCGTTGCTTTGGATTTCAATTCCTTAGATGGATATGAAATCGATGCACTCACGCGCGCAAGTAACGGTCATTTTGGCCGTGTGATGCTGGAGATAAAAGGGATTGATGTTGAACTAATTCAAGCCACTGTGGTTGACTACCCCAGTTATGGCACCCCTGCAGGAACGGTAGTGATGGTGTCACAAACCCAAGGCTTAATCGTCAATACCAAACAAGGCTGTATCCGCTTAGATATCGTCGCCTGTGAGTTAGGCGTGCTCAGCGGCGACCGTTTAGCCCAATTAATAAACTTAGACGCGGGCGAGCAGTTACTGCGCTCGACCCACTGCTCTTTACAACATGCTTAAGGAGTAACCTGATGGAACCCTTCATTGCACAAATACAGGCATTTGGGTTCAACTTCGCCCCTCGAGGTTGGAATGAATGCAATGGCGCACTGCTGGCAATTAGTTCAAACCCAGCACTTTTTTCACTGTTAGGCACAACGTATGGCGGCGATGGGCGCGCGACATTCGCGGTGCCTGATTTACGCGGTCGAAATATAGTGGGACAAGGTCATGGCCCAGCATTAAGCCCCAGAAAAGCCGGAGAGAAATTCGGCAGCGAAACTCATCAATTAAACCACTGTGAACTGCCAACCAACGCAATATTAGCAGACTTAAGCGGTGTCACAGGTGTACTGAGCGCCGCTGCAAATGATGCAATAGTTGAAAGTTACCTACCCGAATCACAGCTTGCCTTAAGTCAACACCACAAAACAAAGAATAATGCTTTTTCGCCAGTCTCACGCCAAGGCGAAAACTATCGGGAAAAGGTTAAACAAACTGCACGCCCTGATAATTATTGCACTGGTGACGGAGCCGCTTTCAACATCATGCCACCTTGCCAAGTGACTAATTATTCTATTGCTCTATTGGGTATTTTCCCAACGAGGAACTAGACTCCATTAACAAACTAATAACGTTTGTTTTTCAGGGCAATTACAAAAGACAACCACTCAGAGGGACACAATGGCGCACTATCATTTTATATCAGGACTCCCTCGTTCAGGCTCAACGCTACTGGCCGGCTTACTGAGACAAAATCCGCTTTTTCATGCTGCGATGAGCAGTCCTGTTGCGCCTTTAATCTCAGGTTGTTTAGAGCAAATAGGTGCGGGATCTGAGTTTGCGCCATTTTTCAACCAAGCCAAACGCAAAGATTTATGCCAGAGCATCGTAAGCAGTTATTACAAAGACCAAAGCGATAAAGAAGTCATCTTCGATACCAACCGGGTGTGGACCGCACGCATGCACCAATTGGTGGAATTATTTGATGACTTTAAAATCATTTGTTGTGTGCGCAATCCGGCCTGGGTGATGGATAGCTTTGAATGCATTTACCGTAAAAACCCGTTTGATTACAGCCGCATGTACTCACCGGCAAGTCGCCAAACCGTTTACACACGATGCGAGTCAATGGCTCATCATCAAGGTGTATTTGGCAGTGCGTGGACGGCACTCAAAGAAGCCTACTACGGCGAGTATTCTGAACGCTTATTGTTGCTAGATTATGATTTGCTCACACAGCATCCCGAGCAATCAATCGCACTAGTATATCAATTTTTAGACCTACCCTACTTCAACCACAATTTTAACCATGTGGAATACGAAGAAGGTGAGTTCGATAGCAATATCGGAGTGAAAGGCCTACATACCGTTAAAAAAGAAGTGAAATTTACCCCTCGGCGAAGCATTTTACCGCCTGAGCTTTTTAGCAAATACAGCGAAATGGCATTTTGGCAAGACACCACAGGCACTAACGCCAGTTTAGTGTGCGCCAAGCAAAGCCAAGGAGGTGACCATGGTTCCCTTTAGATTAAATAAATCCGCAGCGCTATTGATGCCTCTGAGCCTCGGCGCACTTCCCGCCCTAGCCAGCGGTTATGCCGGATATCTGCGAACCCAACCTGCGCGACAATCCTCCTCTTCAATTCACACGCACGGCAAAGTGCCTCCTTCTCCAAGCCTCATTGCCAAACAACGCGATGCGACAACGGTGGTAACTATTGAGAGGGGTCAAAGCCACCGCCTTAATGAAGCGCTGTCATTGAAAAACAAACTCACGCTAAGCCGAGGTACAGCTGCGGTTGAAGTCATGATCATTGATGCTTCACTCGAAGATAAGTCATTGTTTTACAAAGCACTTAAACCCGGCATCGATGTCATTGAAATTGATGACTCGCAACCCATATTTTCGCAGCTCAATGACAAACTAACGCATTACTCGCAAATCGAAGCAATTCATTGGGTAAGTCACGGACAGCAAGGTCAGCTGCACATTGGGCAGCAACATATCGACACCAATCAGCTGGAAAATTACCTCAACGATCTTAAGTTCCTCGGCGAAAAGTTAACTGCGAATGCGGATATTCAATTTTATAACTGTAACCTTGGCCAAGGTGAGCAAGGTGAAAAGTTCGTAGAATTGATAGCCGCCGCCACTGGCGCTGATGTGGCCGCATCAAATGACTTCACAGGAAATGCGAATCAAGACGCTGACTGGGAGTTGGAAGTCGTAAGAGGGGATATCAACACAGACCGCCCCTTTAGTATTTCGGCGCTGAAAGATTTTTCTACTGTGCTGGGCATTCCCGGCACAATTACATTTACGGTAGACGTCAACTCAGGAGCTTATGGTGGCAGTAACACCATCAATGCAAGCTATACCAATGGCGGACACACTCTTATTGGTGACGGCGCAGCCATAAGCACCTATATCCCTGCCCTCTACGATGCAATGTCATCGGGTGCACCACCACAAGCAAATTATGAATCTCAGCTAACACTGTACTTCAGTGCTGGGGAAATATTTGATGTAACTTCTCTGCGTATTTACAACATCACAGCTGCTGGCGCGCGAACATTTACTATCACCTCCGATGTGGGAGGTGATTTAGCCACTTCACCATCCATAGCCACTGGCGGTAGCCAAACCATTCCGCTCACTGGGTTTGAAGGCATCACCAAGCTTTATATTACTCCAGACCTTACTGCGCAATGGGATGTAGACGACATTGTGATGTCATTTACTAACACCGATCCCGCCATCAGCATTGACAACACGGTTCTGGGCTTTACCGAAGGTGATGGCGTCACCCAAATTGATAGCGCCGCAACACTCAGCGACAGTGATGGCGATGCAGATTGGAACGGCGGCACGCTGGTGGCGCAAATTACTGCCAATAACGAAGCCGCGGATCAACTTTCTATTCCAGATAATGTCGTAGGCACCATCAACACCTCCGGCACCAGTTTACTAAATGGCGGCACGACTATAGGAACCTTAAGTGCCAGTGAAGGCACGGTCACTAATGGCACGTCATTAACTATTACCTTTAACGCCAATGCGACCAATGCCTTGGTACAACAAACGCTCAGAGCACTTCACTACAACAATACCTCAAACACACCAGGCACAAGTAATCGCACAGTAACTGTTACAGCCACAGACAAAAATGCGGCAAGTGCCATCGATACCCGCACTATTTCTGTCACGGACACCCCAGACAGTGATGGTGATGTGATAGCCGGTTCGACAGTTATTGAACCGATCGGCCTCGATACCACAGCTGATACTGTTGGAGAAGCGGTTGATCTCTTTGATTTTACTATCGTTGATGGTGGCACAAGTGACGGCCTGCCAATGACCGTGTCAGAAATAATCTTACGAGTTGCTGGCACCACCACAGACACAGACAGGAGCAATATAACCTGGCGCCTCAATGGCAATGATGTTGCGAATGTCACCGGTACCTACGATACAGTACTAGATCGGATTACTTTCAGCGGTTTAAGTATTTCCATTGCTGATGGCACGAGTGAAACCTATACGGTCAACGGTTACTACAACGACAACACCAATGTAACCGAGGACAGTACCTTTATTCTCATTGTTGAGGGAGACGTTAACCTAACCATTGGTGGAAGCGGCACACAAATGGGAAGCACATCTGCACTTACCAACAGCACGGGTGGCACGCTAGACGTTACCGCCACGTCACTCGTTTTCTCAACACAACCAGCAGGATCCATATCTGGTAGTGCCCTTTCCACACAACCCGTTATTACAGCTCAGGATGCCTTTGGCAATACTGATATAGATTTCACAGAAACAGTGACGCTCACCGAAGCCTCAGCAGGTGTATTGACGAACAATACAGCAGTTGCCAGTAACGGCGTTGCCACGTTTAGCACGGTGACTTATACCGCCACAGCAGATCAACAAAGTTTCACTCTAACCGCGAACGACCAAGATGGTGTTGGCTCTGACATCCCAAGCACAGACGCTAACAGTGTTACCTCGGATGTGGTGGCCACCAAACTGATCTATGCTGTTGAACCTGCACCAACAACTATTGCGTCGGGCCAACTCACTAGTTTCACAACAGTGCCCGTAGTGCATGCAGTTGATGCTGTCGGTGTAATCGATAGCGGATATGCAACTAATATCACAATTAGTGAAGTCAATGGCCCCGCAACAGCAAATCTCAGCGGCACAGGAGACAAGGATGCGAATGCCAGCAGTGTCACAATCACCCCAAGTGCTGGTATTGCAACCTTTACTGACTTAGCCATTGAATATTCGCTAACTGGCGCACTCGATGAAAACTTCAACCTCAGAGCAATATCTGGCGGGTTAAACAGTGCTGACAGTACACAAATCACCGCGACTGACACAGCACCACCCAGCGTGACAAGTATTAGCCTAGTTGGCACCCCCGCTGCAAATGCAAGCTCTATCACTTATACGGTCAACTTCTCCAAATCTGCATTGAATATCTCCACAGACGACTTTAACCTCACTACGGTTTCCGGCACAGCGACAGGCACTGTGGCTTCTGTATCTGCAAGTTCTGGCAATAGCGTAAATGTGGTGGTTAACACGCTCTCTGGGGATGGAACCGTGCGACTCGATCTTAATGCCAATACTAATATTACCGATAGTTCCGGCAATGGTAATGGCAACAATGGTTACACGCCTGTATTTACATCTGGTGACATACACACTACAGACCTTGTAGGTCCCGTTATTACTAACGTCAGTATTGCCAATAGCGCCCACAAAGTGGGTGATACGGTTTCGGTGTCAATCAGCGCGGATGAAGCTGGAGCCACACTAAATAGTGGCACAGTGAATGGTTACACCTTGACTAATTTCACCGATTTGAGTGGTGGTAATTATTCCGCGCAATTTACGGTTGCTGACGGAGGAACTGATGTCGATGCTGCGAGTGATGTTGCGGTGAATATCACCCTCGAAGATGCTTTATCGAACCAAAGCAATTACACAACCGCGATAAGCCAAAGCAGCGATGCAATTTATGCCAATTTACCCACTGTTACCTTAACGGTGGATAGCAACACGGTGGCTGAGAATGGGGGATCTGTGCAACTGAGCGCGAATCTCAACTCAAGCCTCAACAATGAATGGCCTGAAACCATCACTGTAGGGCTTAGTTTCTCTGGCACAGCAACCATCACCACTGATTACTCAACTCAGGCTAGCATCGATATTACTGCTAATTCATCGACTCAAGCGATAACAGTTACTTCAATAGCTGATGATCTCTATGATGCACTGAGCAATGAAACTATCATTGTCGACATTGATACAGTTAGCGTGGGGACAGAACAAGGAACACAGCAGCAAACTATCACGATTACTGATGAGCAATCAGCGCCAAGTGTCTCACTTTCGAGCGCGGCGGCCAGTATTAATGAAAATGGCGGCAGCACATCGCTCACGGCAACTATTTCAAATAAAACATTTGAGAACGTAATCGTATCACTTGGGCTCAGCGGCACAGCTACAAGTGGTACCGACTATAGTGCTCCAAGCGCAATTATTACCATCCCTGCTGGTAGCATCAGTGCTAACGCAGCTCAAGGGATTATAGCCATTGACGACAGTATTGAAGATGTAAATGAACAAGTCATCGTGGATATCAGTGCGGTCAGTGGGGGTGGCGCGTCAGAGTCAGGTGTGCAGCAAGTTACGATTGTGATTAATGACGATGACGACACCACGGCTCCGGTAATAAATAGCGTACAAGTACCAGCCTCGGGCACTTACACTGGCGCGCAAACACTTACTTTCATCGTGAATACCGATGAAGTGGTCAGTGTAACTGGCTCACCGAGTTTGAATATCAGCATCGCAGGACAAACCAAACAAGCCACTTTCGTTGGTGGCAACAATACACAGGCCCTACAATTTAGTTATACAGTCGAAAGTGGCCTAGAAGATGATGCCATCAGCGTAGTTGTGCTAGCACTTAACGGCGGCGCCATCACAGATGCAAATAGTAATGACTTAAATCTAACTCTCAATAATATTGGTTCACTGACTGGTGTTGTTGTGGACTCTCTAGCCCCAAGTGTTATCAGTGTGACCTCTACGACAGCAGATGGGAGCTACAGTGTCGGTGAGAGCATAAATGTCACTGTGGCATTCAGTGAAGCGGTGGATATTGTAGGCGGCTCACCTATCCTCACACTAGAGACAGGAACCACAGACAGAACAGCCATTTACACATCGGGCTCCGCCAGCACAAGCCTAAGCTTTAGTTATCAAGTGCAAGCAGGTGATATCAGCTCTGATTTGGCTTACCTCAGTACCACTGCATTGGCTAGCAATGGCTCAACCATTAAGGACGCAGCAGGTAATGATGCCACTCTCACATTACCTGCCATCGGTAGTGGCGCGAGTCTCAGTGGCAGCAAAAATATTGTTATCGATACACAAGCGCCCACAACACCTGTGGTGAGCACCCCAAGCAGCGAGCAAACAGTGACGACCTCTACAGCTGTAATTGCAGGTAGCCATAGTGAAAATAACGTCAATATAGCGCTGTTTGCCGATGCCAATAATGATGGTGTTGCCGATAACAACACCGCCTTGGTAAGTACCTCAGTAAGCGCAGGACAGTGGTCATTGAGTGCATCACTGGTGCTGGGAGGCAATGATTTCGTGGTTGCGGCCACGGATAATGCGGGCAACCGTTCATCGGATGTATCTGTGCCCACTATCACCCGAGAGGAACCTAATCAAGCGCCCAGTATTTCCGGTACTCCTGCCACCGAGGCAACCACAGGGCAAAGTTACAGTTTCGTGCCTACTTCATCTGATCCCGATGGTGACACATTGACCTTCAGTGTCATGAACAGACCTCCTTGGGCGAGCTTTGATACCAGCACTGGCGCTCTCTCTGGCACCCCGGCCGATGCGGATATCGGCAGCTTTGCTAATATTCAAATCAGCGTCAGCGATGGCGTTCTAACGGCGCAATTACCTGCCTTTAGCATTACCGTCAATGCCGCGAATCAAGCGCCCGTTATCTCCGGCACGCCTGCTTCTGATGTGGTTGCAGGTCAAGCGTATAGCTTTGTGCCAACAGCGTCAGACCCAGAAGACGATGCCCTGACATTTAGTATCGTGAACATGCCTTCATGGGCGACCTTTAACACCAGCACAGGTGCTCTCTCTGGCACCCCGGCCGATGCGGATGTCGGCAGCTTTGCTAATATTCAAATCAGCGTCAGTGATGGCGATCTAACGGCGCAATTACCTGCCTTTAGCATTACCGTCAATGCCGCGAATCAAGCGCCCGTTATCTCTGGTACACCGCCTAGCGAGGTGATTGCCGGTCAAGCGTATAGCTTTGTGCCAACAGCGTCAGACCCCGAAGACGATGCCCTGACATTCAGTATCGTGAACATGCCTTCATGGGCGGCCTTTAACACCAGCACCGGTGCTCTCTCTGGCACCCCAGCCGATGTGGATGTCGGCAGCTTTGCTAACATTCAAATCAGCGTCAGCGATGGCGATTTAACGGCGCAATTACCTGCCTTTAGCATCACCGTCAATGCAGCAAACCAAGCGCCTGTCATTTCCGGCACGCCTGCTTCTGATGTGATTGCCGGTCAAGCGTATAGCTTTGTGCCAACAGCGTCAGACCCCGAAGACGATGCCCTGACATTCAGTATCGTGAACATGCCTTCATGGGCGGCCTTTAACACCAGCACTGGCGCTCTCTCTGGCACCCCGGGCGATGCGGATGTCGGCAGCTTTGCTAACATTCAAATCAGCGTCAGTGATGGCGATCTAACGGCGCAATTACCTGCCTTTAGCATTACCGTCAATGCAGCAAACCAAGCGCCCGTTATCTCTGGTACACCGCCTAGCGAGGTGATTGCCGGTCAAGCGTATAGCTTTGTGCCAACAGCGTCAGACCCCGAAGACGATGCCCTGACATTCAGTATCGTGAACATGCCTTCATGGGCGGCCTTTAACACCAGCACCGGTGCTCTCTCTGGCACCCCGGCCGATGCGGATGTCGGCAGCTTTGTAACATTCAAATCAGCGTCAGTGATGGCGATCTAACGGCGCAATTACCTGCCTTTAGCATCACCGTCAATGTAGCAAACCAAGCGCCCGTTATCTCTGGTACACCGCCTAGCGAGGTGATTGCCGGTCAAGCATACAGCTTTGTGCCAACAGCGTCAGACCCAGAAGACGATACCCTGACATTCAGTATCGTGAACATGCCTTCATGGGCGGCCTTTAACACCAGCACTGGTGCTCTCTCTGGCACCCCGGCCGATGCGGATGTCGGCAGCTTTGCTAACATTCAAATCAGCGTCAGTGATGGCGATCTAACGGCGCAATTACCTGCCTTTAGCATCACTGTAAAAGCTGCCAATAAAGCGCCTGTGATAAACAGTCGTTCGTTAACTGGCGAAGAAGACACCACCGCCACCTTGCTTCTCGATATAACCGATGAAACGCCAGAGTCCGTCACTGTAAACATGCAGACGCCGCCGATGAATGGCAGCGCTGAAATCATTGGCTTGCAGCTCAATTACACCCCTAATGAAAACTTCCAAGGGGAGGACTCACTCGTACTGGTGGCCTCTGATGGCGAATTACAAAGTGAGCCCACCACTATACTGATCACCATCAGTGCGCAAAATGACGCTCCGGTGGCTATTGATGACACCTTTACACCATCGATGGCAGCTGACCATAGATATGTGCTCGATGTGCTCGCCAATGACTATGATGTTGACCAAGACGATGAGTTGACTCTGACTTCGGCCAATGCCGACATCGGTGAGGTCAGCATCACCGACAATATGCTGGTGTACACAGCTCCCGCAGGGTTAACCGACGCCATTAGTTTACGCTATCGCATTGCTGATAAATCAGGGGCTGATGCTTATGCGGATGTACGTTTTGCAGCCAGTGGTGATTTACCTGAAGGTTCGCCCGTAATCACGGTGCCTGCGGATATCAACGTCAACGCCACTGGGCTCTATACGAAAGTGAACTTTGGTACCGCCACCGCGGTTGATGCCCAAGGTGAAGCAATTGCTGTACGTTTACTCGACAACCCTGTGTATTTCACGTCGGGTCTACATACCTTGTATTGGCAAGCAACCGACAGTGAAAATCGCAGTACACTGGTATCACAGCGAATCACCGTTAATCCGCTCATTAGCTTTGCTGCCAATACCCTCGCCACCGAGGGCGGCGAACATCGTATCAACGCCTATCTCAGTGGTGATGCACCTGTGTATCCATTGGTTGTGCCTTACACAGTTGCGGGTACCAGTGACAATGCAGACCATGCGTTAATGGCTGGCGAACTGGTGTTTAATTCCAAACAAACAGCGCTAGTGTTCGATGTCTATGCCGATGGCCAAGATGAAGACGATGAAACCATTATTGTCTCGCTCTCAGAGCAAGTGAACCGTGCACCCAAGTGGCAACACACTGCTACCATCACCGAGCGTAATCTTGCACCAAGAGTACAGATTACGGCCACGCAAAACGCACAACCTATGACGCTATTCACCCTAGGTAGCAACATTGAATTACATGCCTCTGTGAATGACCCGAACCATACAGATACACACACTTATCAATGGCGTATTGAACCCGATGCGCCATTAGATACCGCTCAAAGTGCCACCACCATCTTGGACACCGCTGCACTGACCGTTGGTGTGTACGAAGTTGAAGTAACCGTGACTGATGATAACTCCATGCCACTGAGCACCTCGGTGACTGCCCAGCTGGATATTCGAGAGCAACTGCCCGAGCTAGGCTCCGGCGACAGTGATGGCGACTTGATCCCAGATGATGAAGAAGGCTTCACCGACAGCGACGGAGATGGAGTACCAGATTACCTCGATGCGACTGGCGTATGCAGTGTGCTCGCGGCTTCCCCCACACAAGATGAAGGCTTCTTTGTTGAAAGTGAGTTTGGTACCTGCGCCCAAGCGAGCAGCTTTGCTGATGGTGCCTTTGGCGGTGCGCAACTACTGCCGAGTGCTGTAGATGTGGATGCACAAACGCGCCATGTAGGCACGCTGTACGCATTGATCATCACTGATATGTCTATCCCTGGGGATGATGTCAGCTTTGTCCTCCCGCAGCGCCAACCTATTCCTGCGAATGCTATGTACCGCAAGTTCATAGAGGGTACTTGGCGCGACCTCGTTATTGATGAGCACAACATGATAGCGTCAACATTGGGCAGCCGAGGATTTTGCCCATCGCCCGATAGCGACGTGTGGCAACCTGGCCTCACCCAAGGTCATTGGTGTGTACAACTGACCTTGCAAGAAGGCGGTGCCAACGATGCTGATGCCATCGTCAACGGCAACCTCATAGACCCCGGTGTTATAGCTGTCGCACTGGACGCTAACAATATTCCAGTAGCGCAGGATGATACCTATGAAGTGGTGCAAAACAGTAGTGCTACATTTGACGTGCTCAACAACGATAGCGACGAAGATGGTGACCCACTTACTATCGACAGCGTTGAAAGTGAGTTTGGTGCCGCCACGATTGTCGATAATCAAATCCATTATGAGGCACCGATGTTGTACCTCGGCGACGACTTGCTGCTGTACACCATAGTCGATAGCCATGGTAATACTCACAGCGCCTTTGTGTACCTGAGTGTGGTGGCAAATCAAGCGCCTGTTGCCAATGATGATGTCAGTGAGACTTGGTACCGCACCCGTGTATTTATTGATGTGCTTGCCAACGACACCGATCCAGAGGGACAACAATTGAGTCTAGTCTCTGCCGAGACCGAGTTTGGGGAAGTAACCATCAATGCAGATAACACCCTAAAATTTATCCCTATGGATGAATTCAGTGGGGAGGCTTTGGTGACTTACACCATCGCCGATGAACTTGGCGCAACGGACAGTGCTCAAGTCAATGTCACCGTAGCTCCGAAACAGCCACCTGTTGAGCCGCCGAAGAACAAACTTAGTAGTGGTGTGATTTTCTATCTGCTGTGGCTGTTAGGGCTTGCGTCATTACTAAGGGTGAGAGTACGAATAATCTAGGTTACTGAAGTGCCCCAAGTGTAAGGGGCACTTCAAGGCGTTTTTTGAGACGCTGAATACATATTGCAAACGTTAAGAGCTGAAAATAAAAGCAACTGTGCTTGATAAAGGAACCAAAGCAAACTAACTTTAAGTGGTTAATTATATGTTTAATAAATGTTAATAAAAATATAATTAACCTCCATTATTTATCTGCATCACACATGTGCAAACATGTTAAGGATATCCAGTGATAGACAATTACAATTTCAGTAATCTCAGCACGATTCTGGGTGAAACCGTGCTTTTAAAAGATCAGGCAGGAAATCAAGTTAACCTTGTTGTTTCAGAGGTAATAAAAGGACCTATCGACGGTGAACAATGGGAAGCCTTTTCGGTTATTTATAAAGGCACACATGACTTTTCCGTTCCGCAAGGCATCTACAAAATAAGCCACGATACCTTTGGCGAAAAAGAGCTGTTTTTGTCGCCAAATTCGCAAACCGAATACGAGACTGTGGTTGCACGAAAACGAGATTCTATACCTGATATTGCAGCATTGTAGAGCGACTACACAGCATGTTAGGGGCACCACTGCATCAACAGGTAGATATCATTTGTCTGCGTTTTAAGTCTGAAACCAAGACGCTCGTAGAGCCTCTTTGCAGGATTAGTGTGCTCCACATGAATAGTAATCGGCTGACTCAGCTCGCGTGCCTTATCAAACAGCCATTCAAAATAATAAGTGCCTATCCCAGAGCTGCGATATTGCGGCATCAGCGCAATATCCACAATTCGAATCTCGTTTTCCCAATAGTCTACAAAAAGACGGCCAATAGGCTCGTCATTAAGTTCAATAATATTAAACGAATCAGTGCTGTAGTACTGCGTGTAATGCGCCAGTTGCGCGGTAAATTGCTGCGAAATGAAGCGCTCTTTTTCTTCAACGCTGAAGTTGGTCATCGCCAATTCGCTTTCACGTGTTGAAGCATACAGCTGCTGCATAAAAGGTATGTCGCTGTGTGAGTATTTGCGTAACGAAATCTCATTTTTCCAGTTATTAGTAGTCATGTATGTAAGTAGTTATTTTTTAATAATTTAATAGTGGGTCGACTCACTTAATTTGTAAAGAGGAAACTGTTATGGCAGAGCCTTTCATCAGCGAAATTCGAATGTTCGGATTTGATTTCGCTCCGCGTGGATGGAGTCAATGTGATGGACAACTATTGGCTATCAACCAAAATCAATCGCTGTTTTCCTTAATTGGCAGTATGTATGGCGGCGATGGTCGCACAACTTTTGGGTTACCTGATTTTCGAGGCCGTGCACCAATACACAGCTCAGGTACACAACCGGGCAATAAAAGTGGTAGCGAGACTGTGGTGTTGAATGAGACGCAAGTCCCCTCTCACAACCACACAGTGCTTGGCACTATCGCCAATGCCAATGTCAGTGACTTCTCGTCGAGAATACTCGCGGCGGGTTATCAATTTACAGGAAGAGCACCGCAACACGGATCACGAAGCATGTATGCAGCACCAAGTAATTTGAATGCGCTGAACATAAAAAGCGTTTCCGCAATGGGTGGCAACCAAGCGCATAACAACATGCAACCGAGCTTAGTAGTTAACTTTTGTATCGCTATGCAAGGTGTTTTTCCATCTAGGAACTAATATTCGGAGAGTAACAATGAGCGAACCATATGTAGGCGAAATTCGCATGTTTGCAGGTAATTTTGCGCCGCGGGGCTGGGCCTTCTGCGACGGCCAGTTGCTTGCCGTAACACAAAATGATGCTTTATTTTCTTTGCTGGGCACACTATACGGCGGCGACGGTCGCACCAATTTTGGGCTGCCCGATATGCGTGGACGACTGCCTATCCATAAAGGACAAGGTGGTGGCCTCAGCAACCACAACATTGGCCAAAAATTTGGCTCAGAAAATGAAACATTAACTATTAACCAACTGCCAAGTCACACCCATTCATTGATGGCCAGTATCGATGAAGCGAACGCCAGTGACCCCAGCAACCACGTATTGGCGACACAAACAGATGGTGACAAACCCTATGCGGATGCCACATCTGACCCAAGCAAATTCCAACAACTTGCCCAGCAAAGTATTGCCAATAATGGTGGCAGTCAACCCCATAGTAATTTAATGCCATCACTGTGCGTCAATTTCATTATTAGCCTGTTTGGTATCTACCCACCTCGTCACTAAGGAGCTACACAATGTCTGAACCATTTATTGCAGAAATTCGTATGTGGGCGTGTAACTTCGCGCCACGTTCTTGGGCCTTATGTGATGGGCAACTACTCCCTGTGGCAGAAAATACGGCTTTATTCTCCCTCGTAGGTACCACCTATGGTGGTGATGGCAGAACAACATTTGCCCTTCCGGACTTAAGGAATCGCGCGCCAATGCACCCAGGTCGTGGCCCAGGGTTAAGTTCACGACGCTTGGGAGAGAAGCTCGGTGCTAATGAAGTCACTATCACAGAAGCACAAATGCCTATGCATAATCACATCCTAAATGGCGTTGCCGAAGCGGGCATATCTGCCGAACCTGGTGCGAATTATTTTATGGGCCAAGATGTGGAGTCAGCAGCCGAAGTCGTTTCCTACACTTCGTCAGAAAGCACCACCAATGCGCAGCTGGCGGCGCAAGCACTTGCCAATTCGGGCGGCAATCAACCACATGAAAATAGACAGCCCAACCTGGGAGTCAATTTCTGTATTGCCCTCCAAGGGTTATATCCATCTCGTAGTTGATAGAAATATTCAAACTGCACGCGAACACAGGTTCAGCAATAATAACCTGTGTTTGCGTTACCCCTCCTGAGCGCGTTGACGCGCATACAGCAGAGTAAAGAAAAAGACACTGCCGATGGATGCCGTGATCACACCAATTGGCAGCTCTTGATTGGGCAAGGTAATACGCGCAACAACATCAACCCACATCATAAAGAGCCCACCCAATATAAAACTAATTGGGTAGAGCTGTGTAGAGTTAAAATAACCACTTAAGCGAACCAAATGCGGAATCATTAAACCTACAAAACCTATGCCGCCGCAAATACTCACTAACACGGCTGTTATCAACGCACTGAGAATGAGCACAAATAGTCGCAGTGCTTTAACGTTGACACCGAGCGTATGAGCACTTTCATCTCCCAATAACAAGGCGCTGAGGTGCCTGCGTAATACGAAGACGATAGCCAATGCTACCAGCATCAACAACGCCAGTGGCAACAGCATATTCAATTGCGCTCTGGCAAAACTGCCCATGGACCAAAAGACCAAGGCACTGATCGCTTGCGGGTCGCTAAAGTACAACAGCAAGCTCGTTAGTGCGCTAAAGCCAAAAGACAGCGCCACACCACATAGCACCATGATGGCACTTTGCATGTAGCGCAAACTCACGGTCACCCCAAGTAACAATGCCGTTGCTAACATAGCGCCAGCAAAGGCGCTGCCACTGAGTGCAAGCCCTGAAGTAACGCCAAATAGAGTGATGGCTGCAACTACACCCAAAGCAGCGCCTGAGGAGATACCGAATAAGTATGGGTCTGCCAAGGGGTTTCGTGTCACCGTTTGCAACATCGCCCCAGAAAGCGCCAGCCCAGCGCCCGCCATAAATGCCACAGCAACGCGAGGCAAACGTAGCTCCCAAATGATCTGTTGCCACAACGCGTCTGCACTTGCACCCGATAATGCCAAGAATAGCTGTGACCATGAAATGGTCACAGCCCCAACTTTGAGAGCAAATAGTGCGCTCAAGGCAGTCGCCACTAACAGCGCAATAATAACTGCAAGTTTTTGCACTAGCGGGCGTCCTCCTTGTGATAGCCGTAGTAGTAATGCACCAATGGCCATTTCTCAGGATTTTGCGGATGCGGCACGACATCAGCACACACCCCAAAGACATCACTAAGCAGTGACTGAGTCACCACTTCTTTGGGCTCACCAAATGCTGCACAGCGCCCCTTATTGAGCACAATTAAGCGATCGCATTGGGTGGCAGCCAAGTTAATATCGTGAAACGAAGCCAATACAGTGAGTTGCAACGAACGAACTAATTCCATAATTTCAATTTGGTACTTGATATCAAGATGACTCGTCGGCTCGTCCATGATTAATAGCTTCGGCTGTTGCAGCAACGCTCTGGCAATGTGCACTCGCTGTTGCTCACCACCGGAAAGGTGCCCTAAAGGTTTATGGGAATGAGCCGCTAAGCCAACCTGCTCTAGCGCATGATGGACTTGCTCATGTTGCTCAGCAGTAATGCTTTGCCACATACTTGAACCAGGAAGCAGCCCCAATGCTACAACTTCCTTTGCACTTAGAGACATATCGTTAGCAGGCTGTTGCAGCACCACCGCCACCTCTTTGGCTAACTGATGTTGCGGCACACTTTGAATGCACTTCCCCGAAAACGTAATGGCCTGCTGGCAAGCACTGTAATAACGGTAAATACAACGTAACAAGGTTGATTTGCCCGCCCCATTTGGCCCGAGTAAGCCAATAAATTCGCCTTGATTAAGTTTAAAGTGAATGTCATGCAAGATAGCTTGTCCTTTAATGGCATAGGACAAGTTTTCAACGGATAGAAGAACGGGGTTTTGAGACACAGCACTCGCAATCATTAACTGGCAAAGGGCTATTATGAGTCCTTGGCCAGTTAAAGTAAATTTTGTCTATCCAGACGTCTGTTCAACCAAAGATCAACACGCCCTAGGATGTTGGTTCTGCAGCCACTTAAACAAAGCACCTAATGCCACCAGCGCAAGACCTAAGCCTATGAAGGATAACGCTCTTAACAACCCAGTTAAATTAGCCATATCCACTAAGAAGACTTTAGCGATGACCAAAGCGAGCAAGGCAACTCCAACGCGCTGAATAAGGAGTTTTGCTTTGGTTAACCCTAGCGACACCAAGGCCGCGCCAATCAACAACCACACTACAGAGTAGCTGTATAATTCAGCGTCCTCGGCACCCTGCGCAAGCACGATGTATTGACCTTGCCAATATTGGCGCAACAAAGAATTGATAAAAATAAATGCGTAGGCGCCAGCGCTGGCAAAAAGCACACGACTTAAGTCAGCCTTCTGCGGACGCAGTTGATACGCAAGCCAAGATAGCACCGCAACAGGGCCGCAATAATAAAGCCACGCATAACTAGTGATAAGTGAATCACCGATGGCAATACGATTAAGCCAAGGGTTGTACTCAGTTAATAGTTCTGCTTGGAAGATGGCCGCGATTGCCAACAGGATACCCCCAGCAACCGTGTAGAATTGCTCCATACTCTTCGCTGCTTTGGCACGATACACGTACACACAACCCAACAGTCCCCAATTCAGACTCAAAACGAGTTTTTCAAGCAATGATAAATTGTGCAACTCGATGGTATGACCCACGATCAAATAGCTTGTCAGCACACTGACCCACAGGGCTAACACATGCAACACTGCGCCAAGGAGCCAAGGCTTGAGTGATGCATTAGCAAAGAGGCGATAAGCAAGCACGAACAAACCAGCGACCAGAGGATACAGCCAGAGTTGCGGCTCACCGATTGCATCTAAATCTAATCCTTCGAAGGGGGGCTCTATCCATAACAAGGTGAGTCGCGCCACCACCAGCGTCACAAGCGTTTTGAGTAACCACGCTGGAATTGCCTGAGCAAAGCGATTTGATAGGTAACACATCAACACCACTTGAATAGCCAAGGCTAGGGTCAACGCGTGCGTGCCCAACACCAAGGTTGCAGAGAATGCTAAATGCGCATTAATAGCGCACCAATAAATTGCTTGTTGTAAGGTATTGCTTGTTCGCTTGGCCAAAAACACCAAAAATGCCGCCCCTAATAAGAGCTCAAGCACCCAGAACCATTTTACATCGCCAAGCCATGCATCGGGTAAAACCAAATAAGATAGTACTAACGGCAGTAACACGGCAGAACCCGTTATTAAGCTAAAGCCGATATGTTGCGCCGAGCGGTTGGCAAACACAGTGCCAAATACTAAGAATGCCACCATGGCAATTTGCGCCTGCCCGAGCGAGCCATAAAACATCAGCAAGCCATCGTGATTTAAATCCGCATTGACGGGATAAGGCTGGTCCAATAATAACCCTAACAATACAACACTAAGCGCGGGCCATAACTGCCAACGGCTGTTAAGCAACGTTGCCAATGCAAATACTGCGCTCAGTAACCAAAATTGAATGCCCAATATATCTGCGCCTTGTTGGCTGGAAAACAACAAAACTGCAATGAAGATGACCCCTAGCAGGATGTGATCTGGCTTTTGCAGTACCAAGTTTTTAAAAGACCAAACTCGGTGCTCTACCTGTGAAAATGAGAAGCCCAAGCGCGGGATCATGATGAGTAACATAACGGACACGGGCACAAAGATAATCATCGCCATAGCTTGTGATGGAGGAATATTCACCGAGATCAGCAACAGCCAACATAGATGCAAGGTCCATATGCTATACCATAGCCACATGCGCCGTACTTTGCGCACAACATAGGTAAGATTCAGCGTTAATACGCTCAAATAGGTGACCAGAGCCAAGTAGTTTGAAGAACCAGTGGATACCCACATCGGCACACTATAGGCGCCGAGCATACCTATCACTGCCAACAAAGGACCATAACGAAGTGCATTCCAACTTGCGGCTACAGACACAAATGCGAGCATCACAAACGCCGTCATCGGTGAGATTAGTTGATAACTAACAAACGCCAGCGCAGTCAGTGCGAACAAACTGATATAACCACCCGCAGCAAGTGCGGCGGGCACATAGGCAATCATGGCATGTTGCTGTTCACTACTTTGATAGAATTTTCGATGTGCATATTCAGCGCCCACCAGCAAGCTCACTCCAAAAGCACCGCCCAGGGCTAAACGAGCAGTGACTGATAGCAGCCCAGCCTCAAGTGAATAAGAAACAAAGAAAATACCGCCAAACGCCAACGCAAGGGCACCAATCCACACCATCCAATGCTCTTTAAATTGTGCGCTGATGCGTGACCATAGGCCTTGTGTTTCATCATCGCAAGCTTGCGGTGTCGGCGGCGCTGTGACTTCAGCCGCAGGCTGAGCTTTACTCATCGCAGAGGTTTGTGTAGGCGGTGTAGCAACAGGTGCAGGAGTGCTTGGCGCTGAGGATGGCGTGGCTGTTGCTATGTTGTTAGTCACTGCTTCATCACTCAGTGGCACAGAGGTGGTACTTGAGTGTGTATCGGGCTTTGCTAATTCGCGCGATTGGCGCTGACTGTGAACAGGTGCTTGGGAGCTTTCGTCACCGCCTTGTTGTACTGCGCTACCCGACTCAAGTGCCTTTTTGAAGGCGCTTTGCAATCCCTGCAGCTGAGCTTGTAATTTACTCACTTGGTCATTGAGCTTGCTGATTTGCATCATCGCCACAATGCCACAAATGCCACCTATCGCAACTACCAGTAGTAGTAACATCAGCAAAACAAAAAGTGCTTCCATAACCATCCTTTACGTTCTTGGCTCGCTTTACTATAACCCCAAAACAGGAAAAAGTAAGCCCAAGCACAAAGCGGCTAGTGAATGCTGAAATTACATTTTACTCTTTACCTTATTGGTAGCCTGAGCTGTGGCGGGATCGTCGGGCCAAAAGTGCTTGGGATATCGCCCTTTCATCTCTTTTTGTACTTCCCGGTAACTCCCTTGCCAAAACTGCGCTAGGTCCTGTGTTAATTGCAATGGTCGATGTGCTGGTGACAATAACTCCATCAACAAAGGTAACTTACCATGCGCCAATTGCGGGCTTTGCATCAAACCATAAACCTCTTGCATGCGCACACTCAGTTTCGCAGGCCCATCTAGCTGATAAATTAACTTGTGGGTAGAGCCTGAGGGTACGGTCAATTTACTGGGTAACAACTCCTCGAGTTGCTGTTGCGCACCGTAATCAATAAGCGACAGTAAAGCAGGTCGATAGTCGAAGCTTTCGAGCTCCGATAAAGACTTCACATCTGTTAAGTAAGGGGTTAACCATGTCTTTGCATCATTCAATAAGGCTTGTTCACAGCTTATTGAAAACACACCGCCAAGCAATTGGCCAGCGAGTATTAGGCGAATGCGTAGTTGCTCAGATTGTGCATGCTTGAACACCCCCCATCCTCTTTTGGCCAATACGCCTAACCAAGCTTGGCACTTCATATCTGCATCAATCGGTTCAGATGAAGGCTGAGTGTGTAAAGTGATAGCACCTAGTTTTTGCCTAACCTCGTTAGTGAACTTGCCTGATTTGTCATTGAATTCACACACCACCTGTTCGCTAAATAGATGCGGCAAGTAAGATTTAAGTTGTTCGCTATCAGCAGCGGTCGCGCTGAATATACGTTGGCCTTGCTTTCCACCAACCTCTGCAATCGCCAGTAATTGCTCATCAAGCCAATGCTCCTCGCTCGCAAGCACGCCCGCGCCATTACTCATGAGCATGCCTGTACCTCGGCGTTTAGCAATACGGTCAGGAAAGGCCAAGGCAACCACAATCGGCAGCATAGACATTGGCAACTCATTGATCACAGCTACAGATAAACGCTTACGCCAATACCCCAACTGTTGCTTAAAGGCCGGATGAGGCCGCTGCAATTGCATATTCAGTGCAGTGCTCAACTCAGGCACAGTCGCTACGCGCGCTTCCATTAATGCCACAAAGGCAGCTGCCAAATACAAAAAGCCGGGATGACTGAGTTCAATTTCTTTTGCCTTATAAAGCAGATGGCCGAAACGCAGATCCGTACCCATACCATGGATAATTTTTGCTTGTGAGGTTAACTTCCCAGAGCTATCAACAATTTCCAGCATTTCTAATAAAGCTAGAGCCTGTTGCTGCTGTGCGCTCGATGGCATATCCAGCAACTGCAATTCGTCGATACTCGCACCCCAGATTTTTGCCTCTAACATCAAGGCGCTGATATCACTGGTCAAGATTTCTGGGGCATCATGGGAGGCCCGACGCTCGAGCTGCTCTTTACTACCAAGACGATACACCACCCCCGCTTCCAATCGCCCCGCTCGGCCCGCTCTTTGCGTTGCGGAGGAGCGAGAAATATTCACGGTTCTTAATTCAGTAACACCGGTATTCAAATTGAATTGCGCTGCACGGCGTTTGCCGCTATCGACCACCACACGAATACCTTCAATGGTTAAGCTTGTTTCCGCCACATTGGTTGTGAGTACGACCTTGCGTTTGCCCTGTGGTGCAGGCGCTATCGCCTGTTGTTGTGCATTCTTATCAAGCTCGCCGTAGAGCATGTGCACCTCGATTTCCTGATTATCGAGGTGAAGATTTTGCGCAAGGTAATTGATTTCACGCTGTCCCGGTAAAAACACCAACACGGAACCTACTTGCTCGCTTAAAGCACGTTCTACCAACGCAGGCATAGCTTGGAGCCACTTATCTTGTGCTGCCAAAGGCTGATAGATTTCATCAATCGGGTAACTGCGCCCTTCACTTTGCACTATGGGACAATCAAAAAATGACTGATATCGCTGCGAATCTAACGTCGCTGACATAACTAAAATGCTCAGGTCATCACGCAGCAGTTGGCTCTCTAAAGCAAATGCCATCGCAGTATCTGCAGCCATGGAGCGCTCATGGAATTCATCAAAAATCGCCAAATCGACCCCAGATAACTCAGGGTCGCTTTGCAACATTCGCGTGAGCACTCCCTCTGTGACAATTTCTAAGCGCGTTTGCGCACTGACCTTAGTCTCTTGGCGCAGCCGTAACCCGACACTTTGGCCGACTTCTTCGTTTTGTTGTGCAGCAAGGTAATTGGCAATATTACGTGCGGCTAAGCGACGGGGCTCCAGCATAACAATACGCTTAAAATGACCTTCTCTTAGTAGTTGCAAAGGCAACCACGTAGATTTACCCGCACCGGGCGGCGCTTGCAGTAGGCAAAGAGGGTGGGTTTTTAATTGTGTTAACAGCTCACAGTAGCTTTGTTCGATGGGCAGCACGGCAATTCAAATTGGCTATTATTAGTCGCTATTGTATGGGATAGCTCGCGTTATACCAACGCCTTAAGCTACCCCTGCATTTTACTATTAGGCTAATTCATTCACTATGTGGGCGGTCATTCTAAGCAAATTCAACTTCATCGTCCGATACAGTACGGTTTTTACCGCTCGTTTTAGCCTTATACAAGCGCTTATCTGCGATGTTCAAGCAATGATCGATACTCTCTCCCGCTTGGCGCTGATGTACGCCAATACTGAGAGTGACATTAAATTGATGGATGTCGCGCTTGAAGGGTGATGCCCTGAGAGATTCATGGATGCTCTTCGCTATCGTATGTGCTTTATGCGCATGCTGACTTTGCACCACAATCAGGAATTCCTCTCCTCCCCAACGTGACACAATACCATCTCCTGCACACACTTTTCGTAATGTATCGGCAATGTACATGAGCACTTCATCACCAATAACGTGACCGTAGTTATCATTAATCTGCTTGAAGTTATCAACGTCCATTAAAATAAAAACAGCGTCTTCGCCGTAATGGCGCCCCTCCAAACATTCAAGGGTATAGCGGCGATTATACAGCTCAGTCATGGAGTCCGTGCTGGCCATTTTGCGATTAATCTCTACTTGTTGCATAAGCTGCAAACTGTATTTGTTACGGTAGTATTCATAAAAACCACCGAGCACACACAAAATGGAGAAACACAACATAACTCGCGATGGGAAGTAAAACGACTGGTAGTCATACAAGCCTATTTCTGGAGTATAAATAAACAATACCGAGATAGTGCCCGCAAGCAGGACTAGGTCAAATGCGCCGCGTTTGAGACCGCGAATAAAGAACGTCACAGGGGAAACGATAAACAACCACAAAGGTCCAGTACCATGACTGCCGCCGGAAATAACCAGATAGCCCATCAAAAAGTATAGGGTATAAAGCATAACCACGGCAATAACAGCGTCTTTGCCTTTAACAACAAAAGGAGAAACAAAAACAATCACTGAAGCTGCGAGCAAAATGCTCAACAAAATGTAGCCGTCGCCATAGCTGCTGATCGACATTAGAAATGATGTGACTGCACCAATAAAGGCAAATACCCGTAAAAAACG
Organism: Pseudoalteromonas pernae; assembly: GCF_039831865.1. Classification (NCBI taxonomy): domain Bacteria; kingdom Pseudomonadati; phylum Pseudomonadota; class Gammaproteobacteria; order Alteromonadales; family Pseudoalteromonadaceae; genus Pseudoalteromonas; species Pseudoalteromonas pernae. Next base: position 60,001 of record NZ_JBDODM010000005.1, read on the forward strand.
AGCCTTGTCTTTATCGCTTGCGTTTATGGTATCCCTCACAACTCAGTCCCACTTATCATTTTTGTCCCTCAATAACTGTATCACAAAATTATAACTTCAATGCTGGCAATAAGTTAAATTTTGAACAGGGGTTTAGCTAGAAAACCATTACCCAACCAATATAGTTACGGAATTGCCTCTCAAGCGATCAGTATATGCATCAAATAAAAAGGCGACCTTAGGTCGCCTTTTTACTTATTCACTCTCACTGTACATTTACGCTAGTTTTCGTACCCGAGGTTTGGCCCCAGCCAGCGCTCTGCTTCTTCTATAGTCATGCCTTGACGCTGAGCATAATCTTCTACCTGATCGCGCTGAATACCCGCCACAGCGAAGTACTTTGAATCTGGGTGAGAGAAATACCATCCTGATACCGCAGCACCCGGCCACATTGCATATGAACTCGTCAACTTCATACCGATGCGGTTCTCAACATCCAATAGCTGCCAGATTTTACGCTTTTCAGTGTGTTCAGGACATGCAGGATAACCCGGAGCAGGTCTTATCCCTTGGTAGTTTTCACGAATAAGCTCGTCGTTGCTCAAGTTTTCATTTGCCGCGAAACCCCAGTGCACTTTACGCACTTGCTCGTGAAGATACTCGGCAAATGCTTCAGCTAGCCTATCCGCCACAGCCTTAACCATGATTTTATTATAATCATCACCTTGCGCATCAAACGCATCCGCTAAGGTGTCTTCTTCTAAGCCACCGGTTACCGCAAATGCACCGAAGTAATCAGGTGTACCTTTAGGTGCGATGTAGTCGGCTAAACAGTAATTTGCAAAGCCCTTTTTCTCAGTTTGCTGGCGCAACTGTGACGAGCGCACCAACACCTCAGTGCGGCTTTCATCTGTGTAGATTTCGATATCATCGCCAACGCGGTTTGCTGGGAATAAACCAATCACCCCTTTAGGTTGTAAACTGCCTGACTGCTCAAGCTCATCCAACATAGCATTAGCATCAGCAAACAAAGACTGCGCTTGCTCACCAACAATCTCATCATTCAAAATGCGAGGGTATTTACCCGCCAACGACCAGGTCATGAAAAACGGTGTCCAGTCGATGTAGCTGCGCAGTGTACTAAGCGGTACATCATGGAACTCTTGCACACCCAAAGTAACGGGCTTAGGTGGCACATAATTTTGCCAGTCTAGCTTGGCGTGATTGGCACGCGCTTGCTGCAAGCCAATCGGCTTTGAACGCGGTTTTTTACGGGCCTGCTGCTCGCGCACTTTCACATATTCACTGGTGGTTTTAGCAAGGAAATCGGCTTTTGCGGTTTTACTCAGCAAGCTCGAAGCCACGCCCACCGCACGACTGGCATTGTTCACATAGACCACGCCATGATCATACTGCGGTTCAATTTTTACTGCTGTGTGCGCTTTAGAGGTAGTCGCACCACCAATCAACAATGGGATCGTGAAATCACGACGTTTCATCTCTTTGGCAACATGCACCATTTCATCTAATGATGGCGTGATAAGCCCAGACAAACCTATGATATCCGCCTTTTCATCGATTGCGGTTTGCAGAATTTTCTCTGCCGGCACCATTACACCAAGGTCAATCACTTCGTAGTTATTACACTGCAGTACGACACCAACAATGTTTTTACCTATGTCGTGCACATCCCCTTTTACGGTGGCCATGATGATTTTACCGTTGGTTTCTCCTGCTTGTTTTTCCGCTTCAATGTAGGGGTCAAGATAAGCAACCGCACGCTTCATAACGCGTGCAGATTTCACCACCTGCGGCAAGAACATCTTACCTGCACCAAATAAATCACCCACCACATTCATGCCATCCATCAAAGGACCTTCAATCACCTCAATGGGTTTAGCAAACTGTTGGCGACACTGCTCTGTATCTTCTTCGATAAAGTCAGTAACTCCCTTAACCAGCGCATGTTCCAAGCGTTTCTCAACAGGCCACGAGCGCCACTCTAAGTCTTCAACTTTCTCTGCTTGTGCCATGCCCGAATATTTAGGCGCCAATTCTACTAATCGCTCACCGGCGCCTGGGTCTTTGTTGAGGATCACATCTTCAACGGCATCACGCAGCTCAGTTGGAATATCATCATAAACAGCCAGTTGCCCTGCATTTACGATACCCATGTCCATCCCTGCCTGGATGGCATGATATAAAAACACTGAATGAATCGCTTCACGCACGGGGTTATTGCCACGAAACGAGAAAGATACATTCGAGACACCGCCTGAGACCTTACAGTGGGGTAAGTTTTCCTTGATTCGACGTGTGCCCTCAATAAATTCAACTGCGTAGTTATCGTGCTCTTCAATACCCGTGGCTACGGCGAAAATATTGGGATCAAAAATGATATCTTCCGGTGGGAATCCCAGCTCATCGACCAAAATCCGATACGAGCGCTCACAAATGGCGAACTTACGGTCTGCGGTTTCCGCTTGTCCAGTTTCATCAAATGCCATGACCACGACCGCAGCACCAAAACGCTTTAAGATTTTAGCTTGCTTGCGAAACGGCTCTTCCCCTTCTTTAAGGGAAATAGAATTCACAATGGCCTTGCCTTGAATACACTTTAAGCCTGCTTCAATAACTTCCCATTTAGAAGAGTCGACCATGATAGGCACACGGGAAATATCTGGCTCAGAGGCAATAAGGTTTAAGAACTTCACCATGGCTGCTTTAGAGTCCAACATGGCTTCATCCATGTTGATATCAATCACTTGGGCGCCACTTTCTACCTGCTCACGGGCAACATCTAGCGCTGTTTCATAGTCTTCGTCCATGATCAGACGTTTAAATCGTGCCGAGCCGGTGACATTAGTGCGCTCACCAACATTGGTGAAAATTGCTGTGTTAGTCATCAATATTGCCTCTTAATTCAAGTTACAGGCTTCAAGGCCACTAAGACGCATACGTACTGGCAATTGGGGCAACTGACGCGGAGCCACATTTTTTAACCCATCAGCAAATGCCTTGATATGCTCAGGCGTGGTGCCACAACAACCACCAACGATATTGATAAAGCCCTCTTTACCCCAATCGATAATCTCTTGTGCCATTTCTTCGGCTTCCAAATCGTATTCACCGAACTCGTTCGGCAGGCCCGCATTAGGATGCACCGAGGTAAATGTTTCACATACACCCGAGAGCTCTTCCACATACTGGCGTAAAAGGTCAGGACCAAGGGCACAGTTCAAGCCGATTGAAAGCGGCTTAATATGACGAATTGAATTATAAAAAGCTTCGGTGGTTTGCCCTGATAGGGTGCGCCCAGAGGCATCAGTGATAGTGCCCGAGATCATTACAGGCAAGCTTGTGCCAGCTTGCTCAAACGCTTCTTCTACCGCGAAAGACGCTGCCTTGGCATTCAAGGTGTCGAAAATAGTTTCAATTAAAATGATGTCCGCACCGCCTTCCATCAAGGCAAGCGTCGATTCCACATAGGCCTCAACTAATTGGTCAAAGGTAATGTTGCGATAGCCGGGGTCGTTCACATCCGGTGAAATGGAGCAGGTTTTCGACGTTGGCCCAAGCACCCCTGCTACGTAGCGTGGTTTGCTCGGGTCTTTAGCGGTGAATTCGTCCGCCACCTTGCGCGCTAAACGCGCCGACTCCAGATTGATTTCACGACTAAGACTCGCCATATCGTAATCTTCCATCGAAATGGTGGTCGAGTTAAAGGTGTTAGTCTCAATGATATCGGCACCCGCTTCAAGGTACTCACGGTGAATTTGCGCGATAACCTCAGGTTGCGTCAGACTTAATAAGTCATTGTTGCCTTTGACTAATACATGCCAATCAGCGAAGCGCGCACCACGGTAATCATTCTCTTCAAATTTGTGCTTTTGGATCATAGTGCCCATGGCGCCATCCAAAATTAAAATGCGCTGTTTGAGTGCCGCACTGAGTGCTTGATGTTTATTCGGCATAGTTGTTAGTCCTTACATCTTGGCTAACCAAGTTAATATCATAGGGAGTGGTCTGGTAAACATAGTAGTTAAGCCAGTTGGAGAATAACAAAAAGGCATGACTCTGCCACGTTTTAGATGGCTTGAAATCAGGATTATCCTCTGGGAAATAATTCTTTGGTTTAGGAGCGTTCGGGCCTTTTTGCACATCACGCTGATACTCTTTTAACAAAGAATCAGCATCATATTCAGGGTGGCCAGTAATATAAACTTGCGAACCGCTTTGGTTCTTCAGTAAGTAGGCACCTACTTCGTCAGAGCCTGCTAAGGTGATGAGTTCGCTGTGCTCAGCCACACGCGATAACTCTATGTGTCCATAGCGCGAGTGCGGCACCAAAAAGCGATCATCAAAACCACGTGTTAACGCTGCATGGTCAAAATAACACTGATGTTCAAAGACGCCACAGAGCTTATCTGCTCGCAATTCGCGTTTTAAACCATAATGATGGAACAACCCGGCATGCGCCGCCCAACAACTAAAAAGTGTTGACGTAGCATGGTGCTCTGCCCAATCAAAAAACTCTTTTAGCTCCTGCCAATAGCCTACGTCGTCATATTCTAAATGAGCCAGTGGTGCGCCGGTGATGATAAGCGCATCATAGTTGGTGTCTTTGACATCAGAAAAATAACGATAGAACATATCCAAATGCTGCTCTGAATTTTCACTCGAACGATGAGTATCAAGACGCAGTAAATCGACGTTGACCTGCAATGGCGTGTTCGCCAATAAGCGAATAAATTGCACTTCCGTTTCTACCTTATTCGGCATCAGGTTCAATATACCCAAACGCATCGGGCGTATTTCTTGGGTACTGGCGCGACTTTTAGGAATAACAAACACATTCTCTTGGCGTAAATGCGAGATCGCCGGTAACTCATCTTGAACCGTAATAGGCATAGTAGGCTCCATTTAAAGCTAGAACAGCTATTATGACTAGACTGATGGAAATTTCAACCTCTAGATGTTTAGACGTCCATTTAAAAATTTACAGCAGCTATCTCCCTTGTCATAATGCCGCGCGCAGATAATGAGGTGTTGAGGTGATGTGTGGGATTAGGTGAATTAGCAGCCATAAGCGCGGCAGTGGTTTGGGCATTTTCAACTCTGCTCTACAAAACATTCAGCCATCACTTGTCACCCATGCAGCTCAATGTAAGTAAAGGCTTACTTGCAACTTCTATGATGGTTCTGGTGATTGTACTCACCGGCGATTTCAATATTCCCCAACACACTCATGCATGGTTATGGCTCATTGCCAGCGGTGTTATCGGCATAGCCATCGGCGACAGCGCTTATTTCGGCGCATTGCGCAATATTGGCCCTGCACGAACCTTGGTGATTGAATCGCTCGCCCCTGCCCTCGCTGGAATTCTCAATATTATTTTATTGGGGCACTTTTTATCTTTGCTTGCTTGGCTGGGAATAATCGTCACCAGTGTAGGTGTCGTCATCGCCATCTCACCCCAACAAAACTTACAACCTGTTGATAAACGCCATTATTTCATAGGCGTATCGCTGGCGCTGCTGGCTGCACTGTGCCAAGCCACCGGCATGGTGATGTCTAAAGGGGCAATGAATACTGAATCTATGAGTAGCCTATGGGCTGCACTTATTCGATTGGTATCGGGCACGCTCAGTGTCGCCTTGGTGGTGGCTATTATTAAGTACAGTGATTTATATCAGGCAGTACGTCTTAAAGGCATTGAGAATAAACATTGGCTACTTGTAGCCGTTTTCTTTGGCACCTTTATTGGCCTATGGCTACAACTCGCGTCGGTAAAATACACCGACCCCGCCATCGCTCAAACCATCTTTGCAACAGCGCCGCTCATCGTCATGACCATAGGCTTTGTAAAGCGCGAGCCTGTCAGTACAAAAATGATATTCGGTGGCTTACTAGCATTAGTTGGCGTGGGTATTTTACTGGCAAATTAAGGACGTAAAAACACGCCCTTTCGTTGACGCTTTTACCCCTGAGACTCTACAATAACGGCTGTTAAATTATAGTCACACTACAAAGGCTTCTTTCATGGTTTTACCTGATAAGTTTATTTTCTCGATGAGTCGAGTGTCTAAAGTTGTGCCACCTAAGCGCACTATCTTAAAAGACATCTCATTACACTTCTTCCCTGGCGCTAAGATTGGTGTACTAGGTCTAAATGGTGCGGGTAAATCAACCCTTTTACGCATCATGGCAGGCGTTGATAAAGATTTTGAGGGTGAAGCGCATCCTCAGCCGGGCGTTAAAATCGGCTACCTTCCTCAGGAACCTGTGCTTGATGAAAACAAGACTGTCCGTGAAGTGGTTGAAGAAGCAGTAAGCGAAGTGACCAACGCACTGAGCCGTCTTGATGAAGTATACGCTGAATATGCAATGGAAGACGCTGACTTCGATGCACTTGCTAAAGAGCAAGGTGAACTTGAAGCTATTATCCAAGCGCACGATGGCCACAACCTAAACAATGCCCTAGAGCGTGCTGCCGATGCACTTCGTCTTCCGCCTTGGGATGCAAAGATTGAACACCTTTCAGGTGGTGAGCGTCGTCGTGTTGCTATTTGCCGTCTGTTGCTAGAAAAACCAGACATGCTGATTCTCGACGAACCGACCAACCACTTGGACGCTGAATCTGTAGCTTGGCTTGAGCGCTTCCTACACGACTACGAAGGTACTGTGGTTGCAGTAACCCACGACCGTTATTTCCTTGATAACGTTGCTGGTTGGATCCTTGAGCTTGACCGTGGTGAAGGTATTCCATGGGAAGGCAATTACTCATCTTGGCTTGAGCAAAAAGATGCGCGTCTTCAACAAGAACAAAAAGCTGAAAAAGCGCGTCAGAAGTCGATTGCACAGGAACTTGAGTGGGTACGTTCAAACCCGAAAGGCCGTCAGGCTAAATCGAAAGCACGTATGGCGCAATTTGCTGAACTACAGCAAAGCGATTACCAAAAGCGTAACGAAACCAATGAACTATTTATTCCACCGGGTCCACGCCTAGGTGACCAAGTTATCGACGTTAAAGGCCTTACAAAGAGCTTTGGCGATCGTATGCTTATCGACAACTTAGATTTCAGCGTTCCTAAAGGTGCCATCGTAGGTATCATCGGTGCCAACGGTGCGGGTAAATCCACACTGTTTAAAATGCTCAGCGGTGAAGAGCAGCCAGATGGCGGTGAAATCACTATTGGTGAAACGGTTGAGTTAGCAACGGTTGACCAGTTCCGTGGTCACATGGACGAAAGCAAAACGGTATTTGAAGAAATCGCTGATGGCCAAGACGTGCTTAAAGTAGGTAACTTCGAATTCCCAAGCCGCGCTTATGTGGGTCGTTTTAACTTCAAAGGTAATGACCAACAAAAGTTTGTTAAAGACCTATCAGGTGGTGAGCGTAACCGTTTGCACCTAGCTAAACTGCTTAAAGCTGGCGGTAACGTATTGCTACTGGATGAGCCGACCAACGACCTAGACGTAGAAACACTGCGTGCACTTGAGAACGCTATCTTAGAGTTCCCAGGCTGTGTGATGGTTATTTCGCACGACCGTTGGTTCCTTGACCGTATTGCAACGCACATTCTTGATTATCGCGACGAAGGTCAAATCAACTTCTTCGACGGTAACTACACCGAGTACGAAGGCTGGTTGAAGAAAACGCTTGGTGCGGATGCTGCACAACCAAAACGTATTAAGTATAAAAAGATTGGCTAATTAGCCCGGTCTAGAAAATGCCTCACTAAAGTGGGGCATTTTTTTTGCCAAGTTGACGAAAAATAGGAAAAAATTCGTGCCCACAACTACACTATTAGAGTAAATGGTTGGTATGGAAAGAAAATGGAAAATCGTCGTCACTTTACTCGTATCATTTTTCAGCGCCCCGCGCTGGTGATGTTTAATGCTGATCATTATGGATGCCACTTACTCGACCTTTCTTTAAATGGCGCCTTAGTCAGCCTCCCTCTTGGCTTAAATCCAGCAGTGGGTCAATACGTAGAGCTTATTTTCAACCTCGCAGGCAGTGACATCGACATCAAGATGAAAGCGGAAGTCGCACACGTAGACAAGGAGAGTATTGGCCTACATTGCACTGAACTCGATTTAGATAGTGCCACTCACTTAAAACGCCTTATTGAACTAAATGTTGGGGATGATAAGCTATTGCACCGAGAGCTAGCACAACTGGCCTCTTTGGAATAACAACAACTCGACTCAGTGAGAGCAAATAAACATGTTCATGGAATCTATCCAAGGGTTCGTGCCCTTTATTTCTTATTTTGGCCTAGGTTATGTATTAGTTTTGGCCTTTCTATTCTTATATACACTAGTTACACCGCATTGCGAGTGGACACTAATGAAAGAAAACAATGCGGCCGCCGCAACAGCGTTCAGTGGCGCCTTTATTGGTTTCACCTTGCCTGTAGCCAGTGCTGCAATTAACTCCGTATCACTTATCGATTTTGCCATTTGGGGTGTTATCGCCGGTGTGATGCAACTGGTAACCTTCTTCCTTGTGCGCTTATACATGCCTAAGTTGTCAGAAAAAATCGCAAATGGCCACATGAGTGCTGGTGCTTTCCTTGGTGTAGCATCACTTGCGACTGGGATTTTAAACGCTGCTTGTATCACCTACTAAGGAGCGCTGCGCATGAAAAGAACGAGTAAACTCAAGCTCACACTCATGTTGGGAGCGACGGCGGGCTTAGCGGGTTGTGGCGATCCTGAAGAATCGGCACTGCTATTTGAAAATGTTGACGATTGCACAAGCTTCGGTGTTGAGAACGAAGTGTGCCAAGCACAATATCAAGAGGCGCTAGCCAACCACGCTATTGAAGCGCCCAAGTACGCAAACGAAAACCTCTGCGAAACAGACTTCGGTTTTGAGCGTTGCGAGCAAGAAGGGAGTATTTGGCGCCCTATAATGGCAGGCTTCATGATTGCAGCCGTAGCCGAGGCCGTGGATGAAGGTCTTGACCTAATGAAAAAGAAAAAGCGTAAGAAATACGCTTATTTCGGTGGCAATTACTACTCAGGTTCTAAACCTTTGTACCGTTCCCGCGATGACTTTTTCAGCTTCCGTAATGCCAATAACGACTACATCGGTGCGTACAACAACCGCGGTACCACCATGGTGAAGAAATCGAAAATTCGCTACGCAAGCAAGCCAACAACGGTAACGAGTACGCGCGGTGGATTTGGTCGCCGTGCTGCCTCTCGCAGTAGTTTTGGTGGCTAAATGTTTCGCCAACCTATCACTGAGCGGCCAGATTTGGTCGCTCAAGCCGATTATTTCGGCTTCGAGTTTTGCCGTATCGATGGCGAAAAATATTGGGACGAGAGCGCCTACTACCAGTTTACCCTCGCACAAATAGAAAACGATTTAGAAGACCCTACCAACGAGCTAGAGCAAATGTGTTTGGAGCTCGTGAGCAAAGTCGTCAATGACGAATACTGGTTAAAGAAGTTCGCTATTCCACAAGGTTACTGGGACTTCATTGCCAACAGCTGGCGCAATAAGGAGCCAAGCCTCTATGGGCGCATGGACTTTAGCTACAACGGCCAAGGCCCAGCAAAACTCCTTGAGTACAATGCCGATACACCCACGTCTATTTATGAGGCGGGCTTTTTTCAATGGCTATGGCTAGAGCAACAAGTCGACCGAGGCAAGTTACCCCGCCAAAGTGACCAATTCAACAGTATTCAAGAAGCCCTGATTGGCCGCTTCAATTACTTTAGTAGTCACAGCGCCCTACACTTCGCTCACAGCAGAGATTCTATTGAGGATAAAGGCACAGTGGCTTACCTTCAAGATTGTGCCTACCAAGCTGGCATGCCAACAGTAAGAATGGCCATCGAAGACATAGGTATCGATAGCAAAGGGCAACTGACCGATTTGGAAGAACAACCCATTACTCAACTATTTAAACTCTACCCATGGGAAGAGCTTTTTTTAGATGATTTTGGGCCGCAACTGCTGACCACGGATACCTTGTTTGTCGAACCTCCTTGGAAGTCGGTATTATCCAATAAGGCTATCTTGCCACTGTTGTGGCAGATGTTTCCAAATCACCCTAACCTACTACCTGCCTACTTTGCCGGTGACGAGGGGGAAGGTCTAGAGCAAGGCTATGTAAGCAAGCCGCTGTTTAGTCGTGAAGGAGAAAATATAACTTGGGTGCACCCTAGCAAAGGGCGCGTCCACGAAAGTGGTAGTTACGGTGATGAAGGCTTCATCACCCAAGCACTTGCGCCGTTACCTGTGTTTGCGGGAAACCACACACTGATAGGATCGTGGGTTGTGGGCCATAAGAGCTGTGGATTAACCATTCGTGAAGACAACGGCCCAATCACAAAAGATACATCTCGATTCGTGCCGCATATTATTCTTGGCTAAATAACGACACAAAAAAACCGCTTAATTAAGCGGTTTTTATTCAATCATAGAATTTGGTTCTCTTTCCATGCTTGCTCTTTGGCCATACGCTTTTTGCGTTTATCACATGGGTCGTCACAGTCACACGCTTTATCAATACCGACTGATCCTAAGCCGCCGCAGCTGCTGGCCATTGATTTACGCTGAACAATCACACCCACGGCCATCGCAGCAATGATGATTAAAAGCAGACCAAAAGTAAGAAGAAATAGCTGCATTGTCGTGCCCCTTAAAAATGACAATCTTCGGCTGAGTTAGCCACGGGCGCTATTATACGCCCGCTTGCATCTGACTACAAATATGGCGCAAACGCAGGACTTGAATAGGTTTTTAAGCCATCTGCGGTTTTACTGATTAAATACACGGGAAGATTATTGGCCTCAGCATAGGCTTTTGCTCGCTCTGTGCCCATCACTGTTAGCGCAGTCGCAAGACCATCTGCGGTCATTGCACTTGGGTGCAGCACAGTCACTGAAACAAGATCATGTTTGATCGGCATTCCGGTTTGTGGGTCGATTAAGTGGGTATATACCTCACCGTCCATTTCATAAAAGATACGGTAATCGCCTGATGTTGCTATTCCCATTGAACCCAACTCCAAAGTACGGTGAATGCGTCGCTCGCCCTTTGGTGCGTCCGGTTGCTCAATGGCAATAACCCATGCCTTATCATTGGGCTTGTGACCAGCGATACGCATTTCACCGCCGATCTCCACCATGTAATCGGTAATTCCTTTTTGCTCAAGCAGCTCTGCAACTTTATCGATTCCAAAACCTTTTGCCGTGGCGGAAAAGCTTAGTTCAAGCCCGGCAACAGACTTAGATAAGCCCTGTTCATTGAGTGTTAGCTTATCAACTCCAATATTGGCAATCATGCTATCTAACGCTTCTTGTGATGGGCGCTGAGTAGGCTTTTTGTCAGGACCAAATCCCCACAAATCAATTAACGGGCCCATGGTGACATCCAGTGTTTTGGTTGCAAAACCAAGACGAATAGATTCAGCAACGACAACACGAAAATCATCACTAATTGCCAACACTTCATCCGCACCTAAGCGGTTAAACTGATTAATTTCAGAATTGGGGATGTAGGTAGACATAGACTGATTGACATCTTTAAGCGCGGCTTCTATGTCACTATGCAAAGTATTGTTCTTAAGCTTTTGCTCTGGGGCGTACAACTTAATGTTGTAGGTCGTGCCCATGGTTTTGCCTTGCAGTAACAACTCTTGTTGCTGAGGCTGAGATGGTGCGTTGTCACACCCTGTCAGTGCCATCAAACATATGACTAGAATAAAACTCAGAAATGCGTTGCCAGAGCGAAAGTGCATCATAGTGATAACCGTCCAATCAATTCCACTGCCTTTGAGTAAGCAGCTGGTTTAAATATAAAAAAAGGCCCTCAGAATGCTCTGAAGGCCCTTAATGTTAACACATTAACGATAAGGTATCGCTAAATTAGCCGCCGAAGTCATCCAGTAGGATGTTCTCGTCTTCAACACCTAAATCTTTAAGCATGTTGATAACGGCCGCGTTCATCATTGGTGGTCCACACATGTAGAACTCACAATCTTCAGGCGCGTCGTGGTCCTTCAGATAGTTGTCGTACAATACGTTGTGGATGAAGCCAGTGTAACCTTCCCAGTTGTCCTCAGGTTGAGGGTCTGAAAGCGCTACATGCCACACAAAGTTATCGTTCTCAGATGCTAGACCGTCGAAATCTTCTACATAGAACATTTCGCGCTTAGAACGAGCACCATACCAGAAGCTCATCTTACGCTTAGAGTTAAGACGCTTAAGCTGGTCGAAAATGTGTGAACGCATCGGTGCCATACCTGCACCACCACCTACAAATACCATCTCTGCATCTGTGTCTTTCGCGAAGAATTCACCGAATGGACCAGAAATAGTAACCTTGTCACCTTCTTTTAGTGACCAGATGTACGATGACATCTTACCGCAAGGTAGGCTTAGGTTGTTTGGTGGCGGAGTCGCAATACGTACGTTAAGCATGATGATGCCGAACTCTTCTGGGTAGTTAGCCATTGAGTACGCACGGATTGTTTCTTCGTCAACTTTTGACTCTAGGTTAAAGAAGCCAAAACGATCCCAGTCTGCACGATATTCTTCAGGAATATCGAAGTCAGCGTATTTAACATGGTGAGCAGGCGCTTCGATCTGAATGTAACCACCTGCGCGGAAAGGTACAACCTCACCTTCAGGGATAGCTAGTTTCAGTTCTTTAATGAAGGTTGCTTTGTTATCGTTAGAAATAACAGTACATTCCCACTTCTTGATACCGAAGATTGACTCTTCTAGTTCAATTTCCATGTCGCCTTTAACAGCAACCTGACACGCTAGACGACAGCCTTCACGTGCTTCACCTTTTGAGATGTGATCAAGTTCTGTTGGTAGAATGTCACCACCACCAGATTTAACATCTACGCGACACTGGCCACAAGAACCACCGCCACCACAAGCAGAAGATACGAAAATACCCGCTTCCGCTAATGCACCAAGTAGTTTGCTACCTGGTGAAGTTGTAATTGCCTTTTCAGGATCGCCATTGATCCCGATGGTTACGTCACCTGTTGGTACTAGCTTAGATTTAGCTGCAATGATAACTAAAACTAACAGCACAACGATAGCGACGAATACACCTACGCCTAAATATACCTCAAGCATGATCTCTCCTCGCTACCTTATAGTGAAATACCAGAGAATGACATGAAGCCAAGACCCATTAGACCAACAGTGATAAAGGTAATACCTAGACCACGTAGACCATCTGGAACGTCTGAATACTTCATCTTCTCACGGATACCAGCAAGCAATGTGATTGCTAGTGCCCAACCTACACCTGAACCTAGACCGAAAACTACAGACTCACCGAAGTTGTAGTTACGCTCTACCATGAACGATACCGCACCGAAAATCGCACAGTTAACCGTAATCAATGGTAGGAAGATACCCAGCGCGTTGTATAGCGGTGGGAAAAACTTATCTAGTGCCATCTCTAGAATCTGTACTAGAGCCGCAATAACGCCGATAAACGTTAGGAAGCGTAGGAAGCTAAGGTCAGCTTCAGGGAAACCTAACCACTCAAGTGAGCCTGGAGCTAGTACTGCGTGATAAACCACTTGGTTTACCGGTACCGCAATACCTAGTACGAAGATAACTGCTACACCTAGGCCGATTGAGGTTTTAACTTTCTTAGATACAGCCAAGAAAGTACACATACCCAAGAAGAAGGCAAGTGCAAGGTTTTCAATGAAAACCGCTTTAACAAATAAGTTAAGATACTGTTCCACAACTCGCCCCTTATTTCGCTTCTACTTGGTCTTTCTTGTAAGTACGAAGTACCCAAATGAATAGACCGATGATGAAGAATGCACTTGGTGGAAGGATCAATAGACCCATAGGCTGGTACCAGCCACCGTTTTGCACCAGTGGAATGATTTCCACGTCGAATAGTGAACCTTTACCGAATAGCTCACGAATGAAACCAACAGTCAATAGCACTACTGAGTAGCCTAGACCATTACCAATACCGTCAAGGAATGACATCATTGGTGGTGACTTCATTGCGTATGCTTCAGCACGACCCATTACGATACAGTTGGTAATGATTAGACCAACGAATACAGATAGCTCTTTTGCCGTTGCATAAGAGAATGCCTGTAGAACTTGGTCAACCACGATTACCAATGAAGCGATAATTGTCATCTGTACGATGATACGAACGCTTGATGGGATCTGGTTACGGATCATAGAGATGAACAAGCTTGAGAACGCTGTTACTAGAGTCAATGCGATTGACATGATCAATGCATTTTTCAAGCTTGATGTAACCGCCAGCGCAGAACAAATACCTAGTACTTGCAGGGCGATTGGGTTATTCGCGAAGACTGGTCCAAATAGAACCGACTTCATTTCTTTAGTATCAGCCATTATTTCAACGCTCCTTCACGTACTTTCGCTAGGAAAGGACCAAAGCCGTGATCACCTGTCCAGTAGTCAACCGTGTTATCAACACCGTTAGACGTCAGTGTTGCACCAGATAAACCATCTACTTCGTGGTTTGTATCTGCGCCACTCTTAACTAGGTCAACAGGAAGTTCTTTACCTTGCCACTGAGCCGTCCAAGTTGGGTTTTGGATTTCACCACCAAGACCTGGCGTTTCATTGTGCTTGTAGAAGATAAGGTTCTTAACCGTTTCACCGTCGTTTTCTAGTGCTAGGAAACCGTACATAACACCCCAAAGGCCGTAACCTTGGATAGGTAGGATGATTGATTTCACAGAACCGTCTTCAGCGCGGCTGATGTATACCGGCGCTTCAGTTGTACGACGTTGGATACCCGCTTTATCTTGGTCTTTAGTTAGTTTGATACTCATAGCAGCATCGAACTTACTTTTCTCAAAATCATACGCTTTGATCCAATCTACACGTGCTTGCTCTGAATCGAACTGCACTTGCTGACCGTCTTCAACGTTTACAACGATTGTTTCGATATTCTCGTCAAACGTTGTTTGTACGTTTGTCACACCTTCGAAGCCAGCAGCGGCTAGGATATTGCTTTGAATATCTTTAAGCTTATTTTCTTGCTGTAGTGGACGTAATTGTACTGACGCAAACGATACGATAATCGCACACACCAAACACAATGCTACAACTACACCAAGTGTTTTGCCGATTGATTCGTTTTTACTAGCCACGTGCCAATCTCCTCTTGATGTTTGACTGCGCTACGAAATGGTCGAATAGCGGAGCAAATAAGTTAGCAAATAGGATTGCTAGCATCATGCCTTCTGGGTACGCAGGGTTCACTACGCGGATCATTACCACCATGAAACCAATTAACGCACCGTACGCCCATTTACCTTTATCAGTGAATGACGCTGAAACTGGGTCGGTTGCCATAAAGAACATACCGAATGCGAAGCCACCAAGTACTAGGTGCCAGTGCCAAGGCATGTTGAAAGCAGGGTTAGTTTCAGAACCGATGAAGTTAAGTAGCATTGCAGTTACCACCATACCTAGGAATGTACCTAGCACGATGCGCCACGAAGCAATACGAACATAAATTAGGAATAAACCACCAATAGCAATAGCTAGTGTCGACGTCTCACCTACTGAACCTTGAATGAAGCCGTAGAATGCATTGAACCAAAGATCCATGTTAGCGAAATCTAGTGCACCAGTAGCCGCTTGGCCTAGGTATGTTGCACCAGAGAAACCGTCAACCGCTGTCCATACTGTGTCACCTGAGATCTGCGCAGGGTATGCGAAGAATAGGAAAGCACGGCCAGCTAGCGCTGGGTTTAAGAAGTTACGGCCTGTACCACCAAATACTTCTTTCGCAATTACAACACCAAAGGTAATACCTAGTGCTACTTGCCAAAGAGGAATAGTGGCTGGCAGGATTAGTGCGAATAGTACAGATGTTACGAAGAAACCTTCGTTTACTTCGTGCTTACGCACTGATGCAAATAGCACTTCCCAAAAACCACCCACAGCAAACGTTACTGCGTAGATTGGTAGGAAGAAACATGCACCGTAGAACATCTTCGCACCCCAACCTGAGTCAGCGGTTAGTTCACCACCGAATAGTTGGAATAGACCTACTTGCCAAGAGTCAGCCAAAGCAAAACCGTTCGCGATCGCGTCAGCTGCTTGGTGACCAATGTTAAACATGCCAAAGAACATGGCAGGGAACGTTGCCATCCACACTAAAATCATAATACGTTTTAGGTCGATGTTATCGCGAACGTGAGTACCGCCTTTGTTTACGTAACCTGGTGTGTAGAAAATAGTCGCTGCTGCTTCATACAGTGCATACCATTTCTCATGTTTACCGCCAGGTTCAAAATGCGGTTCGATATCTTCTAAAAATTTCTTCAAGCCCATTTTAGCCTTCCTTCTCGATAGTTGTCAGGCAGTCACGAAGGATTGAACCATATTCGTATTTACCCGGACAAACGAAGGTACACAACGCTAAATCTTCTTCATCTAGCTCCAATGCGCCAAGCGTAATTGCGCTGTCTAAATCACGTGCAATTAGGTCACGTAGTAGTAGCGTAGGCAGAATATCTAGCGGCATTACACGCTCATAGTTACCAATTGGTACCATAGCGCGCTTAGAACCACCTGTAGAGGTAGTCATGCTAAATAGGCGACTTGGTGCTAAATGGCCTAGGAAGGTACGAGTTACTGAGAACTTGTCGCTACCTGGGGCAATCCAACCAAATAGTTCTTTTTCACGGCCTTCAAGCAGTACCGACACTTGCGTGTGGTAACGACCAAGGAAAGCGTGAGGACCTGTTGCATTGGTACCACTTAGTACTGAACCTGAAATAATACGATTGTCACCGTCTTCAAGTTCACCAGCAACTAAATCGTCCAGAGCTGCACCCATTTGCGTCTTGATTAGACGTGGGTTTTTAACGCGTGGACCGGCTAAAGAAATCACACGATCAGTATAGATTTCGCCGTTAAGGAATAGTTGACCGTAAGCAATCACATCTTGGTAACCTAGGTGCCAAACCTGCTTAGCAGCAGACACTGGATCTAAGTGATGAATGTGAGTACCAACTAGACCAGCTGGGTGCTTACCACCAAACTCATGTACTTCAACAGAAGCCACTGATGAGCTAGGTACTTGCGCGCCCGCTTTTTTACACACGTACACTTTACCTTCAGTTAGGCGTGAAACCACAGCCAAACCCGCTTCGAAAGCGTCAGCATTTTCGGCGATCACTACAGCAGGATCAGCTGCTAGAGGATTCGTGTCCATTGCAGTTACGAATACAGAGCTAGGCTGAGCATCGATTGCAGGAACTTTGCTGAAAGGACGAGTACGAAGTGCAGTCCACTGACCTGACTTAACAAGTTGGTCGATCACTGTTTGGCGATCGAGACTTGCCAGTTGGCCTTGGTCGAACTTTGCAAACGTTTCTTGCTCAGTGCCATTAACTTCAATGACAACTGATTGCAGTACACGTTTTGCACCACGATTGATTTCTTTAACTACCCCGGCGGCCGGTGCAGTGTAGATAACGCCAGGATTCTTTTTATCTTCAAAAAGAACTTGGCCTTTTTTGACTTGGTCATCCACACGAACTCGCATGGTTGGACGCATGCCGATGTATTCTTCACCTAGCACAGCTACTCGTTTGACAGGTTGACCGTCATGAATAACTTGCTGAGGTGCGCCCTCTATCGGTAGATCCAGACCTTTTTTTATGTTGATCATACGCACTTGCATTACATTAAAGGAAAGAAACTTAAAATCTTACCGACCACGCTGCTTAGCATCTGCCGACTCGGCGACCAACCGCACTAATTATGGCGTAAAGCAAATTGTTTGGAAGAATACCACCCAACAATGAGCAAATAACAACCAACCTAATTAATACAAACGGTTTAAAAGAGCACCTATTTCGGATAGTGAACCAAGCAACGCAGCGAACTTGTCACATATCTGCCGAATTTTAACATCAATCACGGTGACTATGCGAGTTAAAAAGTAAAAATTATCCAGTGATTAATGGCCATCTTGAATGAATAAACTTCAATATAGACCAAAGTCTTAATTTCGCGTCATTAGATCACTTTGACTTCTCGATAGCCCAGCAACAAAAAAGCCAGTCATAGGACTGGCTCTCAAATTCGACCGTGTAAATTACACTAGGTTGTTGATTTGCACGTCAGGATTTACATCCGCTTCGTAATCAACACCATCTAAATCAAAACCGAACAGGTGTAGGAACTCTTTGTGGTAACCTACATAGTCAGTTAACTCATCAATGGTATCAGTATCAACGCTGTCCCAAATCGCCTGTACGCGTTGTTGCACGTCGTCTTCAAGCTCTTTGTAGTTTTGGAACAGGTGACCACCGTCGTCAAAACGAGGCGTTTCACCGTACAGGTTTTCTTTGAACAAAGCGGTGATCTGCTCAATCGTACCTTCATAGGTACCATCTGCTTTCATTACTTTGAACAATGCAGAAATGTACAATGGCATGATTGGAATTGCTGAACTTGCTTGCGTTACTACCGCGTTCAAAGAGCTCACATAAGCTTCACCAGATAATGCTGCCGTAGACGCTTTAATTTCTTGCGCTGCGCGGTCTAAATCTTCTTTCGCTTTACCGATAGTCGCATGACCGTAGATAGGCCATGTCAGCTCTTTACCGATATAGGTGTAAGCCGTTGTTTTGAAGTTGTCAGCCAATACGCCAGCTTCGTTCAGCGCATCAATCCACAGTTGCCAATCTTCACCACCCATTACTTTTACGGTGTTGGCGATTTCTTCTTCACTCGCCGCTTCAACACTGACTTCATCAATGATGCGCTTAGACGTGTTGAGGTTTTTAGTCGTTACGCTGTTACCAATTGGTTTAAGGGTTGACGAGTAAGTTTCACCTGTTTTTGGATCAGTACGACGAGGAGACGCCAATGAGTAAATGATTAGGTCAACTTGGCCTAATTCATTTTTAATCATATCGATAGTTTGCGCTTTTATTTCATCAGAGAACGCATCACCATTGATGTTCTTCGCCCAAATACCCGCTTCGTCAGCAGCTTGCTGAAATGCAGCGGTATTGTACCAGCCCGCAGATGCAGTTTTCTTTTCAGAACCAGGCTTTTCGAAAAACACACCCAGTGTTTTTGCGCCATGACCGAAAGCAGACACGATACGTGATGCTAAGCCGTAGCCCGTTGAAGAGCCTATGACCAAAACATTCTTTGGACCTTGACCCAAATCGCCTTGGCTTTTTACATATTCTATTTGTTGTTGTACGTGTGCTGCACAGCCCGCAGGGTGTGCGTTAGTGCAGATAAATCCACGGATTTTAGGCTTAATAACCATGATAAAATTCCATTCGTTACCGAAAAATTAGCGCTAGTGTAGCGATTATTTATCCCCACACAGGTCTGATGACTCAGGCGCCGTGTTTTATTTTTCTACTTGTCAAATTTTGAACCGCCCAAACAACTTGGCGATTGCGGTGCGTGTCCCTGCTTATCGGCAAACTCGCTCGGCGTGTATGCGTGAATAGCAAGGGCATGAATGTGATCTCTTAACTCGTCTGCCAAAATGGCATTAATAGTGCGATGACGCTGTAATAAACGTTGGCCATCAAATTGTTCACTCACCACAACGACTTTGAAGTGGGAGTCTTGACCGCGCGCGTGCATGTGGCTTTCATTTTCAACGCGCAAATGCTTGCAGGCTATACCCGCTGCGAGCTTTTCTTCAATCTGGGTTTGCATTGACATAATTATCTATCGTGCCTTGCCATGAGATGGTCGCTACTATAACAAAGTCGATTGAATGTGGCGAAACGTTAAATTAATGCGCCCTTGGGAAACTCTGCGTTGCTTTGGCAAAGAATGTTCATACAGTTTTTGGCTTTGCCCTTTCATCACCAGTAAGCTGCCTGAGGCTAAGGCCAAGTCAGTGACCACTCCTGAACCTTTCTCTTTGAGTTTAAATTTACGCAGTGCCCCTAGTGACACCGAAGCAATGGTTGGCTGTTCACCTAGTTCGGCCTCATCATCAGCATGCCACCCCATACAATCTAAACCATGACGATAATAATTGATAAGCACGGCGTTAAATTCTGTGCCTAGTGACTGGCATAATCGATTGCGCATATCGTCGATGGGCTTGAGCCAAGGCTCCGGTGTAAAAACTTGCCCCGAATAGGTGTACGCGGTGTCAGCGTCTCCCATATACACCTGTAGTCTTGGGATACTATGCCACTTACCGAATACTTTAATTGTCGGTTGTTGCCAAGCAAGAGTATCGCGCAAGTAACAGTAAAGTCGCTGCGCTTTGACAGCGCTGAGCGCGTCTGCTTGGTAGCTAAACATGTCATCACCAAGATGGCTTGGTAATTCTGTGCCGTTAACGTTGGTGGTGTGTGGGCCCATCGTGATAAACTAACGCTATTGTCAGTTAAACATTAGTACTCATGATAACATCTGCTCAACTTGGCGGTAAAACCTATACCCTGCACCGTTTTCCTCTTCAGCAAAAAACTCGCAGCCTACAGGCATGGGATTCATCAGACGAGTATCTAGTTGAGTACGTCAATGAACATTACCCTGATGCTCGTCGAGTGCTAATTCTAAACGATGATTTCGGCGCGCTTGCGTGCGCATTCAATGAGTTAACGTGCGATTCAGTTACTGACTCGTATATTGCAGTTCAGGCATGGCAGCATAATTTGGCTGAGAATGACTTGAATCAAGCGCACTTAAATCCGTTATCGAGTCTGCAAAATTGGGCGAGTGATTATGACTTAGTGATAGGTAAAGTGCCGAAAAACATTGGCTATTTACAGCATCAATTGGCACTGATATCGCAAACTCAAGCCGCTGGTACACCGTTTGTGTTGGCTGGAAAAACTAAAGCAATCCATACCTCAACCATTAATTTGGTCGAGCGTTATATCGGCCCAGCGACAACAACTCTGGCGCAGAAAAAGTCCCGAATTATTACCGCCAACGTAAAAAACAAACCGCAACAAAGCCCTTTCCCGAGAAGATGGCAGCTAGAGGGCAGCGACTTTACTATGGTAAATCATGCCAATGTATTTTCACGGGATTCGCTTGATATTGGCGCGCGTTTTTTCAGTAACTATTTACCCGCATCTAAAAAAGCGGGACACATTATCGACTTGGGTTGTGGCAACGGTGTCATTGGTCTACAAGTGTTGGCAAAATGCCCCAAAGCTCAGGTAACCTTTGTCGATGAGTCTGCTATGGCGGTAGCTTCTGCACAGCAAAGCGTGGAAGAAAACATGGCTGATGCATTAGCAAGATGCCAATTTAAACACAATGATTGTCTGACAGATTTTGCCCCAAACAGCGCAGATCTCATCTTGTGCAATCCGCCATTTCATCAACAAAATGCGGTGACAGATCATATTGCTTGGCAGATGTTTAATGACGCAAAACGCGTTTTACGTTCCGGTGGAGAACTGCGTATTGTTGGCAACCGTCACCTTGATTATCATGAAAAATTGAAGCGTTTGTTTGGTAGCTGTAAGCTACTAGGTTCAAACAAGAAGTTTGTCGTTTTAAGCGCCCAAAAACAATAGGATTATTTAGTTTATGCGTTTGTTTTTATTGAGTTTACTCGCCGTGACCACGTTAGTAACAGGATGTACTAATCGCTCATCTCAAGCTATCCTTGACCCACAATATCAAAGTGGGCAGTTCACGCAATATAATCAAGCAGTTACTTTACAGATAGTCGACCAGCGCGCCAAATCAGCAACGATTTCTATTGCCCATGGCGAAAATCGTTTCTTGATGCCAACCAGCAACCTCGATGACAAAATTTACAATATCTTTGAGCAAGCACTTAACGCCAATGGCGCTCAAGTAAATGCAATGGCCACCTCGCATATTCAAGTGTCAATTCACAGTCTTAATGCCTCAGTGATGCAAAACACCGTGGACCATGTCAGTGAAGCGCAAATAGCGCTGCAAGTGTTTGTTGACCGCAATGGTAGTCAATTCAATAAAATGTATAATGGCCAGAGTCAGTTCCGCGCACCATTTGGTTATGATCAAGCCAAAGTGGAAGCGCAACTTAATAAACTTATTGAGCAACTGGTCGCTCGTATCATGAACGACCCTGAGCTTAACAACTACATGAAACAGGGAGCATCATGACTTCTCGGCTAACGACGCTACTTCTTAGTGTATTTATTTTCCTTGCCCCCCTTGCCTTCAGTGCAGCAGTGCCAGGCGAGTTCGTGCAAAAAAACAATCTTTTCCCGCGTGTTGAGTTTGCAACAAGTATGGGCAAAATTGTCGTCGAACTTGACCGCTCGCGAGCGCCCATGACGGTGAACAACTTCCTAACATACGTAAAAGATGGCAGCTATAAAGGCTCGGTGTTTCATCGCGTTGAGCGCGACGAAGAAAATGACCGTGACTTTGTAATTCAAGGTGGTGGTTACGACAAAGATTATGACGGCCTTTATGAAAATGACCCTATTTTCAATGAAAGTGGCAGCGGTTTAAGAAATGATATGTATACCATTGCCATGGCCTATCAGGACAGAAAACCACACTCTGCGACGCGCCAGTTCTTTTTCAACATGGACAACAATGACCACCTCAACCCGGGTAGTGACTGGGGGTTCGCGGTGTTCGGTTCTGTTGTTGAAGGGTTTGAGACACTCGATAAAATCATGCAAGTAGAAACCGATTTCCAAGAAAAAATTGGTTACTCCTATGTACCTAAGCAAGCTGTCATCATTTTTGATATAAAGGTACTCGACGAAACGCCTTTATAACGAATTCAGGGGCGCTTACAGTGCCCCTTTTTGATCACAACAATAAGAAGATTCATGACCAACTCTCACACTTCTATCGCTGAATATTTCCAGCACTTTCGCGACCGTCGTCTCGTCACTGTGTTTATTTTTGGTATCAGCAGCGGCTTTCCTTGGGTGCTAATTGGCTCAGTGATGAGCGCATGGCTAAAAGATGAGGGCCTCAGTCGTTCAATGATTGGTCTGTTTGGTATGGTCTTCGGTGCTTACTCAATCAACTTTTTGTGGTCTCCCCTCGTTGACCGAGTACGCATACCATTTCTCACCGATTGGTTAGGGCAACGCAAAAGTTGGATATTCTGTTGTTTATGCGTGGTGTTTGTCGCCACATTAAGCATGGCGTTTGTGCAAATTAACGAACAGAATCTCGCAGTTGTGGCCATATTGGCACTGATTATTGCCATTGCATCTGCCACACAAGACATTGCCATTGATGCCTACCGTATTGATATTCTAGATGAAAATGAAACGCAGAAGATAAGTGCTGCTGCAGCGATGGCAACCAGTGGATGGTGGACTGGCTACGCGCTACTTGGGGCGCTGCCTTTCTACGCTGCCGATATCCCAGGGATTGCTTGGCCTGATGTGTATCTGTTTTTAGCTGTCATAGTTGCGCTGCTTATTGGCTATGTATTTTTTGCTCCGGAACCCGTTTCAAACCGTGAACATATTCACGCGCAACTTGAACAGCAGTACCAAGCGCGGCTGCGCAATAATGCTTGCGCACTGCCCTCTTTTATTAACCGCATTCTTGCTTGGCTAGGTGTCACCGTTATTGAACCACTGCGCAGCTTCTTTGCCCGAAACGGGGTGAAAACAGCACTGGCACTATTAGCCTTCATATTTTTATTCAAAATCGGCGAAGCGTTTTTAGCCCGCATGTCTATCGTATTTTATAAAGAAGTCGGATTTAGTAACTCCGACATCGCTACCTTCTCCAAGCTGGGCACTGCTGTGCTGACCATTATTTTTGCGTTTCTCGGCAGCCTATTTAACAGTCGCTTCGGTATTGTTAAAGGTCTATTTATAAGCGGTGTAGCAATGGCAGCCTCGAACCTTATGTTCTCTTGGATTGCTGTAGCGGGCCCTAAACTTTCCTTGTATGCAATGGCAATTATCTTAGATGGCTTTACACAAGCTTGGTCTTTGGTGGCTATGGTTGCCTTCATTTCCATGTTGTGTGACCGCGCGTTCAGTGCCACGCATTACGCATTACTTGCGTCGCTCGGAAATCTCGGGCGCACCTTGCTCTCTGGTTACAGCGGTGTAATTGTGGATGACTGGTTGCACGGGGATTGGTCGATGTTTTTCATCTTGACAGCAGTCATGGTGATCCCATCGTTAGTATTTCTGTTTGTAATTCGTAAGCGATTGTATGAGCTAGAAGAGCAATTCCACAAAGGAAATCAGGCTGGATAAAAGCCAAAGAGCCCTCCCTGGGCTCTTGGGTGAGCGCACTTTACTTAAGTAAAGCTAGACCTTCATATGGATCTACTTCAAGCGCTTCACAATAACGGATAAACTCGATCACGTCTAAGCGGCGTTCTTGATTCTCAATTTTGCCGATGAACGAGTGAGGCGTACCAAGTACTTGTGCCAAACTACGCATTGTGTGACCTTTTTCGTGGCGTTTATCTTTAAGCCACTTCGTCAGTCTTCCGTTTTCCTCGGAAGAAACAGTTTTACCCATCATAATTACATCTCCTACTAGATGAATTTGTTTTACGTTTTCTGATTCGAACATGATTGAATGAGGTTTTGCCCGTCTCATTCTGCTTGGTATTAAAGCACATGTCCCATTTTAGGTATAGCTTATGTACAAAAGTTTACCTAATTTCGGCGCGAAAAAGTTTACTACTAATTTCGTAAGTAAGAATCGCGACCACATCCAATCGATACTAAATAATTTTTTATACAAAATCGACTATTTATTTTTTCTTTAGGGGCGGCTACTTATAAGCTAAGATGAAAAGAAATCACGGCTAATAGGGGAAATAATGTTTCGCTTGCTGTTTTTACTACCTGTCGTTTTATGTCTGGGTTGGTGGTGGTTCCTGAAAACCAATGATATCCCGTTAAAGCAAGGTCGTAAGGGGTTTATTTATATACTCATTTTCTCAGTGTTTGTGCTCGGTTTCTTTACTCTGATGATTTACGTGACAAACAGTAAATTGTAAAAATCAGACACAAAAAATGCCGCGAGATGCGGCATTTTAGTATTAATTTAGTCGTCTCTATACGCTGAAACTAGCGCCACAACCACATGTCGTAGTCGCATTTGGGTTATTCACAAAAAAGCGCGAGCCTTCCAAACCCTCAGTGTAGTCAACCTCACCGTCAACCAAGTACTGTAAGCTCATAGGGTCAACCACCAAAGTTACGCCATTTTTAACGATTTGCATATCGCCCGCATTGGCTTCTTCGGCAAAGGTGAATCCGTATTGGAAACCAGAACATCCGCCACCGGTGACGTAAACACGCAGCATTAATGAAGGATTTTCTTCCTCTTCAATTAATTGCTTAACTCGCGCTGCCGCTGCATCACTGAATTTAATTGGGAATTGCTCTGACATACTCATTCTCTCACTACCTACTGTGGCGCAAATTATCTAATACCCGACTAAGTTAATCAAGTATTGACTGCATTTGTGTTACTCCTATTACCTATCAACAACCGAGTAATAACCCTGTGCGCAGGAAAAGCGTAGGATAGTGAATCCAAACACCTTGACGGAAAAAGAAGCGAAAAGCCATCAAGTCCCTAAACTCTGATGCTAAACAAGGATTTATAAGGTAAGCTTTGGTAGAATTGCGAAAAATAATAATCCAGTCTTTTTATAAGGGAAACCTGTATGCAATTAGGGGCGCTAAGACGACGCCTAGCTCAACCAAAGACTTCCGTACAGCTATGCCTCTTGGGGATCGCTGCGGGACTAATTGCCGCTGGCTTGATTATTCTCTTTCGTCTTACGATTATCTTGACGCAAAACCTGTTTTTAGAAGATTTTGACGACTTCACGACTCTCTCAGAACTACAGCGTTTCCTTCTGCCCGTGGGTGCCGCAGGTGTTATAGCCTTTTTCGCTTATCTGACTGGGTTTAAGCATTACCGTCTAGGGATACCTTTTGTTATCCACCGAATGAAAATTCACTACGGGCAAATGCCGTTTTACAACACAGTTAACCAGTTTGTTGGCGGTGCTATCGCGCTGATCAGTGGTTTTTCCGTTGGCCGTGAAGGCCCTTCTGTGCACATGGGCGCTACCGGCGCTAGTATTCTCGCTAATCAATTGCACTTGCCCTATAACGCCATGCGTACATTAAGTGGCTGCGGTGTTGCGGCAGGTATTGCAGCGTCATTTAACACCCCACTCGCTGCGGTGATTTTTGTCATGGAAGTAGTGATCAGGGAGTACAAGGTGCACATCTTCGTACCCATCATGCTCGCCGCGGTCACAGGCGCCTTGGCTACACAATTTGTATTTGGCGCTGATTCGGAGCTCGCTCTCATCAGTGTCACACCATTGAGCTTTTGGCATTATCCCTATTTGGTGATTTGTGGCATGACCTTAGGTGCCATTGCCTACGCGTTTAACAAAAATCTGATGCTGATTATTCGCACCTTTAAACCACTTTCAATGCTACCCCGACTGTTGATTGCGGGTTTGATTGCCGGTGGCATAGGCTACCTTGTGCCCCAAGCGATGGGTTCGGGTATGAGTGCAATCACTATTGCCATGCATTCTCCTGACAACGTGCAACTGCTGCTCACTATCCTCATTGCAAAATTATTGGCGACGCTTTTCGCAATTGGTTTGGGGATCCCAGGTGGGATCATTGGCCCGGTCATTGGTTTGGGTGTAGTAATGGGCACCTTGATGTCATTTTTTGCTCATCTTGTTGCGCCGGGTACTGATGTAGCCGGCACTTATGGGGTACTGGGCATGGCGGGTTTGCTTGCAGCAACACTTCATGCTCCGTTAGCTGCGCTGACTGCAGTCATGGAGCTAACATCTAGCCCACAAATTATCGTCCCAGCTATGCTCGTCATCGTAACCGCTTATGTGACCGCCTTGCAGGTCTTTGGCAATCGCTCCATCTTCTTACAACAATTGGATTTTCAAAACCTGACCTATCAGGTATCGCCAGCCAAAGAGGCCTTGCAGAAAGTAGGGATCATGGCGGAAATGAATGAAAACTTTAAGTTGCTCTACTCCGACGACAAGGATCTCATCAAAGAGTCTTTGGATAACCTTGATGGGCAAACCCCATTGATTGTATATGATGAAGAAAACGGCTACCGTCTTGCCGAATATGATTTAACCTTAATGTCGCACGAGAACATAGAAATTCGTTATGTAGAGCTTGATGGCGTGAGCTCACAGTCGACACTGTCTCATGCGTTCGACATTCTCAAAGATAAACGCAGTGGCGCGGTGTATGTGTACGACATGCATGATCCCAAAGAAATTGTTGGTATCCTGCGTTGGGACCAAATCCATCACATCCTAACGATTCGTAACGCGCTACTCTAAATATAAGAAGGAAGTCGCATGACCTTAGTGCTAGTTTATAAAGCCCTACATATGTTTTTTATGGTCGCGTGGTTCGCGGGTATTTTCTATTTGCCACGCCTATTCGTTTATCACGCCCTTAACGAAGAGAAATCATGTAGCGCCATGTTAAAGGTGATGGAACGTCGCTTATTACTGTTCGTTACGCCCTTTGCAGTACTCACTGCCGTATTCGGCGCTCTCACCATTGTTGAATATGGCCGAGAATGGTTCCGCGCGAGTATGTGGCTGCACTACAAATTAGTGTTAGTCATTATTCTGTACATTTATCACGGATACTGCTTCAAATTGCTAGCCGATTTCAAACATGACCGCAACACCCGCTCAGACCGTTTTTATCGTATTTTTAACGAATTTCCAGTACTCATTCTTTTAGCGATAATCTTTTTAGCAGTATTGAAACCAGCGCTGTAAAAAATGTGCAAAAATCTGCTATAGTGCGCTCCCAAACGCAGTGACGTTTTTTACCTCAAGCCTGTCACTTTGCTTTATGCATAGCGCGGGCTAAGGTGAGTATTCGATTATTTACTTCAACGTTTGGGACGACCTCAATGCTACGCTTTCAAGGTGAACACATTCTCTCTGTAAATCAGCTCAATAGAGACAGTATCGAGCATATTTTTGCAGTGGCAAAACGGATGGAACCTTATGCCAAAAAACAAAAACGCACGAAAGTGCTCGAAGGTGCAATTCTTGCGAACCTGTTTTTTGAACCCAGTACACGTACTCGGGTCAGCTTTGGTACTGCTTTTAACCTGCTAGGTGGCCTTGTTCGCGAAACAACCGGCATGCAAAGCTCAGCGCTTGCTAAAGGCGAATCACTTTACGATACAGCCCGAGTTATATCAGCATACTCAGATGCCGTAGCCATGCGTCACCCTGATGCAGGCTCAGTGGCTGAGTTCGCCACTGGCTGTAGCGTTCCTGTTCTAAATGGCGGTGATGGCCCGAATGAGCACCCAACTCAAGCCTTATTAGACTTGTTGACGATTGACCGTGAACTAGGGCGTTTCAATCAAGGCATCGACGGCATGCACATCGCGCTGGTAGGCGATTTAAAATATGGCCGCACAGTGCACTCACTGTCTAAGCTTCTTTGCCATTACAAAGATGTTCGCTTCACTATGGTTGCACCTGACGGCCTACAAATGCCGCAATACATTCTTGATAGCGTCAGTAACGCGGGTCACAAAATTGAATTAGTAAACAAAATGGAAGGCAACCTCGCTGCGGATATCGTGTACCAAACACGTATTCAAGAAGAGCGCTTCCCAAGCCAAGAAGAAGCTAACAAATATCGCGGTGGCTTCCGTATCAGCCAAGCGATTTACAACGCCCACTGCAAACCTAGCTCAGTATTGATGCACCCATTGCCACGCGACAGTCGCAGTGATGCTAACGAGCTAGATAACGATTTAAACAGCAATGACAATTTAGCTATCTTCCGCCAAGTACAAAACGGCGTGTTAATCCGTATGGCCCTGTTTGCATTGACACTTGGTGTTGAAAACCAAGTAGAAAATTATGAAACAACCGTGCCATGGTTCAGCCGTAAACGTGAAGATTAATTTGCCAACCCAAGTAGGAAGCAATATGAGCAAAAGCCAAGATTTATTTAACCGTGCCCAAGCCTCAATCCCAGGTGGCGTAAACTCTCCAGTTCGAGCCTTCAACGGCGTCGGCGGTACGCCATTGTTTATCACGCACGCTGAAGGTGCACACACTTTTGATGCTGATGGCAATAAATACATCGACTACGTGGGTTCTTGGGGTCCGATGATCCTAGGTCACAACCACCCAGAAATTAAACAAGCTGTACATGAAGCAGTAGAGCGTGGTTTGAGCTACGGTGCCCCCACTGAAGCTGAAATCGAGATGGCTGAGAAAGTGAAGGAGCTGGTTCCTTCAATTGATTCTGTACGCATGGTGAACTCAGGTACCGAAGCAACCATGAGTGCCATTCGTTTAGCACGCGGTTACACAGGTCGCGATAAAATCCTGAAATTCGAAGGTTGTTACCACGGCCATGCTGATTCTTTGCTTGTAAAAGCAGGTTCTGGTGCGCTTACACTGGGTGTTCCAAACTCTCCTGGGATCCCAGAGGATTTTGCTAAGCATACGCTGACTGTGTCATTCAACAACTTGGATGAAGTAAAAGCAGTCTTTGAAAAATACCCAGAAGACATCGCTTGTATCATCATTGAGCCTGTCGCCGGTAACATGAACTGCATCCCACCAGTTGAAGGCTTCTTAGAAGGCCTGCGCGAGATTTGTGATCAGTACAAGAGCGTGTTGATCTTCGACGAAGTAATGACCGGTTTCCGTGTTGCATTAGGCGGAGCGCAAGCTTACTACAACATCAAGCCTGACTTAACCTGCCTAGGTAAAGTGATCGGTGGTGGTATGCCAGTGGGCGCATTCGGTGGTAAGAAAGAGATCATGGATTTCGTAGCTCCTGTAGGTCCTGTTTACCAAGCGGGCACACTTTCGGGTAACCCAATCGCGATGGCTGCAGGTCTAAAAGCACTAGAGCTATTGTGCCAACCAGGTCTACACGAACTGCTAGAAGCCAAGAGTAAAGCGATTTGTGAAGGCTTCCAAGCTGCTGCTGACAAAGCAGGTATCCCTTTGACAACCAACTATGCTGGCGGTATGTATGGTTTCTTCTTTACTGATGCCGACAAAGTCACCAGTTACCAACAAGCCACTCAGTGTGACTTAGAACGCTTTAAGCGTTTCTTCCACCTGATGCTTGAAGAAGGTGTATACCTTGCGCCATCAGCGTTTGAAGCGGGCTTTGTGTGTGCAGCACACGATGATGAAGCTATCGCTCAAACCATTGCTGCCGCAGAGCGTGCTTTCGCAAAACTATAAGTAAACTTTGCAGCAATAAAAAAACCGCCTTCTGGCGGTTTTTTTATGTTTTGTGGACGCAGACTTTAGCGCACACAGCGAGGACGAGGGTCAAACTCGCTAGCGCGAATAGGCAATTGAATTACTTTGCCACACCCAGGTGGTGCTTGCAGGCCAGTTTGCTCATTGATGAATGCCCAGCGAATTCCCTCTGGACGCTCATCTGCCAACGATTGTGGATTAAGTTGACGCAGATAGCGAATATACAGCTCTAACGCCCCAACAGCCCCTGTGAGCCCCGTACTTTGGTTATCATCACGGCCAACCCAAGCAATGGTCACGGTATTTTGATCAAAACCGCCATACCAACTGTCACGTAGGTTATTACTTGTACCTGTTTTACCCGCCAATTGAATCGTTGGGAAATGTTTGTTCAAGCGTTTACCCGTGCCATCTTTAGTCACGCGCTTCATACCGTACTTAGTCATGTACGTCGCATCTTGAGGAAAACGCTGCTGCCACTGCGGCTTGTGCTGATACAAAAGCTTGCCACTATTGTCTGTCAGTGCGGAGATACTGGTTAGGCGAGTGTAAGCACCGTCGTTTGCCAGCGTGGTATAAACTTGTGCAACTTCGTAACTCGATAGCTCCAGCGCGCCAAGCAAAAGCGAGGGATATTGATTAATATGACTTTCTACCCCAAGACCTTCAAGCGTATTTGCAACCTTGTCGACACCGATATCTAAACCAACATTAACCGCAGGAATATTGATACTGTTACTGTAGGCTTGGTAGAGCGGTAAATCTCCACGGAACACATGGTCAAAGTTGTCAGGGCGCCATACATTACCTTGCTCATCTTTGACTTCTAAAGGCTCATCCTTTAATACCGTACCTAGGTGGTATTGTTTTAACTGCAAAGCACTGAGGTATACCGCCGGCTTAACTAATGAACCGATGTTACGTTTGGTATCCAGCACGCGGTTGAAGCCCGAATAACGCATATCACGGCCTGCGACCAGTGCCGATACACCACCAACTTGACGATTAACCGACACCATCGCCGCTTCTAACTGCTCAGTATTAGGACGTCGCTCTAAATACGGCAACGACTGAGAAATCGACTCCTCCATCGCCTCTTGCTTTTGTAAATCGAGATAAGTGAAAACACGTACCCCAGCGTCAAGAGTTTCTTTGTCAGTAAGTAATTCTTTAAGTTGGCGGTTCACTAACTCTAAATACCCAGGGTAAGTCTTATCGATATCACGTCGCATGGGCGCAATATCAAGAGGACGTTTCAGTGCAACCCGGTACTCAGGTGTGGTAATTAAGCCATCTTCAACCATTAAACGCAGTACTAAATCTCGGCGCTCTTGCGCGCGTTCTTCATAACGGCGTGGATTGTAATAAGATGGTCCTTTCACCAAGGCAATCAACATCGCGATTTGGTCAAACTCCAACTCATCGATTGGCTTAGAGAAGTAAAACTCTGCCGCAAGGCCCATACCATGCACACCTTTGGTGTATGATTGACCAAGATAAACCTCGTTGAGATACGCCTCTAAAATGGCATCTTTGGAATAACGATAATCCAAAATCAACGCAATTAACGCTTCGTTGATTTTACGCGTTAATGAGCGCTCACGTGTAAGATAGAAGTTCTTTGCTAACTGCTGGGTTAACGTACTGCCGCCTTGTACTGTGCGACCTGCACGGATGTTAGCGTAAAGTGCACGCATAATAGACCACACAGATACACCGTGGTGGTCATAGAAGTTTCTATCTTCAACCACCAGCAAAGTTTCTTTTAGAATGCTTGGGAATTTGTCCAGCGGCACAAATTCGCGGTCTTGCGTTTCATCGTTACCAATGCGCGCAATTTGCACCGGTTCTAGGCGAGCACTGTCTAGACGCTGACCAATGTTGTTTTTGACCGTAGCAAGCTTGTTGCCGTTAAAGCGCAACTCAATGATGTGGGCATTTTCTTGACCATCAGCAAATTCGAATGCACGGCGGTAGATACGTAACCGAGTGGCGCTTTGCTCATACTGTCCGGTGTGGGTCAGCTTTGTCACTTGGGTGTAGTTGAGTCGTTTTAGTTCCCACTCCACTTCATCCATCGATAAGTACTGGCCAGGGTAGAAAGTTAAAGCACGCGCATAGACCTGCGCTGGCAGCTGCCACTTATTGCCCTCAAATTGCCGTGTCACTTTGGCATCGAGATAAATCATGTAAAGCGCAACACTGATAACACTTACCAAGGACACTTTCCAAAAGATCGAAAAGGCTTTAGCGGCAAATCGCTTCATGAATGATGGAGTTGATGAAGTAGACTTCTTGCTACTCTTTCGTTTTTTAACTGGTGTTTTTTTTGACGCCATAAGGTTGCTGATGCGTGGCTAAATTGAAAATTTTTGGAAGCTTAGCATACTCATGAGCAAAATTAATTGCCCACGAGTACACCAAGACAGGGTGCACGCTAATGTTAAGCGGCGTTAGCTTAACTGATACTGACTCTTTAGCGAGTTGATACCCACAATGCGTGAATAACGGCAGGGATCCACAGCAAGAAACACAAAATGATGTTAATCACTAAATCTTTACCTGCGCCTGCTTTTAAAAACACAGCAACTGGCGGTAAAAAAATAGAAAGGATAATTAGTAGTAGTTTATTCATAGCACGAACCTATTAGAGGGACTGTAAGGTTTGATTATAGTCATAAAAAACGGCGAGTTAAAAGCTCGCCGTTAATTAATTTGAATAAATTATTTGGATTTTAGCTTGAGCGCACTGATACAAACTCAGGGTAAGCGTCGATACCACAATCGTGCTGGTCCATACCCGTAAGCTCTTCTTCTTCACCCACACGGATACCCATGGTTTTCTTCAGAATAGCCCATACGATGAATGAAGTTACAAACACGAAGCCATAGATGCACACTAAACCGATTAGCTGCGTCAAGTAGTTAGCATCACCGTTTGATAGCGGCACAAGCATTAAGCCAATCGCACCACACACACCGTGTACAGAGATAGCACCTACAGGGTCATCAATACGTGCTTTATCAAGCGCTACGATACTGAACACAACAGCGATACCACCGATTGCACCTAGGCCTACAGCCAGAAGCGGTGAAGGTGAAGCAGGCTCTGCAGTGATAACAACTAGGCCAGCCAGAGCACCATTTAGCACCATAGTAAGGTCTGCTTTACCCCAGTAAGTTTTGCACACAAGCAGTGAAGAAATTGCGCCCGCTGCCGCTGCTGCATTGGTGTTAAGCATGATTTGACCAACAGCAGTAGCGTTCTCAGCATCGCTGATTAACAACTGCGAACCGCCATTAAAGCCGAACCAACCCATCCACAAAATAAACGTACCTAATGTAGCCAATGGTAAGTTTGAACCAGGAATTGGGTAAATTTCACCGTTTTTGCCGTACTTACCGCGACGAGCTCCCAGTAATAATACGCCTGCTAAAGCCGCAGCTGCACCAGCACCGTGCACGATACCCGAACCAGCGAAGTCAACAAAACCCATTTCTGATAGGAAACCGCCACCCCACGTCCAGTAACCTTCGATTGGGTAAATTAGGCCTGTCATCACTACACAGAACACTAAGAAGGCCCATAATTTCATGCGCTCAGCAACCGCGCCTGAAACGATAGACATTGCCGTGGCAACGAATACTACTTGGAAGAAAAAGTCAGATTGCAAAGCGTGATCCGCATCACTCGCTTGCGTGCCAATTAGGGCACCAAAGCTTGGCACAAAGCCCCCTTCAGCGTTGTCTACATACATGATGTTGTAGCCAATGAATAAGTACATGGTACAAGCAATCGCATACAGCGCGACGTTTTTGGTAAGGATCTCTGTGGTGTTTTTAGAGCGCACCAGACCTGCTTCGAGCATGGCAAAACCGGCTGCCATCCACATAACTAACACGCCTGAAATTAGAAAGTAGAACGTGTTCAATGAAAATTGTAATTCAACTACTGTGTTTTCCATGATGGCACCCCTTAAATAGCTTCTTCATCGAGCTCACCCGTTCGGATGCGCACGATTTGATCGAGATCGTAAACAAAGATTTTGCCGTCACCGATCTTTCCGGTTGAGGCAATGCGGGTGATAAGTTCAACCACGCGATCCACGTTCTCGCTTAGGGTTGCAATTTCTAGTTTGATTTTAGGAATGAAATCAACTTGATACTCGGCGCCACGATAGAGTTCGGTGTGTCCACGCTGACGACCAAAGCCTTTTACGTCAACAACTGTCATCCCCTCTATTCCCAGCTCCGCAAGAGCTTCACGCACTTCATCAAGCTTAAATGGCTTAATGATGGCACTGATCATTTTCATATGGCCCCCTTCAGGCAACACTGATTATTATTGTCGAAAGGGTAAATCCAACCTTTGTGCCACAATTATTTTTTCTTAATTAACATGAAGTTAACTTATTTGGAGCATAAAAAACGCACCATTATGGTGCGTAGTTTTGTCGTTTTTTCCAAATGTGTGCAAAAACTAAACGTTTTCGATTGGCTCAACGAGTAACTGTTTCTTACCGCTGGCTTTGGCTTTGTAAAGTGCTTGGTCAGCGCTGTGTAGGCAGGTGTCTAAGTTGCGGTGACCCAACTTTGCTAGACCGATACTCACAGACATGTCGTATGGCTCTCCAGCCACTACTATTGGGTGTGCCATTAGGTGCTCATTAAAGCTAACCAAGTTTCCTTTAAAGCGCTCGAACTCCTCGCCATCACATTGGGATAGCACGGCAAATTCTTCACCACCAAAGCGTGCAACAATGCGCCCTTCAAGATGCTGATTTAAACGGCTCGCCAACTGCTGAAGAGCAGAGTCTCCAGCTTGATGGCCGTATTTGTCGTTAATTTGCTTAAAGTTATCAGCGTCAATCAGCGCTACTGTCACGTCCCCTTCCCCTTTGGAAAAGAGTTTCAAACCGTGTTCTTGAAGGTAGCGACGATTAAACAAGCCTGTAAGGTGATCCCGCTCTGCGGTGGCACGAATTTGACTGATAAGATGCAATTGCTCCACGGTTTGTAACACGCGGCAGTGGAACTCTTCGTTCGCAAAAGGCTTAGTTAAGAAGTCATTGGCGCCATACTTAATGAACTTAGCCGATAAGCCATTCCTACCTGCACCAGAAATACCGACAATGGCTAAGTCATCTCGGCCACGATAATTACGAATTGCGCGCACCAGTTCAAAGCCATCCATAACGGGCATAGCATAATCGCAAAGCAACAGCTTGATAGACGCATCGTCTCGCAGTAATTTTAGCGCTTGCTCTCCATCCGGCGCTTCGACCACTTCGTATAATTGGCGCTCAAGCATTTGTCTGAGGATCTGGCGGCTTAACCTTGAATCATCAGCCACTAAAACACGTAGGCCTTTGTTTCGTAGAAGCTGCGTCAATAAACGTACGGCATATAAATAAGAGTCGCGATTGTCTTTAATGACATAATCAACCACGCCCAATTCAAGCATTTGCTGACGCTGAGACTCATCAAGACTGGAAGTAAGCACAACGGTCGCAATATCTTGGTCGACAGTTAACCTAACTGCATCCCCTGTATCACAATCCGGTAGTGTCATATCGACAAGTGCAAGGTCGTAATGGTGTTGCTGAATTAAGTCTTGAGCCTGTTGATAATCCCAAGCAAAGTCAACGTGATCAATGAACTCTGTAGCGAATTTTTGACTCAGTAAATGGCGAAGCACCTGCTGCACGACTTTACTGTCTTCAATGATCAAAACGCGGGCCATGATATAAACTCCAACATGGTATTTTTTTATTAGTATTTGCTTTCGGGCCAAATTTAAACACATTTTAGGCACAATAGACACTTTGACTTTAAAGTAAGTGCTCGCTAGGCTGCCAAAGTTGAATTTTTGGGAGTAAGAAATGGCAAAAATAATGATTTCTGGCGCAACGGGCCTTCTCGGACGCGCATTACTAAAAGAATTGAGTAAAGAACACGACACAGTTGGCCTGGGCTTTTCGCGCGCCCAGCCACCTATATTAAAAGTCGACTTATTTGATAGAGAAGCACTGCAGCAAGTTTTCTCTGAACACACGCCTGAATTCTTTATCCACAGCGCTGCCGAGCGCAACCCAGATAAATTCGACAATGACCCAGAAAGTAGCATCAAGCTCAACTGCGCTGTTACAGAGCAAATTGCACGGTGTTGTGAGCAATTTGGTTGCAAACTGATT
Source organism: Pseudoalteromonas pernae (assembly GCF_039831865.1). NCBI lineage: Bacteria > Pseudomonadati > Pseudomonadota > Gammaproteobacteria > Alteromonadales > Pseudoalteromonadaceae > Pseudoalteromonas > Pseudoalteromonas pernae. Next base: position 96,440 of record NZ_JBDODM010000005.1, read on the forward strand.
TTTATCAGCACCGATTACGTGTTCGATGGTCGCAACCCACCCTATGCTGAAGATGCAGCAACGAGCCCACTCAATTTGTACGGCGAATCTAAAGCTCGTAGTGAAGCTATGTTACTCAAAGATTACCCGAGTGCGGCCATTGCCCGTATCCCCGTGTTATATGGAGAAGTCAATGCACTCAAGGAATCAGCTGTGACGATTATCGCTGAGCAACTAATCAAAGGAGTACGTGCCTTCGATCACGACTCCTTGCGCTTCCCAACCAATACCGCTGATATCGCCCGTGTTTTGCGCCAAGCTATTGAAGTTATTGGGAAAGAGCTAAATGGGGTGTATCACATCAGTGCTCAAGAGATGATGACCAAACTAGAGATGGCAAAAACAATGGCCCCTGCACTTAATATTGATAGTGCAACCTTGGTCGCAGCAGAAATCGACGAAAATGCCGCGCCACGACCTAAAGACTGCGCGTTAAAAGACACCCGTTTGTGCGCCAAGGGTATTGAAATAGACTCTAGATTCTCCGATGCCATCAACACAGTATTGGCACCCCATTTATCGCATTAACTTGTAGTTTGGCTACCAAGCTTTTTTAATAACTAAACTAAGCCCTTCGATAACAATAAAAGGTAACTCAATGTTAGCAACCCATCTAAAAGCTGTTGCGTTGTCGCTTGCAGTCGTTATTGCGCCTTCAGCTCTTGCCGAGACGGATCAATTCGACGCATCACAGCATAGCCGTCAAATTGAAATTGACAGTTCAGTCACCACAGAGCACAAAGCGCGCATTAATGGCGAGCGCATCTCCTACACCGCTGAGACAGGCACTCAGCCGGTGTGGAATGATACCGGTGATGCTGTTGCGACACTGCATTACACCTATTACAAACGCAGCGGCGTGGATGACGATACGAAACGCCCACTACTTATTTCATTTAACGGTGGTCCTGGTTCGGCATCGGTGTGGATGCACCTTGCCTACACGGGCCCTAAAGTACTAAAAATTGATGACGAAGGTTATCCCGTACAGCCATATGGGGTAAAAGAAAATCCATACTCAGTATTGGATGTCGCGGATATCGTTTATGTTAATCCTGTCAACACGGGCTACTCGCGTGTACTACCAGGTAAAGATGGCAAAATGCCAAGCCGCGACCAACAAAAAGACATGTTCTTCGGCGTCAACGCGGACATCAAATACCTTGCAGAGTGGCTAAACACATTTGTAAACCGCCACAATCGCTGGCGCTCACCTAAATTCCTTATTGGTGAAAGCTATGGAACAACTCGTGTATCGGGTCTAGCGCTGGAGCTTCAAAACAGCCAATGGATGTACCTAAACGGTGTGGTATTAGTATCACCGACCGAAATTGGTATCAAACGTGAGGGCCCGGTAGAGGCGGCAAACCGCTTACCTTACTTTGCAGCTACCGCGTGGTATCACAAAGCCCTAGACAGCGAACTACAAGCACTGGATTTAGACGAACTATTACCCAAAGTTGAAGATTTCACTGTCAATGAGTTGATCCCCGCTATCGCAAAAGGCGGCTTTATTAGTGCTGATGAGAAACGTCGCATCGTCACGCAAATGGCGCGCTATGCTGGCGTATCGCAAACCTTCGTCGAAGGGAATAATCTAGACATCCCTAATGCGTCGTTCTGGAAAGAGCTACTTCGCGAGCGCGGGCAAACGGTAGGCCGTTTAGACTCTCGCTACTTGGGTATTGATAAGCGCAATGAAGGCGATCGCCCTGACTATTGGGCTGAGCTTACATCTTGGCTGCACTCGTTCACACCAGCTATCAATTACTATCTGCGTGAAGAGCTACAGTATAAAACAGATGTAAAATACAACATGTTCGGCTCAGTGCACCCGTGGGATAGAAGCAACAACAACACTGGTGAAAACCTGCGTTTAGCGATGGCACAAAACCCATACCTAAACGTACTCATTCAATCAGGTTACTTCGATGGTGCGACCAACTACTTTGATGCTAAATACACCATGTGGCAGTTGGACCCAAGCGGCAAAATGAAAGATCGCTTGAGCTTCAAAGGTTATCGCAGTGGCCATATGATGTACTTGCGCCGTGCGGATTTAGAAAGCTCGAATAACGACTTGCGTGACTTCATCATCAACGCTCTTCCTGAAGAAGGCAAAGCAGCTAAGTACTAAGCTGGCAATTTGCGTAAAACACCACAGCCAATGCTGTGGTGTTTTTGTTTATAAAGGCTGATAAGAGCTTTTTTTCTTTTTAAACAAAAGGATTTATACTCACTGTTAGATGTAAATAAGCCAATTTTTTGAGCTTTTAGTGACCACAACGGGGCCCTTATGAGTGAGCAGTATAAGCTGGTGTTTGCCCACCTTGATGAAGATAAAACCCAAGATCAGGCAACCTTAGCGCTACAACAAAAATTAAAACTGAACGATAAACAGACTCAGGCCTTTTTTGATGGTCAGCCTATTTTCCCTGCCAGCGACCAAAACAAGGCGCTCAAACAAGCCAAGGTATTGGCAACGTTGGGTATTCGCAGCCGCCTGAAGCGCGTAACCACAGGCGCAGCTGCAACAGCTGAGCACAGTAGTAAACGTGACGAGCAGATCCTTGCTGCGCTGGATTACGTTACCAGCAGTCTTATTCGCATTGAAGAGCGCTTAGACGATATGGACCATCGCTTTAGCGAGCGCTTACATCGCGATGAAGATACAGGTGTGATTGACGACCTAGGCTTGGATCTAAGTTTGGGAGAAGACCTCGATATCGACCCTATCTCTAAACCAAAACGCTGGCCAATTGTCCTACTCGGGGTGTTGATTGTCTTATTGCTCACCATCTTGGGGCTTCATTACCTGTACCCTGATATTATCGAGCTTTAATTTCAGCCAAAACCCGCACAGTGACATAAATTGCTCACTCAAGTTATCAGATTTTATGTGAATCGGTGTTATGCAGCTTAACGAACAACGTGTTGACATTCGCAAGAGAATGCGAAATTTACGAAAAAATCTTTCCAAAGAAGTGCAAGAACAGGCCGCCAAGTCGCTATATATTAATATTTCTCAAGTGGCAAACATCACTAAAAACACCCGGATAGGGGGGTATTTAAGTAACGATGGAGAACCAGACTTAAGCCTCGTATTTAAAGAGATGTGGAGCAAAAAAGCCAAGCCACACCTCCCCATTATTCACCCTTTCACAAGGACTCATTTGCTCTTCCAAGAGTATGAGAAAAACTCACCCATGAAGGCGAATCGCTATGGTATCTTTGAGCCCGAGTTGAATTGCAGTCATATTTGCCCCGTAGCTGAGTTGGATTTTATCCTCACACCGCTGGTGGCATTTGATAGCCAAGGGAACCGATTAGGCATGGGTGGCGGTTATTACGATCGCACACTTGCACAGATACCCGACAACGCGGTGAAAAAGCCAGTGTTAATTGGCATCGCACACCAGTGTCAGGAGGTAGATGCACTCCCCATTGCCAGTTGGGATGTGCCATTAGATTACATTGTCACCCCCGAGAGAATTTATTGCCCCGACAGGTAGTGGTACAATGATTTCCTAACCCCAAGCTATCAACTCATTTACGAGCGCAACATGACTCAAGACGAAATGAAAAAAGCGGCCGCATGGGCTGCACTGGAATACGTAAAGAAAGACACCATTGTTGGTGTAGGTACCGGTTCAACGGTTAATCACTTTATTGATGCTCTTGCCACAGTAAAGGACGATATTCGCGGTGCGGTATCTAGCTCGCAAGCATCCACTGAGCGCTTAAAAGCGCTAGGTATTGAAGTATTCGAACTCAATGACGTGGACGCACTGGATATTTATGTTGATGGCGCCGATGAAATCAACGCTAACAACGAAATGATCAAAGGCGGCGGCGCGGCACTCACACGTGAGAAGATTGTTGCAGCAGTTGCTAAGCAGTTTATCTGCATCGTGGATAACACCAAACTGGTTGATACCATGGGTGAGTTTCCACTGCCAGTTGAGGTAATTCCGATGGCGCGCAGCTACGTAGCGCGTGAAATCGTAAAACTCGGTGGCGACCCTGTGTATCGTCAAGGTGTAGTGACAGATAACGGCAACGTTATACTGGATGTTCATAATCTACACATTGTTGATGCCAAGTCACTTGAACAAACATTAAATCAGGTGGTTGGTGTTGTAACCAACGGCCTATTCGCTCACCGCGGCGCTGATATTGTGATCATCGGCACGCCGGAGGGCCCAACTACACGATAGAGGAATGAGGAACATGAGTAAGGTATCGTTAGCAAAAGATAAGATTAAAATTCTCTTGCTGGAAGGCGTACACCAAAGTGCAGTAGAAACCCTAAAGCGCAACGGTTACAGCAATATTGATTACGTAAAAACATCGTTACCTGAAAATGAACTCATCGAGCGCATCAGTGATGCTCACTTCGTGGGCATCCGTTCGCGCACTCAGATCACTGATGCCGTTCTTGACGCTGCGCAAAAACTAATTGCTGTGGGTTGTTTTTGTATTGGCACTAACCAAGTTGACTTAGATGCCGCTAAGCGCCGCGGTATTGCTGTATTCAACGCACCTTTCTCAAACACACGTTCAGTTGCCGAGCTTGTTCTTGGTGAAATTCTGCTTCTACTTCGTGGTATTCCGCTGCGCAACGCGATGGCACACCGTGGCCAATGGTTAAAAACAGCTGAAGGCTCATTTGAAGCACGTGGTAAAACGCTGGGTATTATCGGCTACGGCCACATTGGTACGCAGCTAGGCATCATGGCTGAAAACATTGGTATGAAGGTTCAATACTTTGATATTGAAGACAAACTGTCTTTGGGTAATGCTCAGCAAGTACAAAATTTAACACACCTGCTGCAAACCTCAGATGTGGTCAGCCTCCATGTGCCAGAAACCCCGCAAACGAAAAACCTAATTGGCACCGCTGAGCTGTCGGTCATGAAAAAAGGCAGTATTTTAATCAATGCCTCTCGCGGTACAGTGGTAGATATCGACGCATTAGCAGAAGCGTTAGAAGAAAAAACCCTCTCTGGTGCGGCAATTGACGTGTTCCCAGTCGAACCAAAGTCAAACGATGAAGAGTTCGTCTCGCCACTGCGTAACTTTGACAATGTTATTCTTACGCCTCATGTAGGTGGTTCAACACAAGAAGCACAAGAAAGCATTGGCGTAGAAGTCGCCGGGAAAATGGCTAAGTATTCAGACAATGGCTCAACAATGACCGCGGTAAACTTCCCTGAAGTAGCTTTGCCAGAACTCGCCAATCGCAGCCGCTTGTTGCACATTCACCAAAACCGTCCAGGTGTTCTGACGCAAATTAACCAAGCGTTTGCTCAACACGGTATCAACATCGCCGCGCAATACCTGCAAACAGATGAGAGCATTGGTTATGTAGTTATCGATGTGGACAGCGATCACTCTGAAGTCGCTCTCAAAGAATTAAGTGCGGTAGACGGCACAATCCGTGCCCGTATCCTTCACTAAGCAATTAATTTAATAGTAAAAAGCTCAGCAAACGCTGAGCTTTTTTATGCCTGTTTCAATATGAGCGCGCAAACCTATTCAAAATCCCCCGCACTGTGACGCTCTTTGAGCTGCTCGCTTTCGTCACCCCAAGTGCGATTAACGCGACGGCCACGCTTGACTGCTGGGCGCTCATCAATTTTTTGTGCCCACGCAATAACATGCTTGTATTCATGCACAGATAAAAACTCAGCCGCATCATATGCTCGACCCAACACCAAGGCTCCATACCAAGGCCAAATAGCTATATCTGCGATTGAATACTCGTCTCCCGCCATGTATTCATGCTGCGCAAGGTGCTTATCTAGCACGTCTAGTTGACGCTTTACTTCCATGGTGAAGCGGTTGATGGGGTACTCCATTGGCTCTGGGGCATAGGCATAGAAGTGACCAAACCCACCACCTAAATAAGGCGCGCTGCCCATTTGCCAAAACAGCCAGTTCATACACTGGGCTCTGGCATAAGGTTCAGTTGGGATAAGCGCTGAAAATTTCTCAGCAAGATAAAGCAAGATAGAGCCAGACTCAAACACCCGAGTCGCTGGAGTTGTACTAGTGTCCAGTAGCGCAGGGATTTTTGAGTTGGGGTTTATAGCGACAAAATCTGAGCCAAATTGACCACCTTCACTGATATCAATTAAAAACGCATCGTATTCGGCTTCACCTATCCCAAGCTCCAATAGCTCTTCAAACATAATGGTGGCTTTTTGCCCATTTGGCGTTGCCATTGAATACAGCTGAAACGGATGCTGACCCGTTGGCAGTTGCTGCTCGAATGTGGCACCTGCTGTCGGCTTATTGAGGCTTGCCCATTTGCCGCCGTTTTCACTGTCAAATGTCCACACTTTGGGTGGGGTATACGACACTTTGCTCATCTGTGCTCCTTTGCATTTTTGTGCATCTGTGGAGTATAGACCTATGGTCAGACAATAAAATTACAAGAGGGCGTGCCCCTAACCAACGCAGCGCGCACTAAGGTAGCGCCTCGTGAGTTAAAAACTCCGACATTTTTTCGATAAGATCAACAAATTCAACAGGTTTAGCTAAATAGCCATCAAAGCCATGCTGAAAATACTTGTCGATGTCTTCTTTCATTACATTCGCGGTCAAGGCGACGATGGGTAAATTAGGCTGTGCAGCTTTGATGCGCGTGCATGCTTCTACACCATCCATCTGTGGCATTTGAATATCCATAAAAATGAGGTCTAACGCCTGCTGCTCTGCCAGTGTGATTGCTTCCAACCCATTTTCAGCAAAATGCAGATTCGCTTTCGTATCAAGCAACAACCCTTCAATAATGGCTCGGTTTATCTCATTGTCTTCAGCAATGAGCACATTAAAGCCACTAAAGTCTGGAATCATAAATTCATCATTACTGGCTGGCTCTTTCACATCTACGTCCGTTTGCTTCAATGGCAGAGAAATATGAAAGGTGGTGCCTTCGTTTAGCTCTGAGTAGACATCGATATTGCCACCCATTAATTCAACCAATGATCCAGTAATAGCCATACCTAGGCCCGTACCGCCATAGCGCCTAGTCGTTGATGAATCAGCTTGCTCAAAGCGATTAAATAGACGCTCAAGCGTGCTCTGCGACATACCAATCCCTGTATCGATGACTTGGAATACCAAACCTTGCAGCGCATCAGATGTGACTGCCACACTCACAGAGCCCTGCTCAGTAAACTTGATAGCATTGGCGCTTACATTCAATAATATTTGTCGAATGCGATTAGCATCGCCGAGCCAAGCATCATTGTTGGCCTGGTTATCAATAACAAAATCGATATCTTTTTCAGCCAACATCACACGTACGTCCCCTTCAACCGAGGTAAGTAATTCCTGCAATGAGAAGGGTTGGAGATCGATACTTAGCTTTCCTGCTTCAATTTTAGAAAAGTCTAAAATATCGTTAATGATGGTATTGAGTGCCTTTGTTGAGTAAAGGGCTTTATTAATTAGCTCGACTTCACTCGCTGACTTTATCGATTTTTTCAGTAACTGAAGGGTGCCATAAATGCCATTCATTGGTGTGCGGATCTCATGGCTCATGTTAGCCAAAAATACTGACTTGGCGTTATTGGCGCTTTCTGCCAACTCTTTTGCCACAGACAACTCATTTTCTCGCTGCAACTGATCGGTTAAATCGTATGCCACCCCTAAGAAGCCAAATATATTACCTTGCTCATCTGACAGACTTGTCACGCTAAGGTGCACTTGCACGAATGAACCATCTTTGCGCACGTAGGTCCACCGACCGTTGTCAGTAAGCCCGTGCTTAGCCTTTTCAACAAATACATCGAAACCAGCCTGCACCGGATAGCCTAACTCTTCAGTTAGCCGCTGTGCTCGTGTTATTACTTCAGATTCCAGATGGAAAAGCGCAGGAGTTTGCACGGCGATTACTTCCTTGGCGCCATACCCTAACAAATGTTCGGCTCCTGGGTTAAAGGCAGTGATCACACCCGCCTCATCCGTGGCTATAATTGCGTACTCTGCAGCGCGCAGGATGCTGCGCTGGAGGATATTAACCTTGTTGATTTCATCAGTTCTGGCAGCAACTTCCTGCTCCAGCTTTTCGTTACTTACTTCCAGCGCCTTTCTGCGGGTTTGCTCTAATTCAACCTTATACGCCTTGTTTTCCACAAAGCGAATAATCATGATATGCAAACTAAGTATGATTAGTGCGATACATACACTGAGCACCATAATATTTATAAAAGCTTGGTTGCTCGGGGATAAACGCATATTGTTAATAAACGACGGTTCAGGATGTAAGGTAAAGCGCCAGTCGCGACCGTAGAGTGTTAACACCTTCACGCTCTCATAATCACTCAAAGCACTGTTGCGACCGACACCGAAAAAGTTAACCGGTTGTTCGTCGGTGACATCACCAATTTGCAGCACGACATCTGTGCCTATACCACTGGAAGAGTTTAATATCTCTTCAATCAACAGTGGTGCATAAGTCCAACCAACCAAGGACTCCATTCGCTGCTCCGGAGTTTCAGGGGGCTGTATTGTCGGAAAAAGCGGCTGCAAAATTAAAAAGCCATGCAACAACTTTTGATCCGCCTGCACTAGAGTAATCGGTGCTGTAAGTTGAATGGTATTGGTCATAGCCGCAGTTTCAGCAGAGCGTCTTCGCATCCTTTCCGAACCAATATCTAAGCCTATGGCCTGCTGATTTACCGCCTCTGGCATAATGTACTGAATGATAAAATGACTGTTATCATGGTCATTCAATTTGCGGATGGCAAAGCGATTATCTGGCCTATCAGACTGAGCCATCGCGATAAAAGACTCGAGCGCGTGAGGCTCTACCACGCGAATAAATCCAAACCCACGCGCACCCGGGTATTTTCTCGGGTAATCCTGGCTGTTTGAGTAGGTATCTAAGTAAGCATAATCAATAGCGCTGGGGCCACGTGCGTCTATCGCAGCTTTTAAACTGGAAATGCCCCGGGCGTAAAGAGACAAGCGGTCCTCCACCGAGGCAGTAATTTGTTCAATACGTTTTTCGAGCGTTTCATCGATGGCTTGTTTTCTATCCTGCTGATATCGCGTGTCCACTTGTAATGCATAGATGTAGCCTGCTAACACAATAATCAAAGGCAGCCACATCGCTTTTAGCAAATGGCGAGGCGACGAAACCTTTTTATTTTCTTCAACAGACATAAAACATGCATTCCATTTGATAACCTCAGGTGATGGCAACTCAAGTTACTAACAACAATAAGTTTTCCTACAAATTGTAGACGAATAAAAACTAACATGACGACTTTTAAACAAGCAATAAACTAGCCTAACAGATACAAAAAAGCCGGATATTAATCCGGCTCTTATACTCTTTAACGCACAGGGATTAGTTACCTGTCGCTTCAAGGTTAAAGAAGTTTGCTAACTCTTCAGGGTCACCCATCATCGTCATCATTTTTTGATTGATTTGCGCGACACTGGTGCCCTCGGGAAGCGATACCGAAACTTTGAATTGCTCAGTACCGTCGATAAAACCAAGCGCTGCCTCACGCAATCGCGCTGGTGCTGGCGACATACTTAATTGCTGCTGCGCTTGCATTTGGAATTGTTCAAAAGTCATGCCTTGCTCAGCAACCAAACGCTCAATCATGCCCTTGAGCTTACCATTGTTTTTAAGCTCAAAACTCATGCTTTTCGGCATAATAGTGGTCATTGCTGTCATTAGCTGGCTTTGCAACGCCAATTGCTGTTGCAAGTTTGGCTGGCCGCTGTCTGCTTGCTGTGCCATCTCATTTAATTGCTCTGACAGTGCCATTAATTGCTGTGAGTTGGTCATCGCAAAATCAAATTTAATATCCGCTATTTTACCAGCGTTGATGACGGTTTTAGCATCTGCGTCGCCATTGGCTTCGCTGTATTTGAATTCAGTGACTAGGTCGATTTTCTCGCCATTGAGCTCTTGCATGCCTTCAAGTGCAACACCTTTGAAGGTCAAATCGTTAATCGCTAAACGCGAATAATCTGAAACCTTTACGGGGCTAAAGCCTTGCATATCGATACTGGCAACATCTGCAATGTGATTACCTTCTGGGTCATTCACAGTAACATCGCCTAAGGAAATTGACTGCGTGAACAGGTCAGTCTTTAGTTCCCCGTAACGCACATCTACACCTGTTTGCGCGTGAAACTGCAATAACTGCTTATCAACGTCCTTACGAGCTTCTTTGCCCATGTAATAGTTAGCGTAGCTATAACCACCAAAGGCAATTCCGCCAAGTGCTACAACAAGAAGTAATTTTTTCATGCTAAATTCCTTTGGGGCTACCCTCGCCCCAGCTGATTGTTATTGGTTTTACCCCTAAAATAATGCTTCCAATGCTTCACTGAGACTGGCCACAGCTTGCACTTGCATTCCTTCAATTGGCTCTTTTGGTTTATTGTCAACAGGCACAATGGCGCGTTTAAACCCATGTTTTGCGGCTTCTCGCAGTCGCTCTTGGCCGCTTGGTACGGGGCGAATTTCACCACCCAAACCAACCTCACCAAACACCACGAGTTCACGCTCTAAGCTATAGTTTTTAAAGCTAGAAACTAAAGCCACGATCAGCGCCAAGTCTGCACTGGTTTCCGAGACTTTGACACCACCTACTACGTTTACAAACACATCTTGGTCAGCCACTTGCAACCCACCATGACGGTGTAAGACAGCAAGTAACATTGCTAGTCGGTTTTGTTCCAAACCGACCGTCACACGACGCGGGTTTGCAAGCTGAGAATAGTCGACCAAGGCCTGAACTTCCACTAGCAGCGGGCGTGTCCCCTCCCAAACCACCATGACTAACGAGCCCGGAGTTTGCTCTTGAGAGCGGTTTAAGAAGATGGCTGAGGGGTTTTTTACCTCTTTCAGGCCGTGCCCTGTCATGGCAAAAACACCCAACTCATTGACAGCACCGAATCGGTTTTTATGACCACGTAACGTTCTAAATCGACTGTCGCTACTACCTTCGAGTAAAATTGAGCAATCGATGCAGTGTTCGAGTACTTTCGGCCCTGCCAAAGAGCCGTCTTTTGTCACGTGACCGACCATGATCATAGCAATCTGATTTTGCTTGGCAAATCGAGTCAAATAGGCAGCACTTTCACGTACTTGAGACACACTACCCGGAGCTGATTGGATGTCGGCCATATGCATCACTTGAATCGAGTCGATCACCATGATGCTCGGCTTTTCGCGCAATGCCAGCTGGCAAATAGTTTCCACATTGGTTTCGGCTAAAGTTTGCAGCTTATCTGTGGGTAAGCCCAAGCGCTTGGCGCGCATTGCAACTTGTTGTAACGACTCTTCACCCGTTACATAGAGGGTTTTCATGTGCTGCGCCAAACCACACATGGTCTGCAACAAGATGGTACTTTTACCAGCGCCAGGCTCGCCGCCTATCAAAATGGCACTGCCAGGCACTACACCACCGCCGAGCACGCGGTCGAATTCTAAAAATCCAGTGGAAAAGCGCGGTAATCCCTCAAGATTCACTTCATCCAGAGTTTGAATTTTGGCTTCTACAAGTCCCGCATAGCCGCTTGTAGCGCCGCCATGACTGGTCGATTTAACTGAAGGGACACGAAATTCCGTGACAGTGTTCCAAGCTTTACATTCACTACACTGGCCTTGCCAGCGCGCAAACTCCGCTCCACACTCATTACATACAAAGGCTGTTTTCTTTTTTACCATAGTAAAGGCATAATTTTTGCTTTATTAATTGCTTAGGGTTGCGTAATTAAAGAATAAACAATAATTTGACACTCAGTATAACGGTTTTTCAATGCTGGGTAATGGTTTAATACATGGCTGAAGACATTCTTACAAAACATCAATCTCTGATTGAAGATCTCAAAGGTTCATTAGGCGAAAAAGGCTTTAATAGCGAATTCGCTGAAAAGACGGCTGAGTTATCAAAAGGAGATCAGTTCATCATTAAGATGGAACTAAACCGTCTTCGTCAGCCGTGCAGCCGCGCTCTTGACCTACGTGGATTGACTTCAGGTGAAATCCAAAGCTACTCCTACAAAAATCAAAATCACTTTTTAGATCACGATGCCATCACGGTATTCGAGCAAGGTGTAAAACGCTTTGGTGAGTACACGCTGTCTGTATATGAGATGGTGATGGATCATGTCAACAGTCGTCGCCAACAGCGCCAACAAGTTATCCAAGCCTCAGAAGAACAGCAAACAGGTGAGAAGCTAATCCGTTTCGCTTCTTATGAATCACGCCAGCAAGAGCGCATGAACTATGCCATAAAGGTGCGCGTACTCGTAAACGACAAGCGCATTGAGGGTAAAACCAGTGATATATCACTCGGTGGGTGCAAACTTCGCCTGCCAAGCCACAGCATGTTGGCAAGCAACCAGCTGGTGCGTGTGCGCTTTACTGGTCTTGAAGAAGATTTCGAATTGGGCCTTAAAGACGGTGTTGAATATGAAGTGGTCGCTATCGAACCAACCAGCGACATGGACTTTTACTACGCACGAATGAAGCGCACCCAGTCGCAACCCACGCCCGGATTTGACGAGTTTCTGGAACGTTTTATCGACGGCAACAAACGCCGTTATAAGGTGAATTTAGATAATACCCTCGACGCCGTAGTGACTAAAGGTTACGAGCAGTATTATGTGCCTCGTATCAATTCCTTGTTTGCATTTATTTGTGAGCAAGAAGGCAAATTGCACCCGCGCGTGTTGCTGACTACAGAGAACAACCTGGACTCTCATTACTATTTCAATGATGAGCAGCGTCACTCGATGGTCCCCAATATTCTTGGCCCGCAGCGTTTGCACAGCGTGCTATCCCGCAAGGGACAAGTAAAACACACTTTGCTGTACAGCTTTACGCACACCCAAAATGATCGCGTGTTTTTTTACAGCGCGACCGACATCGAACTGGCCACATACCCAGAATTACGCGCCCTATTCTTCGCCTATGGCAGCCGCAAACCAAGTTGGCGCGTACATAAATTACAGCTAGTGCCAGCGCAAAGTGGCGATACCCATATTCTGCTGAGTTTGCCAGACACCGCTGGCGATGCCATTGCCAAACTCAATAAGCCACCTAGCGCCAGAGTGATGAGCTACTTACGTGGCTTGAAGTATTTATGTTTGCTGACCCCTATACATAGCCCAATGCTTACACAACGGCTGCAGCGCTATAAGTTAGACAAAACCTTGGTTAATCAGCTCAAGGTATTTGGTCATCGCCGCACTAAGACACCCGAGCTTGAAATCGTCGCGCTCGAATATGCCAACTTGCGTTCACACAAACGATATTTGTATCAAACCGAAGTAGAAGTCACAGGCGGACTCAGCCAAGTACAAACGGCACAATCTCGAGATTTTAGTGTTCTGGGGATGCAAATCGAGTTACCTGCGCCTACGAAGGCGAAAAAAGGCGACGTCATCGAAGTCGGCCTGCCACAACTACAAGCAATCACCAAAAAGTACAAGCTGCAAAACATTCCCTATGAAGTCATGGCGGTGAGCAAGTCTGGCACCATTTTAAATCTCAAAGCGTATCAAAAGAGCAAACAACCGCATGTTGGTGTGTTGTTCTTCTCGCAGTTAATCGAAAATAACAAAGACAAACTGCAAGTATGTGAAGAAGAAGCTAAAGTTCCTGGGCTATCAAAGGCGTTACGTAATATCGTGATCAAGAATGTCTGCCAAACGCCTTTGTATTTCACCAAAGATGATACTCATATTCGCTTAGGAGCGATGGGCGAAGGCCGTTACCACAGTGCCATTCACGCTATTTGGAGCCAGTACGGATTGCTCACTGACCACCCAGACTTAACACCGCTACTCAAAGATAACAGCCTAAGAGTGTTAACAAATGCACTGCGTGACGGACAACGCCAAGATAAAGCTAAAGCGTTTGATTTGTTTATTCACCTCAACCCTAAACATGAAGATCTCAACAAAGCCCTGACTTCTCGTTGTGTGGCCGTAGAGGGTGACTACACGCCCATTAATGCGTTTGTTAATGAAGCGCTGAAATCAGGCATGCTTTTTACCTTTCGATTATTCCTATCAAAAACAGGTCGCCCAGATACCAAGTACTTGATAAGCGAGCTTAAATACATCAGCCACTACGCACTGCATAAAGCAAAAGAGCTGGAGAAAAGCTTGTGGGAAGTCGAAGGAGTGATGGATGCGATAGCAATTGACGAACTACTACCTCGCCTGTTCGCTATTGACGTAAAGGCGTTTCACGCCATGGTTGAGCGCCGCAGCAAGTGGCTGCAGCGCATCGGTTAGTGTCGCTTAATCAGTCGCGTAACGGTATGGTTAAGAAGTACAGCAATTGCGCTAAGCTGCCTGCAGTAATGGCAGCTGGAGCCTGAGCAACCACCTTTTCTTTACCGTGTACAGCAACACCTAACCCAGCTTCTTGCATCATTAATAGATCATTCGCGCCATCACCAATAGCCATAGTTTGCGATTTAGGCAATTGCAGTTGCTCGCGGTATTGCGCTAAAAAGCGTGCTTTTTCTTGCGCATCAACGATTTGCCCGCTAACCGTACCGACAAGCGCCGCACCGTCATCATCTAACTGATTTGCGTGAATTTTATCGAGGTTAAGTACGCTTTGAACCTGCTTCGCAAAAGGAATAAAGCCACCAGATGCTATGGCCAAATGCCAATTGTTTTCACGCAGCACTGCACACAATTGTTCAACACCTGGCATTAAAGGCAGTTGGCTTTTAAGGTCATCGACTAAATCCAGTTTAATGCCCGCTAGTTTGGCAACTCGTTGGCGTAAGCTTTCGCTAAAGTCCAACTGCCCAGCCATCGCTTGCGCTGTAACAGCAGCCACCTCATCGTAAACGCCGCCTAAACGCGCGATTTCATCGATACACTCAATAGTGATTGCGGTTGAGTCCATATCCATCACCAAAAGACCCGCTTGAGATAGCTTGGGAGGATTTACCAAGGCTGCACATTGCACACCGTTTTCAGCACTATAGGCCTTTACTTGGTCATTTAATTGCGCGTCAGCATTTGAAATAGCGAAAGCAAAAGCTGGGGGTAAATCAGCATGTGCTTCATAACGGACGACACCAACAAGTTCCCCTCCCCATTGCTCTAACTGCTGGGCAAAATTGGCAACGTGCATGCCTAACTGAAAACTAAATATCACCACATAAGTGAGGCTACCGGGTGCATCTGCCACCAAAGACGCATGGTCAAAGTCATACCAAGTATTTAAATTGAGGTGATTACTTAGGGACAGATCGTCTTGCTGTGCTAAAGTAGAAAAAGCAATACTGTGCTGTGGCATCAAACGCTCCAACGCAAATTAGATAAGAGATAAAGGCTGTGCCAATTTAATCATTGATGGCAAGGAAAGTCAGTAACCACATGAGTGATATGAAAAATAAACAAGTAAAAAATCCGGTGCGGACATCACGCTGGCAACGCCTAACAAGACTGGTGTTTGCCGCTTTTTGCTTGGTACTACTTACGTGGATGGCATTTAATACAAGTTTCCAAGGCCACCAAATGCTTTATCAACAAAGCTATCAGTATGCCAAGAGCCTGTCGCAGCAATTAGCCTTCACTGCCGCATTGCCCTTGGAGCAAAACAACAAGCCACGCTTAACCGAGTTAGCTAATCAGCTGAGTACAGATGAAGTTATTCAAAGTGCGGTGATTTACGATATCAGTGGCGCCAAACAAGCACAGAGCGATGTTTACTCGCCCTATGATCCCCAATACGGCATTACCTTGGGCACTCCGGGGATCAGTAAATTAACGCAGCCAATTGTCATCCCGATTACCTCATCACAAGAGCAAAAGCCAATTGGCTTTGCTCGCGTTAACTACCTGCCACAAACAGCCATAGATACCAGCCATAGGTACATCCATGAAGTGGGCCGTCAGGTATTATTAATGCTGATTATTTGCTGTATTTTCACTTGGCAACTTGGGCGTGGATTGAAACGTTGGCAGCTTAAACGCTATTTTCGTAAGAAGGCTAAACAGTTCAGATACAATAACTCTGACAAAGCCTCATGATCTGACTCACCAAGACACTCAACCAATGCTCTAAACACCTGAGGGATTCGCTCAGGTGTGTTAATTTCCCCTTGATAGCCATACAGCGGCATGCTCGGTGCATCCGTTTCTAGCAGTAAGTGCTCCGCACCGATGCTGCGCAAGGCTTCTTTAGTCTTGTGAGCGCGTGAATAGGTAATTGTGCCCCCTACCCCTAACCTAAACCCCGCTTTAATATAGCTTTGCGCAACTTGGGTTGAGCCTGAAAACGCATGAATGACGCCACCAAATTTAGGTGGACATCGCTTAAAACTCGCAGCGATTAAGTCATGACTCTGGCGATGATGCACAATCAAAGGCAGTTCGTATTCATTGGCAATAGCAATCTGCGCTTCAAACAAGCTCTGTTGGGTTGCTAAGTTCTCAACGTGTCTATCGATACCGCATTCGCCCACGGCGACAAAGGTATCGCGATGCTGTGCTATCAAGTCAGCGAGTTCGCAGACATGCGTGTCATGGTGCTGGGCTAAAAAGTAAGGATGCAAGCCCGCACTGACATAGGTACTGGGTGTGTTCTGGGTGAACTGAATAAGGTGATGTGACTGTGCCAAGCTGATGCCTGGCACCACAAAATGTGTGACTCCCAGCGCGTGGGCATTAGCAATGCGCTGCGCTCTACCATCATCGAATTCACTAAAATCGAGATGACAGTGAGAGTCAATAAAGCGCATCACGGATTGAGGCGCTCTACCTGCCATAAATCATCCGCTTGGCGGGTATACATAAAACGGTCATGCAAGCGGTGGGCGCCACCTTGCCAAAACTCAACTTTAGTCGGTTTAACGCAGTACCCTCCCCAGAAGTCAGGCAATGGAATTTCGCCTTTAGCGAACTTGCTCTTCATTTGCGCAAATTTTTCCATCAACACTTGGCGCGACGATACTGGACGGCTTTGGCTTGATGCCCAGGCTGCCAATTGGCTTTCTTTAGGCCGAGATAAGAAATATTTGGCCACATCGCTCACAGGTAAAGGCTGCGCTTCACCGTAAACAATGACCTGACGTTCAAACATGTGCCAAGGGAAATGCAGGCTGATCTTGTTGTTCTTCGCCAGCTCACTGGCTTTACGAGAGCCCGTGTTAGTGAAAAACACAAAGCCTTTCTCATCCAAGCTTTTTAGCAGCACGATACGCTGTGAAGGCTGCCCGTGTTCATCCACTGTCGCCACGACCATCGCTGTTGGGTCTGGGATCTGCGCAGCAATCGCCTGCTCCAGCCACTTTTCAAATTGCGCAACTGGGCTTGCCTCGAGCATGCTCTCGTCTAACCCACCTTGTAAATATTCACGACGAATATCATCAAGTTTCATAGCAAATCCTTCTTAGTATGCTCAAATGAGCAACGCAATTGCTTTAAGCCATCATTTTCGATTGTCGAAAGCATCAGCAAGTGCAGAAGCGCTGACAAGGCGGTACTCTTTTTTATACCTAGGAACATACGTGAAGTATGTGACTAGTGTTAAAAAAGAGCACCAACGCAGTCAAAGCGAACTACACGCCACTGATTACATTTGCTCCATAACGTCGATACCTAAAAGGTCTAAACCTTTTTGCAATGTCTTCGCCACCAAAGAGCACAACACCAAACGACTGTTCTTATCTTCTTCGCTCACACCCTCTTTCAGTACTGGGCATGCTTCATAGAAGCTCATGTACAGGCTCGCAAGCTCATATAAGTAACCACATAATACGTGCGGTGTAGCATCATTGATCATTTGATCTAGCACTTCTTCAAACTGCATCAGTTTGATTGCAAGAGCTTTTTCTTGAGGCTGTGCAACCACCACTGGAGCTTGGTGTGCAGCACTATCGATGCCCGCTTTACGGAAAATACTCTTAACACGGGTATAGGCATATTGCAGGTAAGGAGCGGTTGCGCCTTCGAAGCTCAGCATCGTATCCCAGTTGAAGATGTAATCGCTGGTGCGGTGCTTTGAAAGGTCTGCATATTTCACTGCGCCAATACCGACTTTGCTGGCAATTTCTTCTTGCTCCTGGTCGCTCAGTGGTGACTCACGCTCAGATAACTTCGCTTTTGCACGGGTTACCGCTTCATCGAGAAGGTCAGCTAATTTAACGGTGCCACCCGTACGAGTTTTAAATGGCTTACCGTCTTCACCCATCATGGTGCCGAATGGGCAGAATTCATAGCTTGTTTCGTCGCGTAAGAAACCGGCTTTACGTGCTGTGATTTCTACTTGGCTGAAGTGCAAACTTTGACGTGCATCGACAAAAATCATGATGCGATCTGCGCCCAACGTGTGTGAACGGTATTCACACGCTGCTAAGTCAGTAGTTGCATACAAGAAGCCGCCACCTGATTTTTGTACGATGAATACTGACGGCTCACCATCTTTGTTCGCCAACTCGTCGATGAATACAACTTGTGCACCTTGGTCTTCTTTAGCAATACCCTTCTCACGAAGTACATCAATCATGCGTTGAAGCTCGCTGTTGTACGCGCTTTCTGCATAGATGTCTTCACGCTTAAGTGTCACGTTGAGCTTGGCATATACTTCTTCTGAGTGTTTCACCGAGGTATCGATAAACATTTGCCACAGCTTGTCACAATGCGAATCACCTTGCTGTAGTTTTACTACGTATTCACGAGCGCGATCGGCAAAACCTTCTTCGTCGTCAAAGCGCTTTTTCGCGTCACGGTAGAAGCTCTCAAGGTCCGCAAGGGCTACTTTCTCAAGATCTACACCGTCGTTTAACAAGTCTTCAAGGTGCGCAATCAACATACCGAATTGCGTGCCCCAATCACCCATGTGGTTTTGACGAATCACTTTGTCGCCACGGAATTCTAATGTACGAGCCACCGCATCACCGATGATGGTTGAACGCAGGTGACCTACGTGCATTTCTTTCGCTAGGTTTGGCGATGAGTAATCGACAACTACAGTGTGTGGATTTGCATGCTCTGCTACACCTAGCTTTGCGTCTTGGTTTGCGTTCGCAACAGACTGGGCTAGAAATTCAGGTTTTAGGTGAATATTGATAAAACCAGGGCCTGCGATTTCAACTTTGTCTGCTAAATCAGATACATCAAGGGCATCAATGATTTTTTGCGCCAACTCACGTGGGTTAGCTTTTAATTTCTTCGCCGCGCCCATTGCGCCATTGATCTGGTAGTCACCAAATTGCGGACGCGTGCTTTGCGTGACCGCTGGATTTGTGCCTTCTTCAAGCCCCGCAGCAAGCATGGCGGCATTGGCTTTGTCGATTAAAATTTGTTTAATGTTCATCGTTGCAGTTACCTTGCAATTGGGCCAGCGCTTTGCTGGCCGAGATAAATTAGGGAGCTTGGAGTATTAGTGTTCACGCGTTTCGCTGAATTTCACTTCAGGGTAGCGCTCCATCGACAGATTTAAGTTTACACGTGTTGGCGCGATGTACGTCAGGTTGTCACCGCCATCAAGCGCTAAGTTTGCTTCGCACTTACGTTTGAATTCTTCGAACTTTTTGGTATCTGTGCTTGAAACCCAGCGTGCAGTGTTAACGTTCACACTCTCGTAGATTGCATCAACTTTGTATTCCGCTTTCAAGCGCGCCACAACCACGTCGAACTGCAGCACACCGACCGCGCCTACAATTAGATCGTTATTGATAAGCGGACGGAACACCTGCACAGCACCCTCTTCTGAAAGCTGTACTAAGCCTTTAAGCAATTGCTTTTGCTTCAATGGATCTTTCAAACGAATACGGCGGAATAATTCCGGTGCGAAGTTTGGAATACCGCTGAACTTGAGCTTTTCACCATCAGTAAAGGTATCACCGATTTGAATCGTACCGTGGTTATGTAAACCAATGATATCACCGGCGTAAGCGTCTTGCGCACGCTCACGATCGCCCGCCATAAAGGTAACGGCGTCAGAGATGCTCACTTGCTTACCAATACGCACATGGTTCATCTTCATACCTTGCGTGTATTTACCAGAAACAATACGCATAAAGGCAATACGGTCACGGTGTTTAGGGTCCATGTTCGCTTGGATTTTAAAGACGAAACCAGAGAACTTTTCATCTTCGGCTGTCACTTCGCGCTCATCATCGGTTTTGCGCGGCATAGGCGCAGGCGCCCACTCTGTTAAGCCATCCAGCATATGGTCAACACCAAAGTTACCTAGTGCCGTACCAAAATAAACAGGCGTTAATTCACCACTTAGGAACATTTCCAGATCGAATTCATTCGAGGCACCTTGCACCAATTCGATTTCTTCACGCAATTGCTCTGCAAGGCTTTCACCGACGGCTTCGTTCAATTCAGTGCTGTCCAAGCCTTTGATTGTGCGCACTTCTTGAATTGTGTGACCATGGCCAGTTTGGTACAAGATTGTTTCGTCACGGTGCAAGTGGTACACACCTTTGAACTCTTTACCACAACCAATTGGCCATGTGATGGGTGCACACATGATGTTTAGTTCGGTTTCTACTTCATCAAGCAATTCCATTGGGTCGCGAATATCACGGTCCAATTTGTTCATGAAGGTTACGATAGGTGTATCACGAAGACGCGTTACTTCCATTAGCTTACGAGTACGATCCTCTACACCTTTGGCTGCGTCGATAACCATCAAGCAAGAGTCAACAGCGGTCAATGTGCGGTAGGTGTCTTCCGAGAAGTCTTCGTGTCCCGGAGTATCAAGTAGGTTAACTAGTCGCTCATTGTAAGGAAACTGCATTACAGAAGTCGTTACGGAGATACCACGCTCTTTTTCCATTTCCATCCAGTCTGATTTAGCGTGCTGGTTTGAGCCTCGGCCCTTTACCGTACCCGCTTTTTGAATAGCTTGACCAAATAAGAGTACCTTTTCGGTAATCGTGGTTTTACCCGCATCCGGGTGGGAAATGATTGCGAACGTGCGTCGCTTATTAATTTGCTGTATTAGTTCTGACATGCGGTCACTTTTGCGCTAACGACCCAACTCAATGATACAGTTAAGTCGTAAATAAGTTATAAAGACAATATTGCGCGTGATTATACCGATTTTCAGGTGCGCACAAAAGCGCCGAATACAAGTAAAAGTGACTTCTGGGCAAACCTGTGTGTATTATTACCAAGCATTGGGTATAATTTTAGTTGTGTTCCCATATCTATAACGCGCTGAAGCCATTTTAAGACGTTGCAAGGAGGCGCCACGGCCATGAAAACAAGCAAGTTGAGTATTCGCTTACTCTGGTATATCACACCCGTTGTGATACTGCCGTTATTGTTTTTAGGCGGCTTTACCCTCACAAACGTTACCAGTTCGTCGGAACAGCAGTCTCAGCTTATCGTCAGTCGTTTTGTGGAACAGCAGCAAAACAAAGTGTTCCACTCCCTCAATGTGTATCACTCAACCACCGAATTACTTAGTTCTTCGCCGGTACTACAAAATTTTCTTCATGAAATTGATGGCAGCAGCGGCAACTATCGCCAAAACCTCGCTGCATTACTGGATGTCTTCAGCAGCTACACAGACGCCTATCCTGACATCATGAGTATTAATTTTGTCTCAGCAACACAAGACAGTTACGCTTATTTTTCAACGACCTTACAGTCACCACCCGATGAGTATCCATTTTTCGAGCAGCTAGTGACTAGTTCTTTACGCCGCCAACAATTCATGGTGCAGGCGGATAATGGCGAAACGTCGCTGTATTTTGCACAAAAGGTGTTTGCTCCCGATTTTCGTTTGGAGCGTCCCATACTTCTCGGTTACATCATTCTCAAAGTGCAACCCACTGTACTTAATACCGCGATTTTAGAGGCCCCTTACAACAATACCTTAAACTTGCTACTTACTGAGCAAGGCAAAGTCCTGTTCAGTTCTAATCATGCACTGTTAGGTACCACGCTCACCAAAGAGGATTTCCGAAAAATCAATGATTGGGCAGACAACAGTCAATTAAATGAAGTGGTGTTGGAGAGTGTCGATAATACGCCACGCATGATGTATGTGGTGCAAATGTCGGACGGTCATTATTTTGCGACCAGCATACCAAAAACGATGCTTTATCAAGCAGGTAAACTGATCAGTTTGATTACTGCATTGATCGTCTTTATCTCAGTGATCACCCTACCAATTCTTATTTTTATCGTAGTGCGCAACCTGTTACTCAACCCCATAGAAAAACTCGGTGAAGCCAGTCATCGCGTGGGGGAAAATGATTTATCTGTGCGCCTTGAACAAAATCGCTCCGATGAAGTAGGCCAGCTTTTTAGCGACTTCAATAACATGGTTGATAAAATTTATCATAGCCAAAGCGAGCTCAAAGAATACAAAGACACGCTAGAGCAGAAAGTTGAAGAACGTACTCTTGAGTTAGAACAGACCAACAAAGCACTAGAGCGTGCCATTGAACAAGCAGAGCAAGCGAATCAGCTAAAAAGTCGCTTCCTTGCCAACATGAGCCATGAAATTCGCACGCCACTGACGGCGATTATGGGCTTTACCGAACAACTTATCGAGAATAATCAGGTTGAAGACCACAGAGTTCAACAGCAATTATCGACAGTGCTACGCAACTCTCGCCACTTGTTGGAACTGATCAACAATATTCTCGACCTATCTAAGATTGAAGCTGAAAAGTTAGCTGTTAATCGCGAACCAGTATCTATCTATGAGCTTTTTGATGACTTATCTTCCATCATCGCTCCACAGGCGCAGCAAAAAGAACTCGAGTTCAAAATTAGCTATGATTTTCCGGTCCCTAGGTATTTAAACAGTGACCAAACTCGCCTCAAACAAATTATGCTCAATATCCTCACCAATGCGGTCAAATTTACAGCTAATGGTTTTGTGCACCTTAACGTGAGCTACCAAGAGGGTATTTTAAAGTGCGTAGTCACCGACTCAGGTATTGGTATCTCGGCGCAGGAACTAAGCCGTATCTTCAAACCGTTTGAGCAAGCAGACTCCACCACGACACGTCGTTTCGGTGGCAGTGGCTTAGGTCTGTGTATTGCGAAAAACTTATCACAGTTACTTGGTGGTGATATTTGGGCACAGAGCGAACAAGGCAAAGGCAGTCAATTCACCATTCACATTGATTGTAACCAAGTCTATGACGACAGCGAATTCTATACCGCGCTCGAGCAAATGCAGCCACCAAAAGTAGATATACCCACCCTCAGCTGGAAGCAATTTGACGGTGAGATTCTCGTTGCTGAGGATAACAAAGATAACCAAGCCTTAATCTCATTGCTGCTGGAGCGATGGGGCATTACCCCTGATTTCGCAAACAATGGTGCAGAAGCGGTGGAGAAAGCGTTAGTGAAAGACTACCAGCTAATCCTGATGGATATGCAAATGCCAGTGATGGGTGGTGAAGAAGCGACTCAAATGTTGCGCCATGCGGCGTATGATGGGCCAATCATTGCGCTAACCGCGAATGTAATGAAACATGACATCGACCGCTATTTGCAAGCAGGTTGTAATAAGGCCCTTGCAAAACCTATTGATAAAGAACAACTTGAGCACACACTCGCAACTTACTTAAGTTTACAACAAGAGGCAAACTCCCGCTGGGAAGACATTTTGCAGAGTGAACGCTTCTTGCAAATAAATGAAAACTATAAACAAAAGCTGCCCGACTATTTGGCGCAAGTCCAAGCACATCAGCAGGCCGCGGAGTGGGAACAGCTGCAAGCAGTCGCACACAGTATCAAAGGCAGCGCCAGCTGCTTTGGCTTCAATGGTGTTGCCGATGCCGCGGATGAGCTAGAAAAATCTATCCGCGAGGGTAGCTATGAAGACCATGACTACCCAGTACTCAAGCTAGAGCACGCTATCCGCTTTGCGCTCGAAAAAGATTTAGAGTCCAGCTAAGGGCAAACTTTAGATAATTAACATCAAAGTACATATGGCTAAGTTTTTGACTCGGATATAAAACAAGAACAAGCCAAATGTACTTGGGCGAACACACCCCCTCACATCGGTTGCCAAACGATTCAACCACTCTAGCGCGACGCTGTGAGAATCGCACACCCTTTGGCGTAATGTCGATTTCAAATTACGCTTCTCACCAAAAGCAATCCTTTTGCATTAAAAAAAGCCACATCAGCCCCTATTTTAGGTAAACTATTACAGAGATAGAAAACGGTAAATTGCGTGCTTAACAACTGATAAGGCACTGCACGCTGAACCAATAGATTTTCAGCTGTGCAATATGCCGTGGCAACGAAGGCGTTCGCAAAAACATGATTTAGGATAAGAAATAAGGCGTTAAGCATTGCCTAATTTTAAGATTCCACCTTTACTTAAGAGGATGTTCTGAATGCCCTTTACAACAATAACAATATGCAGCTAGGCCTTTAGTTCAGCTTAGTTGACAGTGAAGGTAAGCCTATGAAAACGTCGAGTAATACCGACAACAGTTTCCTAAAAAAGCTTAGTGTTGATGAGCTATTGCAGGTAGTGCCCGACCTTTTTTTTGCTCTCAACGCCGACGGCACAATTCTTGAGCATCAGGCTGGCAATAGTTCGGATTTATATGTCCCACCCCAAGAGTTTCTTGGCAAGTCCATGTTCGATGTACTCCCCCCTGAACCTGCGCAATTACTGCGTATTACCTTTGAGCGGGTAAAATTTTCAGGACAGTTAAATTCGGTGCACTATCAACTTAATGTCGGCGGCGATTTCAAATGGTTTGAGGCCCGCATTGTAAAGTCAAAAGAAGACCGTTTTATCATGCTTGTTCGCGACATTACTGTAGATAAAACCAAAGAATTGAGTATCTTGCATCAGATTCATCATGATCACCTAACGGGGCTGTATAACCGCTGTTACGCGTTTGAGTTTATTCAAAGAGAGTTACACCAAGCCCACAATGGCCTATCTGAGTTAGCGCTGTTTTATATCGATATCGATGACTTCAAAGATATTAATGATCAGCTTGGGCATGTGATTGGCGATGAGGTACTCAAAGAAGTCGCTCACGCAATCCAAAAGTCTGTGCGCAAAGACGACATCGCGTGTCGCATCGGTGGAGATGAATTTTTGGTGATAGCAAATGGTGAGTTTACGCATACAACACTGCGCAGTACTGCAAAGCACATTTTGCGAGCTATCGACGCTGCGTCACGAAAACTCGCTTTGGGCCTGAGCTTCTCAGTGAGTATTGGTATTTCAATCAGCAGCCCAAACAACACCGATCCCATGAGGCTTGCTGAGCAAGCTGACAGTGCCATGTACGATGCAAAACATTGTGGCAAACATGGCTACGCAATTTTCACTGCACCGACGTAGCAAAAGACAAAGTCGTCAGAATGAATGGCAGTTAAAATTCGATTTCGTCTAGCAGGGTTTTCATCATTAACATGGCATCTTCGCCATCAGGATAATAATTCTTGCGACGCCCATTGAAGTCAAAACCACAGTTTTGGTAAAGATTGAAGGCTGTAGTGTTACTCTCTCGCACTTCCAAAAACATCAGTTCAGCACTTCGTTGCTGCGCGTTTTTCTCTAGATCATGCATGAGCTTCTTACCAAGCCCTTGACCTTGATAAGCTGGCGACACACAAATATCGATAAGCGTGATATCTGGGCCTGCCTGTTCAGCCACATAAAAAGCAACGAGCTGGTTTTTTGCAAACAGTCCTCGGGCAAAATAGCGACCAGTTAGACATGAAAGCATTAACTTTTCATTCCAAGGATGTGTATGACAAGCATTCTCTATCACCATAATCTCGGCAATATGGTCGTTATTCAAAGGCAAGATTTCAAACATCAATAAACACCTGATCTCGTTGAGATAGTTGCTGCCACAACCGTTGCTTTTGGGTGGCACTGAGTTGTGATGCAGGTAGATAAACAGTGTTACCTTGCAGCGTTGGCTCATCCACAGAGGCCACAAAAACCTGTGCGCCATCGGGCAGTAAACGACAAATATCATCAGACAATGGGCTGCTTAATGGAGACATTGATTCATCATTAAAAACCAGACTCTCGTCTTGTGTGCCCTGCTCTTTAGACAGTGCACGCGAACGCAATTGAACAGGCTGAATAGCAAAAATTTTCGCAAACTGAGAATGCATACTGATTCGTTATAATGATGATTTTTCGGCGGTTGCCAGTGTAGCTCAAAGAAGCATAAGAGAGAAGTGGCAGGGGCGGAGAGATTCGAACTCCCAACCGTCGGTTTTGGAGACCGCTGTTCTACCAATTGGAACTACGCCCCTGCAATGTCGACGCATTATAATGAGCTTTTCATAAAGGTAAAGAAAAAATATCGTTCATATAGCTCAACTGCCTTTAAAATAATCAAACCGGAGGATTTACACACAAAAGTCCGATATTCATCCCTCATCTTCGCCACCCAGCTAACAGTCCGTACCTCAATTGACATAAGCACTAGCCGTTGCTAAATTCATGGCCGGATTCGTCAAGTTGACTGAATCTTACGCACAATGGAATGCGCGTTAAACGTGAAGCTCTTAGCGCGTTTGTAAACTTTATAAGGACATTATCATGAGTCTATCCAATAGCAGAATACTCCTGCTAGTCACGATATTCATGCTGCTTATCAGCAACAAAGCATTTGCCAAGAACTATCTTAATATTGAAATTGCCGATGAAATATTGGCGCTCAATGACCAATACACTGTTACATTAAATGAAGGCGTCAACCCAGATGTAAAGCATAAGGTGGACAAAAAACTCCTTACCTTTGTGCCGCAAGAGGACAAAGTCTTCTACGAGTTTACGGTTGCAATAGAGGGTGACGAGAAGCAGTGGTACGTCGACTTATTTGTCTTTAGTAATCAAAAGAACTTCCTCAACTTTAACACCCTGTTGTTCTCGGCCTTGCTAAACCCGATGGATTTCTACCACTTAGATCATCGCGCTGGGTATAACTTCTTCAAGTCCTATGCACAACATATTGATGGCGATTATGAAAAGTTAAAAAGTGAGTACAACAAAGGCCCAACGCATTACTTCAGCTATATGGACGCATTGGGCGATTATCAAAACTTCATGACCAACGTGTACCCAGTGCAAACCAAGCTCCAACAAGCAGCAAAAGAGGCACAAGGCACGAAAGTCGTTGCTCATGAAAAAGTGATTACTAACTTTATAAATGCGGTCAATAAGAAACGTTCGATGCCCTTGTTAAAATACCGAGACCCTAATGCACCGCAAGCACACAAAGAGATATACGAGCGCGGCATACAAACCTTGTACGCCTACTTCGACAAAATTGGTAACCCAACTAAGTTTAACGTGCTACAAAAACGCAAATACGAGAACATCAATCAGCCAATTGTTGATTACTACCTCGTGGAAATTCTTGAGCACAATGGACAACTTGATAACAAAATAGAGATGGAGTTCTTCTTCAGTGAT
This sequence comes from Pseudoalteromonas pernae, assembly GCF_039831865.1. Classification (NCBI taxonomy): domain Bacteria; kingdom Pseudomonadati; phylum Pseudomonadota; class Gammaproteobacteria; order Alteromonadales; family Pseudoalteromonadaceae; genus Pseudoalteromonas; species Pseudoalteromonas pernae. The sequence goes on from NZ_JBDODM010000005.1 coordinate 123,894, forward strand.
GTACATGGCAAACGTTACATCAAAGAATACGATATAACAGGCATTCATTTTCAATAAAAAAAGGGCTGATATCAGCCCTTTATAATGTCTTTATCTTAGCAAAAGATAATTAGGTCTTATTCCCACTCGATAGTCGCAGGCGGCTTGCCTGAAATATCGTAAACTACGCGAGAAATACCGTCGATTTCGTTAATGATACGGTTTGAAACCTTACCTAAGAATTCATAAGGTAGGTGCGACCAACGTGCCGTCATAAAGTCTATCGTTTCAACGCAACGTAGGCTCACAACCCAGTCGTATTTACGCGCATCGCCCATAACACCTACAGAGCGTACCGGTAGGAACACAGTAAACGCTTGGCTTACTTTGTGGTAAAGGTCTGCATTGTGTAGCTCTTCGATGAAAATCGCATCAGCACGGCGAAGTAAATCACAGTACTCTTTCTTGATTTCACCTAGAACACGTACACCTAAACCAGGACCTGGGAACGGGTGACGATAAAGCATATCGTAAGGTAGACCAAGCTCTAGACCAATCTTACGCACTTCGTCTTTGAATAGCTCACGTAGAGGCTCAACAAGGCCAAGCTCCATATCTTCAGGAAGACCGCCCACGTTGTGGTGAGACTTGATTACGTGTGCCTTACCAGTTGCTGATGCAGCTGATTCGATCACGTCTGGGTAAATTGTACCTTGTGCAAGCCATTTAGCGTTTACACGCTTGCTAGCCTCTTCATCGAATACTTCGATGAAAGTATGACCGATTGCTTTACGCTTTGCTTCTGGCTCGTCAATGCCTTCAAGTGCTTTAAGGAAGCGCTCTTCGGCGTCAATTTTAACGATGTTCAGGCCGAAGTGGTCGCCAAACATGTCCATCACTTGCTGGCCTTCATTCAAACGAAGTAGACCATTGTCAACGAACACACATGTTAGTTTGTCACCAATCGCGCGGTTAATAAGCATTGCTACTACTGATGAGTCAACACCACCAGAAAGACCAAGGATAACTTCGTCGTCACCCACTTTCTCTTTGATGCGAGCAATCGCATCTTCGATGATTTGTGCAGGTGTCCATAGCTTTTCACAGCCACAGATATCAACAACAAAACGCTCAAGAATACGCTGACCTTGCAACGTGTGCGTTACTTCTGGGTGGAACTGAACGCCGTAGAAACGCTTCTCTTCCCATGACATCGCCGCATGCGGACACGTGTCTGTTTTCGCCGTTGTTGCAAACTGAGGTGGAATAGCTTCAACCTTGTCGCCATGGCTCATCCATACGTCTAGAAGACCTGCGCCGTTCTCACCTAGGTGATCTTCAATCGCTTCAAATAACGGGCAATCACCTACTTTTTCAACTTTCGCATAGCCAAACTCTTTCTTGTCAGAGCCGTGTACTTTACCGCCAAGTTGCATAGCCATTGTTTGCATGCCGTAACAAACGCCAAGCACTGGCACACCTGCTTCGAATACATAGTCTGGCGCGCGAGGGCTGCCTTCTTCTACAGTTGACTCAGGGCCACCAGATAGAATGATACCTTGTGGGTTGAATTCACGGATTTGCTCTTCCGTTACATCCCAAGCCCACAGCTCACAATAAACACCAATTTCACGCACACGACGGGCGATTAATTGCGTGTACTGTGAACCAAAGTCTAGGATCAATATACGGGAGTCATGGATATCTTTGCTCATTGCGATCTCATCTAAATTAAATGAAATTGGACTGGCGAGTGTTTATTTCACCAGTCGAAAATTATTAAGGGCTAGCAGTTGCTAGCCCTAATCTCGTCTACAGTGGCGATTAGCCTAGACGGTAGTTTGGTGCTTCTTTGGTGATTTGCACGTCATGAACGTGAGACTCACCCATACCTGCAGAAGTTACACGTACAAATTGCGGCTTAGTATTTAGTTCTTCAATGGTAGCACAGCCAGTTAGACCCATTGCACTGCGAATACCGCCCACTTGCTGGTGAATGATGTTCGCGATTGGGCCTTTATATGCCACGCGACCTTCGATACCTTCTGGTACTAGCTTTTCTTCAGATTTAGCATCTTGGAAGTAACGGTCTGATGAACCTTCTTTCTGGTTCATTGCACCTAAGCTGCCCATACCACGGTATGACTTATAGTAACGACCTTGATAAAGTTCAACTTCACCTGGTGCTTCTTCTGTACCCGCTAACATTGAACCCACCATCACTAGTGACGCACCAGCAACAAGTGCTTTAGCAATATCACCAGAGAAGCGGATACCACCGTCTGCGATTACTGGAATATCACGGCCTTTTAAGCCTTCAACTGCATCAGAAATCGCTGTAATTTGTGGCACACCACAACCTGTAACGATACGAGTCGTACAGATAGAGCCAGGGCCAATACCAACTTTAACGGCATTTGCACCGGCATCAGCTAATGCAATTGCGCCTTCAGCTGTTGCTACGTTACCCGCTACGATTTGGAGGTCTGGGTATGCTTCACGCGTTGCTTTAACACGGTCGATTACACCTTGAGAGTGACCATGCGAGGTATCGATAAGTAGAATATCAACACCCGCTTCAACCAATGCAGCAATACGCTCATCAGTGCCTGCGCCAACACCAACAGCAGCACCCACACGTAAACGACCTTGATCGTCCTTACATGCGTTTGGTTTATCTTGTGCTTTTTGGTAATCCTTCACTGTGATCATGCCTTTAAGTTTAAAGTCATCATTCACAACTAAGATCTTTTCGATGCGGTGCTCATGCATAAGACCTAGAATTGTTTCGCGGTCAGCACCTTCTTTTACCGTTACTAGCTGCTCTTTTTTCGTCATTACTGTCGAAATTGGTTGGTCTAGTTTGGTTTCAAAACGCATATCACGGCTTGTCACGATACCCACTAAGTTGTTATCAGTATCAACAACAGGGAAACCTGAGAAACCTTTGTCATGTGCTAATGCTAACGCACCTGCGATAGTCAGATCAGCAGTAACAGTAACAGGGTGAGAAACTATGCCCGCTTCGTAAGTTTTTACCTTACGAACATTCGCTGCTTGCTCAGCGATGGTCATATTCTTGTGGATAAAGCCCAAACCGCCTTCTTGTGCTAACGCAATAGCTAAACGCGCTTCGGTCACTGTATCCATAGATGCAGACACGATTGGCAAATTTAGTTCGATTGTTTTGGTTAGACGAGTTTTAAGGTTTGCTGTATGGGGTAATACAGTTGAATGACCTGGTACTAATAGTACGTCATCAAAGGTTAAAGCTTCTTTAGCGATCCTAAGCATTGGCAACTTCTCACGAATTGGTGATTGGATGGAGTTGCGGCGGCATTTTATCAGCGATGTTAGGGCGAGTAAAATAAAATTTGCGCTTTATTTATGATAAAATGCATTTAGTTTTTTCAAAGTACGATATCACAATGTATTCACAGACAAATTCCCCAGCAAATCAAAGCGTCTATACCGTGTCGCGACTGAATCGTGAGATACGTACAATTTTGGAGCGTGGGTTCGCATCCATTGTCCTCAGCGGTGAAATTTCCAACTTCGTCGCGCCTTCTTCAGGGCATTGGTACTTCTCTCTCAAAGATGACAAATCACAAGTGCGTGCCGCAATGTGGCGAGGCAACAATCGCTATGCAAAATTTCGCCCCAAAGATGGCGACCAAGTGCAAGTGCAAGCGCGCGTTTCTTTGTACGAGCCACGCGGTGACTACCAAGTTATTGTTGAGCACATGGAAGCCGCAGGTGAAGGCCAACTAAAACAACAATTCGAAGCACTAAAAATGCAACTGGCGGCTCAAGGGTTGTTCAGCTCTGCGCACAAGAAGCCACTGCCAAGCACCATCAATAAAGTAGGTGTTATCACCTCCTCTACCGGTGCCGCCATCAAAGATATCTTAACCGTGTTGCAACGCCGGGCACCGCAACTAGAAGTGGTGATTTATCCTTGCCAAGTGCAAGGCGACCAAGCCCATGTGGGGATCATTGAAAAACTAGAAATCGCCAACGCTCGTAACGAAGTGGACGTGCTGATAGTGGGTCGTGGCGGTGGTAGCTTGGAAGACTTGTGGTGCTTTAACCACGAACAATTGGCGCACGCAATTTACCAATCAAATTTGCCAGTGATAAGCGCAGTGGGCCATGAAATTGATACCACTATCAGTGACTTTGTAGCGGATATACGCGCTGCAACGCCATCTGCCGCGGCGGAATTAGTGAGCCCAGACAGTAATCAATTGCGAGACGCCATCTCTCATAAGCGTCACCAGTTGCACAGTGCGTGGCGCCACCAGCTTCATGCGCGCCAGCAGCAATTACAGATATTACAAAGCAGACTGGCACAACAACATCCTGCAAATCAACTGATGCAACAGCAACAGCGTTTGGATGAATTACAAATGCGCTTGCATCATGCTATGGAAGCGCGCCTTAGCCACCAGCAACGTAATTTGAGTCAGTTAGGTATGCGCATGCAGCGTGCTAATCCGAGCCATCAACTAGCCAGTGCCAAATACCAATTGCAACAACTATCTAGTCGACTGGTGGCAGCGCAAAAAGAGCAAGTCTACACGGCGCAATCGCAGCTAGCACAGTTGGCTGCACGACTCGACAGCATCAGCCCACTAGCTGTATTAGCTCGTGGCTATAGCATTACCAAAGGTGCACAAGGCATCATCAAATCGGTGCAACAAGTGCAACCACAACAGCTGTTAACCACTGTGGTCGCCGATGGTGAGATTAAGACTCAGGTGATTGGCGTTCAACCCAAAGGCTAAGACCTTCATCAGTGCTGCGGGCATTGCTGCGCATAAACTGTTGCCACCAAGATTGGCTCTGCAAATTGGTTTGCATCGTTGACCAGTCCGTTCGTGGGTCGAGTTCCACGCCCTCTTGTGGAGTAAACTCCATGCGGCATATGGTGCTTTTGCACTCGACCTCTTCAAGTTGCATCACATCAGCAAGGCCCGCGCTATAGAGAAAATCACTCACTTGCGTTTCAGTCATGTAGGCCCATTTTTCATCTCTGTCTTGTTCGGCGAAACGCGCTTGCAGCTCTTCAAGCATCTCTTCTGGTCGCTGCAGTGCTGATTGCAGTTGTTTCACTTGTTGTTTGGCAGCATTTAGTTCACGTCGCAGTTGTACAACTTCACCTTGTTGTTGAGCGACGTCTGGTACTGGAGCGTCAGTTGGCACAGCTGCGTTTTGGCTATCGATAACCACTTCTTTTACCACTACTTGATGCTGAGTTTTAGTTTGCACTGGCTCAGCGATTTGCTGTTGTGACACCACAGCAGGGGACTCAGAGTGCTCCTGATAGACTAAATCTTTGGGTGTTGTTGGGGTCGCGAACAGCCAATATCCAGATGCTAGCCCCACAAAAAAGGCCGCTATTGCGGCCGATAATATTGGTTTAGTTACCATACTATTCCTTGCTAAAAAGCCTTAAAGCATGGCACTAGTATGCGACTGATTTTCTTGTTCGTCATTTAAAAAGTTTTGGTTCATTGATTCCGCCGGACAAGGACAATCCGGACGGCCAACGATTTTAGCGGGTACGCCAACGGCCGTGGTATGAGCCGGTACAGGGCTTAATACCACAGAGCCCGCACCGATGCGTGCGCCCTCACCCACTTCAATATTGCCAAGTACTTTGGCACCCGCTCCAATTAGTACACCCGCGCGAATTTTAGGGTGACGATCACCTGACTCGTTACCCGTACCGCCTAAGGTCACCGACTGTAGAATTGATACATTGTCTTCAATAACGGCCGTTTCACCGACAACAATCCCTGTTGCGTGGTCAAACATGATGCCGTGGCCGACTTTACATGCTGGGTGTATATCCACGCCAAAGACTTCTGAGGTACGACTTTGAATAAATCGTGCCAGCTCTTTGCGTCCTTGTAGCCATAAACAATTGGCAAGGCGGTGCGCTTGTATGGCATGAAACCCCTTCAAGTTAAGCATCACAGTTAGGTAACTGTCTGCCGCTGGGTCGCGGTCTCTAACCGCCTTGATATCATGCGCGACATGCGTAAGCATCGCGTCACATCTCACAAAGGCTTGATCAAACAGTTCACGAATGGTGAACGCAGACACGACCGCATCAGCCAGTTTGTTGGCGACGATAAAGCTAAGCGCTGAACCCAAGCAATCATGGTTAAGCACACACGAATACACGTGTGAGGCGAGCAACGGCTCTTTAGTAACGACTTGATTTGCTTCTTCTCTTAGCTGCTGCCAAATTTCATGACGCATGGGGTACCTATAAAAACATCTTTAATTATCATACTAAGTGTAACGGATCTTAGACAGAACGCGCTATCCCCGTTCACTAGTGCACTCGTTATTAGATATAACTAAAATATTTAAAAATTCCGTTCACTTGCCGATTTCGCACGATATTGACTCGGGGACACTGCATACCAACGCGTAAAAGCATGATGAAACGCACTAATTTCACTGTAACCGCATAAATACGCGATTTCAGAAATACTCAATTGTGTATCACTTAACAAGGATAAACTTTTTTTCTGACGAACCGCCTCAAGCTCAGCTCTAAAGGTCGTTCCTTCAGATAAGAGGCGGCGCTGCAAGGTTTTTTCACTCATACCAAATTGCGCAGCAATACTTTTGCTGTTTACCTTTCCCGTTGCGAGGCGCTGTTCAATAACTAATGCCAGCACCTGTGTGATTGCACGGTGTTGCGTGACCTCAAAAACCCCTTGCGGGTCACTGCTATTGCTTGCACTGTCATTAGCAAAAAAAAGCTGATGATAAGCACAGCCGTATTCTATCTCACAGTTAAAATACGCTTTGGCATGTTCACACGGTGTTTTCCTACTCAAACACACTTTACTAGGTCGCCAATCTTTGTCCGCCACAGTCCGCGCGACCTTCACACAAAACGCCATTGCCGCTTCATAACTTTGCACCGTAATCGTGTTTAAATCATTGGTAAAATGAAATCGCATCTCCACTATATTGCCATCATGTTCAATCAGCTTGGCATTCGTGTTGCCACCCATCAGTTTCTGATAGCGCAGCATCAGCTCAAACGCGTCAACGACTGATTCCATTTGCAATAAAGCAAAGCCAATGACGGGTAATGCGCGCACATCGACCCCTTTGCCTACCTCAATTGCAATATTCAAATCTGGAAGCAACTGCTGAGCCTCACGCCATAATATACTGACGTTGGTTTGCGGGTAACGATTGTGGATCGCAGCCAAAGACTCCAATGAGATATTGGCTTTAGCAAATAGCGCAGACAAAGGTAACCCTTGCCATTTAAAGGTTTCAGCCATAGCCGCCACCCACCACGAAGAGATAGTACGCACGATGTGTCCAAAAATAACAATTATACGTCCGATAATAACAAGCACTATGCAGAATTACAGCTTATGTTAATAGAGCACTTCAGCAACGGAGATTCACATGGGACACGTTAAAGACAAAGATGGTTTCTCAAGCTTCAAAGAGTTTTACCCTTACTACTTGCAGGAACACAAAAACAAAGTGTGCCGACGTCTGCATGTTATTGGCAGTTTCATCGTACTTGGCATTCTAGGCTACGCATTGGCGACGGGCCAGTTTGCATTATTGTGGTTAATGCCTGTTGCCGGTTATGGTTTTGCTTGGGTAGGACACTTCTTTTTTGAGAAAAACAAACCCGCTACCTTCACTTATCCACTTTACAGTTTTATTGGCGATTGGGTGATGTTCAAAGACATTCTTACTCGCAAAGTACCTTGGTAAGGAGGGATTATGAAAGACCAAGTATCACCACAAGAATGGCAAGCGCGTGTTGAGCTTGCGGCGGCTTATCGCCTTATTGCTCACTTTGGCTGGGATGATTTAATTTTTACGCATATCTCCATGCGTGTGCCTGGCACCAAAGATCAATTCCTGATTAATCCCTACGGCATGATGTTTCATGAAATTACAGCATCCTCATTAATTCGCGTCGACCAAGATTGCAACATGCTGCACGACAGTGATTTTCCAGTGAATCCCGCAGGGTTTTTAATTCACAGCTGCATTCATGAAGCGCGCGACGATGCACACTGTATTATTCACACCCATACCGCCAACGGTGTCGCAATTTCGGCATCAAAACATGGGCTATTACCTATTTCACAACAAGCTGTGGTCGTGCACAGTGGTTTGAGCTATCACGATTACGAAGGTATTGCTCTCAATCCAGACGAAAAACAGCGCTTGGTGAATGACTTAGGCAGTAATAATTTTCTCATACTGCGTAACCATGGTTTACTCACGACCGGCGCAACTGTTGCCGACGCATTTTTGTTTATGTATGCGCTGGAATCAGCATGTGCTGTACAGGCGCGAACATCACAAGACCCTGAGCAATTAATTCATGTGCCGCAGCCAATTATCGACGGCATTAAGGGGCAAACCGCAGCGGTTACCAAGGGTTTAGGAGGCGCGCTGGCATGGCCTGCGCTATTACGCTTACTCGATGCCAATAACCCCGGCTACGATAGCTAAAAAAAAGCCCGTTATTAAACGGGCTTTTTTATGCACTTTATCGGCCTTATGCGCTGCGCAGTTCACGACGTAGGATTTTACCCACAGTCGACTTAGGCAGTTCATTAAGTACATGGATATGCTTGGGCACTTTATAGTTTGTCATATGTTGACGACAAAACGTTTGTAACTCTTGCTCATCCACTTCGCCTTTAAGCGTAATGAAGGCATGCACCGCTTCACCAGTGCGCTCATCGGCTTTACCTACCACAGCTGCTTCAAACACAGCAGGATGGCTTACCAATACTTCTTCAACTTCATTGGGATAAACATTAAAACCTGACACAATGATCATGTCTTTTAAGCGGTCAATAATCTTAATGGCGCCATCCGGTTGACGAATACCAACATCACCGGTCTTAAAGTATCCCTCAGGAGTAATTGCTTTAGCGGTTTCCTCTGGACGATTCCAGTACCCTGTCATCACCTGTGGACCTTTGACAACAATTTGACCACTTTCCCCGTCAGCTACAGGATTATCATCTGCATCCCACAACTGCACGTCAGTATCACGAATAGCAAAACCTACCGTGCCGATCTGTTCCTCGCCCGGACGATTAAAGGTTACAACAGGAGATGTTTCCGACAGACCATAGCCTTCGGTAATAGTGCACCCTGTAACCTTCATCCACGTATTTGCAGCTGTTGTCGTCAATGCTGCACCACCGGAAACTGTTAACTGCAATTTCGAAAAATCGAGTTCATGGAAAGCCTCGGTTGCACACAAGCCCATAAACAAGGTGTTGATCCCTGCGAACGTTGTGAACTGGTGAGCTTTAGCCGCTTGGATAAAGCCTTCTAGATCTCGTGGGTTGGGGATCAACACTGTGTGGTTGCCGTATCCGGTAAAAATCAGCAAACTCAGGGTGAATGCGTAGATATGGTACAGCGGCAATGGACAAATAAAGACTTCACTCATCTCTTTACAACGATCTGCAAAGGCCTCTTTAGTCTGAATCGTGTTGGCTAGCAAATTCAAATGCGTCAGTTGCGCCCCTTTAGACAAGCCGGTTGTGCCACCTGTATATTGCAGCACAGCAACATCGTCCAAGGTTGCTTGAGAGCGAGGATAAGTTACCCCTGCACCTTGCTTTAACGCCTCACTAAAGAGTACGCAGTCGCCATCCACAGCATCGGTTTGCCCTTTGAGTAAATCAGCTGCGCCGGTACAAATTACATGTTCTAGTTGGGTGTCTGCCAGAATACCTTGCAACTTAGGGTACAAATCAGAAAGTATGACGATGGCTTTGGCACCCGAGTCATTAAACTGATGTTGCATCTCCCGCTGCGTATAAAGTGGGTTTGTGTTAACCAATACAAGACCCAGTTTCAATGCCGCAAAAGCAGCTATGGGATATTGGTTAATATTAGGAAGTTGCACCGCAATGCGATCTCCAGCCTGTAACCCTAGTTGATGCAGATAACCCGCTAAATTGTCAGCATGATTATTGATTTCACTGAAAGTTAAAGTTTGCCCCAGACACGTAAACGCGTCTTGGGCGGCATAACGCTGTGCCGCTTGCTCAATAAATTGAGCAAGGTTTTGATATTGATTTACTTGTTCAAGCATAGTGACTCCAACTGGTATGTTACTGGTCGGAAAAATCATAGCTTGCCTTTGGCTTGATGTAGCGCGGTTCAATGCCTTGTTCTTTCGCGGCAGCTAACATCACTTGCTCAATCCAACCCGCATCCATGATGTTGACATAGTTTCCGTCCGCATCGAAGTTAATATTAGCACCTTGAACGACCATGAAGGTATCAGTAACTTCTTCATTACTTTCAGGGGTATGGAATGTGTGGATAGAGCCGCCTGGCTCAAATAAGTAACTGCCTGCTACCTGCTTGTCTTCAGGGTATTCAATGTAGTGCCAACAGCCACTCATGGTGTACAAATGCACCACGCCTGTATGAAAGTGTTTTGGTAGAGTCACGCCTGGTTCAAATTGCACGCGTAACACCCATAATCCGTTTTCAACATCAAGAACCAGTGGATACATATGCACACCGGGTAATGCATCTTTGATAATTTTCTGTTCGTTTGTGTGCACACATAGAAGGTGCTCTAAATGATTCGTCATTTCTGGTAATGCCATAGTGTGTTCCTCTACTTGCTGTAGTGTTCAGCGCTTGCTACAAGCGCTAATTTTTGTTTTTTATAATATTAGTTCGGCTAAAAAGCCCTGTTTATTCATGAGAATACGGCGTTAGCGCACCATTGCGCCAAGGCTCAATAATCACTTTAATATGCTCGTTTTTGCCCAATAAAGTATTGAACGCATCTGTTACACCGTCCATACCGACCGTTGCAGTGCACATGTGTTGCCACGGAATATCACCCGATGCCATAAGCGATAAGGATTGTGCAAATTCTTCTGGGGTGTAGTAGTAAGAGAAATAGATATCCATTTCTTTGACAGTCGCAAAGCCAAAATTAACCTGCGCCATTGCGGTGTGGATTCCAGTGATAACAAGTGTGGCTTTCGCTGGTGCGCGCTCAATAAAGCTGTTGATCAGCTGATGCACGCCAACACATTCAAAAATAACGACGCGTCGCCCATCAGCGATTTTAGCCGCTAGCGCCACTTCATCCTCAACACTTGGGTCAACCGCTGCGCTCGCTCCAAACTCTTGAGCTATTGCGCGATTCTTGGGTTGCAAGTCAGATGCAACAATATCTTTCACACCAAGGTGTTTTAACGATGCGATGGTGGCTAAGCCAATTGCGCCGCAACCTGCTACTAAGGCAACACAATCTTTATCTACTTTGGCACGGTTAACTGCGTGCATACCAACAGCAAGGGGTTCAGTGACGGTTGCAGCCAATGAAGATAAATGTGCTGGCACTTCAAGTAAGAGATCAGCGTCAACAATAAAGTACTCAGAATAAGCACCGTGCACGCCCGGAGTGATACCTACCCCAGCTCCCCCTTGGCTCATCAACATAGGTACGCAGGTTACGCGTGTACCGGCATTAAAGCGTTGCTCGGTATCAGGGCCATAACTTACCACTTCAGCACAAAACTCATGGCCTAGCATCAAAGGCGTACTAGCCATCAGATCTTTGGGCATCACACCCAATTTATCGAAAATATCTGCTACTTCCTCGCCATGACGCACTATGTGTAAGTCCGAACCACAGATGCCACAAGCAAGACTTTTAACCAGCACTTGGCCGGGACCAGGTGTAGGAATATCAATTCGCTCATTTTCCAGTTGGCCGTTGCGCACAACCACTGCTGCCATTTGACTCATAGATGCTCCTTAATGCTCATGGCACAGTGTTGTGCACATGACGCTTTGCTAAAACTATTGTGACTTAACATACTAGTTACAAGGAACAGAGTTATTCTTGACAATATAAGACAACTAGATGACAAAATAAGACAACCAACCAGTTGCCAGGGTCTGTTAATCTTCGCTGGGTGTTGTTTTGTAGTGGCCATTTGGCGTGCGTTGGCAAGGCAGAACCTGCATCACATAGTCATTCTATGTAAGTGAGGTGATAACGCAGGAAAAGTTCCCCAATGTCACTGCCCAAGGGCTTCAACCAAAGACAAAGTGTATTCAACTATTTGGTATGAGTGACTTTATAAATTGACTTGGCGGCATGCCTGTCCAGCGCTTAAAACTGCGACTGAAAGCTGAGAAATCTGCATACCCTAGGTTCAGTGCCAAAGTGGTCATAGTCATGTTATTCATCTTGAGCGTACGCATCGCAATTTCTTTGCGCGTGTCTTCAAGTAATTGTCGGTAGGTGGTGTTTTGTTCGTTAAGCATACGCTCTAGCTTCTTGGGATGCATACCTAGACTCGCAGCGATGTTTTCTTTACTGCAATCACCGGTGGGAAGAAGCACATTTATGGCGTGACGTACAAGACGAGAGTGATCAACATAGGCCATTTGGCGTTGCTGGAATTGTTTCTCTATGATGCTGTTGAGTAGGTTCGCTGGCTGACTTGGAGTGAGTGCTAAAGTCTCGGAGTCAAAAAGAAGACTGTCATGAGCACAGCCTGTTTTTACTTCACATCCGAATATTGTCGCCAAGCGAATGCTAATGTGCGCAGGTAATTGCTGACGCAAGCAAATTGCGTGCGCGTGCCATCGGTTGCCAACCATATCGCCAATAACGCCTTTCAGTAAGCCCAAACTCATGTAAACGAGTTGCGGATACTGCTGTCTGTCATTGACTCGCATTTCAACGGTTAGCTCACACAGCTGTGACTGGGTCTTAAACATCGTCAACTCAGCACCTTGGGCATGCATGTCAGCGAACTTTTGTGCACATCTCAAGGCCGCTTCTATTGTCGGTTGCTGCGCCATATATGCCCCAACTAAGCCTATGGTTGCGAGCCCTTGCTCACGACTCACTCTAGCCCCCAAGCAAGGTTCATGGAGCCGTTCAGCACTTAACTCAAGTAATTTAGCGACCGTTGAATAAGGCACCATCAAGTCAGGATCGGCGTTTTGACCCGGTAGAATGTTTACACTTTCCATCAGCGAATAAGGGGCTTCACCCAGTTGTTCCACCAGTTCAGTGAAGCCATCAAGTGCTCCCATTCGGACATAATATTGCATCGCACGACCCTCGTTTCAAAATGGTGCAACGATACCTTGCTATGCACCAACTAGTCGCATTATGACACCTACTTGTCTTAATATGTCAAGAATAAACCTCACCTTGTTATTACCATGTTAAAAAACACTAATATTAAGCTGGAAAAACCCTTCGGTGACTAGCGCCTAGCGGTTTTAATTCAGAGGTGGATAAAATGAAAAGTGTATTAATCACCGGAGCCGGTGGGTTTATTGGTCGCCACCTTGTGGCTGAGCTGCTGGCGCAAGGTATCGCTGTGAAAGCGCTGATGCTGCCAACAGAAGCAATTCCCGAATATTGGGGAGACAAGGTCAAAATAATCCGTGGTGATATCCGCCGCTTGATGGAATTAGCCGACGAAATCGGGGAGTTTGATACTTTATTTCACCTCGCTGCCATAGTGAGTGACTGGGGCGCTAAACAAGAACACGTCGATATCACTGTTCATGGCACTGAACAAGCCATTGCACTGGCTTTAAAAAATAGTGCGCGCTTTGTTGTAACCACGAGTATTGCCGCCTACGGAAGTAAGATGGGCAGTGGCATACTGGATGAGCAAACACAGCGTGGTACACCTGCATCAAACTACGAATATGTAAAACAGCGCCAAGAAGATGTGACACTCAAAGCAGTACGCGAAAACGGCTTACATGCGACCTTAATTCGCCCATCTAATGTCTATGGTGTGGGCAGTGTGTGGGTGAATCGTTTCGTCGACAAGTTAGCACAGCAAGAGCCATCGCTAATGGGAGATGGTAACTGGGATGCAGGACTTGTGCATGTTCGCCATGTTGTGCAGGCCATGACGCTCGCAGCGCAATCAACCACGCTACCTGCGGGTGAAATATTTGTCATTGCTGATAACCCAGGTGTCACCTGGAAACAGTATTTAGACGCGCTTGCTAATACCTTGGACTTACCAAAAGCCAAATCAATACCAAACTGGCTAGCTAGAGCTTTAGCCCCGGTTCTCGAAGGGGTTGGTAAGTTAATCAATCAAAAGAACCCGCCATTAGTAACGAATCTCGCCTATCGCCTTACGGGTGTGGAGAGTATCTTTAACAGCGATAAAGCCAAAAAGATGCTTGGCTACAAACCTGAGATTACTCTTGAACAGGCGATGCAAGAAATTAAAACCGACTTTGAACAACGCTAAGTAGCAGAGCGTTTTTGTGCCACCCGCTTGGGTGGCACTTTTTTATTCAGCGATTAAGTGCTGCTGGCATAAACGGTAGCGCTATTCCCAGCATGCTACTTGTGACTTTTTGCCGTGATCACTTGTTGTACCAACCGCACGATTTCTTTAATGACCATGTCAGGTTCATCTTTTTGTGGGTAGTGGTAGCTTTGGTCAGTAAGCACTGCTCGCCCCTGTGGAAAAGTCTTTGCCCAATGGGAGTGCAGCTCTCCCCACATTTTTCGTGCTTCATCAGTAAAGAACAATAACGGTGGATCATCGTATTTTTTCACTGAGGCAATTACAGTAACGGGGATATCTGGGATAGCGGGATAATCAGGAAGGGGGCGTTTTGCCCAGAAATCTAAATACTGATTAGACATGCCACCACGCATGTCATCTAATTTTACTTGGGCAATTTCTTTCTCGGCCTGCACCAGATCGATAGCGCGCATAATGTCCACATCGTGCTCAGATGCAGGCTCAACTAGCATGAGCGCAACAACGTCTTGCGGGTAACGCGCTGCAAAAACTCGGGCAATGTAAGCCCCATAAGAATGTGCGATATAAACCACCGGTGTATCAACCTTAAGGGCCTGCAATAAGGCTTTAGCTTCGTCAGCGTACTCTTCACTACTGTAGTTTTTTTCAATTGGCGCCGAGCGACCATTTCCCAAACGCGAGTAACGGATCACTCGATACTGCTTTGCCAATGCGGGATAGATGCTTTGCCAGTCGTCCATACCCGCTGAGCCTCCTGCTTCTAATAACAAGGTGATGCCCTCACCGCCTGAGTCTTCGTACTCCATTTCCAAGCCATTAACTAACACTTTAGCTGGCTGCGCCATACAGCACGCAGATACAAAGACCAAACAAATATACAGGACGATAGGTTTCACCAAAGTTCCTTTTTAAAGTTAGAAGTTCACAACCAAACGAACTGCAAAAGTTGATTAGCTTAAGTGACTTTGCTTTGGGTTACGAAGCAATAGTACGCATCCAAAAATCAATAGTAAGTAAACACTTACTGAGCTACCAGAACCATTCTTGGAGACTACTTTAGCTACTTTTTCTTCTTTTACTCGCTTCTCAAACTGACCAAGTTCAACATCGAGGTTCGTTATCATATCTGCAAATGCTAATTCAAAACCCTCGTACGACTTGTCTGACAGGGTTTGAGCGATATCCACTGCAGTGGTACTTTCATTTAATTTGCTCAACCCTGGAGCGCGTAACAACATTTTACGGCTTTTTACATCAAATACTGCTGTATCGACAAATGTTTGTACTGTATTTTCATTTCCTTCAATCACATACATGCCAACAATAGTAAGGTACCAGATCGCCGCCTTGTTTTCGTAGGTGTTTGCCACTTGGTCATAGGACACCAACGCCATCACATCGACGTCATACAATCTCGCCACTTGCTCCAACGTTGTGAACCCCTCCCCCCCTTTGAGATACGCATCGGGGATCACCTCGATGCGATTGATATATTCGTGTTGTAAAAAAGACTGCTTTACCTTGTTGAGCAATTCAATTTTATTTTGGTTGTGCAGCGCATTTGATTGCCAGTTATCTGAAGGAACGAATGCTAAACCAACATTAACAGGCAAGCTTAAAACAGGGATTTGCGGTGTGTGCTCAGCACGGTCACCTTCGTTGGGATATAAGTAATCGACTAGGCTACTGGATTGGGTTGAGCTTTGGGTGTTTTGGCTCATCAGCATACTGCAAGAAGCCAACAAAGTAGTGCTCAAAATTATCAACAAAGTACGAACAAGCATACAAATTCCTTTTATTATCAGTCTTGTATAGCAATATTATTTACACTTGTTTGACAGAGGCCACCTGATTTGGTTCAAAAAGTATAATCAACAGATTGGCTCATTAGCGTAAAGTGCATACGCGTCAGCCACAGGTTGAAACAACTAACTTCGATAATATATTTAGCTTTACAAACCCACTAACTCATTGATCAATAAACCACCAAATCAAATTTCAGCTCGACAACCAATTTGCCCAAAAAATAAACTATTGCACTAACGTTAAAATTTTGGCTCAATGAGACGCAACAGAATTTTTATCTATGAATATCGGGAAAACTGTTATGGCACGTAGAGAAAAATTAGTCTTTCGTATGATGCTCGCCCAAGCACTCAGTGACGCCAACAACCAAGTGTCTCTCGAGCATATTAAGCTCAATTGCGGCATGTCAGATACGGAGCTATCACCGATTATCGATGAGCTCGAACTAAATAATATCATCGAGCGTCGTGACAACGGTTCAATCGCCATCAACCCTGAAATAAGCTTTCAATCCAGCGAATAATTCTTCAGAACACAGGTTGTTATTCATCAAAACTAGCTTTATTTCTACCAGTCTTCTTAGAAATGTACAGTGCTTTGTCGGCTCTTACGAATACGTCACGCGCGACTGTTGATTCATCTGGCACTGTGCACACTATACCTAGGCTGATTGTGACTTGCTGATATTTAGATGCGTGATGATCAATATTCAGTTCTACGACTTTGCGTAATAAGTCAGATACCAATTCTTGCACCCGTGAATTCTCCAAATCCGTCAAAATCACTGCGAACTCTTCTCCACCATATCGTGCTACTAACTTACTGTGTGCACTGCACTGTGCAACAGTGTGCTCAAGTAACTGAGCCACCTTTCTCAAACACGCATCGCCTTCATCGTGACCATATAGGTCATTAAATTGTTTGAAATAATCTATGTCGCAAAGGATAAGTGTAAAGGGCTGCTGGCTCTGGGCCGAATGAGCAATCTGCGCATCAAAAAATGCGTCAAACTTCCTGCGATTAGCAACACCCGTTAACGCATCAGTGTGAGCAATTAACTCAAGTTTTTTATTTGCAGCTTTCAACTGTTGAGTGCGTTCATTTACCGTTTGCTCTAAAGACGCGGTGTGGTCTTGAATTTCTTGCGCCATATTTTCTATGGCAATACTAAGTCGTCCTATTTCCCCCTCTCTGTGAACGGGTAAACGCACGTCATAATGACCTTTTGCAATGTTCTCTACTTCATTGGTTAAATCTGCAACGGCCTGCAATTTTGGCGATATTGTTTGTGAGATAATGAAGTAACAGATAAATAGTGATATCACTATTGAAGCAGCATGAAGGTAGGTAAAGTGCAACATTCCTTCATCGATAGAGGCCATTTGCGTACTTAACACAATTATCCACCCCGTTGCCTCTATATATTGGTAGCTCGCGATATGGCGCGACAAGCTTTCCTTATCCGAGTGTTGAAGGGTGTATGTCGTAATACCTCTAAAGTCGTCTTTATTGTTTTGCGCTATCGCTCGTTTGAGTGTCTCCAGCGGTTGTGCAATAACTGACTTTCCCGTCTGCGCATCTTTGATTGCAAACGCACTGTGCCCTTGCAGTTGTGAATGAACAACAAAAGTTCCATCTATATCAATTACATATGGAATGAAACCGGCATTGAGTTGCAGCTCATCGAGTGCCCTTTTTACCGCCTCAAAACTATAGAGTTGATCGTATTCATGTTTGAATGGCGACACACCAATAACCCAATTCCATGGCGCGAATTCTGTAAGCCAAATGGATTTATCAACGACTCCAAATTTAGGTAATTCAACTTGAAACTCGTAAAAGCCATTTTTGATAGCACATTCTTCCACCATAAATGGAAACCGAGAGTTATCAGCTCCTATGAGTGAAGAGTTAGGGTGAGCCACCAATACCGGGCGATCGGCGTCAGTGCAGTCGATTGCAACAAGATATCCACTGTGCTCAAATTCAAGGCTAGCTATATACGATGCCGTTAATGCTTTAGCGTCACTTTGAGATAACTCTCCCTCGGTATAGCGTTTAAAAATACGCTCCACCACCTGAATACTGGATTCAGACACTCCTTTTAGGTAACTCTCTACGGACACTTGAACGGAACTTTCTATTAACCCATTAAGAACGTGCGTTGTTTGTTCGAGATCTTTTATTTTCTGGCTTTTTAGCTCGTCGTATAAAACTTGGTGAACAAGTATGCCTCCCAAACCAAATACTAAAACGATGGCAAGGAGTATCCGTCGAAGCAGCCTGTGCCGAAACGAGTTTTTAGCTATGGAAGTGGTGCGCTTTGACTCACCAGAGTGCGGCATAGTTAAACCTTTCACAATGGATATGTGCGACCGTTAGACGGCCAATCAGTTAAGTTTAGACCACGCAGTTACCTGCTGCTAGAACATAAAGCTAATTGGGACAGTGGGTTGCATATGAATAAGCATGTCAGCGTCTCGGGTATGCTGAGTGTAGCCCACGTGGCGCTCAAGTCCGCGAACACCAAATTTCAGGCATACAAAAATGTCAGGAACATTTTTGAACGACCATAGGTCGGCCCATAGGGTAAGTGCAGGGATTGCACGCATAAAAAAACCCCAGCCATTCGGCTAGGGTTATCTAAAGTGGTACCAGTGGGCGGACTCCAAACCCGCAACAGTGCCACGCCCGCGTGGCGCTCAAGTCCACAAACAACAGATTTCAGACATACAAAAATGTCAGGAACATTTTTGAACGACCGTAGGTTGGCCCATAGGGTAAGTGCAGGGATTGCACGCATAAAAAAAACCCAGCCATTCGGCTAGGGTTATCAAAAGTGGTACCAGCAGGCGGACTCCAAACCCGCAACAGTGCCACGCCCGCGTGGCGCTCAAGTCCGAAAACAACAGATTCCAGACATACAAAAATGTCAGGAACATTTTTGAACGACCGTAGGTTGGCCCATAGGCTAAGTGCAGGGATTGCACGCATAAAAAAACCCCAGCCATTCGGCTAGGGTTATCAAAAGTGGTACCAGTGGGCGGACTTGAACCGCCACGCCCGAAGGCAACGGATTTTGAATCCGTCATGTCTACCAATTCCATCACACTGGCATCTTTTTTCTTTGACCTTCTCAGCGAGAAGATAAAGAAAAACCACTTCAGAGCAAAGGCTTTGTTTATCTGCCCTCATCTCTATGCCCTGCATTATACAAAGAATGTTTAGCGCGGCAAGCGTTTTATGTTAGAAATCTGTCAACTGCCCACTATTCGAACAAATCCAGACTTTTTATGGGGTTTATGCTCACTCACTCGTCGCATTGTATAGGCACCTAAAGTGAAATAATCGCCTTTGCCAATCGCCTTTGTTACACTGTCGCCGATTTTGATTGAGAGAAAACTAACCATGTCGTCTTCGAAACCTTTATCTGCTGGCTTTGGTCGCCGCCTTGCGTCCCTCATCTACGATGGTCTTGTCGTCATCGCTTTTGCCATGCTTACAACGGTTGTTTACCTTCTATTGGTTCAAGGTGCCGTGTCTCTCGGGTGGGTTGCCCTAGGTGACGCCCAAGACGTAGCCGATCTCATTCAAAAAAACCCCATCTTATATGTGTTGCGTGACATTCTATTAGTGTTTGTGAGTGTTAGCTTCTTTGGCTACTTCTGGAGTAAGAGTGGGCAAACAATCGGTATGCGTGCTTGGCGCTTACAGGTGCGCCGTTTAGATGGTTCCCTACCCACTTTTTGGCAAGGCGCTTGGCGCAGCTTGGCCTCACTGTGCGGGCTCGGAAATCTGTTGGTACTGGTGGACTTTAAAAATCAGCGCGCGCTGCAAGACCACCTTTCGGGTTGCCACGTAGTGACATTGTCAAAAGAAGATAACAAGCAAATTTACCGCTCGTTAGATTAATTAACCTTGCCATTGAGCGGCCAGTTAGCCGCTCACAACACCAGCCTACCTCATCGTGTAAACACACCTCAGCGCATTCATAAAAACTACGCAAGAAACCTTTCAACAAAGTGACTTAAGTTATTGACCATAAATAGCGATATATAAATATCGCGATTTCAAAGCAATCATTTCAACAACGAGTTGTTCTATTTGAGAAATCACGAACCCCGTTTGCACTTTATTTAACACGCTAGAGTGTTTATGTATTTATGTCGATTGGTATGAGGCTTTAAACCCTAAGGTGCAGTCCTGAAGACGTAAAGGGTATTGGAATCTTGGCTCAGCACAGCAAAACTATGTGAGCCAATCAGAGGCTGTGTGTTAGTTTCGGCGCTTAAGTAGATAGCTTGCGAACACAATGAATAACAAGCTAGGCAGTACGGCTCCGATAAACGCAGGTATTTGATATACAGACACAATCGGCCCGAATATACGGTCAGTTAAGTGGAAAACGATACCCGTGATTACCCCCATCACAATACGTGCGCCCATAGTCACTGTACGCAGCGGACCAAAGATGAAAGATAACGCTACCAGCAACATCACCCCCAAGGCTACGGGTTGCATGATTTTGCGCCACAAAGCGAGCTCATACGTAGACGTATCTTGGTCATTCTGACGTAAATACTGCAAATAGGACCATAATCCAGTGAACGATAAAGTTTCAGGCTTAACAGATACAACACCTAGCTTCTCAGCGGTCAATTCCGAACGGTAAAACATCTGCTTTTGCTGTTGCTCAGAGACTTGTTGTTCATCCATGTCTAACGTGCGTACACCTTGTAACAACCAACCTCCGGGCTGATTAAATGCTCGGTCCGCAAATGTAACTTGATCGAGCTGTAACTTATCATCGAAGTGGTACATACGAATGCCGCTGAGTTGGCCTTGCTGATCCACGTCTTCAATATTAATGAAGACATCGCCATCTTTCGCCCATACTCCTTGTTGCGCACTAAAGACATCGCCACCGAAGATAGCGTTAGAGCGAAGTTGCTTTGCAGTTTGTTCAGCCCTCGGCACCCCCCACTCAGCAACAGCCATCATCACCAGCGCCATCACTATCGCTGTTTTCATTACCGAAGTGATCACTTGCAAACGCGACATACCAGCAGCTTGCATCACAACAAGCTCACTGTTTGAAGCTAGCGCTCCTAAGCCAGTAAGACCACCGATTAGTGCTGCCATCGGGAAAAATACCACGATGTCACCTGGCATACTGTAAAGGGTGTACAACATCGCATCCATCAAGTCGTAACTACCACGACCGACCGATTTTAACTGCTCAATAAATTTGATTAAGGTACTAATGCCAACCAACACCAACAATGCAAACCCTGTGGTTTGCATAATGCTGCGACCTAAATACCAGTCGAGAGTCTTCATCATACTGCACTACCTCGACGTAAGAATGTGGCTCTGAGCCAAGCACCGACAGGACGGCCTTTGATAATCAAAAATGCGCCGATGAATAAGGCGCTCAAATGCACCCACCAAAGTCCTGCAGACACTGGAATCTTACCGTCTTCCAATGCAAACTCAGCGGCCTTTAACAAAATGAAGTAGCCTAGATATAAGCTAATGGCGGGCACTAATTTAGCAAACTTGCCCTGACGCGGGTTAACCACACTCAAAGGCACGGCAATCAAGGTTAATAAAGGGATAGAAAGCGGAATCGCCAAACGCCATTGCAACTGAGATACAGCTTCATTGGTATCTTGCTTCAACAATTCAGAAGTCGGCACAGCTTCTAATTTGCGACGTTGGTGTTCAATGGCTTGTTCGCGAATTTGCACCTGATAAGTATCGAATTCAGTACGCTGAACATCCAAAGCATCATCTTTCACTTCAACACGTTGGCCGTTGGTCATGATTAATTGCTGCTCGCCATTATCACGTTCTTCAACACGGCCCATATCGGCATACACTATTTGCGATTTTTGCGGTCCTTCGCCACGCTGTAATTGCGCAACGAAGACACGGTTGAGTGAACGCCCACCGTCATCAATGTTATGGATAAACACCACCGCTTTTTCGTTGCCTGTTTCTTGAAAACGACCTGCACGCAGCGCGCTGAGCCCTGCTTCGGCCTCGGCGCGTTCCTTGAGCTGATACTCTTTTTCACTGGCCCAAGGGGCAAGATACAGCGTCATGGCGCCGGCCAAAATAGCTAATACTGTGCTTGAGATAAGCGTAACGCGTACAACGTACCATTCACTCACGCCACAAGCCTTCAAAACCGTCATTTCGCTATCCGCATAGACACGGCTATAGGCTAGGATAATACCTAGAAAAATGCTCAATGGCAGAATGAGTGAAGCAAGTTGCGGCAGTTTCAGTGCAACCACAGAAAGCACGAGTTTTGCGGGAATACTTCCTTCAGAGGCATCACCTAAAATCACAACGAACTTTTGGCTCACAAATATCGTCATGAGTGTAAGAAAAACAGCCACCTGCGACTTAAAAACTTCAGCGGTTAAGTATCGAAAAATCAGCAATGTCCGCCCCTAAAAACGTCGTGTTTCACTGGCATAGTGGGAAAATTTGAGTAAACTAGTTATTTTAGTCACTTTATTATATGCCAAGCGCATTAAATATCATACCTAAGGTATGCAATTGTCTACACTTTAGTTTAGTGGATAATGAATTGCGCAAATAGTTCACTGGCAAATTAAAGTACTTTCACAGCGACTTCATGGTAAAAATTAATGAAGAGCTGATATTTCCTCAATTAGGAGTCACAATGGAATTTAGCGTAAAAAGTGGTAGTCCAGAGAAACAGCGCAGTGCCTGTATCGTAGTCGGTGTATACGAGCCACGCCGTTTATCCCCCATTGGCGAACAGCTGGACCAAATCAGTGAAGGCTATATTTCTAATCTATTACGTCGCGGCGACCTTGAAGGTAAGCCGGGCCAAACGTTACTACTGCATCATGTACCAAACGTATTAAGTGAGCGCGTGCTACTTGTTGGCTGCGGTAAAGAACGCGAACTGGATGACAAACAATATAAACAAATCATCTCCAAAACCATCAACACCTTGAATGAAACTGGTGCGATGGAAGCCGTGTGCTTCTTAACCGAACAACACGTTAAGAGCCGCGACACGTATTGGAAAGTTCGCCAAGCGGTTGAAACAACACAAGATTGCTTATACACATTCAACGAGCTGAAAAGTAAAAAGAGCGACCCACGTCGCCCTCTGCGTAAAATTGTATTTAACGTCCCTACTCGCCGTGAATTACCTATCGGTGAAAGCGCCATTGAGCATGGTTTAGCAATCGCGTCAGGTGCTAAATTATGTAAAGACGTTGCCAACATGCCACCTAATATCTGTAACCCGCGTTACTTAGGTGAGCAAGCAAAATCACTGGAAACAGAATTCGACAAAGTCACCGTAAATCTGGTTGGCGAGCAAGAAATGGAAGAGCTAGGCATGCATTCCTACCTCGCTGTTGGCCGTGGCAGTGCAAACGAATCTGTGATGTCTGTGATCCATTACAACGGGGGTGTTGAAAATGCAGCGCCTATCGTACTTGTCGGTAAAGGCTTAACGTTCGATTCAGGCGGTATTTCTATTAAGCCAGGCGAAGGCATGGATGAAATGAAATACGATATGGGCGGTGCAGCGGGTGTTATCGGCACCATGCGTTCAATCGCAGAAATGAACCTGCCGATCAATGTGATTGGTGTACTGGCTGGTTGTGAAAACATGCCAGGTAGCAATGCGTATCGTCCAGGCGACATATTAACAACAATGTCAGGCCAAACTGTGGAAGTGCTAAACACTGACGCCGAAGGCCGTTTGGTACTTTGTGATGCCCTCACCTATGTTGAAGCATTCGAACCAGACACGGTTATCGACGTTGCGACCCTAACAGGTGCGTGTATCATCGCTCTGGGCGCTCATGCGACAGGCATGCTTTCAAACCACAACCCACTGGCGCATGACCTACTAAAAGCCGGTGAGCAAAGTGGCGACCGTGCATGGCAACTCCCTTTGTGGGACGACTATCATGAGCAACTAGAAAGCCCATTCGCTGATTTCACCAACCTAGGTGGTCGTGCTGCGGGAACTATCACGGCGGCATGTTTCTTGTCTAAATTCACCAAGAAATATAACTGGGCGCACTTGGATATCGCTGGCACTGCATGGCGCAGTGGCGGTAAAAATAAAGGTGCAACAGGCCGACCTGTGCCGATGCTTACCCAATACTTGATTAATCGCGCTGGTGTTTCAGAAAGCACGCAAGACTAATCACAGTTAGAAACTCATCGAGTGAACGATAAGCCCCTTTTTAAGGGGCTTATTCATTGATGCAAACTGCCGATTGTGTCAAAATTGGCGGATTAACGAGCCGCGTAGAGGACGCAATGCACGCGTTATTTTACCTGCTAGAACATGCTGATGAGCCGGGCAATCAAGTGCCGGCTCATTTTGATCTTGGCGCTCGCCTTGCGGCTGAGCAATATCGCCAAGGTAAAAGAGTGTTTATTTTTGTTGATAATCGTGACGATGCGCATCTGATCGACCAGCATTTATGGGCGTTTGACGCCGACAGCTTTGTGCCTCACAACCTTCAAGGCGAAGGTTCTCGAGGTGGTGCCGCCGTGGAGATTGGCCAAACGCCGCCAGTCGCTAAGCGCACTGTGCTAATTAATTTAGCGTCAACAGTGCCGGATTTCATCCGCCGCTTCGACACCATTTTAGATTTTGTGCCTGCCGATGAGCAGCGCAAACATGCGGCACGAGCAAAATACAAGCAGCTTCGCGACATTGGCGCGCAGCTAAGCACACAAAAAGTTTAGACAGAATTTAGTTAAGGTCCTGGGCAATGGATAAAACCTACAATCCGCAAGATATTGAACAATCTCTCTACCAAGAGTGGGAAGAAAACGGTTACTTCAAACCAAGTGGCGAAGGCGACTCGTACTCGATCATGATCCCGCCTCCAAACGTCACTGGTAGCCTACATATGGGCCACGCGTTCCAAGATACCATCATGGATACCCTAATCCGCTTCAAGCGCATGCAAGGCAACAACACGCTTTGGCAAGTAGGTACTGACCACGCGGGTATCGCAACACAAATGGTTGTAGAGCGTAAGCTTGCCGCTGAAGAAGGTAAAACACGCCACGACTTGGGCCGCGATGCATTCATCGACAAAATCTGGCAGTGGAAAGAGCAATCGGGTGGCACTATCACCAAGCAGCTTCGCCGCCTAGGTGCATCTGTCGATTGGGATCGTGAGCGCTTCACCATGGACGAAGGTCTATCAGAAGCGGTAAAAGAAGTATTTGTTCGTCTTTACAAAGATGACCTAATCTACCGCGGTAAGCGCCTAGTTAACTGGGATCCAAAACTACACACGGCCATTTCAGACCTTGAAGTAGAAAACAAAGACAAGCAAGGACACATGTGGAACTTGCGCTACCCGCTTGCTGATGGCGTCAAAACACAAGACGGTAAAGACTACATCGTGGTAGCTACAACGCGCCCTGAAACTATGCTAGGCGACACAGGTGTTGCAGTAAACCCTGATGATGAGCGTTACCAAGACCTTATCGGTAAAGAAATTCTATTACCTATCGTTAATCGCCGTATTCCTATCGTTGCCGATGAGCATGCGGATATGGAAAAAGGCACAGGCTGTGTGAAAATTACCCCTGCGCACGACTTCAACGATAACGAAGTAGGTAAACGCCACCAATTGCCGATGATCAACGTATTCGATAAAGATGCGGCGATCTTAAGCGTTGGTGAAACCTTCACATTCGACGGCAAGCCACTTGAATTTGATGCGCCAATTCCAGAGCGTTTCCATGGCTTAGACCGCTTCGATGCACGTGCCAAAGTTGTGGAAGAGTTTGAGCAGGCGGGCTTGCTTGAGAAAATCGACGACCACAGCCTAACAGTTCCTTACGGCGATCGCTCAGGTGTAGTTATTGAGCCATTATTGACTGACCAATGGTATGTGCGAGTAGCACCACTTGCTGAGCCGGCAATCAAAGCCGTTGAAGACGGTGATATCCAATTCGTTCCTAAGCAATACGAGAACATGTATTTCGCTTGGATGCGTGACATTCAAGATTGGTGTATCTCGCGTCAGCTATGGTGGGGTCACCGCATTCCAGCTTGGTACGACAATGAAGGTAACGTTTACGTTGGCCGTGATGAAGCTGAAGTGCGCCGTGACAATAACCTAAGCGACGATGTAGCTCTGAGCCAAGATGACGACGTACTTGATACGTGGTTCTCATCTGCATTGTGGACTTTCTCAACACTCGGTTGGCCAAACAACCTGGAAGACCTAAAAGTATTCCACCCGTCTAACGTGTTGGTAACCGGCTTTGACATCATCTTCTTCTGGGTTGCGCGCATGATCATGATGACCATGCACTTCATCAAAGATGAAGATGGCAAAGCACAGGTACCGTTTAAAACCGTTTACGTGACTGGTCTTATCCGTGATGAAAACGGCGACAAGATGTCGAAGTCTAAAGGTAACGTCCTTGACCCACTCGACATGATTGACGGTATCGACCTTGAAAGCCTAGTGACTAAGCGTACTGGCAACATGATGCAGCCACAGCTGGCGAAGAAGATTGAGAAGAACACTCGTAAAACATTCGCCGATGGCATTGAGCCACATGGTACGGATGCATTGCGCTTCACACTTGCGGCAATGGCATCAACAGGCCGTGATATCAACTGGGATATGAACCGCCTTGAAGGTTACCGTAACTTCTGTAATAAGCTATGGAACGCTAGCCGCTACGTACTGATGAATACAGAAGAGCAAGATTGTGGCTTCAATGATGCCGAGCGTGAATACTCGCTTGCAGATCGTTGGATCCAAGGTCAATTCCAACAAACAGTGAAAACCTTCACTGAGCATTTGGATAACTACCGTTTCGACCTTGCTGCTAATACGATTTACGAGTTCACTTGGAACCAATTCTGTGACTGGTACCTAGAGCTTACTAAACCAGTATTATTCAAAGGTAACGAAGTACAGCAACGTGGCACACGTCATACGCTTATCACCGTACTTGAAGGCCTACTTCGTCTAATGCACCCGCTGATGCCTTACATCACAGAAACAATCTGGAAGCGTGTAGCACCTATTGCTGGTATCGAAGCAAATACCATCATGCTGCAAGCGTTCCCGCACTTTGATGAGAGCAAAGTAGATGCTACAGCAATGGCTGATCTTGAATGGGTAAAACAATTCATCGTCGCTATTCGTAACATCCGTGGTGAAATGGACATTAGCCCAAGCAAGCCACTGAACGTACTTCTTGCTCACGCGGGTGATGAAGATATTCGTCGCCTCGAGCAAAACCGTAACTTCCTAAGCTCGCTTGCTAAGCTAGAAGAAGTAACAGTGCTTGCCAACGCGGATGAAGCACCTGCTTGCGCAACGGCAATGGTTGGCAAACTTGAAATCATGATCCCAATGGCGGGTCTGATTGATGTTGATGCTGAACTTGCACGTATCGCAAAGCAGCTTGAAAAAGCACAAAAAGGCTTAGAACAGGTTGAGAAGAAGCTAGCGAACGAGAAGTTCGTAAGCAATGCTCCTGAAGCGGTGCTTGAAAAAGAAAAATCTAAACTTGCTGAATTCAGTGACGCTAAAGCGAAGCTACTTGAGCAAAAAGCAAAAATCGAAAGCTTGTAATAAAGCCATTTGATTTCACGGAAAAACGCGAGCTAGGCTCGCGTTTTTTGTTTGCGCTTATGGTTTAATACCTATCCGCTTAAGGATGTGATCCTATATGGCGACAGAGCTATGGCGTGCGTGGAGAGAACCCGGTCATAAGCCTTGAATACTCCCCCTTAGAGTTAGTATAGCTATAGCGCCCAAAGCCAATAATGGAATCCCCCCCACATTACGGGTTCACGCCCTGTCACCTTGATCAATAAATCAAGCAACACAAACGCATCCGCCCTTCTAACAGGGTTAGAAATGGTTTCGATAAATGTAATTACATCACCATAATTTGGTCGCGTTTTAAGTTCACTCAATGCTAACCCTGCTCACTTTTGATCATACGCATTTGTTTATCTGCTTCTGCGATGATCTCGTCAGCACTTTTTTGCTCTCCAAGGAACATAGCAATTCCGGTATGAGCGGCTCCAGTGTAGGTCACTCCTTGAATTGAATACTCACGGGCAATGACAGATTCTATTTTATCAGCAATATGCTCAACACTCTCATGGGCGACATTCTGATCTGCGCTAAGGCCTTCTACAAGCACTGCAAATTCACCATCTCCGAGGCTTGCAATACTATCCGCTTCACGGGTTACATGACGCAAGCGATTAGCTACTTCAATCAAGTATGCATCACCAGCTGCGTGACCGAAATCATAGGTAATACTTTTGAATTTATCAGTGCTGATACAGATCACCCCACCTGAGCTTTGGTAGCGTTTACTCAATTGCAATGCGTGGGTTAATCGGTCAAAGAAATAACGGCGATTTAATAGGCCCGTAAGAGCATCAGAGGAAGCGGCATGTTTTAGTTGCTCTTCCAAGTCTCGTCTTTTAGTGATGTCAGTTGAAACTCCCAGAATACCCACAATTTTATTGGGTTCTTGGACGCTAAAAAGTGGCGTTTTCACTTCCCAATAAATCGCTTTTCGGCCATCTGGATAGGGAACGATCACCTCCTCTTTAGTGCGCTCTCCAACTAACACTTTGGCATCAGAGTCGCGAATATTTTTGACCGTATCTGCAGGGAAAAAATCGTGATCACCAAATTGTTCTAGGGTGTCCTCAGAACAGCCAAACAAATCTAAGGTTTGCTTGTTAGCATACACATATAAAGAGTGTTCATTTTTGATGTATACGTATGCGGGCACATTATCGAGCGCAAACTTAAGCTGCGAGATTTGCGCTTTAAGTTGATCAGTATTTTCCTCATTCACGACAACTGGCTCCTAGCAAAAACTCTGAATTTGATAGTGAACCATAAAGCGCATTTCCTCAAGGTAGGCGGTAAAACAATATAAAACCGGCAAAGTTAAACCTAATAGTAGCAGCTAATACTTATCGCCATAATGCGCCGAGAAACAATTGGACTGAAGCTAAGCTCATCGGTTTATAAACATAAAAAAGCCAAGCATAAGCTTGGCTTTTAAAACTTAAAACAGCGAGCTATTAGAAGCTGTAGTTGTACTGCGCACCGAATAGGTAAGCGTTACCTTCTGATTCAAAGCCCCACTGTTGCTGGAAGTTATCGCCTTCAACAAAGTTCTGCTTCTTACCACGAAGAATACTTGCACCTAAATCTACACTTGATACGTCATCTAGCTGCCACTGGGCACCGAACGACAACCAAAAACGGTCTGTATCAGGAATAGAGATTGATAAGTGCTGTTGTGATACTGGTGATTCGTCAAATGCGATACCCGCACGTAATTTCCATTGTTCATTTAGCTGGTAGTCACCACCCACTGATACACGGATTGCGTCCGAGAAGTCTTCTGTTTTAGAGAAAACAGGAGTATCGCTCCTTGGCACGTATGCTTCAAGTTTGTCGAAGCTGCTCCAGCCAGTCCAAAGCACGCTGTAGTGTACACCGTACTCTTGTGTTAACTGGTGTGAGCCTGAGAACTCAGCGATAGCTGGCAGCGTTAACTCTAAAGTGCCTGGCAGAACCTGACCTTCAAGACCACCTAATGCCGCTGGTAATTGATTACTGTATTCACCATCGAATGTTAGGTCAGTTTCACTGCGGTAGTGGAAACCAAAACGGTTGTGCTCATCCAGTGAGAAAGCAACACCTGCATTCCAGCCAAAACCTGAGTCATCCCCTTCAAGGTGCGCAGCTTGTAAGCTATTAGGCGCGCCAAAAGGGTTCGCACCTAAAGTACGCAATACTTTTGCGTCAGCATAGACGTGGTTAAGACCAAAAGCGACCGTCCATGCATCGTTAAACTGATAAGAAACAGACACATTTGAGTTAATTGTCACAATTTCAGTTTCACCCGCAATTTGGCCTGCGGCATAATCGCGATTAAACTCAGTGGCTAAACCGAAGTTTGAAAACACACCGAAACCTAGACTCACTTGCTCGTTCACTGGCATCGTGAAGAAACCAGCCGGGATCACCGCACTTGGGGCAATACTACTATCGTCAAGCACGCTGGCATCAAGACCATTGTTGGTGCTTTGGCCTTCTAGGCTCACATCTGGCAATACATAAATTGCTGCAACCGATAGCTGTGCTTTATCGAACTGTGACATAAGCGCAGGGTTACGTGCTACTACAGATGCATCCTCAGCAACCGCAGCTTCACCAGCATACGCACGACCAAGACCTGAAACATTTTGCTCCGCAAGTTGGAAGGCAGCGGCAAAAGATTCTGTTGATAATAGCGCCAGTGATGCCGCTAGTAATGTCTTTTTGAATTGCATACTTCAATCTCATTGTTGTCTTTTTTAACCTGCATACACTAGCACTATTCAATGCTAAAAAGCTGTTAAATATAGTTAACAACGCGTAATTTAAGCGCAAACTTGCGCATTTTTCAGCTAAAAATGCAACTGGTATGTCCTCAATACACAAAGATGATAATAATTCCCATTAGCATTGACTATGTAAATCATCCCTTTAAACTAGCAATATAAGTATGAAAGGGAATAAAGCATGTTAATTACCATTTCGCTCATTGTGGTCGCACTGCTTTTTTGCGCGATGGGCGCGTTTTGGTTTCTAAAAGCAAATTACTGTGCTTGCCATCGCCAGGGCCAATGCGACAATCCTGTCACGCACTATTGGTTGGCGGCCATGTTATGCCAAATGGTCAGCTTTGCGAGTTGTTGTATAGCACTGCATACAGTCTACGGGACACTGTTGTGGATGGTGCTGATTACAAGTTGTATGGGAGGCGTGCTGTTAGGCGCGAGGCTAAGCAACAAACAGACATGTACTAAGGCAGCAAATGCTCTTTTAGTAGGCGAGATAAATTAAGTTCAAACTCCGTGCCCTGAGTGCTACCGATGATTTTAATGTCATCCTTGAGCACACTTAAATCAACATCTTTCGCAGTTATATGATGGCGATGCAAGGTGTTATAGAACACGCGAACCTTTGGCTTTATCGGATTATCTTCATTGCCCTGCACAACCATTGCAAGTCGCTCATTCGTTAAGCGCACCAAAGTGCCTACAGGATGAATGCCTACACATTTGATAAAGCGTTGCACCAAAGCTTGGTCAAAAGCACTCTTTTGCGACAGCAAAAAGCGCAAAGCCGCCAATGACTCTTCACCTTTTTTATATGGTTTGTCGGCTATCATGGCCGCATACACATCGACAATATTAAGAATTCGCGCTTCGCGAGAAAGTTTATCTCCATCAATACCGCGCGGGTAACCGCTGCCATCAATACGTTCATGATGATTGACTATCATCTCCAGCATCATATTGGTGATGTGTTTTTGGCCTTTGAGCATCCCAAGACCCAAGGCAACATGACGGCGCACTGCTTTAAGCTCAAGATCCGTGAGTTTACCCGGCTTGGTTAAAATACCCTGTGGCACTTTCGCTAAGCCAATGTCGTGCAACAAAGCTGCAAGCGCCATTTGTCTCACCTTATTGATCTCATACCCCAGATAACGAGCAAAGATTGCTGTGAGAATGGCGCAATTAAGCATATGACGCCAAGTGTAGCTATTTTTATCACGCAGTAGGGTCAATGCAGCCATGGCGTCTGGGTTACGAAATACCGAATCAACGATGGCATCAGCCACATCGCTCAGCAACTCCATGTTCACTTGCATACCCGAGGTCAACTCGTGATACATCGCCCGCAACTTAACCATACTTTGCTCATAACAAGTGCTGGCAATCAGAAATTCTTGTTCCAGTGTTGCTTGGGTCAAATCGCGGTCGCTTAACTTAGGCTTCGCCACCATCGTTTGTTCTGTGGATGTATTGCCATCTTTATTGGCTTGTTTGGCAGGTTGTAAATGCCTTGGTATCGGCACATCGCTTTGCGAAAAGTCGATGATCAGTTCCTCAACTCCTTCTTTGACAAGGCGTTGAATAATAGCGGGTTCACGGACCATGCCGCGGGTTTTGATTTTTATTGATGCACCTTGAGATTGCCTATTCACCCGTTCAACAAACATACCGGGTTTTAACTCACTAATAGGTAAGGAGATCAACATAAGAAGAAGTGTACAGAAACTGAAAAATGAAGATGGAAATTACCATCAACTAGTAATAAAAGTCTAGAAAAGGTGGTTAAAACCACCCTTTAGTCTTGGAAGTAAGTACCCCAACCGTCGTATTCGACCTTGTTTTGTTCCGCTATAGCTACAAGCCTATCAACGTCTTCCATGATAGCTTCAGTGTTTAACTCACACTCAACTACCACGTCAAAGCCCCAGATAGTACCGCCATCTTCTAGCTCTAACTCAGCAGGCTCTTCAACATCGTAGCCAAGCTTGAATGCCGCTAGCGCTGCGTTTTCTAATGCAGCAAAATCTTCGCATACAAAATGGTGCTCTACTTCGTACAGTAATTCAGGGTTCGAGCCATCTTCTAACAATGACTCAACAATCTCTTCGCTTATTTCGCGCCAGTTTTCCATTTAGGTTCTCTCATTCAATTGCGCCAAAGTTTCATTCATTACTTCATGAAAGTGATCGGCATACTGACGGGCACTCATAGAAGCATCGAGCAATTGCGGCGCTAACATTTTGATGTAAATAGTACCATTATCCCAGCGATTTAGCTTAATGCATTTATTGGTATCGCTCATAATTACCGGAATTACAGGGATATTAGCATTCACCGCAGTATGAAATGCACCGGTTTTAAACGGCAATAGACCACGGCCATAACTGCGCGTACCTTCTGGGAACATCCACAACGACAAACCACCTTGTTTGAGCTTCTCAGTTGTTTTGTTAATCGTGGCCATGGCTTTTTTGCGATTCGCACGGTCGATTAGAATATTACCTGATAACCAATATAGTTGGCCGAAGAAAGGGATCCACTTCAAGCTTTTCTTACCTAGGCTTACCGTATTGCGTTGCAGCGCCCCTGGTAGGAAGAAAATATCATAGTTATTCTGATGGTTAGCTATGTACACGGCAGGCTCACCACTGACAATTGCAGGGTCTTTTTCAATAACTACTTTAACACCAAACAAGGGTGACATACGCGCATACCAACTGCCGATCACACGTACATTGTCGCCATGAAACGGGCGCAAAATACACAAAATGAAACCAGCAAGAAAGCTAAAAGGTATAAAAATAGCGACCACTAACAAACGTAACAATGCCAGCACAATAAACTCCCCACATCGATAATGCACGGCATTATACATACGCGTGGGATTTTTAGCGAACACTTGTAAGCCACAGATTCTATGAGTGCAATACCGGCCCAGAGAAAAGCGTAAAAATCGTGGCATTAAACACCCATACAGAGGCAAACACTAACAAGATCAAAAGCCAATGTCGCAATAAAAAAACCGATGGAACACATCGATTTAAATTCCCGAAACTGGGCATAAAAAGTCATTTTAATGAGCTACACTTTGGTTAATTAAAGTACTACATCTTAGCAAGTTACCGGATGTAACAGTTTCTTTTGACCTAGGGTTAAGACGTTTAACCTACCAAGGAGCGCACAATGGCAAAATGCCCGATCATGCACGGTGGCCTTACCAAAACTGAAAAGTCGAATACCGATTGGTGGCCAAATACACTGAACCTCGACATTCTCCATCAACACGACACCAAGTCGAACCCATACGGCCATGAATTTAATTACGCCGAAGAATTTAAAAAAATTGACCTTGAAGAACTCAAATCAGATTTGAAGAACCTCATGACTGACAGCCAACCTTGGTGGCCAGCAGATTGGGGGCACTATGGTGGTCTCATGATTCGCATGGCGTGGCACGCAGCCGGCTCATACCGTATTGCTGATGGACGTGGCGGTGGTGGCACGGGCAACCAACGCTTTGCACCACTCAATTCATGGCCAGACAATGCCAACTTGGACAAAGCCCGTCGCCTATTGTGGCCGATTAAGAAAAAATACGGCAACCGCTTATCATGGGCAGATTTAATGATTCTGGCTGGCAATATGGCTTATGAATCAATGGGATTAAAAACATTTGGCTTTGCCGGAGGCCGTGAAGACATTTGGCACCCAGAAAAAGACGTGTATTGGGGCGCTGAAAAAGAATGGTTGGCGCCGAGCGACGAGCGCTATGAAAGTGTTGATGAGCCAAACACCATGGAAAACCCCTTGGCAGCTGTGCAAATGGGCCTCATCTATGTCAATCCTGAAGGTGTCAATGGCAACCCCGACCCATTGAAAACAGCCGAGCAAGTGCGTGAAACGTTTGCGCGCATGGCGATGAATGATGAAGAAACAGCGGCGCTGACAGTCGGTGGCCATACAGTGGGGAAAACTCATGGTAATGGCGATGCCGACATACTCGGGCCAGAGCCAGAAGCGGCAGATATCAGCGAACAAGGGTTAGGCTGGAACAACCACCAAAAACGCGGTATCGGCCGCGATACGGTGACGTCGGGTATCGAAGGCGCATGGACTACTTACCCAACCAAATGGGATAACGGCTATTGTCATTTGCTGCTGAGCTATGAGTGGGAACTGAAAAAGAGCCCAGCTGGCGCATGGCAGTGGGAGCCTATCGACATCAAAGAGGAAGACAAACCTGTTGACGTCGAAGACCCGAGCATTCGCCATAATCCAATCATGACTGATGCAGACATGGCCATGAAAATGGACCCGAGCTATCGTAAAATCATCGAGCGATTCCATCAAGATTTCGATTATTTCTCTGATGTCTTTGCGCGTGCTTGGTTTAAGCTAACACACCGTGATTTAGGACCCAAAGCGCGTTACATGGGTGCGGATGTGCCTCTCGAAGATTTGCTTTGGCAAGACCCCATTCCAGAAGTGACCTACATTCTCAGCAATAAGGAAATTGAGGAGTTGAAGGTACAGCTGCTGAACTGCGGTGTCACGCCCGCCGAACTCATAAATACGGCGTGGGACAGTGCCCGTACATACCGTGGTTCCGATCACCGAGGTGGGGCAAATGGCGCTCGCATTCGCTTAGCGCCACAAAAAGATTGGCCGGGTAATGAGCCTGAACGTCTGAACCGCGTGCTTGCTGCCATCGGCAAAGTACAAAAAGAGTTGAGCAAACCCATTAGCATGGCCGATTTGATTGTACTCGGTGGCAGCGCCGCCGTTGAACAAGCTGCGCGCAATGCCGGAGTTGCTATCACGGTACCTTTCTCCCCTGGTCGCGGTGATGCAACACCCGAGATGACTGATGCAGAGTCATTTGCGCCGCTTGAACCATTGGCCGATGGCTACCGTAATTGGTTAAAACAAGAGTATGCCGTATCCGCTGAAGAGATGTTACTCGATAGAACGCAACTTATGGGCTTAACGGCACCAGAGATGACGGTATTAATTGGTGGTATGCGGGTGTTGGGCACAAACCACGGTGGCAGTAAACATGGCGTGTTCACCAACCGAGTAGGTCAACTCACCACTGATTTCTTTGTCAATCTTACCGACATGGCTTATCGTTGGGAGCCAAACGGTGATGGCACATACAACATTGTTGAGCGCAACTCTGGCAACACCCAGTGGACCGCAACACGTGTTGATTTGGTGTTCGGCTCAAACTCGATACTCAGAGCTTACGCTGAGTTTTACGCTCAAGATGATAACAATCATCGCTTTGTACATGACTTTGTGAAAGCGTGGGTAAAAGTGATGGATGCTGACAGATTCGACTTGTAAGCATATTAACTTCATGCCCTAAGCCTTAACTTAATCCACTAAGCCGGAACCCACAAAGTTCCGGCTTTTTTGTTCACCTCTTTGTTCAATTCCATGTGCTGCAAATAATAAACAATGAATATTGCATAACTTAATCGAATAAGAAATTTGACTTTGCACGCTGGATATTTGGACTCAATTCGTGTACAACTGCCACATACCCGTGCTTAGAAAATTAGATTGTTTAATCTAATAACAATAATAAATAACAGCTTTCTAAATAAACCTTTCTCTTGATACGCAAATCAGGGATGAAAGTGTCGTTCTAGTGGGCACTGTCGCTTACATAAAAGCGCTCCTGCCCGTTCTTATGAATTACAGCCTAAGCACCCAATAAAAACGATATACCTTGGTCGTTCATTGTTAACCGCCAAGAAATTCAGTATTTGGGCTAACCCGCAAAACCTGTGTGGTCAGCTTATTGGTAGTCATAATAATCATTAGGAAAGCAATATATGAAATCGACAGATTTTTATTTCCCCGCATTGAAGCGTTCTACAATCGCAGTAGCAGCTGTGTGTGGCTCCTTAATCACAATCAGTCATTCAGCATCAGCTGCAGAAAATACCGGTGCACAAGATGCCAATATTGAGAAAATCAGCGTCGTGGGTTCACGACGTATTGGCCGTACTATTAATGATTCTCCAGTGCCTATCGATGTGATTGACGCAGCATCAATTCAAGCAACAGGCTTGACTGAAACTAACATGATCCTCAACACCTTGCTGCCGAGTTTTAACTTTCCACAGCCTTCTATCACCGACGGCACTGATCACGTTCGTCCAGCACAACTGCGTGGCCTAGCGCCGGATCACACTCTGGTCTTGGTCAACGGTAAGCGCCGCCACACCAGCGCATTGTTGAACGTAAATGGTTCAGCAGGTCGCGGCTCATCGGCCGTCGATTTGAATGCCATTCCTGCCAATGCCATTAAACGTATTGAAGTCTTGCGTGACGGCGCTGCAGCACAATATGGCTCAGATGCGATTGCGGGTGTGATCAACATCGTACTTAAAGATAATGATGAAGGTGGGGAACTATCCGCCACGTATGGCGCCAACGTGACCAAGATGGACGGTGTACCTGATCTAAAAAGTGTAACCACTGATGCTAATGGCGATCTCGCATTTACTACAGGTGGTGATCGTGAGCGCACGGATGGACAAACCCTGACACTGCGCGCCAATACTGGTTTTACGTGGGGTGACGATGGCTTTGTTGCCGTTGCTGCCGAGTATCGTGACCGTAATGCATCAAATCGCGCAGACTTCGACCCGCGTGAGAACTATGCCCGCCAAGATGATGGCAGTATCGACCCACGTGAGCTAAGCGTTAATCGCTACAATCACATCTTTGGTAATGGCGCCGTTGAGGATATGGCGCTATTCGTTAATGCGGGTAAATCTATCAACAACGACCTTGAGTTCTATGCTACTGCAGGTATGAGCCGCCGTGACTCACAAGGTTCCGGTTTCTATCGTCGTGCTCAAGACTCACGCAATGTTCTCGCGATATACCCAGATGGATTTTTGCCAGCAATTACCACTGATATCAAAGACCAATCTGTTGTAGCCGGCCTTAAAGGAATTTATGGTGAGTGGAACTATGATGTCTCGTTTAACTATGGCGGTAATGAGCTCCAATACGGTGTTGTAAATACGCTCAACACCTCGCTAGGTCCGACAAGCCAAACTGAGTTTGATGCAGGCGCGTTAGAATACGATCAATATCTTGTGAACTTCGATGCGTCACGCCTAATCACAGTCGATGCATTCGCAAGCGATATGAACCTAGCGTTTGGCCTTGAGTTCCGCGAAGAGAACTACAAGATCACCGCGGGTGAAGAGAATTCCTACATTCAAGGCAGCTTTGGTCCGGGTGGTGCAGAAACTGACCCTGTTGATGGCCCATTTGGCGCCGCGGGCTCTCAGGTTTTCCCAGGCTTTACTCCTGCCTCAGCAGGCGACAATGACCGTAATAACTGGAGTGCGTACATTGATTTAGAAGCAGATGTTACAGAAATCTGGAACGTGGCCATTGCAGGGCGCTATGAAGATTACTCTGACTTCGGCAGCACATTTAACTGGAAGTGGTCGAACCGTATCACTGTGACCGATGATTTTGCACTTCGAGGTTCTATCTCAACAGGCTTCCGCGCTCCGTCATTGCAACAGCAATACTTTACCTCTATCTCAACGGTATTTGTGGACGGCGTTCCAACAGAAACGGGCACCTTTGCCCCTTCAAGTGACGTTGCGCAAGCGCTAGGTAGCCCAGGTCTGGATGCGGAAGAATCAGAAAACTACAGCCTCGGTTTCACTTATTCACCGAACGCCGACTTTAATCTAGCTATCGACTTCTACCGCATCGATATCGACGACCGAATTGTGTTATCGAATAACCTCTCAGGCGATGCAATTGAAACATTACTCGCAGGCACGGGGGCAACACGCGCACGTTTCTTCTTAAACGCAATTAACTCACGTACCGAAGGTGTTGATGTAGTCACGTCTTATACTCTTCGCACTAAGGATTACGGCAGTGTGTTATTTAACGCAGGTCTGAACTTCAATGACAACGAAGTGACCGATATTTTGCCACCACCTGACGTGCTTCAAGGCGCCGGTTTTGACCAAGATAACTTGTTCTCTGACGTGGAACTTCGCCGCTTTGAAGTGGGTTCACCAAAGAGCAAAATCAACTTAAGTGCAAGCTGGAGCTATGATGCTTATAACGTCACGCTACGCACAACACGCTATGGTGAAACTCAAGACCCCAGCTCAATCGCTGAGCGTAACGAGGTGATACCTGCAGAGTGGATCACTGATTTAGACACTAAGATGATGCTAACGGATAACATCGACGTATCACTAGGCGTGAATAACCTGTTTGATGTATACCCTAAGCCTACGCGCGAATTAGTGGATGATGTAACCACCTTCTCGAACATCTTCCCATATTCAGGCTTCTCACCTTACGGCTTCACAGGTCGTTATGTGTACGGCAAGGTGACCTTTACTTTCTAAGTAATTATCACAAAGCAATAAAAAAGAGGGCTTACGCCCTCTTTTTTATTCTTCTGTAGCTTCTACCACTTCAGGCTCTGGTGTACTCCCTGAGAGTTCCACTTCGCAGCCATCAACACGCTGCAAACCGCGCGGTAACTTATTACCACGACGACCACGTTCACCGTGATAGTGCTCTAGGTCGCTCGGCTTCAATGTCAGCTTACGCTTACCCGCAAGAAGAGTAACACTCGCTCCCTCAGGCACTACCGCAAGCAATTTCACATATTCCTCACGTGCCTGGACCTTGGCGCTTGGAATAGAGATGATCTTATTACCTTTACCTTTGGCTAACTTCGGCAAATCACGTAGAGGGAATAACAGCATTCGCCCTTCACTTGATATCGACATACAGTAGTCAGTCGCAATATCATTCACAGCGATAGGCTGCATTAGTAAGCCACCTTTTGGCAAGCTCACCAATGCCTTACCGTTTTTGTTTTTACTCACCAGATCGTTGAACTCAGCGACAAAACCATAACCCGCGTCACTGGCCATTAATAACATTTGTTCGTTATCCGCCATGACCGCGTATTCGAGCGTCGCTCCTGCGGCGATATTAAAACGCCCAGACATAGGCTCACCTTGGCTTCGAGCCGAAGGTAAACTATGAGCATCGGTGGCAAAAGCACGACCGCTTGAGTCTAGGAATACTGCAGGTTGGTTACTGCGGCCTTTCGCACTGGCTTTAAACTTATCGCCAGAACGATAGCTTAAACCTTCCGAGTCAACATCATGACCTTTAGCAACACGTGCCCAGCCTTTTTCTGAAAGCACAACAGTCACAGACTCAGATGGAATAAGGTCTTTTTCGCTTAATGCCTTCGCTTCTTCACGCTCAACCACTGGAGAGCGACGATCATCACCGTACATTTCGGCCGCTTCTTGAATCTCTTTTTTCATCAAGGTCGACATACGGCGTTCTGAGCCAAGAGTCATTTCAAGCTTGTCACGCTCTTTGGCAAGTTCATCCTGCTCACCGCGAATTTTAATCTCTTCTAGCTTAGCTAGATGACGAAGTTTTAAATCCAGAATCGCTTCGGCTTGGGTTTCAGTTAAACCGAAACGTTCCATCAATACTGGCTTAGGCTCATCCTCATTACGGATGATGGCAATCACCTCGTCGATGTTGAGGAAGGCAACCATCAAGCCTTCTAAGATGTGCAAACGCGCCAACACTTTATCAAGGCGGTACTGCAAACGGCGACGCACAGTATCACGGCGGAACACTAACCATTCATTCAAGATACTTTGTAGATCTTTTACTTGTGGTCGACCATCAAGGCCAATCATGTTCAAGTTTACGCGGTAGTTCTTTTCCAAATCCGTGGTCGCAAATAAGTGCGCCATTAACGGCTCGACTTTGATACGATTTGAGCGCGGAATAATCACGATACGCGTGGGGTTTTCGTGGTCAGATTCATCACGTAAGTCAGCCACCATAGGCAGTTTTTTCGCTGTCATCTGGCTGGCTATCTGCTCTAACACCTTGGCACCAGAACACTGATGCGGTAAGGCCGTGATCACCACTTCACCCTGCTCCACATGGTATTTCGCTCGCATTTTCAGCGAGCCACGACCTGTGGTGTAGATTTTCTCAATATCCGCTTTAGGAGTGATAATTTCCGCTTCAGTTGGGTAGTCTGGCGCTTTAACTATTTCAAGAAGCTCTTGAAGTTCAGTTTTTGGTTTATCCAGCAACAAACAACATGCTTCGGCCAATTCGCGCACGTTGTGCGGTGGAATGTCCGTTGCCATACCTACGGCAATACCGGTTACGCCATTGAGTAGGATATGAGGTAAACGTGCTGGTAACACCAGCGGCTCTTTCATCGTACCGTCGAAGTTAGGTGTCCAATCAACTGTGCCTTGACCTAGTTCCTTGAGCAGAACTTCAGAGAACTTCGACAAACGAGCTTCGGTATAACGCATTGCCGCAAACGATTTAGGGTCATCCGCAGCACCCCAGTTACCCTGACCATCCACCAGCGGGTAGCGGTAAGAAAATGGTTGCGCCATGAGCACCATGGCTTCATAACAGGCGCTATCACCATGCGGGTGATATTTACCCAATACGTCACCTACGGTACGCGCCGATTTTTTGTATTTTGCCGCTGCTGATAAACCCAGCTCACTCATAGCGTACACAATACGGCGCTGAACCGGCTTCAAACCATCACCAATGTGCGGTAGAGCGCGGTCCATAATCACGTACATGGAATAGTTTAGATAGGCGTCTTCTGTGAAGCGCCCCATAGTAAGCTGTTCTATGCCTTGTTGCGACAAGGTCGTTGTTTGTGTCATTGCTTCTTATCCAAACTTACTTTTTATTATATTGGATGCGATAGACAGCGTTCGCGAAGTCGTCTGAGACGAGCAAACTGCCATCTGGCATTTGCACCATAGCTACCGGGCGTCCGAAGGTTTCTTCGTTCTCCATAAAACCGGTAATAAATGGTGTGTAACCTGTTACTTTGTCGCCTTCAACGTTTGCTACCATCACGCGGTATCCCGCCTTCTTGGTGCGGTTCCAAGAACCATGCTCAGCGACAAACAACTGGTTTTTATATTCGCTTGGGAATTGCTCACCGGTATAGAAGTGAATACCCAGAGGTGCCACGTGCGCGCCCAAATTCAATGCTGGCTGCACGTAATCGCTCATATTTTTGCCTTTGCCATATTCAGGATCGGCAATTGTGCCGCCATGAAAATATGGGAAACCAAAGTGCTGACCTGGCTCAGTGATAACATTGATTTCACACGGTGGCATATCATCGCCCATCATGTCACGGCCGTTGTCGCTGAACCACAAATTGCCTGTTTTGGGGTGGTAGTCAAAACCCACAGAGTTACGGACACCGTTGGCGATGGTAGTCACTTTTCTGGTGTCCATATCTAATGAGTAGATCAACCCAAACTCAGGGTCTTCATCACAGATATTACATGGCACACCAACTGGGATGATTAGGTCGCCCTTAGGTGAGAAGCGAATGAACTTCCAACCGTGATGGCGTTTGTCAGGAAGCTGGTCAAAAACCACTTCCATTTCGGCCTTATCGAGGTTCTTATCGATGTCTTTAAAACGCACAATGCGCTCAACTTCTGCGACGTAAAGATCACCATCTTTATAGGCAATCCCTGAAGGCATATTTAGGCCTTCAGCTATCAAAACTGTGCGTTCTGCTTGACCATTATTGTCTGCGTCAATAAGAGCGTGAACCTTGCCGGCTTTACGTGAGCCCGCATAAACGATGCCGGAATCAGATAAAGCGAGTTGACGCGCATTTTCAACATCCAATGCATATGGCTCAATTGTAAATCCCTCGGGTACCACTAGACGATCGGTAATATCCGCAGCATGAGCACTGCCAGCGAACGCTAAACCAATTAAAGTACTAAGAATTTTATTACGCATGTTAACCCTTTTGATTCTTTGCTGTGCACAACACGACGCATGTGTGGCAACTAATTGTTCATGAGCATCCTGACTAAAACCACAGTCATCACTGTGATGCTCGATACGATTTTTTACAGCTCTACTTCAGCTTTATCGCCATGGTCTTCAAGCCATTGACGACGATCCCCAGAACGCTTTTTAGCAAGGAGCATGTCCATCACTTCCAGCGTTTGTTCCATCTCATCCAAAGTAAGTTGTACGAGACGACGCGTATTTGGATCCATGGTTGTTTCGCGCAGTTGCAGTGGGTTCATTTCACCCAGACCTTTAAAGCGCTGCACGTTTACTTTGCCACGCTTTTTCTCGGCTTCAATGCGATCTAGCACGCCGGTTTTCTCGTCCTCATCAAGGGCATAATAAACCTCTTTGCCGACGTCGATACGGTATAGCGGCG
Organism: Pseudoalteromonas pernae; assembly: GCF_039831865.1. Classification (NCBI taxonomy): domain Bacteria; kingdom Pseudomonadati; phylum Pseudomonadota; class Gammaproteobacteria; order Alteromonadales; family Pseudoalteromonadaceae; genus Pseudoalteromonas; species Pseudoalteromonas pernae. The sequence continues at coordinate 166,750 of NZ_JBDODM010000005.1, forward strand.
GCATCGCCACATACACGTGGCCTTGGCGTACAAGCGCAGGGAAATGCTTTACAAATAAAGCGCACAGCAAGGTGGCAATGTGTAATCCATCAGAGTCAGCATCGGCGAGGATACAGACTTTGCCGTAGCGCAGCCCGCTTAGGTCTTCGCTGTCTGGGTCAATACCCAACGCCACAGAAATATCATGTACTTCTTGTGATGCCAGAATTTGCCCTGATTCCACTTCCCACGTGTTAAGAATTTTACCGCGCAGCGGCATGATTGCTTGGAAGTCGCGATCACGTGCTTGTTTAGCGGAGCCGCCCGCTGAGTCACCCTCTACAAGGAACAGTTCAGTACGGTCAATTTCACTGCTACTACAGTCTGTGAGTTTGCCCGGTAATGCGGGGCCTTGAGTGACCTTTTTGCGCACTACTTTTTTCGCCGCGCGCATACGTCGCTGCGCGTTGCTGATACACATCTCAGCAAGCAGTTCGGCAACATCGGTGTGTTCGTTCAACCACAAACTAAATGAGTCTTTCACTACCCCAGATACAAACGCAGCGCATTGACGTGAAGATAGCTTCTCTTTTGTTTGTCCCGCGAATTGCGGATCTTGCATTTTTACTGATAAAACATACGAACACTTATCCCATATATCCTCTGGCGTTAAGCGCACGCCTCGCGGCAATAAGTTACGGAATTCACAAAACTCACGCATGGCCTCAAGAAGACCTTGGCGTAAACCATTTACGTGGGTACCACCTTGTGCGGTGGGGATAAGGTTTACATAACTTTCCGTGATGGACTCACCACCTTCAGGTAACCAAAGCAGTGCCCAATCGCAGCCCTCGGTAGCGCCACTGAATTCACCAGTGAAGGGTTCTTTAGGTAGGGTTTCATAGCCCTTGGTAGCGTCTTTAATGTAATCTTTAAGACCCGCTTCGTAGTACCACTCTTGCGTCTCTTTAGTTTGCTTATTAACAAAGCGAATACGCAAACCTGGGCAGAGTACAGCTTTCGCCTTAAGTACGTGGTTAAGCTTGCTCAAAGAGAAATTGGCAGAATCAAAATAGCTGGCATCAGGCCAAAAACGCACTGATGTTCCCGTGTTGCGTTTGCCAACGGTGCCCGTAACTTGCAGGTCTTGCACTTTGTCGCCATTGGCAAAAGCAATGTCATACACTTGCCCATCGCGACGCACAGTCACTTCCACGCGCGTAGATAATGCATTTACGACGGAAATACCTACGCCGTGCAAACCACCGGAAAATTGATAGTTCTTATTCGAGAACTTACCACCAGCGTGCAGCTTAGTAAGGATCAATTCAACCCCAGGGATACCCTCTTCTGGGTGGATATCCACCGGCATACCACGGCCATCATCAATGACCTCCAAAGAGTTATCTTCATGAAGAATTACATCGACTTTGGTGGCGTGACCCGCGAGGGCTTCGTCCACGCTGTTATCGATAACCTCTTGACCAAGGTGATTTGGGCGGGTGGTATCTGTATACATGCCCGGACGACGTTTGACAGGGTCCAGACCATTTAATACTTCAATTGCTTCGGCGTTATAATTCTGTTGGCTCATATTGTTATTCGTAAATAGCCTTTATTATTGAGGGTCTGCTGACCCCAGAGTGATATTCAAGAATCGCGCGATGGCGCCAAAATAGCGCTCAAATCCTACAAATCGGTGATCGCCTCCTGGCTCCACCACCTGCTGACAGTTTTGGTAATACTCAACAGCATGCTTATAGGGTAACACTTCATCACCTTCTTGTTGTAACAAAAACAAATGCTCGGGGGAAGATAAATGCTGTAAATAAAGTTGCTCCAGCGCAAGCAAATGCGTTTTATCAAGAATGTAGTGGTAGTCCTGATATGGGTTATATTGCTCACCCAGATAATCGACAAACATGGTCGCTGGGTTAACCGCTGGATTGACCAATACTGCGGGTATTTGATGCTTTTGCGACAAATAAGTGGCGTAAAAGCCACCGAGCGAGCTACCAATCAAAGCGGTGTCATCATCAATGAATGATTCCAATTGATCAATTGCCTTCGCAGGATCATGGCTCAAACGCGGTACGATGTAGTCACCTGACCAAGACGCCAGATATTCCCCCAACTGCACCGCTTTTTGTGATAATTCAGAGCTGTTAAAGCCGTGAATATAAATTAGTTTTGAAGCCATTTTACCTGCGTTGTTAATGTACCAGATTCGTCGATGTGTACTGTTCGATAGGCCGGCCCAAGCTGCTGTTGCTGCCAATCACTGGTATGTTTGGTAAATTGGATGGACGTGGCTGGTGTACCTAGGATCTGAACACCTTCATAGTGCAGCTCGTAGTGATTGTGTGCATGACCATGGACCACCGCTTTGACGTTGTGGTGCTCACTGTTGAGCAGTTCGAGCAATTGCGCGCCATTGTCAAGAATGTGCTTATCGATATAACCCGCCACCGGCATAGGATGATGATGACCAATGAGGACTTGGGCAACCTGGGTGTTCTTCAAGTTGATATCGATGTCAGATAAGTGGGTTGGCTGAATCCACCCCGCAGGCGTCGTGCCTTTCGTATTGATGAGCAACACGTGGGCGAACGGGTGCACTATGTGCTTAGCAGCATTAATTTGCCCACTACTGATACTGTTTAAAAGCGCTATTTCATCGTGATTGCCCGGCACCCAAAAAACAGGGCATGAGAGCTCACTTTGGTCGATGAGTTCGGCAAACACTCGATATGACTCGGCACTGTGATCTTGGGTGAGATCGCCACCAAACACCACAAAATCAAAATTCTCGTTCGCCATTGCACTGAGCGTTGCCCGCAAATTCTGCGCACAGTTTACATGGAAGTACTCGCCGTCTAAGTCAGCAAACAAATGGCAATCAGTAAAGTGGCCAAAATACAAAGGCTTGGCCTGTGCAAATTCGTATTGATTAAACCAAGTCACTGCCACAATCCCAATCAAGCACGGCTTCGCCGTGGGTCATACAGAATGTTAGCCAATCATGTAAGAATGCATTCACCTGATACTTCTCATCTTTTTGGTGCATCTTAGGATTTGGGTAACCATAAGCTGGCTTAATACGCTTGTGATAGTCAGGGTGGACCACCTCAGCAACACGGGCATCGTGGTAAATACGCACATTCATGGGCGGCGTAAACATCCCATCAATCGCGCCTTGGACTTGAGTGATGCAGATATCCGTCGTGTATTTGGCTGTGTGTTCAATCTTTACCTGATAGCGCTCATGGGTAATGTCCAACAACTTCGTTGCGCCCACATGCTGCTCTTGCGGCAAAATACGAATCACATTCGTGTAATTACGTTCACACAAAGTCAGGTATTTCGGTAATGATTGAATGTATCCTGCCTTTCTAACCACCCTCGTCACTCTTTATTCCACTGCTGTTGTAGTCGCTGCTCATTAAGTGCTAACCATTGTAGACTAATGACAGTAGCTGCGTTATCGATTTCACCGGATGCTAATCTGGCAAGCGCTTCATCAACGCCCATCACATGCACCTTGATGTCCTCTCCTTCTTCATCTAAGCCATAGAGTCCACCAACATTTACTTGGCTCAAATCAGTTTGCGCTAAATACAGATATAAACGCTCGGTGGTACCACCCGGACTCGATAAATAGGACAACATAAATTCCAACTCGCCCAATTCAAGTCCGGCTTCTTCTTTAGCTTCTTTGCGCACCACATCTGGGTAATCCTCACTGCCATCAGCCATACCGGCAATACACTCCAGCAACCAAGGATTGTCTTTAGTGGCTAAGGCACCGATACGTATTTGCTCAATGAGCAACACCTGACGAGTTTTAGGATCATAAGGCAATACTGCAACTGCATGACCCCGTTCAAATATTTCACGCTGAATCGTTTGGCTGCGGCCACCGGCGAATAATGCGTGGTTAAATCGGTACAAATCTATTTTAAAGAAGCCTTGGAAGACTCTTTGGGTACTTTCAATTTCAATATCATCACTTTTGAAACTGTTGATTTTATTCATATAAAACAAGCCGATTACGTAAATTAACAAAAACAAGAATAAACGCTACCGTTTACCCTTCCGCAAAATATAAATTCTGTTACACTTAAGCATACCTTATTTACGCTTTTACTTTTCAAAAGCGTGCCTAAACACGGTAACATGCAGATAATTCGCTACAAATTCTAAGGACTGTACTGATAATGAAAAAGACACTGTTGACTACCTTGCTTGCGCTAAGCTTTAGCTCTTACAGTCATGCCGAAGACCTATTACAGGTTTACCAAATTGCCCTTGAAAATGATCCTGTTGTTCTTAAAGCTAAGGCAACTGCAGAAGCACAACAGCATAACACAGACCGTGCTCTAAGCGCTTTGTTACCGCAAATTGGTTTCACTATGGGCTACACCAAGTCTGACAGTGATGGTTTCGACATCGATTCAGATACAGGCATGTTGCTAGATGTAAATACAGAACGAGATACATTCACGCGCAACATCAGTCTAAACCAAGCGATTTTTGATTTAAATGCATGGCGTACGCTAGACATCGCAGACAAACAAGCCCTGCAACAAGAAACAGCATACAACTTAGCACAGCAATCTTTGATTGTGCGTGTTGCACAAGGCTACTTCGACGTACTCAGTGCCATTGACACGCTTGAGTTCGTTCAAGCTGAAAAACGTGCAATCGAACGTCAACTTGAGCAAACTAAACAACGTTTTGCGGTAGGCTTAACGGCGATTACCGATGTACATGAAGCTCAAGCCCAATTCGATAACTCTGTTGCACGTGAGATAGTAGCCACTAATGACGTAGAAACAGCGCGTGAAACACTGCGTGAAATCACAGGTAAGTATCACGCTAAGCTCGATACCCTAAACACAGATACGTTCTCAACAGTAAGCCCAGCAAAAGCTAACACTGACTTCGTTGAGCTTGCAAAAGAAAACAACTTAGAACTGCAAGTGTCTAAAGCTACTGTTGATATTGCTAAACAACAAATCGATTTAGCACAAGCAGGCCACTACCCTAAGTTAGTGCTTAATGCGTCATACGGCGACTCGCTGACTGATACGGAGATTGGCGTTGCCGGTAACACTATCAACCGTGACTATATCCCACGTGAAGACCAAGCGAGCATTGGCCTAAACTTCAGCTTGCCAATCTACTCAGGTGGCGCAACGGTTGCATCAACAGACCAAGCGCGCGCATTGTACGTTGCTGCCAGCGAAGACTTAGAAGCAACACTTCGTAGCATCACACGCCGTACAATCACATCATACAACCAAGTTGTGTCAGACATCGCAACGTATAAAGCGCTTGAGCAAGCAGTTATCTCAGCAGAGAGTGCGTTGCAAGCGACAGAAGCTGGCTTTGAAGTGGGCACACGTACTATTGTTGACGTGTTGATCAGCACACAGAACCTATATAACGCTAAACGTAACCTTGCTAATGTGCGTTATCGCTACGTAGTTTCAACGCTTACGTTGAAACAAGCGGCAGGCACACTGACAGCAAAAGATCTGGAAGCTATCAACCAAGGTCTGAAGCCACAAAACTAACCAATTCGGTAAGTTTTAAAACTATTCGCTAATGAAAACAGCGACCTCCAAAGCCAGCTTAATGCTGGCTTTGTCGTCTCAATGACGTATACTGAGCGCCATTAGTAACGTTAAAATTTACGCTTGTGGTAAACAAAACTTCCTTCCAACTCGCCTTTTTTGCTCCAAAATATTGGCCTAGCTGGCTCTCTATTTTTCTCCTGTATACTTTGAGCTGGTTACCTCAATCATGGCAATTAGCCATGGGAAAAATGTTAGGTCGACTGGTACACCGTTTCGTCAAAAAACGTCGTAAAATCGCTGAAGTGAATGTTGCACTTTGCTACCCGAATATGAGCAAAGAAGATCAAGCCAAGTTAGTGTTACAAAACATGGAAAACACGGGCATGGCTATTTTTGAAAGCGCCATGGCATGGTGGTGGCCGCAATGGCGTATCAATCGCATTGTGGGCTCAATCACGGGTTTAGAACACATAGACAAAGCCAATAACGAAGGCTGTGGTGTACTGCTAATGGCACCGCACTACTTACACTTGGAAATGTCATCACGCATCATGGGCACCCAGCGCCAAGCGGTAGGTTTTTATAGACCACACAATAATGCCCTAATGGATTATTTCACGACTAAAGGTCGACTGCGTTCAAACAAATACCTCGTTGGTAAGCGCGATGTCAAAGGCTTACTCAAAGCCATCAAAGACAAAAATTTCTGTTACTACTTACCGGACCAAGATTACGGTAGAAAGCGCAGCGTTTTTGCCCCTTTCTTTGCGGTTGAGCAAGCAGCGAGCACCACAGGCACGCTGATATTTGCATCCGCGAAATACTGCAAAACGTTGAGCATTGAAAGTCGCCGTGATGAACACGGGAAATACCATCTGGCAGTACAACCTGCCCTCGAAAATTTCCCTAGCGGTGATGAGGTGGCCGATGTTACTGCAGTCAACGAACGCATGGAAGAAGCTATCAACAAAGCACCTGAACAGTATATGTGGCTTCATCGTCGCTTTAAAACGCGTCCAGATGAGAATGCCCCCTCGTATTACCGATAAAGTAGTCAGTTATAACAACTCCATCTATGCTTAATAATAATTAATAGGAAGGCAACGCAATGTGGTTTTGGATCAAGCATTTATCTTTGGCATTTATTTTGATTTTTGCCGCAGCCTATTTTCTTTTAGGCGATGGCCCAATGTTCAAAATGCAAGAGAATAATGCCGCGGCATCGGGCTTGTCACAATTTTATGCCAATATCAAAAATTCAGTGCGTAATGCCACTGAACGTGAAAAGTACGTCATTGATTTAGGTGAACCAACGGACGACCTAACGGCCTTGTTAGAACAACGCTTAGGCAAGGTGCAGGAAACGGATATTCGCTGGAAAGGTACTGTGAAGGCGCGTCGCTTTCATGCAGGTGCAACGCTGAAAAAGGCCATGTCTGACTACGCCAAAGAAGAAGGCGTCGCATTTTACTGGTATTTGGGTAAAGACTATGTGGTTAAACACCCATTTCGCGTAGACGACTCATTCGTTTCAACCCTCTACCAAGTGGGCAAAGCCATCGACAGTGACTTTGAGTTCGAAGTGCAAACTTTCTACTGTAATCGCGAGCGCGCAGCCATTATCACTGAGCGCCCTTCTCCTTATATTCGCGAAAACTGCTTAAAGGTCTCGCAATCTTAATGCTCAATTGGGAGGCGTTAAATACGCTTCCCACACCTGTTGCACCGTATTAATTTCCTCTGCCAGCTCAATCTTTGCTATCACTTTATCTTGATTACGCAAGCTCAACACGTGATACAACCCACGGTAGTGGCAGTAAGCATGGATCAACTGCTTTGCCTGCTCATCCGAGATACAGCCACATTGAGCAGCCATTTCCAGAATGCGAATGTTATCCGAGTAGGTTACCAGTTCCGGGTATGTGCGCGCATTGGCAAGCACTAGATATTGAGTAATAAACTCGATATCGGTCATGCCCCCGAAACCTTGTTTTAAATCGAACATCATTTCGCTGTCGCGACTCAAATGCTCACGCATTTTTTCACGCATCTGTACCACATCTTTTACTAGCTCTTCTTGGTCGCGTGCTTGGGTGAGCACTTGTTTGCGAATTTCATCAAAGCGAGTGGCAAGCTCTTCAGTGCCGTAAATAACACGAGCGCGGGTCAGCGCTTGATGCTCCCACGTCCATGCTTGGGTTAACTGATAGTGTAAAAAGCTTTCAATATTAATTGCCAACAACCCCGACGCGCCCTCAGGTCGTAGACGGGTATCCAGTTCATAGAGGATCCCTGAAGTCGTGCGGGTGTTAAACAAGTGCATTAAACGTTGGGCAAGCTTTAAATAAAATTGCCGTGCCGAAATTTGCTTGTCACCGTCAGTAACCGCGTCTCCCTCATGATTGTGCACAAACACCAAATCCAGATCCGAATCATAACCGAGCTCTAAGCCGCCAGCTTTACCATAGGCAATAACAGCAAAGCCCTTGTTTTCAATATCAGTCCCCTGCGGACAGCCAAAACGCGCGACCATTTGTTGCCAAGCCAGATTAACCGCCTGCTCGACGATTGCCTGCGCCAACGCCGTGAGATGGTCGCTTACTTTCATCAATTCGAGTACGCCTGTGGCATCTGCAGCAGCGATACGTAATTGCTGAGTCTGTTTGAATTGACGCAGCGCTTCCATTTGCAACTCTAAATCCTCTTCATCTATGCGCAGAAAGTATTGACGAATTTCGCTGGCATACGCATCCAACGGCAAAGGTTTGTATAGAGCTGCAGGGTCTATCAGGTCATCTAACAAAATTGGATGGTGCGCGATTTGCTCCCCTATCCAGCGACTATGGGCACATAAACGCACCAGTTGTTGTAATGCACCTAAATTCTCAAGCAGTAACTCAAGGTAGGCTGTGCGCGACATGATTTTATCGAGCACATTAGTCACCAGCGCAAACACTTCGCCACTGGCATGGACTTTTTGCAATTGTGCGAGCACTTGCGGCATCAGTTTATCTAAGGTATCACGACCACGTTTACCGATTGGCTTTTTGCTTACTCTGTCTTTGAAATGACTGAGTGGAGTTTGCCAACTTTGACGTTGATGTGGGTCGCTCATCACATCGCTGAGTGTTTCACTGTCGCCATGCTCCCACGCCAGTACATAGCTCGTTTGCACAGGCGCACTTTGCTCAGGTTCAAAGCCAATAACATGTTCAAATTCTTCTCGAATACGAACCATTGCCGCTTCAATCTGCACACGACAAGAGTGCTCAGAGTCCACGCCCAACAAGTAACTGAGTCGCGACCATCCAAGCTCATCCACTGGAAGTTGCTGGGTTTGCTCGTCATTAAAGATTTGCAGGTACTGCTCCACTGTACGTAACAGCGCATAGTCTTGCCAAAGTTGCTGATACTGCGTCTGACTGAACACACCAAGATCTGTAAGCGCTATGAGTGCCGCATGCAAACCCTGCGTTTGTAATTTCGGCTCTCGTCCACCACGAATCAATTGCAGCGCCTGCACCACAAATTCAACTTCACGAATACCACCAGCACCGAGCTTGATATTATCAACTAGCCCTTTACGGCGAACTTCCTGTGCTATTAATGATTTCATTTTTCGTAGTGATTCAATCACAGAGAAATCAATATAGCGGCGGTACACAAAGGGACGTAACATCTGATAGAAGTCATCATGATGCTGGCTATGAGGACCGATTAAACGCCCTTTGAGCATGGCGCAGCGCTCCCACTCGCGCCCTTGCTCTTGGTAGTAATCCTCCATAGCGACGAAGCTCATCACCAACGGCCCACTGTCACCGAAAGGTCGTAACCGCATATCAACGCGAAACACACGACCGTCCACTGTGTGTTGGTCTAGCGCCGCTATCACTTTCTGCGCCACTTTAGTGTAAAACACCTGCGCTTCTACGCTGCGTCGCCCGCCCTGCGTTGAAACCATGCGCGGATAAGTAAAGATAAGGTCGATGTCTGAAGAATAATTAAGCTCAAAGCCTCCAAGCTTTCCCATACCCAGTATCATCATTGGCATCGGTGTACCTTGCTCGTCTAGAGGCTCACCATTAACCTTACTCACTTCGCTGTAGGCCCAGCAATTAGCGGCATCGATTAATGCGTCACTGAGCTGTGACACATAACGCATCGAGTCTGCAATCTCGTTATCACACACCAAATCCAAATAAGCGACGTGTAACCAATGCTTCTGTCGATAAAGGCGTAACTCGCGAAAACATGCTTTTTCATCGATTTCGGTGAGGGGAGCTGAAAATACCTGGCCAGGAGTATGTGACCGCTGTTGTGCGTTTTCTTGCAACCAATCTCCCCACTGGGGATGGGTACTCAATACCTTGTAGGCAAAGTCACTCAGAGCTAAAAGAGTTACTAAAGCCGCACTGTAATTTTGGTGTTTATAAATTTCTTGAAAACGTGTTTCACCAAGTTGTTGTAATGGAATGGGAATAATCTTTGATGCTGGCATGAATAGCTCTCTTTTAAGTTACGGCCAACCGTACTAGAATGAATACAAAAGTTACTCTAATGTTGCCAGTATGACGTATTTTTCCTTGTCAAACGAGTCCTTATACACCTTCGCTATTAGCTTTGTGGCTATTGCTTTGGTGCTTTTTACACTGCGCATATATACCCAAGTCAAAGCACGCCAAGCACTCGCTGTGGAATTAGCACATAGAGATAATTTTGCATTGGGGATCAGTTACGCCAGTTATCTTCTATCCTTGGTACTGATCATCGGTTATTTAATTGACGACTTTTCCTTGGCCCTAATGAAGCAAACCCCATGGAAAGTGCCACTTTTACTGGTGTTAATGTTGCTGTTTGTCAAAGTGGGCCAGGCAATTCATAGGAAATGGATACTTAGCCGCTTCAATGAAGAAAAAGCCATTTTAAAACAAAATGTCTGCGCCGCATTGGTCGATTCAGGCATGTTATTGGGAAATAGTATCGTTGTTATTGGTTTAGTTAACTGGTCACAAACCAATAGCCTATACTCATTATTAGTCGTCTTTGTTAACTTTTTAATGATTCAGGGAATATTTGCCCTAGACAGCAAAGTTCGTGAGGCACAATTTGCTAAATTTAACCAAGGCGCGTCCTTGCAGACCAATTTCACTTTAGAGAATACGTCCATCGGTATTCGCTATGCAGGCAAGTCATTAGGTTTAGCATTGGCCTTGTATGCAGGGCTCGCTAGCGCTGAGTATTACAGTGGCAAAATGGTGGAAAATGTCTTTACATTGGCAGTTCACTGCGGTTTCATGTGGCTAGCAGTAAAGGCCATGACTCGCATTGTGTTGATGATTGTACTTTACAAGGTGAACACAGGTGTAGAAGTCGACCAGCAAGACAATGTGGGCATTGCGGCTGTAGTTTTTTGTGTTTATTGCGCAATGGGCTACCTATTAATTCAATTTTTTACCTAGCAAAGAGGTAGTGAATGGACTTGAGCAACTTTCTCCTGATAGATAGCGATCCGCTGCTCAGCCGTGCCTTTTGCGCACAGGTGAACAGCGAAGAGTTGATTGTTGCTGGTGCTAATACCCGTCATATGGTGAAACTGATGTTTGATCACCAAGCCAAAGATTACTGCTACTGCGATTTTGAAAATGAAATCAGCGTTGCTGAACTTTCCAGCTATATGTCTCGTCACCACAAAATTGAAGGCGTGTTGATATTTGCTGAGATATACGAAGCAGCTGGTAACACCCTCAAATGGATTATCGACTCCCTGCATGAGAATCGCATTCTCATCGTCAAACACCCGACTCACTACGAATACAAAAAGTTAGACACTGTGTTTCGTAAGAACCACTTAAGCTGTAATCAAGACCCTGAGACACTTGCGCATTTAGGCGACTAGTTTAGACTGTCGGCAAAGCCCCGATAGAGCAAGTTTATGAGAATTCCACACATTTATGAGCCAATGCCATTGAGCTTAGGCACCGACGTTGAATTAGGTGACGATGCCGCCGGTCATGTTGGCCGCGTTCTGCGTATGCAAAGCGGCGATCAGGTGAGCTTATTTAATGGCGAAGGTGGTCAGTATCTTTGCGAAATAGTGCAGACGAGTAAAAAACAAGTCATTGTAAAGCCAATAGAATTCAGTGATTTCGAATGCGAGTCGCCACTATCAATTCACCTCGGCCAAGTCATTTCTCGTGGCGATAAAATGGATTTCACCATTCAAAAGTCAGTTGAATTGGGGGTGAGCGAAATCACTCCCCTTTTCAGTGAGCGTTGTGGGGTCAAACTCGCCGCAGACAGACTTGAGAAAAAACATCAACAGTGGCAAAAAATAGCCATCGCAGCAGCTGAACAGTGCGGTCGAAACCGAATTACCACTATTCATCCTCCCATTTCATTGGAACAGTGGCTCACTCAGCAAAGCGATGAAACCAAACTCACGTTGCACCCGCGTGCCGAACACAGCATCAAAACACTGGCGACACCCAGCACAGGCGTGCGCTTTTTGGTGGGCCCTGAAGGCGGTTTTACCGATGAAGAAATCGCAGCGAGTCACAACAATGGCTTTATTGATGTTCGTCTCGGTCCACGCGTACTGCGAACAGAAACAGCAGCATTAACGGTCTTAAGTGCATTGCAATTAGAGTTTGGTGATTTAGCCAATTGATTTTTTAACGCGCCAACCCCATAACAGAATTAGATATTTAGTAAGCGAGCACAGCAATGGCAATAAAACTCGGCATAATTAGTGACCCTATCTCAGGATTTAACATCAAAAAAGACACTGGCTTTGCCATGATGTTAGAAGCGCAAAAACGTAACTACGAACTGTATTACATTGAAATGGATGACTTGTTTTTACGCCAAGGGCAAGCCTATGCTCACGCCGCTCGCGCACAAGTATTTAACGACGTAAACAAGTGGTACGAGTTAGAGCCGCAGCAAGACATTGCTCTTGCAGACCTTGATATCATTTTGATGCGCAAAGACCCACCTTTTGACACCGAGTACATCTACGCGACGTATATGCTTGAGCGTGCTGAAATGGCTGGTACGCTTGTGGTGAATAAGCCACAAAGCTTGCGTGATGCAAACGAAAAGCTTTACACCGCGTGGTTCAGGGAATTTACACCTGACACATTAGTCACGCGCTCCGCGAAACAAATTCGTCAGTTTTTAGCAGAGCATGGCGACATTATTCTTAAACCACTCGATGGTATGGGCGGTGCGTCGATTTTCCGCGTGAAGGAAGATGACGCCAATATCGGTGTGATCATTGAAACACTTACTGAGCACGGCAGCCGCTATGCAATGGCACAAAATTACATTCCAGCGATCAAAGATGGCGACAAACGCGTATTGGTAGTTGACGGCGAAGTCATTCCTTATTGCCTTGCACGTATTCCGCAAAACGGTGAAACCCGCGGTAATTTGGCAGCTGGCGGGCGTGGCGAAGTTCGTCCGTTAACCGATGATGAGCGCCGAATCGCAGAAGCGCTGGCACCGACGCTGAAAGCCAAAGGTTTGTTGTTTGTGGGTCTAGATATCATTGGCGATAAACTGACAGAAGTGAATGTAACAGCGCCTACGTGCGTTAAAGAAATTGAAGCTGAGACCGATATTTCTATTACAGGCCAATTTTTTGATGCCTTGGAGCGTAAGCTCAAAGACGTTTAATGTGAGGTATATGCCTATGCAATCATTAACTAACCATTTTCTGGTGGCGATGCCATCACTACAAGAACCGTTTTTTAAGCATGCCGTGGCGTATATTTGTGAGCACAACGACGAAGGCGCGATGGCGCTGGTTATAAACCAGCCCATTGACGTTACCGTTGGTGAGCTGCTCGATAAGGTCGAAATCGACAACGATAAATCAGCGCAAGCGGCTGGAAATCAAGTGTTTGCCGGTGGCCCTGTAAAAACCGATCGCGGTTTCGTATTACATACGCCAAAACCTGGTTATACCTCGTCACAAAGCCTCAGCTCGGAGATTATGATCACCACCTCCAAGGATGTACTTGCAAGCCTCACCACCAGTGACGCTCCACAGGACTTTATCATCACCCTTGGTTATGCGGGCTGGTCAGAAGGTCAATTGGAGAAAGAGTTGCTCGAAAACTCTTGGCTTGTTATCGAAGCTGATCCAGCCATTATTTTTAATACCCCAGTCAGTGAACGATGGCACAAAGCTATGGCGCTGGTTGGTATAGATGCAGACAGGCTGAGCCTTGAAGCAGGACACGCATGAGCAATTCAACAAAAGAAGTCGGTCAACGCAGCGTAATGGGCTTTGACTTTGGCACCAAAAGTATTGGTGTGGCCATTGGTCAGGAACTCACAGGCACGGCCAATGCGCTAAAAGCAGTGAAAGCCCGTGATGGCATTCCCAATTGGGACGATATAAAAAACATGGTGCAAGAGTGGCAACCTGACCTATTGGTCGTGGGCTTACCCTTGAATATGGATGGCACCGAACAGGATTTAACCCACCGCGCTCGTAAGTTTGCGAATCGCCTGCACAACCAAACCGGGTTACAAGTGCAAACCCAGGATGAGCGTCTCACAACAGCAGCGGCAAAAGAGCAATTGTTCGCACAAGGCGGTTACCGTAATCTACGAAAAGACAATATCGACAACGCCTCAGCAGTGCTTATTCTTGAGAGCTTTTTTGCCCATACCCTTGGCTATTAATCACAGTTACTTTGGTTAAATCAGGGATAAAGCCTGCCTCTTTGTAGGCTTTACTTATTCTTCCTTGCTCACGCAATATCGCTAACCCCTTTTGCAAAGCGGCGAAAGCTTGTTGACCATGCGGGTGTTTTTTCGAAATAACAAAATGGCGACTGTCTTCGATAAGGACAACTAAATTTGCATTCGCTTTGAGTGCAATGTTCTCCAGTTGGTAATAGTTATTGTACTGAGGCATCATCGGCATCAACATAAAATCAACCCATTGCATCGACACCATACGCGCTTGAGCAAGCCACTCATCTTCTCTGACTAGCTTTTTCAGCGGCAATTGCTCAAGAGTCTGCCAATCACTGCGCCAACGCGGAGTAGAAACCGCACTGAGCGCAGCGAAGTCATTGATGTGCTTGCTCTGCTGAGCACCTAGATTGTCTGGGTGACTGTATACTCCAGCATAATACTCGCCAACGCGAATCACAGGGGCGGAAATATAAACATGCTCCTCAATTGCTTGCGCATCTTGCAACCAATAACTATCGAAGCTAATCAGCAATTGTCCTTGCTCAAGCATGCGGGTATTGCGAAAGTTGATCTTGCCACTGTGGTATTCGAATTGCGGCTCAAACCCACCTAACTTCAGCGCTTGTTGCGCCAAAATCATATCAACAACATCACGGCGTATACGTTTAGTGGAAAATTCAGAAATAGATAAAGGCGAGCGACCGTCTAAAAATGCCACATAATCTGTGAGCACATCGTCGCGAATATAGATATCAATCTTCGACTCAACGGCGTGAGTCATGGGCATACATAAAACAAAAATCAGCAGGCAGAGCACAACTCTGCCCACTAGATTAGAGGGTTTACTCGTCAATTTCGCTGTCGTTAAGACCATCAACAGTAACACCTTGCAAGAAACCTGAACCCTGCTGTTCGTTGTTGCGCAGTTTAATCATCAAGCGTAAGTCATTTGGCGAGTCTGCATGGTGCAGTGCATCCGCATAGTTAATACGCTTTTCTTGATAATGCTTAAACAAGGCTTGGTCGAAGGTTTGCATGCCCATCTCGGTTGATTTTGACATCACCTCTTTAATGGAACCTATCTCACCTTTCTTAATAAGTTCAGCCACCATAGGTGAGTTCAATAATACTTCGATGGCAGCAACACGACCTTCACCATCAGCCGTTGGGATCAATTGCTGAGCGATGATTGCGCGTAGGTTCAAGGCTAGATCGTATTTAAGCTTTTCATGTTTTTCTTTAGGCACAAGGTGCATGATACGGTCGATTGCTTGGTTGGCGTTGTTGGCGTGCAATGTCGCCACACACAAGTGACCTGTTTCTGCAAAGCTTAGTGCATATTCCATAGTCTCTTGCGAGCGGATCTCACCGATAAGAATCACGTCAGGAGCCTGACGCAATGAACTTTTAAGCGCCGCTTCAAAACTTTCTGTGTCTAACCCTACTTCACGCTGGGTAATAATACTCTTATTATGTTCATGGACGAATTCAATCGGGTCTTCAATCGTGAGGATGTGACCTTTTTGATGGCGGTTACGGTAACCCAATAAGGCCGCCAATGATGTCGATTTACCGGTACCTGTACCACCCACAAACAGTACTAAGCCACGCTTTTTCATGATCACATCAGTCAACACCGATGGTAAACCCAAGGCTTGAACATCTGGAATGGTCGTTACGATACGACGAATAACCATCCCGGCTTGGTCACGCTGCCAAAAAGCCGATATACGGAAACGGCCTTCCTCAGTCGAAATCGCAAAGTTACATTCTTTTGAATTGTGGAACTCATTGATTTGTTTGTCAGTCATTGCTGACTCAACCATGGTCAGAGCTTCGTCGTCACTTAAGACATAATCGTCAAGCGGCGTCAGTTCACCATTTATTTTTGCACTCACAGGCAGATGAGTGGAAACAAATAAGTCTGATGCCTCAAGGACAATCATCTGTTCTAGATAGTTTGATAACGGCTGTAACATCTTTAACCTATTCTACTGCTGGCTTGAAGCGCCAAATTGTGATTTATCATGTGCTTTTGCTTGTGCTGATTGCGTGCTAATAAGTCCGCGGTTTAGCAAGTTTTGTAAACATTGATCCATGGTTTGCATGCCGTGCGCAGCACCCGTTTGGATTGATGAATACATCTGAGCAATTTTATCTTCACGGATCAAGTTACGAATCGCTGGAATACCAATCATGATTTCATGCGCCGCAATACGGCCACCGGAAATCTTCTTCAATAGTGTTTGCGAGATAACCGCTCGTAGTGATTCTGAAAGCATAGAACGTACCATGTCTTTTTCTTCACCCGGGAATACGTCAATAATACGGTCAATGGTTTTTGGCGCTGACGTGGTGTGCAACGTACCAAATACAAGGTGACCGGTTTCTGCGGCAGTCATCGCAAGGCGGATTGTTTCCAAGTCACGAAGCTCACCCACTAGAATTACATCCGGGTCTTCACGCAGTGCGCTTCGCAGGGCTGCGTTAAAGCTGTGGGTATCGCGGTGCACTTCACGTTGGTTTATCAAGCTTTGCTTGTTTTGGTGCACGAATTCGATAGGGTCTTCAATGGTGAGGATATGGTCATGGCGCGTGTTGTTGATGTAATCAACCATGGCTGCCAAAGTTGTTGATTTACCAGAACCTGTTGGCCCAGTTACCAACACCAGACCACGCGGGTTATCAGAGATACTTTTGAAAATCTCTGGAGCGCCCAAATCTTCGAGTGTCAGTACTTCGTTCGGGATGGTACGAAATACAGCAGCTGGCCCACGGTTAGTATTAAATGCGTTAACACGAAAACGAGCAAGGTTCGGAACTTCGAACGAGAAATCCACTTCGAGGTTTTCTTCGTATTCTTTGCGCTGTTTATCGTTCATAATGTCGTAGACAAGCCCATTAACCTCTTTGGCTTCCAGCACAGGTATATTAATGCGGCGTACGTCACCATCGACACGGATCATCGGCGACACACCAGCAGAAAGGTGTAAATCCGAGGCCTTGTGTTGCACACTAAAGGCCAATAATTCGGTAATATCCATAATAGGACTCCACAACTAACTGATAACTTTATGGTTACAATAGCAGAACGACTCGATGCCGCCTATGACAGAATAGCCCAAGCGGCAAAAAAATGTGGGCGTGATTACAAAGACATCAATTTAATTGCTGTATCTAAGAAAAAACCCTTAGAAGATATTTTAGCGGCTTTTGCGCATGGTCACCGAGAATTTGCAGAATCCTATGTACAAGAGGGAGTTGAAAAAGTACTCCAACTTAAAGAACATAAGAATATAGTATGGCACTTTATCGGCCCGATTCAGAGTAACAAGACTAAGCTGATCGCCGAAAACTTTACTTGGGTGCAAAGTGTAGACCGTGAAAAAATCGCCAAACGCTTAAACGAGCAGCGTCCTAATAACCTAAAACCGCTCCAAGTGTTAATCCAGGTTAACATTGATAACGACGAAAATAAGTCAGGTTGCAGTGTTGAAGAACTTCCTAAACTCGCAGAATTTATTCATAACTGCCGCCAATTGGAGCTTCGTGGCTTGATGGCAATCCCCGCACAATCAATGAGTTTCGATACGCAATTGCAATCTTTTGCGCAATTACGTGCTTGCTTTGATAAACTAAAGACCCAATATCCACAACTGGATACCTTATCTATGGGTATGAGTGCAGATGTGGATGCGGCGATTGCCGCGGGCTCAACTATGGTTCGCGTTGGCACTGCTATCTTTGGCGAGCGTCAACAATAATTAAATTGAGTCGCACATTCGAATAACACAACAATTTGAGGGTTCTATGTCACAAAAAACCATCGCGTTTATCGGTACTGGAAATATGAGCTACGCCATCATCGGCGGTATGGTAAAAAGTGGGTTTGCGAAAGAGCAAATCATTGCCACCAATCGTAATCAGGAAAAACTCGCGAAGGTCGCTGCTGACTTTGGTGTACAAACCACCTCCGACAATATTGAAGCGTTGCAAAAAGCGGATGTTATTGTGCTGTCAGTGAAACCGCAAATGATGGCGGAGCTGGCGAAAACCTTCACCGATGCTGGCATCGACTTGGGCGACAAAGTATTTATCTCAGTAGCAGCCGGTATCACCGTCAAACGCTTACAAGAAATGCTCGCTCACCCAGTGAAGATGGTTCGCTGTATGCCAAATACACCTTCCCTTCTTGGTCGTGGCGTGTCGGGTCTATTCGCCCATGGGACAGATGAACAAGAAAACCAATTCATTGAAGAAGTGTTTAAATGCACAGGTATTGTCGTGTGGGTTGAGCAAGAGTCACAAATAAACGACATCATCGCGGTAACGGGTTCATCACCGGCATATTTCTTCTTGTTTATGGAAGCCATCGAGCAAAAAGCCATTGAGCTTGGCTTCAGCGCAGAACAAGCACGCACACTGGTTCAGCAAACCGCTCTCGGGGCTGCCGAAATGGCACTGTCACAAACCGATATCAGCATTGCTCAACTACGTGCAAACGTGACATCAAAAGGCGGCACGACACACGCAGCGGTTGAGCATTTAAAAGCTCAAGGTTTAGTGCAAGACGTAGCTGGTGCTATGGACGCGTGTATTGCACGCGCCCAAGAAATGGAAAAAGAAATTTAATTTTTTACTGAGGCTTACTAAATGAATGCCATGCATTTTCTAGTTGGAATAGTGTTTGACCTATTCCTAATGGTTGTATTACTGCGTTTTTGGTTACAAGCAGTGCGTGCTGACTTTTATAATCCATTGAGTCAGTTTGTCGTTAAGGCCACCAGCTTTGCAGTCAATCCTCTGCGCAAGGTTATCCCTGGTTTAGGCGGTTTAGACCTTGCTTCGCTAGTATTGGCATTCATCGTCGCCTTTGCCAAAGTAGCCACATTACTCCTGTTGTTTAGTAATGCGTTCAGCGTACAAGCAGTGTTAATTTCAGGCGTATTTACGCTGGTAAAAGAAGCGCTGCAATTGCTGTTTTGGGTGCTTATCATCCGCGCTATCTTGAGTTGGGTCAGTCAAGGTTACAACCCAGTTGAAGCGATTTTCCATCAACTTACAGAACCTATGCTACGCCCTATCAGAAAAATCATCCCGCCAATCGGTGGCTTGGACTTGTCTATTTTGGTGCTCATTATAGGTTTACAGTTCTTGCAATTTTTACTGATGGATTTAGTCGCATAATCATGTTGGGCAAGCACTCGCTTGCCCCACTTTCTGATACACTTAAAGAGTTCAATTCACAAAGGAGTAGCAGCTATGAAAGCTTTGCTAACCGGTCTTTTTTTAATTGCTCTGTGGGCATTGCCAAGCCACGCTGAACAGCCTAGCGAGCAAGGTGGTCAATATAAAAACCTGGGTAACTGGCAAGTGCACTACATTGCCTTCCCTTCAACCTCTATCCCAGCGCAAGTTGCACGCAGCTATAAGCTAGAGCGTGCTGGCGACAGAGCGCTGATAAATATTTCAGTTTTACAAGATGATAAAGCGCAGGCCGTTGAAATCAGCGGTGTCGCTAAGAACCTTGTTGGCCAAACAGAGGAACTCTCGTTTCAAGAGATCAAAGAAGGCGAAAGCATCTATTACATCGCGCAAATGCGCTTTGATAACGAAGAAGTATACCGCTTCGAAATTACCCTAACGCAAGGTAATACTGTTGAAGTGCTGCGCTTTCACCAAAAACTATACGAAGATTAAGGCGAATACATGACAACTTGGGTGCTTGCAACAGGCAACAAAGGCAAAGTTGCCGAGCTTAGCGCGCTTTTGAGCGACTTAGATATAACGATTAAACCGCAGAGCGACTTCAACGTTGGCGATGTAGCTGAAACAGGCACCACCTTTGTGGAAAATGCCATCATCAAAGCGCGTCATGCCAGTGCGCAAACGGGATTACCTGCAATTGCAGATGACTCAGGTTTGATTGTCGATGCACTCGATGGCGCACCAGGGGTGTACAGCGCCCGTTATGCAGGTGACGGTGCAACAGACGGTGACAATATCGATAAGCTATTACAGCAGATGCAAGGTCAGATGCACCGCAGCGCCCGTTTTTGCTGTGTACTCGTACTCATGCGCCATAAAGACGACCCATTGCCACTCATTTGCCAGGCGACTTGGGAAGGTGAGATCACTGAATCGCGAAGTGGCTTGGAAGGGTTTGGTTACGATCCTGTATTCAAAGTCGCAGGCATGAACAAAACCAGTGCTGAATTAACCAAGGAAGAAAAAAACGCCATCAGCCATCGTGGTCAGGCGTTACAACTGCTACTTTCGCAATTGCAGGGTTAACACGTGACCCTGCCTCCTCTTAGTCTTTATATTCACATCCCGTGGTGTGTACAAAAGTGCCCTTACTGTGACTTCAATAGCCATGGTCAAAAGGGCCAAAATATTCCCGAGCAAGAATACGTTCAACACCTGTTGAGTGATTTACGCAACGATGCGCACCTGAGCGCTGGTCGCCCTATTCACAGCATTTTCATCGGAGGCGGCACGCCTAGCCTACTTTCTGGCGACGCCATGCAAACCTTGCTCGACGGTGTGCGCAAACTAACACCACTCACAGATGATGCCGAAATCACCCTTGAAGCGAATCCAGGAACGGTAGAGACAGGCCGCTTTAGTGAATATGTGCGTGCTGGCGTCAATCGTATTTCCATTGGTGTGCAGTCAATGCAAGAGGATAAACTCAAAGCATTAGGGCGCATACACAGCAGTGATGAAGCAAAGAATGCCGCTCAACAAGCTCATGAAGTAGGCTTGCGCAGTTTCAACTTAGATTTAATGCACGGCTTACCCGGGCAAAGCATTGACGATGCGCTGAGCGACTTGCGCCAAGCCATTGCCTTAAATCCGCCGCATTTATCTTGGTATCAACTGACCATAGAACCCAACACCCAATTCTACTCTAAACCGCCTAAGTTGCCCGAAGACGACACCTTGTGGCAAATCCAAGAGCAAGGCCAAGCCATGCTGCGCGAGGCTGGCTACGCGCAATATGAAATATCTGGTTACGCAAAACCTGGCCATCAATGTCAACACAACTTGAATTATTGGCGTTTTGGCGATTATATAGGCATTGGCTGTGGTGCTCATGGCAAAATAACCAAACCGGATGGCACCATAATGCGTACCGAGAAGGTTAAACACCCGCGCGGCTATATGGATTTAACCAAGCCTTATTTATATCGCGATTGGACGGTTAGTGAAGAAGAGCGTCCGTTTGAGTTTATGATGAACCGTTTGCGCTTGGCGGAGCCATGCCCGATAGAGGATTTCCAAAAATACACAGGGCTGGCCTTAAGCCAAATCGAAGAGCAACTAGCAGACGCACAGCGACAAGGGTTACTGAGCCGTAATGACACCCATATTTGTGTCACAGAACGCGGTCATCGCTATCTGAATGAACTGTTGGAAATGTTTGTATAACATCCTAGGAATAACAATAATGAAAATGACAGGCTTGCTTCTTACTTTGGTTTTACTCTCTCCATTTGCACATAGCAAAGAAGCCAAGCCCGTCATTAATGGTTTTGGCAATTACTTTGATGTGCCAAAGCATGCCCCTATCACCGCTGACACCAAGTTCAAAATTGCCTTCGATGTTGCCCCTGCAGCAAAAGCCGGACAACAAAATAATTACATGAATTCCTTAGCGCGCTTTATCAATATGCACGTTGCGCATGGCGTTAAGCCAGAGAATATTGAGTTAGCCTTGGTGGTACACGGCGATGCATCGGTGGATGTACTTGCCAATGAGTACTACCAACAGCGCTTCGATGCTCAGAATAAGAATCAGGATTTAATCACCCAGTTATTGAAAAACAACACGGTGGTGTATGTGTGTGGCCAATCGGCGACATACCACAAAGTGAAGCCAGAGCAACTGATCCCTGGGGTACAAATGGCGCTTTCAGCCATGACGGCCCACGCTCAACTGCAACAACAAGGCTATACACTAAACCCATTTTAATAATGCGCGTGACTGCGCACAGAAATAATCCATTAATTTTGTGGTGCGTTTTGCACCACACAACTACAACAAGCGAAAGGATAGGTAATAAACTATGCGTAAGCTAACACTTATCGCGGCTACAATCAGTGCCGCACTTTTGGCAGGCTGTCAAAATACGCAAAGCACAAGCGCGGCAGCAGAAGCACCCGCACCGGTGCAGCAAGTTGCGCAAAGCGAAGTAGAAAAAGCCAATGCATTTTTCGAAGAAGTATTCATGCGCAACGTTATGCGCAGCCCGACTTACCAAACGTATATGGGCATTAAAAAAGATTACGATAAGTGGGATGACGAAAGCGAAGAGCGCGCATTAGAAGATCTTGCGCTTGCCAAAGCTGACCTTGAAACGCTAAAAACCATTAATCGCGCAGCGCTTGATGCAACGACACAAGTTAGCTACGACCTTATGCAGCAAAACCTTGAGCAAAGCATTGCGGATTTCCAATGGCGCTACCACAACTACCCTGTGAACCAAATGTTTGGTACTCACTCTATGGTTGCCGCGTTCTTAATCAACCAACACACAATCACCAATGTTGAAGAAGCAAACGCCTACATTTCACGTTTAAATGGCGTGCCTAAGCTTTTCGCTCAACTTGAGAAAAACTTAGAAACTCGCGCGGACAAAGGCATCATTGCACCTAAGTTTGTTTTCCCTCACGTAATTGAAGCAAGCCAAAACATCATCAAAGGCGCACCTTTCGGTGGTGAAAAAGACTCAACGCTTCTTGCTGATTTCAAACGTAAAGTGAACAAACTAGAAATCGCTGACGAGCAAAAACAAGCGCTGATTGGCGAAGCTACAGAAGCACTGAAAGTGTCAGTTAAACCAGCTTACAACAGCTTGATCAGCTACTTACAGCAGCTAGAAAAGCGTGCTGATGACCGTGATGGAGCGTGGAAATTCCCAGAAGGCAAAACTTTCTACAACACCATGCTTGAGCGCACAACAACAACCGATTTAACAGCCGATCAAATCCACGCGATTGGTCTTGCAGAAGTCGCACGTATTCACGATGAAATGCGTGAAATTAAAGACAAGGTTGGCTTTAAAGGTGATCTGAAAGCGTTCATGGAATTCATGAAAACTGACAAACAGTTCTACTACCCAGACACTGAAGCAGGTCGTGACGCATATCTTGCAGAAGCTGTGCGTGTGATTGACGATATGAAAGGCCGCCTAGACGAGCTGTTTATCGTTAAACCTAAAGCGGACCTTAACGTGAAACGTGTTGAAGCGTTCCGTGAAAAGTCAGCAGGTAAAGCATTTTATCAACAGCCTGCGCCTGATGGCTCACGCCCAGGTATTTACTACGCAAACCTCTACGATATGGAGGCAATGCCAACATACCAGCTAGAAGCACTTGCATACCACGAAGGTATTCCAGGTCACCACATGCAGTTAGCTATCTCACAAGAACTTGAAGGTATTCCAAGTTTCCGTAAATTTGGTCGCTTCACAGCCTACACCGAGGGTTGGGGACTTTACTCTGAGCTACTACCGAAAGAAATGGGCCTTTACCAAGACCCGTACTCTGATTTTGGTCGTCTAGCCATGGAGCTATGGCGCGCATGTCGTCTTGTAGTTGATACCGGCATCCATGCTAAGCGTTGGACCCGCCAACAAGGTATCGATTTCTATGTAAACAACACGCCTAACGCAACATCTGACGCCGTGAAAATGGTTGAGCGTCACGTGGTGATGCCTTCACAAGCAACCGCCTACAAAATCGGTATGCTGAAAATTGTTGAGCTGCGTGAAGAAGCGAAAAAAGCACTAGGTGATAAGTTCGATATTCGTGAGTATCACGATGTAGTTCTTAAAAATGGTCCTGTGCCATTGAACCTACTAGAAGAAATGGTTGCCCAGTGGGTTGCTAAAAAACAAGCTGCGTAATAGCGCATTGAGTTAAATTAAAACGCCGGTCCAAGACCGGCGTTTTTGTTACTTTTTTAACACCGCGTTGGCCCGCGTTATTTTCTACCGCGCCACATCACAATACCTGATACTACAAACAGCACTGGCATTAGGCTTAGCAACAACCAGACAAACTGCACTATCGGCCCAGCAAAATCACCGATATGAAACTTGTATTTGAAATTCCATACCTGAGTAGCCGCATTGGCATTCGCGCCGTCGTAGGAATTAATGATCTCAGCACTATACGGGTTTACCCACACCCAACTAAAAGCATGACTCTCTGAGGGCTGCTGTAGGCGCAGCGCCATTGGCTTATTTTCTTCCTTAGGGAAATAAATACGCTGCAAATGCGCATCGGGAAATACTGTTAAGCCCACTTCAATTGCTTGTTGTAACTGCCATTGTCCCGCTGCTTCAATGTCATCAATGCGCGGACGAGACTCTACTTCTCCGGGCGTAAAAGCACTGACCACGGCTTGAGTGGGCGTTTTCCAATTAAAGGCGATGCCTGAAAACGCAATCAACAGCAAAGGTAAAGTTGTATACACCCCCAGCACGTGGTGCACTTGGCGGTTAATGACCCTGGCCTTGGCACGCTTATTAATTTTCAAACGTTTGAGTCTGTGTTTGGGTTTCACCCACATGTAAAAGCCAACTAACATTACCAGCATAAAGCCCAAAGCCATGGTAGACACCCAATTGCGCAAGGGCATATTGCCTTTATCAGTGCGCCACAGCAGCCAGCGATGCAAGCCCATGCTAAAGCCATACAAGGTGCTGTAATAATCGTACTGATAGAGCACCTGAGCACTACTTGGGTCTATGCTTGCGTAGCTGCCATCAGATAACTGTGCCTGCCATGCCCAGCGAGGATCTTTTTCCATGCTTACTAAGTTGAGGTCATGTCCAGTTTGCTCCTTCACACGACTTCTTAATGTGTCGACATCCACTGTTTGCTCAGCAGCTGAGGCGCGCCATAGCTGCGGGTTAACTGCCAGTTGAATATCCTTGGCATAAATAAGTAGCGCACCAGTGACAGACATAATCACAAGGAAAACACTGATCACCAGCGCTAAGGTCAGATGTATTTTTCGAGATAGGCGCTTCACACTACGAATCCATTAGCGAACAAGCGGACAATACTAAATGATAATCAGTATCATTTAAACATTTTAAGATGGAATTTTATTTCTATCTTTTACAATAAGAATTGGCTGACCAAGATTTAAAGGTTTTGCTATCAGCACCTTATATGACAATAATGAGGATGAAGCGCTGTTCACCGAAATAACCG
The DNA here is from genome assembly GCF_039831865.1 of Pseudoalteromonas pernae. Lineage (NCBI taxonomy): Bacteria > Pseudomonadati > Pseudomonadota > Gammaproteobacteria > Alteromonadales > Pseudoalteromonadaceae > Pseudoalteromonas > Pseudoalteromonas pernae. Next base: position 192,255 of record NZ_JBDODM010000005.1, read on the forward strand.
CTGCACTCTTGTGTCTCTCATAGGTCGCTGGTGCTCTGGTCTTTGAGCAGTAAGGCTGCGTGTCATTTTACGAAAAGAAGACAAGGTAAAATTCATAGGTAGGTTAATTATGAGCAAACACATTACAGGCGGTTGCTGTTGCGGTGACGTCACCTTTAAGGTTGAAGACGATTTTAAAATGTTTTTCTTTTGCCATTGTGAACAATGCCGAAAGCTTACCGGCTCAGCCCATGCATCCAACCTATTTACCGCACCCAACAATATCGAATGGACCAAGGGGCAGGAAAAAACCAAACGTTACGAGCACCCTACTCGCGCTTTTGCTCGTGTTTTTTGCACCAATTGTGGCTCAGGACTGCCCTTTTTGACTCAAAACGGAAAATTTCTTATCGTTCCAGCGGGTAGTTTAGATGAAGAACCTACCAAGTCGCCTGACGCGCAAATCTTTTGTGATGAACAAACACACTGGCACCAAAGTGGACTTGCTGCGAACAAGGTAGCTGGATTTCCAAAGTAACCGTTTAGGTCAGAAATATTAATCCTCTTAATTATGCGCTCAGATATAGCCCGCTAGGGTGATTGGCTATGCAAGTGCATTGGTATTACATCGCAAGAGCAAACAGGAAAAGACATTGAGATTTCAAGGAAAGCTAAGTAATTGGCAAGATGATAAGGGCTTCGGTTTTGTAGAGCCCAATGGTGGCGGTCAGCGCTGTTTTGTACACATAAAATCCTTTAAGCAGCGCAGCCGCAGACCAATAGACGGCGACATTATTACCTATGAGCAAATCAAAGAAAATAACGGCAAATTTAAAGCCGTAAATATCACTCTACCCAGTGATAGAAAGCGACAAACAAAGACAAAAAGCAGCCATAAATCGGTTAGTTTTGCTGGCGTTGTGGCTGCCATATTTTGGCTATCGCTAGGTGCCTTGATGTTTTTGAACTGGCTACCGATTGAGATTGCATATCTTTATGTTGGCGCCAGTGTTATCACCTTTTTTATGTATGTTTTCGACAAATCAGCGGCACAAAAAGGCCGATGGCGCACACCTGAAAGCCAGCTACATTTTTGGAGCGTGATAGGCGGATGGCCCGGCGCGCATTTTGCCCAAAGCAGACTTCGCCATAAATCCAGCAAAAAGGAATTTAGACAAGTGTATTGGGCAACCATAGTGATCAATCTGTGCGCATTTTCCTGGCTATTAACGGACCAAGGCCAAGCGCTGCTCGGCACCTTATTAATCCACTAAGTAATATTCAATGGTGCTCACCACCCGCACTTTTTTCAGGTGCGGGGAATTGGAGTCTCTGTCAACAATACTGAATTGGCCCTGACGGGCTGATTTAATCTTGCCTAGTGTGGAATCCGAGTCTGATGCGAACTTTTGTGCTACTTCGCGGGCATTATGTGTTGCTTGCTCTATCATTTGCGGCTTGATGTCGTTCAGACCTGTGAACAAGTATTCGATGCGGTTAGTATAGCGGTCACCGCCAACAGCGATGCCCTGCTTGGCCAATTCACTGATTTGGCTGCTGGCGTGGCGCACCTTTGTTGGGTCATCACTGTACACCGACATATTCGCACTCACTAAATAGCGCAGACCAATCTGCTCGGGGCCATATTGCTGAGCCTTTTTATCAATCACGGTGACTTGACCAACGGATATTTCATCGTCACTGAAACCGTGCAACTTCAAAAAGGCCACCACAGCACTTTGCTTTTCTTCCAACGCACCGGTTACTTCATCAAGTTGATTGCCCGCCTCAGTAAACACGATGGGCCAAATTGCCGTGTCTGCTTCGACTTGAATTTCTGCTAAGCCTTTTACCTCAACCGTCCTGTCCATGGCTTTAAATTCAATGATAGCGTTGTTAATCAAAATGCCGATTGAGGCAAGCCCCAACGCCAGTAAAAATGCAGGTAAAATATTGATGTGCGTTATACTTTTGTGCATTGGTGCTTCCTTTTTGCAACAAGTGTGAGACTATGATTCGGTATTCAGTGTACCAAAAAGAGTGAGCTATGAGCGTAAAACGCATTAGTCAGTTCTTCAACCCTAAATCTATCGCCGTTGTTGGCGCATCAAATAATGCATCCCGCCCGGGCTATATTGTCATGCGGAATTTGCTTCAAGGGGGCTTTAATGGGCCAATTATGCCCGTTACCCCAAAATACAATGCTGTACACGGGGTACTCGCCTACCCAGACATTGCTTCATTACCGCAAACACCCGATATCGCGATTATCTGCACCAACAAATCGACCATTTTGCCACTTATTACCGCCCTTGCTGAGCAAGGTTGTAAAAATATCATTGTCATAGCAGCAGGTTTAAGCGAACAACAAAAAGACGCACTTTCTTCGCACTGTAAAACACACAAAGTAAACTTATTAGGCCCCAACTGTTTGGGTTTGATGATCCCCCATTTAGGCGTCAATGCCAGCTTTTCCCATACAGTAACACGCCCTGGTAAAGTGGCTTTTATCTCCCAGTCAGCGGCGGTATGTTCCACCATTTTGGACTGGGCACAGCACAAAGACATTGGCTTCTCTTATTTTATTTCCGTGGGCGATTGCGTCGATATTGATTTTGGTGAGCTACTGGACTTTTTAGGCCGTGATTCGAAAACCAAAGCCGTACTGCTATACATAGATAACCTCAAAGACATTCGAGGCTTTATTTCCGCGGCGCGCGCTGCTGCCTTCTCTAAACCTGTAATTGTAATTAAAACTGGTCGTACAGAAGCCGGTGCAAAAGCGGCACATGCCCACACTGGCGGCGCCAGTAGTTCGGACGCTGTGTATGATGCCTTGATTCAACGCGCAGGGATGCTTCGCGTAAACGACTTACGCGAGCTTTTCGCCGCCACGCAAACGCTGGCCTTACACCCCAAGCTACTCAAAGTTGAGCCCCTGTGTATTCTCACCAATGGCGGTGGCCCTGCGGTTATGGCGGTTGATAGCCTAGTGCAAAGTTCGGGCAAACTGTGTGAGTTAAGTGAGCACACGCTCACAGCACTTAACCATGTTATTCCACAATCGGATAGCACGGATAACCCCGTTGATATCTTTGGCGACTCCGCGCCCGAGCGCTACCAAAAAGCGCTCAAGATTTTGCTGAATGCACCAGAAGTTGAGAACTTATTGATCATCCATACGCCCTCCGCTTTAGCACCAAGCACTGAATACGCCCGAATCATCGTCGACACCTTGTCGAAAATAGACGCGCGCAAGCGCCCGTTTGTGATGACCAACTTTATGGGCGAGGAAGCGGCGTATGAAGCGCGAAAGATTTGTGCCCAAGGTGGTATTCCAACGTATCGCACCCCTGAGGGCGCGGTGGGTGCGTACATGCACCTTATTAACTATCGCCGTAACCAAAAACACCTGACTCAAACACCGGAATCAATTGTTGATGAACTCAACATTGACCACAAGGCAGCCCAAGCCACTATTGCAGCTCATTTAAGTCGTAAAGAAAATTACTTGAGCACTCACCAAGCGGCACCCATTTTGGCTCATTACGGCATCGAAACCGTTACAACTTATATCGCCACTACGCCAAGTGAGGCTGCGGAAGTCGCCGCAGAGTGCGGCTTTCCTGTGGTGTTAAAGCTTATTAGCCCTGACATTGCCAGTAAATCGGAAGTGGGTGGTGTCGTACTTAATCTCAGCGACGAGCACGAGGTAGAGCAAGCGGCATTTGCCATTTTACTGCGTATCAATAAGGTCTATCCTGACGCTCGTATCGATGGCTTTTCAATCCAACCCATGGCTCCTCGTGCGGGCGCACACGAGCTAAGAATTGCGATTAAAACCGACCCACAATTTGGGCCGGTTATTTTACTCGGTGAAGCTGGCAGCGCACTTGATTACTCTCAAGCAGCAGTGGCATTACCGCCTTTGAACATGAACTTGGCGAAGTACCTGATTGCCAACGCCCAAGACAAAGGCGTGCTCAAAGAGCGCACCTTGCCGGAAAAAGTCGACAAATACCGGTTATGCGCGCTGTTGACGCGTGTTTCGCAACTGATTGTCGACCAACCTGACATTTCTAGCTTGGAGCTCAACCCTCTGCTGGCAACACAAGGACAATTCTTGGTGCTCGATGCCTGTATTGAAATCACGCCTTATCAACGCCTCTCTCATCGCAAACGTTTAGCTATTCGCCCTTACCCGAAAGAATGGGAAAAGACCATCACCCTCAAAGATGGTACCCACGCATTATTGCGCCCTATTCGCCCAGAGGATGAACAAGCCCATAAAAAGTTTGATGAATCACTGAGCAAAGAAGACAGATACAGCCGCTTTTTTGGTGAAATGCCACAATTTACGCATGACCAACTCGCGAAGATGACGCAAATTGATTACGACCGCGAAATGGCGTTCATCGTTAGCAAAAAAGTGGATGGTGAGGATGTCACGCTCGGCGTATCGCGGGTATTGATGGACCCAGATAACCTCGTAGCCGAGTTTGCGATTGTTGTTGGCTCCAACCAACAAGGATTGGGACTTGGCCGTATTTTGATGAATGCAGCGATAGATTATTGCCAGCGCCAAGGGGTGAGCAGTATTGAGGGGATGACGCTGTTTGAGAACTCAGGCATGATAGAGTTGGCACGTAAGTTAGGGTTTACTATCAAGCGTGACTTTGAGGAAGGAACCATTCATATGAGCAAAGCGCTAAACTAATAAAACTATGAACACATTAAGACTAAAACTAGCTGATATATTCGAGGCGCGCGGTAAATCACGGCGCTGGGGGTATTTATTCGACGGCTTTTTAATGACCCTTATTTTCGCCAACGTGATTGCCATAGTGATTGAGTCAGTACCGCACATCGCGCAGAATCACATGCGCTTTTTCGTGTATTTTGAACTCATCTCCGTGGCGATTTTCAGTGTCGAGTACTTAGCAAGGTTATGGACCAGTGTTGATTTAGACCGCTTCAAGGACACTCATTACAGCAACACCCAAAGACGTTTACGTTATATTGCATCGCCACTGGCACTTATCGACTTATTAGCGATTTTACCGTCCTTATTAACCTTCTTTGTGTCTTTCGATTTACGTTTCTTACGCGTGCTGCGACTGCTGCGTATTTTCAAGCTCACTCGCTATTCACGCGCCATGCAAATGATGTTGAACACCATTCGTGAGGAAGCAAGCTCGTTGACTGCGGCGTTTTTTATCATGACAGTGATCTTGATTATCGCCGCCAGTGGCATTTATTTACTTGAACACGATATACAGCCAGACAAGTTTGGCTCTATCCCAGCAGCCATGTGGTGGGCGCTAATTACGCTAACCACAGTCGGTTACGGCGATGTGGTGCCAGTGACCATGTTAGGGAAAATATTCGGCGGCATCATCACTATTTTAAGTATGGGCATGGTTGCTATTCCCACAGGTATTCTCGCATCAAGCTTTTCCGATCAATTAAGACAAAGGCGCAGAACCTACAGTGAAACTGTGTATCAGCTTATGGAAGATGGGGTGATCTGCCATGATGACCGCACGCACCTCGAAGAGTTAAGGCTGGAATTAGGATTAAGCTCCCAAGAAGCAGTGCAAATTGAAAAACAAGTGCGCACTACGCACCCTGTCTTAAAGCGTTTTTGCCCACAGTGTGGTCATCACTTAGAGTAAAGTGCTACCAAATAAAATCTAGCCGTTTATGCTTGCACCAGCAACTGCGCGACGTTGTCACCATGACATGGCGCATGAACGGCTTCCCCCTGCATCAAATTGCAACCAAGACTCAACAATTTACGCTGCTGAGTTGCGTTTTCAACTCCTACGGCAATAACGTCTATGCCCATCGCAGAGAAAATTGCCATATAACGTCGCACCTTTTGATTAACGGTGTTCTGTGCGCAAATGTCTTTAATAATGGTTTCTCCAAGCTTAACTTGCCCAAACAGTTCCTCGGCAAATTCCGGGATACACAAGTCGGCAATTTCTTCGATATGCAGCGACACCCGTACCCCTTCACTCACTAAATCCTGCAAAGTCTTCTTGCAGCGAGCTTCCATGCGCTGCCAATCCTTCACTGTTATTTCCAAGGTCAGATAAGGTAGTGGGAAGTCATAGCTATGCAACAAGTGAATAATGTCGCCCAAACTGCCGGGTTGAGAAAATTCGCGGCCGCTAATATTCAAACACAACCCCAACATCGGCTGCTGACGATGCCAAACTCGACATTCCATCACCGCTCGTTCAAGCGTTTGCATGAGCAATTTTGCCCATAACTCCGGTTGGCGAATATGCGGTAGGAACTCTTCAGGTGGCACAAGATTGTCACCTTGTTGCCAATACAACAGCACAGAGAACGCACTTAAATGCGAGCCATGCATGCCGTATACGCCTTGATAAAGATTAATAAAATCGAGTTGCTCGCAGGCTTTTCTGACATCACGCTCTGTATCTATGCTGCGTTGCACCGCGGCGTTGATCTCGCCTTGGAAGAAGTGACACTGATTCACCCCCGCACGCTTAGCATGATAAATAGCGAGATCTGCGCATTTGAGCAATTCTTCACTAACGCGCGCATCTTGCGGAAACAAAGAAACCCCTAAACCCACCCTCACACTAGGCTCTGTCATACGTTGTTTAAAGGGTTGCACCAGTACATCACGCACCTTTGTGCACACTGTAATAACCTGCTCAACGTCATCAATGTCCTCTAGCAACAGAGCAAATTCATCACCATGTACACGCCCGAGACTGTCTTGCGCGCGCACCGTTCTTTGTAAGCGATAAGCCAAGCTCAGTAACAGTTGATCACCACTATCAAAGCCTTTTTTATCGTTAATTGCGGTCAAGTTCGTCAGGTTAATTAAGATCAATGCACAACCGCTTCGATTGCGCGTAGCTTGTTCTAAAGCATGTTCCACACGGTCCATAAACAAGGCGCGGTTTGGGAAACCTGTGAGGCTGTCGTAATGAGCGCGCTCTCGCTTGCTCAGTAATGCACTTTTAGGCTCACTGATATCTGTCATCATCACAATAAAGCTGGTTGCATGCTGCTCGTTGTCGGCCACGGCACTCATTTTTAGTAACACGGGAACATGCTCACCATTTTTAATCACCACGACTTCTTCGCACTGATAGTGTTCCCCTACACGCAAGCCACTGAGAATACGTAAGTAATTAATGCGAGTGTTTTTCGATAAACCTAATGTAAGGCGACGCGATGAGCGACAACTCGGTGTATAGTTAAAGTGCTGACGCAGCGCCTTGTTCGTCGCGGTGATCCGTAACTTGTGATCGAGAATAATGACCCAATCACTGGTTTGCTCAAACGCAGCACCAAACAAACGTGCATTTTCTTCAAACACCAGCTCTCGCGTCATATTGGTGTAAGTACCCGCCACCTTAGTTGGGTGTGCGCCGTCCCATTCCATCACCTTGCCGAAGTCTTTATACCAACGCCACAAGCCAGAGCGATGGCGCAGACGATATACACAGTTAAAATAGCCCTTATCTGTGGAGAGAAATTCCAACCATTCTATTCTGAACTTTTGCCGCTCATCGGGATGGATCAAGGCAAGATAGTCATCCAGCTGGCAATGCTCGTAATCATAACCCAGCTCCTCACGCAGTCGGGGTTGGTAGATTTTGCTATCGAAACAATGCCAATCCCACACCCCTGAATGGCTTCCCTCTAAGGCAAGCTTTAGGCGTGCGGCAGACTCTTGGCTTTGTTTGTGTGCCGCCATCAGCATACGTTGCATGTAATTACGACGATATAGCCAAGCCGCAAACAGACTCACCATGATAATAATGTAAAGGGTAATATAGCCAGGCGAACTCCATGGCGGATACGCTACATGAATTGCCAGTCTTGCCGGTGTGGTTAATTCACCCGTAAGTGGGTCTTGCGCCCAAACCTTAAGTAAATGCTCACCAGGATTGAGCTTTGAAAAAACCACTCGGTTATTGTCTCGCGTAAAGCTCTTTTGTGAACCATCCAATTGATATTCATAGATAATTCGGTCTTGGTAATTAAATGCCATGGCACTAAAGGAAATTTCCAAACCGACGTCATCGTGTGCTAAATATACCTGCTTCAACGGACCTAGTACTGGTCTTTGTAAGTCACGATACATCAGCTCTGCAGCTGTAAAATTAACTTGTTGGAGTAATGGATGGGTGGGTTTGTTTTGTTCCGGGTAAAACAATGTGGCCCCTTGAACAGAACCAAACAACAAGCGTCCATCAGGTAAGTAACTTACTGAGCCAGGATTAAACTCATCCGTTGCGAGCCCCTCTCCTTGGGTGTAATGCATGAAGTGTTCAGTCTCAGGGTTAAACCGCCACAACCCAGTGTGACTGCTCATCCATATTTGACCTTGCTGATCACGAACCAAATCATACATCAGATTACTCAATCCACGGCGTTGCAAATCGAGATGTTTAATAACTTCAAATGTATGGGTGTTGAGGGCCACCAGCCCATAATTAGAGAAGGACATCCACAGTATATTGTTGTTATCCAAAGCATAACCATTAAGGTTAATCGCGAGGTTCTCATTGATTTTAGACACTTCAAACAACAGCTCTAAACTTTGCTGGCTTGGGTCAAAGCGCATTAGACGACCGTTAGCGAAAAATAATGGCGAGCTTGGTTGGTCAGGCAAAGGGGCACTAAAACCTAACGCTGAGAATGGCGCATAGGCTTTTAAATCCCCTTCTAATGGGGTCAGCTTAGTAGATTGGATGTCATATAAAAAATACCCATGGTTTTGATTCACACCATACAAGGCACCGTCGTCACTCACATACAAACCATGCAACCATCCTTCCAAAAAGCCCTGATGCTCTGGGTTACGGGTTACAAGTTTATTCAACTGTTGCGATTGTAAATCATAAATAAATAAGCCACGCGTGGTGTTCATAATCAATTGCTGATGGTGCAGGAGCAACGTAAATATACTGAAGACATTATCAAGCTCATCGCTTAAGAAGTTTTTAAACTTTACTTCGCTGGTCATAGTCGCGACGTCCACCAGCGTTAAACCATTATGAGTGCCTAAAAATACGGTATTGGCATTTTGCGCCGTACTCCACACATTCGCGTGAGACAGCCCTTCGCCTTTAAGTGTTTGTGGCGATAAGTTACGAAAAGCGAACTGCTTGTTGGGTAAAAAGAATGCACCATCGCGTTTGGTCCCGACCCATAAATCACCTTGTGGTGTTTGCGTGACACTGGTGACACTGGCATCAGATAAACTAAATGGGCTGTCGTCTAGCTGGCGATGACGCACTAAAGCGTGGGTGTTGATATCGTAAACAAACAAGCCCTTGTCTGTTGCCAATAATAGCGAAGATGGATCTCTGTGGGTCATTTGCCAAATATTGAGATCTGCAAGTAAAGTGCGTGATGAGAACGCCTTGTTAGGCGTTGCAAAGAACTGCTCAATGTCGCCAATATCAACTTGATAAAGGCCTTTTACCGTGCCCACAAGCAGGGTGTTGTCATCAGCCAAAGCAAAGGACTTTACGTTATCTTGGTGTATGCCACTGACTTCATCTGGAAGATGTTGCAAGCGCCTCACTGACTCACTTTTTAAATCATAAACATAAGCACCACGACTGGTACCAACAAATACGTAATCTTGATGTCGAAACAGTGAGCGCACAAGCGCTCGATTTTGTTCATTACTCACTTTAAATAAGCTAGTCACTCGGCCATTAAGGGGATTGAGTAAGGCTACGTCTTCACCTCGTCCGAGTAACATTTTATTTGGCGCAACTGACAACATTGAAAAAATAGCGGTGGCGAAACTGCTGTCAGATTCATCTTCTGGCACCAACACTTGCTCAAGCAAACCGGCTTCAACTCGGTATCTGAATAATCCATTGAGGATGGATGACACCCAAATATCACCGCTTTTATCAATGTATAAGGTGTCAATCATCGCCTCATCAAGGCGTACCTTGTCATTCGATACGGGCGTTATGGTGTAGCCATCGTATTTATTTAGCCCCCTTTCAGTGGCCACCCACAAAAAGCCTTGCTTATCGATGACAAAATTACTGATGGTATTGTGTGAAAGTCCCTCGCTGACTGACAGCCGCTGCACTTTTGCCCACGCATTGCTATGCATAAATAAGACGCAGAACAGCGTGACTAACAGCCTAACCATGTGCCTCTCCAACGAAGCAATAAGGAAGAATTTTCCGCCCTTGATTTTGATATGCATGCAACCTACTTAACAAAGGCGCTGGCAATTCTTGCTGCACTGGGATAAACCCTAACTGCAAATAGAAGTCTTCAAGATGCTGATAGATAAAGGTATAAATAGGAGCATCCAGTTCAGCACAGATTTGCCTAATTAAGTTACTTGCTTGACCTTGGTTACGATGCTCAGGTGCGACATAGACACCACATATAAAGGCATGTTCGTCGATATTTGCGACTCTAGCAGCCGCACTTATGTTGTTGTCACAGCGAATGACCCAGACTTGGTCTTGCTTCGTCGCTCTACCTCTGGCGCCTACTTCATCATAAAACTTGTTGACTAGTGGCGTAGCGAGTGGCGTCAAGCGCTGTGCCAACACTGTTGTCATCGCGCCGCACTCATCATCGCTAGATAGTGTTCAAATTGTTGTTTCAAATAGCTTTGTTCTGATACAGGGCGAGTATTGATAGTCTCATACACCTTATCTCGCGCATTCTTACCGCGCATAATTTGATACGCCCAAAATGACGCTTCGTAATCAAGCTGAATACGGTATTTCTCTTCTCTTGGAAGGTGGCACAAATTGAAACTCATGGCTTACACACTAATTATTTTTCGAATACACCCCATACTATACCAGATGCGCTTTTGATTGAATGCACACAAAGTGCGTATGATAAAGATAGTATTTCATCAATTATTTTCCTAGAATGGGAAACAATGTAGACTCACTTATAAGTGTTTTTATTAACCTTAAAGTCGCATCGCACATACTCAAGGTATAGTGCTTAATAAGGACATAACAATAACTTACAGGTAGTTATGCAACAGTCAGTCAGCCGCGTAGTGCTGTGCTTCATCGCATTCATATTAATGTTAACTTCATCCACTCAGGCGCAAGGCCATGAGCGCACAACCGTGTCTTTCAATAAGCCAATGGACACCGCACAAGCGAGGTATGTGATTGAGTTAATGTCCCGCGTCTATGATCAACTCGGTTACACCCTTGATATAGTTGATTACTCACATGCACAAGCATTAGCTGCCGCTGATCAAGGCGTGTTTGATGGCCAATTAGCGCGTATAGCCAATATCGAATCCCAATACGAAAACCTACTTAGAGTGAATTACCCGCTATTCAACTTTGAGCTATTTATGCTCACTCGTTGCCAAGATTGTGACCTCAACGCTCTAAGCAGTATTGCGATGCGTAATGGCTACCCAGTTACTGAGCAATACTTGGATGAGCATAACTACCAAGGGCAGCGGATAAAAATTGAAAATGTCTCTGCGCAACTAAATCTGCTCGCGCAGCAACAAGTCGACGGCGTTGTTTTGTTGGATTTTCACCTGCAAAGTGAAATGAATGCGGGCATAGATGAGCGTTTTCAGCGCCACCATTTAGCCAATTACCACAGTTATCACTATGTCCATAAACGACATCAACAAAGGATCCCAAAAATACTGGCAGCTTTAAAAGAGTTGGAGGAGCAAGGTGTGGTCAGTGAATTGAAGGAAAAATATGGCTTATAGGTCAAGTTCGCCCTGCTGCGAAAGTGGCGCAGGTGCAGCTTGCTCTTGCTGTTGTTTTTGCAAAAAGCGTTTATAGCGTTGGTGGCAAAGCATATTGACGTGACGCTTTTGCTCATCTGAAAACTGATTCCAGCCAAAGCGCTCTTCGCGAGAGCGGTAACACCCCCGACAATAACCACGATTGTTGACTTCACATACCCCTTTGCAGGGGCTATCAATTGAAAATATCTCTAGCTGCTGCATAGGCACTTCTCGCATAACCCTCTATTAACGTTAATGCGAGTCGCGCCGAATTGCCAGCTAAATATTGACCTTAACGGTCCATCTCTTCTTTACGCAGCACAGGTTTAGCGTAAATCGCCATCACTAAATCGCGCAGATGATCTGGAATTGCGCTCATGCGCTTATCGAACTCTTTTACATCGTTTGATTCAGAGTCAACAATGGCATCTGCATGCTGAGCCGCGATGTAGTTACCAGGGTGCAAATAGAAAGACTCGAGGATTTGTTTGTCGATGGTCTTTGCCAAGTCTTCTGGAGTATCACAATCGTGACTAATGGGCTGCCCAAAGGCTAAATGCACATGACCTTTGTCAGAGGTGAAACCATCAACAATGCTCTCTATGTCTTCACCCGCTTGTTTCACATATTCACCGTGGTGCTTCTTGTGATAAAGCTCTTTGGCTTTTGACACTGCACAAGGCTCATACTGATAAGAAATTGAAACAGGAACGATTTTTAACTCACGTACGTAGTCTGCAAATTCTTTCTTTTGCTTACGACCATTTAACTGCAACATTTTCAACAGCGCCGGATCGGTTTGGTCAAAACCATCCTTAGTACGCCCTTCTCGCTGTGCGATCCAAATACTATGGCCTTCAGTGAGTGAGTCATAAATGTAAGCGGACAGTTGTGTCAATGCACGCAGCATTTCTTTTGGCGCCTTAGCCGAGCGTTTCACGATGAAGCTTTTGTTTAAGCGCATCAATTCAGTGATATAGGGGATCTGCAACAGGTTATCGCCAATAGCAATACGTACAGTGTTCATGTCAAATTGATGCAAACCAAAGTTTACTAAGGCAGGGTCAAGTACGATATCTCGGTGGTTAGAAATAAACAGGTAAGCCCCATTCTTGTCTAATTCATCTAAACCGGAAAATGTCACTTGCGATGTAGTGTTGTTAATGATCTGCTCAAGGTAGTGCACAACTTCTAACTGCACTTGGCGTACAGATTTCACTGAGCCCCATTTGCGCTTGAGCCCAGAACGCACAAGCGGGCGCGATAAAAATGGTACTTTCGCCAACCAACTCGGCAAATTGCGCTTAGCAATCAAGTCCACAAATGCATTATCGGCAATGAGCCGAGCAACAGCATCTGCCACTTCATCATCATTGTAAGGTCTTATATCTGCATACTTATCCACGGCGTTCACCTTTTTACTGCAGGCAAAAAAACGGCGCTTATTGTATCGCGCCGCTGAATGATTCGCTAAGTTTATCAACTCTTACCAGTGGAAGGTACCCAATTTGGCTGAAATTTGAGCCAAACTAAACGCAACAATAATAACGTCAGAACAATTGCACAACCTTGCGACAACCATTGCGGCAACACTTCATCGTGATGGCCCCCCAAGGGAATAATCTCAATAGCGTACGTGTGCACTAGAAAATCAGTCAAAAAGCCGAACAGTAGCGCCACCCCAATTACACCGCCAAGATAAGCAACAATGGCACGACGGCCGAGCTCTTTGCCCACAACTCCCAAAGTTGCAATATTAGTCGCAGGGCCTGCGAGCATAAACACTAATACAGCTCCCGGTGATACACCTGCTAACAACAGACCTGCAGCGATGGGTGTTGAAGCAGTGGCACAGATATACATAGGAATACTGACCAGCACCATCACCGTCATCGCCAGTAAGCCACTGCCCCACTGACTAAGGTAGGAGGCGGGCACATAGGTTTGTACCAAGGCTGCGAAAAACAGGCCTATCAGCAGCCATACTGCAGTATCACTTAGCAACTTAGTCGCGCTAAAGTGCAGTGCTCGCTTTAATTTAGCAACCGCCGTTTCTACAGGCTCTGGGGTTACTTTGGTGCTACAGCAACTGCTTTTTTCTGCTTCAACCTTAGGTGTACAACAGCTCGAATTCGGCTCCATAGTATGTGTTGGCTGATCGAATTGGTCAGTGGCTATGTCATCTTTTATGTCACTTTGACAACACGATGACAGCACGGACGTTTGAGCCTCACTGGTGCTATTGTCGGAGCGCTTTTGTGATGAGCAACAGCTTGACTGTTCTTGGCTGAGTGCTTGAGCTGAATTTTTAAGGGGCAACTCGCTTTCTTTGCCTACCAATAAACCTGCAGTAATCGCACTGCAGATAGCAGCTATAGGCCTTATCACCGCCATAAAAGGCCCAAGTAGCACATATGAAACTGACACCGAATCAACGCCTGTTTCTGGAGTCGACACTAGAAAAGAAGTAGTTGCACTTTTTGACGCACCCGCCCTTCGAAGTCCAACTGCCGCGGGGATCACCCCACAAGAACACAGTGGCATTGGTGCTCCAATCAATGCTGCTTTAACCGTGGTCCACAAGCCCTCCTTACCTAGGTGTCGATGCAAGAAGTTTGCAGGCAAATAAACATTCAGTAATCCAGCAATTGCGAGACCTAACATCAGCCAAGGTGCAGAAAGCACAAACAATTGCCAAAAATTAGTGATTAAGTCCATCGATGTCCTCCAAAGCGGTCAATATTGAACAATGCTCAGCGGGGGCTGATGTTCCGCAGCAATCTTTTGCTAATTGCGACAAAGACGCATGGAAGCGTTGTAATTCTGCAATTCTCTCAGCCACCAAATCACGCTTACGTAGAGTTAACTCCTTCACCTCATGGCAGCTATGTTGTTCTTTTTCAAAATTAATTTTCAACAGTTCAGCGACCTCTTCAAGGCTAAAGCCAACATCCTTAGCGCGACGAATAAAATTAAGCTGCGCCACATGCCTATCTGAGTACTGACGATAGCCACTTTGATTACGCTGTGGTTTGCTGAGCAACCCTTGCTGTTCGTAATAGCGCAAAGCATCAGTACTCATGGATACTTTTTTAGCTAATTCACCAATTCGCATATTCCATCCTTAAGGCATTTTGTTGCTTCGATACAGTGATTATAAACCTTGGAGTGAACACTAAGGTCAAGGATTAATTTTGCGCTCAAACGCAGTCCATGAAAAACTAAGCGCAAATTAGAATATTGGAGAACGCCATGAAAATAGTCATGCTCGACAAGGACACGCTAGGAAATAACTCTCTCGCCCCCATCGAATCTCTTGGCGAGTTCATCGCATACCCTCTTACCGATTCGCAAGAAGTGGTTCCGCGCCTCAACAATGCGCAAGTTGTGATCACCAACAAAGCAAAAATTAATCGTGACCATATGTTGGCATTACCCGAATTAAAGCTCATTTGCGTAGCAGCAACAGGCACCAATAATATCGACATCGCAGCAGCGAATGAGCTCGGTATAGCCGTTTGCAATGTTGCCGGATATTCGACATCGAGTTTAATTCAACACACCTTTACTATGATGTCTTTGCTTTTGGGTAACATGCACCGCTACATTCAAGATACCGCACAGGGTGCATGGCAACGTAGCGAGATGTTTTGTCGCTTGGACTACCCTATCAACGAACTGGCAGGAAAAACACTGAGCATTATCGGTTTTGGCGAGCTAGGACAAGGAGTTGCCAAAGTAGCCAGCGCATTCAGTATGGAGGTACTCATCGCTGAACGTCAAGGCGAAGTACCACGAGCTGGACGCGTTAGTTTTGAAGATGCACTGCAGCGTGGCGATATTGTTTCTATCCATTGCCCTTTAACAGCCCACACCACAGCGCTTATCAATAAACAGACACTGGCGATGATGAAACCTTCTGCGGTACTCATCAATACCGCTCGAGGACCAATCATTAATGAAGCGGATTTGGCTGATGCACTGGCAAACGGTGTAATAGCAGGTGCCGCCCTCGATGTATTAAGTGAAGAGCCTCCTCAGGCGAGCAACCCACTGATTAAATATCAAGGTGACAACCTACTGTTAACGCCACACACTGCTTGGGCTTCTTCGCAAGCAAGAGATAGGCTCATTGCGCAATTAGCGTTAAACATTAGTGCTTTCGAAGGTGGTAAAATACGCAATCAAGTTAGTTAAATAGACCACTATTTTTAGAAAACAACCAAAGTTAAAACTTAAATTATTTATTAACCATATGAATATATTGGATTTTTAACTATTGGCATCGAACTTGATAGATACTTTGTAAATAGACCAAACAACAAAAACGGAATCTAAAATGAAAAAAGTATTACTCTGCGCTCTTGTTGCCCTGCCAATGCTAGGTGGCTGTGTGATTTCAGTAAACGATGGCGAGGCTGATGCTCAGTGGGGCTCAAGTGATTGGCAAAAACAACAACGCGAGAACCGTGAATACATTACCAACCTGGATTTAAACAGCGCTGCCATGACAGTAAAAGACGCGCTTGGCACGCCGGACTTCAGCGAGTCTTTCAGCCATCAAGGTGAAACATACCAAGTATTGTTTTACGCCACACAAAGCGTGAAATCTGACGGCAAGATCAGCAAAAACGAATGCACACCTTTGGTATTTAAATCAGGCCGTTTGGTGAGTATTGGCGACAGCGCATACCAAGCTCTGGTAAGCAACCTTTAACAACAGCATATTGAAAAACAGCGCCTAAAGGCGCTGTTTTTTATTCATAAGATGCAAAGCCGTTGCGGCCTTGTTGTTTTGCTTTATACATCGCTTTATCTGCTTGCTCCACCAGCTCCATCTCACAGCTATCATCACAGCCGTCAATGAAAGTAGTGGCACCGATACTTACGGTAATACGGTCGGCAACAGGTGAGTCAATGTGGGTAATATTCAAATCGCGCACTACGTTACACAACTTATTCGCAAGTGCCATAGCAGTATCACCTTCACTGCCAGGTAGCACGGCAACAAATTCTTCACCGCCGTAACGGGCAACAAAGTCACTACCGCGTTGACAGTTGTTCACCAAGGCTTGAGCCACGCGTTTAAGGCACTCGTCGCCTTTTTGATGGCCATAATGATCGTTGTATCGTTTAAAGAAGTCGATATCAATCATCAACACAGACAAAGGCAATCCTGCACGCGCACTGCGGCGCCATTCGCGCGCAAAATGTTCGTCAAAGTATCGTCTGTTCGGTATTTCAGTAAGACCGTCAATACTTGCCAACATTTCCAGCAAGTCATTTTTTTGCTTGATGGTCAATTGGTTCTTCACCCGTGCGCGGACAATGGCACTACCAAATGGCTTGGTGATGTAATCCATCGCCCCAAGCTCTAAACCCTTAGCTTCGTCTTCATTAGAGTCATTCGCGGAAATAATAATCACCGGAATGGCTTGTGTGCGCTCTCCGTGTTTCAACAGCTTGAGCGCCTCGTAGCCGTTCATTTGCGGCATGATAATATCGAGGAGAATAAGGTCGACCGTATTTTCTTCAAGCCATGCGAACATCTCTGCGGCACTGCTCACGCAGTGAACCTGATATTTAGGAGTGAGGGTTTTCGTTAAAATTACTTGATTTAATTCATCATCATCCACGACGAGAATTTTCGCTGACTTCATGAGCCTTCCTGTATGCTATACCTTGTTCAACATTCACTTCTAAAGAGCGTGATGTTGACATGTATTATTCAATTATTTAATCCGCTACTGACATCAGTTTAGACTGACCTGCCTGCATTTACGTTATATTTTTCAGCAGTTTTAAGCGAGTCGCTGCAAAGGGAACCTTTGCAGCATAAGAGTGCACAATGAGTCTAACCTGAATACATCAGGGTCAAATTATGTACACACCCATCTTTGATAAATAATACGCAAAATATCTGCTTACACCAACTGTGTTGTTGCTGTGGTAGCAAGTATTTTGACTTGTTCGTGCGCCGCGAGGTGCACGAACAAGCATCCCTGTTAAAGATTTTCTTCTGCGAACGATGCTAGGCGGCTACGCACAACACCATTGAGGTTGACCGTCGCACTGCCTTCAAAGTGTTTGAAGCGCTCGACAATGTAAGTTAAACCAGAGGTCACAGGTGTTAAATAGCTACTATCAATCTGCGCCAAGTTACCTGAACAAATTAATTTCGTGCCTGTACCACAGCGCGTAATGATGGTCTTCAATTGAGACGCCGTTAAATTTTGGCTTTCATCGAGGAGCACTACGGCATTTTGAATACTACGTCCACGCATAAAGTTCACAGACTTAAATTGGATATTGGCTTTTTCCATGATGTAGTTGCGGCTTGAAATCGGGTTTTCATCACCTTTATGTAATACCTCTAAGGAATCAGTAATAGCAGCTAACCAAGGCGCCATTTTCTCCTCTTCCGTACCCGGTAAGAAACCAATAGATTCGGCTATTTCAGGCGTGTTTCGCGTGACGATAAGCTTATCGTAGGTTTTCTTTTCGATAATCATCTCCAACGCACATGCCAATGCCAATATAGTTTTACCGCACCCAGCTGGCCCGGTAAGCAGCACCAGTTCCACATCAGGGTCGAGTAAGGCATCCATCGCCATCCCTTGATACACATTCTTTGGTTTGATACCCCACGCACTGCGAGACATCAGCCTTTCAACCCCTAAATCTTTGAGCGTAATATGCTCTTCATCATAGCCGACTACGCGAGCCGCAAAATGGCCACTGTCATCAAGTAAATATTCATTGGCAAATACATCGGGCACCAGTTTGCGTGAGACATGATGCAGCGCATCACGACCTTGCTGCTCGGTTTCACACTCGCCGACATGTTGCCAAAAATCACCCTCTACTTTTTTGTAACCCGACGTCAGTAATGCAATGTCATCAATCAATTGGTCAGTGCGATAATCTTCAACATAATGCAGCCCCGCGCCTTTGGCTTTGAGTCGCATATTGATGTCTTTGGTGACTAACACCACTTTCGCCGTGCTATATTGCTTTTGCAAGTACACCGCACAATTGATGATACGGTGGTCATTTTCATTGCCTGGTAAACCCGAAATGCTGTCGGCAAACAGATGATCATTGACGATGATCAGCTTGCCTCGTGTCTGGTCTGGCGTGCGTTTATTACTTGGCAATGTCACCCCCTGAAGCATTTGTTCAGGGCTTGCATCACGTAGCACCTCATCCAAAGAGCGAATCGCCACTCGCGCATCACGACTAACGTCACGTTTGCGGTCTTTGATGTGGTCGAGTTCTTCGAGTACTGTCATCGGGATAATGACGTCGTGTTCTTGGAAGGAGAGGAATGCAAGGGGTTCGTGGAGCAATACGTTGGTGTCCAGGACGTACATCTTACTACTGTTGGCGTGGCGGTCTTTATCCATAGCGCAATCCTATTTGTCTTTATTATATCTGCACCTTTACGACTACAATGACAAGGTGGTGATGCCTTAAGGCATATTTCAAGTTTAGTCTATGGGCAAGAAAAGACGCTTTTATGACAGTAAAAAATGTAAGAAAAAGTGCAAATTTACATTTGCAAAAATGACCGTCTTTTGCTGCTGTATATAATCTAAACAAGCGTTGCACTATTTATCAGTTTTAAGGTGATTATCGTAAATTAGCACGCTAATATAGCCGCCTTTTTTTGCTCGGGCCCACGCGCCCTAGTTTTGGTATTCAAAAAGTCGAGATTGAGCACGCAATGAATTTTTCCTTAGGCCAACGTTGGATCAGTGACACCGAATCAGATTTAGGATTAGGTACCGTAGTTGCATTGGAAGGACGCCAAGTAAACATATTGTTCCCCGCAAGTGGCGAAAGCCGCGTTTACGCGCAGGCAGAAGCGCCCGTGACCCGCGTGTTGTTTAATCCCGGAGATGTGATCCGCAGTGCTGATGAGTGGGAACTCACTGTTAGCCAAGTGATAGAAGAAAACGGCTTGTATACCTACGTGGGTACGCGTGTTGATAATGATGAGCCAACGGAGTTGAAAGAAACTTTTCTTGATCACTTTATCAAGTTCAACAAACCTCAAGACCGACTTTTTGCAGGCCAAATTGACCGCTTCGACCGTTACACTTTGCGTTATAACACTTGGCAACACAGATTTAATCGCGATCAATCACCACTAAAAGGCCTGATTGGTCAACGAGCGAGCTTGATTGAGCACCAGCTGCACATCGCCAGAGAAGTCGGTCAACGTTTTGCGCCGCGCGTGTTACTAAGTGATGAAGTAGGTCTGGGTAAAACCATCGAAGCCGGCATGATTTTGCACCAACAACTACTGACGGGAAGAGCTTCTCGTGTCCTTGTGGTAGTTCCGGAAAACTTGCAACATCAATGGCTTGTAGAAATGCTGCGCCGCTTCAATCTAAAGTTTGCTATCTTCGACGAAGAACGTTGTGCTGAAGCATTTGCAGACAGCCCGAACGTGTTTGAAACAGAACAGTTAGTGCTTACTAGCCTAGAGTTTTTAACCAAGAAAAAACGCTGGTTTGAACAAGCAACAATGGCGGATTGGGACCTCCTCGTGGTGGACGAAGCCCATCACTTAAGCTGGTCTGTCGATAAGCCAAGTACCGAGTATTTGCGCATTGAGGAATTAAGCCGAGACATCGCAGGCCTTATTCTCCTGACAGCAACGCCGGATCAATTAGGCCATCAAAGCCACTTTGCACGCCTAAAACTACTCGATCCAGATAGGTTCTATGACTACGACGCTTTTGTTGAACAAGAGCGTCACTACAATGACATTGCCGATGCAGCCAATAGCATCATGCAAGAACAGGCATTAACAGAGCAGCAAGCTCAGGTTTTGACAAACTTACTCGGAGCCCAAGGCGAAGCCTTGCTGGCCGATTTTAATGCCGGTGAGCAGCACGCCAAAGAACAGATCCTGGAGCAACTACTTGATCGCCACGGCACTGGGCGAATTCTCTTTCGCAACAGCCGCAGTGGTATCAGCGGCTACCCGCAGCGAATTTTGCATGCCTATCCAATGACCATGCCGAGCCAGTACAAAACGGCGATGAGTGTAATGGGTAACTTAGGCGGTTCAGCGCCAGTCGAACTCAGCGCTGTTCGCGCCCTATTCCCAGAAAAAATCTTCCAAGAATTTGAAGGCAAAGACGCAAGCTGGACGCAGTTCGACCCGCGTGTGCAGTGGTTAATCGACACCCTCAATGCGAATAAGCCCCAGAAGATGTTGGTGATCTGCGCCAAAGCAGAAACAGCCTTGAGCTTAGAGCAAGCCTTGCGTGAGCGTGAGGGTATTAAAGCCGCAGTATTCCACGAAGGCATGAGCATTATCGAGCGTGACCGAGCTGCCGCATTCTTCGCTGATTTGGAAGACAGTGCCCAAGTACTGATTTGCTCTGAAATTGGTTCAGAAGGTCGTAACTTCCAGTTTGCTCATCATATGGCCTTATTCGACCTGCCGCTAAACCCAGATTTGTTAGAACAGCGAATCGGTCGACTTGACCGTATTGGCCAAACACAAGACATTAAAATACATGTGCCCTATTTCGAAGACAGCGCGCAGCAAACCCTGTTGCGTTGGTACCACGAAGGTCTAAATGCGTTCGAGCACACGTCAACCACGGGCCATATGCTCAATCAGGAGTTTGGCGATGAGTTATTGCAATTATTGGCAGCAAAAGAATACCAAGATGAGTCATTAAGTGAGCTCCTAGAGCGCGTTAGTACTCGCTATCAAGCACTTAAGGCACAGATGGAATCAGGCCGTGACCGCCTGCTTGAACTGCACTCAAGTGGCCAAGGTAAGTCAGAGCACTTGGTGCAAGACATCAGCGCAATGGACGACGACTTCACCCTTCCTACATACATGATCAACGTGTTTGATACATGGGGGGTGAACCAAGAAGACAAAGGTGAAAATAGCATCATCTTAAAGCCAACAGAACACATGTTAGGTGCTAATTTCCCGTTCTTAAAAGACGAAGGGATCAGTGTCACATTTGACCGTGACACAGCACTGGCACAAGAAGATTTGCACTTTCTAAGTTGGGACCATCCTATGGTCGAAGGTGCCATGGACATGATCTGCGATGAAGATTTCGGTACCGCTTCAGTAGCCTTGTTGAAAAACAAAAAGCTACCTGCAGGCACCTATTTTGTAGAGCTCATTTATATCGCTGAAGCTATGGCACCGAAGGCATTGCAGTTAGGCCGTTACTTGCCACCAACACCGATTCGCGTGTTGCTAGATAAAGGCGGTAATAACCTCGGCGAGAACGTGGCTTTTGATGCCTTCAACCAACAACTTAACGCTGTTGGTCGCCAAACTGCGTCTAAACTCGTGAATGCGTTGCAAAGTGCCATTCACCCACTGATTGAACAAGGTAATGAGCTGGCGCAAACAACCATGGAAACCTTACGCGTCAATGCCAAAACAGCCATGCATCATGCTGTAGACAGTGAGCTTGAGCGTTTGACGAGCTTGAAGGAAATCAATCCAAACATTCGTGATGAAGAGCTGACTCACTTCCAGAAAAGTCGCACGCAAATGGATGAATACATTGATAAAGCCAAAGTAAAGCTCGACGCTATCCGCTTAATCGTTGTCAGCCACTAGGCATTTCATTAAAATGGCCAGCCTTAATTGATGAGGCTGGTCATGCTGTTAAACTACAATCCCCCGCGATTTCCTTACCTGAATATTATTTATCAAGACGATGATCTGCTGATCCTTGATAAACCAAGCGGATTGCTGACCGTCCCAGGTAAAGACCCGAAACACGCAGACTGCTTAATCCGTCGCGCCAACTTAGTATTTCCGACTGCGAAAATTGTGCATCGCCTAGATATGGCCACATCTGGGGTTATCTGTTTAGCCCTAAACAAAGAAGCACATCGCAATTTGAGTATGCAGTTTCAAGAGCGCCACACAGCCAAAGAATACATAGCTATCGTCGAAGGTTACCTCGAGCCGAAGCAAGGGTCGGTTGATTTACCGCTGATTTGTGATTGGCCAAACCGCCCAAAGCAGATAGTGGATATGGAAAACGGTAAGCCCTCTCTCACCCATTACCAAGTATTAAGCACCACGGATAACGCCTCTCGTGTGCGCTTAACTCCTGTAACTGGGCGCAGCCATCAACTTAGAGTACATATGTTGTCATTGGGACATGTAATTTTAGGAGACAGGTTGTATGCGCACCCAGAGGCTAAAGCTCGCGCAGAACGCTTACAGCTGCACGCTCATTGGTTGAGCATTTCGCATCCGAGCACGGGCGAGTCGCTTACTTTTACAGCTGAGTGTCCATTCTAAAGAGCATACAAACTTAGGCCAATAACAGCTAAACTTTTACTTGTATTGGCCGATATAAACCCATGATATTTATAATTACACTTTGGGTTCGTTGTGAGCTTGTATATGCGTAAATGGGTCCTCGCCATGAGTCTTTTGGCCGCTGCGTCTGGTGTTTCGTACACAAAATGCGTGCAGGCAATGAGTCTAGATGAGCCGATGAGTTTGCTCGCGCAAGGGGATGAGTTTGAAGTTATTCATCGCCCGCATATGGCTCCTGTGCACCGTGGAACCTTGATCTTTTTCGCTCCTCTTCTTGACCCTGTGGGGGCAAAAACAGGGTTTACCCAGTTACGCAGCGCTTTGAGTCGCAAAGGTTATGACAGTTACTTGGTGATAAACCATACCAGTTTTAGCAACTCTGAATCCGAGAAAGACGCAGCATCACCTGCATCAACTCCCGAGACCCCAGCAACACCAGCAGATGAAAATTCAGCATCAGCAGAATCAACCGCCCCCTCAGATGAAGCAACAGGTCAAAAAAACGAGCAGAGCTATGTACCACCATTTCAACCGCCCGTCCTAATTGTCGAATTAGATAAATACAAAAGCCAGCTATTGGCCCAACTTGAGTCAGTGGTGGAAAAAGCAAACGTGACACAAAAACCCATTAGTATTTTTGCCGTCGGGCAAAGTGCCGGCTTACTCAGTGAGTATTTCACCGAATATCCTGATTTGCCTTTGCAGGCGATTGTGGCGTTCAACACTTACTTGCCTGATCCTGAGCGTAATCGACACATTAGCGCCAATTTCTCAATTATCGCTCCCGCCGTGTTTGATATTAGAGATGTACATGCCTCTAGTTGGTCAAAGGCGTTAGTGGAACAAAGTACTTTGTGGGCGCAGAAGAATCAGAAATTCGACTATCGTCAAATCAACTTGATAGATGAACTTGATAACCCGCAGCAAACCGCGCAAATATCGCAAGAAATAGACGGCTTTCTACGCCGCCTTTTTTAAGTACTCGTAAGCGGCTTGAATATCTTGGCTCTTTTTTTGAGCCAATTTCATCATGTGTTCGGGTAAACCTTGAGAAACCAATTTATCTGGATGGTGCTGCGACATCAGTTTACGGTAGGCTTTTTTAACTGTGCGTTCGTCCGCCCCCTCTTCTAAGCCAAGAATATTCAAAGCCTGTGCACGGCTCATACCACTACTTGCAGTGCTTCGCGAACCGCGGCTGTGGCTATCTTGTCGGTCGAAGCGCTGCTGTTGTTGGCGAAACGCAAACTCCGCTTGGTAACGTTTTAAAATAAAACTGAAATGGGTTTTACTCACCCCCAAGCCCTTAGCGACTTGCTCTAAAAGCGTCTTTTCTTGAGGAGCCAAATGTCCGTCACTAAAGGCCATTTGAATTTGAATTTCAAGGAACAGCTGAATGAGGTCGAAACGCCCCGCAAAGTGTTCTCTGAACTCTCTTAGGGTGCTGTTCATAGAAAAATCGGCTTCTTTTCCGGCACGAAAGGCAAGTTGCGCCTCTTTTTTATCCTCACCGGTTAAGCCCATTTCATCCATAAACTGTGTTGCTGCTCGGATATGTAGCTCGTTTACTCGACCATTGGACTTAGCAATATGCCCCATGACAGCAAAGCAACTGGAGAAAAACAATGCTTGTCTTTGCGAGATTGATTCATTATCAAAAAAGCCACGAAAGCCACCCGCTTTATCGAAATCTTGTTTCAAACTTTTATCGAACATGTGGCCGATAAATAAGCCCAACAAGGCACCAAAAACCTTGCCGAACATAAAACCGAAACAAGCACCGAGAATTTTACCCCACATTACTGCGTTTTCCTTGATCTAACCGAGCCCTTTCATAGTGACCAAAAACACGCTAAGTAACAAGGGCTTTAGTAGCGCTTTAAGATATTAATACTGAGATGAAAATGGCCAATTTGTCAGCATATGGCAGATGTAATTAATACAAAATTGCTTTATTATGTCATGCTTAGTTGCAAGGGCCATTCCCCCCTTGATGTAAGGATTTTTATTGTTACCAAGGCGCTCGCACTCACAAATAACAGATATGACAAACACAGTGGGTACAGCGAAACAAAGCACTGCGGTTTTGTTTGGTAACACAATAAGGGCAGCGAAAGATATTAACGCTGCGAATAAATTCAGCAAAGGTCTGCCAAACCTCATGCTATTGGCAAGTAAGCTAAGGTGAGTCGATGAATAAATTATGGGGCATGATAGCGATAGCCCTATATGGAACCCAAGCCAGTGCCGCGTCTTCGGCGACTGAGCAGCAAGCGGATGCCAACAACCAAGTCAATCCAGCGGTGAATGCCGTTGCTTTCCCTAATGACGCAAGCAATGCTTCACATTGCCTTGATGTATCTCGCCAAGCCAAGTGGCTAGCACCAGACTTGCCATTCGGGACAATTGAAATTGTGGCCGACGATGTCGAGCTTATTGGCCAAGACAGCGCGCAATTTGTGGGTGATGTGGACATCAGTACCCGCACCATGAGCTTGTCAGCGCAATCTGCCCTCATTGATAAACAGCAGGGGCTGTTAAATGCGAAGGGGCCACTGACCTATCAAGATGGTAGTGCGATTATTACCAGCCGTGGCTTAAAGGCGAATTTAGACGATTCCAACATCAATTTACTCGGCGCTGATTATAAATTAACGCAGCAGCAAGGCCGTGGTGGCGCAGAGCAACTCCAGGTATCCGAAGAGGGATTGTTTTTAACTAACGCTAGTTTCACAACCTGTCCTGTCGACAACGAAACATGGTCCATTAGTGCCAACAAAATTATTCTTTCTCAAGAAGAAGGATGGGGTGAAACTTACGGTACAACATTACGTATTTACAATACGCCAGTGTTGTATTTGCCCTACTTTACATTCCCAATTAACGACCAAAGAAAAACTGGCTTTTTAGCGCCGCAGCTATCAAGCTCAAACCGTTTTGGTTTGGAAACAATCACCCCTTACTACATTAACCTTGCGCCTAACTATGACTTAACGCTAACGCCGCGTTATATGTCAGAAAAAGGATTGCAGTTGCAATCAGAGTTTCGCTATTTAACGCAAACTAGCCAAGGCTTATTAGGGCTGGAATACTTAGATTCTGATGACTCAGACCCAGAGCTGGGGAGTCGTTATTTGTATCACTGGAAACAGCAAAGTTATTTTAGTGACACGTGGCGCGCGGGTGTCGATATCACTAATGTCAGTGATGACAACTACCTCACTGACCTGAACTCGAATTACGCTACAAAAACGGATACGCATTTAGCACGCTCAGCGATATTAACGCATCTAGGCGAGCGTTGGCGAACCGACATCCAAGTACAAGATTATGAAGTACTCGGTGATCACCTAGAATCTTACACCGCCTTACCGCGAGTGCAATTTTCGCAAACCTTGCCGTATCAACTAGGATGGTTCGACGCCTCTATTAACGGTGAATTCAGTCATTTCCGTAATAGTACTCGCACCATAGATGAAGCGACGCGTATTCACTTGGAGCCTAAGCTACGCTTCAGTGAAGAGCGTTATGCGTGGTCATTTTTGTCTGAGTTGAGTGTGTTACACACTTACTACGACCAACAAGGTGATTTAAGCGGCACGACCTATGAAGACTCTGTTAGCCGTACTTTGCCGAAGCTGCGTTTGTATAGCCAATTAAACTTCGAACGCGACACCAGCTTGTTTGTTGACGACGGTATTCAAACTCTCGAACCACAGATCCAGTATTTATATACGCCAAATAAAGACCAAAACAACATAGGTCTTTACGATACAACCAAGTTGCAAGATGACTTCTTTGGCTTATTCCGGGACCGTCGCTTCTCAGGCGTAGACCGTATTGCAGCCGCTAACCAAATCACCCTAGGTGCCACAACACGGGTGTTCGATAGCGCTAATGAGGAAGTCTTCAACTTAAGTGCTGGTCAGATTTTCTATCTCTCTGAGTCAGCAAAACCAACAGCGCAAGACTTCGCAACAGAAACAACCTATAACTCTTTGTTTGCCAGTGAAGCAATGTGGCATTGGCATCGCCGTTGGTACCTCTCAGGGGGTATCCAATATGACATCGATGGTAGTCAAATGATCCAATCTCATCTGACACTCGATTATAAAGGTGACAATAACGAGCTAGTCCAATTGAACCATCGCTATGCAAACGATGTCTCAGGGAATACAATTGAGCAAGTCGGTATGTTTACCAGTGTGCCCATTAACGATAACTGGCAATTTGTTGCGAGCTACCACCGCGACATCGAGTCAGGTCGTAGTATCGAGGTCATCTCTGGGGTACAGTACGAATCATGCTGTTGGGCCGTTCAAGTAACTGGCCGCAGACAAATTGAAACGGACTTGAATCAAAGTATTAACCAAGAACAAGCGGTCTTCGACTCGGGGATCGGCATCAAATTTGTCCTAAAAGGGCTTGGAGGCAAAAGCAGTTATGATGCACAACAGATACTCAAAGAAGGCATTTTTGGCTATCGTCGCCCCTATTTCCTTACCAATTAAAGCAATAAGAAATATGAATTTAAAACAGATTTTAGCTACCAGTTTACTTGCCCTTGGCCTAAGCCAAGGCGCGATCGCAAAGCCGCAAATGATCGACCAAGTTGTAGGTATTGTGAACGAAGGTGTCATTCTACAAAGCGAAGTAGACACCATTATCAACCGCGTTAAAGCGCAAGCACAGATGAGCGGCCAAGAGTTACCTAGCGACAGCGCTCTTCGCGTGCAAGCAATTGAACGCCTAATTGAACAAACCTTACTGCTGCAAATGGCAGAGCGCATGGGTATGGACATTTCAGATGGTCAATTGGATAGTACCTTGGCCAACATGGCCCGAGAGCAAGGCGGCACAATTGCCGATATGCGTCGCTCTGTGGAGGCATCGGGTGAGAACTTCCAGCAGTTCCGTGAGGACATGCGCCGAGAAATAACCACTCAGCAAGTATTGCGCGCGAATGTTGACCGTCGTATTTACATCAGCCTTCAAGAAATTGATAACCTGTTGAAAATCATGGACCAACAAGGCGGCAACAGCGAAGAATATGACATCGGTCATATCCTTATCGACATCCCAAGCGGTGCAACTGCTGAAGAGATTGCGAGTGCACAATCACGTGCAACCAAGGTTATTGAAATGTTAGGTGAAGGCGAAGAATTTAAACGTATCGCCATTGCTTCTTCAAGCGGTTCTAAAGCACTAGACGGTGGACAACTAGGCTGGATGAGCACTAACGAGATGCCTTCTCTTTTTGCCGAAGCGGTAAAGGGTAAGAAAAAAGACGACATCATTGGCCCGCTGCGCAGTGGCGCTGGCTTCCATATCATCAAGGTACAAGATGTACGTGGTCGCCAAGTAGTTGAAACAGTAGAAGTACGCTCTCGCCATATCCTACTTAAGCCGTCGATCATTCTAAGTGAAGACAAAGCACGCTCAATGTTAGAAGGCTTTGTAAAAGATTTAAGAGCTGGAACAGCCGATTTTGCTGAGCTTGCTAAAGAGTACTCAGAAGACCCAGGCTCAGCACTTAAAGGTGGTGAATACGACTGGACTGATCCAACAACCTATGTGCCTACCTTCCGCGACACTCTGATGTCACTAGAGAAAGATGAGATTAGTGAACCGTTTCGTTCAACATTCGGCTGGCACATCGTACAGTTACTGGACAAACGTGTTGCTGATAAAACTGACTTAGCGAAAAGAAACCGCGCACAACAGATGTTGTATAACCGTAAGTTCAAAGAAGAAAGCTTTGCGTTCCAGCAGGAAATACGTGAGCAAGCGCACATCGATATTTTCGCTGAGGAATAGTAGTTATGACCTTGCGTATCGCAGTGACACCGGGTGAACCCGCAGGCGTTGGCCCTGATTTACTTATCGAGTTGGCACAATCTGGCTGGGACGCCCAATTGGTGGCTATTGCCGATGCGCAATTACTACGTCAACGCGCATCGGTGCTAGGGTTAGATTTAACGCTTGTTCCTTTCGATGAGCAAGCGCCTGCCCAGCGCACCGCCCCAGGCACCTTATATTTGCATCAAGTTGATCTAGCCACCGAAGTGGTTGCTGGGGAGTTGAACGAGCAAAATGGTGAGTATGTGCTCGACACTTTGCGTATCGCCTGTGAAAAGAATATGGATGGTACCTTTGATGCTGTGGTCACAGGCCCAGTACACAAGGGGATCATCAATAAAGCAGGGATTTCCTTCAGCGGTCACACAGAGTATTTTGCTCAGCAATCAAATACCCCAGATGTGGTGATGCTGCTTGCTACTGAAGGCTTGCGCGTGGCACTGGTCACTACGCACATTCCACTGGCATACGTAGCTAAAGCTATTACGCCTGAGCGTCTTGAAAAAGTCATTGGTATTTTAGATCACGACCTACGCACCAAATTTGGTTTGGCCTCTCCACGTATTTTAGTCTGTGGTTTGAATCCACATGCTGGTGAAGGTGGCCATTTAGGCCGTGAAGAAATCGATGTGATCACGCCGACACTTGACGCGCTGAATGCACAAGGCATGAATTTAGTGGGCCCACTGCCTGCAGACACCCTATTCCAAGATAAATACCTCAATGAAGCAGATGCCGTGCTCGCAATGTATCACGATCAAGGCTTACCTGTGTTAAAATATAAGGGTTTTGGTAATTCAGTTAATATCACCCTTGGCCTTCCATTCATCCGGACCTCCGTTGATCACGGTACAGCACTCGATCTAGCGGCAACGGGCCAAGCTGATGCTGGCAGTTTCAGAGTCGCCTTAACCGAGGCGATTAAACTGGCAAGCAAAAAAGCGCAGAGACAATGACAGATAAAGTACATTTAGGGCACCGAGCGCGTAAGCGCTTCGGGCAAAACTTCCTCAATGATGACACCATTATTGACAAAATCGTAACCGCAATCGACCCACGTGTGGGCGATAACTTGGTTGAAATCGGCCCGGGCTTGGGTGCAATCACTGAGCCTGTTACAGAGCTTACTGACCATCTGACGGTGGTTGAGCTTGATAAAGACCTCGCCGAGCGATTGATCCATCACCCATTTATGGCACCAAAGCTCACGGTGCATCAGGGCGATGCCATGAAGTTCGATTTTTCGAGCTTACTCACAGGTGACAAGAAGCTAAAGATTTTTGGTAACTTGCCCTACAACGTCTCGACGCCCTTATTGTTCCACTTGTTTGACTATGTAGATGATGTTGAACACATGCACTTTATGCTGCAAAAAGAAGTGGTTAACCGTATGGTCGCCTCTCCAGGCAGTAAAGCATTTGGTCGCTTAAGCGTAATGACGCAGTATTATTGTCATGCTATTCCGGTGATTGAAGTACCGCCTACATGCTTTAAGCCTGCGCCTAAGGTTGATTCAGCGGTAGTCAGGTTAGTACCTAAGAGCCCTGATCAACGCACAGCAAAAAGTACAAAGCTATTAAACACAGTATGTTTAGAGGCTTTCAATCAGCGTCGCAAGACCTTGAGAAATAGCTTGGCAAATCTACTGGATGCAACACAATTAGAAGCATTGGGCATCGACCCTAGCGTGCGCGCAGAAAGCTTAACGCTAAAACAGTTTATCGATATCGCGAATTGGTTATATGACAACAAGCAGTAGTTCAGACTCAGCCATCAAGGTGATGGTTGAGACGTTTTATGTTGAAGGCCAGTCTGAGCCAGAAAAAGATAAATACGTATTTGCATACAACATTACGATTAAAAACCATAGCTTGAGCAGCGCGAAATTGCTCAGTCGCTATTGGTTAATCACAGATGCAAATGGCAAAGAAGTGGAAGTTGAAGGCGAAGGCGTTGTCGGCGAACAACCCATTATTGGTCCTGGCGAAAGTTACAGTTATACCAGTGGTGCGGTGTTAGACACCCCGGTAGGCACGATGCAAGGTTACTATGTAATGCGTAGTGAATTTGGCAACGAGTTTCAAGCACCTATCGATGTGTTTCGCTTAAGCTGCCCCAACATTCTGCACTAAAACGCCATGGCTAAATATGCGATTGGCGACCTCCAAGGTTGCTATCAGGAATTCGATGCGCTGCTCCAGCGCATTGATTTCAATCCCAGCAAAGATCACCTTTACTGCGTTGGCGACATAGTTGCTCGCGGTCCAGACTCATTATCTTGTTTACGTCGTCTTCACAGCATGGCACATGCCGTAACTATTACGCTGGGCAATCATGACCTACATTTACTGGCAACAGCCCATTTAAATAAGCACCCCAATCCAAAAGACAGGCTTGGGCCCATTTTCGCTGCTCAAGATAAAGAGCAACTGTTGCAATTCCTACAGCAACAACCACTGGCCGTGTGGTTAGAGAAGCACAACACACTGATAAGCCACGCTGGATTGTCACCACAATGGTCTTTGAAGCAAGGTCTAAAATGGGCAAAAAAAGCGCAAAAATGCTACCAAGGTGAAGACGCGCACTACTATTTTGCCAACATGTATCAAAATACTCCTGCGTTGTGGCACGAAAGCGACAGCGAAATGGATAAATTTATCTATACTATCAATAGTTTTACTAGAATGCGTTTTGTAGACGCACAAGGTAAATTGAATTTAAAGGAAAAAGGGACCCCAAGCCAGTGCACCACTTTACAGCCCTGGTTTACGCACCCCCTGCGTGCGAATGATGATTTCGACATCGTTTTCGGACACTGGGCGGCATTAGAAGGACAAACAGGAAGAAAGCGACTTTATGCATTAGATACTGGATGCGTTTGGGGAGGTGCCATGACTTGCATGAACCTCAAAACCAAGAATAAAGTATTAGAGCCCAGCAGAATTACAACGTAATAAGCTGCGCACGTTGCAAAAAGTTGTTACATTTTATCAATAGATGCCTTAACTTTTTCGGCCACTGGTCGATAAGTTACGTAATTATAAGTAGTTAGGAAACTCTATGAAGCTTACTGTGAGTCAACGTATCTGGGGTGGATTTATATTCATCACCCTACTGCTGTTAGCGATTGGCGGCAATTCACTGATCCGTATCGCCAACATCGATAACTCCACCCAAAGCGTAAATCAATTATCGTTACCTGCATTAGAGAAAAGCTCGGAATTGCAGATCGAATTTACATTGATGAGCAAGGCTGCGATAGGAGCATATTACAGCGATGACGCAGCAGAGCTTGCAGAGCTAGAGCAAAGATATCGCAAAGAACAAAAATCGTTCGACAAGTCGATGTCTGAGCTACGCACTGTGGTACAAAATGAAGCTAAGCTGGCAAATATGGCCAGTAGCGTTGAGAAAGCGTACACCGAGTTTGAGCCCCAAGTTGATCAACTCTTTAGTAATAAGAGCCGCGCGCTGACGCTGAGAAAAACACTTCGTGAACAATTCGACACCATAGATTTGAATGTCGAAGATGCAGTGTCGGTAGTGCTTGATATTTCCGACCTTGATGGCCTTGAGCAAGACGATGCACGCGCTTACCAAGCGGTTACACAACTTGAGAATAACCTCACTTCTTTGGCTACAACCAGTAACGACATCCTGACCGTAAACAATGCCCAGACGCTAGACATTATTAAAAACGACCAGCTGTTTTATT
The DNA here is from genome assembly GCF_039831865.1 of Pseudoalteromonas pernae. Classification (NCBI taxonomy): domain Bacteria; kingdom Pseudomonadati; phylum Pseudomonadota; class Gammaproteobacteria; order Alteromonadales; family Pseudoalteromonadaceae; genus Pseudoalteromonas; species Pseudoalteromonas pernae. The sequence continues at coordinate 224,910 of NZ_JBDODM010000005.1, forward strand.
TAGGTGAACTAGAGCGCTCTATGACCTTGATTGGCCCTGCGGTCGCTGCGAAAGACTCAGGCTTGTTGGATGACCTTAGCAATTATGTGGGTACGATTACTAACACGGTGAAAGGTTCTGCGTCTTTGGCTAACAACAAAGCTGAATTGCTAGCAACCATCGAGAAAACAAAAGCGAACTTATCAAGTTCTGAGGCTACTAATGACAAAGCTCTGGCCTCATTAACAACACTAGTTTCGCAAGTGAAAGATATGGCGTTTGCGCAGCAACAAGGCGTGCGCAAGGATGTACGTAAAGCAAATCTTTGGACTTGGCTGGGTATGATTTTGGCGACCATTATCGCCATTATCGTGGCCTACTTTACGGTAAGCCGAATTACCAAACCGCTTAGCGAAGTAAATCGCGTGCTCAATATTGTAGCTTCAGGCGACATGACGCAACGTCTAGACGACAGCGCACAAGATGAATTTGGCGAGTTGGCGAAAAGCTGTAATACCCTAATCGACAGTCTACGTCAGTTGATTCAAGGCATTATTTCCCGCTCTACCCAACTTGCGGCAGCTTCTGAACAAACGTCTACTATCACAACTGAGTCAAGCCAAGCTATTCAGTCTCAGCGTGCGCAAGTAGAGCAAGCGGCCACAGCAACGACCGAAATGAGCAGTACCTCGCAAGCGGTCAATGAGAGCGCGCAACTGGCCTTGAACGAAATCAAAAATGCGGATAGCGAAGCAAATCGCGTCAAAGGTATTTCAAACCAAAACAAAGCGACGATTGAGCAGTTGGCCATTGAAGTCGACAACGCATCACAAGTTATCAACCAGTTACATCAAGACAGCGCCTCTATCGGTGGCATTCTCGATGTTATTCGTGGCATCGCTGAGCAGACCAACCTACTTGCACTAAACGCAGCAATTGAAGCCGCTCGTGCGGGTGAACAAGGCCGTGGCTTCGCTGTGGTAGCAGATGAGGTGCGTTCACTGGCAAGCAAGACACAAGAATCGACACAAGAGATTCAAAATATGATTCAGTCGTTGCAAAATGGCGCCCAAGCAGCTGTTGAGGCTATGTCAAAAGGTCGCCAGCAAGCGGAATCATGTGTGGAACAAAGCGAACATGCAAGCGCAGCGCTTGATTCAATTACCAATGCAGTTGCCGCAGCTAATGACGTCAGTGAGCAGATTTCATCTGCGGCGATGGAGCAGCAACAAGTGTCGCAAGAGATCAGTGAACGTTTGGAGCAAATCGTTTCTATCGCCGAACAAACTGCTGAAGGGGCAAATCAAACCTCTGAATCTAGCTCTGAGGTGGCCAAACTGGCCGAGGAGTTACGCCAATCAGTTGATCGCTTTAAGGTGTAATAGACACAGCAACAGTAAAGGCCGCATCACGCGGCCTTTTTCTTTCTCAAAATCAATACCAAATTAGCTTATTGAAAGGCTCTATGCGGCAAGAAAACTTTTCGGTTGCTGTGTTAGGTTTAGTCCCTTAAACGGCTCAAGTATTATTGCTTGTTGGTATAACTACAAAGTCAACTACAGACGTATCGCCTGTCCCGTTTGCTCTATCTCAATTGACTGCTCTGTCTCACTTTTAATCAGCAACCCACAACGCACGTTAGCTTCAGTTTGCGTGATGGCATAGCGGTTCTCACTGACCTTTGGCACATCAAGAACACCATACCGGCACCTCAGCTGAGCCTTGGTTAATGGTTCTTGTGTCTTGATTTGAACACTGTAGCGACTAAGCCCCAATAGCTTTGGTTTATTAGGCTCTAACGTATAGCTATAGTGCAGTTCAGGGTTTGCATTCAATTCTTTGGCGAGCTGCTTTTTAGCTTTAAGAAATATTGCTGCATCCATATTAACATCTCCTAGGCCATAGAATGAGTTAATCGCCGTATTTGCACTCAGGTATTCACGGGTGTACATAAACCAGTGTAGGGTGTTTTGATGTAACTTAATGCGGTATTCGGTAGGTAACTCTTTACTCAAAGCATAAGCACTCTGCAGGTGATGCCCATATTGATGCCAATCTTCTACAAAATAATAATATTGAGCTTTAAACCAATGATTTAAAGCCTGTTCGGCATTGTTCTTAGTATGCTCATCGAGCTTATTCAACAGTGTTCGTACCAAGTCGAAATTTTTATCTGCAAGTGCAGCTTGAATCTGCTCCCCTGTAGATAAAAATCCCCTTTTAATGGTGCCATTATCAACGCCATCAAACATCTTCTTGCTTTGTACGGTGTACAACCACGAAGCGTCGATAGGTTCCCCATTCAATATCGCGGGCTCAAATTGCCACATTTTGATTAATCGCTTGAAGTCATCTTCGTCAAATCTCACCTCAGAATGAGACAACACTTCGACATCGGTGACATCTCCTTGTGTATCAATAACAAAAGACAGATTTGCCCAGCTCTCGGTACGAGAACGATCAGTTCCATCGAATGGCTTTATTGGCCACGCCTTAATCAGTTTTGCAGGTGTACTTTCGTTTGCAGCGAGCACAGTTGTACAGCCAACAAGTAGAGCAATTACGGGGAGTGTGGTAACAATTTTACTTCTATTCATCCTTGACCTTTGTCGATTTGAGTTTGTCCTACAGCCCAGTTCTTTGCTACAGTCATTTGAGCTTGCTAATAAGGAAAATAATATGAAAAACAAGCTCTTTGCATTAGTTATGGCAACAGCCCTCACGCCATTATCAATCTGGGCTAATACTACTGTAGTGCATAATATAAATGGGTACACGCCAACAAACAACGGAGATTTAGCGAATTTTCAAACTCTGGTGTTTAAAGATGGACGGGTGATCAACCGCGGTAACGAGTCACTTGTTAGCAGCTATCCAGATGCAACGGTTATCGACGGCCAAGGTAAAGTGTTACTACCGGGTTTAATCGATGCCCACGGTCATATCATCGGCCTAGGACAAAATTTAATGCGTCTAGACCTGCGCGATACCACATCCATTGAAGAAATGGGTGAGAAACTCAAAGCATTCGCATCGCAATCGGAGCAAGACTGGATTATTGGCCGCGGCTGGAACCAAGAAAATTGGCCAGTAAAAGAATTTGCTAGCGCAAAGGATTTAGACAAGTACGTGAGCGATAAGCCTGTCGTGTTATCGCGTATCGATGGTCATGCCGTGTGGGTGAACACTAAAGCCATGGAACTTGCCGGGCTCAAAGCTGATGCGAAGAGCCCTGCTGGCGGCGAAATTATTCGACACGAAGATGGCTCGCCCACGGGCGTATTTATCGATAAAGCGGAAAACTTAATTACCTCAGCCATTCCTAAGACGTCCATGAAGAGCTTGTCCAGTGCTTTGGATAAAGCGGGTGAGCATCTATTGAGTTTAGGCATTACCAGTGCTCATGATGCAGGCATTGATAAAGACACTTGGCAGCTATACAAAGACCGAGCCGAAAATCACACCTTGCCTATTCGCATTTACGCCATGCTCAGTGCCGCAGATCCGCAACTGGAATCGATGCTAAAAGCTGGCAAAGTTCACGATAACCAAGACATGTTGTCGATACGCAGTGTCAAAGTGTATGCAGACGGCGCTCTAGGCTCACGTGGAGCTGCCTTGTTGGCAGATTATGCCGACCGCAAAGGTCATAAAGGACTCATGTTAGAAAGCCAAGAACAGCTTCAAGAGATTTATAAGCTTTGTTTCACCCATGGTTTTGCCGCGCACACACATGCAATTGGCGATCGCGCTAACAGAGAGGTACTTGATGCCTATGAAGCGGTCTTCAAAAGCACTGGAGGAAAGTTACTGCGTAATCGCATAGAGCATGCACAAATTGTTGAACCCAGTGATATTGGCCGCTTTAAAGAACTGAAGATCATTCCATCAATGCAACCCGTGCATGCGACATCAGATATGCACATGGCAGAGCAACGCCTAACGGATAATCAATTACAAGGCGCATATGCATGGCAAACATTTTTAGCACAGGGCTCTAGAGTGGCTGCAGGTTCAGATTTCCCTGTTGAGCTTGCTAACCCATTCCATGGTCTGTACAGCGCGATTACCCGCCAAGACCATCAAGGTCAGCCAGAAGCGGGATGGCGACCAGAAGAATTGCTAACACGCGAACAAGCACTTCGTGCATTTACGCTTGATGCCGCTTACAGTGCGCAACAGGAGTTTAAATTAGGCAGTCTTGAAAAAGGTAAGTGGGCAGACTTTATCTTGGTGGACACAGATATTATCAGCGCGCCCGTTCAAGATATTTGGCAAACACAGGTACTACAAACTTGGCTTGGCGGGACTAAGCGTTATGAACGTGACGCCCCTGCTTTGCAGTGAGTAAGCTTTAATTTGTGTAAGTGGTATAAGTTAACCAACGCCAGCAAGGCGTTGGTTAACGCCACTGGCCAAGCTTCAATTGCTAACCCATAAAACGTAAACGCAATACACCCTGCCAAATTAAACCAACGCAGTTTGTGTACATCGCTCATCGCCAGAGAAGTAACTAATAAAGCTGAGGCGAAATAGCCTAAATATTCCCAACTCATTTGTCCTCTCCTTCGCTTTCAGTTAGCATTAATAAACCGCTGTAAATATCCAGTTAGATTCTGGATTTATGCGGACTATGATAATAAAAAAGCCAATTCACACCGCAAGGCAATAAACCGACACAGTAAACACGGGAAAGTTACCCTTTAGGAAAGCCCTGCATTTATGTGCGAATTGACGTAAAAACACGCTAGAGTGTCATGCTAGCGTCATGTAGTTGTAACAAAAAGGACAATTGTCCCAGCAGGCTTTGACAATGTTTCAGTATCATTTTTCGACCGATCTCGTTGAGCAACTTCTCAAGTTCACTGGAAACCATTACCAACAAGAAAAAAAAGAGGTTCTACTTCATCAAGATCAGCCATTGCAAAAGCTTGTATTAGTGCGCAGCGGTACTGTGTCATTCAGCTATGACGTCGGTAATGGACGTCGGCTCTTACTCGGTCAATTGGACTGCAACAATACCCTGATTGGCGAAATCGAAGCGCTCAATAACCAACCTTGTATTTATACGGTGACGTGTTTTAGTGATGTCAGCTATGACTTAATTGAATTAAAGCACTGGCGCCAAGTACTATTGGAAAATCCGCAACTGAGTTTATACACAGCGCAGACAATCGCTGCAAAATTTCAGGAAAATCAGAAAGTAAACTTAGACAAATTACTACTACCACTGAGTTACAACATAGCCAAAGATTGTTTAATGCGCGCCCAGAACACCAATCCAACCCTACTTCGGGCCTACCCGACAGTCAGTGCTGAAGCGGAGCGCTTTGCGACAACTGAGCGTGCCTATCGCCGTGTGGTGACTGAATTAGTTGATAAAGGATTAATTGTACGCTCTAAAGATGGGCTACAGACCATAGATGAAGCAGCATTGAGTGAGTTTGTCGATAGCTTTATCTAAACGTAGCTATCCACGAAACATAAAAAAAGCAGCGAACGCTGCTTTTTTTATGTTGAATCCGTTATACAAACAAATCCTTGATGTTTGCGAGGTCCGATTTACCCTCTTGCAGCTCTTCTGGTGTTAAACCCGACAGCTCATGTGGGAATACCAACCACTCATCCGAATTGTGAATGTAGTAATCAGGCTTCATCGGTACCTTAGTGTTCTTTGGCTTGTAGTATGGACACGCTACACGCACATCTTTTGGCATATTTAGACGCATCAGTTCCGAGAGTTTCTCTTTTAATGCGTAAATACTGCGACCTGAATCAAACACGTCGTCAACAATCAATAACGAGTTGTCGGCATTGGCGTTTTCAATGATGTAATGCAAACCGTGCACTTTGATTTCTTTCGACTGCTGGCCAATGCCATAGTAAGAAGAAGTACGAACCGCGATATGGTCAGTTTCGATACCTTTAAAATCATAGTACTCTTGTACTGCGATGCCGATCGGTGCACCACCACGCCAAATACCAATAATGAAGTCTGGACGGAAGCCGTCTTCGTAAACTTGAGCCGCAACGCGGAATGAGTCTTCAAGTAATTGTTGTGCGGTAATATAACGCTTATCTGACATAGGATTGCCCCTAATATTTAAACGGCTGAATGCCTCAGTGATCGGTGCCGCCATCTCATGATGGTCGAAGGCGGCCGATCTTACCTTATTTCTGGACTAATTGCTCTAATGTCTTTTTGAAAATTGAATGTCGAGCATCCAAAGACTTTAGAGTTCACTATTTAATTCTGCGATTCTGACTGTGCAGGCGGAAGAATGAGATTCAGCAAAATACCAAAAATAGCACAAAGGCTAACACCTTGGAGTGCAAACTCATTACCGCCAATTTGCATGCCACCGATACCGAGCACCAGAATCAAGGCAATAATCACAAGATTGCGTGGCTCGCTGACATCAATATGCGCTTTGAACAATGTCTTCAAGCCCACTACTGCAATCGAGCCAAATAATAAAATCATGATGCCGCCCATTACCGGAACAGGAATAGTTTGCAACACAGCGCCCATTTTACCAATGAATGCCAGCACCACAGCAATAATTGCCGTCCACGTCATCACGCGTGGATTGAAGTTCTTGGTCAACATTACAGCGCCGGTTACCTCTGAATAAGTAGTATTCGGTGGGCCACCCACACTGGCCGCAAGCGTGGTAGCAACACCGTCGCCCATCAAGGTGCGGTGTAGACCAGGCTTTTTCAGAAAGTCCTTGCCTGTTACATGGCTAATAGCCATCATATCGCCGATATGCTCAATAGCCGGGGCAATCGCCACGGGGATCATAAATGCAATAGCTTGCCACTTGAACTCAGGTGCTGTGAATGCTGGAGCAGCAACCCAAGATGCTTGCTGTACGGCACTAAACTCCACTACACCCAAAAACAATGCGCACATATAACCTACAAATACACCGGCAAGGATAGGCACCAGTCGCCAAATTCCTTTACCGAAAACCGCGGTTAATAATGTCGCACACAACGCTAACATAGAGATCCAAATAGCATGGTCATATGCTACTAACTGCGCAGAGCCATCTCCGCTTTTGCCCATCGCCATATTGACCGCGACCGGCGCCAGTGCTAAACCGATCACCATGATCACGGGGCCAACAACAACCGGTGGGAGTACGCGGTGCAGCATGTCCGTTCCTTTGAGTCGTACTAAAACGCTCAAAATCATGTAGGCACCACCGGCAGCCATCAATGCCCCCATGGTCGCCGCTGTACCGTATAGCTGATTACATGCAATGATTGGCGCAATAAACGCAAATGAAGATGCAAGAAATACAGGGACTTGGCCACGGGTAATCCACTGAAAAGCTAAAGTACCTGCACCTGCTGTGAACAGTGCAACATTGGCATCTAATCCAGTAAGCAACGGCACTAACACCAACGCACCAAATGCTACGAATAGCATCTGGGCACCCGTCAGAATAGTTTTAGGTGAAAACGCAGCGCTCATTAAACAGTACCGAAGATTTTGTCACCTGCATCGCCTAATCCTGGCACTATGTATCCTTTCTCATTCAAGTGGCTGTCTAGAGAAGCTGTGTAAATATCGATATCAGGGTGAGCAGCTAAGGTTTTGTCTACGCCCTCTGGCGCAGCAACCAGCACGATCACTTTAATGTGCTTGCATCCAGCCTTTTTCAACATATCTAAAGTGGCAATCATTGAACCACCTGTCGCAAGCATAGGATCAATCACTAGACTCAAGCGCTCGTCAATTTTACCTACCAGTTTTTCAAAGTAAGGGATTGGCTCAAGAGTTTCTTCGTTACGTTCCAAACCAACGACACTCACTTTTGCGCCGGGAACGAGGTGCAACACACCATCAAGCATACCTAAACCAGCTCGTAAAATTGGCACAACTGTAATCTTTTTCCCTTTGATACTCTTCACTGTTAGCTCATTTCCTTGCCAACCTGTAATTGTTGTATCGGCGAGCTCTAGGTTTTTTGTCGCCTCATAAGTTAGCAATGTGCCAACCTCAGATGAGAGCTCACGAAAACTTTTTGTGCTGATACCTTGTTGGCGCATAAGGCCAAGTTTGTGCTGTACGAGAGGATGATCGATTACGTGGATTGCCATAGAGAGACCTAGTTAAAAAATTTGCGCTATTTTAACTAGTATAGGGCGGGAACTGAATTAGAAATAAAGCAAAAACAAAAAAACCACGGCAATTACCGTGGTTTTTACGTATAAATCGCGGTTATAGGCCCGCACGCTCTTTGATAACAGCCACAAGCGGAGAGTCGCCGTAACCATTACTGGTGGCCCAATTAAGGTCCGCACCATCTTCTAGGGAGCTTTTTGGTAAGCTTTTAATAATATACTCACCTGTATCCACTGCTTGGCTAGCCAGAGCATGACGTACAAGATTGTTACCATTACACTTTACGCTGTCGGAAATGTCACGCAATTTAATACGCGCGTCACCCAACGTTTTACGTAAACGGTTTTTATCATTAGCAGCAATATACTCGCAAATACTGACCGCTAAGCGGTCATTTGCACTCGCTGGTGCAGTGTACAAAACACTGCCTGCCAATACCGCTGAAGCGATAGCCACGGATAATAATTTCATTAGTTGCACCCTTTAATACTTTTTTATTACAAAGTAGACTAACAGTTTACCAACTAGATCAAAAATTATCAAATAACTCACACTTCCTTACTAAGCGTGACAAATTCGTAATCATGCGGGTTTTTATCATCTTTTTGATGCGCCACGTGTGATTCGCAGTGCCATGGCCCCATGGATTCATAATCGGGAAAACGAGTATCCCCATCCACTTCAAGGTCAATAAAAGTTAAGTATAAAGTACTAGAAATGGGTAAACATTGTTCATAAATATTACCGCCGCCAATGATCATTACCTCATCGACTTCCCCCACGCATTCAAGTGCTTCTTGTACTGAAGTCACCGTTTGTGCACCTTCAAATTGGTAATCTGAATTGCGACTAATGACAATATTCTTGCGACCAGGCAAAGCTCTACCGATGGATTCTAACGTTTTTCGACCCATGATGACGGGTTTGCCTAGGGTAACTTCTTTAAAGTGCTTAAGATCAGCGGGTAAATGCCATGGCATGTCGTTATCTTTACCAATAACTCTGTTATGCGCCATCGCAGCGATCATTGAAACTTTCACTTCGGATCCTTATTCACAAAAAAAGGGCGCAAGCGCCCTTAACATTTTTCTTAACGTTCGTAGATGATCTCAACGTCGTAGTCGTCATCATCCCAATCTTCCCAATCGTCGTCATCTTCTTTTTCTTTCGTTGCGTGACGATGATAAGTATCCCATTTAAATTCGACTTCCTCTTCTACCTGATGCTGTTCGAATTTATCTTTAGGCATAGACTCAAGTAACTGCATAATATCCTGACACAATTCTTGCGTATTCAATTTACTTGCAGCACTGATTTTATAAATATCCTGCTCTACACCCAACTCTTCTGCGATGCGTGCACAAATTTCTTCGACTTCATCTTGTGGTAACAAGTCAATCTTGTTGAAAACTAGCCAGCGCGGCTTATCAGCAAGTTTTGGACTGTACTGGTGTAGCTCGTTAATAATTGCATACGCATTGTCTACTGGATCTGAACCGTCAACTGGAAGTACATCAATGATGTGCAATAACACACGACAACGCTCAAGGTGTTTCAAGAAGCGAATACCTAAGCCTGCGCCATCAGATGCACCTTCAATCAAACCAGGAATATCAGCAATAACAAACGACTGGCCTGATGCAGGGCGTACAACCCCCAAGTTAGGCACAAGCGTCGTAAACGGATAATCTGCCACTTTAGGCTTTGCTGCTGACACGCTACGAATGAAGGTTGATTTACCCGCGTTTGGTAAACCTAATAGACCTACATCAGCAAGTAGCATCAATTCTAATTTAAGGTTACGTACTTCACCTGGCGTGCCTAGCGTTTTCTGACGAGGCGCTCGGTTTGTACTCGATTTAAAGCGCGTGTTACCTAAACCGTGGAAACCACCTTTGGCTACCACCAACTTTTGACCATGTTTAGTCAGGTCACCTAGGCTCTCCTGAGTATCAACGTCAGTTACACGTGTTCCCACAGGTACTTTAAGAACTAAGTCGGTCCCTTTCTTACCAGTACAGTTACGACTTTGGCCGTTCGTACCGCGCTCTGCGCGATGGAAACGCTCAAACTGATAATCGATAAGGGTATTTAAGTTATCGTCTGCTTCTAAGTAGACACTGCCGCCGTCACCGCCGTCGCCGCCATCCGGGCCACCGTCTGGTACGTATTTTTCGCGTCGGAAAGAGACAACACCACTGCCGCCATCTCCCGCTTCTGCGCGGATTTCGACTTCATCAACAAATTTCATGTTTATTCACTTAGCGGATCTGCGATTGAATGTTTCTATTATATCAATTGCTTCGCATTAATGCTCACGATCAATGCGAATTGATTTGAGCAATTGAAAACAAAAAACCCCGCAAGTGCGGGGTTTTTCAGTAAGTCTGTTAACTGATTACTCAGCTACGATGCTCACGTATTTACGGTTTAAAGGACCTTTTTGTTCGAACTGAACTTTACCAGTTGCAGTTGCGAATAGAGTGTGGTCTTTACCCATACCTACGTTTGAACCTGCGTGGAACTTAGTACCACGTTGACGTACGATGATGCTACCCGCTAGAACTGATTCACCGCCAAAACGCTTAACACCTAGGCGTTTGCTTTCTGAATCACGACCGTTACGAGTACTACCAGCTGCCTTCTTATGTGCCATCTTTCTGTACCTCTAAATTAAGCGCTAATGCCAGTGATTTTAACTTCAGTGAACCACTGACGGTGGCCCATCTGCTTACGAGAATGCTTACGACGTCTAAATTTAACAATCTTAACTTTCTCGCCACGACCGTGAGAAACAACTTCAGCTGTCACTTTACCACCGTTTACGAACGGTGTACCGATCTCGATTTTCTCACCATTAGCAACTAAAAGTACTGTGTCAAATTCAACTGCTGCACCAGTCTCAACGTCTAGTTTCTCTAGACGAATCGTTTGACCTTCAGTCACACGGTGCTGTTTACCACCACTTTGGAAAACCGCGTACATAATTAACTCCGTCTGTGCGCCCTCAAATCGACGCAACTAAATATTCTTCAATAGGGCGCGAAGTCTACGCTAAAACACCCTTATTGACAAGCGTATTTTTTCAATTATTTGTGAGAAAAAATGGCGCCGACGAGGACATAAAAAAATTTTCCTTATTTTATCTTTTTTTAACCGCTTGCCAAGGGCATTACGCACTTTTTAGGCAATTAATTTGCCTTTAGTTAATTTTTTACTTTGAAACCAATAAAAACGTTCGTTTCGTGCGAAAGAGTCGAGCAATGCTGAAAATTCATGTACAATTCACCGCGCAATTCCCCGAACAATCGACGTGGCACGGAACGGAGTTAAATGGATATAAAAGCTATCCAGACGCTTATCGATGATGATATGAACAGCGTCAACAAGTTAATATATGCACAAATGCAATCTGACGTTGCACTGGTCAATCAGCTAGGGCTATATATAGTCAATAGTGGCGGTAAGCGTGTTCGTCCTATGCTTGCACTGCTAGCTGCCCGCGCGTTGGGATACCAAGGCGATAAACACATCACTTTAGCAACGATCGTTGAGTTTATACATACTGCCACCTTGCTTCATGACGACGTAGTCGATGAGTCAGCGCTTCGCCGAGGCGAGCCAACCGCAAACGCCGAGTTCGGCAATGCAGCTAGCGTTCTTGTCGGTGACTTTATTTATACTCGCTCTTTCCAACTGATGGTTGGACTTGGGCAAATGCGCATCATGGACATCTTAGCCGACGCCACGAACGTGATTGCAGAAGGCGAAGTGTTACAGCTGATGAACTGCAATGACCCTGACACCAGCGAACAAAGCTACATGCAGGTAATTTATTCGAAAACTGCAAAGTTGTTCGAAGCAGCTACTCAACTCGCAGCAGTGATCACCGAGCAAGATAATGACATCGAAGAAGCCATGCGATTATACGGTATGCATTTAGGTACCGCATTCCAGTTGGTTGATGATGTATTAGACTACAGCGCCGATGCTGAAACTCTGGGTAAGAATATTGGTGATGATTTGGCTGAAGGAAAACCTACTCTACCGCTTATCTATGCCATGACTAAAGCGCAGCCTGAACAAGTAGCTCAGATCCGCACAGCAATTGAGCAAGGCAACGGCCTTGAACATCTCGATGATATTCTTGAGACACTCAAGCAAACAAAGGCGCTGGAAATCACGATGGAGCGCGCCCAGCAAGAAGCCGACAAAGCCATTGCGGCGCTATCTTTTCTTGCCCCTAGTGCTGAGAAAGACGCGTTAATCGCACTTGCGAATATCGCAGTTAAGCGTGATCACTAAGTTTCACGGATAAGTGAGCACAAAAAAGGCCAGCTGTTGCTGGCCTTTTTTCGTTACTGTCTTTTCACTCATTACGCCATCGCGTTCTGAAGCTTTTTCATTGCGCTTTTCTCTAGCTGACGTACACGCTCGGCTGACACATCATATTTCTGCGCCAATTCCTGTAGTGTCGCTTTTTCATCTGCCAACCAACGAGAAGTCACGATATCTTGTGAGCGTTCGTCTAGTGTTTTCAGAGCAGAGAATAAACGGGTGTGCGATTGCTCTTGCCACTGTTCTTGTTCGACCGACTCTGCCAAGTCTGAGCTATTGTCAGTTAAGTACTGCACCGGTGAGTATGTTGTACTAACGCCGCTATCATCGTCATCGTTAGTTAAGTCGAAGCCCATGTCTTGGCCGCTCATGCGCGATTCCATTTCACGTACTTCCTTTTCACTTACACCAAGCTCATTAGCTACGGTTGTTACTTCTTCTTGGTTAAACCAACCAAGACGCTTTTTGTTCTTACGCAGGTTGAAGAATAGCTTGCGCTGCGCTTTGGTAGTTGCAACTTTAACAATACGCCAATTTTTTAACACGTACTCATGGATCTCAGCTTTAATCCAATGAACTGCGAAAGATACCAGACGCACACCGACGCTAGGGTCAAAGCGTTTCACCGCTTTCATCAGACCGATATTACCTTCTTGAATTAAATCAGCTTGAGGTAAACCATATCCACTGTAACTTTTAGCAATGTGTGCAACAAAACGTAGGTGCGACATAATCAACTGCTTTGCAGCGCTTAAGTCACCCTCTTCTTGAAGCCTAGTAGCCAAACGGCGTTCTTCCTCGGCCTCGAGCATAGGAATGGTGCTAACCGCTTGCAAGTACCCTTCGATGCTCGCGCTTTGCTGGCCAACCGGAAATGCTAGTGCATTTAAATTTGTGCTCATTATTCACCTCGGATGATTTAATCTTCATCAAAATTTAGCACTCTAAAACCGAGAGTGCTAAAGCATTGTAACCTTTGACTGCATGCATATCAAGAAGTTCTCAATACTTGAAAATTAACACTTAACACCTTGTTTCTATTGTAAATAATATCAATATGAAACATTTAGAAATATTAAAGTTTAATTAAATTAGGTGTTATATAAGAGACAAGCTGGCATCGTGCACCGAATATTTAGTGTACTTTAGCAGCCGATAATGAGCATAGCAGCTCATTATCATAGCCGCTTAAATTTACACCTTATCCGGTTCGATTTCTTTGATATAACGACGCACAGATAAGTACGAGCCACTGAAGCCTAAGATCACCGCAAGCGAGATTAAGATTAAAAACTCTTGTGCATTAAGGCCTTGGAGAATAAAGCTTGATTGATAGATACCTGTGACCGTTTCTACCGCTGATTCCAACCACCACATCATGAGCAGATTACAAATCAAGGCGACAAAGCCACCAACCACACCATACCAAATACCCGTCCACAAAAATGGCGACTGGATAAAGCCGTTGGTTGCGCCAACAAGCTTCATGACTTGGATTTCAGTACGCTTATCCATAATAGATAAACGAATAGTGTTGCCAATGATTAAAATTACTGAGCTTAACAATAGAATGGCGATAGTAATAACGCTCTCTTTGAGTAAATTAAGAATCGCATTAAGGCGCTCTAACCACTCAATATCGATTTTACCAAAGTCGACCTCACGCTCTTGCTGCAGCTTATTGAGCAAGGCCTTAGCCGCTTGTGGGTTACGGTGTCGCTCGGTCGGTGTAACCAATACCACATCAGGTAAAGGATTTTCATCAAGATAATCTAAGGCATTGGCAAAGCCAGATACTTGCTTAAATTCTTCTAGCGCGCTGCTTTTACTTATATAACGAACGTCTTCCACTTCGCTAAACAATGCGAGGCGCTTAACCAGGGATTGCGTTTGCTGCTCACTCATACCTTGTTTTACAAACAAAGAGATTTCAGCTGCATTGTCAAATCCACTACTGACTTTTTGGACATTTTTAACGACCAAATATAACGTGGACGGCAAGGTTAAACTCAACCCCAATACTAAAATAGTCATCAATGATGCAGCTGGCGTTCGCCACATTTCACCTAGACTTTGAACTCCTTGACGGATTGTATTGAAAACCGCGAAGTAAATACGCGCAAAAAAACCATGCCCTTTGCGTTGGAACTCTGTTTCTCGGCCTTTGAATAACAAACTCATAATGCAGACTCCTGAGCAAGTGGATCCGTCAATAAACGGCCATTTTTCAATGTCAGACTGCGATACTTCATTCTCGCTATCAAGCCCAAATCGTGAGTTGCAATCAACACAGAGGTACCGTGTTTATTAAAGTCTTCGAACAGTCGCAAGATCTCCATCGACAGCTCGGGGTCAAGGTTACCCGTTGGTTCGTCCGCGAGTAAGATAGGCGGTGAATTGACAATAGCTCTGGCGATTCCGACGCGTTGCTGCTCACCACCAGATAATATTTGCGGGCTGCAACGCGCTTTATCAGCTAGGCCGACTTTTTCTAGCGCCGCAGATACACGTTTCTCTATTTGTTTGCGATGCGCCCCTTCGATGATCAGTGGCAAGGCCACGTTGTCGAATACAGAGTATCTATCGAGAAGCCGGTGATTCTGGAAAATAATACCAATATCACGGCGCACATAAGGAATTTGACTTTGCTTGATAGCACTCAAGTCCACACCATTGATTGCAACACTGCCCGCGGACGGGCGTTCCATCAAACTGATTAACTTGAGCAGCGTACTCTTACCAGCGCCACTGTGGCCTGTTAAAAAAGCCAATTCACCTTTACCTATATGAAAGCTGACTTTTTCTAACGCCATGTGGCCGCCGGGGTAGGTTTTGCTCACCTCTTGGAATTTTATCATTATTGTTATTTCCCAATTTGAAGTGCTAGTTATTGTTCACCACTAAATAGCGCTTCAATAAAGTCATCGCTTTTGAAAGTGCGCAAATCATCGATACCTTCACCTACACCAATATAACGAATTGGTGTTTTAAACTTGTCGGCAATGGCAAATATAACTCCACCTTTGGCCGTGCCGTCTAGCTTAGTCAAAGTGATACCTGTCAAACCAACCGCTTTATCAAACAAGTTTACTTGACTAATTGCATTCTGACCTGTTCCTGCATCAATGGTCAACATCACTTCGTGAGGCGCTTGTGGATCGAGTTTTTTCATTACACGTGCAATTTTCTCTAGCTCTTGCATCAAGTTATCTTTGTTCTGTAATCGCCCTGCTGTATCTGCAATAAGTACGTCAACATTACGAGCTTTCGCAGCTTGGAATGCGTCAAATACGACCGAAGCACTGTCTGCACCGGTATGCTGTGCTATCACAGGAATATTGTTACGCTCACCCCAAACTTGTAATTGTTCAACAGCCGCAGCTCGGAACGTATCGCCCGCAGCGAGCATTACAGACTTACCTTCTTGTTGGTACTGCTTTGCAAGTTTGCCTATGGTGGTTGTTTTGCCCACACCATTTACGCCAACCATTAGAATTACAAATGGCCCGTCCTTTTTATTAATTTCAAGCGGCTGTTCAGCGCTCGCTAGCATGTCTGCCATTTCTTGCTTCAACAGATCATACAAAGCATCGCCGTCTTTTAGTTGCTTCCTATCCGCCGCGTCCGTGAGACTATCAATTAGTTTTACGGTGGTATCTACACCAACGTCGGCAGTTAATAGTTGCGTTTCTAGCTCTTCAAAAAGTTCATCGTCGATTTTCTTGCCAACAAACAATGAAGCAAAACCAGATCCGATATTTGATTTAGTCTTAAGTAAGCCTTGTTTTAGTCGTGAGAAGAAGCCAGATTTTTTCGGAGCTTCTTGTTTCTCTTCACTTTGGGCAACCTCAGCTTCTTGTGCTTGGCGCTCAGCTTCAATACGCGCTGCTTCAGCCGCTTGCTCTTGTGCGTGACGCTCTGCCTCTAAACGTGCTTCTTCTGCGGCTTGTTCTTGGGCTTGACGCTCTGCCTCTAAACGCGCTGCTTCTGCCGCTTGCTCTTGCGCCTGACGTTCGGCTTCAATACGTGCTGCTTCAGCCGCTTGCTCTTGTGCCTTGCGCTCAGCTTCAATACGCGCTGCTTCAGCCGCTTGCTCTTGAGCCTGACGCTCTGCTTCAATACGCGCTGCTTCTGCCGCTTGCTCTTGAGCCTGACGCTCAGCTTCAATACGCGCTGCTTCTGCCGCTTGCTCTTGCGCCTGACGTTCGGCTTCAATATGTGCTGCTTCAGCCGCTTGCTCTTGAGCCTGACGCTCAGCTTCAATACGTGCTGCTTCAGCCGCTTGCTCTTGGGCCTGACGCTCTGCTTCAATACGTGCTGCTTCAGCTGCTTGCTCTTGTGCCTGACGCTGGCCCTCTAAACGTGCTTCTTCAGCCGCTTGCTCTTGAGCCTGACGTTCGGCTTCTAATCGCGCTTCTTCTTCGACTACTTGCTCTTGGGCTTGACGCGCTGCTTCTGCCGCTTGTTCTTGGGCCTGACGTTCGGCTTCAATACGTGCTGCTTCAGCTGCTTGCTCTTGAGCCTTACGTTCGGCTTCTAATCGCGCTTCTTCTGCCGTTTGCTCTTGGGCCTTACGTTCGGCTTCAATACGTGCTGCTTCAGCCGCTTGCTCTTGAGCCTGACGCTCTGCTTCTAATTGCGCTTGCTGTTCTTGTTGTTTCGCTTGCTCGTCTTTTTTCCCTAAGCCAAACCACGATAAAAACTTACTTTTCTTAGCCATAATTTAAAACCGTAAAACTCACCTAACTTGCGCACTGAAACTGAAAAGGAGCGTTTAGCTCCGTTAAATAGCACCACCGTAACGATGATAGCTGTTGCTAGCCGCGAATATTATTTATAATTGCGCGTTATATTATCATTTTCCCAGCATATGGAAAAAGCATAAGTGAGTAAAACCATGCGCGGTAGAAAAAAACCAACAAAAAGTGCCAACAAAGGCGCCGCACCCTCTGGCCAAATCAGGATTATTAGTGGCCAACACAGAGGAAGAAAGCTACCAGTGCATGACGTTGTTGGTTTACGCCCTACAACCGATAGAGTCAAAGAAACTGTGTTCAATTGGCTTATGATGGACGTACGCGATGCTAAGGTACTTGATTGCTTTGCCGGTGCAGGAAGTCTTAGCTTTGAAGCCTTATCTCGCTTTGCTTCACATGCCACCATGGTTGAACTCGACAACAAAGCAGCTCAGCAACTCACAGCCAATGCCGAGTTACTTAAATTGGACAACGCATCCATAATCAACACGGACGCACTGTCTTTAGTTGGCGCCGCAGCGACCACTCAATATGACTTGGTTTTTGTTGACCCGCCTTTTAATAAGGGTCTGGCGAGTGTGTGCTGTGAAAAGCTAGAAGCAAATGCTTGGCTCGAGAGTAATGCGCTTATTTATGTTGAGGTAGAAAGTGATAATCAAGACTTTAGCGCCCCAAATAACTGGCAGGTCTTAAAAGAGAAAAAAGCAGGTCAGGTGTGGTGCCGACTGTATCAACGTAAATAACCATGGCAGCTCCTATAGAGCTGCGCTATAGCCACAGTTATGCGATTTCAACACCGATATTAGTTTGCCCATCAGCAACCGCTAGTTTGCGAAGTGCTTTAGCATTATCTTTATCTAATCTGCCCATCGCTTCTACAAAATCAATCAGCTCAGATAACACACTAATTTCATATTCCATTAAAGGATGCTGATTCACATCTTTGGATGTATACGTTTGTTCTTCGAGTTCGAATTGATATTCAACTAAACGAGCAACGGTGCCCTGCGCAATTTTGCATACATTAACAAACTCTTGATCTTCCTTGCTTTGTAACCCCTGCAGTAAAGTTAGTAAAGCCGTTGCCGCATCGATTGCTGGGTAAACTCCAAAAACGTCAAAATCATTGACCTCTGGCACATTTGGCTCAACCTTTTCGACTAACTTTTCGATGCTGATTTTGCTCTTCGGTAGAAGAATTTTCTCCCAACACAACGCCAAGGCATTGTTTAGTACCTCGGCATCGCCAAATTCCAATGCTTCGCTGAACAACGCATAGTTTGGCAGCATACGCTCAAGTAGTGCAGCCGCAAGCGAGGCTTTCTGCACGGTATTTAAGTCTCTGATACGTTGAAAGTTATTAGGCTTGTTCATCATGCTCTTTCATACAAGACCAGCACAAATCAAACGTCGCAGGGTTCCACTGTTTACAGGAATCGCACTGCCATTTTTGCGCTGATGATTTCGATTGACGGTATTCTAGCAAGATTTCTTGGGCTGCGGGCAGTTTTATATTATAAACCCAGACACTCACAGAGGCTTCGATGAAGGGGATTTCACCAAGTGCGCCTTGCAGCGCTTCGCCTTTGAGCTGACATTGTATACCCGCATGTTCTAGCATGCCTTTTACAATGTTGGCCTCGACGCTGTGTGCAGCGTCAAAGGCCTTCACCCATGTAAAGCTCATTAAGAATCGCTTTGTAGTTGCTTCTGGGCGTAGTCAAACTTCAATTTGTATTCCATCATTTTTTCTTGTGCTTGCTCGAGCTCATCTTTTAACTCTAGATGCTCTGAACGTAAGCTATCGAATGCCTGACGGGCTTGTTTCGAGTCGTTATCGATACGAGAACGCAGACTCTCGTTACGCTGCTGTTCGTCACGATGACGGGCAACCAGCTCCTCAATTTTTTCTTTTAAGCTTTCGATCTCTTGAGCTTCATCGGCACAGCGTGCCTGAGCTTGTTCAAGACTTGAACTCAACGATGCTTTGTCATCATCCAGCTCCTGATTTTGCTGTGTTAGCTCATCAAGACGCTTTTCAAGGTCAGCATGTTGCTGTTGCCACTTCTGTTGCTCTTTCAAGAACTCGTTCTGTTGCTTTTTACCCTGTTCAACCAAGGCTTTTTGATGTTGCTCAGTCTGTTGAGTCAATTGTTCTTGCAACTCGTCAATCTTCGCTAGCTGCTGCTGCAAAGAGGCCACCTCTTGTTGAGAATGTTTGTATTGCTGCTCAATATCCTCTTGATGGATATGATAAGAGGCAACTTTCTCTTCGAGTGTCGAGTTTGCTTGTTTCTGCTGTTCAAGTTCAGATTGAGTATCAGCAAGTTGTGTACGCAAATCTTCACCCATTTGCTTCAAACGCTGAACCATCATCTGCTGATTCTCACCTTGCTCAGATGACTCATTTAATTGCGCTGAAAGATCTGAGAGTTGTTGATTTTGACGACTCACCAATTGCTCATAATGAGCAAGCTGCTCAGCAAAAGCTTCGTTTTCTTTTTGCAACTCATCAAGCTGTTGCATTGCTTGTTCGCTGCCCTGCTGTTGCTGTGACATCTCTTTGAGTTTTTCTTGCCACGCAGCATTGCTTTGTCTTTGTTTTTCTAGCGCTTGTTTTAAAGATTGATTCTCTTTATCCAACGCATTTTTTGCATCACGTAACTCAGTAACCGTTGAGTGTAACTCTTCGTGTTCACCTTGAGAGTTGAAGTGATCGCTCTCTAACTCAGTAATGCGATGCTTTAGTGCAGCTAGCTCGTGTTGTTTTTGTTTTAATTGAACATGCTCGTCAGCATACTGAGCATTTTCTTGTTGTGCTTCGAGTAGCTGCCTATTCTGTTTGGCATAACGTTCTTTTAAGGCCGCTAGCTCTCCCTGAAGCTCTTCAACTTGGGCACTGTGCTGAGGTTGCTCTTGATTGCTCCCCAATTGTGCAGCTATGAGCGCAACACTCAACTGCTGACTAAGCTGTGACACCAATTGACCCAACTGAGAATTGCCAGAAGAATTAGCCAGGGCTTTCGTTAACTGCTCCGGCTCAACATGGAATAAATCTGCACAACGTTGCGCGAACTCGTGCGCCAATTTATCTGGTGCCTCATCATGGTGAGGTTTACCATTGTTGATAGCCATTGTTCCCCCTATTGCATAAGCGCTATGCTTTATTGTTTTGTTTTAACACTGCGCTTATAGGCATATACATATGCTTGATTAATCTCGTCTTTTACCTTAATTTTTAAGTTGACGAGCCAAATTGTTAATATTAAGCCTGTAATTTGTAAAAATGTCTAGCTCATAGTTAACAATCTATAAGTATATACCTAAATAATGGAAAAAAGATGACATTAACGACCCCCGCACTGCTTTTTCCCGCCATATCTCTACTACTTTTAGCGTATACAAATCGTTTTTTGGTGTTAGCGCAGTTAATCAGGGAATTGAACGCCCGAGAAGGTGAACAAGTCAGGCCGTTTGTCATAAAACAAATTGATAACCTAAGAAAGCGCATTCGGCTTATACGCACCATGCAAGGCTGGGGCGTTGCTTCTTTTCTACTGTGTACGCTCGCCATGTTCGCATTATTTATAAATGTCACCTTAGTCGGCACCATTTTGTTTGGTGCCAGCCTAATTGCGCTAATCATTTCATTGCTGACTTCTTTATACGAAATACATATTTCATGCGATGCCATTGCAATAGAGTTAGAATCGATTGGGCAAAAGAATAAATAAGCAAAATTAGTACTTATATTAGGTACAAATGGTGGTTATATAAAATAAAATGTATAAAAATAGCCACTCTCCCCACTCTAAAATAACCTTCAAAAACTCATTTAACCCTTATAAACAGCGGCACGTAACGTTAACAACCATCTAAGACGAATAGCTCATAAGCCATTTAACGACTTTTTCTATATATTTTGGGAACAATGTAATAGTATTAGCAACGCATTTATAATACGACCGATATACTTACTTTAAGGGAATTAAAAGTGAGATTTGAACAATTAAAACAATTCTTAGCACTGGGCTCATTACGCCATTTCCGTCAAGCTGCAGAGCAAACAAACATTAGTACGTCTGCTTTAACTCGAAGTATTCAAACGTTAGAAGAAGAAGTTGGACACCAATTAGTCAAACGCTCGACCCGTTCCGTTGTATTAACGCTTGAAGGTGAAATGTTCCTGCAGTTTTGCCACACCACCTTGGAAGATTATCAAAAGACTAAAAAGCAATTAGATAAAGCGAGCGGCAAGTCCAATAACCTACTGGTTGTTGGTTATACCAATTACGCCAGCGCAATCGTTCCTATTTCCTGTGGTCAGTTTATGGCTCGCCATCCAGAAATAAAGATAGAAATGCAAATGCAAGATAGCGATGCGTTACACTCAATGCTCAAACGCGGTGAAATTGACGTTTTTGTGAGTGAGTACCCTTCTAGTGCGAATAACGTCGATGTACAGCTTCCTGATCAACTGCTGCTTTTTGCCAGAAGTGACCATCCGCTTGCCAATAAAAGCCACATTACCATGACCGACCTTGCACCTTACTCTCTACTGGGGTGTTTTTCTCAGAGTTTACATCTACAAGCAATGATGGGTGAAGCCGCACAATCAATGCATAAATCGAGTGATATTCGGCTTGGCAGTATTGATGAGGTGATTAACATAGTGCGTCAAGGTCACAATATTGCTTTAGCGGCGATTGAGCATACGGGGCAGATCAACAACCATTCCGATTTAGTGCAAATCGCCACCAACTTCCAACAGCCGAGTAATGAACGCCTGGTCGTCAAAACCCATGCGCAAACCGCTAATCAAAGTCATGTTGATGAGCTACTTAATGTGATAACTCAGACGGCAAAAAGTCAGGGGCTCAACGCGTAATATAGACTTTGAACTGCTTATTTACAGCGTTTACATAAGCAGTTCAAAGCTCCTTTTAGGTACAACTAATTTGTACCAAATGACCTATTCTATTTCTTTGCTCATCCGTTGAAAAAGTACTCACTGCTTTGCAGTTTCAACGGTATACTTGGCCACCCTTAATCACCGATCAATCTATGTGAACACAGAATTGTTATTCGGGCGTATTCTTGATGATATTTATCAACAAGGTTATGCCGTTATCGAGAATGCTTTATCACCTTCGACTATTGAGCAGCTATATCTGAGCGCTACACAACAACTTTGCCATTTTTCACCCGCTGCAATTGGTCGCCAAGCAGAGCTTCAACTTAATGAAGAGATCCGCAAAGATAAAACTCTTTGGTTCAGTGGCGAATCTACCTCTGAAAGAGACTATCTCGGTATTATGGAAGCACTACGCACGCAAATTAACAGGCATTTTTATCTCGGGCTGTTTGATTATGAATGCCACTTTGCTTACTACCAAGTGGGTGACTTTTATAAGAAGCATTACGATGCGTTTAAAGGGCGTTCAAATCGGGTGATGACAACCGTTTTGTATCTGAATACACCGTCCCAAGGCGGTGAACTTGTTATATACAAACCGCGCTCGAAGGAAGTAGCACAATGCGTAGCACCAAAAGCTGGCACTCTAGTGGTTTTTGAGAGCGAACGCTTCATGCACGAAGTATTACCAGCGAAAGAAGAGCGCTTTTCTATAGCGGGATGGTTTAGAAAAAACGCCTCTATCGGTGGGGTTATCGACCCACCAAAGTAAGCTGTAGCGCCAAGTGGATTGGCGCCATTTATCAAAGCAAGCTGATAGCCAATCCGACGAAAATGACTAAACCGACATAATGATTGTTTAAAAACGCGTTAAAGCAAGCATCTCTATCGCGCTTACGTGAGAGGTAAAGTTGCCTCACTAACAAACAGACAGCCAGAGCTAGGCCGAGCCAATATGGCCAGAACAACGCCATCGACACGCCAATATAGGCCAAAATAGCAATAAATAAGGCATCAAGTAGTGCAATGATCGCTAAATCGTAGCGGCCAAACAGAATCGCTGTCGATTTCACACCTATTTTCAAATCATCGTCTCTATCGACCATGGCATACAAAGTGTCATAAGCAACTGTCCACACTAGGTTAGCAAAAAACAACAGCCAAGCTTGCAGCGGCACTGTTTCTAATATTGCCATATAGGCCATGGGAATGGCCCAACTAAACGCCGCCCCCAACACCACTTGGGGTAAATGAGTGTAGCGTTTCATGAAGGGATAGCACGCCGCTAAGCCAAGCGCAGCGAAAGACAAAGCAATGGTTTGCCAATTAAGCAGTAACACTAATAGAAAAGCGATGACGATGAGCAACGTAAATAAGCTCAACGCCTCTCCTGCACTTACCTTTCCTGCGGCTAATGGTCGCGATTGAGTGCGCTTTACTGCACCATCTACTTTTCTATCCGCAAAATCATTGATAACACAGCCTGCGCTACGCATTACAAACACGCCTGCGGTGAAAATCAAAACCAATTCAATTGCTGGCCAATCCGCACCTGCGAGCCATAATGCCCAAAACGTTGGCCACAGTAATAAGTAGGTGCCAATGGGCTTGTCCATGCGCATCAGCTGCTCATAGTGAGGCCAGTGCTGCCAGTGCAGAGCTGCGAGTTTCATAGGTAAGAATAGGCTCCGGGTAAAAACACTTCACATACCATGATGTGTTGGTCAGTTAAGTCAAAACGACTGCGGCGCCCCCACAAAGGTTGCTGCGGCAAGTTAAAGCTATCACATAAATCGGTAATATCTTGATTAGTGCTAAAATCAGCGACCTGCAGTTGTTGACGACATAGATGAGGGTCTTGAAATATCACTTCTCCCAAAGGCTGGGAACCCAAGTGAGATAAATCGACATTAGCATGTGGCTGCGTGTATTCAGGGATCCAGCTTTGAGCATAAACCATAGGCTGATTGTCGCAGAACAAAATCACTTCGCGCACTCGAACTTGTTTCGATTGTTGCTCAAACAGTTCGTTTTGATACGCAGTAACAGGCAGAACCTGTTCACTTATCACTTCAACGGCGAAATGTTTGCAGTGAGACTTTAGTCTTTTGGTTAATGAGTTAGGCTCTACAAGCCAATCTAAAAGGGCACTCGGCAATGTCACGTTATCAACGTTTTGCCAATTTGCTTCTAGCGACAAAGGATAGGTAGGCAAAAGAACGACTCAATAATTTAATAAACACGGCGCGATCATACCACTGCTCCCCTCCGCGCTAAAGTCATCTCCTAAAAGTAGTAACAACACAAGAGTTTTCTTGGGTAATAAATCCAATTTAGGTGCATATTCGAGCGTATTTACAATAAACCTAGACGATAAATCATCAAGCAGGCTAAGATAGAAATAACACTACTCATTTGAATTCATTATCACTATGTCTTTAGCTTTTAAATCATTGCTCGCATTGATGGTATTGCTCGTTACCTTTGCTCCACAAAAAGCCGCTGCTGATGTGGGTTACTATGGGTTTGAACCCGATATCGTCGCTAACTACATCAGTCAGTCTAGCCGTAAGTTGGGTTATGTTCGTGTAACCGTTGATTTGATGTTAGAGGACGTAAATAACATTACAGTCGTCGAGCACCATATGCCGCTATTACGTGACGCTATTGTTGAGATCTTGTCACAAGAGCCCGAGGAAAAAATTAAAAGCTTAACTGGCCGCGAAGAAATTCGTCAAAAGTGCAATGAGCGTATCAAGAGCCTACTGCAACAAGAAACGGGCAAAGACATCGTGCGCGATGTACTATTTACTAAATACCTGTACCACTAATCGCGTTTTGCACAGAAATAGTCTGTAAATCTAGCATAAAAAAACCAGCTCATTGAGCTGGTTTTTTTGGCTTACTTTCAACGAATTCTAAGGTTATTCCGTTTCTTCTTCAGCAAGTGACGCTACTTCACCTTCTTCAGGTTTGATAGTTGCTTTTAGTAGCAACATGTCTCGTAGCTTACCTTCAATTTCATTTGCAATTTCAACATTTTCCTTGAGGAACTTGATTGAGTTTGACTTACCTTGACCCACTTTAGAGCCATTGTAGCTGTACCATGCACCTGACTTTTCTATCAGCTTGTGCTTCACACCTAGGTCAATGAGCTCACCTTCTTTAGAAATACCTTCACCATACATAATGATGAACTCGGCCTGTTTGAATGGCGGCGCCACTTTGTTTTTAGCAACTTTAACTCGAGTCTCGTTGCCTATTACTTCATCACCATCTTTTACTGAACCAATGCGGCGAATATCTAGACGTACCGATGAATAGAATTTAAGTGCGTTACCACCTGTGGTCGTTTCAGGGTTACCAAACATCACACCAATTTTCATACGAATTTGGTTAATGAAAATACACAATGTGTTTGAACGTTTGATATTACCCGTTAGTTTACGCAGTGCTTGTGACATCAAACGTGCTTGTAGACCGACGTGGCTATCACCCATGTCGCCTTCGATTTCAGCTTTAGGTGTCAATGCCGCAACTGAGTCCACAATCACCACATCTACTGCACTAGAGCGCACTAGCATGTCACAGATTTCAAGCGCTTGCTCCCCCGTATCGGGTTGAGATATTAAAAGTTCATCAATATTAACCCCTAGCTTACTAGCATAAACTGGATCAAGGGCGTGTTCGGCATCGATAAACGCACACGTTTTACCTTGGCGCTGCGCTTGTGCAATCACTTGCAGTGTTAGCGTCGTTTTACCTGATGATTCAGGACCATAAATCTCAACTACACGACCCGTTGGCAAACCACCAATACCAAGTGCGATATCGATACCAAGTGAACCAGTAGAAATTGCTTCAACGTCCAAAGCTTGACTATCGCCTAGCTTCATAATCGAACCTTTACCAAACTGGCGCTCGATTTGTGAAAGGGCTGCACTCAAAGCTTTTTGTTTGTTATCGTTCATTATTCTCTCCAAAATCATTGACCGCTAAGTTCGGCTGTTGCTCGGTTAAAGACTTAGCTTAATGACAACTAGTATACTGTATGAAATTACAGTATCAAGCAGATTCTAAAATTTTTAATGTCATCGTCAAGGCATAATCAATTGCCTGCTCACGGACATCGGCTCTACTGCCGCTGAACACCTGCTTTTGCACTACTAGCTGCTGGTCAAAATACACAGCAAACCACACCAGCCCTACTGGTTTTTCTGGCGTGCCACCGTCTGGGCCAGCGATCCCTGAGGTCACAATGGCTACATCTGCCGCCGCAACTTTAGCCGCACCAGTAGCCATTTCCCTTACAGTTTGCTCGCTAACGGCGCCATATTGTTTCAGAGTTTGTGTACTCACCCCTAGCAAAGATTTCTTAACTTCATTACTGTATGTAACCGCGCCTTGCGCAAAATAACGAGAGCTACCAGGCGTATCTGTGAGTGCATAGGCAATACCACCGCCCGTACATGATTCAGCGGTAGTGATCATCATCTGCTTATCCGTTAAAATAGCCCCTAGTTGCGCAGCAAGGGTTTGCGTGTTCGCAGCTAACTTCTGTTTTGAATTCATAACCATCCTTAATCGAGTGAGTGCATGTCAGCTAGTCTCTACAGTGAAGATAATATAAAACAACAAACACCTATGATGCAGCAATACCTGCGCATAAAAGCGCAGCATCCCGATATTTTATTGTTTTATCGCATGGGTGACTTCTATGAAGTGTTTTTTGATGATGCCATTCGCGCAGCGGAATTACTCGATATCTCACAAACATTTCGCGGCAAAGCTGGGGGAGATCCCATCCCTATGGCTGGAGTGCCATATCACGCTGTAGAAAATTACCTCGCACGCCTGGTACAGCTCGGTGAATCAGTCGCTATTTGTGAGCAAATTGGTGACCCAGCAACCAGCAAAGGGCCTGTTGAGCGCAAAGTTGTGCGTATTGTGACACCAGGTACCATCACTGACGAAGCCTTACTCAAAGAGCGCCAAGATAATTTATTAGTCAGTGTCTACGAAGGTAAGAACGACCATTTCGGCGTGGCCTACCTAGATATTAACTCTGGACGCTTCAATATCGTTGAATGTGCTGATGTCGATGCGTTTAAATCGACATTACAACGCCTCAACCCGGCTGAGCTACTTTATCCGGAAACCTTCGCGAATATGGCGCTTATTGAGCACCAAAACGGAACTCGCCGTCGCCCTGAATGGGAGTTTGATCTCGACACAGCGGTCACTTCGTTGTGTCAGCAATTTGGAACGCAAGATTTAATTGGCTTTGGTGTCCACGAAGCCAAATTAGGGCTTGTGGCTGCTGGTTGTTTGTTGCAGTACGTAAAGGACACCCAACGCACCGCTTTACCGCATTTAAAAGCGATTAGCTTAGAGCAAGACTCCCAAGCTGTGGTCCTCGACAGTGCAACGCGTAAAAATTTGGAACTCACGCAAAATCTCAGTGGCGGCATTGAAAACACTCTCGCTGCGGTATTGGATAAAACGGCAACGCCCATGGGTTCACGCTTGCTCAAGCGCCGTATTCACAACCCAATTCGCTGTCGTGAAGAATTGAACCTGAGATTGTCAGCCATCAGTGAGGTGATTGAAAATAACTGGCATATGGAGTTACAACCGATATTACGCAATGTCGGTGATGTTGAACGTATCGTTGCTCGCTTAGCCTTAGGGAATGCACGCCCTCGAGACTTATCTCGCCTTCGCTCTGCCTTACAAGTATTACCTGAACTACAGGATATCATCGGCACCAGTGCACAAAGACGCATGACGCAAATTAGCACAGCCTGCCAACCGATAGACGAACTCCTAGAATTGCTAGAGCGTGCCATCATAGATAATCCACCTGTGCTGATTCGTGACGGTGGCGTGATTGCACAAGGTTACAATGAAGAGCTGGATCATTGGCGTAACCTCTCACAAGGGGCAACCAATATCCTTAGCGAATTAGAAGAGCGCGAACGTGAAGCAACCGGTATCAGCACCCTTAAAATTGGTTACAACAAGGTGCATGGTTTTTATATTGATATCAGCCGCGCCAACTCGCATCTGGTGCCAGAGCATTATATTCGCCGCCAAACACTTAAGAATAATGAGCGCTATATCATTGCCGAGCTTAAAGAGCATGAAGACAAAGTGCTGAAAAGCCAGTCTCAAGCACTGGCACTTGAAAAGCAGCTGTATGAAGAGCTATTCACGTTAATCTCGCCATACCTAGAGCAGTTACAGCTACTAGCTGCTGCATTGAGTGAGCTTGATGTATTGAACAACTTAGCCGAACGCGCGCTGACGCTGAACTACTGTAAACCAGAGCTCAGCGAAGACGACACCATAAACATCAGTGAAGGTCGTCACCCTGTTGTTGAACAAGTGATGAAAGACCCTTTCATTGCCAACCCAGTAGAGCTAAATGCTCAACGCCGCATGCTCATGATCACCGGTCCAAACATGGGCGGTAAATCTACCTATATGCGCCAAACCGCTTTGATAGTGTTAATGGCACACATTGGTAGTTTTGTGCCTGCTGCGCAAGCACACATTGGCCTTGTTGATCGTATTTTCACCCGTATCGGGGCGAGTGACGACTTAGCATCTGGTCGTTCAACCTTTATGGTGGAAATGACTGAAACCGCGACCATTTTGAACAACGCCACTGAGCATTCGTTGGTGCTGATGGACGAAATTGGCCGTGGCACCAGTACTTATGATGGCCTATCTCTGGCGTACGCAACAGCTGATTATTTGGCGCACAAAATTAACGCCAAAACCTTGTTCGCAACACATTATTTCGAATTAACGGAATCAGCAGAGCAAGAGTCAGGATTGGTCAACGTGCACCTCGATGCTATTGAGCACAACGATACCATCGCCTTTATGCACAAGGTATTGGAAGGACCTGCAAGCAAGAGTTTCGGTTTACAAGTTGCAGCCCTTGCAGGTGTGCCAAAAACGGTGATCAGCAACGCTAAACGTAAGTTGAAGCAACTAGAACAGCAGCCGGCTATCGGCAATGCAGCAACGAATGGACAACTTGACTTACTGGCTGTTGAAGCACAACCCAGCGCCATTGAATTAGAGCTGGAGCATATCAATCCTGACGACTTATCACCTCGCGAAGCACTTGATATCTTATATAAGCT
This sequence comes from Pseudoalteromonas pernae, assembly GCF_039831865.1. NCBI lineage: Bacteria > Pseudomonadati > Pseudomonadota > Gammaproteobacteria > Alteromonadales > Pseudoalteromonadaceae > Pseudoalteromonas > Pseudoalteromonas pernae. The sequence goes on from NZ_JBDODM010000005.1 coordinate 254,193, forward strand.
CAAAGCCTTAGCGGACTAAATAAAATGCCGCTCAAGTGGGCGGCATTTTTGTGTAATCTTTGTTGATTTACAGCTGTTCGAATAAGCTTTCAGTATTAAGGCCTTCGTGTTGCAGCATATCTTTTAGTCTGCGTAGGGCTTCTACTTGAATTTGTCTCACTCGTTCACGTGTGAGGCCAATTTCGCGGCCTACGTCTTCAAGCGTTGAAGGTTCATAGCCTAGCAAACCGAAGCGACGAGCCAGTACTTCACGCTGTTTTGGGTTAAGCTCATCTAACCAGTGCACAATATGGCTGTTGATGTCGTTATTTTGCACTTCACCTTCAGGGCCGCGACCTTTTTCATCAGCGATAATATCCAATAATGCTTTATCGTTGTCGCCACCAATTGGCGTGTCCACTGAGGAAATCTTCTCGTTTAGTCGTAGCATTTTTGAAACGTCTTCCACTGGCTTATCAAGACGTTCTGCAATTTCTTCTGCGGTTGGTTCATGGTCAAGTTGCTGCGTCAATTCACGCGCGGTGCGTAAATACACATTCAGCTCTTTTACAACATGGATAGGTAAGCGAATAGTGCGCGTCTGATTCATAATCGCACGCTCTATTGTTTGACGGATCCACCAAGTGGCATAGGTTGAGAAGCGGAAACCTCTTTCCGGATCGAACTTTTCAACAGCTCGAATAAGGCCTAAATTCCCTTCTTCGATTAAATCCAGTAAGGCTAATCCGCGGTTGTTATATCGTCGTGCAATCTTAACGACAAGTCTAAGGTTACTTTCAATCATGCGCTTACGGGATGCTTCACAGCCTCGTAGCGCCTTACGTGCAAAGTATACTTCTTCTTCTGCACTTAAAAGTGGTGAGAAACCAATTTCACCAAGGTAAAGCTGTGTGGCGTCAAGATTCTTGACGTTATCATCTTTGGCGAAGATTTCATCCTCCGCACTATCATCCTCAACTTCTTCTAAAAGCTCTTCTTTTGGTTCATCCAAGACTTCTAGGTCATTGCTGTTGTCATGCGTGGTTTCAAGTTTTGCGGTTCGACCCATCCGAGTACCCTCCGATGTAATTTGGCATAATTCCATGTAACCAAATTACTGCTGTTGCCCGTCTCGCTAAGGTAAAAAATTGGCAGGGTTTACTGCTTTCCCCCTATAACGTATCTCAAACCGAAGAGCCGTTATAGAAGACTCTGTATTACCCATTTCCGCTATTTTTTGCCCAGCTTTGACATCCTGTTTTTCTTTCACTAGTAAACGCGAGTTGTGCGCGTATGCACTTAGGTAATCATCGTTGTGTTTCACAATGATTAAATTACCGTATCCCCTTAGTGCATCCCCGGCATAAACAACCACACCATCTGCCGCTGCCAAAACTGACGTTCCTGTTTTATTCGCTATTTGCAATCCTTTGTAGCCGTTTTCACGGTTGGAAAAACCTTGCGTAATTTTCCCCTTGGTGGGCCATTTCCAGGTTATTTTGTTAGCACCGCCTACTGATTTGCTAACATTTTTTTTACTAGCTTGTTTCTGAACATACTCCCGTTGTATCGGCTTAGCAACTTCTTTCTTTACATTTTTATAAGGTTTTTGCTCTATTTTTCTAGGCTTTTTACTCGAATTGGTGTATTGTTCGCGCTTTTTCTTTTTTAGCCACTGAGATTCTAAGTAAATGAGTTGGTTAGGATAGATAGTGTATGGCGGCTTGATACCGTTGATTTGCGCGACTTCACGAACATCTTTTTTGGCACTAAAGGCGATTGCATATAAGGTGTCACCTTTTTGCACGCGATAATGCTCACCTTGAATATTAATTTTTCGTGAAACTTTGGCCCGTTCGGTATCAAGTGATGACACAGGCGCTGGAGCATTTCTTGAAGAGCAGGCGCTGAGAACACATGTAGCCAGTAAAATGATACTGGTATATTTCAGATGCATGCAGCGCCCTTCCATTAGCTAGCGATAGATTAAATATAAAACGATTGCTAGGCCAACTACAAGCCAGCCCAGTACCTCAACATATTGACGTAGTTTTTCTTCCATTCTGGCACCGCCAAATTTCATCAGTGCAGCAACTAAGAAGAAACGCGCTCCACGCCCTACCGCCGAGGCCAGCAAAAAGGGTAAAAATGCCATGTGCAGCAAACCTGCACCAATGGTAAATACCTTATATGGAATCGGTGAAAAGCCAGCCAGAAAAACAATCCACACGCCATAGTCTTTGAACCAACTAAGTGCGTGATCGAATTTATCTTGCCATCCCATTGACGCAATCAACGGCTCGACAACGGGTTCGAATAGCCAAAAGCCAAGGGCGTAACCTAAAATGCCACCAATCACGGAGGCTAACGTCGTCAATAAGGCAAAGTACCATGCTTTATTCGTATTCGCTAGACACATAGGTGCTAACATAACATCCGGGGGAACTGGGAAAATAACCGATTCAGCGAAACTCATGCCAGCGAGGTATCGCTGTGCATGGCGATGCCGTGCCCAACGCAATGCTGCATCGTACAAAGGGGTAAATAAACGCAAAGGATTTCCTTAAATTATGTCGCCTGGGACCAAAGGCACAAAACGTACATCGGCCATGACTTGTTGTTTAAACTCATTTTTTTCGCGAGTATACAGCATCAGTTTCTGTTCTACATCTCCGATAGGGACAATCATCACTCCGCCATCATCAAGTTGTTCGAGCAGCTGTTGCGGTACGGATGAAGCCGCAGCGGTGACGATAATCCCTTGGAATGGCGCCTGTGAAGCCCACCCTTGCCAGCCATCGCCGTGCTTCATCGTCACATTGTACAAATCTAATTGGTGTAAACGCCTTTTCGCTTGCCACTGCAAGGCTTTAATACGCTCTACTGAATAAACTTTATCGAACAACTGCGCCAAAATTGCACTTTGGTAGCCTGAACCTGTGCCAATTTCTAACACTTTAGAGGTCACACCGTACGCACGTAAAATGGCAGTCATATGCGCAACTATATAAGGTTGGGAAATGGTTTGCCCTTGCCCAATAGGTAAAGCCGTATTTTGATAGGCTTTGTGCTTGAGAACTTCATCGATGAATAAATGACGTGGTGTCTTCGCCATGACCTCAAGTACGCGTTGATCGGTGATCCCTTCTTGAGCTAGTAACTGGGTTAATGAACCTGCGCTGCGCTGGAAGTTACTGATCATTATCTACTCCGCTAACCATTTTTGTAGGGGTTCAATGCTCTCTTTTGCGGTCATGTCGACACTCAATGGCGTAACCGATGCGTACCCCTCGCGAATGGCTGCAAAGTCAGTACCTTCGCCCGCGTCTAATTCGGGCCCTAGTGAGCCGTACCAATACACCTCACGGCCCCAAGGGTCACGCTGCGCGGTCATAGTCTCAGCTTTATGACGAGCCCCTAAACGCGTTACTTTAATTCCTCTGAGCTCGCTATACGGAATATCCGGGACATTGATATTGAGAATCTGGTCTTTTGGTAGCGGGTGGCTTTTGAGTTTATTGATGATATCCACAGTGACCTGCGCGGCGGTTTCAAAGTGGTTGCACTCCCTGCCAGCCAACGACACTGCAATGGCGGGAAGCCCCATGTGTCGCCCTTCAGTCGCCGCAGCGACAGTGCCTGAATATAAAGTATCATCACCTAGATTGGCACCATGGTTGATGCCCGCGACGACTAAATCAGGTTGATGCGAAAACAACGCATTCAAAGCGACATGCACGCAATCTGTTGGCGTACCACTTACACTGAAGAAATCATTTTCAAGTTTTTGAGCGCGCAATGGATTCATAAGCGTCAATGAGTTACTGGCGCCGCTGCAGTTTCTATCAGGTGCAACGACATCGACAGTGGCTATTTTTTTCAACGCATCATGCAAAACCGCAATGCCTTTGGCATGCACGCCATCGTCATTACTCAGCAGTATCTTCATCATCACTCCTTGCAATACTTTTATCACCTGTGCGGTAATCCACCAGCTCGCGCAACAACGCCGTTGCGAAGCAGCCTTTTTTTAATGAAAAACTTAACTCAATGGTATCTTCTTGAGGCATACTCACAGTTAAATTTTCTGGGTAAAGACGAAGCATTCGTCGCTCCGTTTTCAGACCGATGTCCGCTAACCCTTCGCACCATTCGCTATAAGGTTCAAGCCAGTTTAGTTCTTCTTCTACTAACCCTTTTTCACCTTTACCTACCATAGGGGCCGAGAGCTCTATGTCTCCTTCCACCAATCGGGTAATATTCTCAGGTGTAATAGCGTCAGTAAAAAACGCATTACTGCCGCTTAACATAAACACTTCATGTTTCAATGTTTTTGCAAGCCCATGCTCAGCGACACGCAAGCTCACTAATTGGTTAAAAATATAAGAGCGAGCAGCAGAAATCACCATAGACCTTAGTTTACGGTCACGAATAGCTTCGCCATTGAACATGCGTTGTGCCATCTCGAGGTTATGTCCATCATGACCAAATCGCTGTTCACCAAAGTAATTGGGGACCCCTTGGCGCACGGCGTTAATACGGCTCAACACCTCTAATGGCTCACTGACTTGGCGCAGCACAATAGTAAAGCGATTACCTTTGTGGCAACCAATGCGGAGCTTGCGGCCATGACGTACTTGCTGAGAAACAAAAATAAAATCGTCGTTTAATGCGCTAAAATCGACATCTTTCTTAATTGGAACTGGCACACTAAACCACTGTGAACACACACCTTGGCGGTCTTTTTGACCAGCATAGCTGACATCTCGAGGGGCTACATTGGCGAGCTTCGCGATGGCTTTGGCTACCGCAACCGTGTTGATGCCGCGTTTGATGATGTGTAAACACACATGCTCACCACTGCCGTCAAGCTCGAACCCTAGTTCTTCATCAACAATGAAATCTTCTGGGTTTTGCTTGAATACAGCAGTCGCGCTTGGCTGACCATAGAGATAATTAAGTGATGCTAGCGGGTCTACCTTGGCATTCATGATTGCTGAACCAACACCGCTACCGCATGTGCAGCGATCCCTTCTTTTCGGCCAGTGTAACCGAGCTGTTCCGTTGTTGTGGCTTTCACGTTTACCTGATCTATCGCAACCTGTAAATCCTCAGCCAAGCACGCACGCATGGCATCTATGTGTGGGCGCATCTTCGGTGCCTGAGCAACAATGGTTAAATCCACATTACCGACAACGTAGTTTTTCGCTTGCACTTGAGTCATGACACGACGTAACAAGATGCGGCTGTCGATTCCTGCAAAATCGGCGCTGGTATCGGGAAAGTGCTTACCGATATCACCGAGTGCTAACGCGCCAAGGAGCGCATCACATAGAGCATGAATTGCCACATCACCATCTGAGTGCGCAATAAAGCCTTGGTCATATTCAATCTTAACACCACCTATGGTCAGCGGCCCTTGGCCGCCGAAACGGTGCACATCAAAACCATGGCCAATTCTAATCATAAAAGCTCCGTAACTTGTTGTGCTAATAAGAAATTAGCCAATTGCAAATCTTCAGGTGTGGTTATTTTAAAGTTATCGCTACGCCCACATACCAAACGCACTTTGTGCTGAGCCCACTCCATCGCAGAAGCTTCATCGGTAATGGCGACTCCTTCTGCGAGCGCTTGCATTAGCGCTTGGCGTAATGCCTGATATGGAAAAAACTGTGGCGTGAGCGCTTGAAACAACTGGTCGCGAGGCACAGTTTCATGCACGTAGTCATCGCCGCGTTTGATGGTGTCACGCACTTTAGCGGCAAGAATACCGCCCTCACCACTTTGCAGGCACTGCTTAACAAGATTGTTGATATCCGTAACATCAACCAGTGGTCGTGCTGCGTCGTGCACTAAGACCCACTGTGGAGGATTGTCTGCAAGCGCATCCAATGCCGCCAATACGGAGTCTGCGCGCTCTTTGCCACCGATTACCGTTTTCACAATATCGGTGTTTAGCTCCAGGGAATGAAAATAATCATCGGTTGCGCTAATTGCCACCAAGATATGATGCACACCATCAACTCGAGAAAGTTTATTTAGGCTGTGCTCTAAAACTGTTTTACCCTGCAATTCAATATATTGCTTAGGCAGCTGCGATTGCATCCGAGAGCCCACACCGGCGGCTGGGACAATGGCTACAATGCTATTTGGGTTAGTCATATAACTTCTTTATATCGTTATTTTGATTCTTTTTGCTTACTTGGCAGCACCCGATAAAACACTTCATCAGGCTTTATCATGCCTAGCTCAAGGCGAGCACGCTCTTCAACCCCTTCGAGATCCAGCTTAAGGTCTTGAATATCGGCTTCAAGTAACTTGTTTCGCTTACTCAATTGCTGATTAGTTTGCTGGTGAGACTCAACAGCCTTGCTTAGCCGAGTGTAATCTTCCACCCCATTGTGCCCAAACCACAGCAAATACTGCAGATAGGCGAGTAAGACAAACAAGCCGAGTTGAAATAAACGCATTAGCTATCCTTCATTGGCAGCGGTTGCTTAAAGTTTTTCCAATTAATCCGCGTCGTCAACAACATCTCTCTGAGGCTTAGCGTACGTGGGGAACTTACTTTATTTTGCTGCCATCTATGCCCACAACACGCAGGCGTAAAATTCTTCTTATTTGGCACCAGTAACTGCGCATGTTGCGCACCACTTAGGCGCGAATCTTTATAATACCCATCCAAATCAAACCAACCAGCTTGGTTACAATGCACGCGGTTGCTGCTGACTTGGTCAAGCGTATCAATAGTCACAAACTGCAAATGCCCTTGCGTTACCAGTAATGGAACAAGAATACCGACATGAGCATTCGCACTATAAAACGCGTGATTGGTTTGGCTATCTATGCTGGGCGGCTTTGTTGATTGCTTGGCAATCCAACTGCCATTTTGCCCATCTAAGGTTAACGGGCAATGACCATGGACGATATGAAACGCGGCACGTTCAACGTAATACGGCAAACTATCTAACAAGCGGGAAACACGCTTTGGGTCGGGCTGAGTCGCGCATTGCTGACTCAAACGATGCAATTCACGAGCATAAAACGCATTGCACAACTCGGCATACAGCACCCGCTGTTGGTCGAGTGCAAATAAGTCTGCTTGCTGCGATGATTGTTGCCGCACGTTGCCTCCCAATGGTTGTGCTTAAGTTTATACCATAGTTGCACAAATTTTGAGAAGCGACGCACTACACAAATAGCGCTATTGTGGCTGCACTCCTAAACGAGCAAATCCTGATTCCAAAAATTGCACAACTTGCTTACGCTTTTTGCCCACCAAAAAGCTCCCATCAGCCAAAAACATAAAGTTTTGCCAATGCGCTTTAAACACATCGAAGCGAGTTTCAATCACATCATCTTTGCTCAAACAAAAATACACAGTGGTGTTATCTTGCCAGTCTAAATGCGCGAGGATTGCTTCAGGGATAGCATCACCATTTTCAAACGCACGCTCCCAAAATACATCTTCTGCAGTAAAGTTTTGCGCCTGCTTCACCCAATCAGCGTCAGTGAAAAAATCCGGGTGGTCTTTGTCACGGCTAATAAAAGTCGTCCATAGCACGGCCGAACGCACAGGCGTCATTGGTTTAATATGCGCCAATTGCTCCGTTGGGATTGTTAATTCTTGGTGTCTAAACACCCATGCCTTTGCGTATTTATCCAAAGATAAGTAATTCATTCGTGCTTATGCCTGCTGCATCGCCATTTATGGCGCATAGTATACCTATCTAGAACCTTGCTGTCACAAGGCTAACTTGGTCAATACATGTAAATATGGCAGACTGGGGTCAGACCAGTATTAGGAGCAGTATCGTGCACTTTGATTCAACCCAAAATTACATCGCCAGCGCAGCCCTAAAGCAAGCGGTTAATGCCGCAATAGCGCTTCAAAAGCCTCTACTTATCAAAGGCGAACCAGGCACAGGTAAAACTTTACTTGCCGAAGAACTCGCTAACAGTATTGGCAGTGAACTCATCCAGTGGCATATCAAGTCGACCACCAAAGCGCAGCAGGGTCTTTATGAATACGACGCGGTGTCTCGCTTACGTGACTCGCAACTCGGCGATGCCCGAGTCCATGATATCGGTAACTACATCGTCAAAGGGAAATTATGGCAAGCCTTTATGAGCGATGAAAATGCACCGCGCCCTGTACTTTTAATAGATGAAATAGACAAAGCGGATATTGAGTTTCCCAATGACTTGTTGCTGGAACTCGATAAGATGGAGTTCTTCGTTTATGAAACCGGTGAACGTATCAAGGCCACGCAACGCCCGATCGTGATCATCACCTCAAACAACGAAAAAGAACTGCCGGATGCGTTTTTGCGTCGATGCTTCTTCCATTATATCGACTTCCCCAGTGCACAAGAGATGCAACAAATCGTTGACGTGCATTACCCAGACATCAAACAAGATCTATTGAGGCAAGCACTGGATGTATTCTTTGGCTTGCGCCAAGTAGACGGCTTGAAGAAAAAGCCTTCCACTAGCGAATTATTAGATTGGTTAAAGCTACTGATGGCTGAGGACATCGACCCTAAAGTGCTGCATAACAGCGCGGAAAAAGGCGGTTTGATGCCACTATTTGGTGCGTTATTGAAGAACGAGCAAGACGTGTCGCTTATTGAAAAACTTGCGTTTATGAGTCGTCGATAATGCTCATTGAGTTCTTTTTCACCCTCCGTAAATACCGACTCCCCGTGAGCATTAGGGAGTTACTGGATTTACTTGGTGCCCTCAATGCAGGAGTTGTATTCGCTGATACCGAGGCGTTTTACCACCTTGCCCGCACGGTTATGATAAAGGATGAAACTCATTTTGATCGGTTCGATAAAGCCTTTGCCGATTATTTCCAAGGCATCGAAGACATTGACTTGCTAGAAGCATTAAAAAATGAGTATCAGTTACCCTCTGATTGGCTGCGCAAGGAATTCGAGAAACACCTTAGCGCCGAAGAAAAAGCCCAATTAGAAGCCATGGGTGGTCTAGAAAAGCTAATGGAAGAACTGCGCAAGCGTTTTGAAGAACAGCAAAAGCGCCATGCCGGCGGTAACAAGTGGATTGGTACGGGCGGTACCTCACCCTTTGGCGCTTTTGGCTACAACCCAGAAGGGGTGCGTATAGGCCAGCCTGACTCTCGTCAACGTCGCGCCGTTAAAGTCTGGGATAAGCGTCAATACCGTAACCTCGATAGCGATGCCGATATTAGTTCTCGAACCATGAAGCTCGCGCTTAAAAAGCTGCGTAAGTTTGCTCGTTCGGGTGCCAGCGATACCCTTGATCTAGCAGAAACAATTCGCGCTACCGCCAAGCAAGGTGGCATGTTGGATGTAAAGATGGCGCCAGAGCGCCATAATGCAGTCAATGTGATCATGCTGTTTGATATAGGTGGCTCTATGGATGACCACATTCAGCTTTGCGAACAATTATTCAGTGCTGCCCATAGTGAGTTTAAACACCTAGAGTTTTTCTATTTCCATAACTGCGTATATGAGCACCTGTGGCAAGACAACGCGCGCCGCTGGGACAAAGTTATTGATACCTATAGCTTGATGCAGCGTTTTGGCCGTGATTACAAAATTATTTTTGTTGGTGATGCCACCATGGGGCCTTATGAAATTGCCTACCCAGGCGGCAGCGTGGAGCATTGGAATGAAGAAGCCGGCGCCGTGTGGTTACAACGCCTCACCCATCACTTTGACAAGGTAGTATGGCTTAACCCACAGCCTAAGTCTCATTGGCGTTACTATCACTCCATTGAAATGATTGACCAACTCATGGCGAAGTCAGAACGAAGCCGAATGTTCCCGCTAACGCTTGATGGTATCAGTGCCGCCATCAAAGAACTCAGTTAACAAAACTTACAAGTGGGCCTCTATCACGGGCCCACTGTTCCACTTACCAAAGCTGCAAGACAATAAACGCAACGCTGAATCCAACCAGATAGATTAAGCCGACCCAAGTCAGCACCTTTAACCACATCGGGTGCTGAATTTGCGCGTGCTTTACCAAACGCATATTTAGCCAAGCGAACACAGGTGTAGTAAGAAATGCCAAGGTCATAGCAAACGTCAGCATATCTTTTAAATTACTTTTGAAAAATAAAATCACCGCCATCCCAGAGAGCGCTTGTAGCAATAACCAAACACTTAGCTTTTTGGGAAATGGTAAATTGGGTAATAAGTTTGAACTGGCGGTCAAGGTTCGGGCGTAACCGTCAAGCACGGTTAATGTTGTTCCTAGCATACATAAAAACGCCACGGTTGCTATCAGCCAACGAGACCACTCACCAATTGTGAAGGCGTACATGTCAATTAATTGCTGCGCAAAGGCAACACCAGCCAAGGCAATTTCAGTGGTTTTTCCATGTTGGATCATGACTCCCAACGCAAAGAATATCAGGGCCAACACCGCGGTCATGACATAACCAAAATTAAAATCAAACAGACCCGCTTTTTGTGATACATCGACCGTTTTTTGCTTGGCTTGCAGCCATAACGAATTCAGTACCGAGATTTCTATCGGGGCTGGCATCCAGCCCATCATCACAATTACAAAGCTCAAACCTGCGAGGGTCATAATGTCTGGCGTCTGATAATTATTGTGCGCAAGAATGGGATCATGTCCTGTTTGCACCAATACAATAAAAAAGGCAGCTAGAGTGCTAATAGCGAGTATGGCCATAATCCATTTTGATGCCTTGTCTAAAGCACGATAATGACCGAATAAAAGCAGTACCGAGCAGGCAGTTAGCAGCAATACGCATAACGCGGTAAGGCCCAATGCACCACCAATAATGTAATGCAGCAAGGCAGCAGTTAGAAGTAAGACCCCCGCAGTGTTAACAACACCGGCAATCATGCTCAACACAAAGAACCCATAAAAGTAAACTGGCCCTTGTTTTTTGTAGCCGTCGACTAAATTTTCACCCGTCGCCAAGGTGTACTCCACGCCACAACGAAAGAATGGGTATTTACACAGGTTTACCGCAATGATTAACCAACCCAATTGCCAACCGTATAATGCTCCTGCCTGCGTTGCAGCGACTAAATGAGACCCGCCAATAGCTGCGGTGGCCATGAGTATACCGGGGCCTAACGCCTTTAAATACTGCGAATACTGCACGATTAAGATGCTCTTATTATTATAAAATTCAGCTCTCGAGAGTAAGTTAGATACCTTTTATTTTCAACTGGATAGTTACTACTTCTAAACTACAATTAGACATGAATGCTCTAGCTTAGATATTTGTATTGATACTTTGCTTGTACCTATTTATAATCATTTTTCGATAGCAAGGAGCCCGATAATACAGGCTCCTTTTTTTGTTTGTGTGGGAATCCAATGCTTTTAAAAAAATCGCTTTGCGCAATGACCCTAGTACCTTTGTTAAGCTTTAGTGCGCATGCCGCACCGACTCAGGTAAGCGGTTTTGTCACCCTTGGTGCCACCTACACAGACTCAGACCAACTTGCTTTTCGCAGTGACGTATCGATTGACGATGGAAAGGCTGAAGGCATCGACTTTGGCTCACTGTCTCGACTGGGGATTCAGCTAGATAAACAGTTCAATGAGCATTGGCAAGCTACAGGACAATTCGTGTTAAAACGCCATGTGGACTACAGCTTCGATCAGCTCACTCAACTTGCCTTCATTAGCTACTCTCCATCACCAAATTGGCGCATAAAAATAGGCCGAACTGGATTAGACCTATTCATGATGACGCCCTATCGCAATATTGGTTACGCATACACGGAAACCCATGCTCCTGTAGAGTTTTACGGACTCGTTCCTCATCAAAATATAGACGGCGCTGAACTGTCTACGACACATGCGACGGCAAATGGCACTATCACCACTCGATGGTATGTGGGCAGATCAAAAGACTTTCTGTCCAATTTTGAATATGAATGGGAATTGGTTTTGGACGACATCATGGGACTGACTCTTGCCTATGAGTATGACAGTTGGTTATTTAGACTAAATCACAGTCGTGCTGAGATTGGTGGTGAAGAAATAGATCACTACGCTGAGTTGAGCCAGGCAGTTCAGCGTATTCCCAAAGCTATATGGCCCCAAGCTATTAGTCTGGTCGAAGATGTCACTGCTGTTGGTAGTAAAATAAGCTACTCAACCTTGGGAGCTAAATATGATAACGGCGAGTATTACACGCAGTCAGAAATAGCCTATATCGATGCCTCTACGGACGTTTTAAATGACCTCACTAATGGCTATATCCATTTTGGTAAAAGGTGGGACCAATACAGTGCTCAGCTAGGGTACTCATTTACCGAAGGGAATGAATTTGAGACACCTGCCCCTGTGGTAAGCAACCCGCTTTTGAACCAATTGTTTGTTGCTTTAGACAGAGGGTTTAATTATTACGTGAACGACCAATCGACGGTGTCATTGAGCGGTCGTTATGATTTTCGCCCCGATATGGCGATGAAGCTGCAGTTCGACTACGTGAACTTAAAACGTGATGATAACCAGTTTATGCTTCGCTTGCAGAGTAATGCGGACAAAGAAAAGCTGTGGGTTATTAGCGCGACATTGGATTGGGTGTTCTAACTATGAAGTTAATACCCGTTTTCGCAGCAATCATGATAATGAGCAGTCATCCACTTAAAGCCGAGGGTGAGATTGCCGTCATTGTGAATGTGAATAATCCCACCAATGAGTTGACGACCAAGCAACTTGTTGACTTATATATGGGCAAACTTATCGCCTTTCCAAATGGCGATCGCGCTTCACCTATCGATTTGCCTCAAGAGTCTGAACTGCGAGAAGACTTTTATCAAACACTGACAAAGAAGCCGATCAGTAGCATTAATGCGTATTGGTCTAGAGTGAAGTTCAGTGGTCATGCGCAATCACCACTGAGCCTTCAAAATAGCGCCGAGGTGTTGCAGCGAGTGAAAGACATTGACAATGCTATTGGCTATGTAAAGCTTAAAGACGTCACAGACGATGTGAAGGTGGTGTACACTCTTGCTAAATAAGCATAGTTTGATTTTGCGCCTTGCTATGGTGTTGGTTTTAACCTCACTGATAGCCGGCGTAGTAGCTGTAAGGTATTACTATCAAAGCATTTATCAACAAGAAGTTGATAAAGCACAGCTCGCCATTGACCAACTCCATAAAACGGTCTCTAGCACCGCATCCATTGCCGCGTATTTAAAAGACAAAGATCTGGCATTAGAGGTCGTCAGTGGTCTCATAAAGAACGATGTTATTCTCGGTGCACAAATTAGCAGTGAAGACACAATGCTCGCGGAGCAAGGTGCAAATGATGTTGTATACAGCCTCAGTTATGAACTCTTTAATCCTTTTTTTGAGAATGAAGTAGCTGGCAAAATAACGCTCACACCCGCACAGAACTTGATTGAATACAACGCTCGAAACATAGCCCAAAATAGTGCGCTGCTGTTGGTTGTGCACACCGTCGTCGTGCTGCTGATGTTTATCGTGATTGCCTATTTTATTGTGACTAAGCCCATGGGTTTGTTAAGCAAAGACCTAATGCAAATTGTCCCCGGCACTGACAACCGAATCGACATTCCATTTGCTCACAACGACAGTGAAATTGGTGAAATAGCCAAGAGCATTAATGGCATGCTGCAAGATGCAGAGTCTCATTTCAACCAAGAAAGAGAACTTAGAAAAGAGGTGCAAGAGTTAGGTAATCGCCTACAGCTGCTCTTTGAACATGCATCCTCGGCGATGATTCTAGCTCAGCGAAGCGGCAAAATAATGCTCTTCAACGCCTCGACTGCGGAATTATTAAAACGCCTCAACCTTACAATAAGTAGTGACTTGTATGAGTTAGTAGACCGTGCATTTATGGATGGTAATGCGCTCAAACAACACATTGCTGACAATCTCAACAAAAACGATGTTGCCAGAGGTGAATACCAGCTGATCAACGATGCAAACGGTGACGAGATGTGGGTGCATATATTGGTTACCCGCAGTTATGCGCAAGACAACACCTCTTATTTGCAGATTTTTATTAACGACATCACCTCGCACAAAAATGAGCTTGCGCACTTGAGCCACAAAGCCAGCACCGACAAACTCACAGGCTTACTTAACCGAGCTGGCGCTGAACGTGAAATCGAGGCTCGGTTGTCAGCACAGCAAGCACTCACTCTCATGCTTATCGACCTCGATGGTTTTAAACCAATTAACGACATTCATGGTCACGATGCCGGAGATATCATCTTGTGTCATGTTGCAAAGCAATTACAAATGTCACTGCGCAAAGGAGATTTATGTATTCGTTGGGGAGGCGATGAGTTTGTTGTGGTAGTTGAGTCAAAAGGTGAAGAATCAGCGATACAACTCGCAGAAAAGCTCAGAGCCGCTCTGAGCACACCGATAACACTTGATAATGGTGAGCAAGTCGCAGTAGGTGCCAGTATCGGGGTGGCGATGTCGCCACTACACGGCGTTAACATTAAAGATCTAGTCAGTGCAGCGGACAAAGCGATGTATAGCGTTAAGCATAAAGATAAAAATGCTACCGCACTGGCACCAATTTAACCCTTATTCAAAGCTCTTTTAGAAACTCAGGTTGATATAACGCCGCATCTGCGACGACATTAAACTTGTTCGCTAATACATCGAGCTTTGCTTGCTCAATGGCCAACTCTTCCATGGTAATAGTGTTGTCATCCAACTGCCATAACTGCCTGCAACCACTGTAGTTAAACTGCAAGGTATGAAATGCCATCACATTACCCTGCTCGGCAGCTGCTTTCACTTTAGCAAGCTTACGGGTGATCAAATTCAACGCCTGTTTAAGACGCCAAACATACACTACCTCAGTCATAAACTCATGATTTTGATAACGCTTTAACACAAAGCCAATTATAACTGTGGTGACGATAACCCCAAAGAGGTTCCAATAAAAATGACTGCCACTTTCGTTCGGCCAAGCGATGATCAAAACCCGAGCTATACCTAAACTACCAACAATCAGCGCCACAATACACGCAACTATCACGACATTGAGGTGTTTTCTATATCGGTCTTTATCTATTTGTTCTAACTTCATAACCCGTTACCGTAACCTGAAAACGAAAAAGCGAGGGCATTATACCCTCGCTTCCACAAAGAAAGTAGCACTCGTTAGAGCCCAAACCTTGCGTTAAATCATCACTAAACTCACTAGGAAGTAAGCGATGAATGTCAGTACGCCACCAAATAATGCGTATGGCATTTGCGTTTTCACGTGCGTTAATAAATCACACCCAGAAGCAATCGCAGACACCGCACTGGTATCTGAAATAGGCGAACAGTGGTCACCAAATACACCGCCACCCAAGATGGCCGCAAGAACCAATGACGGAGGTAATCCGAGCGCTTGAATCAAAGGCACCCCAATTGGGATGAGGATTGCGAACGTTCCCCATGATGTACCGGTAGTAAAAGAAATTACCGCACCAGTTAAGAATAACATCGGCACAACAAGCACCAGAGGTAAGTAATCACCCACTAAGGAAGCAACGAACACACCAGTACCTAGCTCTTTTAAGCTGGACCCGAGCGCCATTGACAGCAACACGATGGCCACTAGAGGAAGTAACTCTCCCATCCCCTTGAACCCCATATCCACAAGTTCATGATGGCTAAAAAGCTTACTGAATGTCAGTAATAGGTATGCAACAACACACGATAAAATCGTAGCGTAAAGGACTGACTGAGAGCCGCTACCTTGGGCAATATCGCCATTACCGGTCCAGTACATAAAACCTACCATAGACGTGATCAGCGTAAACAATGGTACCAACATAAAGCGAGCTTTGGTGCCTTTGTCAGCTTCTGCATGTTCGGTTACATCTATTTTCTCAAGCTTTCGTTCCGCTTCTTTCATCGGCCCGTGGACTTTGTCTGAGATAATGGTGTAGGCAACTAACAACAGCGCAATGAGGGCGTAGAAGTTATAGCCAATACTGCCCCATAAAATAGAGACTGATGACTCTTCCAATTCATAGTTATCTAGCAAGCCTAAAATGTATGCTCCCCATCCGTTTAGAAGAATAAGAATACACACAGGTGCGCTGGTACTGTCGATAATATAAGCCAAGCGTGCTCGGCTCATTTTAAATTTGTCGAATAATCCGCGAGATAGAATACCCGAGGTGAGTACGCTGAGATTTGACTCAATAAATACAGCAATACCAGAGAACATGGTCAAAAATCCAACTTGGCGCTTTGACTTAGCAACCCCTTTACCAATCAGTAAATTCACCGTTGCGGCCACACCACCGGACTCGCGAATGTAGGCAAGCAAGGCACCGATTAGCACACTAAAGAGTAGAACTCGGCTGTTTCCTGGCGACGATGCAGTCTCAACAACACGCTCTATGGTATTGATAAAAGTGAAGAATAAGGTATTACCTTCGCCACTCAAAGCCAGTAAGAATTCAGATGATGCCACTGCTACCAGCAGGGCCATAATCACCTCTTTACGCCAGAAGACAATTGCAATTGCAATGATCGGCGGCAGTATGGAATACCACGACATGTTGTTATCCTTGTTATTATAAAGCTTGAATAGTCTTGCAAATGAGCATAGATTATTCAATTAATTTTCATTTATCTGTAATTTTTTAGTTATGCATCCACTCCCCTACTTTCCCTACGTGGGCCAGCAAATGCACGTTGAGGACTTGGCAATTAGTGATATCGCCAAGCGTATCCCCACCCCATTTTATTGTTATTCTAGCGCTGCTATCGCAAGTAATTACAAGCGTTACAGTGACGCTTTTTCAGGGTTGGATAGCTTAATTTGTTATGCCGTAAAAGCCAACTCAAATCAGGCAATTTTGGCAACCCTTGCGCAGTTAGGCGCAGGTGCAGACACAGTTTCAGAAGGTGAAATTCGCCGCGCCTTAGCCGCAGGTATCGCCCCTGAGAAAATCGTATTTGCTGGTGTGGGTAAAAGCGAGCAAGAAATTCAATATGCGCTAGAGCAAGGCATTTTACAGTTTAACGTTGAGTCTGAACCTGAGCTTGAGCGTATCAGCCGACTTGCAGAGCAAAGTAACACTACCGCTCGCATCTCTATTCGTGTGAACCCTGATGTTGAAGCCAAAACACACGCAAAAATCACTACAGGTAAAGCGGAAAATAAATTCGGTATCAATATTGATTTAGCCCCTGCTTTATATGCAAAAGCGGCTAGCTTGCCGGGCATTGAAGTAACCGGTGTGGATGTTCATATCGGTTCACAGCTTGTTGACTTGGAACCGTTTTCCCATGCTTTTGCTAAAGTTGCGCAGCTTGTGCGTGATTTAAAAGACCAAGGCATACTCATCAGCGTCATTGATATTGGCGGTGGCCTGGGCATTAACTACGGTGAGCAAAGCAGCGAACCAGATATTGTTGCCTATGCTGAGCATGCGCAAACACATCTTGCTGAACTTGGGTGTAAAATCATTATCGAACCGGGGCGCTCTATGGTGGGCAATGCCGGCGTGTTAGTGACTAAGGTTGAGTATGTAAAAGTAGGTCAAGTACGCACCTTCGTTATTCTTGATGCAGCGATGAACGATTTGATTCGCCCCAGCATGTATGACGCTTACCATCACATAGCGACTGTCGAACAAAAGCAAGCAACTGCCACCTACGATATCGTCGGCCCTGTGTGTGAAACGGGTGACACCTTTGCCAAAAATCGTGAAATTGGCGAATGTGCTGAAGGTGACTTGATTGCCATCATGGGCGCGGGTGCATATGGCGCAGTAATGGCATCCCATTACAATTCACGTTTGAATGCCCCTGAAGTCTTAGTGAAAGGTCAGGAATACAGTATTATTCGTGAGCGCATCGACTTTGATGCACTACTGTCGATGGACTCCCTACCTAACTGGCTGTAACCCAGTGGCCAAGCACACTTGGCCATTATCTAACCTTTTTTCATATATATAGATGAATAAATAGCCGAGAGTAAGATTTACTCTCGGTCGTACCTTTACACCCATTAACATATATTTTATTTTTAATTTAAGGAATAATTAGAAAAAATTATTCTTGATTAATATCCGCAACACTTGTTTAATAGATGTACAACAATGGAAGTAGACACAGTGTTAACAGGGTACAGGGTAATAGTCCAACCAATAAATAATTTATTATAAGGATGGGGATACGATGAAACGAAGCAAACCAAGCTTTACTATGAGCTCACTTGCGCAGGCAACATACCGCGCAGTTCGCTCACCAAAAGCAGCAATTACGTCTACGTTAATTGCTGCTGCATTTGTTAGTGGTCCGGCGCTAGCAGCACTCACAGGTAGCATCAAGGGTACGGTTATCGCGCAACAGACTGACAAGTCGATGGCTGGCGTAACGGTGACCGCAACCAGTAACGTGATGCCAAAAGCACGTACTACAGTTACACGCGCCGACGGTAGCTATGACTTACCACAACTAAAGCCTGGCACGTATGAACTCACATTCACTAACAAAGATGGTGCGAGTCAGACAATGACTGTACAAGTCTTGCTTGAGCAAACATCTAAAGTGGATGTTGAGCTTAGTATGGTGGGTGACAAAACTGAGATCATTGAAGTATCAGGAAGCCGCCTTTATCGCCAAGGTAATTCTTCACTGACAAACTCGTTGGGTGAAGACGCGGTTAAGAATATCCCTATCGGTCAGGACTATCGTGACCTACTCAAACTCGTTCCGGGTGTTGAGCTGTCAGAAAACGCAACACTAGGCCCATCTGCAGGTGGTTCAGGTGTTGATAACTCTTATGGCTTTGATGGTGTTAACGTATCACTGCCGATGTTCGGTAACTTAGCATCAGAGCCATCTACTCACGATGTTGAGTTCGTAACTATGGACCGTGGTGGTGCGAAAGCTGTCGACTTTAACCGCTCAGGTGGTTTCGCCATCAATACAGTATCTAAATCTGGTACAGATGAGTTCGAAGGGGGTATTGAGTATAAAGTACAACCAAAAAGTCTCGTAGCCTCGCCAATCGGCGCTGAAAGTTATGAGCTAGATAAGAGCTGGTTAACTGCCAACCTAGGCGGCCCTCTTATTGAAGATACCTTGTACTTCTACACCTCGTACTATCGCCCAGAAGTGGAGCGAACGAACAAAGACACTGCTTATGGCGATGTCAAAGATTACAAAAGTGTGCGTGATGAATATTTTGGTAAGCTAACTTGGGCTCCGACAGACGATTTACTCTTTAACATTTCGCAACGTACATCAGATAAAACCATTGAAGGTCGCTCAATAGGTGCCTATGGAGCCGATTCAGTTTCTGCTGGTGATAAAGCTGACCAAGATATCTTTACTTTAGATGGTTCATGGTTGATTACTGGTGCTACTACACTGTCATTCCAATACAGTACATTTGATTTAGAGACTGGCACAATACCTGACACTATTTTATCTGTAGAGCCGTCTATTACAGGTCAACTTAATCTAAGTGACTTAACACAAATGGGCTACTTTTCAGTTCCATCTTTGCTAGACGCAGATTCTGGCTATACAGCCGAACAGATTGCTGCATTTAATGCAGGCGCGGCGGACTTAATAGCGCAATATGGTTACACAGAAAATGGGCAGAAAGTAGGTGGTGGTCAAGTTGGTGCATATCACCAGTTCGATAACAGTGATTTTTCACGAGAATCTTTCGAATTCGAAATTGATCATGAAATGAACTGGGGCGATGCCTTCCACTCATTGCATTTCGGTGCGCAGTGGTCATCAGGAAAAGAAATCCTAACTCGTCTCTCCAATGGTTGGGGCAGAATAAGCTATGTTGGCGGTTTAGATGAAAGTAAAGAGGCGGGCAGCGATGCGCCAGTTATTTACCGTGCTTACATCCAACAGATGAGTCTTGTCGGTGGCGGTGGTGCAGCAGTACCTGCAATCGTCTCTGAAAATGAGTCTATCAACATCGAATTTAATGACACCATTGAAATCGGCGATTGGACATACAACCTGGGTTTATTGGTGAGCCGCGATACCTATTATGGCCAAGGTTTAAAACCTAAATCTGGCACTGTTTCAGGCTATGAAGTCGCACCGGGTCACAAGTATGAGATGTATCAAACTGATTGGACTGACATGCTGCAACCACGTTTGGGTGTGAAGTGGAACTACGAAGGTGAAAACGATGTTTTCGCAAACTTCGCCATCTACAACCCAGCAACAAGCTCACTCGCTCGTGCGGCCTCTTGGGACCGAAATACACGCTCTGAACTTGATGTTGAATTCGACGCAAACGGCAACGTAATTTACGCTGAACCACGTGAAGGTTCATCAGGTAAATTCTTCCAAGAAGGTATGAAGCCTCGCCGTATCAATGAGTTGACGTTAGGTACGACCAAGTATGTTGGCCAAGACCTAATCTTCCGCGCGCACGTACGTCACCGTAAAGGCATGCACTTTTGGGAAGATATGCCTAACACAGCTCGTTTAACCGATTACACAGGCTTAGACGTACCAGGTGTGCCTGCTGATATCGCCGCTAAAGGCTTGTATATCGACAACTTGGACGAAGTACGTGCTGAAATCGGCGGTTCATCTTATGTTATCGCTGAAGTTGACGGTGGTGAAACCAAGTATTGGGAAGCAAGCTTAGAAGCAGAATACTTGGGTGACAACACCTACCTAAATGCTTCGTATGTATGGAGCCACTACTACGGTAACTTCGACCAAGACAACACAACAGCAACCAATGACGCGAATACTTTCGTTGGTTCGTCTTGGTACGGTGATGGTCGCGGTCGTTACCCTTGGGATTACCGTTACGGTACGCTTTCAGGTGACAAACCACATAAGTTAAAAGTGTATGGTTACTACACCACGCCTTGGGAAGCGAACATTGGTGCCTACTTTGTGTTCCAGTCTGGTCGCCCTTGGGAGAAATGGCACGGTACGCCTTATGGTTACTCAAGCGACACCAGCCGCTATGCAGAACCTGCAGGCAGCCGTCGCAGTGCAAGCCACTGGCAGCTAGATTTGAACTACACGCAGGATATCAATATCTACGGCGACTTCGCTATGCAGTTCCGTGCCGATATCTTCAACGTGTTTGACCGTCAAACAGGGTATAACAACAACCCATACTTTGACGATGAGACCTTCGGTGAAGCGCGCAGCCGTTATAGCCCGCGCCGCGTGCAGTTGTCTTTCAACTTCGAGTTCTAAGCACCCCCAGACTAGCGCCCGTAAGGGCGCTTTTCTTTGACCTTCATATTTCCTCACATTTCCGCAGCCAACAACTCACAGCCCTGTTTAACTCACCGAAATAGTGTTAGTCGTAACAGCTAGAACAAAATCCAAATTGGTTTGTATTAGCACGCCTAGGGTCTGTTGACCTTTGAAGTATGAATTTTATTCAAATCAAAGGCTTTCAATGCGAGGAATGGGTTATGTTGCATAGTGAGCTATGTTAATAGCCCATGACAACGCATCAAAGGTCAACAGACCCTAATTAATTCTTACGTCTTTGATTAGCCTATAACGAAGATCTGAAAGGTATCCAATTGTAAAGAGCAGCAAACTTGAGTTGAAGTGGCCATCTACCATAAGCATCCACATGCTTTCATCTTTTGTGACGTATACATATACGAATATCCATGTAGCCATGAACCAACAGACTTTTATGGTCCATGAGTACTCTCCTAAAAACCACTTTGATACCGATGACTTCTTAACACTTTTTTCCAAAATAAAACTTCCTTATTGTGAATTTTAGACCCGCAGTAATTAACGTTTTTAATGATTATTGACGATCCAATTGTACCCACAAAAGAGAAAACATTCACCATCTCCATAGCTATATTCAGTGCTAGTTTCAAGTAACGTCAGCACTGAAATAAATAATTAATTTCCTGTAAGGGAGGTCGTTATTACGAGCAAAAAAAACGGCATCAAATGATGCCGTTTTGGATGAATACCCAGGCAGGGGTATCCTGTGTTAGCTGTTGCTATGGCGATGTTGAAGAATCGCCTCATAAACGCGGGTGACAACTGAGCCATATTTCCCCGTTTCAAATTCTTTGCCTTTAAACTCAAACCGTGTTTCACTGCCCACCACTTCACTATGGCGAGCGTTAGTGAACAAGATAACTGCCAAGTCATATTCTGGGTCAATCACTGTGACCGTCCCTGTCCAGCCGGTATGACCATAGGCACGCGGGCTTGCGTATGGGCCAAAGTGCCAGGTGCGTGCACCATTTCCAGCGCGACGCCACCCTAAACCGTAGCTTTCATCGGTTGCCGTCGGCTTAATAAATTGATCAATCACATTTGGTGAGACAAGTTGCACTTCACCATAACTTCCCGAATTTAGCAACATTTGTGTTAGTTTTGCGACACTTTCCACGTTCGCAAACAAACCCGCGTGACCTGCCACGCCCTCTAATGAATAAAAGGCTTTTTCGTCATGAACTTCCCCTTGCAACACATAATTGCGCACACCATCAAACTCGATACGCCCGCCTCGGGTATTGCCGTGAATCTCAGTCGCTGCTATTTGCGCTGGCGTGAAGCCTTTTTGCAAAGGATTAAAGGCCATCGTGTTAATGCCAAGAGGCCCATATAATTGCGTTTCCACGTAGGCATCAAGCGGCATACCGGTGATTCGCTCTACCAGCATACCCAGTAACATGTAATCCACGTCACTGTATACGTGGCGCTGCCCGCGCATCATTTCGAACGGCACAGCATGGGTGATTAAGTACTTAGTCCATTCACTGTTGAGTGAGTAATATGCTTGCCCAAGGTGATTATCAACACGGTGAAAGTCCACAACCGCAGGATAGCCTGCTGTGTGAGTTAATAAGTCTTCCACCAAGCGCACATCACGCCCTTGCCCTGTATACTCTTTGATGTAATGACTGATGGGCTTACTGACATCGAGTAAGCCTCGTGACACAAGGTGCATCAACGCTAGATTCGTTGCAAACATCTTGGTGTTGGAAGCAATATCAAACAAAGTATCAGTCTGCATGGGTTGAGGGCTTGCCAGGGTTTTGCCACCATTCTCATATTTGCGTGCATGCCCGTACGCACTCAGTTTCACCATGCGGCCTTTGTAGACTACCCCGAGCACCGCACCAGGGAACCCTGCGGCCACTTCTTGTTCAATCAACTCATCTACTGAGGAGAAATCGATGCGCTCCTTATCAGTACTGACGAGCGTGGGTGCAGGTATGCGAATTCGTAACTGTGCATCTTCTGGATAAACTGACTTCACATACAAGGTATTGGTGCCATCGTGCGTGCGCCTTGCTAGCGAATAACGGTAAGTGTGCTCGGCTAACAAAGGCTCTGCAATATTAATGGTTTCACCGTTAACGATAATTTCAGCGCGCTGCGCGTTAATGTTTTCAATAATGATTTCGCCTCGGCCTTGGTAAGACTTAAAGCGGTATTTATTATTCACATCGATGCGGGAACTTGGATTTTGCTGTGGATACTCAACAAGCAACTGCTCATTACCAAGCACCAAAATATGTGGCTTTGCCTTACCTAATTCTTGATACTGAGCGAACAGCTTTTCTGCCTTTTTAGGTTTGTAGCGTTTTAGCAGCGCAAACAAGACAGACGCAGTTTTGCCATCCGCTTGAGCATTCATTTGCCAGGGCAAGAAATGCGCTTGAAACGCGCTAAGCGTGTCCAAGGTTTGTTTATCAATCTGTGCGGTGACATCGATGCCATAACCATAGTCCGCCAGTGCTTGTTGCATCAAAGCGATTGAGGGCGGTGCCACGCTAAAATATTGCCAGTAAAAATCGACATCCTGCTGCTCATACCAAGCACCTATTCCCGCCTGATATAACTGATACCAAGGAAAGCGCGGACCTGGGTCACTTTTTCGCCCTGGCGCTATATCAGCGTGTCCCACAACCTGTGTTGGACCAATATCTGGATTACGAGCAAGGATATCTTGGCTGAGCTTTATCAGCAGCTCTATTTGCTTAGGATCGTAATCAGGGAATACGCAAAAGCGCTGGCTACTGTTCGCCCCCATCTGCTCTTTAGGTTGCGAATAGCTGCACGTAGGCACATTGACGATTTCAATGCCGATGGAATGGTCGTTTAAGTCTGTTCTTCCCTGCCAATAACTGCTGCCCGCATGCCAGGCTCTGTCTTGTTCATGGACAAGCTGAATAACTTCGAGCTCTTTGTCACCATAGCTAGGATCATTACTTTCAGGCACCAAATAATGAGAACTTAAGCCACCTTCATCTACCAGCACTCGTTCAGACTTTTCATAATCGATAGCGGTGTAGTGCATCACTAAAAATTTGATGCGCTTTGAATAGTTTTGCGATTGCTTAAACGTGTAGCCCGAACTACAACTGCTCAGCACGACCACCAAAAAGGCGAACAATGTGGTCTTATAAAAGAAATGCAAAAGATCCTTGTTCATATCAACCTGTAGTAAATTTACGTTCAACGTCACGCGAACAACGCGGTGTACCTACTTAAACCAGAATTTTCTATGCACTTACATGGGCAAACATGCCACATGATGCAATTCATTACAGCTTTTTTGGTACAAGCTCGATAATTGTACCAACACAGTACAATAATATTTTATTTCATTCAAACTTATATCGATAAAATATATATTCCAAAGTTTGTATTTATTCCCTCTACAGAATAGACTGTTAGCATTACTCAAATCGTTGCCTTTACACCAATGTACCGATTTTAATGCTTTCGAGACGTACGGTTAGCTAAAATTTTTTATTCCTTTAGATTGGAATATCGGGTTAAACTGTGATTATTACGTCGTGTTAACATGTGTACCATTTACCACTGTACCCATGTGACAAAGAAACCTAACAAAAATTAAGTAACTTCTTATGTCGACATTTGTAAAAATTAAGGCACTGCGCCAATCATTCTCCAGTAGCGAGGCCAAACTCGCTGAATTCACTTTGAACTCAGCCAATGCTATCCGTGACTTATCGTCAATTGAGTTAGCTAAAGTCGTCGGTGTCAGCCAATCAAGCGTCGTTAAGTTTGCTCAAAAGCTTGGCTACAAAGGCTTCCCTGCGTTCAAACTTGCGGTAATCGATGCCTTAAATTCAGAATCTCCCGCGCCTAAGCTGCATGGTAAAATCACTCTTAATGATAGTTTAGAGCAAATTGCGGAAAAGCTGTTGAGCAGTAAGATGGCTGTGCTCAGTGAAACCAAAAATCTTAACGAGGCCCACAGTGTTGAACTCGCTGTAACTTTGCTTAAAAACGCGCGCCGCGTGGCGATTTGCGGATTAGGTGGCTCAGCTTTAGTAGCCAAAGATTTTGCCTACAAGTTGCAAAAGCTAGGGATCGCAGCCATCGCTGAAGCGGACGGTCATGCGCAACTGGCATACGTATCAACCTTGGGCAAAGATGACTTGGTTATCGCCATCAGTGAATCAGGTAAAACCCGCGAAGTGGCAGAGGCGGTTCATCAAGCCCATGAAAATAATTGCCCTGTGATAACCGTGACCAAGTTTGGTTCGAGCCCTGTAGCTGATGGTGCTACGGTCAACTTGTATTCAGTGGCAGAAGAAGAGTCAATTCGTTTGTCATCAATTCTTGCCAGAACGGCGCAAGACTTTGTCATTGATATTCTGTTCATTGCGCTAACCCAAGCTACGCGCCCTGGGCGCAAGCTCCTTGAGCATTCCAATGACGTGGTTAAAGCGTTCCGCGAGAATTAAAAAAGGCCCGATTCGGGCCTTTTTAATGATGAGAGATAACATTTAAATTACTGATATAGCAGGTATTTTTTTCGCTTTGCTATAAATTCCTCAAGTCCTGTTTGCCATGTTTGCTTAATCTCAGCTTCCGATTTACCCGCTTCAATGGCCTTGCGTAACTCGTCTGTGCCCGCAAGCTTATCCATAAAGTTAGCGCTGGTAAAAAATTCAGTATCTTGTTGTTTAAATTTATCGTGCGCGCTAATTAACCAACCTAAATCAAGTCCTCGTACTGGGCTTTGACGCAAGTCTAAGCCCTTGGCAATCTTGTCTTTAAGTTTAGGGTTACTGGCAGCTCCAGCAATAGAACGAGGGGAAAACTCAAACTCACCCAGTGCGATTTCATCAAAACCTAACACTTGAAATGGAAAGTCCGTACCACGACCAATACTCACTGGCGTTGCCTCAAAGAAACACAGTGAGGGATACAAACCAATAGCTTGGTCATTAGGTAAATTCGGGCTGGGTTTAATCGGTAATGAGTACGCCATATCACGAGCATAATTAGCCACCGGCACCACTGTGAGTTTGGGTGCAACCCCATCATCAAGCCATTTTTCACCAACAATCATGTGTGCCAGCTCACCCACTGTCATGCCATGAAGCACAGGGATTGGATGCATGCCCACAAAAGAGCGAAACTGAGCGTCTAGAATTGGCCCGTCTACATAAGCAATGTTAGGGTTCGGGCGGTCGAGTACAATAAACTCGACCCCTGCTAAAGCACTAGCCTGCATCATATAATGCATGGAACTAATATAAGTATAAAAACGTACGCCAACATCTTGGATATCAAAAATAACGACATCTACTTGGCCCATTACATCCAAGTTAGGCTGTTTATTCTTGCCATAGATAGAGACAATCGGTAAACCGGTTTTGCTGTCAACGCCGGAGTTTACATGCGCACCTGCATCATGGTCGCCACGAAAGCCATGCTCAGGCGCAAAAATAGTGGTGACCTGTACTTGTTTACTCAACAACGCATCGACGAGGTGACTCTCTCCCACCATAGAGGTTTGGTTCACAACCAAACCAACGCGCTTACCTTTTAATTGCGCTAGGTACTTATCAAACTGGCTGGCACCAACTTGAATATCCGCCTGCTGCGCGTTGCAAGCGACTGTCATTAATAGCATAAGCGCACTAACAATTAAGGTTGAAGCGCGTTTAAGCATCGCCTTCGACCTCTTCGACTGCGGCACGAAGGAAACCTTTGTTGTGAACTAGCAGTTCTTTCCCTTGCTCAGCTGTTTTGCCTGTCAGTAGCATCAGAATTGCGAGCTTAGCACTTTGTTCGCTTTGTGCTAGAGCATCAACGGCCTCTTGTTCACTACACTCTGTGGCTTGCATAACAATACGTACCGCACGTGCTTTAAGCTTGTCATTACTGGCGTTCACATCAACCATAAGGTTGCGATATACCTTGCCTGAGCGGATCATACTCGCCGTTGTAAGCATATTCAGGACCAGCTTCTGTGCCGTGCCCGACTTCAACCGCGTTGAGCCTGTTAGGGCCTCGGGGCCGACCACTGCAGCCAGTTGAATATCCGCAGCATTGAGCACTGCAGAGTTTGGCGAGCAGCTAATACCCACGGTGATACACCCTTGCTCACGTGCATAGTTCAGAGCCGAAACCACATAAGGAGTTCGGCCACTGGCGGCAATCCCGACCACCACATCGTCCGCGCACAGGTTATGATGTTGTAAGTCTGCAATGGCTAATTCGGTGTTATCTTCAGCACCTTCTACCGCAGTTTGAATCGCCTTTTTGCCACCAGCGATAATGCCCACCACTTGGTTTGGGTCAACACTGAAAGTTGGCGGACACTCCGCAGCATCGAGCACGCCTAAACGCCCACTGGTGCCCGCACCAATGTAAATCAAGCGCGCGCCTTTGCTAAATGCCTCAACAATCGCATCCACTGCTTTTGCTACTTCGGGAATAATCTCGCGCAATGCGGGAGCAACCTTTTGGTCTTCATCGTTGAGCTTACGAAGAATCGCTTCGGTAGGCAGGAGATCGATGTCTAAGGTTTCTGGGTTCTGCCCTTCTGAAACAATAGTGTTTAACTCCCGCAGAAGTTTTGAACGACGCTCATTTTGTAAACTCATTGAATTAATTCCACTTATTCTTACTTTTCGCCAATATATAGGCACCGTCTAGTGATGAGCCTTTTGCTGGCTGCACGAACTGCTGACACCTAGGTGCCAATAATGGGGCCGTATTGTGCGCTAAACCGCCCAACAATACCACCGGCAAGTCATAATCTGACCGCGTATCCAAGATTAAGCGCTCAACCGCTTGGCGGTGGCGCATTAAAATATCACTTGCGAGGTCGCAACTGCTCTGGAATTGCCAAATAATTTGACTGAGCTGCGCATACTCTTTTATCTGTGCCTTACTGATCCATTCGCTTAACAGTGCACGATTGTCACCTGTTTCAATCGCAACACTTTCTAGCAATTTAGGAAAGACAGTTTGCGTATCAATGGCATGCATCAAGGCTTGCACTAACATGGCACCAAGACGTGCACCACTGCCTTCATCACCAAGCATAAAGCCCCAACCACCCACAAGGTGCGTGCTGCCATCAGCCATCAAGCGCATGCCCACAGAGCCGGTACCTAAAGCCACACAGGCAACAGGTTCGCCTAAGTTTGCACCCAATGCAGAGGTTAAGGCATCACTCACCACCTTAGGTTGATTAAAACCTCCGTTTTGCAGCGCTTCGATTAGGGCTTGTTTACCGTGTGTATTACCTGCACCAGCTACACCAACCGCAATATCAGTATGCAGCGCCAGCATATCGTTAGCTGCTAACATGTCGCGAGCATGCTCCACAATACTGTGGCAACTGCTTTGCAAATCATGGCTTAACGACGCCCCAGCGCCGACGCTCTCGGATACGATTAAACCGTCGGGATCGTACAAGCGCAGCGCTGTTTTGGTACCACCTGCGTCAATGGCAAGCACCCAATTATTCATAACTCACCTGCTGCATCGGCTGTGATCCGTGGCTAGAAGCCGATAGTCCCTCGACCACAGGTTTACGCCCCAGAGCACATACCAGCGTCGCTAATGCGGTACCGATACATAATTGCCATGTAAAACCGAGGTTAAATTGCCAGTGTTGGGGAAGCACCACGCTTTGCACATACGGCTGCATCATTAAAGTAGCCATAAAGCCCACTATGAGAGCCGCTAAAACCGAAGCTTCACTACCACGCTTGAGGAATAAAGTAGTGAAGTACACGCCAAGAAGCCCAGAGTATGAAAACACCATTACGCTGAGCGCAAACTTAAGCAACGGCATTTGCGAATATTGCTGCCAGAAGTAACATAAAATCGCCATCGCTCCCAAAGCAAAAGACACGCCTAGCATGGCAAAACGCCCTACCACCACGTAATGATGGTCGTCTTGCTCCGGCTTACGCTTTTCATGCCAAGGTTTATAAATATCTTGCACCACCACTGACGCCATTGAGCTAAGCCCAGAATTCAGCGTTGAAATAGCAGCCGCAATAATGCCTATGGTCACCAGACCTTTTACCCCTGCGGGAATTTCATTGAGCACATAGTGCATAAATACCGTAATTTTCTCGCCTTGGAATTGCCCAACATTAGAGCCATCGACAGCGCCCATCATGATGTCTGGGCGTTGATAAAACACAAACAACAGCAAGCCAATCACAATGAATAAAAACATCACGGGGATCACCATGGCAATACTCAGCATGATGGCACGACTGCCAGAGCGTGCGTCTTTACACGTCAAAACGCGCTGCGTCATATCTTGGTCCAAACCGAACGCTGCAATATTCAAAAGCACAAAGCCAGTCAACACCGACCACATATTGAATACCCCAGAGGCCGAAAAGTCCCAATCAAATTTGAACAATGCCAGCTTTGAGCCCTGATCGGGTGCAGGGCTTTGCAGCGCATTCACAACGGTTGAGAAATCCGCTGGAATCGCCAACCACAGGCTCACTATCACGCATACTGCGGCGCCTGTGTAGACCACGCATTGAATCACATCAGAATAAATCACTGTGCGGATACCACCGAAAATGGTGTACGCAATACCCACCACAACTAATACCACCGTTGCCATGATCACACTGCTCGCGGCAATATTGCCATAGAGGATCATCGCCACAGCAATCGCCGCCATATACAAGCGCGCGCCACTTGCAAACACCCGCCCAAACAAATACATCAACCCTGCGCGGCGTTTGGCTTTAGGGCCAACCTGCTGTTCTAGTAATTCATAAACGGTATACACTTTGTACTGGTAAAAGCGTGGGATCAGCACTTGCGCCACAATTAAGGCGGCAATAAACGCACCGATATTCGTTGCCAAATACGATAAATCGCCTTGGTAGCCTTGATCTGGGCCACCTATAAAGGTCGCTGCCGATTGCGACGTAGCCAGGACAGATATCGCCACCATCCACGTAGGCATCGCATTGCCACCAAGAAAGTACTCCGCTGACGTGTTGGCTTTTTTACGGTTAAACCACCATGCGGTAAAGGCGATGAGTAAGGCATAGGCGCCAAACACTAGCCAATCTAGGGGTTCATAATGTGCGTTCATATGTGATTCGTCTTCTTATTATTATTCTTGCGCTGGCAAGCTAGGCAGCAGCCAATCACTTTGTTTAAGTACATATTCCATACGCGGCAAAATCACCATTAGCGGCTGCTTGTCTTTATCTAACCACGCTAGTAAGGCATCCATATCAGTTTCAGCCATGGCCGTACACCCAGCCGTAGGTTTGTCATCTGCGCGCCACAAGTGCATGAAGATACAACTGCCTGCACCGTCAATATTATCTGGATTATGGGCCACGATAATGCCTTTTTTGTATAGGTCGTCTTGACTGTGAATATCGCGGCGCATGGCTTCCGATGAGCCCTCAACAGCCTTTTCGCCTACATCTTTGGTATTCACCATTTGATTGTAATAAGGAGACCCTTTGACATCGATGCAGTAATCCCCTGCATCCATCGCTTGGTAGTCAAGACCGGTTTTCACTGACTGCAAATAGCCAAAGGCATCACCTAAAGCAAATACCCCTGCCGGTGCTTTGCCATCGCCTTCCACTTTTTGTTGACCCTGCTGCGCTTGATGCAAACCAATCCCCCAAGCTAAACCTGTGCGGCCAATTACCACTGCGCTTGGGTCACTTACGGCTTGCCATCGATTGTCTTCATCGCGTTCGAATAAGGTCATTTCACCTTGAATATCAGTCCACGAGTCTGTCACAACAACAGCAAGCTGTTGATTATTTAATGAAATTGGCTGTGTGTTTGCAACAACTGAGCAAGTCAAAAATGCGCTCATCAGTAACATAAGGCTTTTTAGTTTGTTATTCATTGCCATACTCCGTTGGTAAGGTCGACAAGGCCATCAATATGCGTGATACCTAAACCTGGGCTGTTATTAAGATTGATTGTTGGGCCACAAAAAGTCGCGCCGCCCTGAACTGGGTCGTATTGCCCTAGTGCCGGGCCATCTAAATCGATTAAACTAATTTGCTGTGCTTTTGCCGCCGCCAAATGGGCCGCAGCTGAAACAGCAATACTGCCTTCTAACATACAGCCAATCATGCAGGGGCAATCATAGGTCGCAGCGATATCGGCGATTCGAATCGCGCGACTCAAGCCACCGCTTTTCATCAACTTGATGTTGATAATATCGACGGCACCGCGCTCCAATAGGGTCACCACTTGTTTCGGAGAAAAGGCACTTTCATCAGCCATGATTTTTGACTGCACCTGTGCACTGATGTATTGCAATCCATCAATGTCGTGAGCCTTCACGGGTTGTTCAACCAATTCAAGTGCGATGCCTTCGCTTTCAATAGCTTGCAAAGCGCGCACAGTTTGCTTGGCATCCCAGCCTTGGTTTACGTCTAGTCGTAACGATGCCTTATTGCCAACATGAGCTGCAATGGCTCGCACTCGTTGAATATCTTGCTCAAGGTCGTTGCCGATTTTGATTTTGAGTACGTCAAACCCTTTCGCCAAGGCGATGTCACAGTCTGCAAGCATCTTATCAATACTGTCCACGCTGATAGTGACATCCGTTTTCAGTTCATTTTGGAAACCACCCAATGCCTGATACAAGGGCACGCCTAAATCTTGGCTCCACAAATCATAAAGGGCGATTTCTAACGCAGCTTTAGCGCTGCTATTGGCGACTACCGCAACGGCCAAACGATTACACAAGGCATTGATATTGCGCACATCCTGATCGATTAGTTGTGGTGCCAATACAGAATTAATAATGCTGATCATCGATTGATGTGTATCACCGGTAATAACTGGCGTGCTCGGTGCACTCCCATAGCCCGTTTTGCCGCAATGGGTGTCGATCATCACCACTAAATCTTCAATACTAGAGACGGTGCGTAGCGCTGTTTTAAACGGCGTGTGCAGAGGCACCGACATACGAGCAAAACGTACTGATTTTATAATCATTGAACACCACCCGATGCGGTGTCGGTCGCAGCGCCGTTGGCTATACGTTTAATTGCATAAGTGCGGTCGAGGTACGAAGTTTTGCTGTTTAAATATAGGGGCAGCAAAGGTGTGACCGACACGCCATTGAGCTCGCCATCATAAAAATCGCCATCACCTTTGATATAACCTAGCCCTTTTACATCGTGAATCACATAAGGCTGGCCTTCATAGTCACCGATGTACATCATCACGTGGCCTGGGATATAAATGAGATCGCCGACCTTCATTTGACTAAGAACTTGGTGTTTTTCTTCTAACGTGGCGGTTTTATCAAAGCGCCAATTTTGACCATACTCGCCGGCGCCTTGCCATGACGAGTTACGCGGCATTAATACGCCAAAGGTCTTGTATATTTCACCGACAAAGCCGGTACAGTCACGGGCGTTGTAATCATGCCCCCAACCGTAACGCTCACCCAAAAACTTAAAGCCTTGGGCAATAAGGTTGTAGCTCGTCAACGGCAGGTAACCGACATTCACATCACTGGAACGCGGCAACAATGCAGCTTTAAAATCTAGACTGCCATCATCATTGCGCACAGGCAGTTTCACGATGTAACTAGCAAAGCTATTCTGCCCATGGGTTAGATGCGCAATTTTATCTTTAGGCATTAAAGGTAAGCGTACGCCCATATCCAGCTGAACTTCAGAAACTCTCGGCTTATTCGGCACAAAGGTGGTATCGACCTTGTCACCTGTTACCACGATAAAGTCTTTTGCTTGCATGTAGTTACTGATAGTGCCTTTGTCACCAATGGCGATGGCTGATTTCTTCACCCACGCTGTATAGTTATAGGCTGCTACTAAATACCATTGCTTATCTGCGCTTTCGTGCAATATCGCTACAGCTTCGCCCGGAAAGGCGCCGCTTTCTTGAAAGCGATCCAAATCCGCATCCATTTCTGCGTTGAGCACTCGGTCATCGGTTGGAAAAGTGCGTAAAGATGTGCGCGTTACGACCATACCGAAACGAACGGCATTAGTTGGCTTTACAGCTTCTTTATTCGTGTTTGCATGATAGCGCTCGAAATCAGCTTGAGTAAGTGCAGTGCCATCAACATAAAAACGTGGGCTGGAAGGTGTTGAACTAGTATTTTTTATTTGTTTTATTAGCTCTGCCTCGGGCAATTCATCTACATAAGCCAAAGGGTCAAACACATGCTTATCCGTGGCGACAAGTTCACGGTTAAATGCCTGAATTTGTGCACTGCTCATCAGCGGTTTGTGGTCGGCGTGTTGTTCTAACCAAAATGCAGGCGACAGCATGACTTGCTGTACCTGGGGCACATCACTAACAAAAGGGGCAATATTCTGCGTCTGCACAGATTGCGCTAAGCTTGGCGTTGCGCCGAATAATGCGCTAAATACTAAAACTGATAATAAAGATTTACGGCTGTTATTCATTCTTGGTCTCCGAGCGTGCCTCATATCTGAGTGGGTGAAGCGTTTCTAAGTTCCACCCTAGGGCCACTTAATTGCTCTATCCTAGCAAACTATTACGAAAACAAACACCTCAAAGGAATAGTTTATTCTTTTAATTTTGACAATGTTCGAATTAACAATGATTCCAGTTTACGCCCGGCATTAACAACATTGCTTTGGGTTGCACCTTCAACACCGACCTGCGCCGCAATAGTAAAAGCACGCTGCCCTGTTTTACTCGGTAAGCACACCTGCGCTAAAAGCACTTGCTCGCTTTGGCCACGGGTTTCACTTGGACCCCAGCCAATCTTTTGCCATATCCGCCACTTACCATCTGTACTGCTATCGAGCCAACCTAGCGCCTCACTCGCTTGTTTATCAGCAAAAACGTGCGCCAGTGCTTGGTGCAAGGACACACCAATACCTTTACTCATGCCACCAATAGACTCAGGTAAGCCATAAAACAACACTTCGATATCCTGTGCAGTCAGATTTGGGTGCGCAGTTGCTGAATCACGCTGATGCATGCTTAAACGCTTGAGCCACTCCGCTTGTGCGAGGGTCGTCATCGGCTTATTACCGGTAAGCCCACAACTTTCACAGCGATATGTTTGATAGTCAGGATCATCGCTGGCCTTGATGTAATAAGGAGCGGCCACTGTTTTATCTCCGAGATGCCAATTTGGGTCGCTAGGCGTGAACACTTCATTGGCATAAGCACCACTGAAGTGAATACGAGAATCATCCAGTTTCAGCCACTTTTCATGAAATAGCTCAGTGAGATAACCGCGTGTCGCGAGATTGACAAAGTAAGTAGCGATGGCATTAGAGTTACCGTCTGCACCGCCTTCTTTTTGGTAACTATGCACACTGGTGATGAGATCGGCAACAGCCGTATTTCCTGCGCTGGCCGTTGCGCCAATATTACCCTTAGCACGCATTTGGCTCAGGGCTCCTGTGATTGCCATCACCTTAGAACTACTCCAAGGTTCATAAACTTGCGTATGTGTGAGATTGGCGAAATATTTGTAATGCGGCACCCCATTGATATCTTGCGCTGTTTCAATCACCAACACCCGACCATCCTTCGGGTCAATATCAAAGTAATCCCACTGTGCATCAAGGCGTTCAAGCCACCCAGTCTTGTGGTATTCAATTTGCTCAGCACTTTTACCAAAACCCTGTTTCGTTGGCAGAGCACAACTAATATTTCGCTCACTTAAGTCCGAAGGTATTGGCGGCATCGCCAGCATCACCGTATCCATGTAAGCTTTATCAACAGGTGGAAGTTCTTCCTGGGCGTGCAGCTCTTGCGCCAAAAGGAGCGGAATTGCTAAAAACAGCGGCAACAAATATTTCATATTATTTCTTATTTTGGAATATTTTATTTAAATGTATCACAACTTTAAATTTGCGCAAATACAGATAAAGGATGAATATATTGATGTGACTGATCGCCTACAAGGCGTTGCAAAAAGCTCGTAGCGCTGTGAGCAATAACAAAGCCCCATTCATCGCTTACCAAACACTGTTAACGGTAAGAGTTCTCGCTGACTGTAAAACAGATTCACTTAACGAGAAAAAGCCACCCATTTGCCCTTCGGTGGCTTTATAATTTAGGATCCATTTTATCTTTGAATTTATCTTGCTGTGTCAATTATCAAACAGCTATTTGGATTGATTGCGCCAGCGAAAGCATACAGCTTAAGCCGACAGTACCACTCGCTTTAACCACCTGTACTTGCCGTCGCTGTAGCATTTGCGGATGCTTGAGAGCAATCCAATGAGAGGCTACCAACTCCTGTTATTTCCATTAAATCATCATTGCCGGGCAGGTTCTCATAATAGACCATCATTCCCATATCGACGAAGGCGCCTCCTAGAGCGCTTGCAGAGGAAGAAGCTGCAGCTTCTGCAGATAATGCAATATCATGAGCAGCATTTACTATTTGTTGCGCGGCATCTGCAGCTGAATCATAAGTCGTCACGATAGGTAGTGACCCTGAGCCTATAATTGGCAAATCCCACTCAAATGTTAATTGGCCAGACGCTTCTGCAGCTGCAGATGCTTCCGCCATTGCAACGGCCAGAGATGTTGCCATCGCATCAGCATATACCTGCGCCAATGCTGAGGTTTGAACATCAAATACAATACCACTTGCGGCTGTCATATGCGTAGTAAACTCCTCAATATTCGCACCATGTACGTAGAACGAAGAGCCGCTAGACGATAAGCCGCCGCCGTTAGCCCCCGCAGAGCCAGAGCCGCTGCCATCTGAACCACTTTCTGACCCTGAACTCGACCCACTCACCGCTGACCCGTCCACACCAGCAATGGCCGCAGCTGTCGCTTCTGTACCAATTTTGACTGTAATGTCAGTGACAACCAGATCGATATCAAAATCTATACCTTGAAATACACTCATGAAAGCTTGCGCAATCATTGCCGCGGCGGCTTGCGCTTCCGCGCTGGAATATGACCAAGCGTCCGAGTTACCCTGTGCGTCACTAGACGCTACTTGCGCAAAAAGCATGCCACTTCCCATACTGGCATTTAGCTCGACCTGATGCACAGCCCCATTATTACCGTGCCTTGTCATATCTAGTGTTACATCTCCGGCGTAGCTTATGTCTATGTAAGAGGAAGCTTCAGATATTGCAAATGCTAAAGCATCGACTGAAACATCGCTCGTCGAATCATTCGCGGTGTCCATAGCGTTATTCAAGCAAGAATCTGCTCCAATAACACTATCAGATACCGAAATCGTTGTACTACCATTCGTATTTTGCCCTGGCGGACCTGCCCATACGCCTGCGCTCAACATTGAACTTACTAACACAAAAATCATTGATTTATTCATTGTGGCTTTTCCTTGTTTGTTCGTGGTGACAAAAATGGCTCGAGATTGAGCCACCTTAGTTATCAATTTTTTGTAACTTAAAGGTAAAATATTTGTGAAAGTATAGTCCTCTTTAACGCACACCTAAGATTAAAAAGGAATATCAATATTAAACGTTTCCAATACGTATACTGCGCGAAATAAGGACTTTTCGCTCAATGAAGGAGTTTTCTTTGGAAACTCAAAAGGCTGTAATACTAGATGCTGATTATTGCAATTTTAAGGATTAAATTAACTTACAGGGTCAATACGATTTTTTAGAGGAAAATTAGACTGAACATTGCAGAGTCATGGATCCGATAAGCGCGAAAGTTCAACAATTAAAATGAATGCGAAAAAGGGGATGCAGGCCGAGATTGGAAATCAATGAACCTCACAGGTTCGAGAGCATGGGCGTTGACTAAATTTCAGACATAAAAAAACCAACTTTCGTTGGTTTATTCTCACTTCATTTAAAAGAAGTGGCGGACGCAGGAGGATTCGAACCTCCGACCGCCTGGTTCGTAGCCAGGTACTCTATCCAGCTGAGCTATGCGTCCGTTATGTCTTTGAACTTTCGTTCTATTTTTCACTTTAGTATGATGGCGGACGCAGGAGGATTCGAACCTCCGACCGCCTGGTTCGTAGCCAGGTACTCTATCCAGCTGAGCTATGCGTCCGTTTCATAAAAAAGTGATTTATAGATACTAGACCATCTTGAAGGAAGATGGCGGACGCAGGAGGATTCGAACCTCCGACCGCCTGGTTCGTAGCCAGGTACTCTATCCAGCTGAGCTATGCGTCCGTATCTATAATACAAAGTAACCATTTATAAAATAAATGGCGGAGAAGGAGGGATTCGAACCCTCGATAGGGCTACAAACCCTATACACCCTTAGCAGGGGCGCGCCTTCAGCCACTCGGCCACCTCTCCGTCTTTGTGGGGCGTATAATAAAGGGTTGAGCAAATATGTCAAACACTTTTCTATGAAAATCAGTCTGTCTGCTCACAGATTGTGCATACGCTCCAAAAAGACATAAAAAATGACTCCTAAGAGCCATTTTTTAAGGATAAAAGGTGTAAAGAAGTACTAAACCTATTTGCCCGAAGACTGTTTTAACTTCTTCATTTTCTCTTCTAAGTCTTCACTGATTTCATTCAAAAACTGGTCGCGATAACCCAAGCGTTCAAATTCCATTATACAGGCTCGGTAATACGCTTCGCGTTTGTCATCTGTTGGAATGTCGGGTAAGAGCTCGTCATTATTCATATTATGTCTCCCCATTCTTGTTGTTGTACTCTAATTGGGCACAATTATAGTCTACACATACAGCTTTCACAGTAAAGAATAGATTGCCAAATATGACTTAACAAGAACAAATTACAATAAAATCAATTGGTTGTAATTATTATAGGTAATTATACAAGATACATTTAAGCCTAGACGCGGGACTTTTTGAGAGATATCGCACAGTAACACGCATAAAAAACGCGGCCATAAGCCGCGTTTTATAAGGTAATTAAAGCATTGCTGTCTTATTCAGGGCGCATATGCGGG
Source organism: Pseudoalteromonas pernae (assembly GCF_039831865.1). NCBI lineage: Bacteria > Pseudomonadati > Pseudomonadota > Gammaproteobacteria > Alteromonadales > Pseudoalteromonadaceae > Pseudoalteromonas > Pseudoalteromonas pernae. The sequence goes on from NZ_JBDODM010000005.1 coordinate 292,305, forward strand.
AATAAGATAACGTCTTTAATCGTTGGTGAGTCTGTAAATAGCATCACTAGACGGTCGATACCAATCCCCTCACCTGCTGTTGGCGGCAAGCCATACTCAAGTGCACGGATATAGTCGTCATCAAAGTGCATCGCTTCATCGTCACCCGCATCTTTCTCTTCAACCTGACGGGCAAAACGAGCCGCTTGGTCTTGTGCATCATTAAGCTCTGAGAAACCATTTGCAAGCTCACGACCACCTACAAAGAACTCGAAGCGGTCAGTTACAAATGGGTTTTCGTCATTACGACGCGCAAGTGGCGACACTTCCCACGGGTACTCAGTGATAAACGTTGGTTGAATCAGCTTGTGCTCAGCAGTTTCTTCGAAGATTTCGCACATGTACTTACCTGCACCCCAAACACACTTCTCAGGGATCTTCACGTGCACTTGCTTAGCGTACGCAATGAGCTGTTCCATATGGTTCTCAGGATCTGCAAATACAGCAGCATCAAACTCTGGGTTGTACTTCATGATAGCATCGGCCATGCTCAAGCGCGTGAACGGCTGACCAAAGTCGTATTCAACGCTGTCTACCACTTCACCGTCTGCGTTCTTCGTGGTGTTTACAATCTTTGTTGTGCCCAACACATCTTGCGCCACGGTACGTAGCATATCTTCTGTGATGTTCATCAGATCGTTGTAATCAGCATACGCTTGATAGAATTCAATCATGGTGAATTCTGGGTTATGACGCGTAGAAAGACCTTCGTTACGGAAGTTACGGTTAATTTCAAATACACGGTCAAAACCACCTACAACTAAACGCTTTAGGTAAAGTTCAGGTGCGATACGCAGATACATGTCGATATCAAGGGCGTTGTGATGAGTTACGAATGGACGCGCTGATGCACCACCAGGAATAACCTGTAACATTGGCGTTTCAACTTCCATGAAGTCACGGTCCGCTAGGAAACGACGAATACCTTCGATGATTTTAGAGCGAATGCGGAAAGTCTCACGCGTGTCCATGTTGGTGATCAAATCAACATAACGCTGACGATACTTAGTCTCTTGGTCTGACAGGCCGTGGAATTTCTCTGGTAATGGACGCAATGACTTAGTTAGCAGCTCATACTCGTGCATATCAACGTAAAGGTCGCCTTTACCTGATTTATGCAACGGGCCAGAGACACCAATGATGTCACCAATATCAAGTTGACCGTATTTTTCTTTCAGGTCATTTTGCACGTCTTTTGATGCATAAGCTTGGATGCGCCCTTTCATGTCTTGAATTACAAGGAAAGGACCACGCTTCGCAAGAATACGACCAGCAACAGAGACTTGATGATCAAGTTCAACTAGCTCTTCTTTCGATTTTTCACCAAACTCAGCTTGAAGATCAGCAGTGTAATGTTTTCGACGGAAACCATTTGGGTGACCGTTTGCACTGCAATTCTCACGAATCGCGTCGAGCTTTGCACGACGCTCTGCAATTAATTTGTTTTCGTCTTGGATTTGATCTGTCATTTTTTAGCTCTATAAATTTGGCGTTTTACTTACAGGCCTGATTTCAGGCTTGCTTCAATAAACTTGTCGAGGTCACCGTCAAGTACAGCTTGTGTATTACGGTTCTCAACACCTGTGCGCAGGTCTTTGATGCGTGAGTCATCCAGTACATAAGAGCGGATCTGAGAGCCCCAGCCTATGTCTGATTTCGCATCTTCTTGCGCTTGCTTTTCAGCATTTTGTTTTTGCAGTTCGAGCTCAAATAATTTCGCTTTCAACTGCTTCATCGCTTGGTCTTTGTTTTTGTGCTGCGAGCGATCATTCTGACACTGCACCACAGTATTGGTCGGCAAGTGAGTAATACGAACCGCAGATTCTGTACGGTTAACGTGCTGACCACCGGCACCCGACGCGCGATAAACGTCGATTCGTAAGTCTGCCGGATTAATATCGATTTCAATATTGTCGTCGATTTCTGGATACACGAATGCAGATGCAAACGAGGTATGACGACGACCGCCTGAATCAAATGGGCTCTTGCGCACAAGGCGGTGAACACCTGTTTCAGTGCGCAGCCAACCGTATGCGTATTCACCCGAAATTTTTACGGTTGCTCCCTTGATACCCGCAACATCACCGTCGGTCGCTTCAACGATTTCGGCTTTAAAGCCTTTCGCTTCAGCCCAACGCAAGTACATACGCAGTAGCATGTTGCACCAGTCTTGCGCTTCAGTACCACCTGAACCTGCTTGGAGGTCAAGATATGCGTCATTGCTGTCTTGGTCGCCACTGAACATACGACGGAATTCAAGAGTCTCTAGGTGCGAGTTTAAATCTGCCAGCTCAGTTTGTGCTTCAACAAATGTCTCTTCGTCTTCTGCTTCAACTGCCAGTTCCACCAGCCCTTCAACATCGTCTGTACCACTGTCGAGTTTCTCGATAGTTTCTACAATCGCTTCTAGGCTCGATTTCTCTTTTCCTAACGCCTGTGCCCTTTCAGGCTCATTCCATACTATCGGATCTTCTAGTTCGGCATTCACTTCTTCTAAACGCTCTTTCTTATGAGCGTAGTCAAAGATACCCCCGAAGAAGTTCAGTACGTTCGCGAATTTCCTTGATTTGGTTAATCACAGGATTCACTTCAAACATGCAATGTTACTCCGCAAAAAATAGACTCGCGCCGACTCAAATTTGGCGCGTCAGTAAAAGCGCCCGATTTTAACAAATATTTGCTCGCTTTATTAGCGCTTTTAGACGAATAAGTACAAATTTATTGCTAGACGCAACGCGATAGTGTTTAACCTCGTTTTTGCATCTCGTGAACGATAAGTTGCAATGAGAACTGACCTCTGAACTCATTAATATCGAGCTGATAGGCAAGATGCACAAATCGCACTTGTGTATCAGGCCATTCACGTACATTAATGTTAAAGGCAATCGCATCGACTACACGGCCACTTTGATGGCGCAGTACAAGTTTAAGGTGTTTTTCCCCCACCACACGCTGCTGCAAAACTTCAAACGTATGTTCGAAAACAGGCTCGGGGAAATGCTGACCAAACGGGCCTGATTGACGCAATAACTCTGCAAATTCAAGCGTGAAGCAATCGTTGGGCAATTCACCGTCGGTGAGCAACACACATTCTTTGGCTTCGTCAGTCAGTACCTTAGAAACTTCCTCACAAAAAACGCGCTGAAATTCGCTAAAAAGCGATTCAACTATGCTCAATCCAGCGGCCATTGCATGACCACCAAATTTAACAATAAGTCCCGGATTCATTGCATCAATGTGCGCCAATACATCGCGCATGTGCACACCTTCAATCGACCGACATGAACCTTTCAAATGACCGTTGTCGCCAGCAGCAAAAATTGCCGTAGGACGATGATGCTGCTCTTTTAGTCGTCCAGCTAAAATGCCGATAACCCCTTGGTGCCAATCTTGTTGATACAAACACAAGGCATCAGGTATTTGCGTGTTCCCCAAAGAGAGTTTAGCTAATGCAGCTTGCGCTTCTTGCTGCATACCTTGTTCGATTTCTTTGCGTTCTGCGTTAAGTCCATCCAACTCATTGGCGATGCGGCGGGCATTATTGATATCTGGCGACAATAAACAGGCTATGCCCAAACTCATATCATCAAGACGCCCAGCAGCATTGAGGCGCGGGGCAAGCGCAAAGCCAAAATCACTGGCATTAAGTCTCGCTTGGTTACGCTTTGCGACTTCAATTAAAGCTTCAATACCTGGACGAGTCTTACCGCTGCGAATGCGGGCCAGCCCTTGATGCACTAAAGTGCGATTATTTGCATCCAAAGCTACAACGTCGGCAACTGTTCCAAGAGCAACTAGGTCAAGCAAGTTGCCTAAATTTGGTTCAGCTTGGTCATTGCGTTCGAACCAATTGGCTTCACGGAGAGTATGGCGAAAGGCGATGAGTAGATAAAATGCCACACCGACACCGGCAATTGATTTTGAGGGAAATTGGCAGTCGTGACGGTTTGGGTTCACGATAGCATCTGCATTAGGCAGACTTTCACCTTGTAAGTGATGGTCTGTGACCAATACTTTAATGCCCGCCTCTTTCACTCGCGCAATGCCGTTTATACACGAAATACCACTGTCGACCGTGATCACTAAATCCGGTGCCAAAGCCACTATATGTTCGGCTAATTCAACACTTAAGCCATAGCCAAAATTAAATCTGTCAGGGACCAAATAATCGAGCTGCTCAAAACCAAACATACGCAAGCCATGCATTAGAGTCGCAGTACTCGTTGCGCCGTCGGCATCAAAGTCGCCAACAATCAATACCTTTTCTTGCTTACTGAGGCTTTCTAGTAGCAGTTGCGCAGCTTTATCGATGTCACAAAACAACCGAAAGTCATGCAATGTGGCTACACTGTTGTCGATATGGATGGGATCATCGACGCCACGAGAGGCATAAATTTGACGGATCACAGGATGTAATTGGGGGTTTAGGTGGGAATCATCCACTCGTTCTCGAGCGACAATTGTCGTTTTCGCCTGCAAGGCTGCGCTCCATAACATGTAAAAAGGCCTGATGCTGATTTCGGTTTTATCCAAAATCGGCAACAGACCTAATCATTATTCTAAATTAAGATTTGTGATTCAGTTGCTCGATAGCACGACTGATTGTGTCCGCTGGCTGGTAACCTGGGATCATACTACCGTCAGATAGAATAATTGCCGGTGTACCGCTAATGCCGAAGCTTTGGCCGAGTTGATAATGCTCTGCAACTGGTGCATTACACTGCTCAATTGTTTCTGGTTTAGAGCCTGCTTTTGCATCCGTAAGTGCTTGTTGTTTGTTATCAGCACACCATACGTTCATTAGATCAGTGTATCCAGAACCTGACAGGCCACCACGAGGGAAAGCAAGATATTGAACAGTGATGCCTTTATCAAGGTAATCATCTAGCTCACGATGAAGCTTACGGCAATAACCACAGGTGATGTCTGTAAATACGGTGATTTTGCCTTTCTCGTTATCCGCCTTGTAAACGATCATCGAGTTTTCATATTCTTTTACGCCTTCAAGACGCACATCGCTCAATGCTGCTTCCGTAAGGTTCTTACGCTGATCAAGGTCAATCATAGTGCCTTGCATCAAGTAGCGGCCATCATTACTGGCGTAAAACACACCTCTGTCAGTGATGACTTCTTGCATACCAGGCACTGGGCTCGGGCTTACACGTTTAACAGTGATACCCACAGAAGCTAATTTAATCTCTACAGGCTCAGCGACAACTGGTGCAATTTGATCTTTAGTAGCAACACTCTCTGCCCACAGGTTGTAACTAGCCAATGCACTTACACCCGCTAGGGCTAAACCAACAACTAACTTTTTCATAATTCGTATCTCTAAAACTTTTTGTATCTACTTTAGTAGACCGCACAACCGCAATAAAATTCTCGCCTGAGCATACCATTCCAACTAACGCTATCCCCAGAATAGCGGTCAGTTCAGCGCCATTTTCACTTATTTGAGTAAAACCGTTATCTTCACGTCCATAAGCTAAGCCCTTGGATGGTGAGCTTGGTGCACCGATTTTAACCTTTCATTGGCCACATGTGTGTATATCTGGGTCGTAGATAAATCACTGTGTCCGAGCATCATCTGCACAACTCTCAAGTCAGCCCCATGATTAAGCAAATGCGTTGCAAAAGCATGACGCAAAGTATGCGGCGATAGATCTGATTTGATGTTCGCCAACATAGCATAGTGTTTGATGCGATGCCAAAATGTTTGCCTTGTCATACCAACGCCGCGTTTAGAAACAAATACAAAATCGGTAGCATGCTTTACAAGCGCTGGACGCCCAAATTTAAGATAGCGAGCGAGCCAATCAAGCGCTTCCTCTCCCATAGGAACCAAACGCTCTTTACCGCCCTTACCTTTTACGAACACCACGGCTTGGTTTTGATTAATATGCTCCATGCGTAAACCAATCAATTCACTGACACGTAACCCTGTTGCATAAAGCAGTTCCAGCATGGCTCTGTCGCGCAACTCCATAGGCTCTTCAACATTGGGCGCATGAAGCAGTGCCTCCACGTCAGTTTCACTTAGGGTTTTAGGCAACGACTGACCCGCTTTAGGGCGAGAGATGGTTTCCATCGGTGAAATTCGCAACTGTTTTTCACGAATCAAGTGCTGATAGAAACGCTTTAGAGCACTAATGCTGCGAGCTGTGCTTCGCGGGCTTAAGCCTATATCAACACGATACGCGAGATATTGCTCTACGTTTTGCGTTTCCACCGCAGGTAATTCCATCGGTGCAATAAAGTCACTGAATTTGGTCAAATCGGTACGATACGCAGACAAAGTGTTGTCACTGGACCCACTTTCAAGAAACAGCGCATCTAAAAACAATTCTATGTGTTCGTGGTTAGCGGGATGTGGCTGAGGCTTACTCACAATTTTCCATGTGTTGGTTAGACTAAAACCATCATATCAGATAGATACTCACCGCACGATACGTTAGACTTCGCCCTATGAATGACTAGTAATGCGACAACAATGAAGATTGGCTTATTTTACGGTTCGACTACCTGCTACACAGAAATCGCTGCAGAAAAAATCCGCGATATTATCGGTGCCGATGTCATCGATCTATTCAATATTAAAGATGAACCGCTCAAAACGGCTGAAAATTATGACTTCGTCATTTTTGGTATTTCAACCTGGGACTTTGGTGAAATTCAAGAAGATTGGGAATCACACTGGGACGACATCAAAGATGTGAATCTTTCAGGTAAAGTCATTGCGCTGTTTGGCATGGGCGACCAACAAGGTTATGGCCAATGGTTTCAAGATGCTTTGGGCATGCTTCATGATGAAATCGCGCCTCAGGGCGTTCAGTTTTTAGGTTATTGGCCAAATGACGATGAATATGAATTTGAAGCATCTAAAGCATTGACTGAAGATGGTTCTCATTTTGTAGGGTTAGCGTTAGATGAAGACAGTCAGTACGAAAAGAGTGATGAGCGCATCGCCTCTTGGGTTGAACAAATCATGACTGAGTATGCCGATTTATAAGACTAGAATCTTTTTTCTTTCAAGCATATAGTGAGAATAAGCATCAAAGGACTGAAACATGATGAAAAAGCATTTCCTTATAATCCCAGCTATTTTGATTTTAAGCGCATGTGCCAATGTAAAATATGACACCGGTTCGAAGCCCGACATGAATGCCCGAAGTTCTGGCCATCAAGTGCAGGAGTATAGCAATCTAGAAATTGCACGCCTTCACGCTGAGTTTTTACGACCCGTATACGCCTCATCTTGCACTAGCCAATCTGTGGATACGCTTATACGGGCGTTGAAAAAAAAACACATACGCTGTTGGTGGTAATGGTTTAGTCGTTGAAGACTGTTACAACAAGGTCGTGCCTGGATGCGATAAGTTTATTGAATGCCAAGGCTCAGCCTACGATGTTCCTAAATCTAACGCTACAAGTCGTTTCTAAAACCTTAAATAAAAGTCTTTGCACAGGCGTTGGTAATCTTCGCTGTAATCATCGCCTGTATGAATCACCAATTCTTGCTTATCTAGCTTTCTTTCATCCCAACTAAATTGCATCAACCAGCGGCTGATTGCTTTTCTTTGCGTTGTCCTCACTTCGCACAAGCGTGATAAATGCGCCCCATTCTCTAATGCTAAAGACCTAAACTTCTTCCCTTGTTCAGCCGGTAAAATAACAGCTAACTCACAGCTTGAACTGCCAACTCTTTGCCATAACTGTATTAAATCAAAGAACTGCAATGAGTCAGTATGACGGGCTAAATTACGTTTTACATCCTGCGCTTTAAGCGCATCTTCAAAATAAGGGGGGTTAGATACAATTAAATCGAACCTGTCATTGCTACTAAAATGAATCGCATCAACATGATCAACCTTAATATCTGGCCATGGGCTGGTAACAATATTTTGTGCTGCTTGAGCTATAGCATCGGCTTCGATATCAATCGCCGTGATAACTGCCTCGGGTTGGCGCTGTTTAACCATCAACGCTAACAATCCCGTACCTGTTCCCACATCTAAAATGCGCTGTTTATGGGTAACATCCGCCCATGCTCCTAGCATGATGCCATCCGTAGATACCTTCATTGCGGTGTTACATTGAGCGATAGAAAACTGTTTAAACTGAAAACCTGCCACTTTAGACCTTTGTGTTTGTGTATTCGACACGTATAATTGCTTCTAATTGTCCTTCATTTTGACTCCTTTATGCAATTTGCCGATTTTGATCTAGATAACGGGCTACTTAACGCCATTGACTCACTAGGATTTAGTCAACCCACCAGCATTCAACAGCTTGCTATTCCAGAAGCCCTTGAAGGCCGTGATGTGCTTGCTAGTGCGCCAACTGGTACAGGTAAAACAGCTGCGTTCTTGATCCCCGCAATTCAGTATTTGTTGGATCACCCGCGCCGTAATCCGGGGTTTGCTCGCGTACTGATCATGACCCCGACCCGAGAGCTTGCTTATCAAGTACATGAGCAATGTGAAAAGCTCGCTGCACAGACCCACCTCAAGATTGGTGTGGTCACAGGAGGCATCAACTACGGCACACATAAAGAGATTTTCGAAAAAAACAATGACATCTTGATTGCCACGCCTGGGCGCTTAATGGAGTATCTAGACACAGAGAACTTCCACGCAGAAGACGTTGAGCTGTTAATTCTTGATGAAGCAGATCGCATGTTGGACATGGGTTTTCGTAAAGAAATGCTGCGCATCTGTGAAGAGGCGAAAAACCGTCGTCAATGCATGCTGTTTTCAGCAACTTTGGAAGGCGACAGCGTTGAGAAATTCTCGGACCGAATTCTTAACGATCCAGCAAAATTAGAAGCCACGCCATCACGCCGTGAGCGCGGTAAGATTTTGCAGTGGGTGCATCTGGCAGATGATTACAATCACAAACTTAAGCTACTTGTGCACTTGTTACAGCAAGAAGATGTCGAAAAAGCAATTGTCTTCGTAAAAACACGCGAACGTTTGGAGTCGTTAGTTGGCGAGTTATATACCCACGACATCAAAACCACTTGGTTACGTGGTGAAATGCCGCAAGACAAGCGCATGGCGGCGATGGCTAGCTTTCACAGTGGTCGCACTAACATTTTGATTGCAACTGACGTAGCCGCTCGAGGCATTGATGTAAACGACATCAGTCACGTATTCAACTTCGATATGCCACGCAGTGCAGACGTATATGTTCACCGTATTGGGCGTACTGCTCGTGCAGGTAAAAAAGGCACCGCGATTTCACTGGTAGAAGCTCATGAAGTTGCAATGGTCGGCAAAATTGAGCGATACACTGAACAAGTGTTGAAACGTCGCAAGATAAAAGGTCTAGAACCGCAACACAGAGAAGCTAAGTTGCCACCTAAGAAGAAAAAAGACCCAGCTAAAATTCGCGCTAAGCGCAAAAAAGCTAAAGCTAAGTTGAAGAAAAAATAGCAATAAAAAGGCCGCTCAATGAGCGGCCTTTTTGTGCGTAGCATCGATTACTTAAACACGTCTTCCACAGCAACAACCTTGATGTTCTTGCTTGGAATAGCCAGTTTGTAACTTTCGATTTGCTTATCTTCAGCAATCAAATCAGCTGGCTTGTCGGTGTTGTATTTTAGCGGCGATACTTGCTCTGTTGCTAAGCGCTGCTTCATATCTTCACCGTCACCACTGACAAACACATAGTGAATATTATCGGTTTGCAGATTTTCACGAATAACGCGATTCACATCATCCACAGTCAATGACTCTAGTTGCGTGCGCACATAATCAGCAAAGTTATCAATGCCGTAAAATTGGCTGTCTAAGGCATAACCTAACTGGCGGTTTTGGCTTGCTACTAACTGCGGCACAAAGTTCACGAGGAAGTTGCGCGTTGCGTTGAAGTCCGCCTCGGTCATACCCTCGTTAATCAGCTTATCCAACTCAAACAGTGCTGTACGTGTCGCAAAGTGCGCGTCATTATTTGAGCGCAATGGACGAAGCCACACTTGAAAGATTTGCTCCGAACGCCCTAAGTTAGCATCTGGCTTAGTTTGGAACATACCACGCGGGAAGTACTCAATGTATGCGTAATCACCGTAGTTCATTCCACGCACTTGGCGAATACGTTCAAACAACCTGGCATTTGAATTTCGGTGTTCACCTAAGAACGAACGTACCAACCACAACGCCGTCCAATCTTTGCTTGAACGCGTTGTATCGATTGGGAAGCCAAACGACACTGCGGTAGATTTCGCATTCTTTTCAACAATTGTTGCATGGTGACCCACAAGTGCAGGTGCATCAGGAATGCTCAACCTTGCTTTGTCACCCGCTGGCAGTGATTGCAAATCTGTCATCATTTGCGCTTTTACATCATCCGGTAATGCACCAATTAGACCTAAGTGCAAATTACGTTGGGTAAAGTTTTGCGCATAGAAAGCTTTTACATCATCAAGAGTAAGTGCTTCTAAGTCAGACAAATCACCATAGTTGTAGTTTGCGTATGGGTGGCCTTGATAAAGTTCTGCGTAAAGCACTTCTTTACCTAGTTCTTCGTCATTTGACGCTTTTAGACCTGAGGTGATGCCGTCAATCAATTCTTTTTTCAAGCGCGCAAAGTCATCTTCACGAAAACCTGGGTTGAGAAGCTGTTCACTCACTAGGTCATACCATTGCTCGGCGTTATCTTTGTGGATACGGCCACGCAATGAAATCATTTCCTTATCGATTTGGTAACTAAAGCTACCTGCGATTGGGTAAAGCGCTTTTTGGATTTCTTTGTAGCTCATCGATTGGCTACCACCTTTAGCAAGCATGGCCGCAGTTAACGCCGCTACGCCCTTTTTGCCTTCAGGATCCGCTGCCGCACCTGTGTAGAACAACCAGTTCACATCAACCAAAGGCGAGCTGTTGGTCTTATCTAGAACACTAAACAACTGCTCAGTTGGCGCACCGTTTATCTGTGCAACTAAACTATCTAGCTCCACTTCTTTATCGAACCCAGCCACCTTATCCTGTGCCGACATAGTCACTGTTGTGCGGCTATTGTCGGTGAAGTACTTATTAGCAATGGCACGGATATCGTCGCTGGTAACACTGTCTGCACTTTGGTATAGCGCGTTAATCACTTCTGGATCACGTTCAAAATGCATGTAGCTCGCAAGCGTTGAAGCAATTGCTTGCGATGAATCCAAGCTATTGATAAAGCTGTATTTCGCGTTTGATTTCAATGCAGCGAGCTTGCTTTCATCCACCAGCTCAGTACGCGCTTTTGCATACGTCTCGTTGATTGCGTCACGCACTACAGCTAAATCAGCTTCATCATCTACTTTTACAAATACGTGCAGTAAACCTGGATCTTTGGTTTCTGGGTTATACGTAAACATTTGTGATGCGATTTGCTTTTCTACTACAAGCTGCTGATATAGCTCTGAGTTTTCAGAGAAATAAAGCTGCGATAGTAAGTCCAGTGCTGCTCGGTCTTTAGTATTTGGGTTCCATTGCGTGCCTTTGTAAGACACTAGCAACCAATGACCCGGCAACCCTTCGTACTGTTCATGCACATACCGAGGTGCAGCTTGCTTTGGCTCAACAGGGATATCTGCTTGGTAATCACCTCGCTGCCAATTACCCCAATGCTTTTTCACCATTTTGATGGTTTCTTGAGGGTCAACATCACCAACAATTACTAGCGATACATATTCTGGTTTGTAAAAACGCTCAAAGAAGGTTTGTCCGTACGCACTTTGATCAGGCATTGCTTCAATGTCTTCAAAAAAGCCCATAGTGGTGTGTTTATAGGTGTGCTTGTCGAACGCTTCTTTACGCACCGCAGAGAGTAATTTACGAATTGGGCTGGCGTTATTTTTTAGGTATTCGCCCTTTACTGTTAACGCTTCTGTACGGAATTGCTCTTCGGTATAGCTGAGGTTTTGGAATACATCCGCCTTCACTTCCAACACTTTGTCTAAGTGCTGTTTAGAGAAATTTAAGTGGTAGTTGGTGTAGTCATTCGTGGTGTAGGCACGATTATCAACACCTGAGTTTTTCATGATGTCTGCGTACACGTCTTCAGGGAATTTCTCAGAGCCTTTAAACATCATGTGTTCAAAGAAGTGTGCAAAACCTGTTTTGCCCGCTTCAACTTCATTTCGTGAACCTACAGAAACAGGAATTTGCAGTGAAACCACGTCGGGGTAATCGGTTTTCACAACCATTACACGTAGACCGTTATCAAGTTCTTCTAATACGTAGTCTTGTGAAAATACTTTTTGACTTTGCTGCGCTACCGCCGCAGAGGCCGCGCCTGTTTGTGTCGTTTGCGTGCTTTGGCAACCACCGAGCGCAAGCGCCAGTGCAATACCAGAAGCAATAACTGATAGTTTCATCGTTCCTACCCTTTATAGTTTATTTAATTCTGATTTTTGTCGAAATCATTATGCAATAAATTCATTCTTGGGGCGTCAATCTTGCGATATTTTTGCTGTAAACAAATGTGTCTGTCCGTAAACAACGAGGACCTACTCACGAAGGAATGAGCCATAACATGAATGCAATTCAAGTTCATTGAGGAAGTTTCATAACAAAAAGCTGTTTAGACGTCTAAATGGCTGTTATAGTTATTTCATTAACTGCATATGGGAATGAGGATCATGGCGCTAACACTGCAAGAGAAAATTGAGGATGCTCGTCAAGGGGTGTACCTCATAGGTACGACACCGCCAAAATTTGACACCGACGACATTAAGCTACAAGCAATTGCTGAGAAGCTACTTGGCCGCTTGCATGAAATCGAATACGACGGCGTGGTTGTCTACGACATTCAAGATGAAAGCAGTCGAATCAGCGCGCCAAGACCGTTCCCATTTAAAGAAACCATCGACCCACGTCGTTACAGTCGCCTACTACGCCGATTATCGCACCTTGATGTGATCACATACAAAAGCGTTGCACAACGTAGTGGAGCTGAATTTAACCAGTGGCTAGACGCAACTCACGAGGAACATAACCTAAATAACCTTGTACTGGTTGGCAGCCCTTCATCAACGGGCGACGTAAAGCTCAGTTTAAACGATGCCTATAAGCACCTCGGCGAACATGACCATGACTTCTTTTTAGGTGGAGTCACCATTGCTGAGCGCCATGCAAGTAAAGGCAATGAGCATGAGCGTCTATTAACTAAGACTCAACAAGGTTGTAAGTTTTTCATTTCACAGGCTGTATATAACGCCCAAGCGACGATAGATTTAATCACTAGCTATGCTCGCAGTTGTCGCCAACAAGGTCTTGAGCCAAAACGTATTATCCTTACCTTTACGCCTTGTGGTGGTGAGAAAACATTAGAGTTTATGCAGTGGCTAGGCATTTCCGTGCCCGAGGCAACTAAGTACCGTATGCTTGATGCCGAAAATACGTTGAGTGAATCAGTGCGTATCTGCCGTGAGAATCTTGATTTAATTCTACGTAGCTGTGCGCACTTAGATGTGCCACTAGGCTTAAATATTGAATCTTTGACTAATCGTAAAGAAGAAATCGATGCGTCTATCAATCTTTATCGCTTGCTTAAAGCAACCATGGAATTGAGTTTAGCGGAGCGCCAAATAGCCTAACTCCCTCCCTTCATTTTCTTTTGCTCTACGTTGCGCTACCTAATTCGGTGGCGCTTTTTTATTTCCCCGCTATTTAAACGCTTTAGCAACTTACTGCGTCTAACTCCAATAAAAAAGGACTTAACAATGTACGTTGCAAAACTAATTAGACTCTCAATACTATTAATAACAATACTTTCTTTGCAGGTATGGGCCAGCTCTGATTCAACTGCTATAAACGCTCTAGAGCCTACACTCACACCTCAACAAATGCATGAAGACATTGATAAATGGTGGCAGTGGACCAAAAACACCCACCCAAATCTGTCTTTACGTATAGCGGATATCAATACATTTGAAAATAATTTAAAGGAGCTGAAAAGCAAGCTTAACTCGCCCTTGAATGTAAACGATTTTCTCGCACACATTAGTATTTTGAATGGCCAGTTCAATGACGGACATATGAATATCATGGTCCCAAGTCAGCGTCGTCTGGTAGAACAAATCACTGAGGGGAAAAATGGATTATTCCCATTTGAAGTAAATATAGTGGATGGTTTAATTTCAATAAGCGGCAAACTTGGTGGCGACAAAAGTATTTACGAAAACGCACGCATTGTTGCTATCAATAACCATTCTATCGAGTCGATATACACTAAGTTGATGTCGCGAATGTATGGAGACACAGTGGCCCACAAAGAGGCCTTGCTAAGTAGCAAGTTTGCTTTGTATTACTGGTTGTTCATTGATAAAAGCAAGGATTTTGTTATTACGTTTAGGGATAAAACACGTCCACTAAATTTGGTTGTTAGCGCATCGAATAACAAACCCTTAAGCTTGCAATCTTCTACTTTCGAAAACACGTTTAAGTTTGAACTGTTAAACCCTGATGAAGCCAAAATGACCATCAATGAATTTTGGTGGCATGACAAGCAAGCATTCTATGACTTTACTCAAGACGCATTCACAAACCTGCAAGCTCACAAAATTAAACATCTAATCATTGATGTCAGCCTTAATCGTGGTGGTGATGATGATATGTGGAAGAAAGGACTACTCAATTATATCGCCGACAAACCGTATAGGCACACAAGCTTCTACCAGAAAAAAGTGATCGCTGAACATCGAGACGAAGGGGAAGAAATCGGTGATGTTATTAGCAAGAGTTACCAAAAGTACGAACCCAGTGGTATCGATAACCCTCTCTATTTTGACGGGAAAGTCAGCGTACTTGTAGGGGTTAACACATACTCTTCTGCTATTTTGTTTGCCAATACAGTCCAAGATCATGGATTTGCCCGAATCATAGGAGATGCCACTGGCGGATACAGTTGGCAAACAGGTGGGATTCAATTTTTCACGTTGCCCAACTCAAAGCTGCGTGCTGTCAGCCCCCGCTTTTATTTAGCGCGCCCAAGTGGGCAGGGAGAAAACCGCGTAGTAGAACCCGACATCACTGAATAAACGCTTTTGCAGGCTCTCGCACCGTCAATGCTGTGCGGGGGCCTGCGAATTCAGCCTATTACTTTTTACGCCATTGGCCATCAATTTTGACCATTTGGCCCGGTGATGTTTTTGCGATTGCTTTGGCACCGGCAAGCGTTTCAACTTGCTCTAAAGTAATGCCATTTTTCTTAGCTAAAGATAGATACTTTGCTTTGCGCTTAGCGTTGATGTCCGCTATCAATTGCTGAGCATCGGCGTTACTTTTTACTACTTCAAGATAACCGCTGCTCGTCTCACCCACTATGCCCTGAGACTTTGCTTCATCCAAAGTTAGTGCAAATGCATTGAAGGTCAGCATCGCTGCGGTGAGTAAACTTGTCCATTTGATCATTTTCATAGTGCCCCCTAAAACAACTCACTGTCGTCGCTAAATAACTCGTCCAATTCTTTGTCTACTTTTACGCGGATCTCATGATCTACTTTCACGTTTAAATTGATGGTAATGGGCTCTTTCGCTTCCACTTCAACCTTGTGAGTACAGCCCGACAGGCCACCCAATAAAGTGCTCGTTAATGCCATTGCCACCAGCAGCTGTTTGCTCATTGGCTTACTCCTTTGCTTGATACTCTCGCTCCACTTTCTTTGTGATTTCATCACTTAAGCGCAGCGCCTTAAACAGGGTATAGATATTCTCTTCATGATTGTAGTTAAAATTAACGGCTTGCTTGTGGTCAGGGTTTTCACCCTTTATCCGCATGGCCATTGTTAACCAACCATCACTTTTCAAATTCACATCAGCCTGAATGTCATGTATATCTAAATTTTCTAACATGCCAAGCATAGGGCCCAATTGCTCTTGCTGCGACTTCACAGCGTTGAACGCGGCATTGTTATCTATGGTCAACTTTCCTGGCTGCTGAGAGTAAACACGCCCATTCTCAACACTCACCCCACTTTCATCAAAGCGCAAAGGTAATGAAGCGCCAAGTATCCCTTTGAATGCGATCCCTTGCTGGGGCTCCAATGCAACAAGTTTACTGGCATCGATACTGTCTAATGTAACAATTGTATTTGGACGCTGTTTGTTGAGTCCCGTCACATACATTTTGTCCATTGTTAGCGTACCGCCCAATACACTGGCAGTCACATCAGAGAGATATACATCCTGTTCAAGCCCAACTTGTCCCTTGATGTGTTTCAATACAGGACCCGCTCGCACCTCATCTATAGTAAAAGTAGATTCTTGGAGATGAAGTTGACCTGAATTCCATTTTCCTTGTGGTTTGACTGACAGATTTTTTGCTAAATAACTTTGATACAAAATGTCCGCATTAACGATACCTAACTGCCAATCGAATTGTTGTAACTTGGCATCCCCATCAGCGCTCAATGAAACTTGCCCTTCGCCAAGCACCACATCAGCATTGAGCTGACGTACAAGAGGCGTGAAAGCGCTCAAGTCGGTATTATTTATTGTCAGACTGACAGGTGAATTGTTGCTATCAAAGTTATGCTTCGCTAAGGCGTTGATACCTTGCCATTGCAATAGGTGAGAGCCTTCGATTGCTCGTGCAATAGTGACATTACTGTCGATTTTGATATCAGAGAACAGCAGTGAATCGTAACGCAACCTAGCGATTGTACTTTGCGCTTTCACCTTGGCAGATTTGCGCCCTACTCCTATGTCTCCTGTAATATCGTAAGTTTGGCGTAAATTTTCAACCGATGCTCCGTAGCTATTCAACAGCGTAAAATGCGTGTTCACTCGCCCTTCAATGGCGCCATCAGCTGTTAATTTCAAATCAACATTGGCTGTTACTTCATTTGCATCAAGCCCTTGAGCTTTTATTTGTTCGCCACTCACTCGTGCTGAAAGCACACTTTCACCCCAGAAGTGATACTCAAAGTCACCGTCACTACGTAACTCGGAAACTGAGAGCGCTAATTGTTTTGGTAATTTGAATTGGCCTTCGTAGCTTCCCGCGATATTGGCATTTGAATATTGCCCCTGACTAGTAACACTGCCGTATTGACTTATCTTTGCCTCAAGCGCGTATTCACCTTCAAAACTGAGCACCTGCCAATTTAGCTGGCTTTGCTTTGCCAGAACATTGAGAGACTCTTTTCCTGCTTGGGTACTGATAGTTAATGATGGCATGCGCACATTACCCAATAAATCCAACGTCATAGGCTCAACCGCATTTACTTGCCATTTCGCTGCGCGCAAGCCACCGAGATGTTGTGTGTACTGCGCTAATTTAGCGCATTGTGGCAATGCCACTTCGGTAGTTAGCGCGCTGGTATCAAGTTGAAATACATGCATATCTTTAGATTGCAATGCAATACGCCCGACACTCGCGACACGCCAAGTGCACTGCTCACCTGAATCAACATTTACCTGTGTTTGGGTAATTACCTGTGCATCAACGCGATTGCCCCAAAACTTGCCCTTAAGACCTAAATTAGTCACCGAAGCCTGCCAAGGTAGCTCTGCCTGATACAAAGATTGCGCCTGTTCTAGTAACAGCTCTGTAAATGTATCGCTCATGCTTATATCAACACTTATCACATCCGCATCAAGCGCCCATTCCCCATTCACATCTCCTGCAACCGCAAAACGGTTGAGCCTTTGCTCGCTAATTGAAAATTGCATCGCTCTGGCAAGACCGGGATAGGAAATTGATGCTGACTCAATATGCAGTAGCGGGCGTTTGATGGGGAGCAATAAAGCTAATGGAGCATTCTGCCATTGGGAGTCGGCACTATTGGACTGAGCTAATGTAGTCGCGACCACCGTCGCCTTTTCTATTTCCAAGGCATCGAAGGTCAAAGAGATCCCTTCGAGTGTTAAAGAATGCCCCTGATATGATAAACAGAGTCGATTAGCCTCAATGGCGAACAACCCTTCGCCCCATTGCCAGTCTGCACAGGTCAATTGAGCGTCGTAGTGATCCAAATAATGTTTTGCCACAGCATGGGTAATTTCAGTGCGGTACACATAGGATACCCCTATAGTGGCGGCTATCACACAGATGATAATCAGCAATGAGTATATGACTTTGCGCAGCATAGCCTTCCTTAAGCCTGCAACATTGATTCAATACTAACACGGTAAAACTGAATCTGCCGCGAATAAAAAAGGCTGCAACGGCAGCCTTTTTTTAAATTTTAGATTCGCTATTAATACGAATTAACCAACATGCTTACGTGCATTGCGGAACATACGCATCCACGGGCTGTCTTCTTTCCACTCGTCTGGGTGCCATGAGTTCGCCACTGCGCGGAATACACGCTCAGGGTGTGGCATCATTACTGTTGCACGACCATCAGTAGAAGTAATACCTGAAATCGCCTCTGGTGAACCATTCGGGTTCGCAGGATATTGCATTGTTGGGTTACCGTAGTTATCCACGTATTTAACCGCAACAGTACCTGAGTTCACAGCCGTTTGAATCGCCGCAGCATTTGCAAACTCTGCACGACCTTCACCGTGTGAAACAGCGATTGGCATACGAGAACCAGCCATGCCGTTGAAGAAGATAGACGGGCTTTCTTGTACTTCAACAAGCGTAGCGCGCGCTTCGAAACGCTCACTTTGGTTAGTTACAAAACGTGGCCAATGCTCAGTGCCTGGGATTAGTTCACGTAATGTTGAAAGCATCTGACAGCCGTTACATACACCTAGGCTGAACGTGTCTTGGCGTTCAAAGAAGGTCTGGAACTGATCGCGTGCCATGTCGTTGAATAGAATTGACTTAGCCCAACCTTCACCAGCACCTAGTACGTCACCGTAAGAGAAACCGCCACACGCCACTAGACCTTTGAATTGCTCCAGTGTTAAACGACCTTCAAGGATGTCACTCATGTGTACATCGATTGCAGCAAAACCAGCGCGGTTAAACGCAGCCGCCATTTCAACATGTGAGTTAACGCCTTGCTCACGCAAGATAGCCATCTTCGGCTTAGCGCCTGTGGCAATATAAGGTGCCGCAACGTCTTCGTTGATGTCGAAGATCAGCTTCACATTTAGACCAGGGTCATTTACGTCAGCTTTTGCATCATGCTCTTGCTGTGCACATGCTGGGTTGTCACGTAGTGACTGCATTTGATATGTGGTTTCAGCCCATGCTAGACGAAGCTCAGTACGGCTGTTATCAACAATGGCAGTACCCGCACGGTTGATGATTAGCTGATCCGCATCATTCAACGTACCAATTTCATGGCTTAATGCCGCAAGGCCGTTGTCCGCAAGCACTGCTTTAACAGCTGCTAGGTCGTCATTACGAACCTGAATTACGGCACCGAGTTCTTCGTTGAATAACACTTCTAAATCAGAACCTGCTAGTGCGTCTAGTTCTAGCGTTACGCCAGTGTGACCAGCGAACGCCATTTCCGCAACAGTTACGAATAGACCACCGTCTGAACGGTCATGGTAAGCCAATAGTTTTTCTTCGCTTACAAGTGCTTGCATTGCGTCGAAGAAGCCTTTTAATAGCTCAGGACTATCTACGTCAGGCGTTTTGTCACCTAACTGCTTGTAAACCTGTGCCAAGCTTGATGCACCCATGCGGTTTTGGCCTGCGCCAAGGTCGATAAGGAGTAACGTTGACTCGCCTTTGTCAGTACGAAGCTGAGGCGTGACTGTTTTACGAATGTCTTCAACACGACCAAATGCTGAGATAACAAGAGAAAGAGGTGCAGTCACTGCTTTGTCTTCTCCGTTGTCTTGCCATGTAGTCTTCATCGACATTGAGTCTTTACCTACAGGGATAGTCAGACCAAGTGCAGGACATAGCTCTTCACCTACCGCTTTAACCGCTTCGTAAAGACCAGCATCTTCGCCTGGGTGACCCGCTGCTGCCATCCAGTTTGCAGATAGCTTAATGTTGTTCAATGAACCAATATCAGCACAGGCGATGTTTGTGAGTGACTCTGCTACAGCTAGACGAGCAGACGCACCAAAGTTTAGAAGTGCCGCAGGTGTGCGCTCACCCATTGACATCGCTTCGCCGTGGTAAGTGTCATATGCAGCAGCTGTAACCGCACAGTTTGCTACTGGCACCTGCCAAGGACCTACCATCTGGTCGCGAGCAACCAAACCAGTTACAGAGCGATCGCCGATAGTAATAAGGAACGTTTTTTCCGCGATTGCAGGAAGACGAAGTAAACGTTGAACTGCATCTTTTACAGTAATCTGCGCTGTATCAAGAGCTTCAACTTGCGCTTGCTTTGACGTTACGTCGCGGTGCATCTTAGGTGCTTTACCCAAAAGTACGTCAAGCGGAAGGTCAACAGGGTTGTTGCCGAAGTGTGAGTCAGCTACGCGTAGGTGACGCTCTTCAGTTGCCGTACCAATCACTGCGTATTGCGCACGTTCACGCTTACAGATTTGCTCGAAACGGTCGAAGTTTTCTTCGGCAACAGCTAGCACGTAACGCTCTTGAGATTCGTTACACCAAATTTCATGTGGTGCCATGCCCGGCTCGTCGTTTGGTACGTTACGAAGTTCGAAGATACCACCACGGCCACCATCGTCTACAAGTTCAGGGAAAGCATTTGATAAACCACCCGCGCCCACATCGTGGATAAACGCGATTGGGTTTTCGTCGCCTAACTGCCAACACTTGTCGATAACTTCCTGACAACGACGCTCCATTTCTGGGTTTTCACGCTGTACAGATGCAAAGTCTAGGTCTTCGTTTGATTGACCCGATGCCATTGATGACGCAGCACCGCCACCAAGACCAATGTTCATTGCAGGACCACCAAGAACGATTAGCTTGGCGCCAACAGGGATTTCACCTTTTTGTACGTGCTCAGTACGGATGTTACCTAAACCACCGGCGATCATGATTGGCTTGTGGTAACCACGAACCTCTTCACCATTGTGGCTATTAACAAGCTCTTCGTATGTACGGAAGTAACCAAGTAGGTTTGGACGACCAAATTCGTTGTTGAATGCTGCGCCACCTAATGGGCCTTCGATCATGATATCGAGCGCTTCAACGATACGACCTGGTTTGCCGTATTTGCTTTCCCACGGTTGTTCAAAACCTGGGATGCGTAAGTTAGATACACTGAAACCTACAAGACCGGCTTTTGGCTTAGAACCACGACCTGTCGCACCTTCGTCACGGATTTCACCGCCAGAGCCTGTTGATGCACCAGAGAAAGGAGAAATAGCCGTTGGGTGGTTGTGTGTTTCAACCTTCATCAAGATTTCGATATTTTCTTGATGGTATGTGTACTCACCTACGAAATCAGGGAAGAAACGACCGGCAACAGAGCCTTTCATTACCGCAGCGTTATCTTTATAGGCAGATAACACGTTGTCGCTGTTTTGCTCGTAGGTATTTTTGATCATTTTGAACAGTGATTTAGGCTGCTCGATGCCGTCGATTGTCCAATCAGCATTAAAGATTTTGTGACGGCAGTGCTCAGAGTTAGCCTGTGCGAACATGAATAGTTCGATGTCGTTCGGATTACGACCTAGCTTTTGGAAGTTCTCAACTAGGTAGTCAATTTCGTCGTCTGCCAGTGCAAAGCCCTGCTCAACGTTTGCTTTGGCAAGCGCTTCACGACCACCGCCTAGGATGTCTACTGATGACATTGGGCGAGGTTCGTCATGCGTAAATAACGCGCTTGCATCTTCCATCGAGCGGTGTGTCGCTTCTGTCATGCGGTCATGTAGTAGCGCTGCAACTTCATTTACTTCACATACACTCAAGTTACCTTCAACATAGTATGCAATACCACGTTCAATACGGTGTACTTGTGCTAAACCACAGTTATGTGCGATGTCAGTTGCCTTCGATGCCCAAGGAGAAATAGTGCCTGGACGTGGCGTAACTAAGATCAGCGTACCTTGTGGCTCGTGCTCTTGGATATGAGGCCCGTAAGTAAGCAGCTTTTCAAGCTTGGTTTGCTCGTCTGCACTTAACTCGGCTGTTAAATCAGCAAAGTGCATAAACTCAGCATACACATCAGTTACAGGTAGGTTAGCTTGCTTACATTGAGTAAGTACTTTTTGAACGCGAAAATCGGAAAGTGCTGGCGCACCACGCAGGATTAACATAGGTAATATCATCCGGGGTTAAGGATTGAACGACAGTTGCCGCGCATTATACTTATTTTCGCCTAAAATGCGAGTTAAAGGGATGACAACAAGGACGATTGTCCGCATTTTTTGAGGTTACACTTTTTGCCCCAAAGTAGAGATGACGCAAGGCCTTGGTTTTGTTATAAGAGTAGTTACCTAAGCAAAAGGGGCACGCAGTGAGAATATTTGGGTTAGCACTGGCTTTACTGGTTATTTTAGGTTGTTCAGAACCGCAAAAACCGACACAACTTGAGCATATTTATCAGACCAAAACACTTCGTGTGGGCACACTCGCGGGTGCCAGTAATTACTATCAAGGCACTCAAGGTGAGCAAGGGTTTGAATATGAACTCGCGCAGGAATTTGCTCAGTACATGGGTGTTGAATTAGATATCGTACCTTTTTTCTCACTCAACGACATGTTCCAACGCTTAGACAGCGGTTCACTCGATTTAATCGCCTCTGGAATTGGTTATTCTCCTGTTCGTGCCGAGCAATATCGCTTTGGCCCCAGTTATCGCACCATCAGCCAAAAGCTTGTATACAAACAAGGTCGTAAACGTCCACGTAGCTTTGAGGATATTACAGGAAACCTCACAGTGCTTGCGCGCTCAAGTCACTCGCAAACCTTGTATCGGATGCAAAAGAAATACCCAGCGCTGAGCTGGAATGAAACCGATGAGCTCGATGAGTCTGAATTACTGCAAGCCATCATTGATGGAGATATCGATTACACGCTCGCGGATTCACACACCTTGGCACTGTTCCGCCGTTATCATCCAAATCTTAGTATTGGCTTCTCTGTGACACAAAATGACCCCATTGCATGGGTAATGCGTCAAGACAATGATGACTCCTTGTATGCGTTAATGATTGAGTTTTTCGGTGATGTAAAAGAAAGCAACAGGCTCTACGCACTGGAAGAAAAATATTTTGGCCATGTTCGTCAGTTTAATTACGTTAACACGTTAGCATTTATCGAAGCGGTTGCTGATACGTTGCCAACCTATGCTCCATGGTTTAAAGACTACGCCCAAGAGCTGGATTGGCGTTTGTTAGCAGCACTGAGCTATCAGGAGTCCATGTGGGACCCCAAAGCTAAATCCCCCACAGGGGTGCGCGGTCTGATGATGTTAACTCTACCCACAGCCAAACAAGTCGGGGTTAAGAATCGTCTTAAGCCCGAGCAAAGTATTGATGGCGGTGCCAAGTACTTACGCTACTTGATTGAACGTGTTCCTGATCGTATTCCCCAACCAGATCGTACTTGGTTTGCACTTGCAGCCTATAATGTAGGATGGGGTCACGTGAATGACGCGCGTGTCTTAACGGAGCGTGATGGCGCAGATCCAGACAAATGGGCGGACGTTAAAAAATACCTACCGCTGCTTGTGAAGAAACGTTATTATCGAACAACAAAGTATGGTTATGCGCGTGGAGATGTTGCCGTAACCTACGTAGATAATATAAGGCGCTACTACGACACATTAGTCTGGCTCGACGAGAACCAAGCACTGGATGTGGTTGAAGCTAGTGCCACGGAAGAATCAGCAGGAATGCCATAAAACTGTCACTTGTTCGTGTTTTGATGGCAGCTCTCCCCTCTCACTTTCAAGGAGAAGTAGTATGTTGAAACGTCGAAGAACGCATAACTTTAAACGTCGTGCCATATTTTCGGGTTCTAAACGTAGAAGAGTGTTAAGAAAAAACACTCATAGTAAAATACTCTGGCGTCGCCGCCTATTTGCTGCCCAGCAAATGGAAGAGCTAGAGCAACTGAGCATGGTAGAGGTTTAATTCCTCTGCGTGCTCTGCTGGCGCGCTTTTTTCTTTTCTTTATGTTCTTGTCTTCTACGCTTAAAAAAAGCGGATAACTGCTCAGCACATTGCTCAGCTAACACACCTGATGTGACTTCCAACTGGTGATTCAACCTCGGCTCTTGCACTAAATTCATGATTGAGCCAGCCGACCCAGTCTTTAAATCCGTTGCCCCAAATACCAAACGTTTAATACGGCTATGCACCAAAAGCCCGGCGCACATAGAGCAAGGTTCCAGTGTTACATACAAAGTACAATCAATAAGACGATAGTTATTGAGCGCCTTTCCAGCATCTCGAATGGCCATCATTTCTGCGTGGGCAGAAGGGTCGTTGAGCGTAATAGATTGGTTCCACCCCTCAGCTATGAGCTCATCATCTTTAACGAGTACCGCACCGACAGGAATTTCATCAATCGCTTCAGCACGTTGCGCGCACTCTAAGGCTTTTTGCATCCAATACTGATCGTCAAACTTCGTCATATATGCTCAAATAGCTAGAATAAAGTCGCGATTATATCGCGAAAAGCGGTAATTTTATAAGTATCACCATAGCCTGCACAGGCTAAATTAAGATATAATTCGCCGCTTTTTTTGTTCTATGGATACCGCAAACGGGTAAGTCATGAAGTTTCCTGGTCGCCGAAGACACAAACATTATTTTCCAGTGGAAGCCAAAGATCCACTAACAAACCAGATCCACGCTGAGTCTCGACTCAAGCGTAGCTACATCGTGGGCATTGATCAGATCGTGGTCGATATCGAAGCGAAGGTCGACCTTGCCTTTTTAGATGAGTTCGGTTTGCGTCGCGGTATGTCTCAGGTCATAGACAGTGACACCACCAATGCCTTGTATGATCGCCTAAAGCTCAATGATATGGTCGATTATGAGTTTGCCGGTGGCACCATAGGTAACACAATGCACAATTACTCTGTGCTCGCTGATGATCGCTCAGTACTCCTTGGGGTAATGAGTGAAAACATCAAAATTGGTAGTTATGCCTACCGATTCTTGTGTAATACCTCTAGCCGCGTCGATCTCGACTATCTGCAACCTGTAGATGGTCCCATTGGTCGTTGCTTTACGCTTATCGATGAAAGTGGCGAACGTACCTTTGCGATTAGTGCAGGGTTAATGAACCACTTGCGCCCTGAGTCGATTAGCCAAGAGCTTATCGAAAACTCATCAGCACTGGTGATCAGCGCATACCTAATGCGTACTCAAGGCGCCGAAACAATGACCGAAGCGACGATGCAAGCGGTTAAGTACGCCAATGATGCGGGTATTCCTGTAGTGCTGACACTTGGCACTAAGTTCCTTATCGAACAAGATCCTACTTGGTGGGCAGAGTTCGTAGACAAGCATGTAGATATTCTTGCTATGAATGAGGAAGAGGGTCATGCAATTACTGGATTTGAAGATCCTTTACTCGCTGCTGATAAGGCGCTTGATTGGGTTGACTTAGTGATCTGTACCGCAGGCGAGCGTGGCATGTTTATGGCTGGTTACATTGATGAGCAGTACAAACGTGAAACTGAGTACCCGCTGCTCCCAGGCGCCATCCCTGACTTTAACCGCTATGAGTTTTCACGTGCGATGCGTAAGCAAGACTGTGAGAACCCAATTAAAGCGTACAGCCATACAGCACCGTTTATGGGTGGCCCAGACAGCATTAAAAATACTAATGGTGCCGGTGATTGTGCGCTAGCAGCAGTGCTGCACGACATTAGCGCTAATGAATACCACAAACGCAATGTACCTAACTCAGCGAAGCATCATCACGAAGCGATT
Source organism: Pseudoalteromonas pernae (assembly GCF_039831865.1). Lineage (NCBI taxonomy): Bacteria > Pseudomonadati > Pseudomonadota > Gammaproteobacteria > Alteromonadales > Pseudoalteromonadaceae > Pseudoalteromonas > Pseudoalteromonas pernae. The sequence continues at coordinate 318,056 of NZ_JBDODM010000005.1, forward strand.
ACCTACTCTTCTCTAGCGCAGATCAGTAAGTATGCAAACCGTGCAAGCTATGAAGTGCTTGTTCAGCATTCACCGCGTCTAACTCGTGGTCTGCCAGAGCGTGAAGATTGCTTAGAACAAGCTTACTGGGAACAGTAAATAGTCCTTGTGAATCATTACATTAAGCCGCTTATATAGCGGCTTTTTTGTTTATGGCTATCCTTAAGAGTGATTCATGTTCTAAACGGTACAAATGCTTTTGCTAAGTAAATTGGTGGAAAAGTTACGCGCGAACCGTAGTTTGATTGCTGTAATGGTAGTTCTTGGTTTGATAATTTGCGGCGCTTGCATTGCGCTCGTTCCGTCTGACTTAGGCTTTGACCTTATGGGACCCCTCGTCACCTTTCCTTGGGGCCTTTTCTGCATTGCCTTTATTCGGAGACCTTCTGCCCCAGAGGTTGTTTTCTTCGCTGTATTTGCACTATGCGGTCTTGCTTGGCCATTGCTCTAAGCCTAAGCTGACAGAGAACAATAAGCGTCCTATTGTTGAACAGAAGGAAGCGAGAACAAAGATAAATAGAAACCCAATCGGCACAAAGCAAACAACCCGTCGTATTTCTGCAACGGGTTTCTTTAATTAGGCGAAGTAAGACCGAAGCACAGCTTCGCAGCTTACGGAGGTGAGGTCAGGGATGACCGAGGTAACCAAGCTACAGGGACGTATTGTTGAAACCACTCTTAACCCTGCCACTTGTTATATAACAATAAGACTCGGCTATTGGCGTATTCTAGATTGGTTTAAACTGTTTTATGTCGATTCGTTAAACGCCAAAAAGCAAAAAACCCGCTGCATTACTGCAACGGGTTTCTTTAATTAGGAGCCTGGTGATGACCTACTTTCACATGGCAAATGCCACACTATCATCGGCGCAGTTCCGTTTCACTTCTGAGTTCGGCATGGGGTCAGGTGGGTCCAGAACGCTATTATCACCAAGCAAAGTTGGTTACTAATCGCTATCGCAATCAGTATTAATTCGGAAAGCTGCTCTTTATTTCAAAGTAATAAGTAATCGTCTACTTCAGTCTTTAATTTCTAACTTCTAACTTAACAGTCTCACACCATTTTGGCGTTGTATGGTTAAGCCTCACGGGTAATTAGTACAGGTTAGCTTAACGCCTCACAGCGCTTCCACATCCTGCCTATCAACGTTGTAGTCTTCAACGGCCCTTTAGTGGAGTCGAACTCCAAGTGAGAACTCATCTCGAGGCTCGCTTCCCGCTTAGATGCTTTCAGCGGTTATCGATTCCGAACGTAGCTACCGGGCAGTGCCATTGGCATGACAACCCGAACACCAGCGGTTCGTCCACTCCGGTCCTCTCGTACTAGGAGCAGCCCCTCTCAATTCTCAAACGCCCACGGCAGATAGGGACCGAACTGTCTCACGACGTTCTAAACCCAGCTCGCGTACCACTTTAAATGGCGAACAGCCATACCCTTGGGACCGACTTCAGCCCCAGGATGTGATGAGCCGACATCGAGGTGCCAAACACCGCCGTCGATATGAACTCTTGGGCGGTATCAGCCTGTTATCCCCGGAGTACCTTTTATCCGTTGAGCGATGGCCCTTCCATTCAGAACCACCGGATCACTATGACCTACTTTCGTACCTGCTCGACGTGTCTGTCTCGCAGTTAAGCTGGCTTCTACCATTACACTAACCGTACGATGTCCGACCGTACTTAGCCAACCTTCGTGCTCCTCCGTTACTCTTTGGGAGGAGACCGCCCCAGTCAAACTACCCACCAGGCACTGTCCGCAACCCCGATTCAGGGGCCAACGTTAGAACATCAAACATACAAGGGTGGTATTTCAAGGATGGCTCCACGGTAACTGGCGTCACCGCTTCAAAGCCTCCCACCTATCCTACACATGTAGGCTCAATGTTCAGTGCCAAGCTGTAGTAAA
>NZ_JBDODM010000006.1:0-240703 GCF_039831865.1 Pseudoalteromonas pernae
GGCGGCTTAGAGTAAAACGGACTGTCACTCTCTAGCTAATCTAGGGAGGGCTTTTCTAATTCCTGCCAAGATGTTGCTCCAACCAATACGCTTTTTCCAAAGCTTTCCGTCGACCAAAACTTTATAACAATCGATCCGATCAGTTTTATAAAGTTCAAGCTTATGAGTAATGGGTTCACCACTATCGTAATCGGTGATTTCGATTATTCTTCTTAGTTCAGGAATATTTTGTGGCTCTACAAAGCTTTCTTGTTCTATATCAAATTTTCGATTAGTGTATGATTTACGATAATTTTTTGAAGCTTTATTAGTTTGTCTATACATAGGTAATCTCCTACCTTACAAGGTAGCATACCTTGCAAGGTCTCACTAATAAGCTGTTATAAGCCTAGGAGAGAGTATGCCAATATTTGCTAGTGTGCTTTTGTTCGTAGGCTTCTCATGTGTTGTCTTTGCAACAATTTTGGTTGTGGTATTTAAACAGCCAGATATTAGGTTTTCAGAACTGCTCGCAAAAGGCAGCACTATATTTAGTGACCTCAACGCCTACGTTGCATTAAATATGGTTAAGCCGATATATGCTTTGATTTATTGTGGGTTAAGTATTTTAGTAGTCGTAATATTTGGTTTATTGATATTTAAGACATTAGAATTATAACAAGTCATTTAAGAAAGACTCGTCACGGCTTGCTCGAGTTACTTCGTCACTTAGTTTAGCAAGCCTAAACTCGCTTCTTAATGAGGCGTTAGCAGTACAAGGAAAGTTTCGTGGATTCATCTAGTTTCAGAGACAAAATGCTCTCCCAGATTACCATCGGTTATGATTGGGACACGTTAAATAATTTCGCTGAAATAAAGCTTATCTCAAATAAAGGTGATATCTCTTCATTTACAATTTATAAACTCACTGAATATTCACTTTACGATGATTTTTCAGCCAGTTACATTAGTCAATGTAAACTCATTATAAATAATTCAATGGTCTATTTAAGTTTGGATCCATACGATGAGCTATCTAATCAGATAGATCTGGATAATGATTGTTTATGGTTTAAAGGCAGTAACATTGAAAAAGTGTAATGTACTGCTAACAAGTTACTCAAAAGGACGTAAAACGCTTGGCTTGCGCTCCTTCGTCGCTAATTTTAGCCAAGCATTTTACGCCCATTAGTAAGGCGTTAGGTGTGCAATGAAGCGCGGAGCATTAATTATAGTTTCGATACCATTCTTATTCGTTGGATTGTTTTTCGCTTGGTTCGATTTTAGTAATTTAGTTTTAGATGCCAAAACAACAGCAAATGACACAAGGCTTCAAATTCAGCGCACTAAAAATAGAGCTTTAGAAATTGATAATTATTTCAAAGAATTTGGCAAGTTACCTACAAACAAGCTACTAGCTTGTGATTGGCAACCATGTCCCGAACATTTTTTTTGGTTGTGGGAGTTAGTCCCTTCGGAGAATGGCGAGTACACACTAAATTACATAAAAATGAGCAACCGATTAGGTCCATTTTTCAAAAGCGTTGTTGTATATGACTCAAAGAGTCAAACAACTGATCATGACTGGTTTCAGGACCAAGCGAATGTGTACTTGTATGCAATATTTCGGTTGTTTATCGACATGCTAGTAATGTTTTTCCCTTTAGTTACATATCTTTCGTACAAAAGGTTAAAGCACACCTAACAAGCCAAGTCAGCGGGACAATTACATGCAGGCTCCCGTCACTTCGTTCCGTATTTTAGCCTGCATGTACTTGCCCCTGCTTGGGGCGTTAGCCATTCAATGAGGGTTTTGCGTGAGTAAAAGGATTGATGAAGCTAGGAAAATCAGTGAAGAACTGCTGAATGCCCTTGAAAACTCTGAGTCTAAAATCGACGCCATTCTAATGAAGGCCAAGAGGCTCGCTCGCTTAATGCGGGATTCCGATGCACAAATTTGGTTAGATTTAGAGACGAAAGGATACCCAGAAGAGTTTTCATTTTCAGAGATCGGAGATTGTTTAAAGTATGCATCGTCAGGAGGGCGGGTTGATCTTAAAACATCAAAGTATTACCCCCAGAGCTTGCCGACTATCGAAGCAAACGCAGAATCAGATGAGGCCCTCTTGAATTCTCTCAGAGCTGCGAGGCCATCAACTACTAAAGTAAAAGATTTCGTGGAGAAAAATGCCACCGAGTCTCTAATGGCAACCCAACTAAAGCTGCAACAACAGCAAAAGAAAAATTATGCCGGTAGTAAATCTCTTTACTCCTCGATGAAAGCCGCAATACATAATTATGCTACTGATACTTATCTTGCAGTTGAACTGGGAGACGTTGCGGAAGAAATATTCGAAGGTGCGAGAAATCTCGTAGACTCATTCATCCGTTCTCACTGCCCAAAAGCCGCAGAAAAAGTAATAGCAATAAATGAGCGTATGAGTGATCGAAACCCTGAGTCACTTTCTGCTGCTTTAACATCTTGTCGGAGGTTGTTGATGGATGTGGCAGATTCTATCTTTCCTGCTCAAGAAGAGGACTGGAAAGATCGTAAAGGTCGCTCCCGTAAAGTTGGTGTAGAGCAATATAAAAACCGCATCTTGGCATTTCTTTCCGATTTAAGTGAGAGCGAGGGAAGTTACGCACTTTTGGAATCTGAGCTAGAACACTTGGCAGCAAGACTGGATATTATTTACGAAAAATCCTGCAAGGGCGTGCATGTAGATGTAACCCTCGATGAGGCTAAGCTTTCAGTAATTCATACCTATTTGTTCTTGGGAGAGGTCGCTAGTTATGCGGATCGATCTGGCAAAAATGGCTAACAAGGCACTGCTGGGGACAAACCTACGCTCCGCTCCGGTTTGCCCCAGAGTGCGGCGTTACCGAATAAATACTCTAACGTGTTTCTGTCCAAATATGCGTTATGTTCAACGCCTGCTCACACTCAATGATGGCCTTAATACCGCTAATGGCACAAGGCCGCCTCCCACCGCATACGTTAACTACACAGCATATAAACCATCAAACAAACTTCTTCAGCACATTTTCATCGCTTTTCATTAGCGCTCATTTAGCCAGTGGCTCCTGCAACTCGAATTTATAACATCAATGAATAAGGGTGCTACATGAGTGTTACTCTATAACTAAAATCTCATCGTGCCGTAGATTCTCATTTTGAATGGCACTCGCCACACATGGCGTGGCGCATACCTCTTGTTGCATTTATTTCCTGCTGGTACGATGAGTGAAAATAACAAGAAGTACAGTACCCATGACCGAGCTAATTCAAGAGTCGTTGTTTATCGACTATACACCAACGCAAAAGCTGCATTTACGCTATATCGCCCAGCCAGACGCCTCGGGTCCGGCTGTGTTTTTTATGCATGGAGCTGTAGAGAATGGCAAAATTTTCTACACCCATTCCAACAAGGGTATAGCGCCCTTTCTAGCGCGGCATGGGTATCGTTGTTACGTTGCTGACTTATGTGGGCGAGGGGAAAGTAAGCCTGCTATCAACAAAGGTGCCAGCTACGGGCAAACAGAGGCTATTTGTCAGGAAATTCCGGCTTTTATAACGCATATTCAGCAACATTGTGGCGAGTTCCCCGCATATTGGATAGCGCACTCTTGGGGTGGCGTGTTATTTAATAGCGCTTTTGCTCGCTTTCCTGAATACATAAAGTCAGTCAAAGCGTGCGCGTACTTTGGTTCAAAACGTTCGCTTTATAATCGACATATCAGTAAATTTATTCAGGGCAATTTAATTTGGTATTGGCTTGCGCCCAAATATGCGAAGAAACATGGTTACCTGCCGGCTAAAAAGCTGAAGTGGGGTAGTGATGATGAGACAGTCAAATCACATCGTCAAAGTATGCAATGGGCCAAAGTGAGACCTTGGATCGACAGTGATGACGGGTTTGATTATGCCAAAGCACTCAAAGACAAGGCGCTACCACCTATTTTGCACATTGCGGGTATTAAAGATAAAGCACTGGCACAGCCCATTGATATCAAAAAGTTTATGCAGGAATCTGGTGTGGGTATCCAACAATTGAATGTGTATGGCCGAAACAAAGGTCATCACCATGATTATGGCCACATCGACATGCTCACACATCCTCAAGCCCAGCGCGACCAATTTCAAGACGTGCTTGAATGGTTTGAAAAATACAGCTCCTAGATAAAAGGCGGTTAATACTTTTCCAGTATCTTCTGGTATTGCCCTGATAAACGCATTTCCCTCAGGGCATCATTGAATTGGTCGCGAATTGCCTCTTCTGTGAAGCCTACATGGTAATTCGTGGGACTGAATATATCGTGAAAAGTGAGTGCTGTGGCACGAAGCGGTGGGTCCATTCTTTGGTGGTAATAGTCAAAAATTCTTCTGTCGATAACGAGGGCATCCACGCGTTGCAAAAAGAGCATGGAAACCTGACTTTCCTGATTAGCAATTTCTGTATAGCGTGAATTATCCTTCGCCATCTTAGCGAACTCTTCACCAAGGTTAAGTGTCGCGTTTTGAAAGGCCAGCACCGAGAGCGAATTTAAATCATCTATAGCTTCTATGTCGATTTTGCTTTGCGCAAGTGTCACCACCACGTTGTGGAACTCTACGTGTGGCTCGGAATAGAAAATATCAGTGTCAGCAGTGTCAATTTTTAGTGTTAATGCTGCGTCTGCGAGTTGAGAGTTTAATGACGATTTTAGGCGCGCAAAGGGGACATAAAAGAATTCAGCTGAGTAACCTTTATTGTTTAAGGCGGTGCGCACTATCTCGACTTCAATGCCGGATTCGAATTCGGCGATGCTATACGGTGGTAGAGTGTTACCCACGGCAATGTCGAGCTTAGCTTGAGTTGCAAAAGAGGCGAGGGGCTGCATCAGTACTGCAATGATAAGCATGTAGATGCCATACAACATCACATATCTGCCTAGCGCTGAAACAGTTGAAGCAAGCACGATTGTTGACCGCCTTTGGTCGAGCGAAAATTAAACAAATGCAATTATAGTCAATTAGTTAAGTTACGTGTGTATCAAAGTGTGCAGGCCATCCACAAAGATGGCAAGTTAACTAGCTATTTGTTGGCGTTTGCTCTGGGAATATCACACTCACTTTGACTTCACGGCTAAAGCACTCTTTGAACGAGGCTTCATATTCTTTGTACGCTTTATTTGCATTGGTATAAAGAGGCTGTCGGACTTGGTGGCGGCTTAGTGTATTCACCTGAGTATGGGAATCGTGGAATTTTAAGCTGGCTTGCGTGTAGGTAAGGCCCAGCCAAGCGAATAACGGGCGCAAGAGTGCTTGAGGGTCTTCAACTAATTGCTCGTAGTGCACAGTGGCAATGCTCTGTGGAATACAGTGGCGCCAGTGCTGCATTAATCTGTCATACCCTTCGTAATATTTCATCAGCGCATTCATATCACAAAAGAAGGCCTCATTAGCGCCAAAATAATGCGTAAATACAGACCATGCCATGGGGTAAAAACAGCGGCGCATATCAATAAACTGCGCATTTGGAAACAAGGCTTTTATGGCGCCAACCGATTGAAAATTAGCGGGCAGCTTATTCAAAATTACCGCATTACTGAGTTTATGTTTACTGATTTCATTGGCATAGAGTTGGCGCAATTGGGTGCGCATATCCCGGTTTGTGCTAGCCATACACTGAGGGAATGGCTTATTACTACTTTGACTCAGGTACGCCATGAGTTTGCGACTGATTGCATCGTTCTCACCTAAGCTGGCAATACTTGGGTGTTGGCATAGCATTTGTTCCAACAAAGTCGAGCCGGAACGGGGCATACCGATGATAAATACAGGTGTAAAACTGGGTTTTACTGGGTCATGTGTTTGCGTTATCAACTCTTCGCTGAATACGTCGATAATGTCGCTTATGAAGTGATCAAAACCCTCATCCAAGGGCTGGCAGCGCTGTGATTGCAATTCATTTGCTAAGCGCCAATGCGCAAAAGCTTGGCTTTTATCGCCCAAGTTGTGATAGCTCTTAGCAAGCGTGTAATGCAGCACCACATCGGCCTGAGTATGCTTACTTCTCGCAAGCAGTGCATGTAAATGTTCAATATGGTCTTTAGTAATTGCGCGGGCGTCTATGTTTGCCAAATCATAATAGATATAGGGAGTCACATCGCTATCTGGACACGTTAACCCTTGTTTGAGGATGTCTGTGGCCTGTTTAGTGTAGCCATAAATCTGTAGATGCTGACCAAAGCGGTAGAACGCCTCGGCGTTGTGCGGCGCAATTTTGCAGCAGTATTCTAAGATATCGAATGCGTCTTTGCCCTGTTGCATCGCATCAAAAGCGTCGGCCAAGGCGAATAATGGATTAAGAACTTTAGGTAAACGTTGGCAGGCTTGTCGTAACAAATAAACGGCTTCAGGGTATTTCTCAAGTCGCATGGCGATACGCCCAAGCCCGAATAGCGCCTCTCCCTGATTGGGGTTGGCTTCAAGTACCGAGCGATAATGAAAATCCGCCTCTTTTAAGCGGTTTTCGCTGAGTAATTGATTGGCCTGCTCCAGTAAGTTCATAACTTTGCTATGTAATATGTCCTTTGAGTTCAAAATACCCCCCAAATTTGTAGAGCGCAAGCATAAAAAAGCGGGCCTACGCCCGCTTCAATATGTACTGGATATAACTTTATTAGAAGGTGTACGACGCTTTCACGTAGTAGTAACCACCGTTAAAGCCGTATGGCGAGGTTTCATAGAACTTACCGCCCCAGGTGTTATTCGGCAGACCTGCTTGGTCAGCAAAGTCCAAAGGCTCACCTTCTTCGTCGAACATGTTCTGAGCACCCACAGAAAGACCGATGTTGTCATTTACATGGTAGGTTAGCTCAGCGTCGAATGTGAATGACGCGTCAGCCATTTTTGCAGTTGCATCATAATCTACGTGTACGCCTTGGTATTCACCGAAGTAGTTAGCACGGATAAAGCCAGATACTGATTCCCAATCTTGCGACCAAGTGAAGGTTGCACGGTGTTTTGGTAAATCATTTTCTAAGCGATCTACTTTGAATGCACCAGTAATTTCACTAAAGCGTGTTACTTCTGTTTCATTCCAGTTGTACGCCGCACTGAATGTTGATGAGCCACCCAATAGGTCTGCACTGTAGTTCGCAACAACATCAACACCGCGAGTTGTGGTATCGAAGTCGTTAGTGAAGAAGCTTACTTGTGCTAGTTGGTCTACGTTTGGTACGCCAGCTTGCTTAAGCGTTTGCTTGTCTGCAGCAGAAAGCTCGATTTTATCTGATTGCGAAATACGGTCTTCAACATCGATGTTGTAGTAATCCACAGTCATGAAGAAATCGCCGTTCTCGTATACTGCACCTAAGGTGTAGTTGCTCGATTCTTCAGGTTGCAGCTCTTGACCACCTAACTGCACAGAGATTGGGTTAGTAGGAGGCAATAACGCCGAGTCTACCAATACACCGCTGCTCAAGTTAGTTTGTACGTTACTCACATTGGCTTGACCAACTGTTGGCGCACGGAAACCTGTGCTCACAGAGCCGCGTAGTGAGAACATATCATTGATTGTGTAGTGAGCTGTTACTTTGTAGTTCGTTGTTGAACCGAAGCTGTCGTAGTCTTCATAGCGAAGCGCGAAGCCCATCAAGAAATCTTCAGTGAACAGTGTCTCTAAATCTACGTAGGCTGCATAGTTACGACGTGTAAACTCACCCGCTTGTGAAGGCTGGAAACCAGGGAAGCCGTTCGAGCCGATGCTAAAACCTTGATCCGTTAGTGGACCTACTTCAAATGAAGCTTCGTCACCTGAGATCACTGAGAAAGTCTCTTCGCGCCATTCCAAACCACCGGCAACGTTTACGTCATCATACAAACCCCAATCAAACAACTTACTCATGTCGTAGTTAAAGGTTTTTTCTAGTTGCTCGTATTTACCCGGTGAGAAATCACGTGGCGTATCCGGACCTAACGACGCGTTCACTGTATTGTAAATGAAGTAGCGTGATGCGTTGTAGCCTACCGATGCACTGGCATCATAGAACCAACCAGCGAAAATGCCGTCGGTAAATTCACCTTTTACACCCGCAGTGATAGAGGTATCAACAATGTTACCGCCGAAGTTTGGTGTGAAACCGCCAGGGATAAGCTCATTGAATGCAAAACAATCTGGATTGTTCAATACGCCATTGATGAATTCTGGGTTGTCTAACACATTGTCATCGATTTGGATGTTCGTTGGACAGTTACCGCTCATATCGCCGGTTAAGTCACCAACTAGTAGTGTTTCACCACCGTCGTTTGAATACACACCCGGACGTGTATGCGGGTTACGGTAGTAGAAGCCACCGCGAACATCACGCTCTGAGTAGTTACCGAATAGGTAGAACTCATCATCGTTGCTTAGCTCTAGGCCAATGTTACCGAATAGCGTGATGTCGTCGTTAATTTCTGGAGAACCCCAGATTTGTGCAGGGTCTGGCACATCAGGTACACCGGCTTCGATGAATCCAGCTGCGTCAGGGCGCTGTACACTGCGGCTTGTTGCATCAGCATTCTTGTACTGGAAGCTGAAGTTCGCAAAACCATCATCCGTAAACGGAAGACCAATGTTACCAGCGATTTGTGTCGAATCACCGTCTCCTTCGTAGTATTGGCCATGGCGCACTTCTAAGGTACCGCCTTCGCTGGCATCTTTTAATACGAAGTTCATTACACCCGCGATTGCATCCGAACCGTATTGTGCTGCAGCACCATCACGCAGTACTTCTACTTGCTTTAATGCAATGCTAGGAATTACTGAAATATCAGGACCTTGAGCACCATCATTGATACCGCCACCTAAGAAGGCGATAACAGATGCACGGTGGCGGCGCTTACCATTGAGCAACACCAAGGTGCTGTCTGAAGGTAAGCCACGTAAGTTAGCAGGGCGAACAAGCGTAGCAGCGTCACTGATTGGGTTGCTGTGTACGTTGAAAGAAGGAACGGTGCCCTTAATAGCTTCAAGCATGTCGGTATTGCCTGACTTGCCAAGCTCATCACCGCCGATGATGTCAACAGGCACTGGTGAGCTACCAATAGAGCGAGGTGCAGCACGAGAGCCGACAACCGCGATTTTTTCGATTTTTTCGTTACTTTCTGCGCCAGTTTCTTCTTCAGCGAATGCGACACCCGAGTGCATTGCAGCAATAGCAGAAGTTGAAAGAAGCGCGCAGCGTACGGCTGATTGCAGTTTTCTGTATTTTAACTTCATAGTTCGTCCCCCAGACTTATACAGATTGTTCTTCGTTTGTTGTCATTGTGTATAATATACGTATACAGATCATTAACAACCAGATCAATACTGTTTAACAGTTCAGGTGAAATTGATACAAATGTTGGTAGTGTTTAGGTACGTGCTTTTGGGGGAGGCTAACGCTGCTCGCTCAAAGCGAGGTAAGGTCGCTTGAGAGTCTAGCTTCACCTTAAGAAGTGTGTGACAATCGGCTCTGGAAATTACTCAGAAGTACATTATGCGAATATATCGTTCGTTTCATCGAGCACCTTTGCGAGTATTAATGATTTCGCGGCGTCGTCAAAAAATAAGGCTTCGCCGAGCGATGGTAACGCTGAAGTGGGCGTTAGCCCAAGAGCGTCAAGAGACGCGAGAAATGCTCGAAATCTACAAACGATACACCAAGCGACAAGCCAGTAAACAAGAGTTGGAAATTGCCAATAAGCAGTTCATAGACATCCTCAAAGGCTTGGGATTAGGTGTGTTCGCAGTGCTACCATTTGCGCCTATCACTATCCCATTAGTGGTGAAAATTGCCCACATGGTTGGCGTCGATATTCTGCCAAGTTCGTTCAGTCATCCTAAACCTCCTAAAGCGAAACCTACAGAAGAAACGGACAAAGAGGGCTAATTAAGCCCCTCAATTTAACGGAAAGTGGGTGATAGGGTGATAAACCAGCCCATGCTCATCTCTTGTCGAGTGATACAGAGTAAACTCAGTTACATGCAGCAGATGATGCGCAGGTGCAGCGTCGACTTTTGGTGGGTGTTTCAACCCTCTGCCTAACGTAATGTGCGGTCGGTAGCTAGCGTGCTGGTCCTCAATACCGAACTGCTGCGCAATAGCTCTTAATTGTGCGGCTAAATCGATTAATTCAGTTGGTGCAACACTCGGTTTGAGATGAAACAAGCCATTATGCTGCCAAAAGTCGTAGTCATCTATCCTAAGCTCAAACGATTTTGCCGACAGTGTTTGCACCTCGGTAATTAATTTAGCTGCTATCTCGTTTGAGGTTTCTCCTAAAAACAACAGGGTGAGATGCCAATTGCGAGATTGAGTCGGCGCTTTGGTCATCGTTACACTCTGAGATAGCCAATTCTCAATTGTTTGTTTGCTGTAATCGTCTAAGCCTAGTGCGAAGAACAGTCGTTTTGATCTAGGTGCTTGCTGCATAACTCAGTAGTATCATTTAGTTATTGGAATTGTTATCCTGACTATTATTAGTATTAGACAGTGAGTCCGCAATGCAATTACTCATTAACAAACCTCGCTTAGACACTCAGTTAATTCCACTTTTTGTATTTGATAAAGCCCAATGCCAAGCATGGTGTGAACAACAAGATGAATTTACACAAAATTGGTTGGCCAGTGCCATTGAGCAAACAGGTTTATGTATCGTGCCAAACTCTGCTACAGGTCAGCCGCAACAAGCTGTACTTGTTTGCCAAAATACACAAGATATGTGGGCCGCAGGCGATATAGTTAAGAAGCTACCTAAAGCGGACTACCAATTACAAAACGTCGAAAATATTAAAGAAGTAGCGCTTGGATTTGCCCTTGGTGGGTATCAGTTTAGCGGCTATAAGCAAATATCGGCGCCTAAAGCGCGTTTGTTAATTGAAGACCAAGCGTTGTTTAACGAATTGGCCGCTCAAGTTGAGTCAACTCAGCTGGTTCGCGACCTCGTTAATACCCCTGCGGCAGATATGATGCCGCAGCACCTCAGTGAAGTAATGAGTGATTTAGCTGTCCGTTACCAAGGTGAGTTTAGCGAGTGGGTTGGTGATGAGCTACTTGAGCAAAACTACCCAACAATCCATTTAGTTGGCCGAGCTAGTGAGAACAAACCTCGCTTACTCGATTTACGTTGGGGCAAAAAAGATGCGCCTAAAGTGACCTTAGTCGGCAAAGGTGTGTGTTTTGATTCCGGCGGTTTGGATTTGAAACCTGCTGATGGCATGCGTTTGATGAAAAAGGACATGGGCGGTGCTGCGCATGTGATTGGTCTTGCTAACTTGATTATGGCGATGGGCTTAAACGTGCAATTACGTGTGTTAGTGCCCGCTGTTGAGAATGCTGTATCACGCAATGCATTCCGCCCTGGTGACGTAGTTAAAACCCGTAAAGGCATTACTGTTGAGATTGACAACACCGATGCTGAAGGGCGCTTGGTATTATGTGATGCGCTTGATGAAGCGCAGCAAGACAACCCAGAGCTCATCGTTGATTTTGCCACCTTAACCGGTGCGATGCGCGTGGCGCTTGGCACTGAATTGCCAGGTTTCTTCAGCAATGACAGTGAACTCGCTTCTAAGTTGTGCGCAGCGGGTGAGCAAAGCCAAGATCCTGTTTGGCACATGCCTTTGTTCGCACAATACAAGAACCTGCTAAACAGTGATGTAGCTGATATGACAAACTGTAGTAAAGGCCCATTTGGTGGCGCCATTACTGCAGCGCTCTACCTTCAAGAGTTTGTAGCACCAACAACGCCTTGGATTCATTTTGATGTAATGGCGTGGAATGTTCGCTCATTACCTGGCCGTCCAGTAGGTGGTGAAGCTTTTGGCATTCGTGCTGTGTATGCGCTTCTTAACGACAAATTCGGTAGCTAAAAATATCAGTGTGTTGATAACGGTCTCCAATTGCCGTTATCAACACTAATTCGCAGTAATACAGCTATTGTTCGTTCAACCACAATAGCGCATCGCCCGGACGGGTAAAGTGCTTAATTTCCCCACTGACAAACCAATTTGCAAACCTTGCTGCATACGCCTGCCAGCGTTCATGGCCATATAACGCAATGCGCCTGAATTGGTGGCGATGAGCCATACCTAATTTAAAATCGTCCCACATAGCATGGGCACTGAAGCCTTCCAGTGCGCTGGCGTCGATGAACACATCGACTATGCGCTCATCAATCCCCTTGAGTGCGTCATCGAACAATGGGGTGATGATTTGATAATCTTGGTGTCCCAAAGTACCAACCAGCACCAGTGTGATATAAAAGCGATCCTCATTGCGCTCGATACCTATGTGTAAGCCATGTCTTTTCATTGCTGTTATGTTCCTATGGTTTAACTTTACTGTCTAAACCATAGTCAATTTTTATAGGAGTATTAATGATTTGGCTCAAATTTGGGGGCGAACAATAAAAAAAGCCACAAGTGTGGCTTTTTAAGGTCAAATTACAAAGGTGAGTTACTGTTGGCAGGCTTTCACTGCATCAGCAATTAATTCCAAACCTGTTTGCGTACATGGCGCTAATTCCGCTGTGCTTTCACGCATAGGTGTAACACGCTCGCCCCACTTAATGTAGCTGGCAGCCCATGTAAGACCTGCACCGAAGGCCGCTGACATAATATTTGCGCCAGGCTTAATCATGCCGCGCTCAACCGCTTCACACAATGCAATAGCAATGGTTGCGGCAGAGGTGTTGCCGTACTCATCAATATTTACCATGACCTTGTCATCTTCAACTTTAAGGCGTTGTTGAATAGATTGGATGATACGTAAGTTCGCTTGGTGTGGCACCAATACGTCAATATCGTCGAGGCTAATTTGTGCTTGATTTAATACATCGTCACAGGCAACGCTCATGCCTTTGACTGCACGCTTAAAAATCTCAGGGCCAATAAAGTTTATTTCTGAGCCGCCGATAGCTTCGTACTTGTTGATATTAGAGCCAAAGTTTTCAATATGCAGGATGCTTCTATCTGAACTGTCACAGCCAGACTTAGAAGCCAGTAGGCCTACTTTATTTTCACTGGCTTCAAGAACAACGGCGCCTGCTCCATCGCCAAAAAGAACTGCACTGTCACGACGCGCCCAGTTCACGTACCAAAGCATACGTTCAGCAGCAATGACCACAGCACGTTTGATCATGCCTGCTTGGATTTGTGCCGTTGCCATTTGCAATGCATACAGAAAACCTGAACATGCAGCATTGCTGTCACACGCCGCTGCACCCGTTGCCCCTAGGCGTTGCTGAACTTCAGAGGCTGTATTCGCCACGACTGTACTCGGCGTACAGGTCGCAACCAAGACTAAATCTAGGTCTGTTGCGTCTAAGCCAGCGCAATCAAGTGCCCTTTGCGCTGCAACTGTAGCTAACTCCGCTGTGCTTACGTGACTGATATGACGAGCTTTGATGCCTGTTCTTGAACTGATCCATTCATCTGAAGTATCGACGACGGTGGCAATGTCTTCATTGCTAATTCGAGCTGGTGGAATACACTTTCCCCAACCTGTGATCTCTGCATAGTGCATATAGAATCCTAATCGTTGCTGCATTGGGCACGATAGTTATAGACTGGCCCGATGTCTTTGCGTATAGCTGCTTTATACCAAAATGGCGTAAGTTGGTCGAGTTATACTGGCGCCGCGAGGCAAAGTATGTTGTGTTAGTTTGTAAACATAACTGTATTTTCTGTTTGCAGTCTATGTACCTAATAATTCAAATAAACAATAGGTTAAAGGTTCAAGATGAAGAAAACGCTCCTATCTACGCTGGTTTTAATGGCCACGTCAGTGTCTACAGCATGGGCCAATACTACGCTCATCCATGCGGGCGAATTACTCAGCGCTGCAAATAAAAAAGTAGCACAAAAGCAAACGGTTGAAATCGAAGACGGCAAAGTAAAGGCGATCCATAATGGCTTTCTGACTTCTGCGGATTTGGATTTGCAACACGCAGACCTTATTGATTTGAGCGACAAATTTGTAATGCCGGGCTTAATTGATTTGCACGTGCATGTTGGCTTTGAACGCGATCCAAAAGCTAACCCTCATCGAGCGCTTATGGAAGTAGAAGCCGACAGCGCATTACGATCTGTTAATTACCTGCGCCATACGATTGAAGCTGGTTTTACCACCGTTCGCGACCTTGGTGGCAGCAATGATGTGATTTTTCCGCTGCAACGAGCAGTGGACAAGGGAGTGATTGTTGGCCCACGAATTATTGCTGCGGGTGAGGCTGTTACACCAACAGGTGGCCACGGTGATATGCATGGCTATCGCCAAGAAGTTCTAGATGCATTTACGCCAAGAATGGGCGTATGTGACGGTGCAGATGACTGTACTCGAGCAGTACGAGAACTGGTTAAGGCGGGCGCACAAGTGATAAAAATTACCGCCACCGGTGGCGTGTTAAGCAATACTAAAGCAGGTTTAAATCAACAGCTAACAGATGCTGAACTTAGCGCCATTGTTGATACTGCCCATAACCTTGGCCGCCCAGTGACGGCGCATGCTCATGGCGCTGGTGGCATCGCAGCGGCGCTCAGAGCGGGTGTTGATTCAATAGAACATGGCTCTTACCTCAATGATGAGATCCTTAAGTTATTTAAACAAACAGGCGCTTATTTGGTGCCGACTTTACTCGCGGGTGTCTCTGTAGGTGAGGAAGTGCAATCAAACCCAACTATTCCTCCTGCGATCGTGGAAAAGATCAAAACGGTGACGCCTGTAGTTAAAGCTTCTTTCCAAAGTGCCTTGAAGAAGAAAATCAACATCGCATTTGGCACTGATTCTGGGGTATCTCGCCATGGTGATAATGCCAAGGAGTTTGTGTTACTGGTGGATTATGGAATGACACCAAGAGAAGCCATAGCTTCGAGTCTAGAAGCGGCTCCTAAGGTATTGAATATGGAGAAAGAAGTTGGCAAATTAGAAACAGGCTACTACGCTGATGTAATCGCACTCGATAAATCACCACTGGATGACATTGGCCAGTTACTGTCTGTCGATTTCGTTATGAAACAAGGGAAAGTCATTAAGCACAATGAATAAAATAAAAGCGCAGCTATTGGAACAACTGGTCGAATGCGAACGTGCACTTATGCGTGATGACGTTCGCTCTGATGCTGCGCGCCTCAGTGCGATGCTTGATAACGACTTTATTGAAGTATCAGTGGATGGTCGCCGTCTCGATAAGGAAAATGTACTCGAACGTTTGCCCAGAGAGCGCTCAAAAGGTAGAAAGCCCATATTCCACAATCAAGACTTTACCGGCAGAATGCTCAGTGATGACGTTGCACAAATTTCCTATAACGCTGCGCTGAAACGCATCAAAGGCGGGCAATGGCACTTCTCTATGCGCATGTCGATTTGGCGTTTAAACGATGATGAACAATGGCGTTTGGTGTATCATCAGGGCTCCCCGTGCGAGCCCTTTGCAATAAAAGGTCAGGAGCGTTGAGGTATATCAAACAGATTTCAACAAATTTGCCAAAAAGCACAGTTCAACTTTCTCAGTGATACCTAAACTAGTACAATCTTCGCAGTCATAAGCAAAGGTGTATCCCCTCTTGGATTTGCTCCCTCAATCAAGTATTAGTCGCGTATTGTTACTTCGTAGCCTTGCTATTGTTGTGCAGTTTTGCGCTGTCTTAATTGGGCACTTCATATTAGACCTCGATTTGGCTCTGCTTCCCTTACTGCTTGTGATTGCGTTGGAGTCTGTATTTCAACTAGCGAGTGTTTGGTTATTGCGTAAGCGTTTGCACCAAAATGAGCGTGTGGGCTCATTGACTATTGTCTGGCAACTTATCGCTGACATTGGCTTTTTAACGCTATTACTCGCGCTCAGCGGCGGGGCGACGAATGCGTTCGTTTCCTTGCTTCTCTTACCTATAATCATTGCAGCGGTCACTTTACCTGCACGCCTTACTGCAGTTATCACTGTCATTGCAATAGCAATTTATACTTGGCTTGTTGTTGTGATGCCTCAGCAACATAGTGTGCATGGAGCAGGGCACCACACAATGGCGATGCAAGGCCACTTTATTGCCATGTGGGTCAATTTTGTTATTAGTGCGCTGGTGGTCGCGACTGTTGTGAGCGCATTAGCGAGAACTATGGCAAAACAGCAAAGCGCTATTGCGCGCAGTCGCGAAGAACAACTTCGTGCAGAACAGTTGTTAGCGTTAGGAAATGCAGCGGCTCAAGCGACCCATCAACTGGCTACTCCCCTAGCTACGATTGCGTTACTGCACGAAGAGTTAGAGGAATTGAGCTCGTCGCAAGCGAGTGTAAGGCCTATTAGTGAAGAGTTAAAAACACCCATTGAGCAATGTCAGGCGCAACTGGACTTATTCAGGGAGCGGTCTGAGCAATTACGCCAAGCGCAAAAGAATGTCACCGCATCATCTAGTTGTACTATTGGTGAACTTGTAACTGAGATTAAGCAAGCATTTAGTCTTCAATTTCCACTACAAACTTTGCACGTTGATACCGCAGAAGTTCTTATGGATACACGTATTAACTCGGACCCGTTATTGAGTGCGGCGTTTCTAAATGTCTTAGCTAATGCAGCAAGGGCAAATGAACACGTAGGTGCGTCAAATATCAGTTTGAAGGTGAGTGGTCACACGCAGCAAGTGCAGTGGCGAATCGAAGACCAAGGTCAAGGAATTAATACTCAGCAATTAGCTGATTTGGGCTCTGTCATCATAGCCAGCGATAATGGATTCGGTGTGGCAATGTGGTTGACGAACGCAACGATAGAGCGCTGTTGTGGACGATTGGCACTAACAAATACCCCAGCTGGCGCTTGTATTGATATTTTTTTACCTAAGGCCTAAACGTGAATATTTTGCTGATTGAAGACGACAGTGTATTTGCACAAACATTAATGCGACGCCTCATAAGTGGTGGTTGCACCGTGTCGCATGCAGCAAATAGCAGCGAAGCACTCTTGCAGGCTCGTGCCGTTCGCCCCACCCATATTATTCTCGATATGAATCTTGATAGTGAGTCTGGATTAGCTCTGTTAGCGCCACTTCGTGCCTTATTACCAGCAACTCGGATTGTGCTATTGACAGGGTTTGCGAGTATCGCCACAGCTGTACAGGCTATAAAACTCGGTGCGGATGATTATCTGTGTAAACCCGCCTCATTAGCGATGATATTAGCAACATTAAACGGGCAGGCGAGCGATGACTCTGTGTCAGAGGGCATCGTGATGTCGCCAGACCGAGTTGAATGGGAGCACATTCAAGCGGTGCTTGGTCGCAATGATGGTAATATCTCTAAAACAGCAAGACAACTCAATATGCACCGCCGAACTTTGCAACGTAAGCTGCAAAAAAAGCCGGTCTCAAGTTGAGACCGGCTGTGGGGTAGGCACCAGCCTACAGTAGCAATGAAATACCCAGATTAACTGTGCGGCCCCGCGCAACCAGTTTTTCACCTACCTGAGTTTGAACTTGAGCGATACGATTACGGCCACTGAGGTGTTCGCTGTATGCCTTATCAAATACATTTTCAATACCTGCGCGGATGCTTACGGAGGGGGTCACATCCACAGAGGTTGTAAAATCGAGAACGCCGTAACCTGGTGATTGTAATTCTTGGTTGTATCGCGATACCTTGTGTTGCTTTGTATAGCCTCGCCAGTTCACTTGTGCACGTAGAGTGTCATTAGTGTAATTAAGGCCCAGTTGAATATTCGCTGGTGTAATTCGATAAAGGTCATCCTGAACGCCGTCAACACGTTTTGCCCTAACGTAGCTCGCGTTAGCATTAATGTACCAGCTTGGGTTGATAGTGTAGTGAGAGGTAACATCAAACCCATAAAGCACAGCGTCTATGTTGTTAAACTGCAGCGCATTGTGACCCCCCATCATATTGGCCACTTTATTAACGACTGCATCTTGAATAGGGGTACCCTGCACATAATCGTCAACATGTTGATAAAACACTTGTGGACTCAAGGTGAGTTGTCCAGTTTGAAAATAAATACCGGTATTAAATTGATACGCGGTCTCCGCTTTTAAGTTGATGTTACCGACATAAGTACGTCCATCGGCTAAACCACCGGTCGATTGCATCGGGAGCCATAAATAACGAGCTTGATACTGCGGTGCGCGCTGTTTTACTGCAAATGCATATGAAAGTGAAGTTAGTTCATTGACACTGTAGCGATTATTGAATGTGACATCGTAAGTTCCGGTAAACACATTTTTGTCTGCGTTATTGAATCGTTGTTCTAGCAAAGCCGCTGCAGGCATCATCATCGCCATCGAAGAACTCACATTGTTGGCATTGGAGATGTTTGCTTTGAATCGTACGCCGATAATGCTCTCTAAGTGTTTTTTGGACAGATGATATTGAGCAAAAACACTGTGCCGATGGTCTTGTACCTCATTAAAATTAGTGACAAAGAACATCGGATTACTAGGATTTGTAATATCTGCGTTATGGGTACTCAGTGACGCATCGTACCCTATTTCCCAGTTATTACTTTCTAAGTGGGCATATAAACCTGTGCTTTTCGACGATGCTCGAGTATAGCGCTCTTTTGATGCGGAGCTCACAAATCGCTGTTGGAAATTGTCCATGCCATGGTCACCATCTTGATAAGCAAGACCCCATGACAAGGTCCCATTATTCAATATGTGGTCACCTTCGAGTTCATATTTGGTTGTATTGATGTAATCAATATCCATAGGCAGAGCAGCGGTCCCTGTAGAACTTGTGTCCGTTTTATGAACGTTGACATGAACGTTCCCTTGACGAGCAGAGAATGTTGTTAATAACCCAAATTGACGGCGTTTATAGTAACTGTTAGGAATAACGCCTGTCGCACTGTGTTGTTCGTCACTGTACTGTTGTTCTGCATAGGCCATTGCTCCAAAACTCTCAGCACCAAACCCTGTAACTAGGCTGCCTTTGTAGGCATCATTCTCATCTAAATTGACGTTGCTTTGTGCCCACAGTGCTTCTTGTGTGTGTGCTTTTCTCATTGTCACTTCGATGGCTCCACCGAGCGTGTCGATACCCGCACTAACAGGCGCTATCCCCCTGTATATTTGCATGTGCTTTACCATTACACTCGGTGCATAACTTAAAGGGGTATCCATGGCATTTGGGCCAGCTCCAGCCAGTTGTAATCCATTATTATTGATATTGACGCGCTCTGCGAACATCCCTCGGTACTGGGCAATACCCGTAATAGGGCCGTTGGTATTGATGTTTGCGCCAGCGACCCCTTTGAGCCAAGCGCTGGTATCTTGACTAAATACCACTGGTTCAACAGCTAATTTTTGCTCGTTGGGTTGGTGATAAGAACCTGTGACAGTTATCACTTCCATCGCATAACTTGAAGCGTTGAGCGTGAGTGCAAGTGAGGATGCCAGTACGGATGTTGAGTTCATTGTTTTTTCTTGTAGCCGTGATGTTTGAGACTATTTTCCTGTGCTTGCGTGACCTGAGCTAGGGGAATCTGTCAATGTGCGACATTTTGTCGCAGACATACGTTTTTGCTGCTCTTTCGATCTCAGACTACGCTTAAAATGTATTGGTGGTGAGAGTATCGCTATGAACTTTTCCGAATTAAATTTTCTCGCTGTGTTGTGTGCGACCCTCGCGACTTTTGTTCTCGGTGGCATCTGGTATTCCCCTTTAATGTTTAAATCGGCTTGGCTAGATGGTTGTGGGCTGACAGATATGGATTTGGCTGAGGCATCGATGCCGAAGGTGTTTGCGCTAGCCTTGGTGCTATCGTTTATCGCCTCGTTTGTATTTGCCGTGTTTTTAGGACCGAAACCTGACTTAGGGTTTGCGGTAGGGGCAGGTTTTGCTGCTGGCATTGCCTGGGTGGCGACCTCATTTGGTATTAGCTACTTGTTTGAACAGCGCCCATTAAAACTGTTTCTCGTTAACGGCGGCTACCACACAGTCCAATTTACCTTGATTGGCTTAATACTGGGGTTGTGGCATTAGACAGGTGATTTCATGATAAACTGTGCATTCAACTGAATAGGGGAGTGCATGGCAAAACCAAATAAAAAAGGCCCAGTGCGCACGGTAGATATCTTTTGCGCTAAATGTCGAACTCAACTCTACACCTACCGCAAGGGCGGTAAAGGAGCACTGGTAAAGTGCTTCAAAGAACGGATCACTGAGGACTATACAAAGCAAGATGCGACGTGCCCCCAGTGCCAGCAAGTGTTTGCACGAGACACGCTTATTCGTGGTACACCCGCTTTTAAAATGATCGGTCAGAAAGTGTATATGAAGTAGGGCAAATGTCCTTAGGTTGAATCCCTGCCCTTGATAGGCTTGCGCTGTATAAATAGTGGAGTAGATCATGGATCTTATATTCGATGTAATTGGAATGAGCGGCACCTTTTTGGTAGTTGGCGCTTTCTTCTTACTGCAGTTAGGAAAACTTCCTGCATCAGGTATTGGCTATAACCTAATGAACCTAACAGGTGCAATCTTGTTGTTAATCAGCCTCTGCTACAACTTCAACCTTGCCAGCTTTGTTATTGAAATCTTCTGGATACTCGCATCGTTAATCGGTATTTATAAATACTACAAAGCACGCCGTGAATTAAAAATCGCCCAAGCCTAGCCACATCTCGTGACCAGTATTGGCTTTCGCTCAATACTGGTAAATCACTGTTTAGCAATGTATCTTTTTAATCTTGCTGTATTAAAACAACGTGATTAACTGCCGATATGATTGCTAACACCCGTGAACTAGAACGACTGCACCAACAATTCAAAACGTTTCATCGTGAGCAGGGGCCATTGTCGCTTGCACGACGTAAAGACATGCTCAGTGCATTGCGAAAAGCACTTGTAACACATCAGCAAACTTTGGTTGAAGCGGTGAGCAAGGATTTTGGTTATCGCGATGAATTTGATACCGTATTCAGTGACATTTTGCCAACGGTGGATGCCATCGCGTATTGTGGCAAACACCTCAAACGTTGGACAAAGCCACAACGCAGACACGCCGGATTTGCGCACTTTCCTTCAAAGTTGTATGTCAATTACGAAGCAAAAGGCGTTGTCGGTGTAATCTCCCCTTGGAACTATCCGATTAACCTCGCATTATCGCCAGCGGCTTTCGCTATTGCTGCGGGTAACAGAGTCGTGATTAAGTTAAGCGAATACACGCCCAACTTAAACGCGGCGCTTAAGGCCCTGTTGCCGGCCAACTCAGATGATGTTATCGCATTTGTTGAAGGTGAAAGTGATATTGCTGAGGCGTTCAGTGCCTTACCTTGGGATCATTTGCTGTTCACTGGCGGCACTGAAATTGGCCGTCATGTAATGCGTAGCGCGGCACAGCACCTGACGCCTCTGACACTCGAACTAGGTGGTAAGTCGCCAACGGTGGTGTTGCCCTCGGCGCACTTACCAAGTGCAGTATCGCAATTGTGCTTTGGCAAACTGACCAATGGCGGGCAAATCTGTGTTGCACCTGATCATGTTTACGTGCCTAATCATATGCTTGATGATTTCATTGCGTACGTAAAGCAAACTGTTGCTGCTGTTACGTATCCTAGCACTCATGTGATTTCTACGAGAGCACAACAACGCATCAATTCTTTATTGGCACAAGCATGCGAAAACGGCGCTGAGGCGATGCCATTGTTAGATGCACAAGGCAATACACGTCTTACGCTGTTGCTGAATGTCGACACTCGCATGGACATCGCCAACACCGAAATCTTTGGTCCGATATTACCTGTTTACGGTTACGATGATATCGAACAAGTTATAGAGACACTTAAAGGCCAAGCCAAACCATTGGCGTTGTACTTGTTTGCTCAGGATTCAAGGCAATGGCGACAAGTAAGTGAACAAGTTCAAAGTGGTACGCTGGCCATCAATGATACCTTGATGCAGGTGAGTGCCACAGATCTGCCGTTTGGTGGCGTGGGTGAATCAGGGTTTGGTCAATACCACGGCAAAGAGGGATTTATAACCTTCTCTCATGCCCGTTCCGTTGTGCAAAGCCCAGCTCGTTGGCCAAAAGCACGGTTGCTGTTGCAGCGCTCGAAGCTATTGCTCGGGATATCAAAATGGCTGTATTTAAGAAAGTAATAAATAAGGGCAATGAAGTGGGCGGGAGGCCCACCGTGAAGTGCTAGCGTGGTAAGTTTTTACTGAGCTTTTTGTGTTTGTTCATCACACCTGTGTAGTAGCCGTGCATAGCCTCATGCAGCTGTTTTTCATTGCGTTTAATGTGCTCTGCTTGTTCAATCACTTGCATGCTTAATTTTATTTTTTCATCACGAATGTTGTTGAGTTCTTCGCCTTGGCGATCAAATCGAGCTTGAAGTTCATCGACATGAAGATTAGAGGACTTCAATAGGTCATGTAATTCTTTGTTACGCTCTTGAAGGTCTCGACAATGGTGCTTGAGCACATGCTTACTGGTATTCGCTTCTTCTAGTTGTTGTTCTAGATGCGCCATTTCAATTTGTACTTCACGTTTGGCTTGTTCTTGCACCTGTTGCATCTGCTGGGCCATTTTATCCATGTGTGCTAAAGCTTTTTTATTCAGTGCTTCAGCTTGATTTATTTGTTGGATGAGTGGCTCTTGAGCTTGCTGTAATTGTTTAACCTGTCGCTCTTTTTCTTGCAGTAACTGCTTGTAAAGGTACAACTGCTCATGCAGTGATGGCTCACCACTTGATGTACTAATATGAGAGACATTTGGCTGCATTGATGAATCAAAGTGAGTAGGGATATCTGGGTGCGCCATGGTCTTTCCTTGTTTGGTCATATGAGTAGCTGGTTAAATTTTAGCAACCATGTGGACACAAACTTGTTGATCTAAATCACACAATCAAAAGCTGAAGATGCCAAGAGGGTCGGTTGTTTGATCTAGCGCAAGTGAAAGCACAGGGCGCATAGCGCCCGAAGTGATGAAAGAGTGTTAACGTGTAAACTTTGCCAGTACACAGCTCACATTGTCGCGCGCACCGCGAACAAGCACTGAATGCACCAGTTTTTCGACGCTGGCATCGATATTGGCATCGATTAGCGCACCTTCGATTTCAAAATCAGATAACGCGTCATGCAAGCCATCGCTGCACAGTAAAAATGTGTCGTTCGATTTCAACCTGCCTTGAACAACTTCAATCGCTACATGGCTACTTACGCCAATAGCCCTGGCCACTTCATGTTTCAATGGGTGACTTGCTGCTTGAATACTGGTGATGGAGCCGCCATCGAGAAGTTGATTGGCGCGACTATGATCGCGAGTTTGCTGCACTAAGGCACCTTCACGGAATAAATAGCCTCGGCTATCACCCGCCCAAATAAAGTGATAATCATCCTCGCCAATGACTAATGCGACGGCAGTGGAGCCAATGCGTTTGCCACTCAGTTCCTCAACCCCATAGTGATATAAGTCCTCATTGGCGGCTTGCAGTGCTTGTACAACAAGCTCCACAGTACTGTGATTCCCTGTATCTTGCTCAAGGCGCTTGGCAACATGGGTAACAACCGTTTGGCTGGCGTAGTGGCCATCGCTGAGACCTCCCATGCCATCTGCCACGACCCATACTTGGTGATTGGGCAATTCCAGCACAGCATCTTCATTGTCTTTGCGAACAAGGCCACGATGACTCTTGGCAATACTTTCTACAACCATGGCGTACCTCCTTGTTCGCTAAAAAAAGAACAAGAACGAGATAAGCGAGTTGCACCGAACAGTAAGCCCTGCAAACGGCGTGATGTGTGGGGTTTAAATACATCCATTTATAACTTTACATCCTGTAAAAGAGTGCGGCGGATAAGGGCATTGAGAGGGTGCTCCGCAACGTGACTACTTACGGAGCACACGCAGCAATCTAGAGTCGACGACCTTCGCCGGTGTATCGCCCAGCCAAGATCTTCTCATAAATTGAGTCAGCCGTTTTCTTGGCGCGCTCGATTGCATCGGGTTGTAACTTGCGTTCATCGAGCTTACGACTCGTGCTGGCATCGTCATTGCCATTGTATTCAGCGATGGTGTTCCAAATGTAAGACTTTTCGATACTTTTCGGTACGCCAAGGCCCTCATAGTACATCAGGGCTAAATTGAACTGCGCCAAGGTGTAATTTTGTGCGGCTGCTTTTTGGTACCAATCCACTGCCGTGGGGTAGTCTTTTAAGACACCTTCACCATTGGTGTACATAACGCCTAAGTTATACTGGGCAGCGGCTAGCCCTTTGTTGGCAGCACCTTCGAATAATTCAACAGCGCGCTGTAGGTCCAATTTGACGCCTCTGCCTTCTTGGTACATTACCGCAAGTGAAAACATCGCGTCAGCGTACTTCTTATCCACGGCTTGTTGGTATAACTCTGCAGCTTTGTGTTGATTTTTAGCAACACCCAAGCCGTTTTCATACATTTGTCCAAGTTCATAGAGGCCTGGTGCAAATCCCTTGTCTGCGAGGTATTGGAACTCCGTAAGTGCGGTTTCAAAATCACCGATATTTGCTGCCGCTATGCCTTCTTCTAGTCCTGCGTGCGCGGGTGTCGTCAATGCAAATGTGGTGCAAAGGCCGACAATATATAGGGTTTTTCGCAACATGTGTGTGTCTCCAGAGTCACTGCTATCTTCCTGATTCTAGCTTGTTTATTGGTGATTATCCAAAGTCTTGTTATAAAAAGATATGTGTTTATAAATGCGTTAAATATGTGAGACTTGAAATAGTAAGGTAGGCCCTAACTGTTCGGTTATTCCACACTTGAAGATTTGTCACCCTGTGCTTTGCCCCCTTTAATTCACTCCCTGATTCATGCTACAACTGATGCATCATTGTGCACAGGAGGAATGGGAATGAGTGACCAATATGCCGCGCTACGTAGTAATGTAAGTTTGTTAGGGCAAGTTTTAGGGCAAACCATCGAGCAAGCGCTCGGGGAGCAAGCTCTGGACAAAGTTGAGCAAATTCGCCAACTGGCTAAAAGCTCGCGAAGCGGTGATGAGCAAGCCAGAGAGCAACTACTTGCTGAGCTTCAAAACTTAAGCGATGACGAACTGTTATTAGTCGTAAGAGCATTCAACCAATTCCTCAATCTCGCTAACGTTGCTGAGCAATACCATACCGTATCGCGAAATGCAGATGACGGCTTTTGCCAATTAGACCCGTTAAAACAGACACTGCAGCGTTTGAAGCATAATAATATTAGCGATGAACAAATAAAGGGCGCTGTAGCTAAACTTGATATCAATATGGTGCTTACTGCCCACCCTACAGAAGTGACGCGCCGAACTCTAATAAACAAACATGTGCAGTTAACGGATTGCCTCAATCAACTCGAACTGAGTGATTTGTTGCCCACAGAGCGCAACGCCATTATGTCACGCATTCGCCAGCTTATTGCTCAAGCTTGGCACACAGAAGAAATTCGCCAAAGCCGACCTACACCGCTTGATGAAGCAAAATGGGGCTTCGCGGTGATTGAAAATAGTCTGTGGCAAGCCGTTCCTGAGTATGTTCGTGAGCTTGATTCTCTATTGTTGGATGAACTTGGCGTTGGTTTGAGTGACACGGCCAAGCCCGTTCGCTTTACCTCGTGGATGGGGGGCGACCGAGACGGTAACCCATTTGTTACTGCGACCGTAACGCAAAGTGTGATTGAGCATGGGCGCTGGATGGCGTTGGACTTGTATATTCGCGATATCAATCAATTGATCAGCGAATTGTCGATGCATCAAGCCAGTGAGGCATTGTTGGCAGCTTCTGACGACGCCCATGAACCTTATCGTAAGCTGCTCAAGACGTTGCGCACTGATTTGCAGTTGACCCATAAATTCTTGGAATCGAAAATTACCGGCCAGCCAGTGCGAGGCGAGGATAGAATAACTGAAATCGCGCAAATCACAGACGTGTTGCAACTGTGCTATGAATCATTGTGTGCGAATAGGATGAAAACTATTGCAGATGGTCTGCTCAAAGACACCTTGATCCGCTGTCATTGTTTTGGTCTGCAATTGAGCCAACTTGATATTAGACAAGACAGCGACAAGCACGCACAAGTGCTCAGCGACATTACCCAGTACCTTGGGTTAGGCGATTATTTATCATGGGATGAACAGCGTAAACTCGAGTTCTTAGAAACAGAGCTAGCCAACAAGAGACCTCTGTTGCCACCCCATTGGCAAGCCAGTGAGCAAACGCAAGAAGTGCTCGATACGTTTAAAGTGATTGCTAACAATCGCGCGGACAAATTTGGTATTTATATTATTTCGATGGCGCGCCAAGCATCGGATGTGCTCGCCGTTAAGTTACTGCTCAAAGAAGCAGGGTGCGAATTTAATATGCCGGTGGCACCATTATTTGAGACCTTGGACGATTTAAATCGTGCGTCACAGGTGATGACGACCTTGTACGAGAACCCAGTCTACCGTGACATCATGGGAACGCATCAATACGTGATGATAGGTTACTCAGACTCCGCAAAAGACGCCGGTATGATGGCCGCTGGATGGGCGCAGTACAGCGCAATGGAATCCTTAGTTCAACTTAGTGAGCAATATGGCACTGAGCTGGTGTTGTTCCACGGTCGAGGTGGAACAGTGGGGCGCGGTGGCGCGCCTGCTGCTCAGGCACTGCGCTCTCAACCACCTGGTAGCTTGAAAAATGGCTTACGCGTGACTGAGCAAGGGGAAATGATCCGCTTTAAATTTGGTCTTCCCGCGGTGGCGAAGCAAAGCTTGCATCTGTACGTGGGCGCTGTGTTAGAAGGTAATTTGCTACCGCCTCCAGAGCCTGAACCTCAGTGGCGCGAAGCGATGGAACTCATCAGTGATGTGTCGTGTAATCATTACCGTGGTGTGGTGCGTGAAAATCCAGATTTTGTTCCTTATTTTAGAAGCGCCACGCCCGAGCAAGAGCTGGGTAAATTACCGCTTGGCTCTCGCCCTGCAAAGCGTAATCCGCATGGCGGAGTGGAAAGCTTGCGTGCAATCCCATGGATTTTTGCTTGGTCTCAAAACCGTTTAATGCTGCCAGCGTGGCTAGGAGCCTATCAAGGCCTCGGCGCTGCGATTGAGCAATTTGGTGAAAACCTGTTACAGCACATGTCTCAACAATGGCCGTTTTTCCGCACTCGGTTGGAAATGCTAGAAATGGTGTTCTGTAAAGCGGACAGTTGGTTGAGCGAATATTACGACCAACATCTGGTGGAAGAAGCACTGCAACCATTAGGGAAAGAGCTACGAGAGCAGTTAAGCAATGCCACAGCTCTTGTAAAAGAGCTGAGCCCTGAGCACACTTTGCTTGGCCATCAGCCATGGATCCGCCAATCAATTGGCTTGCGTAATCCATACACAGATCCGCTTAACGTATTGCAAGTAGAGCTTCTTAAACGTGCTCGCGCTGGTGGTTCAGCAGCATTGGACAACGCCTTAATGATCACTATGACGGGGATTGCCGCAGGAATGCGCAACACTGGCTAAAGCACTGGCGAATAGCCCTCATACTTTTTCAAGTTGAGGGCTATTCTTTGTTTAAACCTATCGCGCTAAATTAAAGGCTGCATGTGCCTACAGTTGCTCCAACCCAAGCGCTGCGGTACTATCGAGCTAAATAAATATAACTATCAAGGCTGCTGTGTGAGCCAATCTACTTTGCTCGAAGCTATCGAGCGTCAACGTGGAATCATCACTTCTGCACAATTTACCCAACTAGCTAATGAATTAAATACAGACGCTGCCACAACAGCTTCGTGGTTGTTGGATCAGTTCAAGCGTTGGGCTGTGGCGCCCATTTCTGATTTTCATGTTGCAGCATTGGTGCATGCTAACAACCATCATGGTGAAGATTTTTATGCGCTAGGCGTCAATGTTGAGATTGCGCATTTCGGTTTAGAAAGCGCGGTGCACGCTGAGCAAACAGCGCTTCACAATGCATGGTTAAATGGCGCCGTTGAGCTCAAACACATATACATTAATGCGGCGCCTTGCGGATATTGCCGTCAGTTTATGAATGAGTTTGTCAGTGGTGCAACTTTACCTGTAAGTATTGCCAGCACGCACACCACGCTCAGTGAGTTGTTACCTCATGCGTTCGGTCCGATTGACTTAGGTGTAACCGAGTCAATTTTTGCCAATGTTATGATGGCTGATGTCGTAGCTGCTGGTGGCGAAAGCAAAGCAAGTTTGCGCCTACATCAGCAAGCTAGCTATGCCCCTTACAGTGGGGGTCAAGCGGCGGTTGAAATTACATATTCTGGTGTGTCGTTTTTCGGGCGATACATAGAGAACGCGGCCTTCAATCCGAGTTTCAACCCATTTCTGGCGGCGTTGAGTCAGATTGCATTATGCGGGCAAGGCATTGATTTTGATAAAATTGAGGCTGTCGCCCTGTTGGAAAGTGACAGCCTCAAGTCTCATAAAGACGTGATACGCACTATGGTGCAGCGTTTAGCACCAAATGCTTCCTTCGAATGCGCTTAAGACAATAGTGCTTGGGCGGCGGCGATTACTTGGGTAATCGAGCGTTGCTCAATTGCTTGAATATCAACCGCTGGGATTTCTTGATCGCAGCGGTTTACTAATACTCCTGCGATACACGCGGCCTTCAAACCTAGCGCACTGCACATGGTAAGTAGCGTTGCTGATTCCATTTCATAGTTCATGACATTGAGTGCTTGCCATTGCTTCATACTTCCTTGAAGGTGTTGAGGCACATAGCCGCTGTGGGTGTCATAGCGCTCTTGTCCCGGATAAAAAGTATCGCTTGATGCGGTAATACCAATGTGATGCGGCACATTATTCGCCTCACATGCAGCGACCAAGGCGGCTGTCGCTTTGAAATCTGCAACAGCGGGGTAACTCGCAGGTGCGAAATGGTGAGAGGCGCCATCTAAGCGCACCGATGCTTGCGTAATCAATAAGTCACCAACCTGAATATGAGGTTGAATGGCGCCTGTTGTTCCAACGCGTAAAAAGGTCTCAACACCTAATTGGGCAAGCTCTTCAACAGCGATAGAAGTTGATGGACCACCGATACCGGTAGAGCAGACGACAACAGAAATACCCTTTATTTCGCCTAAATAAACGTGAAACTCTCGGTGTTTGGCAAGGCAAGTGTGATTGTCTAACAACTCGGCGATAACGCCCGCACGCTCAGGTGCACCAGGGATGATGGCCAGTGTTGCGCCGTTAATTTGTTCCTTACTGATCCCTAGATGAAACATTGTTTTCATGATAGCTCTCTTATGCCATATCAGTGATACTGACTTATAGTCAGCGTGAGCATATTGTTCAATAAAAAGTCCTTAACAACAGCATCACTGAAATGTATTTGTGGATGATAAATCTGGGGTACATGCTGCGGCTGTTTGCAAAGTGTTAATAAGGACAAATGTCCGATATTAATGATCCAAATCCTTGCTTGTACAGTAAATCTCAACTAGATGTTAAGTAACTGTATCATAGGAGGTAAGTTATGGCTGTAACAACAAACGCTACGAGTCATACCGAGTTTGCGCGTTGCTTTGAATGTAATAAAATCAATACTTTTGCTCCTTTTCACTGGCTTGCATTGGCCTTTGGAGACATGGCGAGGGCCCCTATATTAAGCTTAATTTACGGTCTCGTATTCACGCTGATACCAGCAACTATTTTGTTCTTTGTTTACTCCAGTCAAACTCACCTCGTTATTTTGCCCGCTGCAGTTGCATTTGCACTAGTTGGACCTGCGTTCGCTGCTGGCTTGTATGACGTGGCGTGGGAATTAGAAAAAGGGCATAAGCCTACGTTAACGCACAGTCTAAAATCCATGTTTCGAAACCCTGCTGGAGAATGGGGATTTGCGGTCTTGCTGATGGTGGTGATGATCGTGTGGATGCGCTTAGCGGCTTTGGTTCATGCGCTATACCCCAACACAGTAAACCCTAGCTTCGAAGAGCTCAGTGCCTTTTTAACATTAGGTACGCTTATTGGAGGTGTACTGTTAGTCACTGTGTTCGCGATGTCGGCATTCACTCCTCAAATCATGATGGAGCGCAGAGTCGATATTATGACTGCCGTAGTCAGCTCCATGCATGCTGTGCGTAACAATATCGGCGCTATGATTGTGTGGTGTGGGTGCATTGTAGCCTTGGTGCTAATTGGCTTTGCAACAGGCACCGCGGGATTCATCATCATTATGCCGCTGTTGAGTTATGCCAGTTGGCATGGCTATATCGCGACCATAAAAACTAAACGCCCACGAACTTACGAGTAGGGCTGATAATTGGATTATGGCTGGCTTATGCAGGTATTGTGCATAGCCAGTCATCTACACTCCAAGCCCGCTTCTGACAGGGTTTGACTTCTGTGCTCAGCTTGTATATTGATCCAGTATAAGCACTTACCTGTATTTGTTTTTAATACATAAAAATCAATAAAATCAGTTGGTTACAATTTTAATGACGCTGTCGGAATGGGCATGGCGAAGGCCTTGTTTAGTACGAGCGTGAAACCAGCATAAAATTTTCGGTAAGTATCAGAATTGCATAAATATTGAGGAGATAGCATGTCAGCGAAGTGGCAGGACTTTCGTAGTAAAGTAGAGCAATGCTTGTGTCCACCTGGTAATGGTGTGTTTACAGTAAACACAGCAAAAGAGCGTAAGGCTGCATTACATCAAAAACTCTACGGGCAAACTGAGGATATCGACACCCTGTGGCGAGACTCATTAGAGGGCCTGCAAACAACTGAACACAAAGCTGTAATGCTGGGTATTAGCTCAGACTGCGGTGGCGGTATCCTACGTGGTGCAAACTGGGGCCCATTATTTGTGCGTACGACCTTGATTGAACAACAGCCGCAAGCACGCGCTTTTGATTTAGGTGATGTGCGCGTGATCCCACATTTGCTGCACGACAAGTACCTCAATGAAGGCACGATTAGCAACTGCCAAAAAGCCCTGTATGCTGATGAAAACAGCGAATACCATGTTAGCCCGCTTTCTATTACCGAAGATGTGTGTGCTGACTTTTATGCCAACTTCCCAGAAAAAGGCATATTCGGCATTGGTGGTGATCACTCAATCAGTTATCCATTAACAAAAGCTTACTTGCAAGCAAAGCGCGCGCAGGGCAAGAAAGTCGCAATTATCCACTTTGATGCACACACTGACTTACTTGTTGAGCGCTTAGGTATCGATTTGTGTTTTGGCTCTTGGTGTACGCATATTTTAGAGTACTTACCGAATCCTTCACACCTGATTCAATTCGGTATTCGCTCAAGCGGTAAACCTAAAGCACATTGGGAAGGCACTTTTGGTGTGAAGCAACACTGGGCGCATGAAATTAACGAGCGTGGCACAGCGGCTGTGATTGAAGAAGTACTTGCACAGCTGAGAGCAGATGGCGTTGATGAACTATATGTAAGCTTTGATATTGATGCTTTGGATGCAGAATTTGCGTCGGCCACTGGTACCCCAGAAGAAGGTGGTTTGAATCCTCAGCAGGCTTTAGAAATCCTCAGTGCATTAGCGGATGAATTCCCAATTACAGGCGCTGATATGATGGAAATTGCCCCGTTTACGGATAGCTCGCTTGTTGGTCAATCGAGCTCTGAAACAACCTTGCGAGAGGGGGCAAAAATTTCAGCCTTCTTATTGCAGGCAATGAATAAGTAAGTTTCAATAAAAAAGAGCGCATTAGCGCTCTTTTTTATTGCGCCACAAGCATTTTGACATAGTTACGCAAAGCGGTTAGCGTGGCGGTGTAACCACTTTGCTTCGCTAACTTATGGTAAACAATGTGATTAATATAAATAAAAAGAACTTTCTCTCGCTCTCCTTAACCTTACCACTTATATCTGCTTGTTTTAGCGGAGCAACCCTTGCTCAAACGCAAATATTGATAGGCGGGGCATTGGACGTATGTACATCGACTGCACCCAGTAACTGTGTTGATGGTTTTGTGCCACAAGGTAAGGCTGGTGCATTGTATCAAATCGATGCAGCAGGACTTACCCGCATTAATGACACTTTCCCTTCACAGTATGCGGTTTTCAAAAATCAGGTCGTTAAGTCATTAACAGCATTGACTGGCGATACACAATATGCGGAATTTGCGTTATTACAAAAATGGTATGGCGCATACGAACAGGCTCAGTTGTTGTCACCTGAGTTGCTCGATTTCGTTTTAGATTCTTTAGAAGTCGCGCAAACAAATACATCAACCGAAAAGTCAGAAGAACAGGTTTATCTTCGACAAAGTAGGTCCTCAGCAAGCGCTGAGTTAGTGTCTTTTATTACCAATGCCCTAAAGGTTGCTGCGCAACAGCGCAAAGAGCCTGCACACATTCTGGTTATCACCGCGTCCAATCGTGACCCTTACGCCAATGCTGATTACTACGAACAACTTCTAGCGTCTCAAGGCGTCTCTAGTGAATGGTTGGCACTCACTCCGGCACTGGCTCAAGCGATAAATACGCGCCAGTGTGAAGCATTAGAAGCAATACGTATTAATCACGGCGTATATGACAGGCAACGTGTTTATCCACAGCGTACGAAAGAAGAAGCTGCACTATGTAAAGCAGGCATTAGTGCACTCATTAGCAAGATTAAAAGCGCAACGGCTGTGATGTTCAGCGGTGGCGACCAACGCAGAGCCAAACGGGCCTTGTTTGATGCCAATGGGGTTGCATACCCATGGACTGAAGCCTTAAGACAACGCGACGTGATAGTAGGCACCAGTGCTGGCAGTGCGCTGCAAAGCGGTGCCAAGAATAACGCTGGTAATGTACCAATGATCACCGCTGGTGAGTCTATCACTGCTCTTTGGCAGACATCAGCGCAGACAGAGTCTAATTCAGCTCAAAAGCTAGGATATGAGGCTATTAGCTATGATGCCAAAGGCGGATTAGGCAGTGTTGACTATGGTGTAATTGATACCCACTTTAGTGAACGAAATCGCACTTTGCGGTTACATCAGGTTGTGCAAGAAAGTGGCCAGATAGCGGGGTACGGTATTGATGAAACAACCGCGCTCATTGCCATTATTTCAGAGCAATCTAGGGTTGCGACTGTTCTGGGTCAGTCGGGTGTAGTGAAAATTGTGCCAATAGAACAAAATGCGTTCCTGTACAGCTACTACCCTGCAGGTGTTAGGTTAACGTTTGTTGATAATCAGTGGCAGTTAGGGTTAGAGACTCAAGCTAATGATGTAAAGGTACCTGAGGGGCAAAGCCTGCCTGATAAGCGCTTTGCAGATATCTTGTATGACAGTAAGTTACGCAGCTTAACCCAAGCAATGTGCTTAACCGCTATGTCGGGCGCTAAGGCTGAGCAATATGCCCAAGGGAAGTATTATGATTTTTCCATCACCCGTTTGCCATCGACGCGATTTATAAACACTGATACCACCAACAATGCCTGTGCTATTGAAGGGCTTAAAGTGCAGTACGAACAAAGGCAATAATACTCGGGTGTGGTGGTGTGTATGAGCGAGCGGGAATGGCTTGAAAGCTATAGTTGCTATTAACCCTTACGAAGATAGAAATGGTTGATACAAAAATTTAACAAAAGTGTAGGAGTGTCAGTCACTTTGCTGTACATTTTTGCTAAGTGAAGATGATATGTTTGCATCACGGCTAAGCTAAATACATGATATTGCTTGCGTATAGTCATTGTCGTGATACTTTTAAATTATAAACACATACAGGGAGTGGTAGATGTACGCCGCTATTGCATACTTGGTGTTAGCCATAATTCTGTGCGCATCAGCTTCAGTAATTAAGCATTTTTACTTTGCTGTCTTTTTTTATTGGACTGCTTTGTCATTGTTCCTAGTATCGCTCGCGTATTTGGCTAATGCGGGGCGTATATTCAGAAAACGACAAAATGGCACTATTCCTTGGTATATTCGCTGGGCATTTATTCCTTTTCTACTCGGGGCTCAGCTTTACAATGCGTGGCAGCGCAGAACTGATAAAGTCCCACCGATTCAAGAAGTCGAGCCAGGTTTGTTTCTGGCATGTCGTTTGTTTCCACCCGATGTCGATACCCTCAAACATGAAAATGTGACCGCGATTCTTGATGCAACCTGTGAGTTTGATGGTCTTGATTGGACAGTTTTCGGTGAGAATATTAGTTACCTCAACATCCCGGTATTGGATCATGCTGCACCTAACCGAGCACAGTTAAGACAAGCCATTAATTGGATTCACCATCATCGCAAGCGTAACCGTAATGTTGTTGTGCACTGTGCGTTAGGGCGCGGTCGCTCGGTCCTCGTGATGGCTGCGTATTTGCTAGCTAAAGAGCCTGATGCCAACGTTGATGAAGTGTTGGCACGTATTCAAGAGACGAGAGAAACGGCGAGTCTTAACCGTTTTCAGCTCAAAGCGTTGAAAAAAATGCACAAACACGGCGAGCTAGTTGTCCGTAACCGCGTGTGTTTAATCGCAAACCCAGTATCCGGGCGTAAACTTTGGGCTGACAAAAAGCATGACATCATGTCGCGGCTTAATGGTTACTTCGATATGTCAGTGAAAGTGACGTCAGAGGAAGTCAGTGGCACTGAGCTTGCGAAACAGGCGATGCAAGAGAATCCTGATATGATCATCGCTTGTGGCGGTGACGGCACAATCACCGAGGTGGCGAGTGTCATTTGTAACACCAATGTTGTGCTTGGCATTATCCCACTCGGTACAGCTAATGCGTTAGCGCATGTGCTTATGGGCATCGAGACCAAAGCATTTGGTGTTGATAAAGCGTTGGATGTACTTATCAGTGGTGATGCCAAAGCGATGGACACCGCGACGTGCAATGGTGAGATTACCCTGCTGTTAGTCGGCATTGGTTTTGAGCATAAGATGATTGAGTCAGCGCACCGCGATGCCAAGAACAGTAGCGGACAATTTGCGTATTTGCAGGGTTTTTGGCAAGCCATCAGTGAACATAAGGCGAAAGACTATGTACTGACACTGGATGAGATGGAACCTCAGAAACTGCACACTAACAGCATGATCATTGCTAATGCGGCCCCTGTATTCACCTTGCTTGCTCAAGGACGAGGTCAGCCTGAACATGATGATGGCTTGTTAGATGTTAATTGGCTGGAACCAGCTAAAGATTCGAGTGTAAAGGCGCTGAGTATCGCAGAGTTGGCCTTTAACAGTGTTGCTCAGACCCAGTTGGACGTAAATGTGCATCACACTAACGCGATGAATGTAACAGTTCAAAGTGATGAACCAATCGACTATGTGGTTGATGGGGAGACCCGTCAAGCGGATGAGTTAAAGATTAAAATCCAACCAAGCTCACTGAAGGTGATGGTGCCGAGTGTGCGTTAATTAACGCACACTCACTTTGTTTTTCTTCAAGGGATAAATCGCATTCCCTTGATCATCCACGGATAACCAAATAAGTGGACCATTGGGCTGTGAAGGGAACTTCAAAGCACATACTTTAGCCGTATCACCCATTGCGACAATAGCCCCCTCACTAAAACGCTGCTCTTTGTACCAACATACCTGCGTTGATGACAACGCATCACCGGAGCCAACAATAATGTTCGGGCGCTTTGGCTCAGAAGCATACAGTTGGGCACTCGATAACAAAGCCAATACAAGCAGCGTTTTCTTCATCCCATAACCCCTTAAAATTCTACCCTACTGGGCATCTATCTGCTGCTCAGGCGCAGCATCTGTGAATGCTTTAAGGGTATTACAATGGTTGTAGATTGCCATTATTTTCGGGTAGTTATCCATTGGAGTATTGAAGCGCAATGCATTATAGACCTGAGGCACTAAGCAAATATCTGCAAGTGTTGGCTCCTCGCCACAGCAAAATGCGGTGTCACCTAGCATTTTTTCTACTTTATCAAAGCCGGTCATAATCCAGTCTTGATACCACTTAGTTTTTTGCTCATCCGTGACGGCTAACTCGTTGGTTAAGTATTTAAGAACTCGTAAGTTATTCAGAGGATGAATATCCACAGCGATGGCGTAGGCAAGGTTGCGAACTTGCGCTTTTTGCCATGGATCACTTGGCAAGATAGGTGTAGTGTCAGTTGTTTCTTCTAACCACTCTAGAATCGCTAGCGATTGCCCGAGCATACCTTGCTCAGTTTCCAATGCTGGCAGTAAACCTTGGATATTTTTCTCAAGATACTGTTCGCCTTGTTGTTCTGATTTTAACAGGTTCACAGGTACGATATCGTGAGTAAGGCCTTTTAAATTCAAAGCGATACGAACACGATAGGCCGCCGATGAGCGGAAGTAGCTATATAACTTCATTACTTCTCTCCATTAAAGTGTTTTTTGATGCCTTTCCAGCAATCGAGGTAATTGCTTTGGCGCTCTTCGCCTTCCAGCGCATATTTGGTCGGTGTAATGATGTAGCGTGACTCAAACATAAAGGCGAGTGTATTTTCATAGCGTACAGGCTCTAGCTCTGCATTACTCGCTTTTTCGAATACTTCAGCTTCAGGACCGTGTGGTGACATACAATTGTGCAAGCTTGAACCACCTGGCACAAAGCCGGCTTCCTTGGCATCATAAACACCTTTTATTAAGCCCATGAATTCACTCATGAAGTTGCGGTGATAATACGGAGGTCTGAAGGTGTTTTCTGCAACCATCCAGCGCTCTGGGAAGATAACAAAATCTACGTTTGCTACTCCAGGTGTACCTGATGGAGACGTTAACACGGTAAAGATCGATGGATCTGGGTGATCATAGCTCACGGTGTTCATCACGTTAAAACGCGCTAAATCATATTTATAAGGTGCGCTGTTGCCGGTCCACGCGACAACATCCAAAGGCGAGTGCTTTATGTCGGCACGGTATAGTTGACCACTGAACTTAGCAACAAGCTCGAAATCACCTTCGATGTCTTCAAACGCAGCAACCGGGTATTGGAAGTCACGGTCATTCGTATAACCATTAGCACCTACAGGGCCGCGCTCTGGCAATTCGTAAGGGTTACCATAGTTTTCACAGATATAGCCTCGTACTGGGCCTTCAGGTAACTCTACGCAGAACTTCATACCGCGCGGGATAACCGCAATTTCACCGGCTTCAATCTCGAGTACGCCACATTCTGTTTTCAACACAAGACGGCCTTGTTGCGGTACAAATAACATTTCGCCGTCCGCGTTGTAAAAGTAGCGACCTGTCATTGATTTGTTGGCCACATAAACGTGAATGCCGATACCCGCTTGACCATTGACACTGCCATTTGCAGCCATGGTAACTAGACCATCAATAAAATCGGTTTCTTGTTCTGGAATAGCAACGGGATCCCAACGCAGCATAGTCGGCGGAGTAGGGACTTCAGTGATTGGTGCGCTGCGCAGCAGGCCGTTATTCATTACTTCGTAGTCGCCTTGAATAACAGACGGACGAATTCGATACAGCCATGTACGGCGATTGTGAGCGCGAGGTGCTGTAAACGCTGTGCTAGAGAATTGTTCAGCGTATAGACCGTAATTAACTTTTTGTGGGCTGAATTGCCCAATAGGTAATGCATTTTCCAGTGCTTCGGTCTCAAATTCGTTGCCAAAGCCAGTCATATATTCAAGTTGCGTGTTGCTCATTGCGATACTCCTGTTGTATTGTTTTAGAAGATACTCTCATGTGAGAGTAAATTCAAATGCTGAATTTATATCGGTGTAAGCAATTATTTACGTGAGCAAATATGACTACTTTTAATCTCAATACCTTTATTCCTTACCTAATAACGCTTACTGGTGCGGCCGTGAGTGATGCATTCTCTTCAGTGTATCAAGACAAGCTCACCAACCCACAGTGGCGCGTTGTTTGCCATTTAATGCAGGCACAATCGCCGTTAACACCGAAACAACTGTGCGACAAAGCAATGCTGGATAAATCAACGGCATCAAGAGCGGTGGGAGACTTACAGCGCATGCGTTGGGTCGAAGTGCGTCCATGCCTGCAAGATAGACGTGCTCGGCAGGTGAGTTTGACCGCATTAGGTCAGCAAGAATTTGCAGCCATGCTCCCCAGTGCACTAGCTTGGCAAACTCAACTATTGGCAGAATTTGATGAGCAAGAAAAAGCGGTGTTATTGACGTTGCTTGCTAAGTTGGAACAGCAGGCACTAGCAATAAAAAAAGCCCATCAGTAGGGATGGGCTTTGGGAGTTTTTTACGTTAAACGCAAAATCAGGTTAAACGTGATTAGAAGGTGTAACGAACACCTACACGCATTTCCCAAAGAGATGAATCTCGTTGTACAGAAGTATCTTGGTTACCATCGTTGAAACCGCTGTAAACATAACGACCTTGGTCATCAATGCTCATATCAACCATACGGTTACCTACGAAAGAACCTTTCTTATACGTACCCCAATCATCATTAAGTAGATTCGTTAGGTTATCGATTACGAAGAACGCTTCACCTTTGTGGCCTTCCATGAACCCTGGAAGTTGCTGTGAAATCTTCAGGTCAAATTTCACGAACCAATCAGCGCTTTCACTGTTGCGTGAGCGGATTGAACCGCGCTCTAGGTTTTCGTCTTCGATAAACTGGTTGAATGCAGCAAGCTCGTCAGCTGGCATGTCGTATACTACGTTTGCATCGTTCTTAAGTGGTACGTATAGCAACTGGCGGCTACCGTTCCAGTTCGAGTCACCAAATTCACCATCCGCACGGTTGAACGTGTAGCTGTAAGGTAGACCTTCACTAGCTTGACCGAATAGGTTGAAGCGCGTTGCGTAACCGTCAAAGAACTCGTGCGCATAACCTAGGCTGAACGTAAAGCGGTGAGGTACTTCATAGTCAGAAGTGCCTTTACCTGGGTTCGTTGGGTTGATGGTTGCAAGGTTACCGTAGTTTGAACCCGCAACAGAGCTAGTCATCGGGTTCACGTCTTCGCTGTCTGTGTATGAGTATGCAACAGTGAAGTCGATACCGTTATCGAAGCGTTTGCTAAGTGCCGCTGATAATACAGTAGACACACCATCGTTACCTTGCACATTGGTTAGCATGTATTCGCTATTACGGCCTTCGATGCTCTCTAAGATTGGACGACCATCAAATGTTGTTTCACCACTTTCACGTAGCGCGATATCACGAATAATTGCTGAGTCTTGCTTTTGTGTATGAAGCACATCTAGGTTTAATACGTAGTCGTTTTCAAACGTGTATGTTGCACCTAGTGAGTACTTCCACTCTGAAGGGATTTCAAAGTCTGGATCAACCACATTGACTGATGCATCGCCTTCACCAGCAGGGGTGTTTTGGATTTCATCAAACATGCTTTGTGGTACTTCGAAACCTGGTGTGCCACCGTTCGTGTAGGCAATATCGAACAAGTTTACGTCATCCTCACGAAGACCAATTTGCGTTACACCGTCGTTTTGGTAGGCATTCGATACCCAAACGTTCGGGTTACCACCAGAGTAAAGACCGAAACCAGCGCGAACTTCTAGGGCATCATCTACAAACCAGTTAAAGCCAACACGCGGTTGAATAAGGTCTACACCGTCAAGGTTTTGTTGGTTTGAGAAACCATAACGATTTGCAAACTGTGCATTGTAGTTCGGTAAGTCATCACTCTTATAACCGTCATAACGTAGACCGAAAAGTAACGTCGCATCGATGTCAGAGAATGCATACTCGTCTTGGATGTAGAACGTGTGCACTTCGTATGAGAAATTAGCCGCTAAGTCGTTAGGGTTATTTGTACCTGCAGCATTGTTGTAATAAACGCGATCAGCTAAGCCTGCTTCGTAATCATCGATTGAATCGAAACGGAATTCACCATCTGTGTGCTGAACGAAAAGGTTGAACACGCTTAGGTCTTCGTACTCATAGCCCGCAGAGATAGTGTGCTGGTCTAGGTAATACGTACCCGCAAGCTTAACAGTGAAATTATCCCAATCAAGGTCGTTTGAGTGACGTGAGTCATCAGGACCGATGTAAACTGTGTTACCACCTACATCGATTTGGAATTCACCAAAGCCACTTGCTGCGTCTAATGAATTCTGACGGGCATCAAGCTCTGATTTACCAATACGAACTTCAGTTGAGAAGCTGTCACTCCAATCTGAGTATAATGCACCCACAATTGATGTGAACTCAGCGCCACGCTCATAGAAGTGGCTAGAGAATGCAAGCTCATCGTTATCCGCATCAGATTGAGAAAGCGCAAAACCATCGTTGTAGTTATAAACGATGTTTGCGCGGTGATCTTCGTTGATGTTCCAGTCTAGTTTAACAAGTAGCTTCTCGTCTTCCACCGGCATAGAACCAGGTGTGCCACCTAGGTCGTAGTTGTATACGTTTTGCGTGATTTGACGAATACGGTCAATGTCAGCTTGTGAAATAGAGCCGTTATCAATAGGACCATAGTTAAACTGCTGTACGCCTTCTAACTTGTCGTATGAAGTGAAAAGGAAAAGCTTGTCCTTGATAAGTGGTAGGCCAACGTTGAAACCGTAGCGCTCTTCGGTGTAGTCGCCGTTATCGATTTTACCATCGATATCGCCGATGCTGTCACCCTTCATTGAATCATTGGTGTAGTCATAGAACACGCCACCATGCACTTCGTTGGTACCAGACTTGGATACCGCGTTGATGTTACACGCAGTGAAGCCACCGTACTGAACATCAAACGGTGCCATTTCTACAGCAACCTGCTCAATTG
The DNA here is from genome assembly GCF_039831865.1 of Pseudoalteromonas pernae. Lineage (NCBI taxonomy): Bacteria > Pseudomonadati > Pseudomonadota > Gammaproteobacteria > Alteromonadales > Pseudoalteromonadaceae > Pseudoalteromonas > Pseudoalteromonas pernae. The sequence continues at coordinate 40,606 of NZ_JBDODM010000006.1, forward strand.
CATCAAAACCGAAAGGCTGACGAACTGTTGGGTAGCCGTTTGAATTCAAACCGAAGTTATCGTTCATACGCACGCCATCTAGCGTCAAGCTGTTAAAACGAGGGTTTGCACCACCACAGTGGATAGCATCGCGGCTGTCATCGATGTATACACGTGGGTCGATACGTACGATGTCTTTAAGGTCACGGTTGATAGCAGGTGCGTTTTCTAAATCTTCTTGTGTGAAGGTAGATGCAGGACCTGTACCGCCAGAAAATGAACTAATAGGACGGCCAGTTACAACGATTTGTTCGATGTCGCTTTTTGCCTGAAGTTGCACAGTTACAGGGTATTCTTTACCTAGTGAAAGTGATACGCCTTCAACTACTTGATCTTCAAATTTGTCAGAGTCGATCAAAACGTTGTATGGACCACCTACGCGAAGGCCTTTAGCACTAAAATAACCTGCGTCGTTTACAACGGCCGTTTTAGTTGAGCCAGTTGGTAAGTGAATAATCGTTACCACAGTACCTGCAGCAGGGTTGCCGCTAGGACCAGTGATTTGACCTTTGATTGACGATGACGTCTCGTTTGCGAAAGCACCAGCGGATACACCCATAGTCGCAGCGATTGCGACAGAGATGGCCGTTTTCCTAAGTTGCATTTTCATGTTGTCGTTTCCCGTGTTTAGTTTATTTGTTAAACAGTATTTAAGCTCGGCCTTAATGCACCGATAATTATTGTTGTGCGGTTATCCCGCTGTCCCTTGATATATGTGATTCAACAGCGCGCTTAAACGCAGCCCGCCACGAAGCAGTTGTTGTTCTAATATAGCCTTATTTTCATATACATAAGCGTAGCTTATGCGCTCTGGAGTATCTGTGTAGATAGCTGAAGCTAGATTATGCGATTCCAATAACCAACTTTTTACGTCGATATCTTTTTTGAATTCAGACGCTTGCCCACGTTCACAGCACAAAAAAGAGACATATTCAGAGTATGAAAGCTGTTGGTTATCAATTAATTGGCTGTCCCAAAGACGATGTAGGTTGGTAACCTTGCCAAAAAACTCGACGTTAATTTTGTTGCCGCCTCTGTCTGCCGAGCGACCCACGTGAAGTGGTTGGTGAATATCACCGACTAGATGAATTAAGAATTTGAGATAGAAAGCCTGATCTGCAGCAGAACTACTAGGTGAACTTAATACTTCAATGGCGGTCAAAACTGCGCTGTAGGCATCTGCGATATCGTGTTTATGTTGCTTTGCTTTGTATGGAGCTAAGAGAAAATCGTCTTTGGAATCGATATTAATATAATGCCAGCGTGATGATTGTCGTTGCCAAAATTCATTTGGATTAGAGCGCATTTCATCAGCCCAAGTGCTCACTTGTGCAAGGCTGTGATTACCCAAAATTGCCATTATCCGCGCTTTTGCTTCAGCAGATAAGTTTTGCTGAGCAATCTCACCAATAATTCGATGACCATTCGCTCCCCAGGCAAAAGCGTGGTTTGTAAAGGTCATGATCAAGAGCACTGTAGCTAATACAAAAGCCGTAAAGTGTTCGCGAATATGCTGTAAATCCATTGTTGTTATCAAGTTGCACTGTTGCCTTGTTGGTCTAAATTTTCCAAGTTTTTTGACCGAAAAAAAAGGACTTAATGGGATTCATAATTACTTGTTAATATATATTTTAAATCAATAGGTTATGAATGACGAATAAAATTACTTATTGCAATGAGTAATAATAACTGTTGAAATAACGGCAACAGAAATTGATTTGAACACAAACTCAATTGCAATCACTAAAACGCTTGCGCGACCGTGCGCTAATTTTAACAACTATTATCATTGTGGGTTTGCTGAGCTATTTGGTCGGTGAGCGCAGTGCTGCGTTACAGTTGCCGCAGTTAGATAATGTTGTTGAAACATCGTTTAGTTGTAAGAGTAAGAGCGATGGCAACAAAACGCAGCTCACGATTTTTGCGCAGAGCCAACCTATAGCAACGGATTTAGCACAACAGTTGTGTAATAACGCGGTGGTATCAAAGCAATATGGTGAGGTTCTCGCTTATTGGGGCGGAACTTCTCAACATGAAGTCAATTTCCTAGGTAAAGGATTGGCCCACCTTATACTCGCCAAAGATAACCTTATTGATGCTTTCGACGCGCGCAGTACTTATGGCTATTACCCAGTTATTGGCTATCCATCTTACACCGCTTATTTTATCGGAAGCCATGAAAAACCCCGTTTAGATAAAGCTTACTTTCTCGATAAGCGCATCGGCCTTATCGATTACCCAACCAGTCGTTCTGGGCACATTATCCCCAAACAAGTTTTTAAAGAACTCGATATTAATTTAGATACGTTAAATATTACTTTTGCTAACTCTCATCAATCTCTGAGGGACAAGTTAGCTAAAGGGGAATTGGACGTCATTGCCTCATATTGGCAACAAACTGACGATGAGCGCTTTTCTGCCAACTACATCACCGCAATCGGCAGTAACATTAGCGGTAGCCATTGGTATCTAAAAAAGGCAGCGGACAACCCTGACTTAGCCTGCGCCTTGCAAGATACTTTGCTCTCGATGGCAAAAGCGCAAACGTCAACCTACTTCAGTGGCGCCAAAGCATACTGGCAATGTAGTGACGCTCAAACCGTGCAGTTTATAGAGAATGACCGATGAAAATTCGTAGAGTTATTTTGTCACTAATGAGAAAGAAGTCCCAGCCGGAAAAATTCGATGCGCACAGGGCAATCGCATATTTCGGCGCTGTTACCTTGATTGTCAGTGTCATTGCTTTTTACTTTGGTGCGATATCGAGTTGGCAACAAACACAAACTACGGCTTTATCTCAGTTGAAGACGCGAATCGCGCTTGATTCACAATATATCGGTCTAGCAAACCCGTTGTTAGAGGTTCCTGCGGACAAATCAAAAACGCAAGAGTATATAGAGGCCTTAAATACCAAGTTACAACAGCAAAATTACCCACTACGGGTGAAACGTATCGGCATAGATAGTATTGAAGCCTCCGGTCATGAAGCTCATTTGCAGTTATCGTTGCCAGGAGCAACCTCGGTCAACGTTATATATTCTATGCAGACGATGCCATTTGCTACTAGGGTGAGTGCCTTGTCTTTGTTTGTAACGCTTGTTGCTATGCTTTTGGTATGGCCTTGGTTTAAAGCGATGCAAACCAAAATTATCCGGATGCAGGCCCAGCCAGAACAAGAAATTGAGCAAAAATATCTGGTGGTTGATTTAGCTGATAAAACCATCCGTTTTGGTGAGCACGGAGAGCGGGTTAAGTTAGCAAATAAGCCATTGTGTTTTTATCTCGCTTTGCTTGAATTTGCTGTCGAGCACTCTAATGTGACGCTAAACCAGAATAAAGATGTCCCAGAGGACTTACTGGAGTTAGCTCATAAGTATTTTGCACGGCTAATTGAATTAGGTCACACGATTCGCAAAAGACCAAATTTTAGTAACAGCCTAGAGAAGACGCTCAGTGAAATCCGCGCCGCGTTGGATGAAGCGTTTGCGAGCGATGGTGAGTACAAAGACCCATATTACCCACCCAAAGCCCACGGTGAAGGCTCACGTTCTCGCGTCCATCACTACGGGCTCGGGGTCGAAGACTCTCAGTCCTTCATCATTATTGGCAAGTAACCGGCTTAGGCACTTTGATATTGCTGATTGGGCTGTGTTCTTTTACATAAGCACTGAGAACACTGGCATCCGAATCGCCAGTGTCAACAAAACGCGGATCGGTGTTTAGTCGGGGGAAGCCATCTCCACCTGCGGCGTTATAGCTGTTGATACTCATACGGTAAGTTTGGTTAGGCTGAACTGCTGCGCCATTGATGCGAATATTGGTAAGCTTACCTTGTTCACACATCGCGCTTACACCATTAAAATGTGTATAAGCACCTGAATCTACAGGGTATTGCGCAACCTTTTTTACATAGGCTAGAGCTTCTTTTCCGGTGAAATCGATATAACCAATGCGATTTTTGAATGGGTGAACGCGCAAAATATCTTTGTAGTTAATATCGCCAGCAGCAATCGAATCGCGTATGCCGCCACCGCTGATAATGCCAAAATCGGCATTCACATGCTGCTTTTGCGCGGTAGTGATGAGTTGGCCCAAGTTTGTTTGCATAAAGCGCACTTTCTTTCTGTCGCCCTCTAAACGAATTTCGGTGTTACCCAGCGTGACACTCAATTTCTTTTGACCCTTTGCTTGATAAGGTGCCAAGAAAGCCTGCATTTTCTCATCAGGGGAAATGAAATCAGTACTCCACTGGCCAGTTTCGTCTTTCAGGTTAACTGGGTGCAGCTTGTAGCTCACCATTGTTACTTGTTCATCTTGAATCGCAAAACGTGCTTCGCCCACATATTTACCCCACTCATGTGCTTGCATGATCCAAACATCATTTTGCTGATCAGGTTGACACTGCATTGTGGGCTTATATGCATCATTATTTACATTAACGCCAGCCATACACACGGGTTCTTGTGAGTGGCCACCGATGATCATATCAATCGCACCTTTTGGTAGTTGCCTCGCTAACGTAACATCGCCTGGGGCATTAATACCGTGCTTGGCATCACTGTAGTGACCCATATGGGTTACTGCGATGATGACGTCAGGACGGTTACGCTCGATTTCTCTGAGCACTTCGGCCGTGGCTTCTGTTGGGTCAATGAAGTCAAAATCAGCAATGAAGTCAGGGTTCGCTATTTTAGCTGTGTCGGTTGTGGTAAGCCCTAGTACAGCGATATTTAAGTTGTTTTTATTAATAAAAACATACGGCTGATAGGCATGTTCACCCGTTGATTTACGTTTGATGTTCGCACTTAACAGAGGGAAGTTCGCCCATTGGCGCTGTTTTTCAAGTACGGCGAGGGGGTTATCAAATTCATGGTTACCAATGGCCATTGCATCATAGCCTAGCATGCTCATGCCTTTGAAATCTGGTTCAGCCTGTTGTAAATCTGACTCAGGAATACCTGTATTGATGTCACCACCGGAGAGCAATAATACTGCATCATTGCGATTAGCGGCTTGCAGTCGCAGTTGTTTGAGCAGGGTAGCGCGGGCCGCCATGCCATATTCACCTTTGTCGTTTGGCCAAAAGCGGCCGTGGTGATCATTGGTATGCAACACCGTCAGGTATTGTACTGGTTGTTCTTGTGTGGTGTTGTTAGTGGTCGCTGCATTATGCGAACACGCACTTAATAATACAGCTGAAAGTAAAAATAACAGGCGCACGTCATGTATCCCGTTGGAGTGAATAGTGCGCCTGATCTTAAAGTAGTTTTATGAAGATTTCATTAGCGATTGTCGTGCCGCTTGCTCTCTGCGTTTTAATTCTTCTTTGGCAATCGATGCCTTTTGGTGATTGATACCCACCATCCAAGTTAAGAAAGATGCGGGTACTTGTTTGTATGACTCGCCTTTATGGACGCCAAAATCACAGATCATGTTGTTGTTATTATTCATGTGTGCTGATTTCATAGTGCTTAATCATGGCCATCATCTTAGGCAATTGCTTTGCATTTGATAAGACCAATATGTTTTAAAATTTATAATTTAATAACTTTTGGTTATTAAAGAAGTGTACAAATGTAACCCGCATTAACAACTAGGTATCAATTTGTTTTTGTGGCGTTTTAATCATGGTTTCCTGAATAAAGTATCAGTATGGTTGGACAAACCTAAATTTGAGGAATCACTATGAAACCGACTATTGCCGCCGGCATTATTGCCACTATGGCTGCTGCTTATAGCTCATTTGCTGATGCTACCATTGTTGAATTTCAAACATCACAGGGAAGCTTTCAGGTAAATTTATTTGATCAAAAAACGCCTAACACGGTCGATAACTTTCTTGGCTATGTAGACAGAGGCGATTATCGCTCTAGTTACATTCACCGCTCAGTATCTAACTTCATTGTTCAAGGTGGGGCTTACACATTTGATGATCAAAGTGAGATTATTGCGACACAGAGTCCGGTTGTGAATGAGCCGGTTTATTCGAATGTGGCCGGCACCATTGCCATGGCGAAACGTAGCGGTGACAAAAACAGTGCGACGAGCCAGTGGTTTTTCAATGTCGGTGACAACAGTGCGAATTTAGATTTGCAAAACGGTGGCTTCACTGTGTTTGGTCAAGTCATCGGCGATGGTCTTGAAATCGTCAAGAAAATTAACTCGATGGATACGTGTGACGATGTGCCGGTCACTAATTACACTGCTGATGAGTGTCGTCAAGGCGCGACATTGACGAGCGCTAACCTAATGATGATCAATGATATTGTGATCATTGATAGTGATCCAAATTCAGCAATCGATTTATCACCAGTGGAAAATACTCTGATTGCCGACAGTGAAACGGACTCGAGCTCAGGTGCGGCATGGTGGTTAGCGCCACTGGCATTGCTGGTAGCGCTACGTCGCAAATCTGCTAAGGCGTTAAACTAATCGCCAAACTAGGGTGATCCACATCAACAGCACCACTATGCAGCCGGCTAGAAACGTCATATAGCGCGATTTTAGATGGTTGCTAGTTACGTGAATGATGCTATGAATCACCCGAGTTACAACAAATAGCCAAGCTAGACCGACAAAGAGGTAGCCAACGCTATTAGTTGTTAAAGCGGCCAACGTCGCCACATAAAATAAAACGGGGATTTCGAACTGGTTGATGAAGTTTCTACCTGCAACTTGAACATGCTCAGGCGCCTCGCCCAAATCCATCGTGTTAAATTGCTTCATTTTTATTTGTTTTTGTCGTGCCGCTGCGAAACGGCGTCGTCCCATGATAACCATCACTGCTAGTGTCAGTAACACTTGAGCAAAAAGGGCAAGCACAAGCAATTGAGTCATAATTAATCCCCAAGAAATGAATTGATAGCATAGCTTTATAGTATTAATCGCCAGCCTAACATAGATATTGCCTAAGTGTTGGTATTATGCAAATAAGGATTTCATAATCTGTTACAAACTTAATGACATTAAGCATTGCATTTTAGGGTGTGATTTTTGATTATTGGCAACTACGTCTAACACAAAGATCACCAAATAATGAAAAAAACACTCGTTCTTAGTGCCTTGAGCCTAGCAATTCTAGCAGGGTGTAACTCAACACCAACTTCTTCTACTGCAAGTACACAACTTATTCCTGACAACCTTGTGGTTAGCCCCAATGACAAGCGTGCATACGAGACGCTAAAACTTGATAACGAAATCGAAGTCATCTTGGTGTCGGACCCAAGCGCGGAAAAATCAGCCGCGGCGTTGAGCGTGGGTGTAGGCTTACTGCATGACCCTATGTCTCAGCAAGGTATGGCTCACTATTTAGAGCACATGCTGTTTTTAGGTACTGAGCGTTACCCTGATACTAAGGGCTACAGTGACTTCATGACTAAAAACGGTGGCGCACATAATGCCTACACTTGGTTAGATATCACCAATTACATGTTCAAAGTGAACAACGACGCCTACTCAGAAGCGCTTGACCGTTTCAGTGACTTCTTTAAATCACCCAAGCTTTATCCTGAGTACACAGACAAAGAAAAGAACGCTGTAAATGCGGAATGGTCAATGCGTCGTGAGATGGACTTTTTTGGGCAATTCAAACTGGCGCGTAAAATGATGGGTGAACACCCAGCCAACCGCTTCTTAATCGGTAACCTTGAAACACTAGGCGATAAAGAAGGCAGCTCACTGCATAAAGAAACAGTCGAGTTTTACAACACTTACTATTCCTCGAACATCATGAAGGTGGCGATGATCTCGAATCGTCCGCTTAATGAAATGCGTGAGTTGGCAACCAAGTACTTCGCCGATATTAAAAATAAGAATATTGACAAGCCAAGTGTGACAGCTGAGTTGAACTACGATCAAGTAGGCGGCAAGCGTGTTTATTACAAGCCAAATGAAGATGTAAAACAGCTGCAACTGGACTTTGTGATCAAAAACAATATGGGCGAGTTTGCACACAAGCCTAACCGATTTGTTTCATACCTATTAAGCAACGAAATGCCGGGTAGCCCTGCACAAATCTTACGTGATAAAGGTTGGGTTTCTAAGCTAAGCGCTTCAAGCGCGGCGAATAAATACGGCAACTATGGTGAGCTCAATGTCAATGTCGAACTGACCGATATCGGTATGCAGAATCGCGAGGAAATCGTTGCAACCATCATGCGTTATATCGACCTAATCAAGAAGCAGGGCGTTGATGCGAAATACTTCAACGAAATTCGTACTTCTTTGAATAACCAATTCCAGTTCTTAGAAAAGAGTGATGAATTTGGTTATGTATCGTCATTGACGCAAAGCATGCAAGATTACCCTCTAAACAACGCCATTAACGCACCGTTCTACTACCCTGAATTCAACGAACAGGCGATTCAAAATGTGTTAGAACAATTGAACGCGGATACCTTGCGCGTGTGGTACGTGTCTAAAGAAGAACAAACCGATAGCAAATTGCATTTCTACGATGGTGAATATCGTATTGAAGATATCAGCGCTCAAGAGCAAGCCAGTTGGCAACAACCAAGCCAGTTTGCGTTAGCATTACCGAGCGTGAACCGCTTATTACCTGAACAATTCGATATTAAGAGCGCGAAAGCACAAGACAAACCACGTGTGAGCTACGAAAAAGAGGGTGTGAAGGTATGGCTACAACCGAGCCAGTACTTCGCTGAGCAACCAAAAGGCCTTGTAGAGGTTTATGTTAATAGCCCTGTGAAACAACAGGATATTAAAGCCGGTGTGCTGATGAATTTATGGGCAGATTTGTATAATCTGTCACAAACTGCATTAGCAACTGAAGCCAGCATTGCAGGCATGAATGTAGGCATGGACCCAGGTAACGGCTTTAGCTTAACTGTAGGTGGCTTCACTGATAAGCAATCTGTATTACTGACAGAAGCCTTGAAGAACTTGAATCTTGACGTAGACCAGCAAGCATTTGACCAAGCTGTAGACCGCTACGTTCGTAACTTGATGAACGCACAAAAGCAGTTCCCATTCTATCAAGCGTTCGGCGTGTATTCTGATCTGATCCGCTCTGGTAACCATGATACAGACAAGCTCATTGCGACGGCTAAAGCATTAACTGTTGCTGATTTGGAAGCCTTGATGAGCGATGTATTAAGTCGTAATAACGTGCGTGTGTTCGCATTTGGTAACTATGACGATACCAGTGTAGAGCAAATCGCTAAAAGCATTGCCAAAGCGCTACCACAACAGCAAGAAGATACGCCATACGCGCGTTCACAAGTCTGGAAGCCAGTTCCAGGTGAAGTATTCGTGATGCAAAAAGACATAGATGTTGCCGACGTTGCGATTATTGATATGACTTATCACCCAACGCCGGGCTACGCTCAAAAAGCGGCGGCTGCGGTATTGCAAGGTCATTTCCGTACTATTGCATTTGATAAGTTACGCACAGAAGAGCAGCTGGCTTATGCGGTAGGCGCTCTTGCTCGTCCACTGGATGATTATGCCGGCCTTGGTTTATACATCCAGACGCCAGTAAAAGGTCCTAAAGATATGCAAGCTCGCTTCGATAGCTTCAAAAAGCAATATCAGCAAGAGCTGGCAAACTTAGACGAAGCTACTTTTATGCAACTTAAAAATGCCACTTTGGTGTCGTTGAAAGAGAAGCCGAAGAACTTGAACGATGAACTTGGTCGTTTAATTAACGACTGGTATCGCGAAGACTATAACTTCGACAGCAGAGCGAAATTGATTGCCGCGGTTGAAGAAGTCACATTGGATGATATTAAAGCTTTCTATCAGCAAACTATGATGAACCCTAAAGCGGCCCGTTTGAATGTTCAGCTGCGCGGTAGCAAGTTTGCCGATCAAGACTTTGCTGACTTAAAAGGTCAGACGAAACTCGAATCGGTTGAGCAATTCCAAAAAGCTATTCGCTGGCAATAATGAAAAAAGGCTCCTTTAGGAGCCTTTTTTATGACCATGGCCAATAATTTTTAATTGGCCATGTTTTCTTTAGCAATCAGTGTGTTGATGTCTGTACTCATTTCACTAATACTGTTTTTCCATGCACCTTCAAGCGCCTTTGCTAATTCGCCATAGCCGTCATCCGCTAACGGCTCAGTGTGGGCAAAACGAGCAATTTTCAGTACGTGTAATTTACCTTTGTTATCCACTTTCGATAAGCGCCATAAACCCGCGATTTCAGCGTTATTATCGAGACCAGCATTGAATTGCTCGACATCTATATCAAGCTGAAAAAATGCTGACTCTAATTGCTCCGCGTAGACATCTGCGCCTTTAACTACCAGTACGTTATTGAGTTGGCGCATAAGCTGCGTTTGGGTGTAACTTACCAACATTTGCGCCGGCGCATCGGCCCAAAAATGTGAATTAGCGCTGTAAATTTCATGTTCAGAGAGTTTGATCACCATGGCGCGGTTATTCAAGGTGCCATGCACTTTGATTGGACTCAAGCGCAGTAAATACTGAGTTTGCTCACGCACTTGGCTTACTGAACTGATATCGGCCTGATTATTATTAAACTGATAATAACGTAAGTCAGACGGTGATCCTGAACTTGAGCAGGCACTTGCCAAGGCAATCGCAATGATTGGGGTCGCAAATCGAAACATTAATCTTTACTCCTCGGCGTTGGGTCTTTGGCTAATTCTTTATCAAAAATCAGCATATTGGGTTGCTCGTTAAGGCCACGAGACAGTGGCTGCAGCTCATCCATTAAGCGTCTTACTTGTTCAAGTGTTGATTGCATTTCTTGATACATTTGTGAACCGTTCTGGAAGCTCGCCATCGTTATCTCAAACTGCTCCATGCTTTCTTCAAATTGGCGCATGCTCTGACTGATATCGGCCATGTCTTTGCTGATATCCGTGGCTAAGGTGCGTGTTGATGGGTCGTTCATGAAGGTGCGCATGTCAGTGGCGAGTGCTTCGTAATTGGCCATCGTTTGCTCAAACTGTTCCAAGCTACTTTCGATCTGTAGGTTCTTAACTTTGTTGAGTACATCGTTAACTTGGTTGGCTAATGCCGAGATGCCACTGGAGGTGCTTGGGAATACAGTAAAGTCACCGCGTTTACCTAAAACACCAGGTTCCATATCGGGATACATGTCTAAGTCAACATACACGGCGCCAGTCAATAAGTTCCCCGGTTTGAGCGATGCGCGTAGACCCTGATTCAACCATCCTTGGAGGCTGTTGGACCAGTACTCTCGAGCCATTTGTGTGTCTCGATACAAGCGCCCAAATTCAACGCGTATAAGTACAGGTACCGATACACTTGAATCACTAAAGTGTGCAGGTGCGCCATCGATGAGCACTTGTGCCGGCACTTGTTCCACGGTGCCGATACGCATGCCTCGGTATTCCACAGGTGCGCCTTCGCGCAAACCGCGAATTGATTGTTCAAATTGAATTAAATAATGTTCAAAATCATAGAATCGTTGCTCCAGTGCCGCATTGTAGCTTTCGCTCAAGCTAAATGTATGACCTTCACTTACGAGTGGCCCCGGTGCATCGCCATCAGGGATCCCCAGAGAAATGCCGCCTTTGATGAGCTTTGATAAAGAACCAGTTTTCACACTGATGCCGTCGGCTGAGAGGTCTACTTCAATGCCGGATTGCACCCAAAATACTGTGTTTAGTGTGACTAAATTTTCATAAGGAGCGTTAATGAACAAACCGTAACGCATTTGCTGTTTATCCCAGTCGAAATGCGCTGTTTCGATTTGCCCGATTTTGTAGCCCTTGTAGTAGACACCTGTGCCCACTTCCAGCACTTCTGCATTGCGACTGGAGAGCTTAAAACGAGCCCCTTCAACGTCATTACCAATTAATGCTGGCTCATCGAGTAGGTCAAAGCGAATCACGGTGCGCGTACTTTCTCCTGGTGAAAACTCCAGATACACGCCAGAGAGTAGGGTGCTAAAGCCACTGACTCCCGTTTCATCTATACGCGGCCTTACAACCCAAATTTTTGCGTCTTCGGTCAGCAGTGAGTCATAGTGTTTGTCTATTTGCGCGCGCACAATGACGTGGTCGCGGCTATCACCAAGGCGAATTGCATCCACCACACCGATTTTCACACTGCGGACTTTAATCTCGGTTTTGCCAGCAACAATACCCTCGGCATTAGCCATCTTTATGTAAATAGTTTGACCTTTGTCGAGCTGGTATTGCAGCAACATCCATGCGCCAACAAAGAGTGCGAGCAGCGGTATTAACCATATTGGCGATATTTTTTTAGCTGCTTGAATGGTTGCAGATTCAGTCATTAACTACTCTCTTTACCTGTTCTGGTGAATCCCAAATTAGTCGGGGATCAAATGAGTGGGCAGCAAGCATTTGGCAAATAACCATTGCGCCAAAGCACATAGCGCCAAACCCTGGCTCCACCGACATTAAATTACCTAGTTGCACTAGCGCCACTAAAATAGCCACAACAAAAACATCAATCATAGACCATTTTCCAATAAACTCAGTGACTTGATATAAGCGGGTATAGACTTTCGAGCGATTGCCGACCCGTTGATAAACCATAAAACATAACGTACCTAAAACCAGTGCTTTAGCAATGGGCACAACAACACTGGCTAAAAATATAATGCTGGCAATCGGGTAGGAGCCTGCTTTCCAGAGCAAAATGACCCCGCCGATAAGCGTTGAAGGCTCTTTGTCACCAAGACTTGTGGTGTACATAATCGGTAGTACGTTCGACGGAATATACAACAAAACAGAGGTCGCAAGCCAAGCTGCAGCCTTTTGCACACTTTGCGCATTACGAAATGTGGTTAAGGTGTTGCACCGTGGACAACGCTTTTGCGGTGTTAATTGGTGGCACACATGACATGCCCTTAAATGAGCATCGATAGCTCTGGGGCCATTGGTTATTTCGACGTCCTGGTAGGGCATAATTTGTTGCCAAAGGCGAGCATGGTTCACTTTACAAAATGCCCAGGTATAACAAATTACAAAGCCGGCGTAAGCCCAAAAACTGTTTCCAAAGGATACATCAGCAAGGCTCATAATCTTCACCATGCTGATCAACACGCCAACTAAAAATATTTCTGACATGACCCAAAGCTCTAGTGCAGACATTAGTTTCAATAAACGCCGGCCCCACACTTTGGGAATAGCTTGCAATAACCCCATATGCAGGGGGATAAGCAAAATCAACATTAACAGAGGCAGCAAGATAATACTGGTGTCAATAAAGATGCCAAGCAAGGTGCTGTCGTAATTAAATAACATGCGCCCGGCATCTGGCAGAGTAATGGTTTGTGTCAGGCCATTACTGGAAAAAGATAAAAAAGGATAGAAGACGGAGCTGAGCAGTAAAATAATGGCACTGACACTCAACGCTATGACCTGACCATCTGAATTTTCAGCGCTTTTTAGCAACTGACTGTGGCAATGAGGGCAGTGTGCAACGTCTTTGGGATTTAGATTTTTGGGAACTGAAACGATGTAGTCACAGTGTGAGCAAGCTATATGCATGTATTCCCAAGGTATTATTATTCCTGCTTGTTCTTAGAATAGCTGTTTTAACTGTTAAAGCCTAGCACCTTTTTGTTACTCGTACAGGCGTGATAGGCGGATATGCTCTAAGCTCTAGAGAAAATAATTTAGCTTTAGGCCGGTTTATGAGAGCGACGCATATCAGATACTTCATCTGTTCAGCTTTGTGTGCGTTTTCAGTGTTCACAGCTCAAGCAAGCAATCCAATAGTGCCACCTGAGCCTGTCGTAGAACTTGCAGTCGCTAAGCATCTTCCACCTTACTTTTTCAAATCCAGTAATGAAGGCATAGAGCAACGAATCGTTGAGCAAGCAATACAGTTGGCGGGTTTAGGTGGACTTAAATTGCATTATTTAAGCTACCCTAGGGCTGAATTGGAATTGGCTTCAGGGACAATCAACGGTGCCATAAACATACCTAAAGAGAGCAATGTACCGGGCTTTTATTCTGATACCCTGCTTTATTTTCAAAATGTCGCGGTCACGCTTACCAAAAATGATCTGACGGTAGATTCTATCGATGACCTCGCAAACTATCGCGTTTTTGCCTTTGGTAATGCTCATAAATATCTTGGCGAGCGCTTTGCAAATGCAATCAAAGGTAAAAGAGATTATGAAGAGTTCACCAATCAATTTGCGCAAGTCACACATTTAATGAGTGAGCATGCACAGGTCATCGTGCTTGATAAACGAATTTTCATTTATTATTTAAGGATGTATGAGAGGAATAATCAGGCCATGGATGTGACCATTCACCCCATCTTTGAGCCCTCGCCGCGCCATATTGTCTTTAATTCTGAGGCGGTGCGTGACCAATTTAATCGTGGATTGGCCTATCTTAAAGCCACAGCAAGGTATGAAAGCATTTTGGCCAGCGCACAAACACTGGCCATGATGGAAGAGTAACTTGCTATTTAGACATCAGGCAAACAGGGCAACCGTCTGCTTACTCTGAGCAATGACCGCACCTGACTCACTGTACAAAATGGCATCTTCATACGCGTAGCCGTTATGTGCAGCAGTAGTTGTAATATCCACCCCCACCCATTGTCCGGCTGCCAATGTAGGCAGGTGTAAACACTCAACATGCCAACTCATGCTACTCGCAGGTGCTGGAGTAGGGAATACTTGCAGCTGCGAAGGTGGCCAACTATCGATTAGGGCAATTAAGTGAGTCCAATTATAGTTATGGGTTTGCGCTTTAAACCGCATCCAACCACTTAAATCGGTGCATTGTGTACCACTGTAAGGCATGCCACCTTCTACCAAATTCAAATCCACAAATTGGAAGAAGTTTGGCATCACATCTTTTACAAAGGGCAGACATTGCTGCGCATTCGGCGCTTTTTTATCGTTGAATTGAGCAAAAGGTACTTCGACGATGGAGTTTCTGTCTTTGGCGAATAGACCTTGAACAGTCAAACACACTTGGTCATGTTGGGTGATTGTTGCTGCGTACTGACTTGAGTTTTTGCCTTCACGCAACAAATTAAAGGTAAGAGTAAATGGCTCATCCGGCGCGATAGGACCAATGAATTGGGCACTAAAGGAGCGCAATGTTCTTTCGTCATGGCAATGCAGCAGCATTGATTGCAACGCGAATGCGCAAGATAGACCACCGAAGGCTGTGCGTCCCTGTGTCCATGAGTCCGGAAATTGTAGAGTTTGGACATCACTTTGTGTGACCAAAGCCATAAGTTCGTCAAAAGTCATATTATGATCCCTTTTTGTTCTTGTCGGACCAGTTTACTCCCTAAATTATCTTTTTAGAGGGGACAAACGAAAAAAAATTAAAAAAAACGAAATTTTTTTATGAATCACGCTTGAATTAGCAAAACTGACCCCTATCTAGTAGACATCAATCATGTAAACAGATTTTTGAAGTTGGAGAAGATTCATGGGTAAGATTATTGGAATCGACTTAGGTACTACTAACTCGTGTGTAGCAGTACTAGATGGTGATAAGCCACGCGTAATTGAAAACGCAGAGGGCGATCGCACTACCCCTTCTATTATTGCGTTCACCGAAGACGGTGAAACGCTAGTAGGTCAGCCGGCGAAACGTCAGGCGGTTACAAACCCTACAAATACACTATACGCTATCAAGCGTTTGATCGGTCGTCGTTTCGAAGACGAAGAAGTTCAACGCGACATCGGCATCATGCCTTTCAAAATTGTTAAAGCTGACAATGGCGATGCATGGGTTGAAGTAAAAGGCGAAAAGCGCGCTGCACCACAAATTTCTGCAGAAGTGCTTAAGAAGATGAAGAAGACCGCTGAGGATTACCTTGGTGAAGAAGTAACAGGTGCGGTAATCACAGTTCCTGCATACTTCAACGATTCACAGCGTCAAGCAACGAAAGACGCTGGCCGTATTGCGGGCCTTGATGTTAAACGTATCATCAACGAGCCAACAGCAGCGGCACTTGCATACGGTATGGACCGCAAGCAAGGTGATAACGTAGTTGCAGTATACGACTTAGGTGGTGGTACGTTCGATATCTCTATCATCGAAATCGACGAAGTTGAAGGCGAGCACACATTCGAAGTTCTTGCGACGAACGGTGACACGCACTTAGGTGGTGAAGATTTCGATAACCGCGTTATCAACTACCTAGTAGATGAGTTCAAAAAAGAACAAGGTATTGACCTTCGCACCGATCCGCTAGCGATGCAGCGTGTTAAAGAAGCTGCTGAAAAAGCAAAAATCGAGCTTTCAAGTGCACAGCAAACTGAAGTAAATCTGCCATACGTAACAGCAGATGCAACAGGTCCTAAGCACATGAACGTGAAGCTAACGCGTGCAAAACTTGAGTCACTTGTTGAAGACCTAGTAACTAAGTCAATCGAGCCGCTTAAGAAAGCACTAGCAGATGCAGATCTGTCTGTAGGTGATGTAAATGACATCATCCTAGTGGGTGGTCAAACACGTATGCCTCTAGTACAGAAGACGGTTGCTGAGTTCTTTGGTAAAGAGCCACGTAAAGACGTTAACCCTGACGAAGCGGTAGCTGTTGGTGCTGCGGTTCAAGGTGGTGTACTAGCTGGTGACGTAAAAGACGTACTACTACTAGACGTTATCCCTCTGTCTCTAGGTATCGAGACAATGGGTCAGGTTATGACTACGCTAATCGAGAAAAACACGACGATTCCAACGAAGAAGTCGCAAACATTCTCAACAGCAGAAGATAACCAAAACGCAGTAACTATCCACGTGTTGCAGGGTGAGCGTAAGCGTTCAGCGGACAACAAGTCACTGGGTCAGTTCAACCTTGAAGGTATCCGTCCAGGGCGCCGTGGTGAGCCGCAAATTGAAGTAACATTCGATGTTGATGCGGACGGTATCTTACACGTATCTGCGAAAGATAAAGATACAGGTAAAGAGCAGAAAATCACTATCCAAGCTTCTTCAGGTCTAAGCGATGAAGAAGTAGAAAAAATGGTACGTGACGCAGAAGCGAATGCCGAGGAAGATAAAAAGTTCGAAGAGCTTGTAACAACACGCAACCAAGCAGATGCGATGGTTCACGGCACACGCAAGCAAATCGAAGAAGCAGGCGATGCACTTCCAGCAGAAGACAAAGAAGCAATCGAAGCAGCCGTTGCTGAGCTAGAAACAGCAATCAAGGGTGAAAGCAAAGATGAAATCGATGCTAAAACTCAGGCGCTAATCGAAAAGTCACAAAAGCTAATGGAAATCGCGCAAGCGAAAGCCCAGCAGCAAGGTGGTGCTGATGCTGGTGCGCAAGGCCAGCAACAAGCTAAGCAAGACGATGATGTTGTTGACGCTGAGTTTGAAGAAGTGAAAGACGACAAGTAATTAACTTGTTGCACACAGGGCGCGCAGGCAACAGCTTGACGCGCCCTTAGTGTGTAAATTGCCAAAAATAACAAGAAGGATCTGGCCAGAGCTTACTTTGCCGGATTTGTTTTTTTAAAGAAGCATGTGCTTCGTGGCGAAATTTGAGTTCGAAATTTTAAAGTAGTGGTTGTATGAGACACTCGTTATAACCACTGATATTGCAGCCCAGCTGTAAAATATTTGAGTAGTGGTAGATATGTCAAAACGCGATTATTACGAAATACTAGGCGTAGCAAAAGACGCTAGTGAACGTGACATTAAAAAGGCTTATAAGCGCCTGGCGATGAAATATCACCCGGATCGTACTGCCGGCGATAAAGAGCTTGAGAGTAAGTTCAAGGAAGTAAAAGAAGCCTACGAAATCCTCGGCGATGCACAAAAACGTCAAACTTACGACCAATATGGTCACGCAGCGTTTGAGCAAGGCGGTGGCGGTGGTCACGGTGGCTTTAGTGGTGGCGACTTCGGTGACATCTTTGGTGATGTGTTCGGTGATATCTTCGGTGGCGGTCGTCGTCAATCACGTCAACAACGTGGTGCGGACTTGCGCTACAACATGGAATTGAGCTTGGAAGAGGCTGTACGCGGTAAAGAAGTTGAGATTAAAGTGCCGACGTGGGTTGCCTGTGAACCGTGTGACGGTTCAGGTGCAAAAGCTGGTTCTAAGCCAAAAACGTGTGGCACGTGTCATGGTGCAGGCCAAGTGCAAATGCGCCAAGGTTTCTTTGCTGTGCAGCAAACCTGTCCAACCTGTCAAGGTACTGGCCAAGTTATCTCAGATCCATGTAATAGCTGCCACGGCCAAGGCCGCGTAGAAAAAACTAAGACCTTGTCTGTGAAGATTCCAGCAGGTGTTGATACGGGTGACCGTATTCGCTTAGCGGGAGAAGGTGAAGCCGGTGCGCATGGTGCACCAGCGGGTGACTTATACGTGCAAGTGAGTGTGCGTGATCATCCAATCTTCGTTCGTGATGGCAACAACCTGTATTGTGAAGTGCCAATTGGCTTTACCACGGCTGCGCTCGGTGGTGAAATCGAAGTACCTACACTTGATGGCCGTGCAAAGCTTAAAGTGCCTGCTGAATCGCAAACGGGTAAGATGTTCCGCATGCGCGGTAAGGGTGTTAAATCTGTACGTTCGGGCGCCGTTGGTGACTTGATATGTAAAGTGGTTATAGAAACCCCAGTTAACCTGAACAGCGAGCAAAGAGAGTTATTGGAACAATTAGAAAAGAGCATGGGCAAAGATAGCTCAAAGTATCGTCCAAAGGAGAAAGGTTTCTTCGATGGCGTGAAAAAGTTCTTCGATGATTTGACTAAGTAACTTAAAAAAAGCGCCTAAGGGCGCTTTTTTGTTGCCCTTAATTCAGCAGTACTGCGAATCCTGAATCACATCGACACATATTTGCTCGTTCGCTGTAGTGTATATCGCGAATCGTCACTTTTTCCTTGGTCAATTGTTCACAGCGCTGCACACATTGGCGCTGATGATCCCAGTAATTGTATTCACTCTGTACTAACCAGGTAACAACCGCACATACAAGTAAGATAGTTAGGGTTCGAAAGCGCTTGGTAAGCATAATCGTCTCTCCCATCAATGTGCATGTTATATAACTTTAGCCTAAAGAACCCGAATACCGCGCTAAAACCTGTGATCTCTCATTCAGATAGCAAATGCTAGTTACTGGACTTTGCAAAAGTACTGTTTAATATGCCATTGAGTTACTCGAACATAATAACAATCACCCTCAAAGGTTAGAGTACGCTTGATATCTGCTCGTTGGCTGATGTCGAAGTGGGTGGTTTCGATTGTGTTGTCGTTTAAAACAGCTACTTTGTAAGGTAAGAACGTAAGCTGCTCAGGCATCAGATCTTCAGTATAGGTTGCAAAAGTGTCTTCTCGCACAACATATACCAACTTTGAAAAATCTAGGTCTCTGAGCTGCAGACGTTCCTCGGTTGTGATGCCTTGAGTAGCATACAAGCTCTGCAGTGTTTTCGCCTCATGCGCTTTCCAAACACCAACGTAAAAAGGCGTGTTGCCAGCTTCGAAAACTAACACTGACAAAAGCAAAGAAAGTAAAAGCGTGATCTTCATAATTCCATCTCTTGCAATCCATTTGTCTTAGCCTACGCGCTGTGTGAAACACCTAATTCACTGTGCGCATTGTCTACCTCTGAAACTGCCAGTACGAATGTTCAGAGCAGATACCATAGGAGTACCTAGTTAGTCGGTGAAAACATCGATGGAAGGGAGTGACGATGTACTGCAGTGGAACGTCAACCCACCTGCTGTGTTTGTCATGCGACTCATTATAAAGAGTATAGTTCTTTCTACGTTGGCTAATTTAAAAAAAGACCAATATAAATATAAGTCTATGAAGATATTAAATTTGTTTTTTAAAGAGAATTAGTCTGCGAAAATTGAATTTTTAATTGGGTATATAGTTCATTTGTTTATTTTTCAGTATGTTATAGTGGTTTGACTCAAGGTTGTTAACTGTTTGAAATATTTATAATTAGTTTATATTGCAGGGAGTTGATAGACTGATTTAGGTGTTTATAAGTGAATGGTTTATTTGAAATTATCTAATCATAATTGTCGATTTTCTCTTGGCTGTTTTAAGCACTGATAGCATTGCCTTGTTTGCGAAGAAATAGCTGAATATCATCGCTATACTGTATATCAGAAATAAGGTTACAGGTAATGATAACGGCAATTCAATTACCTAAATCGTTAAATTAACCCGCAAAGCCTATATAAATTGCTGTATGGGATATTTCGTCTATCTGTGTAGAGTTGGGCTAGTTAGAATTGGCGGAAATTATGGATATATGCTCTTCCAAAGGGAGCGGATTTGTATTTACCTAGCAGAAGCACTCGAACTTAAGAGGCAATTCGCATTTTAGCGAGAAATCAAAAGACGCAGTGACTGGTCGAAACTGTCAATGCTTTTAACTCATTCTGACACCTGTACTTGTCACTCTCTAATTGTATGGCGGTCTTTGAAGTCTGAGCCAGAGGTACATGGTACCGATCACGGTGCCCATAGGCACACTGAACAACAGAAAAACTGAAATGGGCAGTGCGAATTTATGGACGGCGCTATTGCCTTTGCCCAAATAAATACCCGTTAACAACGCTAAAAAGTGAATGACGAGGTTGAGTACAAGGAACCCATATATGATGTACAGCACAGGTGTATTAGGCGTTTGTAAGGACAGGAAAAAGCCATATGCAATCATTGCTATGAGTAATGATAGGGCACCGTATACACCCATTGCGATCCCTAACACTCTGTATTGCCTATCCATGGTATACCTTTAAAGAATTGATTCCTGTACTTACTTTAGCAATGCTTTGTGGCGCTTGTAAACCGCGAGGGGGTGAGAAGTAGAAAGTGAAATATGCACTTTGTCGCCCGGACGAACGACCACTTCGTGGCTTACCCGACTGGTAACCACCGTTTTACATTGGAGTTCTACCGCACATAAGCGGCTGCCACCTTCAAATCGAACCCAAGTTACTGTGCCATTGTGGTTTGGCTCATCTTGAGCGAGTAACACGTCATCTGGACGCAGTAGGACATCAACTTGTCCCTGCTCACAATCCACTCCTTGTGCAGGTGCAATACCAATTGCGGTACTGGCTTGTCCCTGTTGAAAATTGCCAGATATAAAGCTCGCCTCACCTAAAAAGCGCGCTACGAAGCGGTTGCTGGGAAGGCTAAAGCAGTGTTCAGGCGAATCGATTTGCTGAATACGGCCTTCTTTTAAAATGCCAACTCGGTCACCAACTGACAAGGCTTCTTCTTGGTCGTGTGTCACCCAAATTGCAGGAACGCCGGCTTCTTTAAGGGCGTTGCGAATATCCCAACGCAGAGTGTCTTTAAGTGCTGCATCCAGGTTTGATAATGGCTCGTCTAAAAGCACAAAATCAGGTTGGTGAGCGAGCGTTCTTGCCAGTGCTACGCGCTGCTTTTGGCCGCCTGACAGTGTTGCCGGCTTCTTGTCACGAAATGCGCTCAGCCCCAAGAGTTCAATCCAATGATCAGCAATTGCAGTGTCTTTTAAACGAAAGCATATATTTTGCTGCACAGTCAGGTGAGGGAAGAGGGCAAAGTCTTGGAACACCATACCTACATGACGCTTTTCTGGTGGTACATGATTCTTTGGTGTTGCGCGCCACTTGCCTAAATTAACTTCCCCCTCAGAAATAGGGATAAGACCAGCAAGCGCTTGTAAAATAGTACTTTTACCACAGCCCGTTGGGCCAACTAACATGAGGATCTCGCTCTGCTCAAGCGACAGGTTCAAGTCACTGACAACACGAGTGCTACCGTAATCGATAGACAACTTACTCACAGACAGCATGTTTTTCTGATCCTTAAATATATTAATGACTGCGCTTTTCGCCAGAGAGCATAATAGCTAAACCACAGGCCGAGATCACCACAAGCAGGAGCCCGGGAATCGCAGCTCTGCCAAAGTAGCCAGCTTCATAAACACGCCAAAGATATGTCGATAATGTCTCAAAGCCCGTTGGTCCAAGCAGCAGTGTCGCTTCTAACTCACGCATTGACTCTAAAAACACTAAAGCAGCACCGGCCACTATTCCTCGGGCGGTCAAAGGCAATGTGATACGAACAAAGGCTTCTTTTGGGCTTGCACCGAGGACGCGAGCAGATTTCACCAAGCTTGCATCTAAATGCTCTGTGCTGGTGCGCACCGAACCAACAGCCAGCGGCAAAAAACGTAAAACGTACGCAATAACCAACAGGGCAAGAGTTTGATAAAGCATAGGGAGCTGTAATCCGCCATAAACCAAAGCTGTGCCCATAACGATGCCTGGAATGCCAAAACCAAAATAGGTGATACGCTCCATTATCCGCCCAGCTTTTCCACTGAGCGCTGCATGAGCAACAGGAACAGCTACAATAACCGCAACAATTGCAGCAATACCTGATGCGTAGGCAGAGTGCCAAGCGATGCTAAAGTCGAAATCTGCCGAGCCGTCGCGTGCTAACCACAAACAAAATATTCCCAAAGGTAGGCCGATAGCCAGCAACAGTACTGGCATAAAAGTCGTGAACATCAGTCCCAATTGCAAGGGGGTTGGGAATAACATCAAGGGCCGACCATGGCGCTCGGTTGCAGTTTTTATTTGTGACTCAACAAAGAGTAAGAAGCCCACAATACACATGAGTTGCAGCGACAACATCGCAGCTCGTGACAGACCAAAGGCATTGTATTCCACATAAATTACACGCGTGAACGTGTCTAAACGCATCATCGCGGGAGTACCAAAGTCAGATAAGGTGTACAAGGCTACCAATAATGAGCCAGCGGCTATGCCATTAACGACGCGAGGAAGAATAACTTTAAACACACTCATCGTCATCGACATGCCTAGCACACGAGCGGCGTTCACCATGCTGGCATCTAAACTTAGCAAAGAAGATCGCGTAGTCATCATGACAAATGGAAATGTGTAAAGTGTCATCACGATGGCTGCGCCACTTAAGCCGTACATTTGCGGTGTTTCAATGCCTAAGAGGTTGTTGATTTCTCCACCTAGGCCAAACGCTGCGTAAAGTGTGAATGCGCCAATGTAACTGGGTATAGCTAAAGGGGCTGCAAATACGACCAACCATATCTTTTTAAAAGGCAGGTGTACATAAGCGCTAATAAAAGCTAAAGGGACACCAATAACGATAGAACCAAGCACTGTAAGTGCCATTAGCGCTAACGTATTACCTAAAATGGTAAGGTTGTGGCTGTCGAAAAAAGATGTTGCATCACTTGCTAATGTTACCAGCACATACACCGGGGTTAAGGCTATGAGCGCTGCAAGCAGCGCTACTGGATATGAGGCAGGAAGGCGCATTAAAGCACACCGTTGTTACGCATTAAATCTAGAGTAGGTCGAAGATCTGCAAGTTGTGTTAAGTCTACTTTTGGCGGTGCTAGGCTTGTTAGTGTAGGTAAGCCTTGTGGTTGTTCAACACCGTTAATAAGCGGGATTTCATAGGCTTCACGCGCTAAATAGCCTTGTACTTCTTTACTAAGTAGATAGCGCATAAAGTTGCTTGCTAATGGGTCTTTGTTCAAGGCAAGGATGCCAGAAGCATTCACTAAACAACCTGCGTCGTTTTTAGTAAATGCCAAGTCCAATTTTGCATCTGGCTTACCCGCTTTTAAGCGCAGAGTGTAATAGTGATTAGCGAAACCAATATCGACCTCACCGCGCTCCACAGCCATCACGACGCCGAGCTCACCCGCATAGGATTTGGCGCGTTTTTGCACCTTCTTGAGCCATTTTGCGGTTTTATCATCGCCTTCGAGTAAACGCATCGCCGTAACAAATGACTGGAAAGAGGCATAAGCAGGTGCCCAACCAATTGACAGGTCACTGTCAGCAATTTCCATGATGCTTTGCGGAATTTGCTCTTTCGTTAGTCGTTCAGTATTAAATGGCAGCGTGCGCACTCGACCGGTAACTGGCGCCCAGCCTTCATAACGAAATTGTGGTTGTAACTGTGCAGATAAATCTTCTGGAACAGGTTGCGCCAGTCCTGCGTCCGTGACCAAGCCAATTGCTCCGGAGTCTACGGCCCAGAAAAGGTCCGCTCTGCGCACCCCCATTTTCGCCTCAGCAACAATAGTATTGGCTAGAGCGGCGGTAGGACCACGACGAATGCCAAGCTCAAAGTTCGGGTTTTTATCTTGAATTGCTTGCAGGACATTCTCATATAAACCGCCTTCTCCTCGGCCAAGGTATAAGGTCAGCTTCCCCTCCAAAGAGGGAAGATCGTTTACTGAGACTGGATTCGCTACACTCGCCGCAAATGCGCGACCTAGGGGAAGCGGTAAGGCACTGGCAACCCCAAACGCAGCGAGGCCTTGAATAAAGGTCCTACGTTTCACTTAAAATACATCCTTACGGGCTTTTTCTGCTTTTTCAATTAACGACTTAGCGCGATCAAGCTTTGATTGCATTGCCACTACAATATCACGTACATCGTTTACGCTTTTGCCATCTGCAATTGCTTTAGGCAAGGTCACGTTGAAATCTTTTTCCAAATCCTCAACTAACTCAGCATCTTGCTCAATTAGCGTGCCCTCGACACCTTCAAACAAATGTAGGTAAGTGTCATGAACAATAGCCGTTGCTTCTTCGCTCAAACGCTCTGCGTATTTTGCGACTACACGGTCAAGTTTGTGTTTAATTTCATCAATGGTGGCGCTTTGCGTCATAGACTCGCTAGCAGTTGCTTTGACAGTCTTCAGTAAGCCTTGTTGCTGGTATTGTGCGGCAAGTTTGACTGCACCTAATCCTTCATACAAGGCTCGGTTTAAAGCAGCTTGATGGGTACGCACGGATTGTGCGGACTCTTTATTATCAATGGCCATTTTTACGCCATATAAACCCTGCCAAATTGAGGCGTACACAGGCACATAATTCGTTTCGATGGCACTGTGAAATTTAACTGATTCCCAATATTCAACAAGATCATCAGAATTGATGCCTTTATTGCCATTGTTTTCATAGTCAGTCACCATGACATCAACTTTACCAATCATCCATTCAACTTCTTCTGAATAGTCTTTTAAGTTTTCTTGAAGATGATTAACGTGTTCGCCAATTGGGCCATTCGCTAGAGCTGGTTGAAATGTGAAAGCACAGGTCATGATCAAACCAGCACTCAATGCTTTTACCGACTTAAAAACTACATCCATTAGATAATCCAATGCTAATTGTAAATGATATCTATTATCATATCCGTACGTGTTTGCTAAATCAATACGTTAACGCCCAGACATTTACCACCGACGGACATTTTAATTAAGTTGTGAACAAAACAGTTTGAATGGGTTGATAATGTTGAAAACGTGCTGTTTAAATGTAAAAGAGGTTGATAATGTATGAGCATGGGCTTGTTTTTAGGGTTTGATGCTCTGTTACATACAAATCCAATTAAGCGTTTTCACGTGCGCTGTTTATGTTTGTTTACATTGGCATGTAAAAATCGATGCGTTGAAGCTCTAAACTCAGTTTTACATTCAAGGATTTTATAATGACCCCGGCAGTGAAGTTTCTGGACAAAAACAAAATAGATTTTGAGTTATTGAGCTTCGAACACGACGCAAGTTACGACAATTATGGACAAGAAGTGGTTGATAAACTGGGTCTACCGCTTGAATCTGTGTTTAAAACGCTGGTTTTAGAAACAGCCGAACACGAGTTTATAGTAGCAATCACTCCAGTTAGTCAGCAGGTCAATACCAAATCGCTTGCTAAAGCGGCAAAGAGCAAAAAGACCATGATGGCACCGGCGCCCGATGTACAAAGAGTGACGGGGTATGTACTTGGTGGAGTCAGCCCATTTGCGCAAAAAAAGCGCCTTGCAACTTATATTCACGAGTCAGCGTTGAGCCAAGCGCGCATATTTGTCAGTGGCGGTAAAAGGGGCCTAGAAATAGGAATTGCGCCTAAAGACATAATTTCAGTGCTCAATGCCAGCACCGCGCAGTTTTAATAATAGAGTAGGCATCTGCTTCTAAAGTGATGGGCAAAATATTGTGGTCAGCCCTTCGCGATGGGTTATGATTAAGTCAAAGCGTTCAAAAAATATTACTCAATACAAACTAGTAGGGGCCGTCATCGGCTAGAAAAGCTCAAAGTATGCTCAAAATGGAATCCGCGAAATTAAAGGCAGAATTTGCTGATAGAGTGTTAGCGGGTTTGTTTGTGTTCGTTGCCATAGTGCTACCTCTGTCAGTATACAAATGGTTGACCATTGGTTTTTTACCAATTTTTCTTATAAATACAGCCATTGGTGGGATTCTTGCGCTGTGCTACTTTTCCAGAAAAAAACTACGCTTTGAGACAAAGTCTTGGGTTATAGCCATCTCATTTATAGTCGTTGGCGTGTGTGGAGCAGCCTCGTTTGGTCTGGCGAGCAATGCGTTTGTGTTTGTCGTAGTGTGTGGTTTTTTCTGCGCAGAGGTGTGGGGCAGAGCACGAGCATTAAAAATCACCTTCTTATTTGTATTATTACTTACCATCGTTGCGACACTGCTCGTGACGGGGATTATGTCCATCTCCGAAGCTGCGACGTCGCATAATCATTCTGCGGTAGGTTGGATCACCTCCATGGTTCCTGCAGTGTTGGTGACGCTAATATTGATCCACTCAACCAGTGAGCTCAAAAGCAAACAAAGACAAAAAACGTATGAGCTGTATATCCAAAACAAGCAAAATGAACACCTCGCAAATTACGACAAACTAACTTCACTGCCGACACTGAACATCGCTCAAAATCGCTTACAAGAGGCGATTGAGTTTGCCAAACAAACGGCGACAAAATCGGTTCTTTTGTACTTAGACTTAGATGGTTTTAAGCAAGTTAACGATACCTTTGGTCATGATGCCGGGGATGCCGTGTTAGTCACTGTTGCGCAAAGGTTTAATGAAATGATTCGCAATACTGACACTTGCTGTCGCATTGGTGGTGATGAATTTTTGATTATCTTACCTAATATGCAAAACGTGGAGCCTGTGCATTCGCTTTGCCAACGATTGATTACTCAGGTGCGCAAACCTATTCAATTTAATGGGCATTCCTTGGCTGTAGGAGTGAGTATTGGTGTTGCTATATTTCCTGACAATGCCATCAACGCTCAAGAATTGCGCTCCAAAGCAGATGAAGCTATGTATCGCGTAAAGCAGTCCGGCAAAAATAATTACAGCTTCGTGTAGCAACCAAGCAATTACCAGCGTCAATCTCACCGTTTGATACAAAAAAATCCAAAATTATTTTTGCGTACACGTGTACGCTCAAAAGCAGGAAATTCAACTGTTTGAGCGTGGTGACGCAAACAGGGTATAAATTTTCTGTTAAAAAAACTGGTTGGACCAATTGATCTATTCAAATTTTTATGCCGTAATATGGGGTATATTAACTGGTCAGATGAGTTGGTTATGAGCTTACGTACAAAATTAAAGAAAGTCCTTCCTAGTATTTCAATCACAGAGCAAGAAGCGTTAGACGCGGGTGATGTTTGGCTAGAAGGCTCAATTTACCGTGGTAAACCTGATTTCGCAGCATTACGCGACGTCCCTGCGGCAACGTTGAGTCAAGAGGAGCAAGCATTTTTAGATGGTCCGGTAGCGCAGCTATTGGAGATGATCGATGAATCAGAAATCCAAGCAGGTATTCACCTACCTGAGCACATTTTAGATTTCCTTAAAAAAGAGCGTTTTTTCTCGCTCATTATTCCTAAGAAATTCGGTGGTCTTGAGTTCAGCCCTTATGCAAACTCAACAATCGTAGCAACGATTTCTACAAAATCTTCTGCAGTTGCAGTAACCGTTATGGTGCCAAACTCATTAGGCCCAGGTGAGCTATTGCTTCACTATGGTACTGAAGAGCAACAAAACCATTACCTACCACGCTTGGCGAATGGTCGCGACATTCCTTGCTTCGCGCTAACTAGCCCTGAGGCGGGTTCTGATGCTGGTGGTATTCCAGATATTGGTGTGGTGAAAGAAGGTGAGTTTAACGGCGAAACGGTATTAGGTCTTGAAGTGACATGGGACAAACGCTACATCACTTTAGCGCCTATCGCCACAGTACTGGGTCTTGCGTTTAAAGTACAAGACCCGGATAAGCTACTCGGCGACAAAGAAGATTTAGGTATTACTTGCGCACTTATTCCACATGATCACCCTGGTGTGCAGCTTGGTAATCGCCATGACCCGATGGGCGTGCGTTTTTACAACGGCACAACGCGCGGTGAGAAAGTATTTATTCCGATGGATTTC
Source organism: Pseudoalteromonas pernae (assembly GCF_039831865.1). Lineage (NCBI taxonomy): Bacteria > Pseudomonadati > Pseudomonadota > Gammaproteobacteria > Alteromonadales > Pseudoalteromonadaceae > Pseudoalteromonas > Pseudoalteromonas pernae. Next base: position 68,830 of record NZ_JBDODM010000006.1, read on the forward strand.
ATCATCGGTGGCCAGAAGAACATTGGTCGCGGTTGGCAGATGTTGGTTAGCTGTTTGGGCGCCGGTCGCGGTATTTCACTGCCAGCATTGGGCGTTTCCGTATCACAAGTTGCTTTTAAAGGCGCGGCTGAATACTCAGCGGTGCGTGAGCAGTTTGGCTTAGCAATTGGTCAATTCGAAGGGATTCAAGAGAAGCTTGCTGACATTGCGGGTAAAACGTATCTTCAAGAAGCAATGCGTGTGCTTACAACCGAAGGTCTAGGTATGGGCTTAAAGCCTTCAGTGGTCACCGCGATTGCTAAATATCACATGACTGAAATTGGCCGCGATGTGTTGAACTCTGCAATGGATATTCAAGCAGGTAAAGCGATTCAACGCGGTCCTCAAAATACCTTAGCGACAGGTTTTGTCGCGCAGCCAATTGCAATCACAGTTGAAGGTGCAAACATCCTAACACGTAACCTAATGATCTTCGGTCAGGGCGTGATGCGTTGTCACCCATACTTACAGAGCATGGTTGAGTCTATCCATTCGCAAGAAAAGGATGCCGACGCGACATTTAACCGTATCCTGCGCAAGACAGTGGGCTACAGCACAGCGAACGCATTGCGTGCGTTTAAGCATGGTTTATTGCCATTCACTGCTCCGAGTGCATCAAGCCTAGCGGAAGTGCGTCAGTACGAAAAGGCTGTACACAAGTTGTCTTCACGCTTAGCTGTATATGCAGATTTCTCATTATTGGTGTTGGGCGGCAAGTTAAAGCAAGCAGAGATGTTATCAGCACGTCTAGGTGATGTGATGAGCTACATGTATGCAGCGATGGCATCAATCAAATACTACGAGCAGAAAGTAAGTAGTGCAGATCGCTCCGAAGCTGCACCATACTTCCACTATGCTACGCGTTGGGCGTTGCAACAAGCAGAGCAAGCATTGCATAGCTTCCTTGATAACTTCCCGGCTTCTGGCACGCGTAAATTCATGCGTGTACTGACATGGCAGTATGGCTATAAAATGCCAACCATCAGCGATGATCTAGTTAGAGAGCTTGCACATCAAGCGCAATTAGACACGGCGATTAAGAAGCAGCTGACGCATCTAGTGAAGCCGACACCAGGTGACGGTCATGATATTAATGAGCAAGCTTACAAAGCCAAGTTGGCGAATCTTGACGGTCTTGCGAAGGTTCGCAAGGCTATTAAGTCTAAGCAAATTCGTGCTGGTGTACGTTTCGAGCAAACGCTAGACAACGCACTTGCAGCTAGCATCATAGATGCGACTGAATATGCATCCTTGGTTGATTACAACCGCAAGCGTGAGATTGCAATTCGTGTAGACGAGTTCGACTTTGATATGAACCTGCTACGCCCTGATGGCTCTCGTGCAGATTCTCAAGACGCCAGTCTACGTGACGCCAGTTAACTGATAGTTGCTCTTGTGAGCACACCAAGCCCTTAGCGAACGCTAGGGGCTTTTTTTTGATCGACATAAAGTGGTGAAGCGTATGATTCTTAGGAGGAATCTATGCTTACATTGTTTTATGACGGAGCTTGTCCGTTATGTGCTCGTGAAATTGCTGCACTCAAAGGTCATGATGTGAACAACGTCATATCGTTTGTCGACATCAATGATCAAGCACAGTTATCAAAGTACCCACACATTTCCTACTCTGATGCTCAAGCCGTGTTGCACGCAATTGATGCACAGGGAAACATTCTGTTAGGGCTTGATGCTAATGTCGCTGCATGGAATTGTGTGGGTAGGATGGCATGGCTTAATGTCCTTCGAGCGCCAGTCATCAAAGTCATTGCTGACTTCTTTTATCGCATGTTTGCCAAGCACAGAACGAAGATTTCGGGCTTGATATCATCAAAGCATTGTCAGCAATCATGTCGACGTGGTGATGAGTCATGAAGTCGATATTAGTAGTAGGGGCATCAAGCGCTATCGCACAAGCGCTGATTGAAAAACTTGAGGGAGCAGGGGCTAAAGTATTCAGTATTAGCCGTACAATGCTCAATCGTAATAACCACACCCAACTGCACTACAGTGAGGAGTCTATTTCTGCTTGGTGCGACAGCATGCGTCGAGACGGACATGAGTTGTCACATATTTATATCTTCAACGGTATTCTCCACACAGAGTCAATTTCACCCGAAAAATCAATAACTAGTTTTCGTAAAGATGCATTTTACGAGGTGTTGCAGTGCAACACTGTCACGCCTATGTGGTGGTTAATGAATGTCACCAAACTTGTGCCCAAAGGTTCTGAGTCTGTGGTTACGTTATTGAGCGCGCGCATTGGCAGTATCAGTGATAACAGACTTGGAGGTTGGTATAGTTACAGGGCCTCAAAAGCGGCGTTGAATATGCTAACTAAAACAGCCGCAATAGAAATTCGTCGTACTCACAAACAATGTAAGTTCTTGTTGTTTCATCCAGGGACGACAGATTCAAAATTGTCTAAGCCTTTTCAAAAAAACGTACCCGAGGGAAAATTATTCTCCCCAGAGTTCGTTGCTGAGAACTTGGTGTCATTGAGCATGGATCATTCAATCCTTCCCGATTGTGGCTTTTACGACTGGAACAAAAAGCCCATTCCTTTTTAGCGTAAGATAAAGAGAGCAGTATGCAGTTTAGTAAAAAAGATATTGATGCCATGCCTTCGCGGTATCGAGCACACTTTGTAAATAGCCTATCAGGTTACAAAAGTGCAAACCTTGTTGGGACTACCGACACACAAGGGCGACACAATTTGGCGATAGTTAGCTCTGTTGTGCATCTGGGAGCGCATCCTCCCCTGATTGCTATGATTATGCGCCCCGATGTGGTCGAGCGCCACACCTTAGCAAACATCCGTGAAACGGGGTGGTTCACACTTAATCAGGTAAACCACCGCTTCTGGCAAGCCGCTCATCAAACATCAGCTAAATATGACCGCTGTGAAAGTGAATTTAATGCTGTTGGTCTAGAGCCTGAATTTATTGGCGAGTGTCCTGCGCCGTTTGTTAAAGAAAGCTTGGCAAAATACGCAGTTAAATTGGTCAGAGAACAGGTTATTGAAGAAAACGGCACCATTTTATTAGTGGGTGCTATTGAACATGGTGTTGTGTGTGATGAGGCGTTATGCAGCGATGGCCACATTGATCTAAATGCTATCGAGACAGTCGCAGTTACAGGGTTAGATGGTTATCACCTCGGTAGTCGCTTGGGACGCTTAAGTTACGCGCAACCGAATACTTGGCCAACCAAGTTGGATGAATAATAGTATCTTGTGTAAAGGGGGATGACAGTGCCCTTGTGTGTTGGCATTGCTGCGGTACAATAGCGCCAACTTGAACTAAGAGATACCAGCGATGCGAAACGTATATGCTATTTTGTTCGGCTTCATTGTTTCAGTGGTAACAATGAACTCAGCAATGGCGCAACAAGATGTTGATCTTGAAGCGGTCATGAAAAAAATGGGTCATAGTTATAAACTCGCCGTGAAAGCTGACTCAGCTGAAGCTATGTTATCGGCACTGTCGCAATTTGAAAATTACCTCTCACAAGCTCAACAAGCTAAGTTTAAGAATGAAGCTCAGAAGTCGCAAAAAGGCTTAGATGAAGTGTTTGAGCAAGTGGAAATCGCACGTTCTTTGGCACAGAATCAGCAGTTAGATGCAGCAAAAGAGGCGTTAGCCAAGATTGATGTATTGCGCAAAGACTACCATAAACTGCACGAGCCTCCCGGCTTTTGGGAATTGTTGTTTGGAAAATAGGCCAAGGTTGCAGCGCTCGGTAGTATGGCTTCACATACTACCGAGCGATTTAAATCTTAGTGCGCCTTAGCAGCCTTCTTTTAAGCATTTAGCGAGATTCTGCAGGCTGAATTGCCACGTATCTGGGTGTGTTGAGCTGAACCTTGTAAAATTGATTTTTCCTAGTTCATTGTTGTGCATTGTCTCAATCAATTCATGAAACTCTTCGTTATTGGGTTCGAAAATTTCAAAATTACTGTCAGTGGCGAATGCTTTGTTGTCGGTGTGCGAATCGAACAGCATGATCAGCGCAGCCGCACCAAGTAGTACATGCCCACCAACTGATATTTCAGCACGCTCATTATCGGCAATTTTATCCCAATTTACACCACCAACAACTGGCACGTCTTCGGGGCGAACTTTGCGCGCTGCGAGTAAGGCTCCGCTGGCAATAGGGTCGTTTGCAGCCCAAATTACATTAATTTCTTTACTGTGATTGAGTACCCCTAAACTTTTTCGAAAGCCTTCACTTTTGGACCAATTAGCAACATCGCTATGAACTAACTTTACTTGCGGATGCTGACGCAAAAATAAATCCAGACCATGTTGCCTGCTAATCGCTGAATCCGTTAAGTGGTCACCGTACAATGCGAACATGTTGATGGTAGCGTCTTGAGAATAACGACTGAGCGATGCGTTATACAAGGTGCGAGCCAGCTTATATCCCGCGTCAAAATTATTCGGTGCTATGTATCCTACAAGCCACTTCGGTTTTTTGATGAGGACGTCATCATCCGGAGCGTTGAATATAAACAGCAGCGGCTTATTTACCTTGTCTATTTGTTTAAGTAGTTGTGTGACTGCTTTCTTTTCATCGACTACCACAAGGTAATCAGCATCACTTTGCAGTGCAGTGAGCAATTGCTCTTTCATCAAGATGTGGTTTCGGTTGGCATAGCTAGTGGTGAGTTGAATATCTAGGTCTGCAGCAACTGCTTCCATGGCGATGGAAACATTGCGCCAAAACAACCCTGTCGAGTTCTCAAATTGATGACCGGGGTTCACAAAATGCACTTTGAGTGCTGGTTTTGTATCAGTTTCGTTGGCATACACGTTACTAAAAGGATGCAGAGCAACAAGCCATAATGTGAGTATAATTAGACGCACAAAGTTATCTTTTACCCATATTTATCATATACATTCAGTGTATGCTTCACATGGGCTATCGTAAAGTAATGCAGCGTGTTTTTGCCAATATTGGTGCTATTTTGTGTTTAATTTGGGTATTGTCATTATTTCTTAAGAGATAGGTCGTACTTCATCACCAGTTTATCCAAATATTTCGCTCTATAGGAGTGGCTGTACTCATGACTTGGCGGATCAATAATGGCCTTTGAAAACACCTTCAGCAGTGGGTGTACCTTCTTTCTTTGTGTTGTATCTAAAGAAGTCAAAGAAAAGCCCTCGGTCAAAGTGTCCAAACTATATTTAATGGCGTCCATTTGGATGATTTCTTCTATTTGCCCCTGTTTGGTTTGCGTACCAAATTGCCCACTTAAATATTGTTGCCATAGATGCGTTAAATGCTCTTCTAAGTCTTCAACATAACTCTCATCGATATAGAGTTCTTGGTCTATGAGTATTTTAAGCGCTTGTTGCGCGCGCTGAGCAAATAGGTTGAATGCTACGCTAGCACTTGTGATATTGGCTTTATCTAACTGCTTGCCCCATTCAACGCAAGCAATAGGGTAGTACTGCCAAAACACCTGACAATCAAAAATACCTTGAACAGAATGACATTGGATTTTATTTTCTAAGCTGTAACTAGGCTGCGGGAAAATACAAAGATGTTGCCAATGTTCAAGCTGATCATGGGTGATCCCTAACAGCTGGCAGACTTGATCTTCACGGTAAAAATATTGCTCTAAATAATCCAGTAAATGCATAATTTTATAACAACTGTATAAATGTACAGTTATTGTGGTTCAATTCAAATTAAGTTGCAAGAGGTTAATATCATTCATATAGCATTATTATTTATCCTTTTGTTGCTCGGAATTGAGCATTGAATATGGTTAAATTACGAAAAACATCGAACAAGAGAAGCGAACACATGCGAACAATGGAGCAAATTAGACAAGCTCGTGTCATAACAGCGATAAAAACGCCATACAATGATGCCGGTGAAATCTGTCTTAAGACCTTCGATGAGCTTGTTGAGCGCCAAATAGCAGCTGGGGTTGAAGGGATTGTTGTTGGCGGAACAACCGGCGAAGGGCAGTTAATGAACTGGGAAGAGCACTTAATGCTCATCGCTCACAGCGTGTCATCTTTTTCACAGCGCTTGGTGATTATCGGTAACACCGGCAGTAACAATACACGTGAAGCAATTAAAGCGACTGAATACGGGTTCGCAACGGGAATGCATGCTGCGCTGCAAATTAATCCGTATTATGGCCGTACGTCACAGGCGGGTTTGCTCGAGCATTTTAATCGTGTATTGGATATAGGCCCTGCGTTTATTTACAACGTCCCTGGACGTACAGGTCAGGATTTAACGCCCGATTTCATCGCTAACATTGCCTCACATAAGCACTTTATAGGTATGAAAGAGTGTGGTGGTAACGAGCGCATCGCTCAATATGAGCTTGATGGTATTGCATGTTGGTCAGGAAATGACGATGAAGCACATGATGCTTGTCATGAGCACGGTGCCCATGGGGTTATCTCTGTTACTTCAAACTTAATTCCAGAGTTGTTTTGCTCTTTGATGGCAAAGCCACAACCCGAACTCAACAAACAGCTAGTTCCGTTGATGAATTGGCTATTCTGCGAACCTAACCCGATTGCTATCAACACGGCGCTGGCGATGACAGGGGCTGTAAAGCCAGTATTCCGCCTTCCTTATGTACCATTGAGCAATGCGCAGCAAAAGCAAGGTCTTGAATTACTCACATCAGTGGCCACTGAGCACCTAGTTGGTGACGTAACGCCTGCAATAATTAAAGAAAATGACGTTAAATTAGTCTAATTAGACGCTAACTAACATTTTTGAACTTAACAGCCGGTTAATTGTACCGGCTCTTTTTGCTATTTTTTTTACAATCCATTACTATTTGCGCCTTAAGGGTAAACGGACTTTTGGCAATGAAGTGTGCTGTCGAAAAGTTGGCTCTGTATGTCTCGCCAACTTGTTCAGATAATAATGAATTAAATGATCTCATTCAGCGTGTTGTGGATGCTTTGGTGGCGATTGATGTGAGCTGGGTAAAACCTATGCAACGTCGTCGATTAAGTCAATTCGCTAAAATGATTTTAAGCTGTGCGCACAGTGTTAACCCTAACGAAGAGCCAATTCCAATCGTATTTTCTTCTCGTCATGGCGATTTACATAAAACGTCAGATTTGCTCGAGCAGCTTGTTGAGAACGAACCTCTTTCACCTACACAGTTCGGCTTATCTGTGCATAACGCCGTCGTGGGCCTGTTATCAATTTTGACGAACAATAAAGCGCCCATTACCGCGATTGCAGGTGGGATGGATTCCTTATCCAGTGCTTTGTGCGAGGCCTACATTCAGCTTCACAGTGGTGTGACTGACAAGGTGATGATCATTCATGCTGACCGCGAGCTTCCTAACCTATATAAAGAGTTTGCCGACGAGCTTCAATGTGACCATTGCATTGCATTTATTCTAGAGAAACCGCTAAATTCTGACGGTTTTGAACTACAGCAGACAGCGCGGCAAGAGCCCCAATCTAGTCTCGTGTCATCGCTAAAACTGGCATATGCACTGACTCACAAAAGCGACCTTGTGATTGATACTTGGCGTATTAGTCATGGCTAGTAAGTTGAATTACTGCTGGCGCGTTGTGGCAACAGGCTTTTGTTTCGCATTATTTGGTGTCGGTGGCATCATACTAAGTACGATTGTTTTGCCGTGCCAACGACTTTTATCCAGAGACCTTGAGACTCGACAACGAAAGGCACGCCACCTAGTGCACAATACCTTTCGCTTTTTCGTGGGTGTAATGAACACACTAGGGGTGATTGGCTTTCATATTGAAAACCCGAATGAATTTAAGAAGTTGAAAGGCCAATTAATTCTCGCAAATCATCCAAGCCTGATTGATGTCGTTGTACTTATTGCTGCAATCCCTAGTGCTGACTGCGTTGTTAAGGCACACTTATTTAAAAACCCCTTTATGCGTGGGGTGATTAAGAGCACAGGGTACATCAGTAACGCCGACCCCGAGGGGCTTTTACAAGATTGTTGTAAATCATTGGGACAGGGAAATAACCTCATTATTTTTCCTGAGGGGACGCGCTCTCACCTAGGTCGATTACAAAAGTTTAAGCGAGGCGCGGCCAATATCGCTATACGATGCGCGTCGCCAATAACCAGCGTATTGATCACCATGCGCCCGAGCACATTGACCAAAGGGACACCGTGGTACAAAGTAGCCCCGACTAAGGCGCATTTTTCAATGGCGATAGCTGAAGAGCAACCACAACCGTGGGATCATAACCAGCAAGAGCCGTTGAGTATGCAGTCACGTAATCTAACGAAATATTTAGAGAATTACTTTCAAAACCAAGTAGCTAACTTATGAACGACTTAAAACTAGAACTAAAAAAACTAATCATTTCAAGCCTCGACTTAGAGGATGTAGAAGTATCAGATATCGACGACGCAGAACCGCTTTTCATTGATGGTTTAGGTCTAGATAGTATTGACGCTTTGGAATTAGGATTGGCGATTAAAAAAGAATTCGACGTGAAAATCGATGCCAATTCAGAACAAACGAAAGCTCACTTTGCCTCCATCAATGCATTGGCTGAGTTTATTGAACAATCGCGAAATAACGCTTAATTAGTGGAACACAACATGAAAACTGCTGCTGAAATTTACGACGTATTACGTGGCATTTTAGAGAACGACTTTGAAATTGACGCTGACGATATCTCTATGGATGCTAATTTATATGAAGAGTTAGACCTAGACAGCATCGACGCGGTTGATTTAGTCGTTAAGCTGCGAGAAATCACAGGCAAAAAGATTGAACCAGAAGCGTTTAAACAGGTGAGAACTGTTGCTGATGTGGTCAACCAAGTAGAGCAACTCGTAAACTAATAATGCTAAAAGGCATTATTAATGTGCTGATATCCATCGCCTTGTTGGCTTATCCAGTATTGGTGTACGTGGGTCTCAGCCATGGTTACGAACAACAAGTTGCGTGGGTGCTCGTGGCGTTACTCGCCACGCGCCTGTTACTGTCATTTAAAAATCGCGCGATAGGTAATTGGATACTTCCAATTTCAGCCTTTGGCTTGCTTGTTGTTTTAAGCGCCGCGCTCGCAGATGAGCCCAAGTGGTTACAACTGTACCCAGTGATGGTCAACATCATCATGGCGCTCACGTTTTTTGCTTCACTTTTCCAAAAGCAAAGTATGGTGGAGCGTTTTGCGCGGTTGCAAGAGCCTAATTTGAGTGAACAAGGGGTGCGATATACGCGCAAAGTCACGCAAATTTGGTGTGTGTTTTTCGTCATAAACATGCTTGTTGCGACTTACACCGTATACCTTAACGATGTGCAGTTATGGACTTTATACAATGGCTTCATTGCCTATGTGTTAATGGGTAGCTTAGCAGGTGGTGAGTTTGTTTATCGGTATTGGTTAAAGAGGCAGGGCCGCCTTGTATAAGTTAGATGAAATAGTCGTCGAGTATCCCGCGAGTCGTGATGGTAGGGCGATAGATAAAGCATTTTTGCTTGATAAGGTTCGTGCCTATGCCGCACATTATCGACACCTCCCGAAACGCTCAAAAGTGATTCTGTGGCATGGCGACAGTCTCGAATTTGCAACGCGTTTGCTCGCACTGGGGCAATTCGACGTGGATGTTATCTTACCACCTAATTGCCAAGCTCAAACATTGAGAGACCTCGCCAACCTCTCGCCATTTTACAGCGGAGAAGTGCTCGAAGATTTACCCAGTGAAATGGTACTCATTGACGAGTACTCAGACGAACACACTCATCCTGAGCAATTGTATTGGCCTTGCGCTGAAGTAGGGGCTGGCGAGTTGGTGTTTTTTACATCGGGTTCAACTGGCCCTGCTAAAGCAATTGGTAAAACTTGGCGAGCGATAAACACTGAACTGGCAACACTGGAAAGCACCTTTACCACAAACGCTGAAGCTGAATTTGTCGCTATGGTTTCGCACCAGCACATCTATGGCTTGCTGTTTAAATTATTGTGGCCACTGCGTTATGGGCATCGCTTCGAAGTAACTACCTATCAATATCCTGAACATCTTGCAAAGAGAGTAAGCGGCTATAACACCTGGTTTATGGTGGCATCGCCTGCGCAGTTATCGCGTCTAACCCAAGACAATGTGTTGATTCCCGTACGCGAGCGAATTAGCAAAGTGTTTTCTTCTGGTGGTCCGCTGAAAGACGACGACGCAATGACTCTTTTTGCGCAATTGGAGTTGGGTGTAACGCAAGTGTACGGAAGTACAGAAACCGGCGGCATTGGTTATCGTGATGTGGTCAGTAAAGAATTGACGCCATGGCAGCCATTTTCAGGGGTAAGTGTTAGCCAAGGTGTCACGTCGTTGTTACTGTGCTCCCCTTTAATTGAAGAGCCACAACGCGCTCTTGATGATACCGGCAAGGTATTGAGCGACGGTTGCTTTGTGTTAACAGGAAGAGCTGATAGAACCGTTAAAGTCGCAGAGAAACGAGTAAACCTTGCAGGGATGGAGCAACGTTTAAATGCCCATGAAAACGTCGCTAATTGTGTCATAGTGCAATTGCAATCCGGCCGCTTAGGGGCCTTAGTTGAACTTACACACGATGCCAACTCTGCGACGACTAATAAAGAAACGTCCAGTGCATTAAAGCAGTGGTTGTCATTAGAATTTGAGGCGGTATGTATACCGCGAAAATGGCGCTACGTGAGTGAGTTGCCATACAATAGCCAGGGTAAACTGGTGTATAGCGAATTGGAGCAATATTTTGTCTGACTTAGTGCTCACTGAGCCACAGATCCTCGACGTGTCGCATAACGAGGATGAAGTTGTTTTGACGCTCTTCCTTGGGGCTGATTTAGATTATTTTAAAGGTCATTTTCCTGGCGCGCCTATCCTTGCTGGTGTCGTGCAATTGGATTGGGCAGTAAAATACGCACGAAAATATCTAGCCATCAAAGGTGACGTAAAAGACATTGAAGTACTTAAATTTCAAGTTGTTATGACACCTGAACTGGAGCTAACTTTGACACTAACAAAGAAAAAAGAAGACAAATTCAGCTTCAGTTACCAGTCTAATAAAGGTCAACATGCCAGTGGCCGTGTTGTGGTCGCGAGTTAATTATCCATGAAGTTGTGCGTTGTTATCCCAAACTATAACCACACCCATGCCATCGATGATGTCATCGCCCAGCTCAGTGCTGAGCGCTTTGACATAGTCATGGTGGATGATGGCAGTAACGAGCAGGCGCATCGTCATTTTTCATCTTTGGCACAGCGTTATGACAACTTAACTTTGGTATGTCATGAGTACAATCAAGGTAAAGGTGGGGCGGTGCAAACGGGGCTGAAATGGGCATTCGCCCAAGGCTATACCCATGCGCTGCAAGTTGATGCGGATGGCCAACATTGTTTGCAAGACATTGCGCGTTTAATTGACTGTGCAAAGAAGTACCCAAATACCATTATTAGTGGCCGCCCTGTTTATGACGAGTCGGTACCAAAGCATCGTTATTTAAGTCGCTATATCACCCATTTTTGGGTCTGGGTTGAAACCTTGAGCCTATCCATCAAAGATTCAATGTGTGGTTTTCGCGTTTATCCGCTTGCGCCTTGTATTGAGCTATTTAATAGCTGCGAACTGGGTAAACGCATGGACTTTGACATCGAAGTCATGGTGCGCATGTATTGGCGTGGCACGGCGAGTAAATTCGTAGAGACTCAAGTAATTTATCCTGAAAACGGTGTGTCACACTTTCAGCCACTTAACGATAATTTAAAAATTAGCTGGCTCCATACTCGTCTGTTCTTCGGAATGTTAGTGCGCATCCCTAAACTTATTTTTGCACGTCCGAAGGTGAGATAATGAGTCAAACCCATTGGTCGAAAGTGCAAGAGCGCGGCAGTTATTTTGGCATGCAATTTTTATTGGGTGTGTATAAAGTGTTTGGTCGCCGTATTCTGTGGATTTTCATGTTCCCCGTGGTGCTGTACTTTTTTGTTAGTGGTAAAACGGCGAGAAAAGCCTCCTATCAGTATTGGACGAACCTACATGCGTTCGATGCATCCTTGGCCAAACCAGGGTTTACAACAGGTTTGAAACACTTCTGCACGTTCGCTGACAGCGCCTTTGATAAAATTGATGCATGGCTTGGACGTATTACACCGCAATCACTCACTTATGCTAACCAACATCTGTTTGATGATTTGGTTGCACGAAAGCAAGGCGCTATTTTTATTGGCTCTCATCTGGGCAATTTAGAAGTGTGTCGCGCCCTTGGAATGCGCCACACTGATAGCGTCATCAACGTGCTGGTTTTTACCCATCATGCCGTTGAATTTAATCGTACTTTGCAACGAATAAACCCTAATGTCAGCGTTAATTTAATTCAAGTGACCGATATGGGACCTGACTTAGCGATTTTGTTAAAGTCGAAAGTAGAGCAGGGCGAGTTTATTGTTATCGTGGGTGATCGTACTAGTACAACAGCAGTAGGGCGTGTGCATTATGCCTCATTTTTGGGCCAGCCAGCGCCATTTGCTCAAGGTCCATTTATTCTTGCAGCCTTGCTTGAGTGTCCGATTTATTGGCTGTTTTGCATGCGCAACGAGTCGGGTTTTGATGTGCAATTCACGCACTATAGCGACGGTCTTTCTTTGCCCCGTAAAACTCGCCAGCAAGCGTTGGCTCGGGTGATTGAAGACTACGTCAGTGAGTTGCAACGAGTGGCCCTTAAATACCCGTATCAGTGGTTTAATTTTTATGATTTTTGGCAGCGTGACGAATCGAGCACGCGCAACGAGGAGAAGTAGTTCGTGTCTAACCATTCAACAGTAACCTTTGGTGCTACACCACTTCGAATTGAAGACATCGTGGCATTTGCCCGTACGGACGTTAAAGCCAATATTAGCGACGACGACGCGTTGCGCATTAAAATTGATTCTGCGGTCGCGTTTTTGGATGAACTGCTGGAAAAAGAAGGCGTAATCTATGGCGTAACCACAGGGTATGGCGACTCAGTAACTGTGGGCATTCCACTGGACCTTGTTAAAGAATTACCGCTACATCTAACTCGTTTCCATGGTTGTGGTTTGGGGCAGTACTTCTCCAATGCCCAGTCCCGAGCAATTTTAGCGACACGCTTAACCTCGCTTACGCAAGGATATTCCGGCGTAAGCTGGCAGTTGCTGCACTTATTGCGTGACATGATCAATCACGACATTCTACCGTTGATCCCACAAGAAGGATCAGTAGGCGCCAGTGGCGACTTAACACCGCTATCATATGTAGCGGGAGCGTTGGTAGGCGAGCGCGATGTCTATTACCAAGGTGAGGTGATGCCCTCGCGAGAGGCATTCGAGAAAGTGGGCTTATCGCCCATAACCTTGCGCCCAAAAGAAGGCTTGGCGATTATGAACGGCACGGCGGTCATGACCGCTGTCGCATGTTTAGCCTATGACCGAGCAAATTACCTGCACAAACTAGCTACACGAATCACCGCGTTGAGTTCGCTGGCACTCAAAGGTAATAGTCACCATTTTGATGAAATTCTTTTTTCGGTGAAACCGCATGCTGGCCAACAACAAGTCGCTGCGTGGATACGTGAAGACCTTAATCATCATAGTCATCCGCGTAACGCTGAGCGTTTGCAAGATAGATACTCGATTCGTTGCGCACCGCATGTGATTGGTGTGCTTGCTGACTCTTTACCTTGGTTACGCCAGTTCATTGAAAACGAACTGAATTCTGCCAATGATAACCCCATCATCGACGGCCAAGGCGAACACGTGCTGCATGGCGGCCATTTCTATGGTGGCCATATCGCTATGGCTATGGATAGTATGAAAACTGCCGTGGCAAATTTAGCTGATCTAGCGGACCGTCAAATTGCATCGTTAGTCGATACTAAATATAACAATGGCTTACCCAGTAATTTGAGTGACGCTGATGACACCCGCCGCTACATCAATCACGGCTTTAAAGCGGTGCAAATTGGTGCATCATCGTTCACCGCCGAAGCGCTTAAATTAACGATGCCAGCAAGTGTGTTCTCGCGCTCAACAGAATGTCATAACCAAGACAAGGTAAGCATGGGCACTATTGCTGCGCGAGACTGCATGCGCGTGCTTGAACTCACCGAACAGGTGTTGGCGTGCACGCTGTTAGCAGCAGTGCAAGGCCTACGCATCCGCATCAAGCAGGGCGAAGTGAACGAGCATGGTTTAAGTGAAAATATTCGCACAATGTATAGCGATATCTGTGGATATTTTGATAACCTCACAGAGGACAGACCTCTTGAGCACACATTGCGCACAACCGTTGATTATATCGTGCAGCAACGTTGGGATTTATATGAATAATAAAAATGCGCTGTTGAGTGCAGCGGTAGAAATTGAAATTCCATTTCACGACTGCGATCCCATGAACATTGTGTGGCATGGAAATTATGCGCGCTACCTCGAAGTGGCGCGTTGTGAATTGCTGCGTAAATTTGATTATGATTATTTGCAAATGGTGGAGTCGGGGTATTCTTGGCCCATCGTTGATATGCGTATTAAATACATTGATTCCGCTGTTTTTACCCAGACTATTCGTGTCGAGGCGTACCTCAAAGAATATGAAACTCGCTTGAAGATTGATTACATCATCTTCGATGCTAAGACCAACAAACGCTTAACTAAAGCCTACACAGTTCAGGTTGCGGTCGACCCAGTAAGCAAAGAAATGCAATATGTCTCGCCACAAATTTTGCTTGATAAGCTCAAAGGAGTGGTTGAATGAAGCGGCTTCTTATTCTCTTAGCTTTGGCCATATCAACGTGTGCTCATGCTGACTCAGGCAGATTCGAACAAAGCAAATTGTTCGCAGGTTTTAAACAAGCGTTCGTAAGCACTGGGCAATACTCTCTAGAAGATGAGCAATTAGTGTGGCATACGATTACCCCCATTGAGTCGCAGCTTAAAATTGACGCAACGGGCGTATATGAGCGCCAAGCTGATGGTGAATATACAGCGCAAGTGCAAACGGGCCCATACGGTGCGTTATTACCGGCCTTGTTGGCGCAGGACGAACAAGCCTTGGCGCAATTTTTTAACTCTCAATTGATTCCCAGCCCTGAGCCTCTGTCTGAAAAGTCACTTGAGTGTGTGCAATTGGAGCCGAAAACTGCAGAGTTGCAATCAATATTCAGTCATTTCGTTAGTTGTGCGCAGGCACGCAATGTCGTGTTCATTGGCTTGTACGAAGGCAATGGCACATCAACTGAAATTACCTTAACACCGGATAGTTAATCGTCATGAACTCTCGCTTTCATGTTGCTCTGTTGGCGCTGTTTCCGCTGTTGCTAGCTGCTGCGATTATTGCGCTGGCGCAGTTTAAGCCCATCAGTATAAAAAGTGACATGCTGGCGATTCTGGGTAGCTCATCGGCGAATAACGAACACGCCGCTACCGTAGATTTTTATCGGGCTCAAAAAGTACTGTTGGCGGGCCAACAATCGCGTCTTGTGTTTTCAATCACGGGCGACAATGCGCATCAGGCTTATACAGAGTTAGCAATAGCGCTCGAGCAACTCGACGTTGTTATACAAGAACACCAAGCTGACTTGCAGCAAGTTATTGATTTTTATACGCCTTACCAAGGTGCGCTGATGAGCCAAGCTTACCGCCAAGCGATAGCTAATCCAGTCAAATTCAGTGAATATTTTACCCGTCAGCTGACACAAACATCCTCACCTTGGTTAAGCAACAGTGTTGGCGAAGACCCATCTTTGGCGACTTATAGTTTTGTCAGTACACTGGGAAGTGCGCAGGCATTGACCTTGGTTGATGGTAAATTGCAAGCACGCGAGAAAACGGGTGAGCCCGTGTGGGTGCTAATCGCCGACAGTCCTGTTCACGGCGACTCCATCACCGGTTCAATAGCATTAGCTGATGCTATCAAATCAGCCATCTCAGCGATAAAAAATACCCACAAAAGCGTTGAAATTCTCTACTCCGGTGTGTTGTTCCACAATGCTGAAAATGCCAAGCAAGCAAAATGGGAAATGAACCGTTTTGGCGCGATTAGTGTCCTGCTTTTGGCGGGGTTTGTGTTGATATTCTTGCGGGGTATGGCACCGCTTTGGATAAGCTCCCTAACGGTTGTCAGCGCCATTTTGGCAGGTGTTCTTGCTGTTTGGCTAGTACGTAATGAAATTCATTTGCTCACTTTAGTGTTCGCGACCACTTTAATAGGAGTGGCGATTGATTACGCTTTCCATGCTATGGCGCACAAGAGTGAGCAACCATGCGGGTATTCGCCTGCGCTTCAACGCGGTTTACTTCTGGCACTTTGCTCTACCAGTATTGGTTATTTGTGCTTTTTGACAGCGCCGATGGCACTGCTACAAGATGTTGCCATTTTTGTCGTTGCTGGCTTGTTGGCCGCCTGGGTGTTCGTACGTTTTTGTTTACCATCAGCGCGCGTTAATGTCACTCTTAGACCTCACATTAGCCGAGTAGCCCACAAAGCAATCGGTTGGCAGCACAGTATTCGCCGCTATGCCAAGGCGTTGGCGGTTGTTATCACTGCGCTGTGTGTTGTTGTTTGGGTTTTGAATCCGCCCAAGTTGAATGATTCAATCGCCAGTTTTAATGCCAGTAGTGAATCACTAATTGCAGCTCAAATTGCTCATGGAGGCTATTTAAGTGGTGGCGCTCAAAGCCATCGCGTGATCGTCAAAGGTGATGATATTCAAGACTTGTTGGTTAATGAGGAAATGCTCATTGATTCATTAGCTCCGAGCAATGCAAAAACCTATGGTCTGAGCTCGCTATTACCGAGTGAACAGCGGCAAAAAGCGTCATTAGCCTTGTATGATCAAGCAATCAAAACCGAAGTGTTTTCGCCCATTACGCAGTTCACCGGACAAAACATCACCACACAAAACCCTGCAGTTCTGAGTTTTGATGTGTTTTTGTCGGGACCGTTGGCTGCAACCTTGCCTTTACCTGTTGAGTCGCAAGGTAAAGTATACTCGCTGATGAATGTTTCCGGCGCAGATGCCTTATTGCTAACGCAAACGTGTGCTCAATTACAGAACTGCGCTGTTGTTGATGTCGCCGCACAACTAAGCCAAATACTGGCACATTTTCATAGCAGCATTCACTGGGCTTTGCTTGTCGCGCTCATTGCGATCTTTATTATTTTTGTGGTCAGTTTTGGCATTCGCAGTGGTGTAAAAATGAGCGCGTGGTTAGCGCTGACAGCGTTTTTTATCGTCACGCTCATCAGCACCAATGCCGCCATTTCCGTTTTTCACACCCTTGGCCTTATTTTGGTTTTGGCATTGGCGGTCGATTACTTTATTTTCTATCGCCAAGGTGGTTACAGCAACGAAACCTTTGCGGCAATCAGTTTATCAGCACTGTCATCGTTGGCTGTGTTTGCCATGCTAATATTTTCAAAAACCCCAGCAATAAGCCAGTTTGGTGCCGCCGTATTGGTAGGCTTGATTGTTGTTTATATTTTGGCGCCTCTGAGTATCGAGAATAAAAATGAACAAGAATGATTCCACAACGGACATAGTGGTTATCGGTGCTGGCCCCTCCGGTGCACTTGCAAGCGCGTTATTACAGCAAAAAGGGTGGCAAGTCACGGTGCTAGAAGGGCAACATTTTCCGCGCTTTTCAATAGGCGAGAGCCTGTTGCCGCAATGTATGCACTTTTTAGCCGAAGCTGGCATGGATAAGGTCATTGATGAGCATGCGCTAAAGTGTGGCTTTCAGTTTAAAAATGGCGCTGCGTTTCACCACAATGGTGTTGATACAGCCATTGATTTCACGGATAAATTTACTCAAGGGCGTGGCACAACTTACCAAGTAAAACGTGCACCTTTTGACAAACTACTTGCCGATACTGCCGCAGCGCAAGGTGTAAATATTCGATATGGCCATCGCGTTACCGGCTTTGTGGAGCACGAAAGAGGCGTAACCTTAAGTGTGAGCGCCAGTGATGGGGACTACGAACTCGAGACTCGCTTTGTGCTCGACGCTAGTGGGTTTGGACGTGTATTACCGCGTTTGCTGGAGCTGGAAAAGCCATCAAGTTTACCAACACGGACCGCACATTTTTGTCATATCCAAGACGGCATTATTGATGAGCGTTTTGACCGAGATAAAATTCTGATCAGTGTGCATCCACAGCACCGGGATATTTGGTACTGGCTGATCCCGTTTTCAGATGGCACAGCGAGTCTGGGTGTTGTCGGGGAACCAACATTATTTGATGATAACCTCAGTGCCTCTGAAAACTTATGGAAGCGAGTCAAAGAAGAGCCCAATCTTGCTCAGGTATTAGCCCAAGCACAGCCTATCAACGAAGTGCAAACCCTTGGTGGATATTCCGCGGATGTTAAAAGCTTGTATGGTAAGCGATTTGCCCTGCTGGGTAATGCCGGCGAATTTCTCGATCCGGTGTTTTCATCGGGTGTGACTATCGCACTAAAATCAGCGTCTTTGGTTGCTCCTGTGGTTGATGCTTACCTCAAAGGCGAGGATGCTGACTTTGAAACGCAATTCGCGTTGCCGTTAAAACAGGGCGTTGAATGTTTTAAAACCTTTGTAAACGCATGGTACGACACTCGCTTTCAGGATGTCATATTTTACCCACACCAAGGGCAAGATATTCGCCGCATGATAAGTGCAATTCTAGCAGGCTATGCGTGGGACGTTGAAAACCCCTATGTAGTGCAAAGTGAACGTCGATTAAATGTATTGGCTCAACTTTGCAAAATGGAGCCGAGTTAATGCGCGCAATCTTGCTGCTTGTCATCTTGTTTATAAGTGGTTGTGCGGCCATCGAGCACAAGCAAACTGGCGAAACTGTGTATTTTCAGCCAGCGACAAGCTTAACTCTCAGTGCACCAAGCGCTGAACTTCTTGGTAATCAATGGCAAAAACGCATGTATGTGACGCGTGGTGGCAGCAGTAAAACTTTGTTGAGCCAACTCGCTATTGACGACAATGGCAAAGTGAATTTGGCTGTTATGACGGCGGTGGGGATTCCTGTTTTGACCCTCACTTTCGACCAGGTTAATGGAATTCAGGCAAAAGAGTTTGTCGACCTAGCTGGGTTAAACCCACAGTATATTTTAGCCGACATCCAGCTAGTGCATTGGTCAGCTACGCAATTGCAAGCGCATCTTCAAGGTGCCAAGATCAATGAATATTTAAGCCCTCGCGGACAGGTTCGAGAAGTCCTTGATGATGAGCGAGTGATTATGACAATCACTTATGAACAAAACGCCGTAGTGCTTAAAAATGAATTACGTGATTATGAAATACGATTCGAAGAGGTAATCCCATGAAGGCTTGGCTCAATGATGTAGGGATCGTCAGTGCCTTAGGAACCACTAAATCAGCCCATCTTGAAGCGCTTGCGAGTGCGTCGAATCAGCCGTTAACGCAAAACACAGGGTTGAGTCACACAGGCTGCGACCCTTTTGTAGGTAAAGTGGCTGGTGTTGACCTTAATACTACCCGACGCAATAACCAGATTATCGATTTAGCGCTTACGCAACTCCAGCCAACGTTGGCAGCGGTCTTTGCACGATATCCTAAAGAGCGCATCGCGGTGGTTATGGGCACCAGCACAGCGGATATTTACGACGGTGAGAGGGCTCGGTCGGAAAGGGCTCGGGCAGAAAGGGCTCGGACTGAACGGGCTCGGTCGGAAAGGGCTCAGGCGGGTAAGAGCAATAATGAGGGTGATAACACCCAAGTGTGGCCACAAGGGTATCACTATCACCACCAAGCACTGGATGCACCTGCTCAGTACATCAAAGCAAGGTTAGGCCTACAGGGCTTGGCTTATAGCATTTCGACTGCGTGTAGTTCGAGCGCAAAGGCACTAAGTAGCGCTAAGGGTATGCTAGAGGCGGGCCTCGCTGATGTGGTGATATGCGGAGGTGCAGACAGTTTGTGCCAACTAACGGTAAATGGCTTTGCTGCACTCGCTTCTACGAGCGAAGCGCTGTGTCGTCCTTTTGCCGCGGATAGAGATGGTATTAACATTGGCGAAGGCGCTGCTATCTTTGTAATGAGCAAAGAGCGTTCACTTGGGCATGCCAGTACGGCATTGATAGGTTGCGGGGCCAGTTCGGATGCGTATCATATGTCCGCCCCAGAACCTACTGGAGAGGGGGCGCAAAGTGCTATGCATCAGGCGTTAGCCGATGCAGGAATTAAACCGCAGGATGTTGATTACCTTAACGCTCATGGTACTGCTACACCTAAGAATGATGAAATGGAAGCGCAGGCGATTGCCCGTGTGTTAGGATGTGATGTTCCTGTTAGCTCGACGAAGCATTGGACCGGGCACACATTAGGGGCTGCTGGCGCCATTGAAGCAGCGATTTGTTGGCTCCTGATAGAGCAGCAGCGTTTAGCGGTGGACTTACCCTTGTTGCTACCCAAACAAGGCAGTTACCCACTTGATGATTCGCTGCAAAACATAAACATAATTCAAAAAGAAATAATAAAGAAACCAAAGATTTGTATGAGTAACTCATTTGCCTTTGGCGGAAACAACGCCTGTCTTATTCTCGGAGAAGTCGATGCTTGATATCGATATGTCTGCATTGATCGCCCATCGTGATCCCATGGTGCTCATTGACTCTCTGATTGCTTTTGATGAAAGCACGGCTCAGTGCCGTGTCACAATTACGCCGCAAAGTGCCTTTTACGATACCCAACGTGAGGGGGTGCCTAGTTATATCGGTAGCGAATATATGGCTCAAGCCATTGCCGCCTATGCAGGTGCCCATGATCTCGATAGTCAACGGGATATAAAGATAGGTTTTTTACTTGGAAGCCGCAAAATCCGTTGTCATCAGCCATTTTTCCATAACAACTGGGTACTAGAAGTACATGTTGAAAAGCTGATTCAAGATGAGTCTGGGCTAAGTGTATTTGAATGTAAAATTATGCATCAGGAAACGTGCATCGTCGAAGCAAAAATAAACGTATTCCAACCTGCTGATCCAATGAAATTTATAAAGGAAAACCAATGAGTAGACGTATTTTAGTAACTGGCTCAAGCCGAGGTATTGGTAAAGCTGTAGCACTAGAGTTGGCTCAACAAGGCTTTGATATTACTTTACATTGTCGCTCTAAAGTAGAACTTGCGGAGCAGGTAGCACAAGAAATTACAGCTTTGGGCCGCGCAGTTAATTTATTGGTTTTTGATGTGACCGACCGTCAAGGTGCCAAGGCGGCTATTGAAGCCGATATTGAAGTTAATGGCGCTTATTACGGTGTTGTGTGCAACGCTGGCGTGACACGTGACACCGCGTTTCCCGCGATGACCGATGATGAATGGGATACTGTCATTAGCACAGGTCTCGATGGTTTTTACAATGTTGTTCGTCCCCTTGTGATGCCAATGGTAAGCGCGCGCAAAGGTGGCCGAATTATTACCCTTGCTTCTGTTTCTGGTATTGCCGGAAACCGTGGTCAGGTGAATTACAGTGCCGCTAAAGCGGGTATTATCGGCGCCACAAAGGCGCTATCGCTTGAACTAGCAAAGCGCAAAATTACCGTAAACTGCGTCGCGCCTGGGCTCATTGCTACAGAGATGACTGAAGACTTAGATACCAAGATGCTACTTGAGCATGTACCAATGCGTAGAATGGGCAGCGTGCAAGAAGTGGCTGCTACTGTGGCGTTTTTAGCATCAGACTCGGCAGCGTACATCACTCGTCAGGTTATTTCAGTGAATGGCGGACTAGTATAATGAAACGAGTTGTTGTTACTGGGATGTCGTGTATTACGGCGCTTGGAGATAACTGGGAAAGTTTTAGAGCGGCGCTCGAGCGAGGTGAAAACGCCGTACAAGAAATGCCGAATTGGCATGATATTAGCGATTTAAACACCAAATTAGCGGCACCCATCACAGATTTCGAACGTCCGAGTCATTACAAGCGCAAGATGGTGCGCTCAATGGG
This sequence comes from Pseudoalteromonas pernae, assembly GCF_039831865.1. NCBI lineage: Bacteria > Pseudomonadati > Pseudomonadota > Gammaproteobacteria > Alteromonadales > Pseudoalteromonadaceae > Pseudoalteromonas > Pseudoalteromonas pernae. The sequence goes on from NZ_JBDODM010000006.1 coordinate 90,806, forward strand.
TCGTGTTGCCTTAATGTCGACTGTGGCGACAGAGCGTGCACTCGCGCAGGCGCAACTACTGGATCATCCTTCACTCACCAATGGTGATACAGGCGTGGCATATGGCTCATCAACCGGCTCGACGCCGCCATTGATTGCCTTCGCAGATATGATGAAAACAGGGCAAATGACGGGTGTAACGGCAACTAGCTACATTCAAATGATGGCTCACACCGCACCTGTGAATATTGGTGTGTTTTTTGGCCTAAAAGGTCGCGTGATCACCACCAGTTCTGCGTGCACCTCGGGTTCTCAAGGAATTGGTTATGCCTACGAAGCGATTAAGTATGGGCGTCAGAAAGTAATGGTTGCCGGTGGTGCCGAAGAGCTGTGTGTCACCGAGGCCGCGGTGTTCGACACCTTGTATGCTACTAGCTGCAAAAACGATACACCCAAGGCAACGCCAAGACCTTTCGACTCAGATCGTGACGGCCTAGTTATCGGTGAAGGCGCAGGTACACTTGTGTTGGAAGAATATGAACATGCCAAAGCACGTGGAGCAACTATCTTGGCTGAGCTCGTTGGATTTGGTTGTAACTCTGATGGCCAACACGTCACTCAACCAACCAGCGAAACCATGCAAGTTGCCATCGAAATGGCGTTGGCCGATGCGCAACTAAGCGCAGATGAAATCGGTTATGTTAATGCTCATGGTACCTCTACAGACCGAGGCGATATTGCTGAATCGCACGCCACATACAATGCTCTAGGCAGTAAGCCTATCAGTTCTTTAAAGAGTTACCTCGGGCACACTCTAGGGGCTTGTGGCGCGATTGAAGCGTGGGCGAGTATTGAGATGATGCGAGATGATTGGTTCGCGCCGACGATTAATTTAGACCAGGTTGATGAGCAATGCGCACCGTTAGACTATTTGACTACAGCGCGTGAAATGCACTGTGATTACGTGATGAGTAATAACTTCGCATTTGGTGGTATCAACACGTCTTTAATTTTTAAAAGAGTGTAATGCATGATGGCTAAATGGGTATGGGTCGTGTTACTTGGACTAATGAGTGCGTCGAGTTATAGCGATGAACTTGACCTCGGTGCTGGCATCTTCAGCACCTCTTTGCCTCATTATCTTGGGTCGAGTGAGCACAATAATTACACCTTACCTCTGCCATATGTGCGCTACCGCAGTGATAAAATTAGTGTCGATCGTAACAGTGCGGTCGGCTATTTGTGGCAGCAGGGCAATTGGCATCTTGATATCTCGGCAACGGCGAGCCTAGCGGTTGATAGCCAAGACAACCAAGCGCGTGCCGGAATGGACGACCTTGATTGGGTTTTTGAGTTAGGCCCAGCTCTTGATTATTACTTTAGCGGTAATCAAACAAGTGCTGGCTATGCCAAAGCCGGGCTGTTTTTACGCAAGGCCATCGCGAGCGACTTTTCGAGCATTGATGATTTAGGCTTTCGCATGGGCCCTTATGTGCAATGGCAGCAAAACATGTGGCGAAGCGAAGATGCGTCTGTGACTATGACGACTCGCGGTGCAGTCAACTTTGCGACCTCAGAGTATGTAAATTACTTTTACGGCGTGACCGAGCAATATGCCAATGACAATCGCGAAACATATGATGCCGAGCGAGGTTACAGCGGCAGCGAAATCTCGATAGGCCTAAACTACGATTCAAAACGCTGGTGGGTCGGTGGTTTTGTCAAATATTACCGCATCAAGGATGCACGTTGGCAAGACAGCCCACTGGTCGAGCGCCATCATAATATCGCCTACGGTATTGGTGTGGCATGGAAGTTTTACAACAAAAAATGGAATTAACTATGAAAACAAAACTATTACTGGCAACTGCGTTGTTAAGTTTGTCGTCTACGGCACTGGCTAGAAATGATATTGGTCAATACTCAATAAACGAATTACTGCACACCAGCAAGGCTAAATCAGTGTTGTTAGATGTGCCTTTGTATTTTGGTCAACAATCGCATAGTGAAGTAAAGGAAAGCTTTGGTGAAGTTATGACCAATAAGAAAACTAACGCCTTTAATAAATCAGACCGAGAAGCGTGTGAATGGGTCATGCTAAGTGCATTGAAAGCGCTGCAAGAGCGTGCTCAACGTGAAGGTATGAATGCCGTTGTTAATATCCAATCTTTTTATAGAAAACGTGAGTTTTCTAGTGAAACTGAATATGAATGTGGCGCTGGTGCTTTGATCGCTGGTGTAACGCTCAAAGGAACGTTAGTAAATCTCTAACACCTTGTTTTTGATTTTATATTGGAAATTAATGCACTAAAAACTAGCTTTTTGTTTTCATCTTGTTAACATTGACCAAACTTTGCTGCGAGCAAAAGGCTAGTTGTAGAAATAAGGATATTTATGGTGCAGTTTAAATGCGTACCTGTGTACGCAGGTGTATTCGCACTAGGGTTTAGTGCAGCATCCTTTGCATATCCACCCGCCCAAAACTATTCACTTGTGCACCTTCAAGAACAGGTGCAATTAGACGGTCATTTAGATGAGTCCGTGTGGCAGCAAGCCACAAAAGTACAAGTAAACACACAGAATTCGCCGTTAGAGCGAGCTCCATCTCCTGTGCAAACAACCGCTTACATGTTCGAAGATGGGCGCTATTTCTATATTGCGATTGATGCAAAAGATCCAAATCCAAGCCAAATTCGAGGTGCACTTCGTGATAGAGATGAGCTGTGGCGAGATGATAATGTAGGGATCGTCATCGACAGCCTGAACGATGAGCGCAATGCGTTTGAGTTTTTCGTAAATGCTTTCGGCGCTCAAGGCGACATTCTGGCGACTGACTTTGACAATTGGCAAGAAGACCCAAGTTGGGATGCAATTTGGTATAGCGCTGCGAAGATAAACGATGATGGTTATTCAGTGGAAATGAAAATTCCACTGACAGTGTTGAGTTTGCCTAAAACGAAAGAGCCAATCACTTGGGGCTTTTCCGTGGCACGTAACTATCCTCGCGACCCACTGTATCAAATTTCCAATGTCGGTTTTGATCTCGATATTAAGTGCAGTTTTTGTCAATTTGATAAACTAACAGGCCTTGCAAATCGCACTACCCAACGCGACGTGATGGTAACGCCTTATGTGAGTATGCAGCGCAGTGATAGTAAGGAATCAGTGCCAGGTCCTTGGGTGGATGGGGATGCTGACTACAATGCGGGAGTTGACCTGCGTTGGCGCGTTAATGATGAAACCCTAGTCAATGCCACTATTAATCCCGACTTTTCACAAGTTGAAGCAGACGCCATTCAGCTGGATGTAAATACCAACTATTCATTGTATTACGCAGAAAAACGTCCGTTCTTTTTGGACGGTTCTTCTTTCTTTCAGACCAATGAGTTAGAACTCATGTACAGCAGGACAATCGCTGATCCTGATTATGGCTTGAAAGTAACAGGCAAAAATAGCGCGCACACATATGCCATGTTGGTTGCCGATGACAATAATCCTTCTGTACATCTACCCTCGAACCAAGGTTCATCTCCAGCACAGCTAAATGAGCAAGTAGTCAATATGGTTGGCCGTTATCGCTATGATGTGGGGCAAACGGGCGGTGTGGGTGTAATGATGACGCACCGTCAAGGCGGTGACTACCACAATACCGTGATTGGTGTAGATGGCACATCATCATTTAATGATTCAGACTCAATAAGTTATGCTCTGGCCTATGCTGACACGCAAAATGACGCAGAATTTGCTGCTAATTGGCAGCTTGATGAGCAACAAGCAGGCACAGCAGTTAACCTAAGCATAGAGCGACTAAAGCGTGATTACGCGCTACGTGCCCAAGTTGAACAGGTGAGCGAGGATTTTCGTGCCGATATGGGCTATCAGCCGAAGTCTAATTACCGTGAAATTGAACTCGGTGGTGGTCAAACTTGGTATGGTGAAGAGCATGCGTGGCTTACCAAATGGGGTTACGACCTCGAGTGGGAAAAAAGTTATGACCTCAATGGGGAATTACTCGAAGAGCAATTTGAAGGTTATGTGTTTGGTGACGGTCCCCTGATGTCTAATTATGAAATTGGTGGATGGCACAGCGAAGAGCTTTATTACGGTGAGTACTTTACCCAAAATAACGGCTACATTTATGTAACTGCGCGACCATTGCAAGATTTAAACTACACACTTTATGCCAACTATGGTTCACGAATAGATTATAGCAACGTTCGATTGGGTGATGGCGCGGACATCGAAAACACCTTTAGCTGGGATGTTAGTCAGCATCTTCAATTGCAGTTGAGTTACAACTACAGTTTCCTCGATGTGAAAGATGAAAACGTATACGAAGCTCACCAGTTCGATGTGCGTATGTACTACAAATTCAATATTAACAGCATGTTGAAGGTGATTTGGCAGTTTGAAGATATCGACCGCAATCAACAAGCCTATTTGTATCGTCAGGTGCATGAACGCAATCGCGATTTTGGGTCACAGGTTGTGTACTCTTACATGATCAACCCGCAGTCAGTGTTCTATCTTGGGTATTCAGACAGTGGTTATCAAAATGATAACTTGGATGAATTAACGCGAACGGACAGAACCTTCTTTACTAAAATCAGTTATGCATGGCAGCTTTAATCAGCTGCCTGCGTTTGTGATAACTTAAACTCAATATTATCGCCACGTTTGGCGGCGACATGGTTCATACGCTCCAACATCCGATTTATGTGCGCTCGCTCATATGGGTTATTGATATTGTGCTCGGCGTCGTAGACCGTCGCTTGCACGTAATTATAAAGCGCTCTGGTGTAATCTCGATTGTGCTCACAGACAAATAATATATTTTTGAGAGCTTCGATAAGGTTAACCAAAATAGTGGGGTCGCCACAGCCATAATGGCGGATTGGATCAAAGTTTTGTTCTAATAATGAGGCTAAGCTTGGCTCATAAAACCACAGTCGTGGTTTGTTTGAATCACAGTTTAAGAGTGTGTAGTTATAATCCCCGACATGTAGCCTAGCGATAGTTAAAATACTCAACATATCAACGGCTTTCACAGCTGTCCCCGGGTCGTTTATACCTGGGCTCAATGCTTTAATGGCAATTTCCGCGATTTGTCTAAGACCATAGCTGTAATGATCGCCGATATATTCTTCAATATAAAAGACACTACAGGCATTTATTTTCTCGCAAAGCTCTTGGTTATCGCTAATGTCATAACTGATTGCCATGTAGGGAAATCCCTCTACACAAAAAAAGCCCGGCTCAACTGCAACCACAACTTCTAAATTATGCTCGTTTAGCAACTTAGTTAATTGCTGCGTATTTACGCCCTTAAAGTAGCCAGCGGTGGGGCTGGGCAATTGGTACCAATCCTGATAGTGGGGAACAAGCGTTAAAACGTCCTGCTGCTGGTATTCAATCAAGCATTTAAGCTGTTTATTTGTCTGTGAAAATAGTGTGTTGAGTACGTTGTCTACTTGGATAGAACGAGAAATAGAGTGAATGAAAAACACGAATAATATCAGCGAGTATATGCCTAATATGAGCGCAACGAATGTTGCTAGCGCTGGAATGTTAAACTGTTCTTGGTCTTCGTGAATATTCATCAGGGTTAGTAAGGTAAAGACAATACTGCCGAGGTACATGCCCAGCACATACTGATGCGCTTTCATAGTGATCAAACCGGGAAGCACTCTTGGTGACAATGTCGCGGCGGCATTATTGAGTACCACCATCACCATAGAGAAGCTAAACACAGTTAACGAGATAAGCCCTCCTGCTAGGATACTCAGCAGCGTCTTGGCAGTGTCTATATCCGACACAAAAAATATTGACCAATCTTGCTTGAATTGCATCACCCAAGACTGATACTCAAGAGCGGCTAACACCATTGCTAGTGTCATTAACAGGCTGATAATAATGGCAGGGTAAAAGCCAATGCTGGCGACAATGGCGCGATATCGTGCTGCGAGTTTTCTCGGTGCTTGCATGTAGACGCATTCCTTAATATTAGCGTGAGGGGGCGGGGCGGTTACTCGTTAAAATAAAAAACGACACTGCCACCTTCGAGCGCACTGCCGTGATGATAATTAAGGCCAATACCTACATTATCTAGCCATGATAGCCATGGGCTTGTGTCGAACAGTATGCCTATCCCGTATTCATAAAAATGGCCAGTAGCGAATGCACTGGCGCTATCGCCGCCAATATCGACGCGATGGGCTTTGAGATAGAAAGCCTGAGATAAATCGCCAAAATGAGCACCATTGAATCGCGCTTTGATGCCATTTTGATAGCGCCAGCCCTCGGGTCTGATTTTATCAAGCCCGGATGGCTCAGCTAACGAGCTGCCGTAGTAATAGTTGAAGCTGGTTTTATATTCGTAATATCCCCAATGCCGAGGGAGGCGATACATCATTTCTATGTGCGGGTTGGCGATAAGCGCATTACTACTGATGTTCGCAATGACACCATCAAATTCGGGTTGGAGTACTTCTTTGCTTTGAGGTGAGTTATATCTGTAGGAATTATCGTAATGAAATGCTTGGATACGCGCGCCAAAGCCAAACCACCACTTGGAACTAATGGGGCGCTCGAATACCCAATTCGCACCTAAGCCATAGATATCTTCCGCAACGACATCATCAATTGCTTGATCAAATAAATTGAGACTGTTGGTTTGATTTAAAAAGCTTGCTTGAATATGAAGTTCGCTATCAAAGTTGTCAAAGTAAACGGGTGAGCGTGTTGCTTTGGTGATTGGTAGCGTAAATACATTGAGATCTTGGCGCAATTCATTGTCAGTTTCTTGGTCTGAATTGAATAAAGCGGCTGGAGAATTAAAGTGCCCATACCCTATGTTCACCGATTCGCCATTGGTCAGGACCATGGCGGTAGCGTAGGTCTGCTCAATAAACTTCTCTACTGTGGCGTAAGATAAGGTGCAGTAACTAAACGAAATTAATATCAAAAGAAGGCGCACTTAGTTGCTCTAGGTAATTGATTACACAACAACTATAGCAAATGGGTACGAGCCAGCAAGTGTGCTGGCTCGTGAGCAGGGGTTAAGGCTGGTAGTAGGTTGGTGAACCTGGACCTACAGGCATACCTAATACGAATACCCAGATGTAGAATAAACACACCCAACCAACAAAGAAAATCATGCTGTATGGCAGCATGGTGGCCACAAGTGTCCCAATCCCCATGTCTTTTTTGTACTTGGTGGCGACGGCGAGTATCAAGCCAAAGTAACTCATCATCGGGGTGATCAAATTGGTTACTGAGTCACCGATACGATAAGCAGCTTGAATGGTTTCAGGCGCGTAGCCGATAAGCATCAACATAGGCACAAAGATAGGGGCTGTGACAGCCCATTGTGCAGAAGAAGAGCCCAAGCTGAGGTTAACCAACGCACACATTAGAATGAAGAATACGAATACCTCTGGACCAGTAAGGTTTAATGCTTGTAACAATGCAGCGCCATTAACCGCCAGAATCGTACCTAGGTTTGTCCATTTAAAAAATGCCACGAATTGTGCTGCGAAGAACACCAGTACGATGTACATACCCATCGCACCCATGCTCTTACTCATCGCATCAATCACATCACGGTCATTTTTCATTGAGCCAACAACACGACCATACACAAAACCAGGAATAGCAAATGTAATGAAGATAATGACCACGATACCTTTGAGGAATGGCGACCCTTTTACTTCACCTGTGACCTGATGACGTAAAATACCATCTTCAGGAATAATCGTTAGTGAAAGAATAACGCCAAGCGCTAAAAAGGTTAAACCCGCCCACTTTAAGCCACTTTTTTCAACTTTGCTCAGATGCTCAATTTTGTTTTCACCTAAGTCGACACTGGCTTCCTTTGGATCGTATTTACCTAAGCGCGGTTCAACGATTTTCTCAGTTACCCAAGTACCCAAAAAGGCGATTAAAAACACTGAGATAAACATGAAGTAGTAGTTTGCTTCAGCGCCTACTTGGTAGTCAGGGTCAATCATTTGCGCCGCTGGCGTGGTGATCCCCGCAAGCAGAGGGTCAATAGTGCCCAATAACAAGTTAGCGCTGTAACCACCGGATACACCAGCAAAAGCTGCGGCTAGACCGGCCAAAGGGTGACGGCCTAAACTATGGAATATCATCGCCGCGAGTGGGATAAGTACGACGTAACCAAGCTCTGAAGCTGTGTTAGACAGGATAGCAGCGAACACCACCATAAAGGTGACTAGTCGCTTTGATGCGCCCATAACCATGCCACGCATTGCTGCTGATAAAAGTCCTGAGTGCTCAGCTACGCTCACACCTAGTAGCGCAACAAGCACTGTGCCCAGCGGTGCAAAGCCAGTGAAGTTGGTCACTAGCCCTTCAAATATACGGCGTAAACCTTCAGCGCTCATTAGGCTTACAACTTCAATCACCCCATCTGGATCGCGGCCTTTGGCTCCTTCCGGGCGAGGGTCGATGGCACTTAGGCCTGCCCAATCAGCGATGCCACTGATCACCACGATGGCGACACAGAAAAGGGCAAACAGAGTTATTGGGTGAGGTAACAAGTTGCCGAGAAATTCGACAGTCGCAAGAAAGCGGTTAAACCAGCCTTTTTGCTCTTGTTCTGGTACGGCGGATACAGCTTTTGTCATACCTAATTAATCCATGGAGTCTCAAATGGTGGGGACAATAACATTTTCAAGGGGCTAAATCTTCTATTAGCGGCTAATAATAAGTTAGAAACGATGAGCAGCAAAAAAAAAGCAGAGACGGGGGAGTCTCTGCCTACCCATAAAGGGAAGAAGTCTGCTTTTATAGGGAAAAGCTTTAACTATTACGTGCTGAAAAAATAAACGGATCAAAATAAATTTAATTGTTTGGTATTTTTGTTCGAACTGACTTTTTTCTTTTGCCTTTTCCGACTGGCGTGTGTGGTAATAATCCGTTGTGTCTCGCTGCGATTGACGTGAGCTTTGTAAAACGCGGAGATTTTTTCTTTGGCTTGGCGCAGAGCAACATCAGGAGGAAATGAGGGTCTGTCGTAACTATCTGTTTTTAGCTTTGTGTAAAGCCAAGGAGTATGAATGTAAGCACTTGGCACATGGTCCAATTCTGGCAGCCACTTGCGAATAAAATGACCTTGCGCATCATATTTCTGCCCTTGGGTGACGGGATTATACATGCGCCAAGGGTTTATCCCCGTCGTTCCTGACTGCATTTGTACTTGCGGGTAATGAATACCCGGCTCGTAATCGACAAACTGCTGCGCTAAAAAGGCAGCAGGCTGGTGCCAGTCTAACCAGAGTTGGTAACTTGCGTAGGCAATGAGCATGGCCCGCATCCTAAAATTAAGCCAACCGTGGTGGTGTAAATAGCGCATGCACGCGTCGACAAAGGGCACCCCAGTTTGGCCCTGACACCAGCGCTGGAACTGCATTGGGTCAAACTCATTTTCGCGTAGGGTGACTAAATCTTGGTGCACAGCTTGTTCGCAATAGCGCGGTTCAGATTCCAGCTTTTGCACAAAATGACTATGCCAATGTAATCGCGAGAGCACCGCATCACGGTTGCCATCACATGACGGGAGGGCATAAAGTCGTTGCATCGTATCGCGCAAGCTAACCAATCCGTAAGCAAGGTACGGACTCAAACGTGAACACGCAGTGCCACTTTTGATGATAGACGATATGCCATAGCGATAGTGACGAATTCGTTGTGTAAAAAAACTATTTCGTGTGTTGATGGCCGCTGTATGGCTGCCGCGTTGCGCGCTAATGGCTTCTAGTTCATCATCGCCTACATAATTATCAAGCAATGCCAAGCCATCATGATGTGTAATGAGGCTGAGTAACTTTTGCGGTGCGGGATAACAGCTTTGTTCCAGCCAATCGTTGGCTTTAGCGTGCCATGTATCCCTGTCAATTTTGCCGCGAAACACAGCTTGTTGGCGGTACGTGTTGACTGTGATCCCATGTTGCTTGCACCATGCGAATACTTGTTGGTCCCGCGCAAATGTCCAACTGTTCCCCGTTTCTTGATGATTAAAAAGTGTGTCGATAGGCGCATGTTGATGAATGCGTGACAACACATCACAGACATCACCGCTGCGCACCAACAAAAAAGCGCCAATTTTTTCTAGCTCAGTTGCCAGCGAACGAAGTGCTTGGGCAATGAAGGTGAATTGCCTCATGCTGGTGTCTTCCAGTTGCCAGTAGTGTGGCTCAATCACATACACAACCAGTGTAGGCTTCCCGTTTAGCGCCGCAAAGTGCAATGGCGCGTGGTCGTCTAAGCGAAAATCTCGCTTCAACCACACCAGATTAATCATCTAATATGCCCTTGAATAACAACGGATAACGGCGTAAACGTCTGCCGATGTAATCGTCACTAAGTAATTGAGCACACAGAGAATCAACGTCCTCGTGCGCTGCAAAAACCCAATCAAAACGTTCAATGGCGAGCAAGAAGCCACGCTTTAGATGTGGCTGTTGGCGATAATATTCCAAATTATCTTTGATGAGCGCTACTTTATGTGGCTGCTGCTTTAAGGCTTCGACAACTCGCTCGATATGATTTTGTAACGGTGCCGGAGTGGGCCTATATCGCCTAGGTCTGTGCACGTAAAACCCTCGCATAATACAAAGTGGTTTATACGCTCAATCAATTGCGGGGCGATCAGTCCTGATGTGCGATGCTGAGGACTTTGTTCATAAAATCCTCTTTATTTTTATCGCTTTGATAGTCAAGGTGATAGGTATTGTGAAATCCAAAACGTAGCAGCACACCACTGCCTTCAATGTAGACTGTGTAGCCATCTATATCACTATAGGCGTACAGTCCTTGGTACAACTTTCCTTTTTCTGTTTGCTCGCCGTGTTTTTGAATCTGTTCGTACACATTGAGTAGAGTTTTGGTATCGATATCGTTTTTCATAACTGGTTATCCTGATAAATGTGCCTTAGTGTTATTCTTTGGGCGCACGTCGTAAAATTAAACTCAGATACAAAGATAGTAGGAAAAAGATTTGCGAGTACAAGTATTAGGAAGTAGTTCTGGGACGCCAACAACGCAAAGAAATGTATCAGCTTATGCGGTGTTTAGAGACGATTTAAAACCTTGGTATCTTGTCGATTGTGGTGAAGGGACCCAACATCAAATTCTTAAAAGCACGCTCGCTATCTACCATCTTGAAGCCATTTTCATAACCCATAAACATGGCGATCACTGCTATGGGCTCCCCGGTTTGATAGCTTCCGCTGGGTTGTCTGGCAGAACCCACCCTATGTATCTTATCGCGCCTGACGAAGTGCTTTCTTTTGTGCGAGCTGTGCTGGAAATGACCGAGTTAACCTTAGCGTTTGAGCTGAAATTACTCAGTGTTGAACAATGCGCTGGCCAGTCTTTCTCGTGGGTCGATGTCACCACATGCCCACTAAAACATCGGGTCCCCAGCTACGCTTATAAATTCGTTGAGACTCAGATAGTACGCAAATTAAATATCAACAAGTTAACTGAACATGGTATCCCCAGTGGACCACATTTTAACTTATTACAACGTGGCGAAAATACGTCCTTCAACGGTCAAATATTGCTCAGTGATGACTACACATTTAATGCATGGCGGGCACGCGTCATTATTGTTTGTGGCGATAACGAAGCACCAAAGTGCTTGGATGACGAGATTGAGGGCACGGATTTGCTGGTGCATGAAGCGACGTTTTTAGCGGTAGATTTAAAAAAGGTGGGTTTTCATACCGGCCACAGTGACGTTGAGCGAGTGGCGGAATATGCGCAAAAACGAGAGCTCCCAAGCCTGCTACTCACGCATTTCAGTGCTCGATATGGTGGGGAACTGTGCATGAATAGGATAAAAGAAACTGCGCAAGCCCGATACAGTGGCGCTCTCTATATCGCTGCTGATGGCATGACGATTGAAGTTGACAAGCAGGGTGTTTCTCACCTTATCGAAGCACAATTCAGCGGTTAATTTGCTTTGATTTTAACGTTTTATATTGCCTTGGGGTCATTCCGACCACGTGCTTAAACTGCCGCGTAAAATGGGCTTGATCAGCAAAACCGATGTCATGGGCGATTTGGGTCAGTGATGTGTTGGGGTTGGTCTTGATGGTAGCCCTTGCTCTGGCAACTTTCTTCAATATATCAATGGTTTTTAACGGCAAGCCTATTTGATTGAGGGCATGGCGTTCCACTGAGCGTTTGCTCATCTTTATGGTATCAGCAACAACACTACTGTTGCCGCATTCGTTAATAAGTCGGGCACTTAGCTTCAAATGAGGAGTCGCGTTTTCTGAGCTGCTTTTGAGTAGTTGTTCGGTAAATTGTGTAAAAGACATGTTTGGGTGCAGCAGTGGTAAAAATGCTGTGCGAGGTAAGTCACCGATCGCGAGCATCTGTCCTGTTAGCTCATGCGCAGGAAGGTTAATGAGGGCTTGTTGTTGACCAATGTGAAAACGTGCGCCGAACATATGGGCATCGGCACTACACCTAATAATTTGAGCTTGTTCGTTGGCACCGCATACATACACTCCCTCAGTGAGTAAGCAATCATTGATATATACGTGTGGGCCACGAACAACAAACAAGCCCATCCGCCCATCGGCGTGTAATAGTTGCTCGCTCCAAAGGTTATCCTTACTGACCTTTGAGCACCAAATCTCAGAAATCGATTTGTCGTCGAGAGTGCGCGTTGATAACCCAAAATGATCAATGGGTTGTAACTTGCTGGCATACATCTCACTGGGGAGTAACGTCATAGCTGTCGCTTTTATTCAATTTCTGGCTCTAGCTTATTGCTATTGTAGATGTAGTACAATCTTAGCGAGCACAAAAATGAAACGATTATTGATATTTTTTATGGCAGTGATACCCATGCTTACTTTTGCACACCCTTTGCAAGATGTGCGTGTTGTGGCATTGGATAGCCAACAAAGCATCTCTGTTAAAAACTATGCCCAAGGCAAACCCCTTTACATTGAAATGTGGGCCACTTGGTGTAGTCCATGCATGAAACAAATGCCGGCTTTGCAAAAGCATTACAGAGAATTTGGTGAAGACATCGCTTTCTTGGCGGTTAACATCGACCTCAATGACGACGCCGAGGCGATTCAAAAGGTCGTTGATAAATTTGGTCTTACAGTACCAATGGCTCAAGATACCGAAAATTCATTAGCAACCACGATGCAGCTAAACGGCACGCCATTGCATTTGGTATTCAATCGCAAGGGTGATCTTGTATATCGCACGCATGAAACCGATGAGCAGCTAGAAACAGTGTTAACGCAACTCAAGCAGGGTGTTGAACTTGCTGCCATTGCACCGACACAGACTAAAGCGTATGACTACCAATTTGATACTGATATCGTATTGTTCAGTGCAATTTGGTGTGAAACTTATTGGGCAACGCGTAACCCCAAAGCGGCGCAAGAGTGCCAGCAAGCAAGAATGCAAGTCAATGGCATGCTTAGACAAGGTAAGTCAGTTACAGTTGTAGTGTCTAACTTGTGGACTTCAGAACAAGATGCGACTGCTTATAAAGGGGAGTTTGCTGATGAAGTGACTATGGTGATTGATGAGAACGGTAAATTGTTTAAACGCCATGGTATTAAATCGATACCACGTATCCTGACCTTAGACTCTGAGTTGCGTTAAACAGGCCCGTTGCGTTGTGCTTTGCGGGCTTTAGCGCAACGCTTAGAACAATATTTAACTTCTTCCCAATTCAATTGCCACTTCTTGCGCCAACTGAACTCCAGCCCACAAATAGGGCAAGTCTTGCTGGGTAAATGAGCTTTTTTGTGGGCCATCTTGCAACTTGTTGGTCGTGTTTTAAGTTTAAAACGTATTGGTAATAAGTGAGGATCATTTTTGTGTTGCTAACAAGGCTACTACAGAACAGCACAAAAACTGGGACAAAATGACCAAATTGCGTCACTATATTATTGCGCATTAATGATTTTGTGCCGTGTTATACGAGGTTAATCACGCAGGAGAAAATGAACACTTTTTATGAGTGATTTCATAGCGCGTTCAGTTAAAACTGCTAATCTCAAAAGATACTTCTTTAAGGAACAAAACGATGAAAGCATATATTTATGTAGGTTTGATTGGACTCAGCTTAGTAACAGGTATGGCGTACGCCAAAGATAAGGATAAGGACAAGCACGATCACAAAAGCTTGCCACCTGGCTTAGAGAAGAAAGTAGATAATGGCGGCGACTTGCCTCCAGGCTGGCAGAAAAAGTTGAGACGTGGTGACATTTTAGACCGCGACATTTATCGCCGCGGCAAAGTAATCAATCGCGGTGGGGATGGCCTCATCTCTATCGAAGTAGACGGTTCTATCATCCGATTGATAGATGATACCCGTGAGATTGTTGATATCATTAGCCGTTAAAACTAACGTATACGATACGAACTCAGCCCGATGCTGGGTTCGTCTCCATCTATCATCCTCTTGAAGACTACCTCCGCGAATAACCCTCATATATTCCGACAAATCTGGCGACACAAAACCCTACCGGTATTAAATGCCGCTGTTGCAAATTTGTAAATTAAATTAGGCTCTACCGTCAGGTTTCTGTTCTCTAGCTTTGTAACCATGCAAAGTAATCACTTTGACATCACTCGCTGATTACACTTTCACCAATAAACTGAAAATAGAGCTCTATCTGGCAGGATTTTCACCATATTTGTGTGATTAAAATGCACGCTATTCAAATTATGGGGTAATAACTTATTCCTAAGAAAAAATGTTTGCTTCTTGCTTGTTGATTTCATTAGGAATTCAAAAGTAGCTCAAAAAAAGCACAATTTTGTTGTTGAGTTTTTTGCAATCATGTTGCTAAAATTATGCTCAACGCGGTGCTTGATCGCCTGCGTTCCTTTTTCGAAAGCACTCTCGAAATGGCAAACATCAAGTAATTGGTGGACGCAAAGCCACAGGCCCTACTAGTAAAATAGAGGGTGGCTGGGTTACCGAAGGAATGTGATCAAGAGCTCAGTATAAATACTGAATGCTTTCGAAGTGATGTTTAAACTTTGAGAGGGTTCAGTTGTGAGCACCAAACTTTGCACTTTAACGTCTACGAACACCACTTTCACAGCAAGTAAAGCTTGCGCGTATACCGCGCTAATGCTTGGTTTGAGCTTTACTGCAATGCGAGTACAGGCAGCAATGCCACAAGCCCAACAAGTTAAGTTGCAAACTCTACAACTAACATCAATGGCCAAAACGAACAATGGCCAAAGCTCGATGTCTACTGGTCAAATGCTGGCCGTGGCGAAAGAGCGCCAAAACGCGCAGTACCATCTTCTCGGTCAAGACCCAAGTACCGTTCTTCGTACAATTATCCCGCAAACAAAACGTGGCACTATGCCCGCTGACGTTGCGGCAACCTTAGCTCAGAAAAAACAGGTAACCGGTGAGTTAGAGCTTGTTTATCTTGATTCTGAGGAACAAGGTAAAACGCGCCTTCGTTATTTCCTTGATACCGGCAACGAACACATTGAGCTATTCGTTGCGACTAATGCACAAAGTCAGGAGTTAAAATCTGGAGACAAATTGAGTGTTAAGGGCTGGCAGTTCACCCAAAACACTGAACAAAACGCCACTACTCGCATGTTACTTGATAACGACTTATCTAGCTTACAAGTGCTCGCAGCGGGTGATGCATCAAGCGATTCGACTTCGGGTGTAACTTCACCACTGACTGGTACAACGGGTGAGCAAAAAACCTTGGTGCTATTACTTAACTTCCAAGATAACCCAAGCTTACAACCATGGACCGAACAAGAAGTTCAGGACATGGTTTTTGGTCGCGTCAACGACTATTTCAAAGAGGCTTCATATGGCCAAACATGGTTAAGCGGTGATGTACGTGGCTACTACACTATGCCGATTGACACTACCTGTGACTACTTTGGTATGGATCAGCACGCTCGCCAAGTAGCAAAAGACAATGGTGTTGATTTGAGCCAATACCAACGCCTAGTGTATATGCTGCCCAAAAACGATAGCTGCGGTTGGCGTGGTCAAGGCACCGTAGGTGGAACGCCTTCACGTGCTTGGTTAAACGGTGAATTGAATCTAATGACGATTGGCCATGAGCTTGGTCACAACCTAGGTTTGAAACACGCTAAAGAATTGAGCTGTGGCTCTGGTTATATTAGCGATTCGTGTTTTGCTGTTACTTACGGTGACAAATTTGACATCATGGGTAAATCTGAAGGTCACTTCAATGCATTTAATAAAGAGCGTTTGGGTTGGCTTACTCAAAATGCTGGTCAAGTAGTGACTGCACATGAAGACGGCAACTATATCATCGAGCCGCTTAGTACAGCGATGTCAGGTAATGCTAAAGCGTTGAAAGTGCGCCGTGGTACAGATGCAACAACAGGTGCACCACTTTGGTATTACCTAGAGTATCGTCAAGCGCAAGGTTTCGATTCATTTATGGCCGGTACCGCAGCAACCAATGGTGTATTGGTGCACTTAAATCAATCAAAAGATGATATCGAGAGTAGTCAAATCCTCGACATGACACCTAAAAGTAGTATTTATGACCTTGATGATGCAGCGTTAGTCGCAGGGAGCACCTATACCGATGAAGTTGCGGGTGTAAGTATTTCAACTGAGTGGGTAAACGCAACGGTTGCCAGCGTATCAGTTAGCTATACAGGCCAAATGTGTGCAGCGGCTAATCCAACGATAAATGTGTCTCCAGTCGCGAGTGCATGGGTAGCTCCGGGAACGACCGTAACTTATAACGCAACATTGAGTAACCAAGACAGCCTGGAGTGCTCAGCATCTGAATTTACTGTAACTCCTACTGTTCCTGCGGGCTGGGTAGCAACGGCTGCCACTGCAACAGTCTTACCAGGTCAAAGTGCTTCAGTGAGCTTTGAAGTGACTTCCCCTGCAGCGGCAACAGATGGTTTTTATGATATAGCTGTAACAGCAGTTAATGCGTCTGACGCACAATACACTGGTGCTATGACAGTTTCTTATGTTGTAGAAGCACCAGTTGCTCAATGTGAGCTGGCAAATCCGACTTGGGTGTTAGCTGCAAACAATCCTGAGGCTGTAGAGGCTGGCACTGCAGTGAGCTACCAAGGCACGCTGACAAATAATAACAGCGAGTCATGTGACACTACTGAATTTACTGTTGATGCGACATTACCAGCTGGTTTTAGCGCCGCTACTCAAACTGTGGCATTGGCTTCAGGTCAGTCACAGACAATCGATTTAGACGTAGTTTCATCAACGACTGTAGATGCAGGTGTGTATGACTTTAGTGTTGTGGCAAACAACATTGCGCAAACTCAGTATCAATCAGCAGTGACTGCAACCTACGTAGTGGCAGAGCCAGCACCTGTGTGTGTTGCTAACGCGCCGGTTGTTGGTGTGCAAACTACAGCGGGTACTGTGAATGCCGGTCAAGAGCAGCTCTATACTGTAACTGTAACTAACAACAATACAGATTGTGCACCGGCATCTTATTCGCTATCAATCATGACACCAGCAGATTGGTTCGCAGACAGTGCCCACATCACACTCGCTGATGGCGCAACTGAAACCGTGACCTTAGCGGTAGTCTCGGCTAATGATGCAACCGCAGGCACTTATGGTATGACATTAGTGGCTCAAGATCTGGAAAACAGTAATCTGAGCGCTTTCGCAACACTTTCATACAACATAGTTGCAAGTGTTAATCATGCGCCAATCGCGCAAGGTGACGCGGTAACCATCACCTCAAAAGGCGCAGTCACTATTAATGTACTGGCAAATGATATCGATGAAGATGGTGACACTTTGACCATTAGCTCACTAACACAAGGTAGCAAAGGGTCTGTCACCATTAACGCAAATGGTCACCTAGAGTACACACCAGCAAAAAGCTTTAAAAGCACTGATAGTTTTAGCTACACGGTTAGCGATGGTGAGTATGAGTCAACCACAACGGTAACTATTACCCTTTCTTCAGCAACAAGCGGTGGTGATACAGGAGGTTCAACCGGCGGTGGTAAAAAAGGCAAGGGTGGTAACTAACGATTTCACCTAGCTAAAGGAATAAATAAAAGGAGCCGGGACTGAGTCGCGGCTCCTTGCTTGGTTTTAGCGTTTTATATACGCCGTACGAACACTGTTTTTTCTAACTCAACATTCGCTAATCGCTAATCGCCAAAGGCTAAGTTAGTTACCAAAGCCATAGACTTGGATATCTACTTTATTGATAGTTGCATCGCCTTCATCATCTTCTAATGTAATGATTAGCTCATTGAGTTGATTAATAGCGGCAACACTATCTAGGCCAGGTCTGTATTCAATGGTGAAGGCACAAGAGTATGTTGAACCCGGTGAACCATTATAAGTGAGAAGCTGTCCTTGATTACATGCTGGGTAGTTCTGATTTTCATACGAACCACCTGAGTTAATCAATTTAAAGCCATCAACCGTCAAATCAGGCGAAGTCTCTTCCTCAGCGAACACATCAAATCCATCGAATAACATGGAAGTTAAGGTTACATTCTCAATACCCGTGTTGGTTAGCTCAACAACGGCCAGTAGACCTGCGCCAAATTTCACATCTGCGGCCGGAGCTGCTGGAATAAAGGTAACGCTCGCATCATCCATCTGCGTAACAGGGTCATTATCATCGTCGATACCATTGATGGTTGCTACATTTACGTGCACCTCACCTGAGTTACCTGTCAAATCGCGACTGATGTTACAACTTGCAGTTTCGCCCGGCATTAAGACAAAGTCTAACAAGTCAACGGGACCGAAAGGCATGCCATTTTTGGTATCGACTTTACACTCATCAGTGAGATCACCAAACATGTCATCAAGTAACTCTTTAAAGGTCACATTATCTACGCCACTTCCGTCAACGCCGAATGTGAAGGTGTATTCAACAGAACGAGTTTGTGACGGATCGTCACCTGTCTCTGGCACTTCAATGGGGTCTGCTACTTTCTCTAATGTGATGTTTGAAAGCACATTGCTGATCATAACTGTTTCTGACTCAGAACCAGTCGCTTCATCGCCTTCATTGTCTGTGCCTTTTGCTGTTACCACATTAGTGTGTGAACCTGCCATGTCGGCAGCTATCCATTGTGTAAATGAACATTGATAGAAGCCTTCGAAGTCCAATTGAGCACCGATGGCACAATCGCTATCCATTAGCGTAGTAAGGTCACCGAATACATCGTCCATTAGTGAAGTTATAGTGATAGGTGAATCCCACTTAGGAGAAGTGTTTGTCACGGTAATTGTGTATGTAACATCGCCGCCGGATTCAGGCACTTGGCTCACATTCGCTTCTTTAAGCACTGAGATAGAAGGTGCGACGTTAGTTAAAGTCACGCGTTTCTCATTACTACAGTGGTCACCGAATGATTGGCTTACATTACCGGGACAAGCTGCAAGAGCTTCAATACCATCTCCATTTGAGTCAGTGAGTGTCAACCTAACGGTATCATCGTATAACTCTGGGGTTTGATCGTCCGGTAAATCCGAATCAACAATTGTGACCGTGAATTGACAGCTATAGGATGCTCCGCCTAACACTTCGCCACCATTAGCAGGTTGTGAGCAGGTGCTATTGGTTAAGTACACGCCATCGGCGGTACCCGCAGAGGTTGTCGCTCCCCATAAGTCCAATGTGGTTTCAAAGCTATCATCGCCACCTTGGTCAATAACATCCTCAAGTGAACCTAAGAATATTGATGCACCAGAATTTGGGTTAGTGAAACTTACTGAATAAGTGAAACTACCACTTGGCTCAGTAGCAGTTGAACTAGCGCTTTCTAGAGTTTTAGTGATAACAGGAGCACTTGGTTTGATAAATATATCTATATCGAACGATTCACAACGACATTTTGATGGTGTGCCAGGAGCTGCGGGGTCATCTTCGCTACAGTCGGCACCGTCTTTGTTATGCCATGCTGCACAGTAGTTGAAGTCAACATACCCGGAATTGTCGTCATCGCGACAAAACAACGTGATTTCTTCACCAACATAAACGTGTGTTTCATCAAAGCCTGCCGCTTTAGAGATATCAGCACATTGGTCTTGGCCTTCTTCTAAATCAACGCCAGGTCCATTATTTTGCCCAAGCAATATAGAGCAAGTGTTGTCAGGATTAGAATCCTGCGCGCTCCAGTTTCCTTCAGGGAGATACACAGAATAATCGTATCGTTCATTCGCCGTAGTGGTGATACTAACATCAGCTTTGAAAGAAACACTTGAGCCCAATTGGCAGCTTACTGCAGGTGAACCATCTAAATTTCTAATGTTATCAACACTCGTTACGCGAATGTCTTTTGCGGTACAGTTTAAGTCAAACCCAGCTTGTTCAGCCATACAGGCTTGTTCCAGTTTCTGCGGAAAAAATGATGCGTGTACGGGCGCAGTACTAAAACCATATAGGGTTGCTGCGCTTATCAGAGTAACGCCCAAGACTCTAATAAGCTTTTTACAGTTAAATCGTTTCATAAGCATGACCTCGTTAACCGTTAGTTGTTGTAACTAGTTGTGAGTGGATTCTTACCCCTGTAGTTATGAGCAACGAGGGTGTAAGAGTAAGTCCGTTTATTACTGCTTAGTCGGTATAAAGTGTGAGCCTTCCATCGGCCGTAGAGATCTGTCCAGACTACGGGGGTGAAATTACACAGGTAGGGGTATAGAGCAAAGATTGAACCAATATACTAAGGTATTGATTTATAGTGATTTGATATCTTTATCTGAACTTTAGGTGAATAGGAGTGTTACGCAGGAGTAACAGTTTTTATAAAAGGCACAAGTTAAAGCCCTTGATTTAAGGTGTAAATGCTCAGATATTCATATAGTTAAGATTGTGTAGCATAGTGTTCACGACCTTGGTGAACAGTGTGGACAGTTCCTGATTTGAGTGCATGTTAGCGTGAGAGTTTACCTCGATGCGCTAACATGCATCATAACTTACTTTGTTTTGCTGTTTTCAAGGCTCTCAAGGATGCCGGCGAAAGTCTCGTAGCTCTGCGCACCGACTAATAACTGGGGGCTTACCAGTTGATTATTCTCAATCCTACCTATCAAGAAGCTAGGCGTACCTCGAATACCCAAGGACGAACCGTAACTTAAATCTCTTTCTATCTTTTGCATAATTTGTTGATCTGCCAGGCAGGTTTCGAACTGTTCCATGTTGAGCGATAAGTTTTGAGCACTTTGCTGGTAGAGTTCGTCACCCAGATTTCGCATGTTATTAAACAACAAGGTTCGCATTGGCCAATAGGCCTCTTGCTTTAAGCTACAATTCGCTGCTACGGCAGCACCCTTAGCTTTGGTATGAAAGCCAAGAGGAAAATCACGGGTAACGTATTTCACTTTGCCTTTATCGATATAGTTAGCTCTCAGCTTGGGAAAGGTGGTATCGATAAAGCGTTTACAGTATGGGCATTGATAATCTGAAAACTCTACGATAGCCAAGGTGGCGGTGGAATCACCTAGTTCAGGTAATGTACCACCACTATTGAAGTCGTTCTGGGTAGGCAGAGTTTTTGTTTGCGGTTGTTGCGATGCTTGGGCAATGATATGAATGTCATCGACTTGACTCGCGACGGTATTAAGTTGCTGTTTTAGTTCTACAATATCGGCTCTCAATGCTTTCACTTCTTCTTCCAACTTGGCGTTGTCGCCTTGGCAAGCAAAGAGCAATAAGGATGACCCAAGTAACACAGTGCGCGTTAAAATGTGTGGTTTCATTTGATGGTCCTCATCATGTTCACCGAGTCTGGTCACAATTTAATGTTGCACTTCTTAAGCAGACGATAAAAGGTCGTTCGAGAAATGTTAAGGTCCCTCGCAGCGGCGGACACGTTATGATTATTCTGCTCCATCGCATCTAACACCGACTGCGCGTCAATGTCATTTCTACGTTGAACCAGATCAATCATTCTGCCTTCTTCACTGTCAGTGAAGCCCGCTTTTATACCTAAATCAGACTCATTAATAATGCCAGTATCGCTCATGATAATGGCGCGTTGGATTCTATTCTTTAGCTCCCTAACATTTCCCGGCCACCCATATCTGAGCATGAGATCAACCGTGGTAGAAGAAAATGCAAAATTCTGATTTTGCGGCGTAAACTTATCCAAAAAGTCATTCGCTAATACTGGGATGTCTTGTCTGCGATTGCGCAGACTGGGTATCTCAAGCTGAATGATATTGATACGGTAATACAAATCTTCGCGAAACGTGCCTTGGTTTACGGCATTTTCTAAATCGACATGGGTTGCGAAAATAACGCGACAATCTACTTCAATGGTCTTGTGCCCACCCACGCGCTCAATAAGGCGCTCTTCCAAGAAGTGTAGTAGGTTAATTTGTAACTCAAGTGGCAAATCACCAATTTCATCAAGGAATAGGGTACCGCCATGTGCTCGCTCAATTTTACCGATATATTGTCGTTCGGCCCCCGTAAACGCGCCTTTCTCGTGGCCAAAAAGTTCAGAATGAATAAGTGTTGGTGGCAAAGCGCCACAATTGACTGTAACAAATGGACCTGAGCTGCGTGGAGACAAAGAATGGATATATTGCGCGCATAATCCTTTACCTGTTCCAGTCTCACCGCCTATCAATACCGTTTCGTCTGTGTTTGCTACTTTCTGGATAGTTTGTATCACATCGCGCATGATTCTAGATTCACCAAACACTAACGCATTCGACCGTGTCGCCGCTTGCTCTTTTTGCGCGAGCAAGCGCATCTGTGCCATACCGTATAAGTGCCCGAGTGAATGATCCAAGCGCTGCCAATCGATGGGCAGGTGATGATAGTCCATAAAGTAATCGGTAAAGCAATAGCTCAGATTGCCAGCCAAAGAGCTGCTGTCAGCAGAAATGGCCAACCACAAGAGGTTGTTAAATTGTGCTGATAGTTTTTCAACGGCCTTCAATAAACATGCTTGTCTGACTGGATCAATTACGGCAATTGCAACGCAACAATTGTATTGTTCAACAATTGTTGTAGCTGACTCTAGGGTGTCAGCATTAACAAAACGCCATGTATGATAAGAGGAACTTTGATCAGTTAAGCACATATCCTCGGTAAAGCTCAGCACTAGCACATTTCTTTCCATATGCGCCGTTGAGTTATGCTTTTTACCCAAACCCTATCCTTTGTTAAAAGGTGCGTGCCGCTGGGACATCGTCGTTATTACTGTAAATTTTAGGATAGCTAGCGCTGTTAGCAAGGTAAAAGCTCGATGCCCAAAAAGTTTGCCAATGAGATAGAAGCTCGACTTTGGTTGCATCTTTGGGCTTATCACCATTGCTAATGAGGGTATTTGGTGGCAGTTGTTGAGGCCTCGATATATTTAAGTCATATTGATTAAGTGCCTGTGAAGTCAATTAAGTTATTGAACTATCGGGAAACTGTGAATAATCATAATTAATTACAAGAGATACTTTCTCGTTCAGAGCTCTCTAAAAGCGTGTTTGAGAGATGGGCGTTATCTTTGTTAGTAGCTTAATAATAAGAGGGCTTAATGACATCACTACACAACTTATTTCAAGATTTAAGAATCTCTAAAAACTCAGTACAAGGGGACCAAAGTAAGGTTCGCACCTATCAAAATGAAGCGCATACGCAGACCCTCTCTGAAAAAATAGATCAGTTATACTTGATGAATCTAGCCGCCCTGGAATTGCTGAATGACTTGGGGGTGAGTCAGTCCCAGATCATGGCAAAGATTGAGGAGATTGATTTACGCGATGGAAAGTTAGATGACAAAGTAGCTCAGGCAACTCACTGTTCTGATTGTGGCCATCGTATTTCTGCGCGCAGGACACATTGTTTTTATTGCGGGTCAAAAATCAACAACTTGCAATATCAGCCACGCTAGATTAGCTCAGATTCATCGCAGTAGTTCCTGATCCTGAGCTTGGCATCTTTCAATTCTAGAGCGCACCGTGCCAACTTCAAATTGACGGCGCGCTGCTAGCTTTATGTCTTTATGCGTTTGCTTTTAGAAAGTCATATAACTCGTCTTTTAACGCCGCGCGTTGATGCTTCTTCTGGTGCATATCAGTATCCTCGATAGGGGAGTTTATCAGTTCCAAGTTACGGATTTCTTTGTCCATATCATCATAACGCTGCATGGCCTTTTTGAAGTGCAAATCATTTTTAGCAAGCACATGAATTAATTCATTAAATTCCGGGAATTCGTTAATCAAAGAGTGTTTTTCACCAAGCATAGTTAGCTCCTAATCCGTTTTTATAGATAGTTCAAACTGAAATATAACTCGTACCCAGTATAGGTTTGTTTAACTAGATCAAAAAATGTGACAGTGGGCTATATAAAATCGCTATTAGGGTAACTTGGTAAAAACATAGCGTTTTATTATGTCGGGTCATGGAATTATCAGTAACTATTGTGGATTGCATTACTAGAGGGTCGATAACTAACGCGATATTTACTTCTTCCCCCAAATATCTCTCAGATGATAAAAGGCTGGGGTAATTATCAAAATTTGATGCTCAGCTGCAGGTCGCAACTGATAGCTTTAAAAAGTAAAGTTGAGTTGCCCTGTGATCGCTTCATCACATAGTACGTTTAACTATCAAAACGCTTGAGAGATGAATATGTTAAATGAAAGTGATAAGTCTCGTGTAATTGAAATGGCATGGGAAGATAGAACGCCTTTTGAAGCCATTGAACATTTGTATGGTCTAGATGAAAAAGCGGTCATTGCCTTGATGCGCAATGAACTCAAAGAGTCGAGCTTTTGCTTGTGGCGTAAAAGGATGTCGGGAAGAAAAACCAAACATCAGGCCTTGCGTAGCCCCGATATAATTCGGGGTTACTGCAAGACCCAATACAAACACAGATAAATTATCGTGCGTTTGTGCTTTCAAAGATTTTATCAGCAGATGCTGCTACAAACCCTGTGTAGATCTCTCCATCAGGCTTTAAATAGCGCAGTGCAAATTCATAGAAGCAGCTAGGAACGGCGTATTCGCCATCGCTAAATGCGACCTTTGCATCGTCTGCAAGGGTAGATGATTGCTCAAGTAGCACCTCTGGTGAACCTTTGATCTCACCGCCAGACGTGTTCAGGGCAAAACCTGCATCTTTAAGCTTTTGGTTCACTTGTTCGATAGTATCGAACTGAGCTAGGTGGTTAATGCTCACTGTGAAGTGGTTGGCGCGATAACCCCAAGCTGCCATCCAAGCAGCGTATTCACTCTCTTCTAGCAATGTTTTATACATCTCATGGCTCACTTGCCAGTGTGTACCTGAGTATAAAAAATTGTCTGCAGTCACCGCATCTTCGTCAATTTGCTCAACCATTTGGTGAACGACTTTTTGCAGCTCTTCAGAGCATTTTTCAACTAACAGCTCAGAGATAAATACTTTAGGTTGAGTTGGATCTGAGTGCTCGTAGTGCTTCGCGTACAGCTTTTTCGCTTCAAAATGGTACTCACCACATTCTTTGTAGCCTACAGCTAAAAAATGAGCTGCTAGTTTCTCTAAACCCACTTTTGGTAGGTTGAAAGTACGCAAGGCAATATGATCGTTGATCACATCGTCTTGTTGTGTCGAACCCAAAAGCTCATGAACTTTTACCGCTGATGGGGTTACTTCAAGGTAGTTGTCCCAAAGCTTTTCAAATAGTGTGTTTACATCGTTGTGCATGTTTGTTCCTTAACGCGTAGTTGCGTGAATTATTCTTTATTAAAGCATTAAGCCCGGCGCTAATTTTTCTGGTAACGTGCTTTTTGGAGCTTCTACAGAAGCAACAGGGTAGGCACAGTAATCTGCTGCGTAATACGCACTGGCGCGGTGGTTGCCGCTGGCACCGATACCACCGAATGGCGCTGCACTTGAAGCGCCAGTGATTGGACGGTTCCAATTCACAATGCCTGCGCGGATACGCTTTAAAAAGTAATCATAATCTTGTTGTGAATCACCAAGTAGACCTGCAGAAAGACCGAACGAAGTATTGTTTGCTTCATTGATTGCTGCATCGAAGTCACTATAACGATACACCTTCAGAAGCGGGCCGAAGTGTTCTTCATCGGCCATGGTGATGTTTGATACATCGACGATACCCGGCGTAACAAAACCCGTACTTTCATCAAGATGCTTCATTTCTAATAAAGAAGTAGCGCCTTGATTGATAAGTTGCTCGTACGCGTTGCGCATGCCTGCCGCCGCTTTAGCACTGATCATTGCACCCATAAATGGTTGCTCTGGCGCGAAGCTGTCGCCAATTTTGATGTTTTTGGTTACTTCAATTAGGCGCGCGAGAATCGCATCACCTTGCTCACCGGTTTCAATAAACAAACGACGTGCACATGTACAACGCTGACCTGAAGTAATAAAGGCTGACTGCACGATATCGTGAACTGTGGCATCGATATCACTCACACCTTTGATGATCAACGGATTGTTACCACCCATCTCAAGAGCAAGGATCTTACCAGGATGACCACCAAATTGTTGATGCAGTAAATGACCTGTTTGCGAGCTACCGGTAAAGAATAGGCCATCAATATCTTGGTGCGAAGCCAGTGCTTTGCCTGTTTCAATCTCACCTTGCACTAGGTTTATCACACCCGCAGGAAGGCCAGCTTTTACCCATAGTTCAAGCGTGTGTTGCGCCACTTTTGGCGTCAGCTCAGATGGTTTGAATACCACAGTGTTACCCGCAAGGATTGCTGGAACAATGTGTCCATTTGGCAGATGGCCAGGGAAGTTGTAGGGGCCAAATACGGCTACTACACCATGAGGTTTATGACGAATAAAGGCTTGCGCGCCTGGCATTGGATTTTCAACTGTGCCCGTGCGCTCGTTATACGCTTTGATTGAAATGGCGATTTTGCCTGTCATTGCGCCTACTTCGGTGCGTGTTTCCCAAACTGGTTTGCCCGTCTCTTCAGCAATGGTCACAGCTAGGGCTTCGGCATTTTCTTTAAGCTGTTCTACAAAGCGCTCTAACAGTGCGATACGTTCTTCAAGACTGGTTTGCGCCCAAGAAAATTGTGCCGCGCGTGCACTTTTAACCGCAGCATCAACTTGTTCAGCGCTGGCACCTTGTCCTTGCCAAATTTGTTCGTTCTTGCTTGGATTAATAGAAGTAAATGTTGGGCCAAGACCTGCGACCCATTCGTTATTGATTAATTGCACTTGCATAACCATTCCTTAACGACTAGATAATGCGAAAAAACGAACCGAATCACCTTGTGATACACCAAGGATTTGGGCTGTTTGCGCATTTAAATAAAGTTGATGTTTGATGTCACAGTACTGCACTGCATCAGAGAAGATTGCTCGAAAATCTTTGACCTTGTCATTACAAATGGCCCAAGTTGTGCCTTGTGGGCGCAAATCTTCTTTGATTAAAACCGGACATACCTTTGATTGACGCACTGTGGCGATGTTACCAAGTTTGGCTTCTATGGTTGGGCCTGCGTCGAATAAGTCGACATAACCACGATGTTCAAAGCCTTCGCGTTGCAACAAGCGCAGCGCTGGTGCGGTATTTTCATGTACTTCACCGATCACCGCTTGTGCTTGAGGGCTCAATAGGCTCACGTATATCGGGTATTTCGGCATCAGCTCACTGATAAAGGTTTTATCCCCTAAACCAACAAGGTGATCCGCTTGCGGAAACTCGATAGAGAAAAAGTGCTTTTGCAGCCACTGCCAAAACGGTGAATGACCGTCTTGGTCACTGACACCGCGCATTTCTGCGATGATGGTGTCACTAAAGCGGTCACTGTGTTCAGCCATAAAGAGAAAGCGAATGCGAGATAGAAAACGCCCAGTTAATCCGCGGCGGTAATCCTCCCGTAAGAACAAAGTGCATATTTCAGAGCAGCCCGTGTAGTCATTACACATAGACAGTGTTTCTACTGTGTTGTATACGTCTAGGCTAGGGCTGTGGTGTACTGAGGTTGATACGCGGTAATGGTACAGAGGAACACTCAAACCAACCGCCGCTTCTATACCTGTGGTACCGACTATCTCGCCTGATTCGGTATCTTCTAATACAAATAAATAGCCTTCGTCGCCGGGGCCTTTGACTGACTTAGCAAAGCTGGCTTGCGCTCGTGCAATTTTTGCTTGTAGAAGGTCGTCATCGACAGGCAAGGAGGTAAATCCATGCCCAGACTCGATGGCGATTTGCTTTAACGCGGCGAAGTCATCGCCGCATATTGGTCGTAAAACTAGCATGATTAATATCGCCGCTAGCAGCGATTATTGCGCTGCAACAACCTGAGCAACCGCTTTTTCAAAGCGGGCTAGACCTTCTTTGATATCGGCTTCAGGAATAACTAAAGAAGGAGTGAAGCGAACCACATCCATACCCGCAACTAGGCTCATAAGACCATTGTCGATTGAAGCGTTAAGGAAATCGCGTGCTTTACCCTTATAGTTATCGTTTAATACCGCACCTAAAAGCAGGCCTTTACCGCGTACTTCACTGAAAACATTGTATTTATCATTAATCGCAGTCAGTCCATCACGGAATAGTTGTTCACGGACTTTAACGCCCTCTAGCACCGCTGGTGTGTTTACAGTATCAAACGCAGCTTCTGCAACAGCACATGCAAGTGGGTTACCACCATAAGTTGAACCATGCGTGCCAGGCTTGAGGTGCTCGGCAATTTCTGTTGTTGTTAGCATGGCACCAATAGGGAAACCACCGCCAAGTGCTTTTGCTGTGCTCAGGATATCAGGTGTAACACCTAAACCTTGGTATGCGTATAAATGACCTAAACGGCCCACACCTGTTTGTACTTCATCAAAAATAAGCAGGGCATTGTGTTTGTCACAAAGCTCACGTACTGCTTGAACAAATTCAGCGGTAGGCGCAATGATGCCGCCTTCGCCTTGCAGTGGCTCCATCATTACCGCACAGGTGTTGTCATCAATGAGTGACTTGAAAGTCTCGATATCATTGTAATCACAATGAACGATATCACCTGGCTTTGGACCAAAACCATCAGAATAAGCTGCTTGACCGCCAACGGTAACAGTGAAGAAAGTACGGCCGTGGAAACCTTTGTTAAAGGCAATAATTTTTGATTTCTGTGCGCCGAATTTATCAAGAGCCCAACGACGAGCTAGTTTAAGCGCTGCTTCGTTTGCTTCTGCACCTGAGTTAGCGTAATACACTTTGTCAGCAAACGTTGCGTCAGTAAGTTTCTTAGCTAAACGAAGAGCAGGCTCGTTAGTCATGACATTAGATAAGTGCCAAAGCTTTTCGCCTTGCTCTTTAAGTGCCGTAACCAAAGCTGGATGACAATGGCCAAGGCAATTTACTGCGATACCGCCAGCAAAATCGATAAACTCTGTACCGTTTTGGTCCCACACGCGAGAGCCTTCACCTTTCACAGGGATCACTTCTGATGGGTTGTAGTTAGGTACCATTACTTCATTAAATAGTTCGCGGTTTACTTGCATGACACACCTTCAATATGAGAGTTAGGAGACCTTTTCACTGCGGCTCCTAATTATAGTAGATTGTTATGCCACTATAGTGACGCCTTTGTGTATAAAATTGCAGTGTCATATTGATAAATTTGCGTATAATGAGCATCAAATTGACGAAAACGGTTATCAAAATGATTAGTTCGCAAGACGAAAAGCTGTTGGCGATGCTCAGAACTAATGCCAGAGCCAGTGTCTCTGACTTAGCAAGAGCGCTCGATTTATCCCGTTCAACGGTGCAAAGTAGAATGCAAAAGTTGGAAGAAACAGGTGTTATTAAAGGCTACAGTGTAGAATATGGTGATGCATATTTGTCGTCCATGGTGTCGGCGCACGTATCTATAAAGGTTAAGCAAAAACTGACGACCAAAACCAACATTGAACTCAAACATATTGATGCAATCACTGAACTTTATGCAATTAGTGGTGAGTACGATCTTATTGCCGTAGTGCAGGCACAAAGTCTAGAAAAGCTGAGTCATTTATTGGATGACATTGGCAATTTAGATGGGGTAGAAAGAACCACGTCTTCGGTGATTTTGGAAACCAAGTTTAAACGATAAAAGAGCGTATCATCGCTCTTTTATCGTACGCGTTAATTAGTCTCGCTTAAGCAGTAATTCGCCGTTCAAATGTATGTCGCGTTGCGGGAAGGCTATTACTACATTGTGCTGTGCGAACATTTTGCAAATGGCAAAGCGAATGTCACTTTTTACTTTACGCACATTGGACTCAGCTTCAGCGTTTACCCAAAATACTGCTTCAAATATCAAGGCACTGTCTCCGAAGTCTGCAAAAATCACTGTTGGGGCCGGGTCTTGCAATATCGCTGAGTTATTTCGCAGGACCTCTGACAATAACTTCTCCACTTGCTCAACATCACTGCCATAAGCAACACCCACACGCACAAAGGTGCGGGCCATGGTGTCCATCAATGTCCAGTTGATCACCGTGTTTTCGAGTAGTTGACTGTTGGGTACGAGCAGGTGCACGCCATCGTTGCGGCGGATGCGTGTGGAGCGAGTGTTAATCGTTTCTACCACACCTTTGGCGTCAGCAACTTCTAAGAAATCCCCAATGCGAATAGGGCGCTCCCATATCAGGATCCAACCACTGATAAAATTATTAATGATGTTTTGAGCACCAAAGCCAACACCGATTGCCACTGCACCGGAGACAAAGGCAAAAGCCGTAAGTGGAATATTAAGCACTTCTAGTGTGGTGAAGGTAATAATGATGATACACAGCACCAGATAAATACGTTTAAACAGCAGCGCAGCATCAGGTCCGATGCGCTTACTAACGATCCGCTTGTGGATGAGCTTACCGACGTAACGCACCAACAACCACACAAACAAAATAAGCAGTGGAATTTGAATCAGTTTAGCAACGGTGAAATCCGAGCCACCATAACTAAATACAACGGTTTCAAGTGCCTGACTCAGGCGCTCTAAAACAGGGCTTTCAATCAAGGTAGGTGTCCTTAAACGAAGAGTAATTATTAAAGTTGTTATACATCAACTATATATCAAATTACTGCGAATGTGAGCAGTCAGATCACTGGTCCACGGTTTTGAGCTCTACTTTTTGTAAAACTTGTTCGTCGAGTTTAAACACATACACATTGCGGCCGATGCCTTTAAATTCCTCGTCGGCAATCACAACTGTATTGTTGTCATAAAAGGTCACCGCTTCTTTTTGTGTGACTATACCTAAATTGATTTTTTGTACATTGCCAGAGAAAAAGTCATCCCCTTGCCAAGAATCAAACAACCATAAATCCGTGCTATCTAATAACGCCAGTTTGCTTCTGTCTGGACTCATAGCACTGGAGGTGATCCAGCACAGCTTTTCTGCTGTGGTGCAAGTTTCAAATGAACTGATAAAGTGGGCTTCATAGTTATCAGCGTGATTACCGATACGATAAAGATTAGTTTTACCGTCAAATGGACTCGTTCTATTTTTTGTGAACAAATACAAATGGTGCTTATATTCAACAAAGGCTTCTAGATCAAAATTTTTGCGATCCGGTGTAACTGGTGCATCCCACAAATCTTTGTAAGTGAATTTAATGATTTCCGCTTCAGTGGTGTCGCCTTTGATATCGATTGGATTTTCGATTTTGTAGATAGTTAACCAACGGCGATTGTTTTTATTGTTACCAAAGTCGCCCAAAAAGAAATGACCAAACTCGTTTTGTGTCATGTCTTCCCAGTCTATGTTTTTGGCATTGGTGACTTCGATGCGCTTGGCAATTTTACCTTTTTCATCCACTTGGTATAGGAATGGCCCGTCACCACCATCATTTATGGCCCACAGGTTGCCACGTTTATCAAACTCGATACCTGAGACTTCTTTTAGTTTAGGGTCAAGTGTCGTGTATTTGTGCTTGTAGAGTTGATAAGACAAATAGCCACCCACAGTCAGCACAATAAGTGTGCTGATTATCAGCAGTGAAAGAAAAGATTTTTTGATCATATAGATACCGATACCGCGTTGAGGGGCGAGTATACCAATCGATATTGTTTATTGCTTTAGCGGACATAAAAAAACGCGACCTAAGTCGCGTTTTTATAAGATTTTAAAAGCGGTTGCTTACTTGTCATCACCATCAACAAGACCACGACGTTTTAACAGCGCGTCGGTGGTAGGTTGTTGGCCACGGAACTCAACATAGCTTTGCATCAAGTCACGGCTGTTACCGCGCGACAATACCTCTTTACGATAATGGTCGCCGTTTTTGCGCGTTAAACCACCTTCGTTTTGCATGTGTGCAAACGCATCTGCTGCGAATACTTCTGTCCACAGGTATGCATAGTAACCCGCACTGTAGCCACCAGCAAAGATGTGGCTGAAGTAACACGTTTTGTAGCGAGGTGGTACAGGGTAGTAATCAATACCATGGCGCTCAAGTGCTGCTTTTTCGAATTGGGCAACATCTTCAATTTGAGTACCAGGCGCAATTGAATGCCACTCCATATCAAGTAATGCAGCAGCTAAGTACTCAGTAGTGTCGAAACCTTGGTTGAAGGTATGTGACTTAAGTAGTTTCTCTAGCAGTTCTTGAGGAATAGGTTCGCCAGTTTGGTAGTGTTTCGCATAGTTTGCTAACACGCTTGGTTCGATATTCCAGTCTTCGTTTGCTTGTGAAGGGAATTCGACGAAATCACGCGCCGTCGCTGTACCTGCAAGTGAAGGGTATTTTACGTCTGAGAACAATCCATGGATTGCATGACCAAACTCATGGAACATAGTTGTTACTTCAGAGAAGGTCATCAGGGTAAGTTGGCCTTCAGCTGGTTTAGGAATATTCTGCGCGTTATAAATTACCGGCTTGGTGCCTTCTAAGTGATTTTGGCCAACATAAGAGCTCATCCACGCACCGCCGCGCTTACCTTCACGAGCATATGGGTCAAGGTAGAATAAACCTACCGAGCTGCTGTCTTCGTTGAACACTTCCCATACAAACACGTCTTCGTGATAGGTCGGAATGTCGTTGCGCTCTTTCATGGTGATACCGTAGAGCTTATTCATAGCGAAGAACAAACCATCGTTGATAACGGTATTCATTTCGAAATATGGCTTCACTAAGCTTGCATCGATATCAAACATTTCAGCGCGCACTTTAGCGCCGTAGTAAGCCCAATCCCATGGCTGTAATTCAAAGTCTTTACCGTCTTTTTCGATAGCGGCTTGAATCATTTCGGCTTCTTTTTTCGCTTTCGCCACTGCTTTAGGAGCTAGGTCGTCAAGCATAGTAAATACTGCGCCTGGCGTTTTCGCCATACGGTCATCAAGTTGGTAGTGAGCCCATGACTCAAAGCCAAGTAGCTGCGCTTTCTCGGCACGTAATTGCGCTTCTTTGATAGCGATTGGACCATTGGTTTGCTGTGCTCGCATCGCCGATGCACGCCACACTTTTTCACGCAGTTCGCGGTTCTCTAGGCTTGAAAGAATTGGCTGGCGGGTCGTGTTAACCAGAGTGATTAGGTAACCTTCTTTACCCGCTTTTTCAGCAGCGGCTTTTAGACTGGCGATTTCGTCTGCGCCTAAGCCTGCAAGTTGTGCTTCGTCAGTCACTAAAATAGTATCTTCTTTGAAGGACTTGAGTACGTTTTGTGAGAATTGTGTGCTGAGTTTCGAAAGCTCAGCGTTGATTTCACGCATGCGTTGTTTTTGGTCCGCATCCAGATTCGCGCCCGCGCGAACAAACTGCTTGTAGTAGTATTCAGTTAAGCGCTGGTCTTCTTTGCTTAGTTTGTCTTTTTCCTTGTAGATAGCGGCGACACGATCAAACAAATCTTTATTCAGATAAATGTTGTCGCGGTGTTCAGCCATGATAGGCGCCATTTTGGCTTCAATGCGCTGATATTCTTCATTTGAAATGAGGCCTGACAAGTTATTAAATGCCGCGCGAACTCGCTTGAGGATTTCTCCTGATTCTTCCATCGCCACAAGGGTATTTTCGAAAGAAGGGCGGCCCGGATTTTTAGCTAGCGCGTCGATTTCGATCTTCTGCTCTTCAATACCTGCTGCAAACGCTGGCTCATACATGTCCATCGTAATTTTGTCGAATTCAGGTGCCATATATTGCAATGGGCTTGGGCGTAAAAATAGATTTTCCTGCGCGACTTCTTTAGCTGGTGCGCTTTGTGCGGCAGTTGGCTTTTGTTCTTGTGAGTTAGTAGCTGGTTGTTCGCTACACGCTGATAGAAGCGTTGTTGCAGCGATTGCTGCAGCAATAACGGATAAACGCATTGTTTGCTCCATGTTGTAAGTGTTATGTCGAGATTCTAATAAGCAATCAGCCAATGCAGGGCACCGGCGAGCCTTCACTATGTGTGTCGAACAAAAGGATAGCGCACAATTTCGCTAACGTTTCAATCACACCAAAACAAACACCTTACTGTGCTTAACAAAGAACAACAAGTCGCTTGAGCTTATTTCGCGGCGATTAATCGTAATTTTCTCTCATAAAGGTTCGCACTCAGGATTTTATTAACTATGCTTTTTTAGGTGGGTTACTAACCCTATGCTTTTGTTCGATTGTTTGGTTTTATCAGCGCAGTATAATGATTAACTGGTTAAGCCTACAAAGCAAAATCAGACTCACACATCAGTTTGAGTTGGCATTGAGGCTAATAAGAAACGTATCTTACAAGGAGACTCGATTTGGATGTGTTTGTAGCTCGACAAGCGGTATTTAATAAACACAATCAGGTCGTTGCTTACGAATTATTGTTTCGCGACAGCGCTGAGAATAGTTTTCCGGATGTTGAGGACAAGGTCGCTACGGCCAAGCTTATTTGCGATAACCAATTAAACCAAGGGCTATCTTTTATTACAGGCGGTCGCAAAGCCTTAATCAACTTTGGTGAGCAATCTCTCAAAGAGCGTCTAGCTGACTTCCTCCCCAATGACAAAGTTGTCATTGAAATTCTTGAAAATGTTACTCCTGATGAGGAGCACTATCAGCTCGTAAATGAGTTGTTCCACAAAGGCTTTCGTCTTGCCCTTGATGATTTTAAATATGAGCCCCGCTGGGAAAAGTTTTTAAAACTTGTGCGTTTGATTAAATTCGATTTGCGTCATTCTACATTTGAAGAGATTGACCAAACCATGGAGTTGTTGCGCAAGTATCCAAAGATTAAATATTTAGCGGAGAAAGTAGAGACACAAGACGAGTACGAGCAAGCAAAACGTCGTGGCTTCGAGTTTTTCCAAGGGTATTACTTTGCCAAACCGCAAATGGTCGCTCAAAAAGATTGCTCAACGCGCTCGCCATTAGTAATGGCAATCTATGCTGAGGCCCTGCGGCCAAATTTAAATCTCAGTAAGTTGGCTGACATTTTTAGTCAGGACACAGGTCTAGCATATAAGCTGTTGCGATTTATAAATTCAGGCTTATTCCCACTGCAAGAGCGAATCGACTCTATCAAACAAGCTTTAGTCTATCTTGGTGAAGAGCGCGTGAGGCGCTTCGTTGCCCTGATTGTGACCGCACACATTTCTCATGAGAAGCCATTGGAACTGACTCGCTTATCTTCGATTCGGGCACGTTTTTGTGAGTTGGTAGCCAAACGCCACTTTCCAGCAGTAGCGAATAGCGCATTTTTAGTGGGGTTGTTCTCATTGATTGACGCCATGCTCGATAGGCCCATGGAAAAAATAGTTGATAATTTGCCATTTCCGGACGAAATTGCGCAGGCTTTGACAGGAGAAAATAACACGCTGTTTTATGTCCTTGAACTTGTCAAAGCTTATGAAAGTGGCAGTTGGTGGGCGATGCAAAAGGCCTGTCAGCCCTTGAATATTGGTGATAAAGAATTGCCCAGTATGCATGCTTCTGCGATCACTTGGTCGCAAATGTTCGATCAACTCTAATCTTTTGATGTAAATCATACCCGTATATAAAAATAGTTACTGAGCTCAAAATCGCCTTGTCTTACAAATACTTTACATGCATGGTATCGCTTTGTTTGGAACTGAAGCAGGAACTGCACCTTGAATAACCATCGGCTATTCGACTCTGATCAGGCAATGGAAGCCATTATGCCGATGACTGGGCGACGCGTTGACCTCGATATTTTACGAGGAATTGCGATATTAGGTATTTTTTTCTTGAACGCGCCTTTTTTCGTGAATTTTGAATATGGCTATGTGTCACCAACGCCCGACAACTTGCTTGATATTGCATTACGTAGTGTTCAAGCGGTAATACTAGATGGACGTTTCCGTGGTTTATTTATTGTACTGTTTACCATCGGTTTAGTCGCTCAATGGTCAAAGTATTCTGGGAGCAATTCGCCTTCTATATATTTAACTCGCCGTCTTAAAGTGCTGTTGGTATTCGGTATTGTCCATAGCTTTTTTATCTGGGCGGGCGACATTTTGCTTGGGTACGCTATTGCGGGTTTGATTGCCCTTAGCATGCTTAACGATGAGCTTGAGGGCATCAAGCGCAATGGCTTGTTGTTCTGTGGTTTGGGGGCGGTATTACTATTCGGTATCGGAATATTGTCAGACATGCCGATGTTAACCTATGAATCTCAATACTATCAGCAGTTTCTAGCTGCATTTACTGGTGATTTTTTTGCAACGAGAGCTGATAACGCGCTGAACGCAGGGCTCATGCTGCTTGCATTGTTAATTGGTGTGCTGTGGTTAGAGTTAGGCTTTATGTTGTTAACCATCTGGGCTTGGCGCAGTGGCTGGTTAACACGCCCTTGGTCTAAAGAGCACAAAAGCGCACTCGTATGGGTGATAGTGATTTGCGCACTCGTTAGTGTATGGCACTTAGTGGAGCAAACGGATTTCTCACAAATACTCGCTATGGTCGCAACATCTATCAGTGGCTTCGTTACAGCCATCGTGGCGTTGCATATTTTAACTTCGTATTCATTCCCTCGCACCTTTATATACCGTGCTATTGCCAATGTCGGTAGGATGTCGTTGAGCTGCTATTTGGCGCAATCTATCGTGATGGTCACACTTGTGCATTTTTATGGTGACGTTTTCGCGCGAACATTTGTGTTACGAGATTATATGGGCTTAGCTTTAATGGTCATGGTGCTCATGGTGCTGGTATGTAATGTGTATTTACACTTTTTTAGGCAAGGGCCCGCAGAGTGGCTCTGGCGTTTTATGTCCCTAAAATCTAGAATATAGTGAACGTGTACAAGTAAGTATGCAAAGTATGTGACCTTGGAGCATTGAATGAACTGGTGTAAGTCGTTGTTGTTAACTTTAGGACTCGCGTTTGCGCCGCTGATATGCGCCAAAACCAGTGTATTGCTCATCAATCCTTCACACTCAGATGATCCTTTTTGGCGTAAGGTAGAAACTTTCACCGCTTATGCTGCGCAAGACTTAGAGATGAAGTTCGACGTGATTTACGGCGACGCGCACCGCGAATTTCAGCAACAGAACTTGCAAGAATATTTAGCCAAAAACCCTGCTCCGGATTATGCCATTTTAATCAATTACCCGGGTGGAGACGGGCAGTCGATGAAACTGCTCGAAGCCCACAAAGTCTTTTACATTACACTTGAACAAACCCTTTCAGAAAAAGAGCGTGAAGCCATTGGGCTACCTGGAGAGAAACTAAAATACTGGCTTTCAGAGCTTAGTCATGACAATGAGCAAGCAGGTTCTGACTTAACCCAAGAGCTCATCCGCCAAGCCAAGGCTAAAAATATGAACCACGTATCGCTGGTGGCAATTGGTGGTCATTACGGGGCAGAGACTGACCACCGAGTTCGAGGGATGGAGCACTTTCTATCACTTGAAAAGGTGCCTCTGAGTCAATTGGTGCACGCACAATGGCGCGCAGATTTGGCAGCTAAGCAAACCACTCTACTTTTACGCCGTTATCCCGAAACTAATATTATTTGGAGCGCCTCAGATGAAATGGCCATGGCTGCGTCTGATGCCGCTATTTTAGCTGGTAAGCATGTGAATAATGATATTTTTATTGGTGGTTTTGACTGGTTACCTGCGGCGTTAAATAGAATCGAAAAACAGCAGCTTACAGCTTCTGTCGGCGGCCATTTTTTAATGGGGGCGTGGGCGGTCATTAAAGCCTATGACCACGATAAACTCGGTGAAAAAGCGCGGCTCCCAGCCAATATCAGTTTTAAGTTAGCAATTGCCAATGCGGATAACGTATTGCGAATAAAGCCACTTGTAGAGCCTCTGAACTGGCGAGACATCGATTTCAAGCAATATACGCGTACTCACAACTCCAGTCTGACGGACTACCCGTTTGATGTGTCTAGTATTTTGGAACAGCATTTTACGTCGCAATAGCTATTCTTTTTGCATTATTTACACTGAACTGCACCAGTAAATTCGGATTTTTTACAGCGACTCTATTACAATAGGCACAATTGAACGTTTATTTGTAGAAAAAATGAGCTTGCCAACACGCCTTAATAAATACATCAGTGAAACCGGTTTTTGTTCTCGCCGAGAAGCCGACACGTTAATCAGTACTGGCCGAGTAAAAGTCAACGGCGGCGTGCCGCAAATGGGTGACAAAGTCAGCGATGCAGATGTGATCTTGATTGACGGTAAACCGCTAAAAGCTAAACCTAAGCGTGTGTATATTGCGTACAACAAACCGGTGGGCGTCACATGTACTACAGAGAGCAAAATCAAAAGTAACATCGTCAGCGCTATTAATTACCCTGAGCGTATTTTCCCTATAGGACGATTAGATAGGCCGTCCGAGGGCCTTATTTTTCTCACAAATGAAGGTGATATCGTCAATAAAATCCTGCGCTCAGGGAACAACCACGAAAAAGAATATGAGGTTCAGGTAGATAAGCCGTTAAATCAACGTTTTGTTGAACGTATGGCGGGTGGCATTCCTATTCTTGGCACGGTGACCAAAAAATGTAAGGTTGAGCAAGTGGGCAGTGATCGCTTCCGCATCATTCTCACCCAAGGATTAAACCGTCAAATTCGTCGTATGTGTGAATACTTGGGCTATGAGGTGACTAAGCTCAAGCGTACGCGCATCATGAATGTCACTCTTGAGGGTTTAAAGGCCGGCCAATGGCGCCATTTAAGTGAGTCGGAGATGGCGACAATCAATGATTTGATTGCTGATTCTGGCAAAACAGAAGAACACTCTCAAGACATCAATAAAGTCATGAAAAAGCCACACCAGCAAAATGACCGTGACCCTGAATTTCGCCCATCAAAGCGAACGCATAGCGACAATTTTTCATCGCGCGGTGATAAGCATGAACAGCGCCAAGGTCAGAATTTGAGAACAAACGAGCGAGCATCGCACAAACCTGATGGTAAACGCGCCGGCGCACCAGCCAACAAGACAGGTGGCAAGCCAGCAAAGAAACCATATGGTAAGTCAAATGAAAAGTCGTATACCAAGCCGTCTGGCAAACCCAGTAACAAGCAAGGTGGCCAGACTCGTGACAAAGATAAACCAGCAAAGACCAACCAAAAGCGCATTGGTGGCACATTGAGTTTAAAAAAATGAAACGTCTGCTCGCGTTAGTCTATGTTGTATTGTTAGTTGCATGTTCAGACTCGAGCCAAGTTTCGCTGAGCCGCGATGCAACTATTATCGCATTTGGTGACAGTTTAACGGTCTCATTAGGCGCGAAAAATACCACTTATCCGCAGCACTTAGCGCAATTAACGGGCCTAGAAGTTATCGCCAGTGGTGTTTCAGGTGAGCAAACTCAGGGTGGATTAGCTCGCTTAGAAGCGGCACTTGAGGCAAATCCTGCCGATGCACTGGTACTGCTAGAAGGTGGCAATGACTTTTTGCGTAATCAACCAATGAATGTAGTTAAAGCTAATCTGGGCGCCATGATAGCGCTGGCGCAGCAGCGCGGCTTGCAAGTCATCCTTGTAGCAGTGCCGCAAAAGTCGCTGTTTCTAAGCGACGCACCAATATACCAAGAACTGGCTGAGCAGTATCGGGTGGTTCTTGTGGCCGATACCCTCAGTGAATTACTTGCCGACAATGAGTTTAAGTCAGACCAAATCCATCTCAATGACCAAGGATATATACGATTGGCTGAGGCCATCGCACAAAAGATTGTCGTTAGATAGTTACTTCTTAAATTCCCCCTCATTAAATATAGTAAACTGCACTTTGAACCCGATATGGGTTCAAAGTTAGATTTAGATCAACTCGCTTTTCTCCCATTCCCATATAGTTACCTTGAAAGTACCTATTAAGAGAACAAAATCTACCGAGTTTTCAACCGAGTTATCTATCAAGGAGTCTCTATGCAGACAATCAATGTCGAGCATTCACCCTCAAAGGCTATTAACAATGCTAAGAAAAGCGTTGTTTTCGATTTAAACGCCAAAAATCCAGGGCTCAAGTGGAATGCGGACGGCAACTATCCCTACAAGCGCAAAATGGACGTGGTTGAATATGAGCGCCATAAACATGAGTTACAAATTGAACTGTTAAAAATGCAGGGCTGGGCAAAGGAAACCGACCAGCAAATCGTGATCTTATTTGAAGGACGTGATGCGGCGGGCAAGGGCGGCACCATTAAACGCTTTATGGAGCATCTTAATCCTCGTGGTGCGCATGTCATCGCTCTAGAAAAGCCCACAGCTCGAGAGCGCGACCAATGGTATTTCCAGCGTTATATCAATCATTTACCAGCAAAAGGAGAAATCATTCTGTTTGACCGCTCTTGGTACAACCGAGCCGGTGTTGAAAAGGTCATGGGCTTTTGTGACGACCAAGAGTATTTAGAGTTTATGCGTCAAACGCCTCAGTTGGAGCGCATGCTGGTAAACAGTGGCATCAAGCTCTTTAAGTATTGGTTCTCTGTAAGCCGTGAAGAGCAATTTAGGCGCTTCAAATCACGCCAAAGTGACCCATTAAAGCAATGGAAATTGAGCCCCGTTGATATGGCATCGTTGTCGAAATGGCACGATTACAGTGCCGCAAAAGATGCCATGGTATTTCATACCCATACTAAAGATGCGCCGTGGACGCAGATCCGCTCTGACGATAAAAAACGCGGTCGAATCAATTGTATGCGTCACTTCTTAAGTTGTCTTGATTATCCGGGAAAAGACGTGGATGTAGTAAACCGAGTAGACCCTTTGATAGTGGGTGAACCAAGCAAGATGACGCAACGATAAGTAGGGGCACAAATATGGCAAAAACCGTCTCAGTATATGAAGAAAGACTCAATAAACTTGAAAAAATTATCGCTAAAAGTAAAAAGGAAGTAGAGCGCACTGCAGAGATTGCGAAGGTGGCCTCAGAGCGTGCACAAGCAGCGGTCGATAAGGCGCTTGAAGCTGAACAAATTGCTGAAAAAGCAAAAAAA
This sequence comes from Pseudoalteromonas pernae, assembly GCF_039831865.1. Taxonomy (NCBI): domain Bacteria; kingdom Pseudomonadati; phylum Pseudomonadota; class Gammaproteobacteria; order Alteromonadales; family Pseudoalteromonadaceae; genus Pseudoalteromonas; species Pseudoalteromonas pernae. The sequence goes on from NZ_JBDODM010000006.1 coordinate 132,118, forward strand.
CAGCTCAAGCGAGCAACAAAAGAACTTAAAGAAGCAAAGGTGTTAAAAATAGCGCAGAAAAAAGCTTCCAAAAAATCTGCGATTAAGCGTGCTAAGCGCCTGGCGAATAATAAAAAAGCCAAAAAGTGAGTGCGTAACATAGATGAAAAGGGCTTACTGGTGTAAGCCCTTTTGCGTGTTTATCTTTTATGGCTTTGGATGCCAAAGAACTTGCAGTAAAGCACCGGAATAACTATCAAGGTCAGTACTGTAGCAAAGCCTAGCCCAAACATGATGGTGACTGCCATTGATTTGAAGAACACATCAAACAGTAACGGGATCATCCCAAGAATCGTGGTGATTGCAGCCATGGCTACGGGTCGAACACGTGACACACCCGAGTCAAACACCGCTTGATAAGGATCTTTACCTGAATCCAGCTCTAGGTTGATTTGGTCCACCAACACAATCCCGTTTTTGATGAGCATGCCGGAGAGGCTCAACAAACCAAGCAACGACATAAAACCAAATGATGCATTCATGCTTAATAACCCAGCACTGACACCGACGATTGCCAGTGGCACTGTGGTCCAAATTACCAGAGGTTGGCGCACTGAGTTAAACAGCAGCACGGTGATTGCAAACATGCCTAAGTAACCTAAAGGTAACGAGCCAAAAATGGCACTGCGTGCTTTGCTGGAAGACTCAAATTCGCCTCCCCATTGCAATTCGTAACCATGCGGTAGTTCAATAGCTTCAATGTCTGCGCGAATGCGCGCGAACAGTTTGGCAGGTGTTTCATCACCGAGTAAGTCATGATCGGCCATTACGGTAAGCGTGCGTTTTCGGTCGCGACGCATAATCAGAGGGTCTTCCCAACGCACTACAAAATCATCGACTACTTGTGTTACCGGCACGAATACTCCTAGAACAGGGCTGTATATTTGTAAGTCACGCAAGCTTTCCACATTCAAACGCTCTTCAGCTGGACTGCGAGCAATTATCGGCAGCAATTGTGTGCCATCACGGTATAGACCAACCTTTTTTCCGCTCACACTGGTGAGTAATAATTGGTCGAGATCGCTTTTACTCACGCCCAGTCGACGTGCCTTTTGTTCATTAAGAATCGGGCGAATTAACTTGGAGCGTTGACGCCAATCATCGCGAATATGGTAGGCGCCACCATCAGCTTCAAGAATAGCTTTGGCTTGTTCACCTAATTGGCGCAATATCACAGGATCAGGGCCGCTAAAACGTGCTTCAATTTTGGCATCCGTTGATGGACCAATTTCCATGCGTTTAATTTTTAGCTTAGCGTCGGTAATGTGATTGCGTTCGTATTCGCGCACTGCATCTATCATAGTGAGCACAGCGTCACGGTCTTTCACACGGACAATAAGCTGTGCAAACGCTGCGTATTGCTTTTCTGGCGCGTAGGTCAGCATAAAGCGCGGGGCACCTTGGCCGATAGTGCTGGTCACTTCTTCTACTAAATCTTGCTCTAGTAGAAACGCCTCTAGTTCTTCTACGCCCGCGCTGGTGGTGCGAATATCAGCACCTTGATAGTGCCAATAGTCAATGTAAAACATCGGTGTGTTTGAAGCAGGGAAGAAAGATTGCTTTACGGAGCCAAAACCTACTACCGCAGCCATTAACAGCATCACCATTAAAACTATGGTGGTTTTGCTATAGTGCATTGCACGACTTAAGATGAATTTATAGGCGTTAAACAGGGCACCTTGGTAAGGGTCTTCATTTTTATCGTCAGCGCTTGACTTCAACTGCTCTTTAAACAATAAGTCAGCGAAAAATGGCGTGAGAGTAATGGCTGTAACCCAACTCAATAGCAAGGAAATAAACAACACCCAGAACAAGCTGCCAGCAAACTCACCGCTAGCATCCGAACTAAGGCCAATAGGCGCAAACGCAGTAATGGCAATCACCGTGGCACCGAGAAGGGGCCATTTTGTCTGACCAACGATATTCACAGCCGCTTGTAATTTAGTTTGTCCACGCTTGAGATTGATTAAGATACCTTCGGTAATGACGATGGCGTTATCAACTAACATCCCCAGCGCGATAATCAAGGCTCCCAGTGATATGCGCTGCAAGTTAATCCCAAACAAGGCCATAAAGATAAAGGTGCCAAGCACTGTGAGCAGCAATATTCCGCCAATAAGCAGGCCGCTTTTTACCCCCATGAATACCAAAAGTATGACGATAACGATGGCGACGGCTTCAAATAAACTGAGAATGAAACTAGAGACTGAGTTCTCAACTTCTTTGGGTTGGTTATAAATAGCATCGATTTCCATGCCATGTGGGCGCTGATATTCCAACTCTTTTAAGTGAGCATCAATTCGTGCGCCAACATCAACCACGTTTACATTGCTAGCAAACGACAGGCCCAGCAATAGCGCTTGTTTTTCGTTGTAGCGCACTATGTGATTCGGTACTTCTGCATACTCACGATACACCTTGGCAACATCGCCAAGATAAATAAGTTCGCTTGCCCCTGGGCTTGAAATCAATAGGTGCTCAAGTTCACTAACATTATCGAATTCGCCAGTTGGGTGCAGACGAATAGACTCGCCATCAACCATGACGCGCCCTGCATTGGATACAGTATTTTGAGCTTGTAGCAACGAGAAAATATGGTTAGGGCTGATCCCTAGTTGCGCCAATTTGTGGGTAGATATCTCAACTATCACTTGGCTTTGTTGCTCGCCAGCAACACTGACTTTGCCCACGCCATCTACCAGTACGAGTTCGCGTTTGAGGTAATCTACATAGTCTTTTAGTTCGTCGTATGAATAACCGTCTCCGGTTACAGCGAGCGTTACACCGTATACATCACCAAAGTCATCCATGACTTTGCTAGGGTATACACCTGGTGGCAAAGATGCAGATAAATCGTTGATTTTACGACGTAACTCATCCCAAATTTGCTTTAAGTCTTCTTTGCGATAGTTACTTTTCATCTCTACGGTAATTTGGCTCTTACCGTTTGATGAAATAGAGGTGACGTAGTCTACATAAGGCAACTCTTGAATGGCATTTTCAATCGGGAAAGTCACTTCTTCCTCGACCTGACGCGGCGACGCGCCGGGGTAAAGGGTGATCACCATGGCCTTTTTCAATGTGAATTCAGGGTCTTCGAGTTGCCCAAGTGAAAAGTAGGAAACTGTACCGCCAACTAGCAAGAATAACGCAAACATCCAACTAATGACTTTGCGCTCCATAGCGAGAGAAACCAAATTCATTTACAGGCCTCGCTCTTTTTGCCACGGTCTTACTTTCATGCCTTCTTTGAGGTAATGCACGCCAGCGGCGACGATTTGCTCTCCGGATTCAATGCCTGAACGTACTTCAATGCCATTTTTATGTAGCTGACCAACTTCGACGGCGCGTTTGCTTACTAATCCCATTTGCGGATCGTACACCCATACAAAACTGTTATTTGTTGTGTCTTGTTCAGGATCTGAGAATACCGCTTCTGCTGGTAGCTTATGCCATGGTTTAACGTTCTTTGTGATCTTACTGATGTCTATATATACATGGCCTGTCATGCCAGCAAGTAAATTAAAGTCCTCAGGGACTGGCAATGAGAACACTACTTTATAGGTGAGTGTCGCTGGATCGGCTTGGGTATCGTATTCTTTGATAGTGAGTTTGTAGGATTTATCTGGGAAGCCATCAAAAACCACAGTAGGTTGATAGAGTGTTTCTTTGTCCACGCGTGCTACAAGTTTTTCTGGCACCTGGATTTCAACATCCATCAAATCGCGTGTTTCCAAGCGTAAGATATTTTGCTTGGCTTGAATATTCTCAAAGTTTTTTACAAAGACCTTTGCCACTGTGCCTGCAAATGGTGCGCGTAACTCAGAGTTTTCCAAGTTTGTCTTAGCAATATTGAAAGCAGACTCAGCGACGCGTGCGTTTGCAACGGCTTGGTCTAGTTCAGCTTGGCTGGCAATTTTTTTGTCGAACAAAGCTTGAATACGTTGTAATTGTGATTGCGCTAAATCGTAACGTGCTTTGCGCTCGTCATACTGAAGTTGAAAATCTTCGGGATCTAATTTCGCCAACAGTTGGCCTTTTTCCACTTCAGCACCAGCAAGTACTGGGAACTCAATCAGTTCACCATTAACACGAAATCCAAGGTATGAACCTTGGTGCGCAACAACCTCTGCTGGAAAACTGCGCATGATACTCTCATCACTTTGGCCTACCGTTAACAGTTTGACAGGGCGAACCGGTGGAGGCTCAACTGCTTGTTCTTGCTGTTCAGAACAGCCGAAAATGGAAAAACAAAAGGTTAGAATAGAAACAGTACAAAGTGCACGCCGCATTATTAGTAACTCCCTGCATCATTAGCATAAGGCGATAGTCAGTGTAGTAGCAAAGGGTACTTTAGGATAAACTGAATTAAAAATTATAAATAACTTTAAACAAGATAAGGTTTGTTTATGAAGTTGGCTTGGCTGCAGGTACTTGATGTGCTCTCTCGTAGCCGCTCTTTAAGTGATGCGGCACAGCAATTACACAAAACACAACCGGCATTGACTATGACGGTAAAAAAAATAGAGGAAGAAGTGGGCTTTGCTGTTGTAGATAGGGCGGGGTATCGATTTAGTCTTACGCCACAAGGTCAAGCATACTGTCGACGCGCACAGCAAATATTGCAAGAGCTAGAAGGCTTGGATGAGTTTAGTAGTGAATTGGCCAATGGAAATGAACCCATATTCCGCTTGAGCTACGAGCAGGTATGTGTGAGCGAAGAAGTCAGCCGCGTACTCAAAGATTGTTATCACGAGTATTCGCACACTGAGTTCGTTGTCGATAGCGGGAAACGCTTTAGCTCTCTTGAGCAAGTAAACAAAGGTCAGTGTGACCTTGGTATTGGTCCTTGGTTTGACATTTTCCACGCCAGTGGCGATTTGGAGAGTGTTCCTTTGGGCACTATCAAGGTGGGGTTGGTAGCGTCGCCAAAGTTAGTTGCTAATGCGCAACTTACTTCTAAAGAGCTGATGCAATACCCCTGCATGTCAATTTACGAAACAGGGTTACGTTTCGAACATGAGCCCTTGTCATTTCTGAACAAGGTAGCGATGATGAAAATCGACGATATTTTTGTGTTGCGGTCACTACTTCTCAACGGTACAGGGTGGGCCTTGATGTGTTTAGACTTGTGCCAACAAGAAATTGATTCAGGCCAATTGCATGTGTTGGAACTGAGCGACAGAGAGTATCTTTTCCAAGCACAGATTCGAGCGTTTCGTCGCCATTCTCGACATCATGGTCCGGTGGCAAGGAGTGTATGGCAACGGTTAAAGGAAATAGCCCATGAATAAACAGGAGATGATCTATCAAGTGGTATCGGCTATTCCCCATGGCATGGTGTGCAGTTATGGTGAAGTAGCCAAGCGAGCAGGACTACCGGGTTATGCTCGATATGTTGGCCACACCATGAAAAACCTACCTAAGGGTAGTCGGATACCTTGGCATCGGGTGGTGAATTCGCAGGGGAAAATATCTTTTCCTTTTGGCAGTGATAGTTTTATCAAGCAGCAAGAGGCTCTGCGCAGTGAGGGCATCTTAGTGAACAAGGGTAAAGTCAGCATGACTAAATATTTCTGGCGGCTGTAAGCCGCTGAGGCCAGTATGCCTTTCTTACTAATTTCTTTTCTTATTTTGATTAGCTATTTCATGACATTGTTCTAGTGGTTAAATCCACTAAATTCGATGTTAAAAACGCTAATAGTTAGTCATTGTAGTTTTATTAACACTCTTGGCTCATTCGAAGACTCTATAAAAAACCATTAAATATCAACGTTATAAAAAATATTTTCATAATGGCACAACCTTTGTAATAGGTATTGCGACTAACTTAATAACACATTAACAGGAACACCATTATGAACACCTTAACTAAAGCAGCTATCATCGCTACAACTTTAACTTTCAGTATGAGCGCAAGCGCTAATTCACTTAGTGATGAAATTGAGCGCGCTGTAAAAGAAGCGGCTACACAAGCACTATCTGCGCTGGTAAACACGCAAAAAGCGACTATCACACAGCAAACTAAAGCTTTGTTCGAAAGCTCGTTAAAAGGTCAAGAAACTGAGAAAAAACAGCAGCAAGACAACAAAACTGGTGAAGAAAATGACGCCTAATCTAGCATTACTCGGATTGATGTTATTGCCTGTCGCTGGTTTGTTTGGCACATATCTTGGCTTTAGCGTTTTTCGTCATCTCGGTGTATTGATTAAGTAGTACTCACCGAGATTGATAAGGCGTGTGTGCTTCAACGGACTGAACAGCAAACGAGAACACACACGAAGACCTTTATCACATAGAAACGAATTACAAAGTGTCGTTTAAATCACATACAAATAAATGGCTAGAAAGTGGCATAGGCAGGCAATTAACACAAAAATGTGCCAAATAGCATGGCTAAATTGCTTGTGTTTCGCGCTATAGAATACAGTGCCAACACTAAATAAAACGCCGCCTAGAACCAATAACCACAATGCCGCACCAGGCAACGCAAGATAGAGCGGATAAACAAACGCTAACGCAATCCATCCCATCACTAAATAAGTAGCCAGCGAAACTCGTGGCCTTGGCACTTTGGCAAACAGCTTAAAGATCACTCCAAATGCAGCTAAGCCCCATATACACAACATGCCAGCTACGGCCCAATAGCCTCCGAGTGCAACCAGCAGAAACGGTGTGTAGGTACCTGCAATTAAGAGGTATATAGCACTGTGATCAAGCTTTTTAAGTAGTGCACGTGCTTTTTGTTTTGCACTGACGTGATAACAAGTAGAGCTAATAAACATCAACAGCAAACTCACACCGTAAATAAGTGCGGCCACCATTGATGTGGTGCTTTGGCTTTGCATCAACATAGCAACCAATGCCGCAACAGATAGCACGGCTCCAATACCATGACTGAGCCAATTAATTTTTTCTTCGATAGGAGAATAAGCAGAGGTGTTCATATCGAATTACATTCCCAAGAACAAAATTCAGGGCTCACTATAACTATTCAGCGTACACTTGTACACTGAAATTTAAAGTGGTTAAAATGACGAACTTGACTGTTAAATAGACCATTTTTTGGTCTTGATATGTTTATTGCAATCATCTACATAAATTGAAAATACATTAAAAGTGCAAATAAAACAACAGCTTAAAATTTATTTTCGTAATGGCACAACCTTTGTAAAAGATAATGCGACTAACTTAATGAACCATTAATAGGAAGACCATTATGAACACTTTAACTAAAGCATTAATCGTTACAACAACTTTAACTGTGAGCATGGGCGCAAGTGCAAACTCTCTTACAGATGATATTGAACGCGCTGTGAAAGAAGCTGCCAATGAAGCGCTAGCGACATTAGTAAACACGCAAAAAGCATCGCTTGAGAAAGCGACTAAAGAGCTATTTGAGCGTTCAGCTGATCAACAGCGCCAAGCGAATTCATCTCAAATGAACGCGCCTCAAAACAACAATAAAGCAACTAAGGGCGATAATGATGCCGCTTAATTTTGCACTACTTGGCCTATTGCTACTCCCAGTGGCAAGTCTGTTAGGCACCTACTTAGGCTTTAGCCTATGTCGTTATCTCGGTTGGTGGATAAAGTAGTACCCCAAAACCGAGCTGCCTGTGGTAGGTTTAACTGTAATTCAGAAAAGAAGAATCACCATATATCCGCTTTGTTATTGAAAATAAATACAAAACCTCCATAATTTAGCAAATGTCCTTTGAACATCCCTTCATCCTATTCCATACTAAATACAGTCATTGATCGTCCAAAGACGAGTTTATTTTCAGACAACTTTGTCGTGTTGGCACTTAGCATAGATGTTTATGTATTCTAATAAGTTAGTGGATCTGTAAGTTGCATCAGAAATTAAAAAATAAGTGATCTGCAACGTACTCTTTGACGTAAAGAGTATTAATAAATCACTGGTGAGGTAGCAGATGGCTTTGCAATCAGCTTTTACAGCGACGAAAGAGCCGCAAAAAAGGTTTGCTTGTCAAACAAGCGGCGACAACAAAAGTGAAGGACAAAGTATGACTTCGACAGAGCATCTCGGTGATGCCTTGGTAAAGGTTGCAAACCAACGCGACAAGGCCGCGTTTGCTCAACTTTTCGAGTACTTTGCCCCTAAAATCAAGCGCTTTGGTATAAAGCAGTTCAACAACGAAGCGTCAGCAATGGAGTTAGTTCAAGACACGATGACGTCGGTTTGGCGCAAAGCGCACTTATATCATCCGAGCAAAGGAGCGGCGACGACCTGGGTCTACACAGTTATGCGTAATGCATCTTTCGATGCGCTTCGCAAAATCCGCTCCAATAGAGAAGATACGTTGAGTGAAGATATTTGGCCAATGATACACGCCGACGATGATGACGCGGTATTTTCTGACCATTTGGAATCTAAACTCCTCAAACAATATTTGGACATGTTGCCTGCAGCACAACAAGAGGTTGTGAAGGGCGTGTATTTGCAAGAAATGTCACAAGAGCAGTTAGCAAAGCAGTTAGGCGTACCAGTCGGGACAGTGAAATCACGGTTACGACTCGCGCTCTCAAAGTTAAGAATTCACATGGGAGCTGACCATGATTAAGTTTCACCCAAATCTAGAGCTACTGACGCAATTCGTGCAGGGCACATTACCTGCATCTTTGAGTGTAGCTATCTCGGCGCATCACGAAATGTGTCCCAAATGCGCTAAGCATGTTGCAGACATCGAGGCAAAACAAGCCGACAACGTATTCGATGACACGCAACAAGAAGCTGCGCCATCTCTAGACGATGTGTTTAGTTCGATGATGACCGATATCGTCGCTGACGCTGACATTGATGAGTTCGCGATAGAGAGTCGCAAAGAATTAGCGTTTGGCGAGCGCAAGGTGACTTTACCACGTTCTCTTAGCCACATAGGGATGTCGCGTTTTGTTCAAGCCGGAAAGCTAGCACGTTCTCGTTTAGATTTAGATGAAGGCAGCATTCGTACGAGCTTACTTTACATTGCGCCTGGCGGCAGCATCCCTGAACATACGCACACAGGTTTTGAGCTAACCTTATTACTTGACGGTACGTTCAGTGACGAACATGGCGAATATGTACCAGGCGACTTTATATGGCTTGACCATGAGCACGACCACACACCGATGACTGAAAATGGGTGTCTGTGTTTGGCAGTGGTTAACAGTGCACTGCACTTCAACAAAGGCTTAAGTAAGTTATTGAACCCAATAGGTGAGCTTATCTACTAATGAGTAACGACGTTAAAATTGGTATCAGTGCTTGTTTAAGTGGCGAGAAAGTAAGATTCGATTCTGGCCACAAGCGCTCAAACTTTTGCATGGATGAACTTGCAAGGCACGTAGATTACGTGCCTTTTTGTCCTGAAGTTGCTATCGGTTTACCCATCCCCCGCCCAACTATCCGCCAAGTGCGTAAGGGTGACGTGATCACAGTATGTCGCCCCGATGGTACAGGCGAAGTGGGCGACAAACTTACCGAGTACGGCCAGCGCATCGCGAAAAACTATGGCGACAAATTAGATGGTTTTATTTTTTGTGCTAAAAGCCCAAGTTGTGGCATGGAGCGCATAAAAATATATAACGAAGCAGGGACTGGAAACACGTCGGAAGGAGTTGGTTTTTTTGCACAGCAAATTATGGAACATAACCCATTACTGCCGTGTGAAGAAAACGGTCGTTTAAATGATATGCACCTGCGTGAGAACTTCGTTATGCGGGTTTACGTGTATCACAGTTGGCGCAAATTGAGCGAAACGCCTCTCACACCGCACCGACTCACTCGCTTTCATGCCATGCATAAATACCTGTTGATGAGCCACAACTATCAAGCCTATCGTGATTTAGGACGTTTACTGGGTTCACACGAAGGGCAAAACTTTGAAGAGATTGCGCAGCAGTATATTGCTGGGCTTATGAAAGCGCTTAAAAAGCCTGCATCTCGAAAGGCACATACCAACACGCTGATGCATTTACAGGGGTATTTTAAACAGCAACTAAGCAGTGACGAAAAACAAGAACTGCGTGCTGCTATTGAAGACTACCGCCAGGGGTTGGTGCCTTTGTACGTGCCTTTAACTTTGCTCAAACACCACCTCACTGTGAATCCGAATCCCTATTTGGCACAGCAAGTGTACTTCAACCCGCACCCTAACGATTTAAAATTACGATACGGTATTTAATGAATCCAGTTTTTTGGTTTAGGCGCGATTTGCGCCTTTATAGTAACGAAGCCCTGATAGATGCCATAAACAGTGGTGCAAAGCATGCGCTCTTTGTTGTCTCGACACAACAGTGGTCTGGTCACGATATGGCTGCGATGCAAAAGGACTTATTACTGCGTCGCGTCAACTATATCGGTCAAGCACTCAGTGAATATGGAGTAACCCTACATATTCTTGAAGTACCTTTATTTAAAGATATTCCCGGTGAGTTACAGAAACTCTGTGAACAACATAGCTTTTCACATGTATTTGCCAATCGCGAGTATGAAGTAAACGAGCTAGAACGAGATAAAGCATGCGCTAACAGTGGTATCAACTTGGTGTTATATGATGGTGATGTCATTGCCAAGCCTGGAACTGTCACGACCAAAAGTGGGGAAATGTTTAAGGTTTTTACTCCTTTTAAACGAGCATGGTTAAGTCAATATGAGTGTGAGCAGTTTACACTGCCGCAATGGCCATTAACCGAAGGCGCAGAGCCAGTGAATTGGCAGACCCCTACATGCCTAAAAGGAGACGGTAGCTCACACAAATGGCCTGTTGACGACGAGGCGCTTAGCTCTATAGTGACGCGCTTTATTCACGATAAGTTTGCCAAATACCACGACTATAGAGATTTTCCCGCAATTAAAGGCACTTCAGGCCTGAGTCCGTATCTCGCACTCGGTATCGTCAGTGTGAAACAGCTGTTGGTTAACGTTCAAAGCCAATACCCGGATGTTTTACAAAGCGCCAAAAGCAATCTTTTTAGTTGGGTTAACGAATTGATTTGGCGTGAATTCTATCGCCATCTTATTTGCGCCTTTCCTAATCTATGCAAGCATAAAAATTTTAATACTAAATATGATTCATTGCAGTGGCAGCAAGACGACCATCACTTTGAAGCATGGTGTGAAGGGCGAACAGGCTATCCGCTTGTTGATGCGGCCATGCGCCAATTGACCCAAACAGGCTGGATGCACAATCGCCTGCGTATGGTTGTGGCTAGTTTTTTGACCAAACACCTACTTATTGATTGGCGCCGCGGAGAAGAGTTCTTTATGCGTCATCTAATCGATGGTGATTTAGCGTCAAACAATGGTGGTTGGCAGTGGGCCGCAAGCACAGGATGTGACGCACAGCCTTATTTTAGAATCTTTAACCCGATAACCCAAAGTGAACGCTTTGATCCAGAGGGCGAATTCATTCGTAAGTTTCTACCAGAGTTAGAAAATATCCCAACTAAGTATATTCACTTTCCGCACCAGTATTTGGCTGCAACTGCCTCGAAGAGTTATTGGCCGGCAATAGTGGATCACAAAGCGGCACGTGAACGTGCATTAGCAAGGTTTAAGGTGACTGATGAGTGAACGCGTTGAACAATTCGTAGCTATGTATCAAAGGCTGGACAAAAACAGCTTGTCTCTTCTTGATGACATCTATGACAAAGATATCCATTTTATGGACCCGCTACATGAAGTACGTGGCCTTGATAGTTTGTATAAGTACTTTGCAAATATGTACGCCAACGTCAGCAGCTGTGCGTTCAATATCAGTGAGTTTTATGAGCTTGATGAAACGGCGTTTATTTACTGGACGATGACCTACCGTCACCCGCGTATTAATGGTGGACGAGAGGTTGAGGTTAAAGGTCACAGTTTATTGCGCTTCGCCAACGATAAGGTGATATTCCATCGTGATTATTTCGATGTAGGTGAATTGCTTTACAGGCGTTTGCCAGTGATAAATAAGCTCATCAAAATGATTGACAAGCGGGCAGGTTCATCATGAACGTATTGATAACAGGGGCAACATCGGGTATCGGCGAGGCACTCGCGCTGAAGTACGCAACAGATGCACATGTGTTTGCCTGCGGCCGTTCACAAGACAAGCTTGATGAACTCGCACAGCACGACAATATCACAGCGGTACGTTTTGATATCACCGACTTGGCAGATATAAAGCAGCAAGTCGAGTCGCTCCCAGAGTTCGATATCGTTGTGCTTAACGCTGGTAGCTGTGAATACATAAACGACGCTAAACATTTCGATAGCGCTTTGTTTGAGCGCGTCATTAAAGTGAACTTGATAAGCCTAGGTTATTGCTTGGAGGCTATGCTGCCCAAAATTAAATCTGGCGGTCAACTTGCTATTGTTTCGTCGAGTGTCACCTATCTGCCGCTAACGCGCAGTGAAGCTTATGGCGCATCCAAAGCGGGGGCAACGTATTTAGCCAAATGTTTAGAAATCGACCTACCTGATATTGATGTCAGTGTTGTGCATCCGGGTTTTGTAAAAACGCCGCTCACAGACAAAAACGACTTTCCTATGCCCATGGCTATAACTGCTGAGCAAGCAGCACAATACATGTATAAAGGATTGAAAAAGCGTCACAAAGAGATTCATTTCCCGAAAAGGTTTACCCTATTTTTGAAGTTACTGCGGGCGTTACCGTGGTTTATTTGGTCAAAGTTAGCAAAAGGAATGGTGCGGTGAAAGAAATCGCAATTATTGGTAGTGGTATTGCTGGATTGACCAGTGCGCACTTACTCGCAAAGAAACACAAAGTTACAGTGTTTGAAAAAAATGATTACATCGGCGGACATACCGCTACGGTTGACGTTGAAATGGACGGCGAAACCCTTGCTGTCGACACTGGGTTTATTGTCTTTAACGACAGAACCTATCCATATTTTGAAAAATTACTGAGCGCAATTGGCATTAACAGGAAACCCACACAGATGAGTTTCAGTGTTCACAACCTAGATACTGGGTTTGAATACAACGGCCATACATTTTCAACTTTATTTGCCCAAAGGCGTAATATCTTGCGTCCTAAATTTTGGCATCTATTGTGGCAGATTGTGCGCTTCAACCGTATCTGCAAAGACATTTATCACAGCGGTAGTTACCAAAAAGGCCTCACTCTTGGGCAGTTTTTAGACCAACACAAGTTTAATGATTTCTTTCGTAATCATTACATTTTGCCCATGGGGGCGGCAATCTGGTCAACGTCTATTAAAAAAATGAATGATTTTGGTATCGAATTCTTCATTCGCTTTTTCTACAACCATGGTCTGTTGGATATTACTAATCGCCCTCAGTGGTATGTAATTCCTGGCGGATCGCGCGAATACATTGCGCCACTTACCGAACAGTTCAAAGACAACATTGAATTGGGCGCTGACATTGCCAAAGTGCAAAGAAGCAATGGCAAAGTGCAGATCCATTTTCAAAACGGTGATCAACAAGAGTTTGATGACGTGGTGTTTGCCTGTCATTCAGACCAAGCTCTTGCTTTATTAGCAGACCCTACAGAGCAAGAAAAGCAAGTGCTAGGCGCTATTCCTTATACGCCTAACTCGGTGGTGTTGCACACCGATGCGACGTTATTACCGAAGAGGAAAGCGGCATGGGCGAGTTGGAACTACCGCTTAGATAACAACACTGAGCGTGCCGCGGTAGTGACTTATCAAATGAACATTTTGCAAGGCATTGAGTCAAGCAAACCCCTTTGTGTGACACTGAATTGTGACGACGCTATTGATGACAACAAAGTGCTACGTAAATTTACGTATCATCATCCAGTCTTTAATAGCGAAAGCTTAGCAGCGCAACAACGCCGCGATGAAATAAATGGCCACAACAACAGCTATTTCTGTGGTGCCTATTGGTATAACGGTTTTCATGAAGACGGTGTGCGCAGTGCTGTGGATGTGGCTAAACTTTTAGGAGTCAACTTTGAGTAGTGCCGAGGCGCCAATCAAGATTGAAACCGAGTTAGACCATACTTGGCACAGTGCCATTATGCTAGGTGATGTGCGTCATCGCCGATTTACTGTGGCATCACATAAGTTTAATTACCCGCTCTACATGATGTGGGTGGACTTGGCACATCCTGAACAGCTCGACAATGTTCATCCTCTACTCGGAACGGGTAGAGGCAAATTGCTACGATTCAAGGAAAGTGACTATGTGCCATTTCAACAAGGTGATGTTAAAGAGCGAGCGATTAAACAACTGCACACACTCAATGACAGTATTGAAGTTGAATCTGTGTATTTGCTAGCGCAACTACGTTGCTTTGGGGTGTATTTTTCGCCTGCCAATTTTTACTTCTTTAAAGAGGTCGGAGCGACAAGCTTTTCCTACATGATGGCGGAAGTAAGCAACACTCCTTGGAACGAAAGGCACTTTTATTTAGTTGATTTGCATACTAAAGTGAACTTTAAGAAGAGTTTCCACGTATCTCCTTTTATGAATTTGGATATGCATTATCACTGGGTTGTTAAAGTACTTTCTCGGTCCTTGCTTATCCACATTGAGAACAAACGTCAGGACGAACTTCTTTTCGATGCGACCATGCGCTTGCAACGTCAAATGTTAGACAAAAAAGCCGTGAGTCAGCTGCTCAAACGCTTCCCGGCAATGAGCTTAAGCATCGTCAAAGGGATCTACTGGCAAGCAGTGAAATTATTTTTAAAACGAGTGCCTTTTTACGCTCACCCTGGGAATAAATGATGGATAGAGTTACTGAGGTTAAAGTCAGCCCAAACCTTAATTGGCGAACTAAGTTAGCGAAGAAGTTAGTTTTCGGCGCCTTGAATACCATAGAGCATGGTTGTATCGAGGTTCATCAAAGCAATGAATCAGTTACCTATTTTGGTGATCAGTCATCTCAGCTCAAGGCTGTAGTCAGCGTGGTTGACCCTAAGATGTATCACGCCTTTGCGTTTTCCGGCAGTATAGGTGCCGCGGAGTCATACATTGAAGGGCATTGGGAATGCGATAATCTGACACGCCTAATCGAGATTTTTGTGCTCAATCAGGATCAGCTTGACGCTTTTGAAGGCCGTTTTGCGCTGGTAAGTGGACTAATTTACCGCCTTAAACATTTACGCAATAAAAACAGTAATAGTGGCTCCAAGCGTAACATTGTTGCTCACTATGATTTAGGTAACGAGCTGTATGAGTCATTTTTGAGTGACGAGATGCTGTATTCATGCGCTGTGTATCCGCAACAAGATGCAAGCTTGGAGCAAGCGCAACAACACAAACTTAAATTGATTTGCGAACGAGCGCAGCTCAAAGACGGTGACCAAGTAATTGAAATTGGCACAGGTTGGGGCGCTTTTGCAATCTATGCTGCAAGTCATTACAACGTTCATGTCACGACAACAACCATTTCTGAAGAGCAGCATGATTATGTAGCCAAGAAGATTCGTGATCTGGGTCTCGAAGACAAAATCACTTTGTTAAAGCAAGACTATCGTTTACTTGAGGGCAAGTACGACAAACTCGTGTCTATCGAAATGATTGAGGCGGTCGGTCATGAGTATCTCAGTGGGTTTTTCAACAAGTGTAATAGCTTGCTCAAAGATAATGGTGCGATGTTGTTACAAGCGATCACTATCAACGACCAACGTTACAGTACTTACATCAAACAAACCGATTTTATTCAACAATATATATTCCCAGGCGGCTGCTTGGTGAGTATCGATGAAATGAGCCGTCATTTGCGCCATGGTACAGAGTTGGTGATGCACGAACTGCATGACATTGGCTTGCACTATGCACGTACTCTCGCTGATTGGCGTGAACGCTTTGACAAAGCATGGCCGCAACTTCAAGGGCAGAAGTTTAATAAAGCCTTCTATCGATTGTGGCATTATTACTTGGGGTATTGTGAAGGGGCATTTCGTCAACGCGCAATAAGCACCGTTCATTTGGTGGCTCGCAAACAAGGATTTAAGAGTAATGACACCGACATTGCGCTTAGTTACTAACTTTGTTCTATTTCAAAGCAGCTGGTGGGCTGCTTTTTTTTTCCAAAACAATGCTGTGCCGGTCATGCTGGCGTTGGCAGCGATCATGTTTTGGATGTCTCAGGTCCGCAAAATCGATCTGTATCTGTGTGCGACCGTGGTGATTGCCTGTGCATTAGAAATTGCTGCAAACCAGCTAGGTCTGATGAGCTTTTCAACCCCCTTGCTGCCGCTGTGGTTATGTATACTTTGGCTATGCTTGCTCTTAACTATCAATCAATCACTACGTTTTATTAATTCCTTGTCTTTTTGGCAATGTTTTGCCCTGTGTTGGGTGGCGGCTCCGTTCAGTTACCTTGGAGCGGCGAAATTTGGCGTTCTCACCATTAACTATCCATGGTGGCAGTTCTATCTTATTTACGGCGCGATGTGGGCGGCGACCTTTTCAGTAATAGTCATGATCAATAGGCGCATGCTTAACGTATTGAACACAGACTAATTAGTATTAACGACCTTACCATGTTTGCATACATGCGATGGCGATGCTGTGAGGAATTATTAATGAGAACACTCCTGTTACTTTTAGCCCTGTGTTTGAGTGTCAGTACTTGCGTTCGCGCGAGTTCATCTGACAGTGACATGGTTGCTGTTGGAGAGGGCGTTATGACGTATATGTTCTGGGATGTGTATGCAGCCAAGCTATATACACCCAGTGGTGAGTACCAGTTTGGTCAGCACCCCATGCGTTTAACGCTTACTTATTTACGTGATTTCAAGGCAAAAGACATTGTTAAAGCCACCAAAGATCAATGGCGTCATTTAGGTAAGCCGGAACATGTGCAAGCTTATGGCCCGGTTATTGAAGACCTGTGGCCGGATATTCGCAAAGGGGACTCACTGAGTTATGAAACAAGTGCTGAGGGGGTAGGCGCATTTTATTTCAATGGCGAACTCCTCACAGAGATAGAAGACAGTAACTTCAGTGATGCATTTACTGCTATCTGGCTATCTCCTGATACCAGTGAGCCAAAACTTAGAAAACAATTGATAGGAGCTAGCGAATGAAACATGTGTTGCTAGGAAGCTTGTTATTATTACTGTGTGCGTGCAGTGCTTCCATTGAAGATTATGAAGGGACTGAACCAAAATTTGATTTTAGAACTTTCTTCGATGGAGAGTTAGTAGCCTACGGAATAGTGCAGGACTATTCGGGCATGGTGACGCGACGATTCAAAGTCGACATGCAGGCCACTTGGCAAGGAAACTTGGGCACTATCGACGAGCAATTCTACTATCAGAACGGGGAAGTCGGTGAGCGCATATGGAAAATCACGCTCAAGGACGACGGCACACTGACAGGTGAAGCTGGGGATGTGATTGGTACTGCCAAAGGTATTACTCGTGGTAACGCTTTTAACTGGCAATATACACTGGAAATCCCTTATGATGGGGATACCATGGAAGTGGACTTAGACGATTGGATGTATCTTGTCACCGAAACAAGGTTGATCAACCGCACGTCTATTGTTAAGTTGGGTATGGAAGTTGGCGAAATCACGTTAGTTATCGAGAAACGTTAACAAATAAGGCGTTTCAGCGAATTTTTTTCATAAAAATGTGTGGTTTGCAGTTGCCAAGTTAATAAAAATACTTAAATATAGGTCTTGCTAAGGCAAAAAAATAACGAATAGGAATCAAACAATGAATAAAGCTCAATTAGTCGAAAAAATTGCCAACGATGCTGAAATCTCAAAAGCAGCGGCTAGCCGTGCGTTAGATGCATTTACTGGTGCAGTAACTGACTCTTTGAAAGACGGTAACTCTGTAGCGCTAGTAGGTTTCGGTACTTTCTCTGTAAAAGAGCGTGCTGCTCGTACAGGTCGTAACCCACAGACAGGTGCAGAAATCCAAATCGCGGCTGCAAACATTCCTAGCTTCAAGCCAGGTAAAGGCCTTAAAGATTCAGTAAACGCGTAATTTACCGAATTTTGATAAAAAGGGCCGAGAGGGCCCTTTTTTTATGTTTGTAACTTTCTTGAAGCGTAAAATAGTCGATTCCGTCAGCACCACGGTACTAGTCGCACACCTTTAAACATCACAAATACCACATAAAGATACATGTCGTGGGCATAATCACTTTCGAATATTTAGTTCACCACAATCATATTGGCATATCTGTGTAATAGACCCATCTACGATTTAGGTTAATAGAGAAGCGTGTAGGGCCCAGAGTGAGCCTCAGCCTTTTAACTGCAACAGCAATCAAAAGGCTAATCACGATATGAAATTAGCCACCCTTAAGTGCTTTGTCACCGCGGCCCAAGCCAATTGCGCCTGAACGCACCATTTCAATGATGTCGGTCTCATGACGTAAGGTGTCGAGGAAAGACTCTAATTTCTCAGTGCTCGCCGCTAATTGCAGTGAATAGCTTATACGGCCCATGTCTAAAATGGCGCCGCCAAAGACATCAACAACACGCGTCACCGCAGCACGGGTTGTCTCATCTTGGGCCACCACTTTCACTAATAACAATTCACGTTCGATGTGACTTTGCTCGGTTAAATCGATAACTTTAAGTACATCAACCAGCTTGTTTACTTGTTTAAGAATTTGCTCAAGTACGCGGTCGCCGCCTTTAGTAGTGATAGTAATACGTGACAGTGAATCATCATCAGTTGTGCCAACGGCAAGGCTATCTATGTTATAGGCGCGCTGTGAAAACAAACCCACGATGCGTGACAACGAACCTGGCTCGTTCTCTAATAGGATTGAAAGTATACGACGCATTATGCTTTTACTCCTTTTTTCAGCCACATATCATCAACTGCACCTAGTTTGATTTGCATTGGATATACATGCTCGAGTTCATCGACACGCACATCTAAGAACACTAATCGGTCATTAATAGACATCATTTTCTCGATTGCAGCATCGAGTTCATTGGGATGATCAACGCGAATACCGACATGGCCATAGCTTTCTGCCAATTTCACGAAGTCAGGCAAAGATTCCATGTACGAAGAGGAGTGGCGACCGCTGTACATCATGTCTTGCCATTGACGAACCATACCCAAGGAGCGGTTATTTAATGACACGATTTTGACCGCTAAGTTATATTGCAAGCAGGTTGAAAGCTCCTGAATATTCATTTGAATCGAACCATCACCCGTAACGCAGATAGATTCTTTGTCTCTAAAGGCTAACTTCACGCCCATTGCCGCTGGTAACCCAAAACCCATGGTGCCAAGACCGCCTGAGTTGATCCATTGACGAGGGTGTTTGAAAGGGTAGTACTGTGCAGCAAACATTTGATGTTGACCAACGTCTGAGCTGATGTAGGCATCACCATTAGTGGCTTGGTACAGCTTCTGAATAACCGTTTGCGGTTTGATTTTTTCTTCACCTGGGGTGAAGCTCAGGCATTTTTGCTCGCGCCAACTAGTAATTTGGCGCCACCAATCTTCTTGTGCGTCTCGGTCAATACCTTGAGAAGATTTTGCAATGGCTTCTAGCAGTTGGTCGAACACTATGTCTAAACTACCCACAACAGGAATGTGGGCACTAATGGTTTTTGAAATAGATGTCGGGTCTACGTCAACATGCACTATGGTCGCATCAGGACAAAACTTCTTCACATTATTGGTAACACGGTCATCAAATCGTGCGCCCAACGCTAAAATAACATCAGCATGGGCCATTGCTTTGTTTGCTTCTAAGGTGCCGTGCATCCCTAGCATCCCAATGAAATTAGGGTGCTCACCGCTGATCCCGCCTAAGCCCATTAGCGTGTTTGTACAAGGAGCATTAAGGGTTTCCACCAGCTCCGTCAGTTTGTCGCTGGTATTGGAGAGGATCACACCACCGCCTGAATACACCACTAATTTCTTCGCCCCTAGAATCGTGCTCACTGCTTTTTTAATTTGTTTGGGGTGACCTTTTGAACTTGGGTTGTACGTACGAATAGTGACTTCATCAGGCATAACAAAGTCAAATTTTGTCGCGGGGTTAAGGATATCTTTCGGGAGCTCTACAACCACAGGGCCAGGGCGTCCAGTACTTGCAATGTAAAAGGCTTTAGCCAGTATGGTTGGGATATCTTGCGCACTGCGGCAGTTAAAACTGTGCTTTACAATAGGGCGTGAGCAACCCACGATATCTGTTTCTTGGAAAGCATCATCTCCGATAAGGTTACTGGGCACTTGGCCCGAGATAACCACCATGGGGATCGAGTCCATGTAAGCAGTAGCAATACCTGTAACGCAGTTTGTGGCACCGGGGCCTGAGGTGGCAAGGACAACACCGACTTCGCCAGTGGCGCGAGCGTAGCCATCAGCCATGTGTGTTGCAGCTTGCTCGTGGCGAACGAGAATATGCTCGATATCCTCTTGCTCAAATAATGCGTCGTACAAGTCTAAGACTGACCCCCCAGGGTAGCCAAAGATATAATTTACTCCAAGTTTCTTCAATGCGGCGACAACTAGCTCCCCGCCGTTGAATTGCTGCTTACTCATCCTCATTCCTCAAAAAAAAACCCCCGCATAAAGTGCGGGGGTTGTTTCGCTTATTTGAAAGCTCACGCATGCCCCGCGGTCTTTGAAAAGACCACCACGAGGATCACTACGAGAACTGACATTGTTGACATGTTATACCCAAAGGCCCTGTGGCCTGTGTGCTTAAAAAACGTTAACCCTATTGTTAATTTTTTAGACAACTAATGTCAACCGTAAAAATTAATTTTTTAGATAAGTTATTCGTGAAATTAATTAATAGTTACGCTGTGAGGATAATTAAACCTTTCTATCTTTTTGAGATGAAAAAAAAGACCCGCATTTAGCGGGTCTTTAAACAAATTATATGCTTATACTGTTATTACAGACGTTCAATAACCGCAGCAGTGAAATCTGTTGTGCCGTGCTCACCGCCTAGATCGCGTGTTGTACGATCGCCAGATTTGATCACG
Source organism: Pseudoalteromonas pernae (assembly GCF_039831865.1). Lineage (NCBI taxonomy): Bacteria > Pseudomonadati > Pseudomonadota > Gammaproteobacteria > Alteromonadales > Pseudoalteromonadaceae > Pseudoalteromonas > Pseudoalteromonas pernae. Next base: position 153,093 of record NZ_JBDODM010000006.1, read on the forward strand.
TCAGCAACGGCTGCGCGAATACGCTCAGCGGTGTCGCCCATACCTAGGTACTCAAGCATTTGAATAGATGCAAGAATAACAGATGTTGGGTTAGCTAGGTTTTTACCTGCGATGTCTGGCGCACTGCCGTGAACCGCTTCGAAGATAGCTGCATCTTCACCGATATTAGCGCCTGGAGCCATACCAAGACCGCCAACTAAACCTGCACATAGGTCTGACAAGATGTCACCGAACAAGTTAGTCGTAACGATTACGTCGAACTCTTCTGGGCTCATTACTAGTTTCATACATGTCGCATCCACAATCATTTCTGCAGATTCGATATCTGGGTAACGCTCAGCAACTTCACGTGCAACTTTAAGGAATAGCCCCGATGTTGACTTAAGAATGTTCGCTTTGTGAACCGCAGTTACTTTTTTACGACCTTCGCGACGTGCTAACTCGTAGGCAAAAGTAACGATCTTCTCAGCGCCTTCGCGGGTGATTTTTGACATCGCTTCCGCTTCGCTACCGTCTTGTGAAACAACCTGACCAAGACCTGAGTACATACCTTGCGTGTTTTCACGTACAGTGATGATGTCGATGTTATCGTAACGCGCTTTAGTGCCTGCGAATGATTTAACCGGGCGAACGTTTGCGTAAAGGTTAAATTGCTTACGCAGTGTTACGTTGATTGAAGTAAAGCCTTCACCAACAGGTGTAGTCAGTGGGCCTTTTAATGTGATCTTGTTGCGTTCAATGGCTTCAAGCGTTGCAGGTGGTAATAGTTCACCAGTTTTTTCTAGTGCTGCTAGACCAGCGTCTACGAATTCATAGTCGAACTCACAACCCGCTGCATTTAGAATTTCAATTGCAGAATCAATGATGCTTGGACCGATGCCATCGCCTTTGATGACCGTAATGGTTTGCTTAGCCATTTTACGTATTCCTTAAACTGATAGAAGTGACCGACACCAATACCAAAAACACACCGCCCATGCAGTGTGTAATGAAAAGCTAAAAAGTGGTGTCGGAAATTTTACGTGAGAATTCAGGGGCGAATTTAGCAGTAAACCCCCATTTTTTCCAGTATATGGCTTTTAAATATATATTATATCCGACATAAATATGGTGAATTATGCTGGAATTTTCTACACCCCATTGTAGGGTGCGATAGATAAAGCTTGGGTGATAAGCGTTTCCAGTTGGATACTCGGTCCTTGACACTCAATCATGGTATTTTTTACCAATTGTTGTTGCCATGGCTCGATACTGTGCCCATGCCCGTATAAATGAAAAAGCACCAGCTTAAAGGTAAAACAAATGCGTGCATTGGTGTTAAGTTCATTGAATGGCAGTTGCTCACTTTGGATCAATGCCGTAACCCACTCACTTTCTCCTAAGTGTTGCACCAAGTAAGCGCGTAATGCCTCTTTATTGTATTCGGTGACGCCAAGCAGCGCAGCAATAGGTCGAGGCGCATGCTCATCAAAGGGTAACTTAAGTGGGTCAAGCGCGCTGGTGCGTGATAATTTCGTCCCTGCTTCTTGAATAAAGTAATTGAAATAACAAAGATACAATGCACTGAGTCGCTCTGAGTAAACGTTTTGCATCTTTTCACTCATAAACGCGACCAGCTTGTGAGTACAGTCTACGCGGGCCTTAATAAAAGCTGCCAAAGGATGTTTAAGTACTTGTACCTGCTGCTCCAACAGCACACGAGTGATGAAATCACCTACCTTGTACAAACCGACCATGCTTAGGGCGTGGCGCAGTGTTCCAGCACTTTGGTATGTACGATTGTACGCTGATGCTTCTTGCATTATGCGTTCAATCAACTGTGGATGTTCGGCAACACATTTCTCTATTTCAGAATATGAATGAGCCTGACTCAGTTGCTGTACTAAGACACGATTATCTACTGTACGCAGCGAAGCTTTCGACAATCGTTGAACGGGTGCACCCACACGTTCAAGCAAGTCATTCACGTCATCGTAAATTTCGCATTGTGAAACATACTGCCAATGGGGCTGTTTAATAATACGGTAACGGGGTTTATCCGTTCTTAAGTCCGAAAAAACGTGTTCGTTGTCTGGGTGTTGGCCCATGTAAATAAAGCACTGGTCGCTGCGCTGAGAGTAACTCCCAAGCAATTGCGGTGATAAATACTCAATTATTTGTGTGCATAAAGATTGAATATCGGTTTGACGCGTGATTTTGTAAATGTAGGCACATGCATTAAAGAAATGTACACCTTCTTTAGTTGCGGTTGCTGTGGTGTAATTTCCTAATAGTTGTGCAAGAGCGACCATACGGGTATAGCCGTCATACAATTGCGCATTTTGTTTATTGGTGATAATGCGCTGATATTGCTTCGACTTGGCGAGAATTTGCACCAAGGCCGGGTGCTGTTGGGCGTTAATATCCAACATCTTTATACTTAATAACGTGCTGCGTTGAAGTTGTTGGACTTCTCGTTCGCTTAACGGTGTGTTTTGAGCACGTTTGTTGATAACACCTAATACTGACAAATCCGCACTGAGTATGGCCATCATCATTAATTGACAATCTTTTGCTTGATACCCTTGTGACTTGGTTAAACAAGCAAGTGCGGCGATGCGTTTGATGTGCAAGCGTGTGGCATAAGGAAATTGTGTTAGTTCGCAAGATAACAGCCACTGGAACAGGCTGCTGCTATTGTTGTTGAGTGTACTTAATCGTTCACTCAATACGAGAAGAGCAGGGTATAGGCTTGGCCATTGCGACTTATCGCGGGTAGCCTTGTGCAGTTTGGCTATGTAATTTACTAATTTACCAAGTTCTTGCACATGGTTAGGATTGTAAGTCGACTTTGTCATAGGCGAGTTCAGCCTGTTGCCCCCAAACTAATAGCTTTTTATTTTTAAACAATAGCCCAGTGCACTCATCTTTGGTGGTGATGCCATCGGCTTTGACATGTTGTGTGCGATAAAAAACGATTTGATAAATATCGTCACCGCGGCGCTTAACAAAGGTTAAGTCCGGTGTGCCGAGTGTTTCTAGCACTTCTTCTATGTGGATAGGTGTGGAGGTATCCAATTTCGCGATAAAGCGTTTGTTGTAGGCTTCTCTGTCTTGCCACACCATAGCTCCGGGGTCATCTTTATATAGGCTCATTACAAGGGCTGCAATGACTGCATATACACCGATACCCAAAATTATGTATTTGAGAACCTTACTCCACATCTACTTTCTGCCTTTGCACCGATAACTTGAGCCAGTATACCCATTAAGTAGCGACATTGCTAAGATTGCTGCGTTGTCAAAATGATATGCGCAGCGTCCTCGCGCACACGTAACTGCTTTAAAGATATACCTAAATCGATATCAGTTCGCAATGAAACCAAGGCAAGTGCACGAACGTAGTCTGACAAGTTTCGCGTTAATAGTTGCTGAACTTTGCCATCGGGCTGTTCTTGCAAGGCGATGGCAACAGTAGGATAGGTGTGCAACAGTGTTTGTGCTGATTTCGCGCCTATGCCACTGACCCCAGGAATGTCGTTAGTTTTATCACCTACCAACGCAAAGTATTGCCAAAGTTGCTCAACGCCAACGTTGTATTTCTTCTCGATATCCTCGCGAGTACGTGCCGATTTATTGAAGTAGTCATAGACAATCACGCCCTTGTCAATGAGCGGCAAATAGCCTTTGTCGGTAGATACTATGATGACCTGCAAACCCTGAGCACTGGCTTTCGCCGCCAATGTTGCGATAACATCATCTGCTTCTTCGTTTTCTGCGCGAACAACATTTACCTGTTGTTGGGTGATGGCGTCAATAAAGCGCGGAAGTTGCTGCTGTAAGGCTGATGGCATAGGTTTTCGAGAGGCTTTATAGCCTTCATAGAAATCGTAGCGCCAGCTGGTATCACCATCAAATGCGGCCAGTGCATAGTGAGGTTGATGCTGGCGGTTTAGTTTTTGAACTGCGTTAGCTGTGCGTTCAATAGCGTGTGTGATGGCTTGTTCACTTTGCGGGCCGTACTGGCTTTCACAGACAGCGTATATGCGCCGAATTAAATTCAGCGCATCAATAAGTAATAATTGCATTAGGTCCGAATTGTATAACAGGGGATGTAGGTACTGCCCGGTAATTTCATGCGCCCCTGACGCACAAATGCGCTGAGCAGCGCGTCCATTTTTTTCATTAATTCAGGGTCACCCGACAATTCAAACACACCATGTCGTTTAATTGCACGGATCCCTTCATCTTTTACATTACCAGCTACAATACCAGAAAAAGCGCGTCTTAGGTTGGCTGCTAACTGTTGCTTGGGCTGTGCTAAGTGTAAATCCAATGCCGCCATATTTTCATGCGTAGGTGCAAATGGGGCTTGGAATTGCGGATCGACACGCAGCGTCCAATTAAAGTAATAAGCATCGCCTTCTTGTTTGCGATAATCGCGCACTTGCTTCATTTTGGCTTTGAGCGTACTGGCCACTAATTGTGGGTCGTCGATTATCACCTCAAATTTATCGAGCGCTTCTTGTCCTAACGTTGATTCAACGAAGGCGACGATTTCATCAAAGTACTCTTTACTTTGTGCTGGACCCGTCAAGATAACTGGTAGTTGCTGTTTAGCATTATCTGGATGCAATAAGATACCAAGTAAATAGAGTAACTCTTCGGCCGTACCCGCACCACCTGGAAAAATGATGATGCCATGCGCTACGCGAACAAAAGCTTCAAGTCGTTTTTCAATGTCTGGCAGGATCACCAATTCGTTGACAATAGGGTTCGGTGGCTCGGCCGCGATGATACTTGGCTCGGTTAACCCTAAATAGCGTGGGTTACTGATCCTTTGTTTTGCATGGCCGATGGTCGCGCCTTTCATCGGGCCTTTCATCGCGCCTGGTCCACAACCCGTGCAAATGTTCATACCGCGCAGACCTAGTTGATAGCCCACTTCCTTGGTGTATTTGTATTCGTGCTCAGCGATAGAGTGACCACCCCAGCACACCACCATTTTCGGATCGGCGTTGACCTCAAGTGCACCGGCGTTTCGAAGCATATCGAATACCATGTGAGTAATGGCTTTGGGATCATGTTTTTCCATGATGTGATGCTTTTGACAAATAAAGACAATGTCTCGGATCACCGAGAAGATATGTTCGTGGATACCGCGGATGATCTCGCCATCCACAAACGCAGTTTGTGGCGGATTAGTGAGTTCAATCTTGATACCGCGCTCACGGACGATGAGACTGATATCAAAATCTTTGTAACTGTCATATATCTCCGCACTAGAATCAGTATGACTACCAACATTGAGAACAGCTAAGGAACAGTTGCGAAACAGTCGGTAGCGCTCAGTAGTCGACGTTTCTAACAAATCGACTTCCAATTGAGAAAGTAAATTTAGAACACCAGTTGGGTTGAGCTGTATTTTCATAGCCTACTCCTTTGTGAAACACGGGCTATTTCTTGATTATCAAGCGATCACGGCCACCATTTTTTGCCTCATACAGAGCTAGGTCTGCACGGTCAAAGGCACTGAGTGCGGTGTCGTTAGCCAGAATTTGGGTGGCACCAATGGAAACGGTAATTTGAACTTGTTCGTTTTTGAATTTAAAGGGGATACCTTTAATGCTACTACGCAGTTTATCGAGTGGGCGCACAACATTGCCAATATCAACATTAGGCATAATTATCACGAACTCTTCACCGCCAAAGCGGGCAATAAAGTCGGTACTGCGAATCGCTTTTTTCATTGCGGTGGCCAACACAAGTAGGGTTTTGTCGCCGGCGCTGTGACCATATTTGTCATTGATTGATTTGAAGTGGTCAACGTCAATCACTACCAAGCTGACCGCTGAATTGGTGCGGCGAACTTGCTCTAATTCGATTTCGAGACGTTCATCAAAAGCTAATCTGTTAGGCAACTTGGTAAGGCTGTCTTGCATCGACATAATGCGCTGACGCTCGATGGTTGTTTCATAGCTCTCAACTTGCTGTTCAAGGTCATTAACGCGAGATTGCATGGACTGTAAGCCTTCTTGCAAGGCATCGCGTTGTTGCGCTTCAAGCTGTTCTTTACTTAACAGTTGCTCTGTTAAGCTTGCTAAACGCGACTCCACAGTGACTTTTAATTCAGTGATGTCAGTCGCTTTCTCGGCGCTCATACTTAGCTCTGAGATATTATGATCAATCTGTTTATACACATCATTGATTTTTGAATCGAGCTTGCGCGACTTATCTGTAGTGTTGGTTAGTATCTGCTGTAAGTCGGCCAAACTTTGGTTCAAAGATGCTAAAAAATGCTGCGCAGAACGGCGTTCTTTACCCAAACTCAAAATAATAATACGCATCAGCTCAATGCTGGCATTGAGCAGCTGCTCAAGCTCTGATGCATTATTGATATTTGCTTTGATGGTACGAACGAGTTCGGCAAACTCGCCTTGTACACTAACTTCGCTGGTAATTTGCGTCAGCTCAGTAACAAAGTGCTTAATGTCATCATTGTTTGTGTTGTCTTCGCCTTTTTCTTTAGCGTGCAGTACTTCATCGTAGATGTTGACTAGACGCTCGAATAAAGGCAAAAAATCCAGTGGCGATGTGGCATTGGCCAAGTGCTTGTTAAGTAACTCACGCAGTGTTCTACGTGATTCGTCAGGCAAGCCTTTGCGTTGTTGGAGCCGCACGCCTGCTTGGTTGATGCTGGCCTGTAGCTCGCGATACTGGGCGTCAACATTTGCCTCATGGCGAGATAGCAGGCTATTGAGCTCGTGAATAACGGGGCTCAACTCTTTGTAATTAGAACCATTTTGCAGAAGACGCCTAAAACCGGCTAGGCGGTTGTCTAACTCTATATCAATCCCTTTACAGACCAACGAAAGTTTAGCGATAAATTGGGTAAGCGCACCAACTTGTTCCTGTCGCGTAGATTCGATCGTTTGCCTTTGTGAAATGGCTGAATTCAACTTTTTTCGTAAAGCTTCAAGCTGTTCAGTCACGCCTTCTTTTCCTTAGTCACAATTATATTTTTCAGTGTATAACATATTTTTATGCATTACCGTTTTAACTATTGTTTTTTTCTTGAGATTCCGTGATTAAACGCAAAAAATTGTTTCGATTGCTTGCGCTTTGATAGGCTATTTGCACTGAATTTGATGTACAGGTGTTCCGTGATTAGAAACGTAATTTCCGCAAGCTTACTTTTTCTCAGCCAGCAAGCATTAGCTGACACACATTATCAACTCGATATTACGCAAGGCGCTCATCATTTAGGTGACGTTAAAGTATCGTTTGATAAAACCGGTCAAAGCTACATTGATGCTAAATTTCCAGCATGGCGTACTGGCCGCTACAACATTTTAGACTTGGCAAATGGCGTGCGCTATTTCGAAGCCAAAGATGAAAATGGCGACGCTCTCAAATGGCAAAAAATAGATAAAAGCACGTGGCGAGTTTTTCTTGATGAACCTACTAAGGTGACTTTAAATTATCAAGTCTATGCGAATGAGCTTGGTTTACGTGCTCGTCATATCGATGACACCCATGCATTTATTGATGCCTCAGGTTTCTTTATGTACAGCGAAGCCACACGTAACGACCCTGTAACGGTGCAATTAAATGTGCCTAAGTCGTGGCGCTCGGTGTCGGGCATGGAAACGGGCAAAAATAAACACCAGTTTGTGGCACCTAACTTTGATGTGTTAGTTGATTCTCCAATTGAAACCGGTATCAATGAATTTCACACCTTCACCGTGGATAACCGTGACTATGAATTAGTCATTTGGGGCGAAGGCAACTACGATAGCAAAAAAATGGTCGCAGATTTAACCACCTTGGTGAAAACGGGCAATGTTATTTGGGATGACTACCCGTATGAGCGCTACGTATTCATGGTACATGCGACATCAGGTGCGCGTGGTGCTACTGAGCACCTTAATTCTACGATAATCCAACGTCAGCGAGACAAATTCGCAAAACGTGAAGATTACCTTGGCTTTATCGCCACTGCTGCTCATGAGTTCATCCACACTTGGAATGTTAAAGCCTATCGCCCAGCAGGGATGGTACCTTATGATTACATCGAGCCCAATTACACCCGCCTATTGTGGTTGGCAGAGGGCTCAACAAGTTATCTTGAAGATCATTTGTTATTGCGTGCAGGATTGATGACCAAAACGGAATTTTTCAAAGATTTAGCAAAGCGCATAAATCGTCATCTTCTGACGCCAGGTCGCGATACCCAAAGTGTTGCGCAAACGAGCTTTGATGCGTGGATAAATCAAGGTGGTGATCATGGTAAGAATTACAGCACCAATATCTATTCTGAAGGTTCGTTATTGTCGATGGTTTTAGATCTAAAACTCTTGAATGACTCTAACACCCAAGTGAGCTATCGCGATGTGCACCGTGCGCTTTACAATAACCACAAGTTACCTCAGGGCTTTAACGAACAAGATGTGTTGTCCATTTTACAGGACGTAAGCGGCCAAGATTACAGTCAATGGTGGGCGCAAAATGTTGATGCGCCTATGCAAGTAGACTTCGATGCATTGCTTAATTTAGTCGGTTTAGAGCGTGTGTATCCAGATGATGCCAAAGCGATTGCGAGCCTTGACGCTAACACCTCGTTGGACAAAGGGTTGCTTAAACTCGAACATGTTCGTCGCGGTGGTGCAAGTTGGCAGGCGGGACTAACAGCGGGTGACGTGATTGTTGCCCTTGATGGTCGTCGAATTAGTACTGACCTTGCAACGTCTTTAGGTCAATACAAGGCTGGGGATGAGGTGACAGTGAGTTACTTCCGTCGCGATCGTTTGCAAACCGCGACGTTGCTGTTAGGTGAACAATTCGATAAAGATGCCAAAGTGCAACCAGTGGCTGCACCTACCGATGAACAAAAAGCAATGTTTAAAGCGTGGGTTGGTGTAGACCTTATTGACTAAGGCTACCTAGTATCGGTATCTGCTGTCGTGTTTTATGGATTCGTGGCAGGTGCCGATAATGGCACTTTGTTCTGTACTTTTAGTTTACAAATCAAGGAGCGACGGGCCATCAGTGTGCGTGGCCAGTTTTGTAAAGCCAACCACTGCTTTTGTAACACAAAGGCTTTCGGTTTATTGCGGCCTCTACAGGCGATGTCACTGTCAAAAAAGTTGTCTTGTACAACAGGGTATGGCTGTATTGCAGCAACATCCACACCCGTTTCCCAAGTGTGTTGAATGTCGGTATCTACTGGGCGATAAAACTTTTGCGAATGGGCTAACATGCGTTTCGCTCCACTTCGGGTGATCACGTAGGCACAGCAGCCACTGAGAGGTTTATCATGCACCACTAACGTCTGCTTTGGTGAGAGCAATTGCCCATATTTGATAGGGCGCTCGCGACCTTGATAGTTGCACAGTTTGATGATGTCTACAGGTAGCGCATTATTCATTGTAGCTTCTATAGCAGTTTTGATCGTACCGATTGCGGTAAAGTCGTCTTCTAGAACCAAGGCATAGTCGTATTGAGAGTCAAGGAGTCGTTGCCAACACTTCCTATGACTCAGATAGCACCCAATCTCGCCATCGCTCAAAGGGCGGTAAAATTTCTTTCTGTTTGCATGTAAGTCCACAACTGCGTGCTTTTGCGGCACACTCAATTCGCGGCCATTGACCGCATCGATTCGTTCAAATGTCAGTGCTTGATTAGCCAATTGTTCACTCGCACGAGCGAGTCTGTCATCACTGCCTTTTAAATTAATTACGTAGATGGGGAACATATTAGTGCTACTGGGAATTTTAGTTACGTTCGAGTGTGGAGGGCAAAAAAGTCATCGCCATGAAAATGAAATGACAGTTGAGTGACACACGCTAAGTATTCACTTGTTCAGCATCGGTTAAATTATGTTAACTGCTCCACAGTAGACTAAAATAAATACAATTGATGGTTGCAAACAGAACATTTGAAATGTTTCCAAACTCCCGAGTTGAACACTTCTATAAACAGTGTGAGTTTTTTTTAGGGTTTTCTGGTGTTTCATGGTGGCTGATAGACTTAGAAGATAACCCAGATACCTTTTATTGTAATAAAACTATGTGCGACACTTTTCATCTTGAAAATGACAAGGTGATGCATAGTGTCACTGAAACTTGCCCGATTGCAGGTGATTACAACAAGTTCATCGCGTTGAAAAGTACTAACAAAGCCCGCAAAGTGCTTCAAGATTACAGTGACCTGCGTGCAAATAAGTGCAGTGAATACAACAACCGCTTTCCTTATTACGACGAAGTCACCGAAAAGGTTAACTATTTTACCAGCCGAGCAAAAGCCTTATGCCGCAATGAGCAGGGCGAAGCCGTCATTTTATTGGGGATTATAGAACCTGAGGTCACGAGTGAGATCTTGTACAAGCAAGCCACAGTAGATGGCTTAACAGGTCTTAAAAACAGACGTGAGTTTGATAACCAGTTAGCCTTCCTACTTAATTTAGCCCGCCGTGAACAAAGATATATTTCCTTGATTATGGCTGATATAGACTGTTTCAAGTTGTATAACGATAGCGCAGGACATTACGATGGTGATGAATGTTTGCGCACAATCGCACGCGCTTTTTTCAATGTGTGTAATCGCGAAACCGACATAATTTGCCGTTATGGTGGTGAGGAGTTTGCCGTTATCACTTATGGTGAAAAAGGTGGAGTAGAAAAGCTTGCTGAGAACATCGTAGAAGAGATTGCTAATCTCGGCATCAATCATCCCGCACCGAAATACGATACCGTAACCATTAGCGCAGGCTTTATTTCAATCATTCCGGAACTATCAACTACAACTAAATCCCTCATCGAAATGGCGGATGCAGCGCTGTACACAGCTAAGAAAAACGGCAAAAATCAGGCTGTGGATTACCACAAGCTCGGCGCTAGGTGCAATAAACTAGGTACTTGAAAGCAAGCCATATAATCCAACGCTTTGACTAGTCTTTGTATTGACCATTCATTCCAGCCGATATACTCATCTTACAATAAGATGGCCAATATAGGCCATAGTCCTATGATGTTAAGCCATAAATCGAGAAAATAAGGTGCCGTAATGGAAGTGGGATGCACAAGGGTAAATTGGCAGTTCTATCTTTTTGCACTAAAGTTAATTTTGTGTTGCAAAGGTTAATGGTTGTTTAATGCTTAAGTGGTGTCGCGATATAAGACCCCAATCTTAGCGTAACTCTAACCAAACCTTATTTGGGGTAATTTAAATTCTCGAACCTGCTGGTTGCTCGGAATCAAGACCAGAATAGATGTAACTAACACAGAAGGGATTTTCACGTCATGATGCGTGAAGTACTCTAATTCTATGAATCACCGTTGGGTGGTAACAGGCTGTAAAACATAAGCATGACAACAAAGCCGGGATGAGCCCCGGCTTTTCTTCGTAATATAAACGTGTTTTTTACTTCGCTTTACCAATGTCGTAGGACGTCATCCACGGAGTTGAGCGAGAGAGTGATTTCCCGGTATGGACAGATATAGCCGGTTTGCTTTCTTCTAACACAAAGGTGGTACGTAGCGAAGTTTCTGATTCCTTTTGTTGTTCATACCAACCTTCACCTAAACATTGGCGAGTGAAATCAATTGCTTGTTGATGTACTGCGACAGCAGCCTCTTTTTCTTTGTACGTTTGTTGGCAGCTGTACGAATAAGTTGTTTCATTTAAAGCTGAGATTTGGCAGCTATCGCCAACTAGATTGTAGCGTGCTTGCCAACTATCAATAAATTTCGATTGTGTACGGGTAAGCTTTAAACCCGCAAAACGATTGTCGTACGCACCTAAAAGCGCGTCTATTTTTTCACATGCGCTGAGGTTATCAACTTGAGCTTGCAGTTCTTTTTGCGCTGGGCCTGCGCATCCTGCGGTGAAAATAAGTGCAGCGAGAGTAGGATAAAGTGCTTTCATGCCAAAGAGTTCCTTAATTGGGATGGTGCTAGCATACCCAAGGTCGGCACTCTCTGGCAATGGCAAATACCCAAGTGCAAGGTATCAATGGCGAGATTGTAGGCGAGCGACTACATCAGCCAAGGATAAACCTTGACGTTGCAGTAACACTATCAAGTGATAGAGCAAATCTGCTGATTCGTCAGTAAGCTCGTTATTGTCATTTTTCATTGCCGCGAGGGCTACTTCTACGCCTTCTTCTCCCACTTTTTGACAACTGCGCGCAAGTTCCTTGGCAAACAACGAAGCCGTGTAGCTACTTTTGGGATCTGCATCTTTTCGGTCAATGATAATTTGTTCTAGTTCAGCCAAAAAACCAAGGCTAGGCTTAGCATCGCCGAAACAACTTTGGGTGCCAAGATGGCAGGTTGGTCCATCTGGGTACGCCATAACTAAGATTGAGTCTTGGTCGCAATCTGTATACACAGCTTCAACATTTAAAAAATGACCCGAACTTTCACCTTTGGTCCACAAACGCTGTTTTGAGCGCGAATAAAAGGTCACTTTTTTTTGTTCTAAGGTATGAGTGAGTGCCGCTTGATCCATAAAGCCCTGCATAAGTATTTGCCCAGTGACATAGTCTTGAATAATCGCTGGAATTAAGGGTGATTTAGAAAAATTCACATCACTGACATTGCTTAAATCTATTCGCATAATCGAGTCGCTATGTTGTTATTGGCCAAGTGTTGTTTTAACTCGCCCATATTAATTATATTTTTGTGGAACACACTTGCAGCAAGCGCACCATCCACGTTCGCTTGGGTAAATACGTCACTAAAATCACTGATTTTACCAGCCCCGCCTGAGGCAATCAGTGGTACATGACAAATTTCTCGTACCTTGGCTAGTTGCTCGATGTCATATCCATTACGTACACCGTCTTGGTTCATACAGTTTAGTACGATTTCTCCTGCGCCGAGAGCTTGAACTTGTTCAACCCACTCAAGTGTATTGTAGCGGGTGCGTGAAGAACTGTTAGGATCGCCAGTTAACTGATAAACCAAATACTCACCGGTTTGTGCATCGTAAAAGCTATCGATACCCACAACCACGCACTGTTTACCGAATTCGTCATGCAGTTCGCGGATCAGTTCAGGGCGGGCAATAGCGGGGCTGTTAATACTGATTTTATCGGCGCCGCTTTCAAGCACGCGCGCCGCATCCGCAACTGATTTTATACCGCCAGCAACACAAAAGGGGATGTCGATATTGCGGGCAATGTGTTCAACCCAATTCACATCCAGTAGGCGTTTTTCGACGCTGGCGCTAATTTCATAAAAGACCAATTCATCGGCACCGGCATCACTGTACGCCTTTGCAAGGTTAAGGATGTCGCCTACAATTTCGTGGCCTTTAAACTGCACACCTTTTACTACTTGGCCATCTTTGACGTCTAAACATGGAATTATGCGTTTTGATAACATGCCAAAGCCTCCTCAACCGTAAATGCACCATCAAGCAATGACTTTCCGAGAATTACTCCCTGAGTGCCAATTTCCTTTAAACGACGTATATCATCTAGTGAACTCACGCCACCCGATGCTTGTATACGCAGTTTTGGATTATGTGCCTGCAGCTCTTCGTATAAAGCAAACGACGGGCCTGTCATAGTGCCGTCTTTACTGATATCGGTGCATAAAAAGTCGATGACACCGAGGTCGGCGTAAAAATCTACAAGCTCGAACAAGGATACGTCCGCACTTTCTAACCAACCGTGCGTTGCCGGCATCCAACCTTGTTCAGTCTTGTTCACGTCCAGAGCGATAACGAACTGCTGCGCGCCATAGCGCTGTATCCACTGGGCTACTTCATTTTTATCATTGACGGCTTTGGAACCAATGACCACTTGTGCGGCTCCCGCTTCAAGCCATTGTGCGACATCTTCAACACTTCTAATACCACCGCCGACTTGGTAACCGACACCAAGCGCTTTGGTCGCTTCTTGAATTTGTCGCCACTGTTTTTTGTCTGGATCGCGCGCACCTTCCAAATCAACCAAATGCAGCTTTTGTGCACCTTGTTGTTGGTAATCCATTAGCCTTTGCGCTAAATCGAACGGGTAGAACTGAGCAGTGTCATATTTACCTTGATACAAACGCACGATTTGTTGTTGTAATACATCTAATGCTGGAATAATCATATTGCTTCTTTACGCCTGCCAATCAATAAAATTTTGAAGAAGTCGGGCGCCCACTTTGGCGCTGCGTTCAGGGTGAAATTGCATACCCGCGAAGTTGTCTTTGGCAACGATTGCTGAAAAGCGTTGCCCATACTCGCTGGTGGCTAGAGTTGCGTCATTCACTTGGTGAGCAAAACTGTGCACAAAATACACCTGATCCGACTCTTTGAGACCTTGAGTCAGCGGGTGCGCCTTGGCGATGTTCAGCTGATTCCAGCCCATGTGTGGTGCGCTCAAATTGCCTACTTCAAGTTCGCTTACTTCCCCTGGAATAATGCCCAGGCATTGAGTATCACCTTCTGCGGTGTGCTCGCATTGCAGTTGCATCCCCAAGCAGATGCCCAAAAGAGGGCGTTGATACTCATCGATGGCCTGTTGCCAGCCGCCTTCAACCAATCGCGCCATTGCTACTTTTGCGTGACCAACTCCCGGTAAAACGGCGCGTTCATACTGACGCAATTGTTGGGCGTCGGTGATAACTTCAACAGGCGTGCCCAAACGCTCAAAGGCAAAGCGTACGGAGTTGATATTGGCGCAGCCAGTATTGATGATGGCTATCATAGTACCCCCTTAGAGCTCGCCGTTTGTTGTGCGGCATCTTTGCTGATAGCGGTGCGTAGTGCACGCGAAAAAGCTTTAAACAAGCCTTCTACTTGATGGTGACAATTGCCATCTGACACGCTCAGAATGAGAGACATCGCTGCGTTATCGCTAAGGCTTTTGAAAAAGTGTTCGACCATTTGCACGTCTAAATCGCCCGCTTTTTCGCGGCTAAAATTAGCGTTTAGGACAAATGAAGCGCGCCCTGACAAATCAATTTGCGCTTCGGCTTTACATTCATCCATGGGCAGCGCAAATCCGTAGCGGGCGATTTGCGACTTGGAGCCAAGCGCTTGGCGCAATGCTTGGCCAAGGGCTATGCCCACATCTTCAACGAGGTGATGCTCATCGATATGCAAATCGCCTGAAGCTTGGATATCTAGGTAGATATTTACATGAGTGCGAATTTGGTCGAGCATGTGATCAAAAAAGCCCAAACCTGTGCTTATTTCGCCACTTTTGTTGGCATCAAGATTAAGTGCCACGCTTATTTGGGTTTCCTTAGTGTCGCGCTTTACCGCACCTTGACGATTAGCTGTGGTTAGTTGAGTGACGATTTGTGGCCAATTGTTGTCGTATAAAATACCTTGCATGCACAGGTTTTCGGCTAACTGGATATCTGTTTGACGGTCGCCAATCACATATGAATTTGCAATATCCACCTTACCAGAGCGCATTAAATCAACCAGCAAACCAGTTTTCGGTTTGCGGCATTGGCAGTTGTCGCCATCGAAGTGAGGGCAAATTAGTACATCTTCAAAGACGATGCCTTGCGAGGTGAAAATAGCCATCATTTTATCGTGGGGTGCATCGAAATCAGCTTGTGGAAAGCTATCTGTGCCCAAACCATCTTGGTTTGACACCATGACGAGCTTGTACCCCGCACCTTGTAATGCCAGTAATGCGGGGATGACATTGGGCAACAAGGCAAGTTTTTCTAAGCTGTCCACTTGTTTGTCTGTGATAGGTTCTTCAATCAAAGTGCCATCACGGTCGATAAATAGGTATGGGTTACTCATTGTTATTCCTGTTTTTGCCTTGTTGTTATTTGTTCACTTGGGTTATGGCGTCTAGCCAGGCTTTTACTTCACTGAGCTCTTGCTCGTTGCCTATTGAAATACGCAGCCAATTGTCTTCGCCGTACAGTACGAATGGGCGCATTACCACACCGCGTTCATACGCTGTTGCGATAGCTGCTTTATCCTTGAGCTGTAGGGTGACAAAGTTACCTTCACCACTGAGCACCGTCTTCACTGCGCTGCTCTCGCGTAGCCATTGTTGTAGGCGTGCTTTCAATGAATTTAGAATACCCACTTGGCGGCGCATTGAGGCAATGTTCGAGGTGCTTAGGGCCTGTGCCGCAATATCGGCAACAACAGTCGATACAGGATAGGGCGCCAGCACTTTGCGCAGCGGTGCTAAAAGCGCTGTGTTGGCCAAGGTAAAGCCAGTGCGCAGCCCCGCTAACGCAAAAGCTTTTGAGAGTGTTCTTAATACCACGACGTTAGTGTAATCATTGATCAGCGACACGGCGCTGAGCTCAGGACAAAACTCAATATAAGCCTCGTCAACAACCACAATGGCAGTTTGCGATAATTGCTCAGCTATTTGAGCTATTTTGCTGCTTGGGACTATCGCTCCAGTGGGGTTATTTGGGTTACATACAAACACTAGCTTAGCATCACCCACTTGTTCACAAATAGCCTCAGCGTTGGCCTGTTGCAACAGTTCTTGGCTCAGACTATTGATGTTGACGTTGTGAGTGTCTGCGGTCACTTTATACATGCCATACGTTGGCGCGAATAACGCGATACTGTCTTTGCCCGGCTGGCAAAATGTACGTACCAACAGCTCAATGCCTTCATCGGCACCGCGTGTCATCACTACTTGTTCTGGCTCTAAGCCGACATAAGCGCTGTAAGCATCTAGCACTTGTTGAGGCTGAGGATCCGGGTAGCGGTTGAACTCAGTTTTTGTTAGCGCATACTCTCGGGTGTATGGGCTTTCATTGGCATTAAGCCATGTTGAACCCGTTAGCTTTTCGCTCTTTGCAGAGCTATATGCTGTTAATTTAGCAATATTTTCTGGCAGTAGGCTCTGAGGGAACTGCGCGCTGTCATCGCTTTGTTGTTTCATCGCTTCGTTGCTCACTGTAATGCTCCTAAACGCACACGAACGGCATTGGCATGTGCATCAAGGCCTTCCGCTTCTGCCATGGGGATAATCGCTTTTGCTAAGTCTGCAAGACCACTTTTGGTGACCGTTTGCACTGTGTAAGTTCGATAAAAATCCAGCAGACTCAGGCTCGAGTAAACTTTTGAGTAGCCGTAAGTGGGTAATACGTGGTTTGTTCCCGACGCGTAATCGCCTGCTGACTCGGGTGTAAAATCGCCCACGAAAATAGAACCGACATTTTTGATCTTTGGTAAATACTCAGCACTCTCCGCAAGTTGCAGTATCAGGTGCTCTGGACCGTATTCGTTTGAAACAGCCACTGCTTGCTCGATGTTGTTTACTTTGATCAGTGCCGAGTTTTCCAAGGCAGCTTTAGCGATGTCAGCGCGTGGTAATCGCTCTAGCTGCGAAGCCAATGCTTTTTCTGTGGCGGCTATCACCTCGTTGCTATCGCTTAGTAAAATCACCTGCGAATCAGGACCGTGTTCGGCTTGAGACAACAAATCTGCGGCAATAAATTCACCCTTAGCACGGCTATCGGCAATGACAAGTACTTCCGAAGGACCTGCGGGCATATCGATCGCTAGCCCAGGAACTTGTTGTGCACAGAGCTGCTTTGCCATGGTCACAAACGAATTTCCCGGCCCAAATATTTTGTTTACCTTTGGTACACTTTGCGTTCCGTATGCCATTGCTGCAATCGCTGGGGCACCGCCAATTTGCAGTACTTGAGAAATCCCGCATAAACGTGCTGCGTACAAAATTGCAGGGTGTATACGCTGCTCGCCTTTTACCGGGGTTGCGAGGACAACAGTTTGTGCGCCACTGATTTGCGCCAGCACACCTTGCATCAATACAGAAGAAGGTAACGGTGCGCTACCGCCAGGCACATAAATGCCAACAGCCTCTATCGCTTGGTAACGAAGCTCGCAAGCAACTCCAGGCTGCGTGCTTAAACTCATATTTTTCGGTACCTGAGCAAGGTGGAAACGACGAATGTTATCGTATGCCTGCTTGATTGCACTTTTAAGTTCAAGTGTGAGTTGTTCATCTGCGCGCGTGAAATCATCTTCACTGCACAGTAATGGAGCATCTGAGCTTCGGCCATCAAAACGATCGGCATAGTCGCGAAGGGCAGCATCACCTTCGTTTTTTACTCGCTTTAGTATTTCCTCACACACAGGACGCACATCGTCTGCTGCTGTCACGGCTGGTCGCTGCAAAACCTGCTGCTGTTGTGATTCGGATAACGTATTCCAATCTATCATGGTGTGCTTACTCCATCATCTTCTCAATTGGCATCACCAAGATTGAATTTGCACCTAGGGCTTTAAGCGACTCCATCGTCTCCCAAAATAGCGTTTCTGAGCTGACCATGTGTAACGCTACGTATTCGTCACTGCCAGCAAGCGCTAGTAATGTAGGTTGCCCTGTGCCAGGTAATAACGCACACACTTCATCCAATTTAGATTTCGGTGCGTGCATCATGATGTATTTGCTTTCTTTGGCTTGTTTCACACCACGTAAGCGCGGCATGAGTTTATCGATAAGGGCTAGTTTTTCAGGATCTTGTAGGCTTTCATTTTGGATAAGGCAGGCGTTTGATTCTAATATTGTGTCGCCTTGCATCAAGCCATTGGCTTCAAGTGTGGCACCAGTGGAAACTAAATCACAAATAGCGTCTGCCAATCCAGCACGTGGGGCGACTTCAACCGATCCTGTTAACATCACCACACTGGCATCAATGTTTTCACGCTCAAGGTATTGAGTCAGGATTTCTGGGTAGGTAGTGGCAATGCGTTTTCCTGCAAACCAACTTTTATCCTGCTCGCCTAGCTCCTGTGGCCATGCCAGAGCAAGACGGCAGTAGCCGAAGTCGAGAGTAGAGAGCTTCTTTACTGAACTTGCGCTGGCGCCGCGAGCGCGTTCTGCTTGCACCTCTTCCAACACGTTTTCGCCAACAATACCCAGATCACACACGCCATCCATAACTAAACCTGGGATGTCGTCATCACGCACACGGAGCACATCGATTGGCATATTGGTTGCGTGCGCAATCAACCTTTGCTCGCGAAGGTTTAGCTTAACGCCAAGTTGTTTTAATAGATTTTGGCAGTCTTTTGAAAGACGTCCTGATTTTTGGATTGCGATTCGTAACCGATTGTTATTGCTCATAATTCATTTCCTTAATTTCAAAAACTAAAAACCCCGAGGAGACCTCAGGGCGAAAATGAATTTGGTAGTGATTACGCGCCGGAGGTTCCTTTTAGGAATAACCCCCCAGCGAAATACCTGACAGGCTATTCGGTGGTGTGATGATGATGATGAATAGTTGTCAGTGTAAATGTCATGGTTCTGTCTCTAACTCTGTAAACATTGGTTGTCGTTGATTCGGTTATTAGATAAACATATTCTTATGTTGTTGTGCAACCATTTTTTACATGAGATTAAAGAATAAGCTATAACTGCCGATAATAGGGTGTGGTTTTATGCCTGTTGTAGGGCAGTACAAAGGAGTTTGTATGGATATCATGATCCCGTTTCTTGGGCGAATAACGCGCTTAGATGTGCAGCACAAAGGGGCATTTCATGTCGCTGGTGTAAAAGATGACAAAATAGACAAAGTACGTAATGACCGTAAACGGGTTAAAGAACAACGCGGCCAAGAGACCTTGTTAGACGAAAAAGACAAAAAAGGTAAGGAAGATAATCCTCACCTTGATATTTGGGTGTAGGGTGAATTAAAAGTACAGATGTTCTTTTATTTCACCAGCCACCTTTATCTCGCATTTGTCTCCTGACTTTTGCTGAGAGCTTTGGATTACCCCCGCAATTGCCCCAAACGCACCACCTTGATTCTGTAATACCGAACCGAAATAACAATATCCCGAAATATCATGATTTTGATATTGTGCACTCATGTTGAGTGTTGGTGTGTACGGAGCAAATCGACCATTCATAACAGGGTCACCATTGACGCTCAATTCTAGGCGATTTTTATCGACATCATAGACGCCACCAAAAGTGAAGTCTGTGCCATTAATTGTAACCACTTTGTCTTGAGCAACGCGAGGAGGAGTACTGCCACATCCTGATAGTACAGTTACGGCGATGGCACACATGCTGATAGTCAGCTTTTTCATAATAAAATCCTTTTAGTTCAATGTGTAATCCCGCGACTATGGTAGTCACATATCAACCAAAAGCCAAGTGCGTTTAACGATTTGGTTAGCCCTCAGTTTTAAGCTATCATCCCCACTCATTTTTTAACTTAACTAATCTGCATTAATGACCATTGACCAACTCTTTTCCCAAACTGGCCCGCTAGCATTAGCCATCAAAGGGTATCAGCCGCGCCAAGCTCAGATTGATATGGGGAAAGTGTGTGATGCAGCGTTGAAAAATCAGCAACAAATAGTGGTAGAAGCCGAAACCGGCACGGGAAAAACTTTTGCGTACTTAATTCCGGCATTAACCAACAAAGGCAAATACATCATTTCAACGGGGTCTAAAGCGCTGCAAGAGCAGCTCTATCACCGAGATTTACCCACGGTTTATAAAGCATTAGGCAGCGCCAAAAAAAAAGCTCTATTGAAAGGGCGAAGCAACTATGTGTGCCATTACCGCTTGAATCAACATGTGGCACATGTGCCCAGTGATGATGCTGATATTATGCACCAGTTGGCGATGGTCGCTAAGTTTGCAACGCAAACCCGTAGCGGTGACATAGCTGATTGCCATGGTATCGAAGATGATGCCAAAGTGCTGCCCTACGTGACTTCCACGGCAGATAATTGCTTGGGCAAAGAATGCCCTGATTTTGATGCCTGCTTTGTTCGCAAAGCGCGTTTAAAAGCTGCGGAAGCGGATATTGTGGTGATAAACCATCATCTGTTCTTTGTTGATATGGCGGTTAAACAAAGTGGTTTTGCTGAGCTACTGCCAGGTGCTGATGGCTATATCTTTGATGAAGCGCATCAATTAGCCGATATCGCCAGCGACTATTTCGGCGAGACCGTGTCTACCAAGAAGGTATTTTCCTTTATTACCGATGCGCGCATGCTTTATCGCACTGAATTAAGAGACATGCTGCAACTAGGAAAAACGCTCGATAAACTCGAGTCGGCGACCATGGATTTGCGGTTGCAACTGCCACATGATGGCGGGCGTGGCGATTGGCGCCAAGCACTGGGCTCCAAACCATTGTGTGATGCTGTGCATCGCGTTACAAAAGATTTGCAGTTCTTAAATCAAGTACTGAAATTGTGTATTGAGCGCAGTGAATTGGTTGAGCCTATGTTGGAGCGGCTAATGTCTCTCATTGGCCAATTTGACCGCGTCTTTGATATTTCAACCCAAGGCTACAGCTATTGGTATGAAGCAACAAAGCGGCACGTGAGTGTGCACATCACGCCATTGAACATTGCAGCGAAATTCAGAGAAATGTTAGCTGAGCGTGAGGCCGGTTTTATCTTCACCTCGGCAACGCTCTCAGTCAATGATAGCTTAGGGCATTTTAGCGATTCGCTGGGGTTGAACCCAGCGCATACTCTGATGCTTGCCAGCCCGTTTGACTATCATCAACAAGCCTTGTTCTGTCTACCGCGTTATTTGCCGCCAGCAAACTCAGATGAAATGCCAAGGGCGTTGGTGGGAATTTGCCAACAAGTGATTAAGTCTGCGCAAGGCCGATGTTTTTTATTGTTTACTTCCTATCGCGTGATGTACATGGTGGCCGAAATTCTATGCCAACAAATGGAATACCCGGTTTTTGTGCAAGGGCAAATGTCAAAAAGGCTATTGTTGGAGCGCTATACTCGCCACGGCAATGCGGTGTTGATGGGCACGGCTTCGTTTTGGGAAGGAGTAGACGTGCGCGGAAGCGCGCTAAGCTGCGTAGTCATCGATAAGCTTCCGTTTATTGCTCCCGATGATCCTTTATTGCAAGCGCGAATGCGCGAATGTGAGCAAGCAGGTGGTGACCCGTTTGCTCAAATTCAGTTACCTAGGGCCGTTATTGCACTAAAACAAGGGGTCGGACGCTTGATCCGTGATAGCCAAGATCGCGGTGTTTTAGTATTATGTGACAATCGTGTTGTGACTCGTGACTATGGTCAGGTATTTCTTAAAAGCCTACCCAATATGCGCCGTAGCCGCGACATGGACGAAGTAAATGCATTTTTATCAACGATAGAGTAATTATGAGCCAAACTATCCTAGCCTTAGACGCTTCAACCGAAGCGTTATCAATCGCTTTGCTGCACAATGACCAAGAATATCACTTCTTTGACGTATGCCCGCAACAGCATGCACAGCGTATTCTTGATGAAGTGGATGGCGTATTGAAACAGGCTGGTTGCGATATTAGCGATGTTGATGTGATCGGCTATTGTCAGGGGCCAGGAAGTTTCACCGGGGTGCGTATTAGTGTCTCTGTTGCGCAAGGTTTGGCGTTTTCTGCAAATATTCCCGTTGTCGGTGTGTCGTCACTAGCCATGATGGCGCAACAAGCCATTGAGCAAGGCGCTGAGCGCGTGGTTGCGGCAATTGATGCGCGTATGGGAGAGGTTTATCTAGGCGCATATGAGGCGGTAGATGGGCTCGCGCAACTAGGTGGTGAACAGCAAGTGTTAAAACCTGAAGACGTAACAAATCCGTTTGCAGATGCAGTTGCTGTAGGAACTGGTTGGAAGACTTACCCAGAGTTGCTTACATCGGTAAATGGTTTAGAAGACATGACCACAGTTACCTTACCTGATAGTCGGTACATGCTTAAACACGTAGCAAAGAGCGTGGAACTTGGGCAAACGACCTCTGCTGCCAATGCTCAGCCAGTGTACGTGCGTGACACTGTAACGTGGAAAAAACTGCCGGGGCGTGAATAAATTTACGCCCGCAATATTGCGCTTACTTTTTGTTTGTATCAAACTTAGTCAGTCTTAATCCTAAAATCATGCTATGACTATTCGCGCAATCAATAATGCCATTACAGTAAACCCTGCGGTTCAATCCAAAGGTGAAGGTGCGCGTGTAAAGGAGCGTGGTCAACAGGAGCAAGCCACCAGACAATCCGCAACGGTTAACGACTCGAAACAGGGTCGCCGACTTGCTGACGCGCTATATCGCCAAACCATTTATGACCAGCCCCGAGACACACGCACCAGCACCGCAATTGCAACCTACAAAGAATATGCATTTTTAGAACGTCGTGAAGAAGTTAAATCTATGCTTCACGTCAGCGTTTACGCCTAATTCTGTATTTAAAACATGGACAACAAAGCGTGTCCGAGGTACCTTATACGCAAACAAAAATAAGTATAAGTTAGTCTATTTTGCACCACCGCGTTCTTGAAGGTTTCACTCGTGGAGCAGCCAAACTAGCCGTTAATACAGTTGTATTGTCTTTACGTGAAGGGTATGTAGCGCTCATTCCGTTTTTTGTGCTGGCGGCGCTGTTATCTTTGGTTAGCCATTGGCTGGGGTATGGGGAGGCTTCGTCTTTCCTGCACTTTTTTACTTCACTCAATGCCATTGTTTGGGGCTTATTCCCCGTAGTTACCTTATTGTCTTTCACATACTACTTGGCAAAAAATCTGAAACTCAACACCATCGCCGTGCCGATACTGGTGTTGATTTGTTTTTGCACTGCGACACAGTACTTACTGTTTTTTGACGATGGTTCTGTGCGAGTGAATTACGGCGGTGGGTTGATTTTCACTATTGCCATGCCGATTTTCTGCTGTTACCTCATACACCGACTGTTAGATATTCGAAAGTTTAAATTAGGTCCTGCATCAAGCATTAGTTTATTCCTAAACAAACACCTTAATTTGATATTGCCATATATTATTGTACTTGTTGCGTGTTTAGCTGTTTTTCCTTTGATTGAAGCCACATTGAATAGTTTAAGTAACGCGTTCAATAGTTGGGTAGTCAACAAAAGCGATGGCGCGCAATTAGCATTAAATGTAATTGGTACTCATATAATGTGGTTTTTAGGTGTTCATGGCGATACAGCGCAGCACATCACTGGCTTATGGGAACAACGAGATATCTCCGATAGTTCCGTATACCTCAATAGTTTTGTAATGGTCGGTGGTGTCGGTGGAATGTGGGGGCTGGTGCTGGCCTGTTTTATTCATGGACGGGCATCTTACGAATCTTCGATTGCCAAGCTAGGTGCACCACTGGTTGTTTTTAACCTTAGCGAGGTGATGGTTTACGCGTTACCCATTGTGTTTAACCCGTATTTCTTGGTGCCATTTTTAACAGTGCCACTGACCAATGCATTGCTTAGTGAAATGGTTTTTTCTACCGGGGTGTTAAGTATTAACACCAACGCGACCAATGTGCCTTGGTTTATGCCTGTATTGTTTAATGGCTATTTGTCTACCGGAAGTTTTGGTGGCGCGTTATGGCAAGTAGTGCTGATTTGTGTCAATGCGCTAATGTATTTGCCATTTGTTCGTGCAAACAGTCGTCACAATATCTCAGGACGTGAACTTGACGTATTGATAAAACGCGTCAGTGCAGGGCGTCAGTTGGAGCGACAGGTAGAAGCGCAATTCGCACGTCGCGACAATGAAAAGATTGCACAGCAAAAGCAACTTAATAGAGCAATTAAAGAGCTTAAACACGGTATGTTGTGTTTGTACTACCAGCCTAAGGTATGTAACAAAAGCCACAAACTGATTGGGTATGAGGCGCTTTTGCGAGTTAAAAAGCAAGATGGCTCCATCATCGCTCCGTGGTTTATCGATATTCTGGATAAATTTGAAATGATGGATGTTGTTGATAGCTTCGTTATTGATCAATTGGAATTAGACTTGTTGGAGTTTAAACGCCACAGCTTCTACCCAAAGGTTAGTTTCAATATTTCCCCACAGAACCTAATTAACAGACGATACAAACGAGTCATCCGCGCCTTTAGCAAATTTCCAGAACAGGTCGAGGTAGAAATCTTGGAGTCGACCTATATCGACGATTTTATCCGTACCCAAGAGGTAGTCGCAGCGCTTAAAGAAAATGGGATCCGCTGCGCTATTGATGACTTTGGTACTGGGTATTCGTGTCTGAGTATAGTGAGTAAGCTCAATGTAGATACGATTAAGTTTGACCGCAGTTTATTGCCTGAAGATGAGCACGATAAAGCGATACACCTCTATAAAAGCTTATCTCAGATGTGCCACCAACTCGGCTTTGAAGTGATTGCTGAAGGTGTAGAGAGTGAGTTTCATATTGACTATATGCGTGATCTCCCGGTGGACCAGTTGCAAGGCTATTACTTTTCAAAGCCTTTAAACATAGAGCAAGCTATCAGAGAGTGCGCGACGCGACGTCGTATAGATACAAAAGCAGCGCGCCGATAACTCGCCCCAGGATGCAAAACGTAAAAAAGCCGCTCTTAGAGCGGCTTTTGAGTCTTCAGTTTTCAGTAGGGTTGTTAAACTATGTTAACAATCACTATGAACAGTAACTCAATATTGATGGAATATCAATAGTGTTATTTTTTGTTAATGAATGAGATGAGTTTGGTTGCAATTTCTGTGTTGTTTTGCGAACCAATAAATTGCTCATACCCAGCACCATGGGCGAAGACCTGCACATCAATAGCTGTGTGACCTGATGTTGTCCAACCGGTAAAGCTCGCTTCACTGATCAACTTTTTAACCGCCATTACTAAGGCTTCTTCGCCAACTTGTTTTGCTTGTGTTAACAAAACTTCACGTTCTTTGGTGTATTCCAGACCGCTGTCGGTTTCCCACTGTAATTTCATGTCCTCGCTGGCCATGAGTCGTTCAGCGAGTACACCAGCGGTCGCTTTCACGCCCTTAACAACATCAGCTTCCCATTTATATTGGCCCTGGGCACCAATTGTTAAGCCACCGGTTGAATGGTCAGCTGTCACTACCAAAATGGTGTCTGGATTTTTTGCGATAAATTCTTTTGCGACGCTAATTGCACCTGCAAAATCATCCATCTCTGCCATTGCGCAGGCGATATCGTTAGCGTGGCCACACCAATCGATTTGGCTGCCTTCGATCATGATGAAAAAAGGATTGTTGTTTTGCTCTAACAACGACAGTGCCTTTTTAGTCATCTTAGTAAGACGCGCTTTATCGCTATCAAGTGCAAAAGGTAAACCTTTAGCCGCATACAAGCCGATAGCTGGGACTTGCTCGATTTGGTCGAGTTGCGCGAAGTTATCACTGTATTGGTAACCCGCGGCAACGAACTCGTTAACTAAGTTACGGTCTTCACGGATAAAGTACTGCGTACCACCACCTAGCATAAGATCCACCGGTAATTTACCGTTTATCTTATTGTCGATGTAATCGTTGGCGATATCGTCATAGTTACCACGGGCTTCATTGTGCGCTGCGAAACTTGCTGGGGTAGCGTGGTTGATTTGTGACGTAGCAACGAGTGCCGTGGTCATGCCTTGCTCTTTTGCTATTTCTAGCATGGTTTTGAGGTCTTCTTTTTTGGTATCAACCGCGATTGCGCCATTGTAGCTCTTGGTCGCTGTAGAAAGCGCTGTAGCACCTGCCGCACTATCTGTCACAACGGTGTCATCGTCAGGGTAGGTGTGTGCCATACCTGTTAACATAGAATCGAACACGGTAGGGTCGACTACTTTGGTGTTTGGATCATCTTGATAATAGCGATAGGCTGAAGTGTAAGCTGGGCCCATACCATCGCCAATCATATAAATAATATTTTTCGGGGTGCTTTGTCCTGCGCTGACAAAAAAACTTGCTAGTGAAAGCGTTGCTAGTGTAAATGTGCGTTTCATGTCTATATCCTGTTGTGTGATGTCGTCATTCTAACCCGTCAAATGAATAATGAAACCGCAATGCGGTAAAAAACGGAGCTGTTTTGGAAACTTTTTCACTATCGACTAGAACGCTGACCTTAAAGGGAATATCCAATACTCAGTCTGCCTTTGGAGCCCCTCATGATAAGGTAGTCGTTGCGCTTCACGGTTGGCAAGATAATGCTGCAAGCTTCACCCCGCTGATGGAGGCTTTGGGCCCTGATGTGCCGATGTTTGCGTTGGATTGGCCCGGTCACGGATTGTCTGATTGGCGTTCACCAGACGCACATTATTATTTCATTGATTATGTGGACGACTTACAGCAAGTATTAGCTAAGTGCCGAGCAAAAGAGATTCATCTTGTTGGTCACTCGATGGGAGCTATGGTTGCGTCACTATATACCGCATGCTTTGCTGAGCAACTCAACAGCCTTACTTTAATCGAAGGGGTAGGGTTGGTCTGTGCGAGCCCAGAGGAGTCCACGGAGTTATTAAAGAGAGCCTTAGTTCAGCGCATGCGTGCACCTAAATTAAGGGTTTATGATTCGGCACAAGATTTAATAGCGAGACGCCTCGCCGTGAGTGATTTTGATGAAGCGATAGCGACCAAGTTAATGCAAAGGAACATCCAAACGACCGCAGCGGGTGTGACACTGCGCACAGACCCACGAATTAAACATTATTCAGCTTTTCGCTATAGCCCTGACCAAGCACATGCACTATTAGCAGACATCAATTTGCCAACACTATTGATAAAAGGGATCAGCGGTTATCAACTTGTGCGTGATAATGAAACTGATTTTTCTCGTCATTACAATAATTTAAGGGTAGAGTCGGTTGTCGGGGGGCATCACTGTCATATGGAAAACGCACAACTTTGTGCGCGCTTAATTGGTGCGCATCTGCATCAAAATGGCGCAATCTAATTGTAACTTTGACGTAAATGTGGGAATATCCCAAGAATTAGAGCTTTTGCTCAATTGTTATAAATTACAACTTAGATTAAGGTTAGTAGTGCTGTTGGTAGCATTATGGACCATTTAGCTACTTGGGCTGTAGTGTGGCGTCGTGCCTTGATAACGCCGTATCTTACGCCAAGATTCATGACTTCTAAGATAAACCATTATAAGAACAAATTTATAGGAGCCTAGTGTGGAGAAAATCTGGCTAAAGCGTTATCCGAAGGGTTGTCCAGAAACCATCGATCCCGCTCATTACGACTCTCTTCTGACACTTTTTGAAAAATGTTTCAGTGACTACGCACAACTACCTGCATTCCAGAATATGGGTGTTGTACTAACGTATCAGCAAATTGACGAAGCGACCAAAAAGGTTGCTTCTTACCTGAACAATGATTTAGGTCTAAAGCCAGGCTCCAAAGTAGCTGTCATGA
Organism: Pseudoalteromonas pernae; assembly: GCF_039831865.1. Lineage (NCBI taxonomy): Bacteria > Pseudomonadati > Pseudomonadota > Gammaproteobacteria > Alteromonadales > Pseudoalteromonadaceae > Pseudoalteromonas > Pseudoalteromonas pernae. Next base: position 181,200 of record NZ_JBDODM010000006.1, read on the forward strand.
TGCCTAACTTACTGCAAACGCCAATCAGTATTCTAGGCGTTCTTCGTGCAGGTTGTGTTGTGGTTAACGTGAACCCGCTTTACACCGCTCGCGAGTTAGAACATCAACTTAACGACTCCGAAGCGGATGCGATTTTCATTTTGGCAAACTTCGCCCATACGCTAGAAAAAGCAATCAGCCACACTAAGGTGAAACACGTTATTGTTACTGAAGTCGGTGACATGGTTGGTGGCATCAAAAAGCATCTCGTTAACTTTGTGGTAAAATACATAAAGAAAATGGTTCCTGCATACAACTTAAAAGACACCATTTCTTTTGCTCAAGTAATGAAACAAGGAAACGCGGCAACCTATCAACGTCCTACTGTTACTTTAGACGACTTAGCGTTCTTGCAATACACGGGCGGTACAACCGGTGTGTCAAAAGGCGCCATGCTTACTCATGGCAATATGGTTGGAAACTTAGAGCAAGTATCTGGTTGTTTAGATAACATTCTAGAGCGTGGTAAAGAGGTCGTTGTTACAGCACTGCCGCTTTATCATATCTTTGCACTCACCGCTAACTGCCTTACCTTTATGAAATACGGCGGCCTGAACTTGTTGATCACCAACCCGCGTGACATGAAGGCTTTCGTTAAAGAATTAAAAGACAATAAATTCACAATAGTAACGGGCGTAAACACTTTATTTAATGGTTTATTAAATGCTGACGGCTTTGCAGACATTGATTTCTCTGGCCTGAAAATGTCACTCGGTGGTGGTATGGCTGTCCAACGTCCAGTGGCTGAGCGTTGGCAAAAGGTAACGGGTACACGCTTGGTTGAAGGTTATGGTCTTACTGAGTGTTCACCACTTGTAACAGTGAGCCCGTACGACCTTGACGGTTATAATGGCTCGATTGGTCTGCCCGCACCAAGTACTGACATTAAATTAGTACTCGATAACGGTGAAGAAGCGCCAAAAGGTGAACCAGGCGAGCTATGGGTTAAAGGCCCACAGGTAATGAAAGGCTACTATAATCGCCCAGATGCAACCGCAGAGTGCTTAAAAGATGGTTGGTTTGCGACGGGCGATATCGCCACGTATGACGATGAGGGCTTCTTTTACATTGTCGATCGTAAGAAGGACATGATCCTTGTTTCTGGCTTTAATGTATTCCCGAACGAGATTGAGGAAGTAATTGCCGATCACGAAGGTGTGCTTGAAGTGGCCGCTGTGGGCGTCCCACATGAAGTAAGTGGCGAACAAGTTAAAGTTTTTGTTGTGAAAAAGGACCCGTCTTTAACGGAAAAGGATATAATAAAGCATTGTCGCGACAATCTAACTAACTACAAAGTGCCTAAGTTAGTTGAATTTAGAGATGAATTACCCAAAACCAATGTGGGTAAAATTTTGCGACGAGCGCTTAAAGACGAACAAAAATAATGAATCACAAACCGGCATCAGCCGGTTTGTTTTTGAGGAGTAAAAGTGGAATATCAGTTAATCACTGAGCAGCACACATTGGATCAATTTGTAGAAGCTATCAGTAATGCGCAAGTACTCGCCATCGACACTGAGTTTATGCGCCGTCGTACACTTTACCCCGAAATTGCCTTACTCCAAGTATTCGACGGTAAGCATTTAGCTTTGATTGATCCGCTGACTGAGATGGACTTCTCTTCGCTCTGGCAATTATTAAAAAACCCAAATATTCTCAAAGTGTTGCATTCACCGTCGGAAGACATCGAAGTATTCCAGAACTTTGCCGGTTTTGTTCCACAGCCTTTATTCGATACTCAGTTTGCATTGCAGCTATTAGGCTCCGGCAATTGCGTCGGTTTTGCTGCCATGGTTAACATGCGTTTAGGAATTGAGATTGATAAAAGCGAGTCACGTACAAACTGGTTGCAACGCCCCCTAAGAGATAGCCAACTGGAATATGCAGCGGCTGATGTTGCTCATCTATTGCCATGTTTTATGCAGATTGTCGAAGAGATTAACGCCAAAGGCTGGTTTGATATCGTCATCGCTGAATCGCAATTAATCTCACAAAAAAGGGCGTACCAAACACCGGATGAGTTTCTGTATCGTGATGTTAAAGGTGCGTGGCAGTTAAATCCTCGAGATTTGGCTGCTTTGCGTGAGTTATCGGTTTGGCGCCGACAAAAAGCGCAGCGTAAAAATTTAGCCCTTAATTTTATCGTCAAAGAAGCCAATATGGTGGAAATCGCCAAGCGTCGACCAAGCTCATTGAACAGTATGCGCAACATTCCGGGCATTGACCCCATGGAAGTCAATCGCTCAGGCAAAGAAATGTTAGCGTGCATCGAGCGTGCAAAGGAAATCAGTGAAGAGCAATTACCTGAAAAGGTGCTGCGCTTAATGGATTTTCGTGGTTACAAGCAAGCAGCGAAAGAAATTAAACAGAAGATCACGGCAGTGAGCAAAGAAACCGGTATTCCGGTAGATGTGTTTGCCAGTAAAAAGCAGATAAACCAGCTCATAAGCTGGAATTGGAAGCTTACAGCCGAAGAAAGGCCAGCAATGTTTGCACCGGATATATTGCAACCGTGGCGAGCTGAGTACTTACAAAAGTCGTTAGAAAAATGGGTGCCATCACACGATGCCTAAATGCCCATAAGCAGTACAGTACAAATAAAAAAGGAAGCCATTGGCTTCCTTTTTTGCACCCGATCGTCAAAAAGTGATTACTTTTCTTCGTCTGGCAAGGTCACGTTGAGCTCTAATACTGCCAAATCATCTTCGTTTTGTTCTAGTTGCACTTGAACAGCATCAGCATCAATCGGAACGTATTTGCGGATCACTTCCAAAATATCTTGCTTTAATTGTGGCAAGTAATTGGGAGTTCCACGTTGTGAGCGCTCATGAGCAACGATAATTTGCAGACGCTCTTTTGCCATTGAGGCGCTGGTTTTTTTCTCTGAACGAAAGTAATCAAGTAATGACACATTATCCTCCGAAAATCCGTTTAAACAGGCCGCGTTTCTCTACGTCCAAGAAGCGGAATTCAACTTGTTCACCCAATAAGCGATTAATCGCATCGTGATACGCTTGACCCGCGTCAGACTCGCTATCAAGCACAACAGGTTGACCTTGGTTCGACGCGTTAAGCACCGCTTGCGATTCTGGGATTACACCCAGAAGATCAATGGCAAGAATGTCGTTCACATCTTCAACCGAAAGCATTTCACCGCGTTGAACTCGCTCAGGATTGTAGCGTGTCAGCAATAAGTGCTCTTTGACTGGCTCAAGACCTTCTTCTGCGCGGCGAGATTTGCTTTGCAAAATGCCAAGAATACGGTCTGAATCGCGTACTGATGACACCTCTGGGTTGGTTGTCACAATTGCTTCGTCAGCAAAGTACAATGCCATCATCGCACCTGCTTCAATGCCCGCTGGCGAGTCGCAAACGATGAAATCAAAATCGTTTTTAAGGTCATTGAGAACTTTCTCAACGCCTTCTTTGGTCAATGCATCCTTATCACGCGTTTGCGACGCTGGAAGAATGTAAAGCTTATCAACGCGCTTGTCTTTGATAAGCGCTTGGTTAAGGTTTGCTTCACCGTTGATAACATTCACAAAGTCATAAACTACACGACGCTCACAGCCCATGATCAAGTCAAGGTTACGCAGACCGATATCGAAGTCGATAATCGCTGTTTTAAACCCTTTCAGTGCAAGGCCAGTACCAATTGCAGCGCTAGAGGTTGTTTTACCTACACCGCCTTTACCAGAAGTTACGACAATAATTTTTGCCATGTGTTTTATCCTTTAACCAAAGCTGATATATGAAGTGAATCTTGGCGCTGGCGAATACAGGCTGGTTGGCCCCATAGCTCACCTTGCAGTGAATCACTGATCCAATAACTACCATTAACTGAAACGAGTTCCGCTTCGAGTTTTTGACAGAATATTGTGGCGTCTTTGTTACCTTGCGCACCAGCAATTGCTCGGCCACGCAGAGTACCGTAAATGTGAATATGGCCATCGGCGATGACTTCGGCGCCGTGACTGACTGAACCTAACACAATTAAATCGCGACCTTTGGCATACACTTGTTGCCCAGAGCGAACAGTGGCTTCAATAACCAAAGTAGGCTCTACTTGCTCTTCTTGTGCTGTAGGTTTTTGTGCTTGAGGTTTAGTTTGTTGAGAGTCTTTTGAATAGTTCAGTACTGAAAAGCCAGCTTCCTTGGCGGCCTTGTGTTGTTCTTCATCACCGCTACACACACCCACTGGATTAAAGTCCAATCCCTTTAACAGGGTTTTGAGGTGTGAAAAATCAAGATGAATACCGTCTAGCGCTTCGAGATTAACGACGATAGGAGCACCAGCAAAGAATTTTGGAGCTTGCGCAATTTTGGCGCCGAGCTGATTGCTCAATGCGTCAAAGTCCGACGTTAGTAAACGCAGTACTGAAAGTGTGAAGAGATTCCCTTTTAATTCGAATAATTGTTCCGACATAAGCGCTCATACTTGTGTGGCCGAATTATTAGTATCACCGAGTTGTGCGTGTGAACCTGAGTTTACGCAGATTTCGGTGTTGAGCTTGGCCACTAAACTTACCACATAAATAATGTCTCATGGTATAGTGTCAAAGTATGTTTCGCAACAACTTAAAGGCCTTAAAAACATGCTGTGTGCAGTATATAAGAGCAAGAAAAAACCAGATACCTACCTTTACTTGCCAAAACGTGATTTTTTTGATGATGTACCTAAGCCACTTATGGATATGTTTGGTACCCCGAAATTCGTAATGTTGATTAATCTTGCAACAAAAACACAGCTTGCATTAGCCGATATTAACAAGGTTAAGGAAGAATTAAGCGACAAGGGGTTTTATTTACAACTTCCCCCTCCGACAGAAAACTTGTTGGACGAATTCAAAAAGCAAAATGGAGTAGAGCGTGATTAAAAAAATCAGCAAGTATTTAGCCAGCGCATTCAAGCCTGCAACTAAGTCCACACTAGGTGTGGTAGTAGCAGCAACGTTATCGTTTCCTTCTCTGGCGGACTCGCAGATAAAAAGTGTTGAACAGCAACAAGCAGCTTTCGACGCTTATGTAGCTAAATTGAAAGTGGAAGCGCTGGACAAAGGCTACAGTGAGCAGCTCCTCAATGAGGCATTTGCCACTATTCAATTTAAACCTAAGGTGATTAGCGCAGATAAGAACCAGCCGGAAGTTAAAGAAACGCTGGAAACCTATCTGCCAAAGCGCGTACCTGATTGGAAAGTTCAGCAGGCCCGTGAACTGTATAAAAAGCATCAAGATATACTCGAAAAAGTGGCTGCTGAATATGGCGTGCAAGCACGCTTTATTGTCGCATTGTGGGGCCTGGAGAGTAATTTTGGGCGCATCCAGGGCGGATACCCTGTGATCTCGAGCTTAGTTACGCTGGCCTATGATGGTCGTCGTGAGGCTATGTACAAGAACCAACTTTGGGCGGCGCTGGACATTCTTAAAGACGGCCATATCGACCTAGAAAACTTTAAAGGTTCTTGGGCAGGCGCAATGGGGCAAACGCAGTTCATGCCAACATCGTTCAACTCTTATGCTGTGGATTACAATGGTGACGGGCGCAAAGATATTTGGACAACGCAAGAAGACGCTTTTGCATCGATTGCTAATTACCTCAAAAGTGTGGGCTGGAATGATGACCTGACTTGGGGGCGTCAAGTAAAACTACCGTCTGATTTTGATACCAGTGCTATTTTAAAGCGCGGCACTCGCACTCACAAACAATGGCTTGAAGAGTGGGCGAAATCGGAGCGTTCATTAACGCAGTGGAATGAGCTTGGCCTCAAGCGTATGGATGGTTCAGACTTACCCCAGCGCGACATTACCGCTGCATTGGTGATGCCGGATGACACTAACGGACGTATGTATTTGGCATATGACAATTACAAAGCGCTAATGAACTGGAATCGCTCTTATTATTTTGTCACGAGTGTTGGTTACCTTTCGGATCGCATCGGTTACCCGGCTATCCAATAAGTGTTCAATAGCATGTCGCCCCAATAGTTTGATATACTACGCCCCGAATTAATGGGGCGTATTTATGTTAGAAAACAAGTTCTGGGAAACAAAAACTCTTGCACAAATGAATGAGCAAGAGTGGGAAGCTGTGTGTGATGGCTGCGGTAAATGTTGTTTAAACAAATTTATCGACAGCGATGAAGAAGACGATGAGTCTGACTTCGCAAATGAGTTACGCCCTGGCGAAGAGCTCCTGTTTACCAATATTGCTTGTCACTACCTAGACAATAAAACCTGCAGTTGCAGCGCGTACGACCAGCGTCAAAAGCTGGTCCCTTCATGCGTAAAACTGACAAAAGAGAACATGGAGCAGGTTTACTATCTTCCTCTAAGTTGCAGTTATCGTCGTCTCCATGAAGGGCGCGGCTTAGCTAGCTGGCACCCGCTGCTCAACAAGGGCAAAAAATCAAAAATGCATGCTGCCGGTATAAGCGTGCGCAACAAGATAGTTAAAGACTCAGACGTATACATGGAAGACATCGAGGAACACATCGCTGATTGGCCTAATTTCGATTGCGACTGAGCCAGCTTAGCGTCATGTGTTTAGCGCATTTTACCTGTCTATAAATAGTCATCAACATTGGCTTTACACTTGCCAAAAAGCTGATAGCATCGGCGCAAAGAACAATGGCTAATTCCTTGTTGATGGCGGAGCAGTTGTAGCTAGATGAATAGATTAAGTCAGGGCACCACAGACGTTAAATTAAATGGCCAAGTGATTGAAGCGATATTTAGCGGCAGTTTTAATGAAAATGCCATCAATGAGTACGCTCGAAAAATCAAAGCCATTATCGACACCCTTCACAGCGCAAAGTTTGCGATGCTGGTTGACGACCGTGCCGTTGAAGGTGGTACGCCAGAAGCTTATGCAGCACTTAATAAATACAACGAATGGTTAAATTCCCAAGCGCTCGTAGCCAAAGCGTTTGTCATTGATAGTTCAATGACAAGGAGCATTTTGAAGCAACGGACCCCAGCATTGGGAAAACAAAATGTGGCGTACTTCGAAGACGTCGCGCAGGCGAGGGAATGGCTGCAAAACCAACTTGCGGCTGCTTGAATCAACACCTTAGCGGCCGTTAGACACAGCAACAACTATCATACTTGTGTCAAAACAGCCCAGTTCTGTCGATAGTATCCCCAGTTAGGCATTAAACGCGGTACCGGTGATATAAAGGGCCGTTAACCCTTGCGAATTTGAGGGAAAAACTCATTGAGTGTTGTCAGCAGTTGCTCAAATTCTACCGGTTTGGCTAGGTAGCCATCGAACCCCTCTTGTTGATATTTGTAAATATCTTCTTTCATCACGTTTGCGGTCAAGGCAACAATTGGTGTCGCTATTCTGGCCGCCTTAATTTGTTTGCAAGATTCAATGCCATCCATGTTAGGCATTTGAATATCCATAAATATTAGGTCGAGGCTCAAGTTGGTCGCTTGCTCTAGTGCTTCGATACCATCGCAGGCGAAATGCAATTGGGCACCCGTTTTGGATAACAGGGCTTCGATAACAATACGATTTATATGATTGTCCTCAGCTATTAAGATACTGTATGGCGTCAAATCGGGTAGCTTCTGTTCAGGAGTACTTTGATTAACCTCCACGGCTTTATCTGACTCTTCAAACGGCAAGGACACTGAAAAGTGAGTACCTTCATTTTCAGTACTTGAAACATCGATTTTACCGCCCATCAAATCAACCAAGGAATTGGTAATGGCCATGCCTAATCCAGTGCCACCATATTTGCGTGTTGTTGATGCATCGGCTTGTTCGAATCTATCGAACAAACGTGCCAAGGCACTTTGCGACATACCGATACCCGTATCGCTGACGTCAATTACAAAGCCCTTTGAGCGACCTCTGGCAATGTGTAACGCTACTTTACCTTGCTCTGTAAATTTTATGGCGTTGCTGCAAATATTAAGCAGTATTTGTCTTAGTCTCACGGAATCACCCAGCCATTGGTCGTGTTCTAACGTATTGGTAACTGTAAATACAATATCTTTATCAGCTAACAACATACGTAGATCAGACTCAAGGGAGTTTAAAAGTGCAGACAACGAAAATGGATGTGGATCTATATCTAGCTTACCCGCTTCAATCTTCGAAAAGTCGAGTATATCGTTGATCAGCGTATTGAGAGCGCGGGTCGAATACAATGCTTTGTCTATCAAATCCAACTCACGGTCGCTGGTGATGGATTTACTTAATAGTTGCAATGTGCCGTAGATACCATTCATGGGGGTACGTACTTCGTGGCTCATGTTAGCCAGAAAGGCACTTTTAGCGTCGCTCGCGTGCTCGGCTTCAGCTTTGGCCTTGAGTAGTTGTTGTTCATGTCTTTTGCGTTCAGAAATATCGCGCAAAATACCAATATATAGTTTTTCACCTTCGCCATCATGCACATTAACGGCCAGCTCAATTGGAAATTCTTGTTGCTCACTATCAATCGCCAGTAGCTCTCGATTAACGCCGATAATGGTTGTTTCATCTGTACCATTGTGATTAAGCATGTAATCCTTGTGCAAATGAGCGATATGGTCGGGCATCAGTTTTTCTACGTGCTCGCCAATCAAGTCATCCGCAGAGTATTTAAACAGCTTTTCACCGGCGGGATTAATCGAGCAAATGATGCCGTCAACATCTGTCATGATTACGGTATCACTTAAGTTAAATAAAATGGTCTTATGCTGCTTGTTGGCTTGGTCGTATCGGCGTTTAATCACAGCTAGCATGTTCTTTTTTATTTTTATTTCTTCATCAAGAGTTTTATTTTGCTCTTCGGTTCGAAGCTGCGCCATCAAGTCGCTTGAAAGCGCAAACCACAGGGCAACACCATAAGCGAGCAGTCTTAATATATGCCACCCCCACCATGGCAAGTCCCACAGTTGTGATTGTTGGAACATAATCGCGGCAAAACCGAACATAGAGCAATGTAAGACGAAGAGCAGGTCATCAGAGAGATTATGTGATTTGTAGGCCCAAAACAGCTTAATCGCGCTTAGTAGCAATAAAATGCCACCGCAGGTATTTAGAAATTGCGCGATTGGTGTAAATCCGTTGGAGTCTGTCATCAGTGGAAGAAAATCGTTTAATAGTGCAGACAAAAATGAAAATACAACGGCAAAGATAAGCACCAGCTTTGGCCAACTAAAAGTGAACTTTACGCGCATTCTTTTAGGTAACAACACCACAGCAAACAGCAGGCCGCCAAAGAAAGTGGCACAAGAGTGTAGCCATACAAATAATTGACCGGGAGATACAAGAGCGTGTGCGCCATCAATGATGCCCATGCCTACCATCGCGCCGGCGATAGGCATGTTAAAACTGGTGCCAATTCCTTTTCGCTCTAACGCCAGCAACAAGTAGGCAACGAACAGCGCTATGAAGGACCCTGCAATTTCAACGGCGGTATGAATAGGTATGTTAACCCAACGCCAATCAGACAGCTGGTTCAGACCCAAATACAAAGAAAATATGTGGACAAGGGCACTGATTATGATAATCGCAACAATTGTACGAGGTTTTATGTGATGCTTGACTGTGCTCACCTATTAGCACCCACAAACGAGCGAAAGCTTAATTCTCAAAGCGTAGCATATTAGTGTGGTTATAGCTGTAAATTGCAAAAATTGTCTCTATTTTTCAATCTATTATTACAACAAAAATGGCAAAGATTTGAAAAGCAATAATAACTGCTTTTTGCGCCTGCTATTGATAGCCCGTGATGAGTTGGCCCAATACAGCTGGGCCAGATAAATACAATGGATTGCGTCGTTATTTCATAATGACTTCACGCATCCTGTATTGACCGGTGAGTGACCTCACTTTTGGATATTCTTTGGAAATTTTTCGGGCATTTTCGCGATTTGCTTCACCCCACTTCTCCATGAAGGCGAGGTATTTTTCTTTGTTCGGCTCAAGATCGGATGCTTTTTCAAAAACAACGACTAACACCATGTTGAAATCGCCGCTTTGCGGTAGGTCGCTGGCATATATTTTCCAGTCTTTTATGTAGCCAAGCTCCTTTTGCATTTTCACTGCTTTGACCCAAGAGTCCCTGAGTCCTTCTAAATAGACATCGCCCATGTTGGGATCGATTTTAACTGTGGTGATTTCCAGGATGGTCGTGCCTAAATCATAGTCTTTATAAACTTCTAATTGAGCCGATACGTTGGTGGACAACAAAATCAACAACGCGCTAAGTAACAATGCGAACTTGTTCATCGCGTGTCTCCTTTTTCGTGCTGAGCGGCAACATTGCCACAGGCGAGGTAATTATAGGCGGTTGATGAAAATTCACGGCGCTTAGGCGAGGGGATAGCACACAAATAGAGGGATTAAATCTAGATTTAGGAAAGTGAATAAGCGTTGTTATTGCAACTAAAGAGGAACATTTATCTTGATTTGCTCAGCCTTAGCTGAGCTTTGCATGAACTAAGTTATTTTTCTCGATACACAAAAGTTACTGAGTTTAATGGAACGTTCCGATTTATTCTTTGTGATTTTGTTAATTTGATGTGTAGAATCAAAATCAACAAGTATAAGGAGAACAACACGTGAGTGAGATAAATACCAATCAGGCTTACGTTGCTGCGGCAGATAATCAAAGAAACTATACCTTGCCGCTCGCAGCGATGACGACCCTATTCTTTTTATGGGGCTTCATCACGGTAATGAACGATCTTTTGATCCCGCGATTAAAAGCCGTTTTTGATTTGACCTACACCGAAGCAATGTTAATTCAGTTTTGTTTCTTCGGTGCCTACTTCATTATGTCTTTACCGGCGGGTTATCTAGTTAAACGCTTTGGCTACAAAAAAGGTGTGGTGAGCGGCTTGATCATCGCTTCAACCGGCTGCTTACTGTTTTACCCAGCTGTAGCCGTTCATGAATATTGGCTGTTCTTAGGTGCGTTATTTGTTCTGGCTTCGGGTGTAACGATTTTGCAAGTGTCTGCGAATCCTTATGTAGCGGCACTTGGTCCGGCTAAGACCGCACCAAGTCGACTAAATCTAGCGCAGGCTTTGAATTCTCTGGGTACAACAGTAGGGCCTATCGTTGGTAAGTTTCTACTTTTCGGTGGCAGCGCAGCGCTAGCCGTAGAAGCTGCAACCGCGGATTCCGTCAAAGTGCCGTATCTCTTCTTAGCAGCCGCTCTGCTAACCATTGCCGTGGTTTTTGCGGTGTTAAAGCTACCCGAAATCAAAGAGCACTCAGAGGAACATGATTGCCAAGCCAAAGGCCATTCGTTAACTGAAGCACCACACCTAGTTTTCGGTGTACTTGCTATTTTTTGTTATGTGGGCGGTGAAGTAGCTATTGGTAGTTTCTTCGTTAACTTCTTAGGCGAAGCTGATATCGCTGGATTAGCAGAGCACGAAGCTGCAAATTATCTAGCTTATTATTGGGGCGGCGCGATGGTTGGACGCTTTATTGGCTCGGCAGCACTGCAAAAAGTTGCGGCGCACAAGGCGCTATTATTTAACGCGTGTATGACGATCACCCTACTACTGGTGACCATCAACACATCTGGCTTAGTGGCGATGTATGCCGTCATTGCCATCGGTCTATTTAACTCAATTATGTTCCCAACAATCTTTACGTTGGCAATTCAGTCACTGAGCTCACTAACAAGCCGTGGTTCGGGTTGGTTGTGTTTGGCAATTGTTGGTGGTGCGCTGGTACCTTTATTACAAGGGTACGCCGCAGATACGATTGGCCTACAAACCAGTTTCTACATCCCTATGGTGTGCTACATATTCATTGCGTGGTATGCGATGAGTTTACCTAAGCTACTCGGTAAGTGGCAGGCTAAGTTAGGCAATTAATCAATAACATCACCCCGGATGTTTCAAGCCAGCTCAATTGATAGCTGGCTTTTTTGTTTATTGCTTTGAATACGTATTCATAGGTGTAATTTACGCATGCCAATTGGAACGTTCCATATCAAGGTAGATATTAGGTCCTCCTATCAATTGTTCATTTTATAGCGACCCGTTATGGTCGAGGTTGTGGCTCTCTTTGTAAGTCAAAATTGTTACAGCTGTAACCAAACTGTATTAATAGCGCAACACGCCTGTCACTTTTCATCTCTACACTTTCGAGCATCTTAAATCACGTCGGTATTCCGACTAGGCATCAAGCTAACGAAAAGGTGTATGCGATGAAAGGCGTTAAACCACTCATTTTGGCTTCAATTGTAGCTGCGTGTAGCACACAGTTGATGGCAAATGAACTAGACACAGTGAAAGATAAGAGCGGTGAAATCAATAAACTGGCCACTGCGTCTCAAACAAAAATCGATAACATTGCGGACAACATGCAAACGCGTTTGCAAAAGTTCAAAGCATTAAACAAAGAGATCGATGGCTTAAGCGTTTATAACGCGCAGTTGAATAAACAAATCAGCAACCAAGTTGAAGAAATGGCTAACTTGAATGCGTCAATGGATCAAGTGTCGGTCATCGAGCGTCAAATCACGCCTTTGATGCTGCGCATGATTGAAGGTCTGGAGCAATTTGTCTCTTTAGACGTTCCTTTTCTAGAGCAAGAGCGTGCCCAGCGCGTTGCTCACCTTCGTAAATTGATGGACCGCGCAGATGTGGCATCAAGTGAAAAATTCCGCCGTGTACTGGAAGCTTACCAAGTAGAGGTTGATTATGGTCGCACAATCGAAGCGTACACCAGCCTACTAAGCGTTGATGGCGTTGAGCGAGAAGTTGATTTCTTACGCATCGGTCGCCTTGAGCTTATCTACCTTACTCGCGATGGCAAACAAGCGGGGGCATGGGATAAAGACACCAAGCAGTTTGTGAAGTTGGATGATTCAACTATCAACCAAATCAACAAGGGCCTACGCATTGCCCGTAAGCAGCTAGCCCCAGATATGTTAACCCTGCCAATCCAAGCTGCGGAATAAGAGGTCCCGACCATGAAACTAGTTAAGAAATTTACTCAAGGTGCCGCATTCGTAGCATTGACGGCAATGTCTAGCGCAACACTTGCAAATGATGCAATGGATTTAGACGCGCTATTGAAAACACTTGAGCAAGGTAAAGTTGCCCAGTCGCAAGAAAACCAACAACGTGAAAAAGAGTTCCTTGCCCGCCAAAGCGAGCAAATGCAGATGCTTCGCAGTGCAGAGCAATCTCGTAACTTGAAATTACAAGAATCAGAGCGCCTAGAAACAAACTTTGAAGAAAACGAAGTGAAGCTTGCGCAACTGAGCGACACATTGCAAAACCGCATGGGTACACTTAAAGAATTGTTTGGTGTACTCCAGCAAGTCGCTGGTGACAGCTCAAACAAGTTTGCAACGTCAGTGGTGTCTGCACAGCTTCAAGGCCGTGATGTATTTATGGACGACCTCGCTCAGAAAATGGGTTCGACTTCTAAGCTGGCATCAATCGAAGACATCGAAAAAGTATGGTTCGAACTGCAGCGCGAAATGACGGAGCAGGGTAAAGTGTCTCGATTCAACACCGAAGTGATTGTTGAAGGCGGAGCTAAACAAAGCAAAGAAGTGATGCGCGTTGGTGCTTTCAACTTAATCGCTGATGGTAAGTACCTTGAGTACAACAACGTAACAAATACCCTGTCTGAATTGAATCGTCAGCCTGTTGCGCGTTACACATCAAGTGCCGCTGAGTTACAACAAGCCAAAGATGGTTTTGTACAGTTCGCACTGGACCCAACAGGTGGTTCAATTCTAGGTCTGCTTGTTCAAGCCCCTGACACTGAAGAGCGTGTACATCAAGGTGGCACTGTGGGTTACGTTATCCTAGCGGTAGGTGCATTGGCACTGATTATTGCCCTTGAGCGTTTCATCTCGCTTATGCTAATCGGCGGCAAAATCCGTCGTCAGCTTAAAGACAATGTTGCCCGTGACGACAACCCTCTGGGTCGTGTAATGAAGGTGAAAGACCAATATCCAGACGTTGCGTACGATACGCTAGAGCTCAAACTATCGGAAGCAATCTTACGCGAAATGCCGAAGATCACCCGTAATCTAACGCTTATAAAAATCATCTCTGTCGTCGCGCCACTGTTGGGTCTACTGGGTACAGTAACCGGTATGATCAATACCTTCCAAGCGATTACCTTGTTCGGTACAGGCGACCCTAAACTGATGGCGGGTGGTATTTCACAAGCCTTGGTTACCACGGTACTGGGTCTAGTTGTGGCAATCCCAACTGTATTCCTCTACACGCTATTGAACACGCGTTCTAAAAACTTATTGCTTATCTTGCAAGAGCAAAGCGCTGGTTTAATTGCTGAGCGTAGTGAGAAAGGAGCGTAAATCATGGTGCTATTGATTGATTGGATCAATGCAATTCGTGATTTTCTCGACACAGGTGGCCAGGTTCTCCTGGTCATCGGCATCCTCATCTTCGCGATGTGGTTGCTGATACTAGAGCGCTTTATGTATTTCTTCGGTGGTTACGTGAAATACAAAAAGTCTGTACGCGCGACGTGGTATGACCGCAATGAACGTAACAGTTGGAACGCAGAGCAAATTCGCCAAGCGATGATCTCTCGCGCAGGCATGAAGCTTAATACCAACCTGGCCTTAATCAATGTCATGGTTGCCTTATGTCCACTGTTAGGTCTACTCGGTACGGTAACCGGCATGATTGAAGTATTCGATGTGATGGCGGTGACAGGCACAGGTAGTGCACGCTCTATGGCATCAGGGGTGTCCAAAGCGACCATCCCCACTATGGCAGGTATGGTTGGCGCACTATCAGGTGTATTTGCGTCTACCTTCTTGCAGCGCCGCGCGAAACGAGAAGTCGAATTGTTAGAAGATAAGATGGTCTTGGACCACTAGTTGCGATGATTATCTGCCTGCGTCTTGGCGCAGGCAAGGAGAGACAAAATGAGAGCCCCATTAGGTAAAATTTTTCAAGAAGAAGAAGCTGAAGAAATCAACATGACGCCAATGCTGGACGTGGTATTCATCATGCTTATCTTCTTCATCGTTACCGCATCCTTTGTGAAAGAAGCGGGTATTGATGTGAACCGCCCTGAAGCGGCGACAGCTGTGAAGAAAGAACGTGCCAGCATCCTAGTCGCTATTTCAGACGAAGGTGAAATTTGGATTAACAAACGCCAAGTAGATGTACGTGCGGTCCAAGCAAACATCGAACGCTTAAAAGCGGAGAACCCGCAAGGCAGTGTCGTTATTCAAGCTGACAAAAAAGCCACGACTGACACCCTTATCAAAGTGATGGATGCAGCGCGAGCTGCGGGTGTGTTCGATGTGTCAATCGCTGCGCAAGAAGCTTAAGGAGCGATAAATGCGTTATTTAATCGCTTTAGTTATCGCCGGTATCGTCACCTTTATGCTGTTTTTGGGCATGCAAGCGCTCATTACCGGCGGTGAAGGCGCGATGACTGAGCCTGCTAAAGGTAATGTGCTCGACTTCGTACGTTTGAAACAAGAAGAGACGGTGGAGAAAAAAGAGCGCAAACCGCAAAAGCCACCGACACCCAAAGAGCCGCCACCGCCTTTAGAGTCGCCGCAGACACAGAGCAACGATGCAACTGCTAACGCGAACAACTTTGACTTTAGCGCCGACATCAGTGCGGATGTGGACTTAGGTAAAGGCCTAGCACTGGAAACCAGTGACGGTGAGTATTTGCCTATCGTGAAAGTCTCGCCGGTATATCCGCGCAGAGCCTTGTCTAGAGGTATCGAAGGTTATGTCATCGTTGAATTTACGGTGACTAAGCAAGGTACAGTGCGCGACCCTCAGGTGGTAAAAGCTGAACCACAAGACATCTTTGATAGAGCAGCAATGGATGCAGCACTGAAGTTCAAATATAAGCCGCGCATTGTTAACGGTGAAGCGGTTGAAGTGGGCGGGGTACAAAACCGAATCACTTTCCAAATCAACGGATAAATTTAGGTGCCCTTAGTGCTGGCTAGGGGCCCATGTTGCGATTTATGAGGTTTACAATGAACAAGTTAAATTCATTACTACTGTTTGCTGGTTTGTCATCAGCAACACTCGTTCTGCCTAGCATGGCAAGCATGATCCCAGGTGTCGAACTGGCATCGGTACATGCCGAACAAACAACAAAACGCGTACCGGCGCTGCGCGACAAAGTCTATAGCCAACTGGCACGTGCACAAAAATTAGCCGATGACGGTGACGTGAAAGCAGGCTTAGCGGCGTTGGACTCAGTGAAAGAACGCTCTTCAAGCATGAACGAGTATGAACGAGCCATGATGTATAACTTCTACGGTTTTATCTACTACAACGAAAACCGCTTACCAGAGGCGATTAACGCATTTGAGCAAGTGGTTGCCGAAGACGCCATTCCCGAGTCTCTGCATCTGAGCACGCTATTTTCCTTGGCGCAATTGTCTATGGCCAACGAAGATTATCAAGGTGTGGTCAATTACCTCGCGAAATGGGACAAGATAAATACTAAGCCACAGCCAGATAGCTATTACGTATTAAAATCACAAGCGTTTTATCAAATGAATAAATACGATGAAGCGTTAGCGGCGATTAACACGGCAGTCGCATTGGCAGAAAAAGACGGTAAAACACCAAAAGAAAACTGGCTTGTATTGCAACGTGCTCTTTACTATTCGAAGCAGCAGCCAAAGAAGGTGGTTGAAGTACTAGAGAAAATGATTGCCCTGTATAACAAGCCTGAATACTGGGTGCAATTGAGCGGCATGTACGGTGAAGTAGGCCAAGAAAAAGATCAGCTCGCAACGATTGAAGCGGCTTATCAGCAAGGGTTTATCAAAACGAAGAGCGACCTTCGCAATTTGGCGCAAGTGTATATGTTCAACGGCCTACCGTTCAAAGCAGCCAAGGTTATGAAACAAGCGCAAGAACAAGGCATTATCGAAGATAACGTGAAAAACAATGCGTTTATCGCTGAGGCCTATGTGCAAGCTAAAGAAGATAAAAAGTCGATTGCTTACTTTGAAAAGGCAGCAAGCCAGGAGCGCTCTGGTATTTACGACCAACGCTTGGCGGAAGTGTTGATTAACTTAGAGCTATTTAATGAAGCGGCTGATGCGGCACGTGAAGCATTGGATAAAGGCGGCCTTGATTTTGAATCCAACGCCTATGTTGCATTGGGTATGGCCCAGTTCAATTTGCAAAATTACGACGCATCCATTTTGGCATTTGAACAAGCTGAAAAGCATAAGCGTTCTGAGCGATTGGCGCAGCAATGGATCAAATACGTTAAAAATGAAAAGTTACATGCTGAAACATTAAAGCAAGCATTACTTTAACTTTATAAATCAAATTCAATTTTGTTGTAATAAACCGACATTAATTTGACATATAATCGCAACACCAAAGCCGCCTTAGGGTGGCTTTTTTCTTTTTAACAACAGCTTAAAAATTATTTTATTGTCACGTTTTCTTTAAATAAGTGTCACCCCGCTGTCATAAACCTTCCGTATTGTATTCACCAGCTAAACAACTGCACTAATTATATAAATTAAAGAACTACGGAGTTTATGATGAAACTTTCTGACTTATTCAAGGTTAGTCTTGTAGCCTCAGCAATGGCACTAACAGCTTGTGGTGGCGATATTGAAATCAACCCAACTGTTAATGATAACAGCACGAACACGGACAACAGCGTTAACAATTCAAACAACACATCCGGTGGTTCTGACGAAGAAGAAATCGTGTGTGCAAGCTACGAAACTGATGCTGGTACAGTTGAAGGTGTAGCAAGCGGTAATGACTGTGTATATAACGATTCATTCGCAAGCAAAACAATCTCAATCACTAGTAACATTACTTTTGAAGAGTTACCAGAAGGTGGTGTGCACCTGTTCGCTGATGCACTTCAAATTGGTGAAGATGGCGACACAACATCCGGTTTTACTATTCCAGCAAACGGCCCAACAATGACAGTTAAGCCGGGTGCAACACTGGCTTTCGAATCGGGTGAGGCAATCATTCGTATCGCACGTGGCGCTAAAATCCAAGCAATCGGTACTGAAGATAAACCAATCACATTCACATCTGCAAATGCATTTGACCGTTTCGACAGTGCTGGTAATGGCGCTCGTTACGCTGACTGGGGTGGTATCATCATCAATGGTCAAGGTATCACGGACCAATGTACAGACGCAGAGCGTGATGGCGGTACGTGTAACGTAGCTTCAGAAGGTATCACTAGCTACTTCGGTGGTAACGACAACACTGATTCAAGCGGTAGCATCAAATGGGCTAAGATTTGGTACGCAGGTTCAGGCCCTCGTGTAGGTGGTGAAGGTGATGACCTTAACTCACTAACACTTAATGCTGTTGGTTCTGGTTCAGCATTCGATTACATCCACATTCACCAAGGCTTCGATGATGGTATCGAAATCTTCGGCGGTGCAACAACACTTAAACATGTTGTCGTCACTGACACGCAAGATGACTCGTTTGACTTCGATGCGGGTTGGCAAGGTGCGGCGCAATACCTATTCGTACAACACGGTACTGTGACACTAAACGACGGCTCAGTTGTATACATGGGTAACAATGGTTTTGAATCAGACGGTGTGAAAGGTTCTTCAACTGCGCAAGTTTCACCTTCGAACCCAACTATTGCGAACGTTACTATTGTAACAACTGACGGTAACTCAGTACGTGATGATGACCCTTCACAAGCATATAAGTTTGATGATCAGTTCAACGCAAGCATCTACAACGCACTTATCGTGAAGAAAAACGCAGTTAACACAGCGTGTATCGAGCACTCAAGCGATGGTGAGAAGCAGGTTGATAATATCATGTTCACAAGCTCAGTGATGGCATGTTCTGCAAACTTCGTAGGTTCAGATACATTCGCTGGTGGCCCACTAGCTGGTCAAACTAAAGCATCATGGTTTGAAAACGGTGGCGCAAGCGAAATCCTAACAGATGACGTAGCAGTACTTGCTGACAACGGTTTTGCAACAAACACAGCGTCAACAGACGTAACAGTAACAGCGAACGACTTAAGCTCTCTTGATTCATTCTTTGACTCAGTAGACTACATCGGCGCGGTATCAGACCAAGATACAGATTCAAGCTGGTACAAATGGGTTGAAGCGGCTCTAGCAGCAGCGCAAGCAGACTAATTAGTCTCAAAACACACCCATTGAACACTTGAAAAAGGCGCCTTGGGGCTTGAACAACAAGCATCAGGCGCCTGTTTTGTATAAACTGATTAGGATGTAAACCATGTCTAAACAACATAAGCTAAATCGACTAGCTTGGGCTGTTGGCTTTGGATTGTTTGCCCAATCTAATGCCCTAATGGCGGCAGAGGAAGACGTACAAACTGCAGAAAACCAAGAAATAGAAGAAGTGGTTGCAGTTGGTACACGCTTGCAAGGCAGTGCGGCGGCAGTCATAGAAGAACGTAAAAACCAAGCGTTCGTTGCCGATATCCTGGGTGCAGAGCAACTTTCTCGTACTGGCGACAGTGATGCAGCATCGGCACTACGTCGTGTAACCGGTCTGACACTTGTTGATGGTAAATTTATTTACGTTCGTGGTCTTGGTGAGCGTTATTCAAGCGCCCGTCTCAATGGCGCCTACATTCCAAGCCCAGACCTGACTCGTAACGTTATCCCTCTGGATATCTTCCCAGCAAGTATCATTGAGAGTATGGCTGTACAAAAGGCGTATTCACCCAATATGCCCGCAGCGTTTGGTGGCGGTAACATTGATATCCGTACTAAATCTGTACCGGATGAGTTCGTCGCTGGTATCGAAGTTGGTGTTGGCTACAACACTGCTGCGGATGAAGGTTACACGTATTCGCGCAATGAAGATGGCACGCCACAAGCACTACAAGATGCGATTGTTCGCTATCATGGCGACTTTACCATTGGCAATATTGTTGACCGCGACAATCTCGTAGATGGCGATACGACACGTGCGCAACAAGCGACAGCCATTAACAATGCCTTGTTACAGTCTCTTCCTCGAAACTACGTGCTAAAAGACGAATCTTTAGACCCAGAATACGACATCAAAGCGCATTGGGGTGACAACTTCGAAGAGTCTATCTTTGGTGGTAATATTGGCTTTATGCTCAGTGGTTCATACTCAACAGAGTGGGATTTTGAAGAGCGTTTTAGCTCTGTAATCGCACAAGATGTGGATGACAGCTGTAGCCGTACATTAAATAATGAAGAGGAAATTACCACTTCTTGTTTTAACACGGTAAAAGACTCACGCGTTACGATTGAGAATGAACGTTACAACGGCACATTGAGCCTGGGTTATCGTCTGGGTACGCACAGTATTTCAGCACAGCAACTTTATATCATCGACAATGAAGATGAGTCTGAAATTGCTATCTCACAAAGCCCAGCAGGGAGCTCGACGTTTACTATCGCAGGTGATGGTATTGCCAACCGCAACCATGAGTTTAATTACGAAGAGCGTCAGCTCAACGTCACTCAATTTATCGGTCAGCACACTTTTCTTGATTATTGGGGATTGGGCGCCGATTGGCAATATACGGAATCAAAAGCGACGACGGACATCCCAACCAATGTTGATTTTGAATTCCGCGATAGCTACGACACGTCTGGTAAGTATGCAGGTTCAGCGATTACGGGTGATGATAACCGTGTGATCATGTCATACACCGACATGGAAGAACGCGTAAAATCATACAGCGGTAATGTGACCTTACCACTTACATTTGAGTCGGCGGAAGTCGAATTAAAAGGTGGTTATGATTTCTCTGACCGTGCACGTATCTTTAATACTTCAAGTTTTGCTATTAACAACAGTGCTGGTGCGTCAATTGACATAAATGATGGAAGCCAAAGCCCGTTGAGCAATGGTAGTTACTTAAATGACACATTCATTGGTGAAAATGCCATTTTAGTTGATTTCAACGAGCCAACAGCACCGGATGCGGATGATTACATCGCGGCACAAAAAATTGATGCAGGCTATGCTCAATTTGATGTGCTGTACGATCAATGGCTGCGTATCAGTGGTGGTATTCGTTATGAGCAATTTCGTCAAACTTCAATCGGTACATCCAGCTTAATCTTTGACGCAGACGATTTGAATACGTACTACGATCCTGAAAAAATCGAAGCAGGCTCAATCAATGAAGACGATTGGTATCCGGCTCTATCACTGACGTATTTAGGTGGCGAGACGTATCAAGTACGTGCGGGTTACGGTGAAACTGTGGTTCGTCCTGATTTTCGTGAAATTGTACCAGTGACTTACTTCGATCCATTAACAGATATTCGTACTTTTGGTCGTACAGGTCTGAAGAGTAGCCCAATCAAGAATTTTGACTTGCGCTACGAACATTATGGTGAAGCGGGTAATTCATTCAGTGTTGCTGCGTTCTATAAAGACATCGAAGCGCCTATTGAAACGATTTTGCGAATCGGTGATGAAGATTACTCAGCCACCTTCGTTAATGGTGAAACAGCGGAAGTTTATGGTATCGAAGCGGAATGGTTGCAAGACCTGACGTTTGTGACCGATGGCTTATTTACCAGCGGTAATATCACCTTAAGTGACTCTGAAGCGACCATTGATCCAGCTTTGGCAGGTACCTTGACTAACCCTACAAAACGTATGACGGGTCATTCAGAGTACGTTGTGAACTTGCAGCTTAGCTACGACTCACTAGATGGTATGCACAGTGCATCTATGGTGTATAACGTGTTCGGTGAGCGAATCTTAGCAGCCGGTGTGGCCGGTCGTGACGATGCGTACGAGCAGCCGTTCCACTCGCTTGATTTAGTGTATACCTTCTACCCTGATTTCAATTCAAAAGTGAAATTCAAGGTGCAGAATATCTTGAATGAAGATCAAGAAGTGACTCAGTCTGACATCGTTGTTCGTTCGAAAGACGAAGGTGTTGGCCTAAGCTTGAGTTACTCTTACGAGTTCTAAGCCCTTACGCACTGAAAACCCAGCTTCGGCTGGGTTTTTTTATGACCAAAATTTAAGGCCTCGTGCTAATAGCCACCGACTATGAAATAAATTAATTTTGCTTCCTAGCCCCTAGAGTAATCGATTAAGCGGTGTTATTGTCAGCGATTCCCCCGCAGCGTTACCGCGGGTACTCACGCAATATGTTTAATGTCTTTTCATAAGGAAACCAGAATGAAAAAAGTAGGCCTAGTAGGCTGGCGCGGTATGGTTGGTTCCGTACTGCTTGAGCGAATGCAACAAGAAAACGATTTTGCTCATATTGACGTGACCTTTTTTACCACCTCACAAGCTGGTCAATTAGGGCCAGATATCGCAGGCGAAGCCAAACCATTACTCAATGCGTTCGATATTGAGTCACTTGCGCAAATGGACATAGTAATAACCTGCCAAGGTGGTGATTACACAAATGAAGTATATCAACCGCTTCGCGATAGCGGCTGGCAGGGCTATTGGATTGACGCGGCATCAGCGCTGCGCATGAAAGACGACAGCATTATCGTTTTAGATCCTGTTAACAAAGACGTGATTGAACAAGGGCTAGAGCAGGGCGTAAAAACCTTTGTTGGCGGTAACTGCACTGTGTCACTTATGCTCTTGGCGCTAGGTGGCCTGTTCGAGCAAGACTTGGTGGAGTGGGTCAGCCCCATGACTTATCAAGCGGCATCGGGTGCTGGCGCTCGCAATATGAAAGAGCTACTGGCGCAAATGGGGGAATTGCATCACGTAGTGGCTGACGATGTCACTAACCCAAGCAGTGCCATTCTCGATATCGATAAGAAAGTCGCCACCAAGATGAAAGACGGCAGCCTGAGCTGCGACCAATTCGGTGTGCCGTTAGCTGGAAGCTTAATTCCTTGGATTGATGTGCCTATGCCATCAGGCCAAAGTAAAGAAGAATGGAAAGCTCAAGTTGAAGCTAACAAGATTATGGGTTCGAGCAAACAGCCTATCCCAATTGACGGTTTATGTGTTCGAGTGGGGATGATGCGTTGTCACGCTCAGGCATTGACGATTAAACTCCGTGAGGACATCAGTGTCGAGAAAATTGAACAAATTCTCGCATCCCATAACGAGTGGGTGGATGTTATCGTCAATGAACGCGGCGCTTCAAGCGAAGAGCTAACGCCTGTGAATGTTGCAGGTACCCTACGCATTCCTGTAGGCCGTATTCGCAAACTCAGCATGGGCCCTAAATACATAAGTGCGTTCACCGTAGGTGACCAACTGTTGTGGGGCGCAGCAGAGCCACTTCGCCGTATGCTGCGCATTATCGTCGACTAATCTCGATAAGCAGTTAACGACAATAAAGAGTCCCTGTCATCAGGGATTTTTTATTGCTGATGAAAATCGCGGGAAGTCGACAACAAGCATTTTTACAGAACGTGCCAGTACCCAATATAATTACACTTGATTTACCTGAAAATATAGACATTTATGGCTATCACGCCTAGCATGTAAGCAGATTTCGCTGAATATATTTCAGGCAAAAGTTCAGGTTTTTTGCACTTTTATCTTAGTAGTAGCCAATGTTTATGTAGGATGCATAGCGTGTTTAGGTTTTCTGTATTTTTCATTTTTTTATTCTCTTTGTGTAGTGAAGCTCGCGATATTAAAGGCGGTTACCCGGATCACTTCCCTCCATTTAGTATTGCTGGCGAACAAGTAACAGGAATCATTCCTGATCTATTGAAAGCAACCAACCAATATAGCGAACATGCATACTACGCAGGGCCGTACGCGCGTAAAGCACTGAGAATGCTATCCGAGGGACAGTTAGATTTTTTGTTTGACTCGCAGCGTTGGACGAAAAATGCTGAGCAATACTACTGGAGCACGCCGATTACCTTGATCAATGATGTGCTTATTCTGCCGATAGACGCTACAGCTCAGTTTGCCAGTGTCGATGACTTAATTCATACCTCTAGGTTGAGTGCTAAACCAATGCGACTCGGTACTCGTTATGAATATACTTACCCGACATTGGACGATGCATTTGCCAAAGGGGACCTTGCCAAGCGTAATTTTTATTCGGATTTTGCTATGTTACGGGCGTTGATGAAATCAGAACAAACGGGGATAGACGCTATAGTCATGTCAGAGTTTGTGTATGACTTTTTAATTCTCAATAACCCGCATTTACAACACCGTTTTAAAAAGGCAGGCTTCATTATTGATCAAGCGCCATACCAGTTCGCATTCCCAAAAACCAATGATGGCAAGCTTAATATGTTAATCACCAATCAAGCATTGGCGAGGCTGCATGCCACGGGCAAGATAGAAGAAATCATTAAGCGTTATGCAAATTAACACTATAACTTGTTCTTTGTATTGATGATTAAATTGCAACTTTTCAATATTCATACCCTTAATGGGTACATTATATCGAGGTTTTTAGTCTTAAATATTTGCATTCCAACGCATTAATTTAAAACACTTTTTGAAATATGTATTAAGCTAATTGTAGACAATTATATGGATATGGTTAGCGAATGCCTCTGATAATAAAACCTAAAAAATTACGCTTCACGATTAGACTTACGCTAATCGCCTCATTCGTATTGGCGTGTGCCTTTACGGCATTGGTGGGTATTACGTTGCAATTCTTGTTTAGTAATCATCTCGCTAAAACCACGGCAGAAGAAAAGTTTCAATCAATCGCAGAACAAAGCACCCACCAAGCGGCTCTCCAAGAGCGCAGCGCGATCAGCTTAACTAAGGCACTTAAATATAATTTAATTTTGCAAGAGATGGACGCAACAGACGTCGACCGCAATACCTTGCTAGCACTGAGTTCATTATTGGAAGGTAACAATAAGGTATTTTCGTTATTCATTGGCCTTAGTAATGGAGACTATGTCGAGCTGTCGAATTTAGAGTCAGCCTATGGGTTACGCAGCGCCTGGGGGGCAGCGCCGAGCGATCGGTGGATCTTATTACGTGTTACAGACAACGAAGGGCAACGCACCCAATTTACTTCGTATTTAAACAGCGACTTAAGTACTCGTCTCACGAAAGAGCAAAAAACCAATTACAACGCGCAAACACGACCTTGGTTTAAAAGTGCAAACTCACAAAGTGTCACTAAGGTGCCGCCTTATATGTTCAGCTTTATAAACAAGCCAGGGACGAGCTACACCATTAAAAATGACAATGGCGATGTCTTTGGCGCGGGCATAGTGATGTCTTCGCTGTCAGAGTATATGTCGATTAGCGGTTATGTTGGTGCCACTAAGGCCTATATGTTCGATGAAAATGGCGTAGTTCGGGCTCAGAATATTAGTGATGTTACACACGTTCAAAATACCCAAGCTCGCCTGGAGTTGACTGAAGAGCAGCGAAAAGTGATCGACGATATAGGCGTGATCACCGTTGGCGTAATGGATGACTACCCTCCGTTTGAATACAACCTCTCGGGTGAGCCAAGAGGTTATGGCCTTGATCGCATGCGTATTGCGGCCAAAATGTTGGGGCTCAAACTAAATCTAGTAAATGGCTACACATTCTCTGAGTTAATGGAACAGTTAGAGAATAAGCAAATAGACGCCTTATTAGGCTTAATGAAAACCGAGAAGCGCAAGGAGTTCGGGCGCTTTGCTGGGCCACATTATTTGCCTAAAGTAGTGTTTGCTACTCGTGATCCTTCGCTTGCAAAAGGGACATCCCTACAAGCATTAACGAATAAGCGTATCGCGGCGCAAAAAGGATACGCGATTACGGGCTTTTTACAGCGTAGCCTGCCTAACGCCACTTTTGTTGAATACAATGACACCTTAAGCGCCATGCGCGGCGTTGAAAATGGCGAAGTAGATGTTGCATTCGACCTGCAAGCGGTTGTGCAATATATTGAAACTTATTTCTATATTGAAAACTTATACGTCAGCCCTGAAATACAGGAGTTTAAAGGCGAAAACGACTTTGGCTTACATCACATAGTACACAAAGATCTTGAGCCTTTGATTGAGCTAATCGATCTGGCGCAATCGCAAATTACGCCTGCTACTCAAGCGCAATTAGAAAAACGTTGGCTTACATTTTCAGATGATCAAAGTGAAGCCACAGCGCTGTCACAATTGCCGTCCTCACAAATTCTCGAGCTAGCAAAACAAGAATACTCTCTCAACGACTTAACAAGCATTGATATCAATGGTGAGCCTTTCTTGATTTATATACGCCCGATCACCGGATTAGTGAAGACACAAAACCGCGAATACATGGCATTTCTTGTCAGTGAAGAGGCTGCATTTTCTGAGCTCAATCACTATTTACGTAACGCTGTTATCGTAACGTTAGGCATACTGGGCTTAGTGCTTATTGTGATCACTCAAATCGCCCGCAATATGGCGAACCCGATTCAGCGTCTTATTCAAGAGAATCATAAAATCAGCCACCGCAACTATGAAGAAGTGCATTATGTATCCTCGCATATCGAAGAAATCCACCAGCTGTCGCAATCTTTGGTGAATATGTCTGAGTCCATTTGTGAATTTGAGGTAGGGCAAAAGGAGTTGCTCGATTCATTCATTCAAATCATCGCTCAAGCTATCGATGAAAAGTCGCCCTACACAGGGGGTCACTGCGCGCGGGTACCTGAACTTGCATTAATGTTAGCGCAAGAGGCGAATAATTCTGACGATCCAAATTTTGTCGATTTTAGATTCAAAACCAAGGAGCAATGGCGCGAATTTGAAGTGGCAGCATGGTTGCACGACTGTGGCAAAATCACGACCCCAGAGCACATAGTTGATAAAGGCTCGAAGCTAGAGTGTATCTATAACCGTATCCACGAAGTGCGTATGCGCTTTGAAGTGTTATTGCGCGACACTGAAATCGCCTATCTCAAAGCACTAATTGAACAGCCGGATAACATGGAAGCATTAGCAAAAGACTGCGCGCAGCAGCGCCAAGCGATCATTGATGACTTTGAGTTTATCGCTAAGTGCAACGTTGGCGGCGAGTTTATGGAAGATGCCGATATTGAGCGAGTGGCAAAAATTGCCGAGCGCAAATGGTACCGAAACCTCAACGATCGTCTCGGCTTGTCACCAGAAGAGGCGCGTCATATGCGTAACTTCCCGGATTTTGAACCCGGAGAAGAGGCGATTCTCAATGACAAGGCCGAGCATATCTATAAACGTGTCAACGATGTAGAAGCGCGTGACAAGGGCTACGGTTTTAATATGAAAGTGCCCGAGAATAAGCAAAATCTTGGTGAGTTGTATAACTTAGGTATCAAACGTGGCACGCTCACACCGGAAGACCGATATATTATCAATGAGCATATCACCAGTACCATTCGTATGCTGGAAACCTTGCCTCTGCCAGAAGACCTTTCTCGCGTACCGGAATATGCCGGTGGTCACCATGAAAAGCTAGATGGCGGCGGTTACCCGCGTGGTTTAACTGGCGAGCAAATGTCGATTCCGGCACGTATTATGGCCATAGCCGATATTTTCGAGGCGCTAACAGCTAATGACCGACCTTATAAGCAGGCAAAAACCTTGTCACAGTCTTTGAAAATAATGAAGTTTATGGCCAAAGACCAACATATTGATAAGGAGTTGTTTAAGTTATTCCTAACGTCAGGTGTGTATCACGACTACGCTATGCAGTATTTGCGTGAAGACCAGATTGATGACATCGACATCAACGACTATCTCGTTGACTAGAGAGGGGCCTCCCTCAGGGCGCTGGCGCAAAGCCGACAAGGTTGAGACGCCAGCGCGTTAACGCGCCAATATTGCCAGGAGCTCTATCCGCTACGCTCAGTGTCCACGTGCCGTGGGCACTTTCGCCATTAAAGGTATTTATCTGATAATGTTGATAAATATCATTGAGTGAACCGCCATCGCGGTTATGAAGAATATGCTGATTGCCGCTAGGCGAAATAAGCGTCACTTCTAGGTCGCTTCGCCATGTATGGCGAACCGCTAGCTCCACTTCCAGTGAGTATGTTGTGAGCGGGTTTGGTACATAGATGGTGCTGGTGGTCGCGGTAGCGCTATTATCTTCAATATGGATTATTTCTTCATTGGCGAAAGTGACGCTTTGTGCGCCTGCGGGGATGACATTGAGCATCACTGCGGATTGCTGCACATGGCGTTCGCTTCCTGCCGTGACAGTAAAGGTATATTTGCCATTTTGGGTGTGCTGTTGTGTAGGTACAGTCAACGAAAATTGCCCTTTATCGACAAGTTGCGGTGTTGATAAGCTCGCGCCAGGCAAGGGCGACGCAACACTCAGTTGCCATTGTTGTTGCGCTGTTACGTTTGCACTGTTTTTGTCGGTCTGTTTATTGTGGTTTTGAGTATCTAACGAAAATTCAAATGTTGCACTGGTGCCAGCATTGACCGTTTGCTCTGTCGTTGGACAACTAAGTGTCACTTTCTCGGTTGGTCGTTGTGCGCTAACGGGTTTTACTTTGTTGCTTTCAGAGGATGATTGCCCAATTGTGGGGGCGAGGGAGTGATGAAACGGGTTGAGTATGTCAAACACATTTAGGTGATTATTGTTGTTTCGCTGGTAGCCTAATCCAGTTGCTTCATGTAGCACTGGGTGATGATTTCCTTCATTGCTAATGGTGCTAACGAAGAGCATGCCCGCAGTGATAATAGTTAATGAGAATGGCACAATAATAACCTCGTAAATATGTCCGTGTTTACGGGCCGATTAAAGATTGTTAATCACCGCAAACGAAATAAGAAGGCTCACAAGGAGCCTTCTCAGGGTCTACAGCTTACTTACGTTTACCTTTTGTCTTAGGAGAAGCCACGATGGTCTCTTCCAAAGAACAGTTGGTAGTAGCGCCAGTTTCACATACTTGGTAAGTGAAGCTAGTCGCAGTAGAGTTAAAGCGATCTGTGTAGCTTGTCTTTCTTACACCAGAGTCAATCAGTGCACCGTCACGGTATACATCAAACTCAGTTGCAGTTTGTGCAGTCCAAGATAGGCTTGCTACTACACGGTCACCCGATGTTTCAGCGTCACCTTGTACAAAGATAGTTGGCTCTGGTACAGGCTCAGTCACAGTTACGTCTTTAGTGATTGAGTGCTCGGCACCGTCATCATCGCTTACAGTTAGGGTTACTGTGTAAGTACCCGCAGCTGTGTAGCTGTGTGAAGGGTTAGCTAGAGTTGAGCTAGCGCCGTCACCGAAGTTCCAAGAGTGAGTTGTTACCGCACCGTCAGTGTCACCAGATAGGTCAGTGAACTGAACGTTAAGGTCAGTAGCGGCGAAGCTGAAGTCAGCTACTGGCGCTTCGTTTGCAGGTGCATCTACAACAGTCAGAGTTACTTGCTTCGAGTCGAATGCTTCATCATTATCCCACGCTACCGCAGTTACTGTGTGGTCGCCTGCAACTAGTGAGTTAGTGCTGAATAGACCGCCAGTACCAATCTTGCCGTTGAAGTTTGAGTACCAATCGATACGTGAGCTGATGTCACCTTCTTCTTCGTCGATAGCTGTTGCTGCGAAGGTTACGCTGTCGCCTAGGTTGAAGCTAGTGCCACCAGTAGGTGCAGTGATGGTCACTACAGGTGCGTTGTTTTCAGCCGGTGGTGGTAGTATCGCGTCACCGTTAGATGCTGAGATGCTCCAGCTGTTAAGTACGCCGTTCATGGTGTAGCTTGACGTATCTTCAGCGTATAGGCGCCATTTACCCTTGCTTGACTCACCTGCGAATTCTACTGGAGTAAAGGTATGGATAAGGTCTTTATTCCAGAAGTCACGCCAAGTTACCAGTTTCACAAGAGTACCAGCTGGAGACTGTAACCAAACGTTCAAGTATTGAACTGAATCGTAAGAGATGTTTACAGACACTTCTAGGGCATCGATAGCAACACCGGTAGGTAGGTCGATTTCAGTGAATACACGGCCGCCCCACTCAGGAAGTGCAATGGCTGTGTTGTTAGAACCACTTACCGTAGTGTTAGCAGCTGCTACAGAGAACTCGATGCTCTGGTTGGTCGTTTGACCTGCTGAGTCGGTAACAGACGCCGTTACTACATGGTCGCCAGCAGATAGGTCAGACTTAGTAAAGCTTGCACCGTTGCCGATAACTCCATCCACACTTGACGTCCATTCTACAGTTGAAGTTAGGTCGCCATCTTCAGTGTCGCTTGCATTTGCAGAGAAACTTACCGTTTCGCCAACAAGGAAAGCACTGTTGTTTGCAGGAGTCGCGATAGACACGTTAGGAGCGAAGTCAGTAGCACCTAGAGGCGCGCCGCTTAGCTTCAACGTCCAGTTATTTAGAATACCGGCGTTGTTGTTGTTGTGGTCTTCTACTTGTAGCGTCCAGTTACCTAGGGCGTTATCAAGCTCGTGGTCGTAGTTTACAAAGTCCATCTCAAGACGGTTTGTGCCTTGGCCTTCGAAGCTGCGAAGTACTGACTCTTTACCGTTAGGTGCTACTAGCTTGATCACTAGGTCAGCGATGTTGTCGTGAGTGATATCAACGTGACCTGCAACCTCAGTGATGATCATCTCATGAGGTACATTGATGACACTTTCAGCAGGTGCTTCAGGTGCATCATCAGCAATCAATACCGCTTCGTTATTGCTGAAGCTGGTAGTTGTACTGCCTTCTGGCCATACGCGTAGAGTTAGAGGTAATGTCTTAGTGATATCACCGTCTACCGCTGTAACAGTCATCTGGTAAGTACCCGGAGCCGTCGCGGTTGTGGTGTTGATAGTCATAGTTGTAGCTGAATCAGCAGCAACAGGGTTTTGACTAAATAGCACTTGTGCATCTAAAGCTGGAACAGTCGATAGGCTTAGATCCGCATCGCCTGTGAAACCACCAGCTGCAGTTAAATCGATAACGAAGTTTTGGCTTTCACTTTGGTTAACTGTTGCAGACGAAGGAGTGGCATTCATAAAGAATGAAGGACCCGTACCGCCTGAATCAGCCAAGGCATTAAACACGTTCATGCGCTTGCCGTTGATGGTTTTGCCTTGTAGTGCGGCTACGTCATCACCTGTGCTCATTAGGATGTTTTTAAGCTGTGCTGTAGTTAGATCTGGGTTACCAGATAGCAAAAGTGCAGCAGCACCGGCTACGTGAGGTGTGGCCATTGAAGTTCCGCTAAGCGTGTCATATTGACCGCCAGGAACGGTAGATACAATGAATGAACCCGGAGCGGCAATGTGTACCAGCTCGTCACCGAAATTCGAGAAGCCAGAAAGGTTATCTGCACTGTCGGTAGAGGCAACGGCCATTACGTTTGGTACATCATAACCTGCAGGGTAGAAACCACCGGCATCGATATCAGATGAATCGTTACCTGCGGCAGCTACGAATAGCATATCGGCATTGTTAGCTGCTGTGATCGCGTCTTTTAGAGTTTGTGTGAAACCACCGCCACCCCAGCTGTTATTTAGAACACGAACGTTGTTGCCCGCATTCTTAAGTCCGATCATATAGTCGATACATTGCACACCATCAGCAAGCGTACCGCCGCCTGAGCCTAGGAAGCTACAACCAACCATGCTTGTGCGCCAGTTAACACCAACAACACCGAGGGCATTATCACCTTGTGCGCCGATAGTACCAGCTACGTGAGTACCGTGAAGACCTGTGTCTTGAGGGTTACCATTGTCTAGGATCGCAGAGATACCGTGAATGTCATCGATGTATCCGTTACCGTCGTCATCGATACCGTTTCCAGGGATCTCGTTAGGGTTACGCCAGATGTTATTTACTAGGTCCGGGTGTTGGAAATCGAAACCAGTATCTATAACACCAACAAGTACAGATGCATCACCTATGGTGTAATCCCAAGCTGCTTCAGCAGAGATTTTTTGCATACCATAAAGGTTTGCATAGCTAGGGTCATTTGGAGTCGCTTGGTGCTTAACGATAAAGTTAGGCTCTGCGTACTCCACAAGAGGGTGGTTCTTTAGACTCGCCAACACGTTTTCGACATGGCGGCCGTTTCCGAGCTTTAAAACAGCTAGTCGTCCATTTGCGATGTGACGAAGGCGGTCATCTACACCGTCATCATTTTTATCTTTGAACGATACGCCAAGATTTTGCGTTAACGCTTTACGTTCTTTTTTAGATACTTTCTGTTTGAATTTAACAATAACACTTTGTTGGTCATAAGCAGGCGCTGCTTTTACTGGAGCCTGGCTTACCGCTAACGCGATAGGGCTGATAGTCGCAAGTAGCGTGGTGCCTACAAGTGTTGATACTAGTTTGGAAGATGATTTACTGGGCGTTTTCATCATCAAGTCTCCTGTTGTTTTAGCAATGTAAAGTTATGGTTGATTTGTACGACCCACTTCAATCTCCCTGTAAGGCGCACGACGCATTTGTATGCGGATGTATATAGTTATATACCTCAAAATGTATATAATCAATACAAATGCAGCAAAAAATTCACATTTATTTATAAAATATGTATTAAATATTACTAACTAATTGTTTTTAAAGACTTAGTTTTTCGTTTGAAACCGTGGTCTGAAAGGCGCTTATGGCACTTCCCATGACGTAAACTGGGCAGTTAAGAGTTGAGTCATGCAGGCAAAAAGCAATAAAACGCAATGTGTATACACAAATACACAAATACACAAATGCACAAATACAGAGGTATGGATTTAGAGGGAGTAGTGAGATTTCACAAATAAAAAAGCAGCGGCCCAATGGGGAAGGGCACACTGCTTTGGTTAAGGTCCAACTAGAAAGAGATTGTAATTACTTCTGAGCACAAGCTAGTGTCTATTGAATCACACGCTTGATAGGTGAACGTACCCGAGGCATTGCGGTTAAATTTATCGCCGTACACCGTGTTTGGCGCTACCTTGGCTATGAAAGTACCATTTCGATACAGATTCACATCTCGGCTCGCAGCGGCCACTAACTCAACCACATTTTTACCCTTCATCATGGCATGAGATGCTGTCAGTTCAGGTGGCGTAGGCTCGCCTGTCGGTGGCTCTGTAGGGGGGGGTGTCGTGCCTTGACAGCCATTGGCGGTTAGGTAATTACTGGCATCGTTTGCCTGCACAATACCGTAGCCAAAGTACACATCGTGACCTTGCGCACCTGAGTCCAATGCAGTTGCTTTGAGTGCTGCGCGAATTTCTTCGCCAGTACATTCAGGGAAATTAGACCAAACTAACGCAGCGATACCCGCCACAGCAGGTGTAGCCATTGATGTACCGCTCATGTAGCCGTAATCTGAGGCACCAATAGATATTGAGGCACTGATTGAACCGACAAGCGCATCGC
Source organism: Pseudoalteromonas pernae (assembly GCF_039831865.1). Lineage (NCBI taxonomy): Bacteria > Pseudomonadati > Pseudomonadota > Gammaproteobacteria > Alteromonadales > Pseudoalteromonadaceae > Pseudoalteromonas > Pseudoalteromonas pernae. The sequence continues at coordinate 214,421 of NZ_JBDODM010000006.1, forward strand.
GCTGTGCAAGTGCAGCTCCAGCAGCTGGGATAGATGTCGCGTTTGCATCACCGAGCGTGCCATAAAGCATGCCTTCAACATTGTTGACGATAATCGCGCCCACGCCGCCTGAGTTTTCACAATTGAGCACTTTGTCGTGGAAGCTGATATTGCCCCGGTCGATTACACAGATTTTACCTGCAGCGTTTGAATCTGGGATTTCTGCGGTACCCATGAAATAGGTATTAGCAGTGATGTTGCCTGTGTTTTCCATACCAGAAGTCGGGATTGCTGTACCGTCTACTGTCAGGGCGCTAAGGCTTGCCATACCCGCCGGATAGGTCGACAGCGTTTGGACGCCACCCGCCGTTGCTTCAACACAAATGGTTTCATCGAAAGTGGCGCGCTTGCCACGGCCACTGGAACAACTTGGGAATTGAGAAAATTCAGCAATGTTGTTATCGGCATCATTGGCGCCGATCATCATCACTGATGGGTATCCAGCAGGGTATGAGCGCGCTGAGTTGCCATCATTACCCGCTGCGGCCACGATTAAGCCACCATCAGCCACGAAATTAGCGAATGCGTTAGACTCAGTATTATTAGCGCCGCCACCGCCAAGGCTCATGTTAATAATATTGGCGCCACCTTGCGCACATTGCTGTGTCGCATAGGCCAAATCAGAAGAATAAGCCCAGCCGCTAGCGGTGAATACCTTAACGATGTGCATTGGCACGCCTGGTGCCATGCCCACAACGCCATAGCCGTTATCAGCAGCGCCAATAGTACCTGCAACGTGGGTGCCGTGTGGTCCACCATTGACGTCCCAAGCACCCGTGCCCGGGTCATCACTGCCGGTGATGGCATTCCAATTAAAGTCGCTATTTGAACGGTCAAGGCCTGAATCGATAACACACACTTTAATGTCGCTATTGGCATTGAACATCAACTGGTTAGCTTGTGATTGATACACGGCATAAGGTGTAAGTTGTTGGTTGGTTGGGTTGCCTGCATCGTCATTAAACAACGCCATCGCTGAGCGTCGTTGGTCTAACTCTACGAGTTTAATGTGTGGGTTGTTTAATAAGCCCTTTACCTCGCTTAAGTCTTTACCTTCAAACGTGGCAGCGATAAAGCCGTCGCCATCGACGTTAATATCTGCGCCCATTTGCGCAGCCAGAGCTTTAACAATGCCTTTATTTGCGTTATCTACTTGGATCACGTAACGCGAGTCTTGGGCATAGAGGTTGGTTGCCATACCCAAGGACAAAGCGGCGATAGCGCTAGCTATTTTGGTTACTTTCATAACAATACTCCAATTCGTGTAGGTCATTGCACACAGATGAAACTTTGTCCTTAAACCACACAGTTACATCGACCTACTGCGGAATTTGGTAACGGTTGAGAAGGTAATCCTTGTTCTTAAGTGACCGAAATATAACCAAATTCATTATCAGTGGTGAGCTTCAAAACTAAAGAAGCAAGTTTATGTATCGATTTGTATATAAATCAATATATACATTTATATACATAAAAACACAAAAGATCAAAGAATATTTAACCTAGTGGACACAAGGTTATGGCTAGAGCTGTGCTAGGAGGTAGTTAACTCAATGAGAGAATTGGCTTTTTCGCAGTTGGAACCGCTAATGCGATGCAGGATGTTGTTTTGGACAATGAATCGTCAACTTCGCGCCACCTAGACTCGATGCGCCAATGCTCAGCGTGCCGTTATGGGCCTCACATATTTTCTTGGCCAAGGCTAAACCTAAACCAACACCGCCGGAGTCGCGGCATCGACTGAGGTCGAGGCGCACAAAGGGCTCTACAACGCGTTTTCGCTGAGCAACTGGTATTCCAGGGCCATCGTCTTCAACAACAATGTCGTAGTGACTGGCATGATTGATTAAGGTAATGGTGACTTGGCTTTTTGCAAAGCGCGCGGCGTTTCGCACTATGTTCGAAACCGCCCGATTAAGTTGTAACGCATCGGCTTGAACAATACACGGTTGCTTGCCTTTTTCTGAGAGGTCGAATTCAACTTGCGGGTATAAATCAACATGTGACTCAAGTAATCGTGACAACAAGTTTCCAAGGGATACTTCACTTAAATGTAGGGTACGGGCTTTACTGTCTAGTTGTATAAAATCGAGTGCCTCTTTGATCAATTTCTCAAGTTCACTCAAGCCATCATTGATTTTATGGCTCAGTGTTTGCGTATTTGGCTGGTTGAATGAATCCTCAAGCATATCAAAAGCTAACTGTACCCTCGCCAATGGCGCTCTAAATTCATGAGCTACTGCCTGTATAAGTTCACGTTGCGACTGAATGTTTTCATTAAGAGAGCGGTTAATTCTCGATTGATGAATACGGTTCACGAGTAACAGCACAAAGGCAAAAAGGGCACACAGTGCAGCTATCCACACATTACGTGTGTAACGTTGTTGCGCTATTTCTTTTTGTTTTAAAGACTGATCTGCTTGCAGTAATTTGATTTGTTGTTCACGCTTTTCAGCCTCAAAGTGACTGAGTAGAAAAGCCACACGCTGATCGCTTTCGGCGTTAAACATCTCGTCGTTTACTGTTTTAAACTGTTCGAGATAAGCCAATGCTTGCTGATAATCGCCTTTATCTTTATACAGCATATAAAGAAATTCATACGCCTCCTTGGTCAGACGCTTGTCGTCTACTTCTTGGGCGACACTTAATGAACGGTTGGTTAGGTGCACGGCGCGCTCAAAATCGTTCTCTAGCTTGGCTATTTTGGCATTGACGAGCAGCGCATTTGCCTGCAAAGGCATCACTTGCATTTCGGTGATGTGTTGCAATGCGGGTTGGGCGTGTTCCTTAGCAAGTGCGGGCTCATTAAGCTCAATGTAGGCACTAGCAATATCGATGTTCACGCGCGAAACAAGCACAGGGTCTTCGAGTTGCTGTGCAATTTCTAACGCGCTGCGGTATTGGTGCAAGGCTGCTTCATATTGCTGTTTACGTTGATGCACTCCGCCTAAGCTAGTGAAGGTTTCAGCAATGCCTAACTTATCTTTGAGCGTTTCATAGTGGCCTAGAGAACGTTGTAAATAGGATAGGGCGAGATCATAGTCCTGCAAATAGAAATAGGTTAGGCCAATATTGCCCAATATTTGCGCTAAACCAGGAATGTCGTTGATTTCTTCCCTTATCTTCAAAGACTTTAACTGAAAATCAAGCGCCAAACTGTAGTTGCCACTGGTGCCATGGATATTAGCGATGTTGTTAAGCGACACAGCGATGCTTTTTTGTTCACCTAACTCAAGTTGCAGTTCATGCGCTTGCTGAAAATAGGTCAACGCTTGTTTGGGTTGACCAAGTGTTTGATAAATAATCGCTATATAGTTCGTGGTGTTGGCTATTCCGCGAGTGTCATTTTGTTGTTTGGCTATCTCTTGCGCTAATTCAAATTGTTTTAGTGCTGATTGATAATCTGCGGTTCGCCAATAAACAATCCCTTGCATGGTCATGGCCACATAGATACCGCGTTGGTCGTCATTGCGCTGAGCGAGACTTTTGCTCTGTGTGATCATGCTTTGGGCGCGCTCGTAATCGCCCATAGACACAAGCGTCCATGCCATGTTGTTTAATACCGTGGCATGGCGTTTGGCATCAGGAAATTGAGCAAAAACAATGAGTGCTTGCTCGCCGTATTCGAGGCTTTTCGTGGGGTTGTTGTCGCGGTAGGCTTCAACGAGAGCAGTGAGCAATTCGCCCTTGTTGGCATCGCTCGCTTGTGCAAGTGATTGTTCAAGTTCTTGTGCGCTAGGTGTTGGCTCATCTGCGATTACTGGCCTGCTCAACAGTACACTGCAAAGCATACACACCATGAAAATGCGAATAACACCTAGCTTGTTGTTCATTTGACTACCTATCGCCTACAAACAAGTACCCTTTACCATGAATAGTACGGATCCGTGTAGAAGGAGAGGAATCGTCACCCAACTTTTTACGAATACGTGAAACGCGCAAATCTATGGTTCTGTGCGTGCTTTCATATCCTAATTTCGAAAAGTGCTCGGAGATAAAGTCACGGGTGCAAATCACGCCTGGTTGCTTTGCTAACAATGCTAACAGCTCAAATTCTGCGGTGGTTAAATCCACCACCTCACCTTTATAAGTCGCGGTTTGATATTTAGTATCGATGACTAGGTTATCGAACTTGAGTAGGCTTGATTCGTCTGCAGGTTCAGCCACGTGTTCTTTTTGAACGCCGTTGAGCTGCGCTGATTCAAGTTCCGTGGGATTACGGCGAAGTAGGGCACGTACCCGGGCTAACAACACGCGAGAACGTACGGGTTTTGCTAAATAGTCATCAGCACCGGTTTCTAAACCTGCAACTTCATCAATGTCGTTGTCTAAAGCCGTGAGCATTAAAATTGGGCCATCATAGGTGCCCTGTGCTTCAGGGTGACCATAACGAACCGCGCGGCACACCGATAAACCGTCCATATCAGGTAGCATAACGTCTAACACCACAAGTGCAGGTTGTTCGTTAATAATGGTGCTGACGGCTTTCAATCCATTATGTTCAATTTTGGTCTTATAGCCGTTGGTGTGCAGGAAATCGGCCACCAACTGAGCAAGATCCGCATCGTCATCGACAATAAGTATCCAGTTGTTCCCATTAGTGCTCATTATTGCATCCGAAAAAGTAACATGAATTTAATAATTATATGACTATACATGACATTGTATTGGTTTGTATATTTATGTTTGCAAACCAGATGCCCTAAAATCACGGTGGTGATCGTCGGGTATGTTGCATGCGTAATGGCCACCTACAATTTTAAAATATTCTCTACCTTTATTCGTAGTTGACTGTGTTTTAAGTAGTTCTAATTGCTTAATATTGTCAGTCTAATATGATGGTGGGGCGTCGATACACTAACCTTAAGCGTCATGGTCTCTGTAAAATTCAACCTCCTCGAAAATCAAAAGCAAGTTCTTAAATACGAAAAGCGTACTCGCTACATGCAGATTGTCGCTAAAGCATTAGCTGGCGCGTGCTTCATTCTCACTATGATCTCAATGGCTGGTTACGTATTTAATATTGAGCAGCTATATCGCCCTCTTACGGGCGGCGCCGCGACTAATCCATTGACCGGTATAACGGTAATGCTGGTGAGCTTAGGCGTGTTTCTGGAACACAAGAAAATGTGGACTAAATTGGTCGCACCTTTGGCGTTTGCTGCTTTGAGTATTTCGACTGCAGTACTGGCAGACCATGTGTTTAAGTTGCAATGGATGCAGCATTTGATGCCATTTTCTGAATTGGTGAGTGCCGAACTGCGAGAGGGTAAATCCAACTCTATGGGCTTGAACACATCAATCATGATGTCACTGCTCTCTGGTGCAGTTCTATTAGGTGGTTTAGGAAAAGTAAAAACAGCACAAGTGTGCGCATTTATTGGATTGGCAGCGCCTATGTTGTCGATCATTGGTTATGCCTACGGCATTGCTGGTTTTTTCGGACAAATGTCGCTGCTAACGACATCCTACGGATTATTCTTAGCGATTAGCGTGCTACTTATTCATGCACAAAGTGGGGCGGTGCACGCCCTGTTGTCGCCTTATATCGGTGGCAGAATTGCGCGTTTTCAGGTGTTAGTTGGCTATTTCGTCCCGGTGCTTTTAGGGTATTTATTTGTGCAATCCCTTGTTGCGGCTAAGTCTGAAGACTTATTCGGTTTGTACGTTGTGCTTATATCCTGGTTTATCATCGTACTCATTATATCCAGTGCCATATTGCAAGAAAGTATTGATGAACGAAGGCGTGAAGCCGAAATGGCGCTATTGCAAGCTGCAACCCAAGACAGCCTGACAGGCATTGCTAATAGGCGCTCATTTATGGAACGGGCAGAACAAGAGTTGCACCAAGCTAAACGCAATAAATTGCCCATTCACTTGTTGATGATTGATATCGACCATTTCAAGTCAGTGAACGACCAAGCCGGGCATGCCATTGGTGATAAAGTACTTGTAGCTATGGCGAAGGTGTTAACGGCCTGCGTGCGCAAAACCGACTTTGTGTGTCGCTTAGGCGGTGAAGAATTCGCCGCTTTATTACCCAACACTGATGCAGCAGGGGCGCGGCAAGTTGCCGAAAGTATCCGCCAAGCAGTTGAAGCTGAGTCTGTTGTGGGTTACACCGATATATACGGTGCGGTAACCACATCGGTGGGTGCAACCGCGGCCCAAGATCATGAAGATATCGATGATGTAATTTCACGTGCCGACGCAGCGTTATACGAGTCAAAAGCATCTGGGCGTAATCGTGTAACCCTAAAGTGACAAATTGATTGGCCGATAATTAGAGTAAGTTGTCAATTTTGTGAAAACTAAACTATGGTTATGGACAATTTAAAGTTCAGTAACAGTGAGTTGCTAATCACAAACGTTGTTATTAATTCACTACGTTAAGAGTCATATTCGCAACTTAACCCAGATTTGTGTGTTGTGAGCCAAACTCAACTGAACGGCGTACATTAATTAGTTTTCCAATTTAACAGTGTGCACAAAGGCTGGTGCGTTGGGTTTGTGCCGGCCTTTTTTCTACGCGATAAATTTTTATAAACTAACAACTTAGCCTAATCGACATATCCACAAGAACAACTGCGAACCTTTGTTCGATACGAAATGATTCAAGTTTTCAATTTCGCCATCCCTTAAAAAGCTGCTATTGTTAATATATAGGATGATATAGCTGATAGGTTTAGATACACTCATGTGCTTCGTATTACTAGCTTATTCAGCTATTGGCAATATAGGGGCGTGTATAGTACGCGCCGTGTTTGGCTACACAGTTAAACACACCTAGTTTCATGAAATCGCAATTTAAAAGCGAACTCCAAGGTTTTGGCGCGATGGATTTGTGCCAAACTTTTTTATCTTCCCGTAGACACATTATCTAGCGCCAGAATAGTATCTAATAAATATCTAACACCTTGAATTTGTGTCTCTATAGCTAAAGCCCATAAATTAGATTATGTTAAATGCCGTGAATAATAACATTAACCTCATGGAAATCTGTTGTAATTAGCAGTTTAACTCTGGATCGATCCAGTTTTGTGTGTCAAAAATTCACAATACTATTCAACTGGTTACACATACATTAGATTTAAGGAATTTAGATTTTGATATTTTAACGCTGGATCCCTTTTTTGGAATTGGGTTTGAACAATTCTGCCATTTGATGGCTGAAAACTGACATTATTTGTATATGCTAATAACGCGACGCTACGTGCGTGGTTTCTAGGTTATCCCGCGAAAGATTATCAGAATTCACGTAGCGCACTTTCAAGATGTCACTTATTCCAAACACTTGGTATAAGCTCAGCAGTCTGGTGATAAATTCCAACTTGTTTGATGTAATTTTTAAAGTCCGGGTTTTCATCTACAATTCGATTAGCTGAAACCCAATCAATGTCAGACTTTTCTTTAGCCGGGATTAATATTTGACTGTTGTACAAGTCACCCACATCTAATAGCAAAATTCCAATACCGTGTAATGAGCTCAACATTTGCAGTTCTGGTTCAACACCATCAGCTATTCCAGTCGCGACGAGATAACCGAAATTTGCCCAGCTTGAATTTGATACTGCCTGAAAGAAACACTTTCGGACGTTTGACCGTGTTAGCTCTTTTTTTACTTCAAAAGACCATAACCTTACGGATTTATCATTACCGAAGCGAACACAAGTCTTCACCGTTTGATCCCAACTTTTATCTAGAGGCTCCATTGCAACGATATCAGGATGTAACCAGTGATTGCCGCCAGCACCCTGGCTGTTTTTTGATGTCTTTTCGTCTATGCGATGACAGTATAACCCCATGTCTTTATTTAAAAATTCAATAAGAATTGGGTATAAATCATGTTCACTTAGTCTCAATTCGTCAGCTTCATGTAACTCTTCATCAAGGCTTTCAGTAATAGCTAAAGGCTTATCATCCCAGTAATATAGACGTGGTCTTGGCTTCTCACGCGTTTTTATGTTTTTGCACTTTTCTTTAGCTCTTTTTGTTCGTTGACCACCAACTTCTGCCGCTAATTGTGCTATCAGCTCCTCCTCATTAGCGTAATTAGGGTTCTTCATTTTTTCTGTCATTTCCGCTGGATAGCGTTCAAGGAACAACTTGGCAAGTTCGCGAGCAGTTAATTTTTCACCTTTATGATCTCGTAATGTCTCAATTATCATGTCGACGCGTGTTTTATTACTCATGCAACTGCCCTATTCTTCTTAAAATTTTCAGCTTGTTCGAAGATTTCTTTATACACTTCATCACGATCAACTGGTGGGTAGCCAAACTTAGCTAGCAACATTATCAGGTCTACTTTGAGCTCAGCTTTTATATCATCCCGCTGGCTCCAGTCTGTGTATTTAGCTTTGTCATCAACAACATCTTTTACTGCTTTAGCTAGGTCGAGAAGCTTGTCTTCTGGATATTGGAAATCGTATTTAATCGCGAGTGCCATTAAAATATCGTAAAAAGCTTTCTCTTCTAGGTTAATACCCATGTCAGCGAATGAACCCATTTCAGACTTGAGGTCTTGATACATATTGATAATCTCATCAGAAAAGTCTTCAAGTACTTCACTGACTAATACATCTTCTTCTTTGCGCTCGTTATATCTATCAACTAGTGATTTAAAGCGAGCAGAAAAATCGACAGCTTTAAGCTTATTTACCTGTTTAAACTCGCTAATAGCCTTTGCCAACATCTGCTGAAGTAGTTTGATCTTAGTGTTCGGTAGTTTGATTTTTTCAATTTTTGCCAAATAATCATCATCGAAGATATCAACGCCATCTTCGCCTTGCCCTAGCTTGAAGATCTCTTCTACTCCGTCACTTTTGAGTGCGTCAGAAATCATGTCTCGTACCTTGGCATTCATTTGTGCGGTATCAGGCGCATTACCTTTTGTGAGCTTGTAAACAATAGAACGAACAGCTAAGTAAAAGTGAATGTAATCACGCTCTTTCTGCGATAGTTTTTCACTACCACAGCACACGTCATAAGCGGTTTTCAATCGCTTTACTAATGCCATAAAACGGTGTTCAAGTTTTTGCGTTTGTAGCACAAACTCAGCGGCATTATTGAGGCAATTAAGTTGAGCAACAGGCTGCCCGATGAAGTATGGCGACTCATCGAAGTGATGCATGAGTTTGCCCAATAAATCTAAATGGTCTTTAACAACAATAATTGACTGAGTAATGTCCTCAAAATTGGTTTCATCCGTTTTTGAATACATGGCTAACGCTTTATTCATCTGCGTTTTGATGCCGATATAGTCAACAACCAGACCTTTGTCTTTACCTTCAAACTTTCGGTTAACACGCGATATAGTTTGAATTAGATTATGACGTTGGATTGGTTTGTCGATGTAAATGGTATCGAGGAATGGCACATCAAAGCCTGTTAGCCACATATCGACAACAATGGCGATTTTGAAGTTCGACTTTTCATTTTTAAACTGTCGGTCTAACTCTTTACGATACTCTTTAGTACCTAGCAAATCCCACAATTCTTTAGGGTCATCCTTGCCACGAGTCATTACCATTTTTACTCGTTCCATTGGTTTAATTTTTTTGCGCTCTTGCTCTGTTAGCTCTGCGCCAGCTTCGCATTCAAGTACTTCAAACCAATCTGGGCGAAGGCCTTTTAATTCTTGACAAAATGAATAGGCAACCTCTCGTGCAGAGCTTACAAACATCGCCTTACCTTTTATGGTAGAGCCTTCTTCAACACGAGATTCATAATGAGCAACAAAGTCTTTGGCTAACGCGCTAATACGATCTGGATCGCCCAAAATAGCAGTCATATTAGCTGAAGCTTTTTTACTTTCTTCAATCTGATGCTCATTACTGCCTTCATCAGCACACTGCTGATAATAAGCTTCTATTTCTTCTAATTTGGCGTTATCCAAAATGACCTTGGCCGCTCGACCTTCATAGACAATACGGACAGTGATCTCATCTTTAACAGATTCTGTCATGGTGTAAGCATCTACAACTTGACCGAACACATCAAGCGTGGCATCAACAGGCGTTCCTGTGAAACCTACAAATGTTGCATTGGGTAATGAGTCATGAAGGTATTTGGCAAAACCGTAGGTCTTCTTAACACCTTTTTCCGTCACTCGAACCTTCTGATCTAGGTTAGTTTGACTGCGGTGCGCTTCATCAGAGATACAAATAACATTGCTTCTATCCGTTAGCAATTTGGTATCTTCAGTGAATTTATGAATAGTCGTTAAGAACACACCGCCACTATTTCGGCCTTGAAGTAGTTCGCGTAAGTGGTCGCGGCTTTCAACAGCTACAACAGTTTGATCGCCAATATACGTTTTTGCATTCGAGAATTGCTGCGATAGCTGATCATCCAAGTCAGTTCGGTCAGTAATTAACACAATGGTTGGACTTTCAAAATCTACACTTTTCATTAATAAGCGAGATAGAAACTGCATGGTAAAACTCTTACCGCAGCCAGTTGCACCAAAGTATGTACCACCTTTACCATCGCCCTCTGGTTTACGCGCGAGTTTAATATTGTGGTAAAGCTTTCTAGCCGCATAATACTGGGGGTAACGGCAAACAATTTTAACTTCAGCCTTTGATGAATCGGGGAAATATATAAAGTTGCGAATAACATCTCGCAGGCGAGCCTTATTAAATAACCCCTGCAACATAGTGTGCAGCGAATTAATTCCATCTTTTTCTATCGATTCATTGCCCGTTACCTTGCGCCATGCATAGAAAAACTCATAAGGTGCATAAAGGCCACCCATTTTATTGTTTACGCCATCACTGATAACACAAAAGGCGTTGTAGACAAATAAGGCCGGAATATCCCTGCGATAGCGGGTATTTAACTGAACATAAGCATCATGAATAGAGGCTTCTTCACGAATAGCGCTCTTAAATTCAAACACCACCAACGGCAGACCGTTGATGTACAAAATGCCATCAGGGATACGCTTTTCGCCATCAACACCTTCAATCTCAAGCTGGTTAACTATCTTGTATATATTGGTGTCATTACAACATGTTGCAGGCTTCTTTTCATATTCCGCTGAAGGCTCTGCCACATTAGGTAGTTCGGGTACGCTTTCCTTTGCTAAATCAGGTAACAGGTTTTGAACAACATTGGAGTAATCGACTAATTGGATGTAGAGATCTTTTTGGCTTTTTATCTGCGCTGAAGGCTCTGCTGCTCCTTTTGCAGGCTCTCGTTTTAACAAAAAGCCATCACTTAACCATTTACAGAAGGTTTTATTACTGTCGTACAAGTCACTAGCAGGCAATGATTCTATTTGCTTGATGATTGAATCAATCTCACCCGCTGTAATATTGTCAGCTTCGTATTTAACAGCTAAGAACTGGCGTAAATCATCTTTAATCAAAACGTCAGTATTGCTACGGGTAAGCTCACCACCGGGTACGTAAGGAAAACCTTGTTCGCCAAGTAATTCAATAATGGCAGCTTCTAGCTTTGCTTCTGTAAACTTCATTAAGCAGCCACTCCTTGCTTTTTCGACGAATCATCTGGCTCGCCCTCAACTCCCGTCATCATCTTATAATGAGCGCCATGCTCAGAAGCTTCAAAAATCTTCTTGAAAACTTTTCTGTAGGTATCAATAACCCCAATGTCTTGAGTTACGTACAAATCATCAATGGCATGGTGAGAGCCATCGTTAACCCACGAAAACAGTGACTGACAAATCAGCCTTTCTTCCCCTTCGAAAAGCTCAATCATGTCATCTTTTTTGATATTCCCTAAGAACGTAAAATAGTTCTCTAAAATCTTTCTCATTGTATTTTGAATGGTTAGCGAACAAGGTTCTGGCGCTTTTATCTCCTGCCAGAGTAATTCATACGATGATTTTATTGGGTTTGAGTTATGCCCAACAATTTTAGAAGTACCATCAACTTTCCGCACAATCCAAAATGTTTCATCCCTCATTTTATCTTGCCCTGACCGTTTTTTATTAAATGTAACTTCCTTAAAAAAGTAAGTGTTATGGGTCAAGATGAATAATTGCTTCATTAAGCTAGAATCATTTCTAGCATCGGACATTAGCCCTTTAATCAAGGTACTAACAATAAATAAGATATCGCTATCTAAGCTAGAAACTGGATCATCGATAACCACAACCCTGTCAGTTGTTATGCCAACTTCGGTGAAGCTACCTTTAAGTAAATGGTAAAAGTATAAAAAAGATATAAAGGTTTTCTCTCCTTCACTTAAGGTCTCTTTTGCGCAAGAACCATCCGTCCTAACAATTGAGTAGCAACGGTCTTTCGTAGATTTGCCAATAGTAAAGCTAGTAAACCCAAATGACTTTAATAAGCCGTTTATCGCATCAATTGTTGGCTGAATTGAAGTAGTGTCCTTTTCTAACTCTTTTATTTCAGCATCTTTAGCTATCTTATCTGCCTTTTTAGTATTTATTCCGACAGTTAAACCCTGAATTGCTTTTTGCAAACTTGAGGAGTCTTTTGTGTATTGCTGAATTTCAGCTTTTAGCTCTTCCTCCAATACATATTTCCAAACCTGATTGCTTAACAATTCTTTTTCGTTTTTAAAGTTGGATACAATTAAATTATGCTGATTTATTGAGTTATTGGCGTTTTCCACTATCGTTCTAATCTCATCAATTATTTGATGAGTAGCTTTTAATGTAACACTAGTAGCAGGCTCTGATACTTTATTACCAAGCAACTGCATATTCTCACTGATTATTGCTTTTAATGTCTCAAACTTGGCTTTTAATAATTTGTTGTCAATATCTGCATGATTATTAGCTACAAGATTTTCGAGATGTGAAATTAATTGTTGTGATGAACTAGAATATGACGCCACTATAGCTTGTAGAGATTCAATGTTTTGAGTGAAGGTTTCATCAAAATAATTAGCTAACTGCTCTTCAAAGCCACTCAACAGTGTTTGTTGACAAAATGGGCACTCACCTTCCGATTGAGGTAAGTAGTTCATACCATGTCTAACCCAGTCACTGTTATTTAGCTTATTAATTACTCCAGCTATATCGACATCACTTTTACCAATTATTCTGTCTTTTAAAATTTGATGCTGTTCCAACTCCTTTAATTTTGATGAGTCACCAGCTAGCGAAATCAAAGGTTTTGATTCAGGTGTATCACCAAATAGAGTCTTTGCCTTTTCAATTAGATATTCTTTTGATTTTAAATCAGCAGTATTACTAGCGCTCTCACTAACAACTCGTTCTTTAAACTTAGATTTACTGTTACGTACACCTTGAAAAGCGTCTTTAAATAACTCATCTAATTTATCTTTTACTAACCAACACTTGTCTGTGAAATTATTGTCGATAACTTCAAGCTCTTTTATTTTACCCTTGTTGCTGTCGTCACCATTTAAAATTAACTCTTTGGATTTGATTTCTTCAATTATCTTGTCTAATTCACTTTTTCCTTGTGCGATCCTATCAATAATTGCTTGATCAGCTTCCCCCAAGGTAAATACACCGGGCAGGTCTTTTTGAGGATTGAAATTTTTCTCTACAAAATCGCGATTATAAACAAATGTTTCTATGGGTGAACCAGACCACTTAACGGCACAGTTTGCGTACCTTGTTGAATCCTCAATCAATCTAGAAATTGTTGTTTTACCAGCGCCATTTGCACCAAAGAAGAAGTTAAACTTTTCAAGTGGAGACACCTGTTGAGGCGCTATTCCATATGTTGCTGCGTTAGCAATTTCTAGAGAATTAATCATGCGACATCCTTGTTTGATAATGTAATTTCACCTGAAATTAATTTGGGTAGTAAACTATCTCTTAACTGCTCAAGTTGATTAGTACTTGCTTGATTAGCTTGGATCTTTGAAAAATACAGGTCCATAATCTCGTCAAACTTAGCCAATACGCTTTCACTAGGACAAACTACAGGCAATGCATTTAGTACTTTTGTGGTCATACTTGGTACAGCAGAACCTACGTTCATATTGTCAAAGTTCAACCTTTTAAGAAGGTAAAATGTAAACTTAGCAACATTTGGCAATTTAGGTATGGTAAAAAACATAGTGTCTACTGACCAAAATGTTTCGTTTACGTACATGATATTGGAAAGCGTTCCTTTTCTTGGAATAAGAACCGATTCCCCCTCATATAAAAACTTATCCACTCTTCGCATTAAACCACCAGAGCCATAGACAGGATACTCTCCTTCATCTAGCTTTTTGTGATCTTTTCCATATTTAACATCCAACAAATCACTAAGGTATATGGATGACCAGCCTTTAGGTATCCAACCAGCGACACCAATACTTGGATCATCAGTTTGCTCAAATTCGCTTGGGAATAATGCACGGATATCATCAGGTAGAGGTTTGCTCTTTGTTTCAGGAGAAACTGCTAGCTGTTGCGCCTTCTCTTTGTAAATAGCACGCTGCTCAGCTTTGTGTTGCAGTGCTTCGGGAATATCGTTGCCAGCGGCTAGTGCGTTGTCGATAACAGGATCAAAATCAACAAACCAGCTTTTAAATAACGCTTGCGCCATTTGTTCTAGGGTTTGGTTGGTTTGTCGGTTTAATTCAATTTTATTGAAATAGTCAAAAACTATACTCACTATTTTATCTTGGATATTCCTTTCAGGAAGTTCTACTTCAAATAACCCTAAAATTTTTGCATTTGCTCCAGCTTGTGCAGACCCTCCTTTAGCACCAGATACAAAATTCCACCAAGCATGTGTTCTCATTTGTAACCAAACAAAATATGGATTGGCAAGCTCTGGATTAACTCTAAATCTAATCAGATATGACGCAAAAACTGCATCATCATCCGCTTCAAAAATATAATTTTCACCCGTACTATTTCCAGTTCGAGCAACAACTATATCTCCCTTTTTTAAAAGGTTCTTGGCTAAATTTTTTTCATCAACCTTACAATAAGGAACCTCATCCCAATTTACTACGCCACCCTGTATATCAGTGATTCTTAAAAACTTAGGTCCAACAACTTCGCTATCTGCACTTGCTGTATAGCCATAAGATATTTCAGAGCATAATTCAGATAATTTTACCCTACTTGCCATAACCCAACACCTCCAAGTTTTGACGAATCGCTTTATCCAGCGCTTCGGCCTGTTCCATTTGGCTATAAAGGGTTTGGCTTAGTTCTTTCATTTTCACTTCAAATGGGATGCCATCATCTTCTAATTCGGCAGCACCGACATAACGGCCCGGTGTTAACACAAAGTCATTAGCTTTAATGTCTTCTAATGTGGCTGATTTGCAAAAGCCTGCGATATCTTGGTACTTACCGTCTTTTTTTTCACCTCGCCAAGCGTGATAAGTTCTGGCAATTTCTGCAATATCGTCTGTAGTTAGTTCTTTATGAACACGACTAACCATAGTGCCCATTTCACGGGCATCAATAAATAAAGTTTCACCTTGGCGATTACGGAAAGGTTCACGGGCATCATTAAAGTGCTGCTCAGTTTTATTTTTGGTAATGAACCACAAGCAGACAGGAATTTGCGTGGTGTAGAAAAGCTGTCCCGGTAGCGCAATCATGCAATCCACTAAGTCGTTTTCAATTATCTTTTGACGAATTTTACCTTCACCACCAGTGTTCGAACTCATTGAACCATTGGCAAGAACAAAGCCTGCTGTTCCATACTCACTAAGCTTTGAGATCATGTGCATGATCCACGCATAGTTTGCATTACCGGTTGGTGGTACATCAAAACCGGCCCAACGTGGGTCATCAACTAACTCGTTATCTGCACGCCACTGCTTTTGATTGAATGGCGGATTCGCCATTATGAAATCTGCTTTTAAATCAGGGTGCTGATCTTTAAAAAAGCTATCGCCTGCAACATCACCTAAGTTGCCGTTAATACCGCGCACCGCAAGGTTCATTTTGGCTAGTTTGTGGGTTGTACTGGTGTATTCCTGGCCGTAAATAGAGATATCTTTTTTATTGCCATGGTGACTATCAATAAATTTCAAAGATTGCACAAACATACCGCCGGAGCCACAGCAAGGGTCGTATATTTTACCCTTGTACGGCTCAATCATTTCTGCGATAAGCGAAACAACCGATTTAGGCGTGTAAAATTCACCGCCGCCTTTACCTTCATTTGCTGCAAATTTACTTAGGAAATACTCGTACACACGACCGACTAGGTCTTCCTCTGTCATGTGGCAATCATTGGCTACAGTGTCGATATTGTTGATAGTATCGATAAGTGCTGCGAGCTTACTGCCATCTAGACCTAGGCGAGAAAAGTAATTGTCAGGTAACGCACCTTTGAGGGATGCGTTGTTTTTCTCAACTGTATGCAGTGCGGTATCAATTTTTACCGCGATATCATCTTGCTTGGCCTGCTTTTGAATAAATGACCAGCGGGCATCTTCTGGCAGATAAAACACATTGTCTTTGGTATAAAAGTCGACCATATCAACGTAATCACCCATGCCTTCGGTAACGAGTTTTTCACGCTGCTTTTCAAACTTATCGCTAATGAATTTTAAAAAGATAAGGCTTAGTACAATGTGCTTGTACTCTGATGATTCAACACTGCCACGAAGCTTATTAGCCGCATCCCAAAGCGACTCTTCGAATCCCTTTTCGTTTTTATTTGGGGCTTTATTGTTAGTTTTTGCCATGTTTATGAATTCCTTAAATGCTTCTAACCCAAAATTATTGAGGCTATGATTGATAAAAAGGTTAGAAATGCTGAAATACCCGCGAACCATAGTGCTCTAGTCGCTGTAATATTTGATTTTTGAGACTCTTGTAACGATAAGTAAGACAGATAACCGAAATATGCATTGGCGTTTAACTGCCAACGACAAAAGTTATTATCCATATTTGTATTATCAACTGTTGTATATCTAGCTAAGCTGCCCTTATCTTCAGGGTCTAAACAAATATCTCTCATAATTTGTGATAGCCGATGACGACCTATGCCGTTTAAATCTTCACGGTCTGCTGATTGGACACTAAAAGGCTTATCTAGTTTGTTCTGCGCTAAGATGTACTCGGTCACTCTTAATACATCAGGTTTAGTTCTATCTATTTTCATTTGGTTCCGTCCATGCCCACTGTCGTATGCCAGATATGGCTACACACGTTCAAATAAGTCCTTTATATCGCAATCGAAAAGTTCGCATAGTTTGTCTACTGCATCGAGATCGACTCTTTGGGCCGTTTCTTTATACAACAACGTGACAGTGGCTCTACTCAAACCAGTTTTTCTGGCCACATCTGCAATACGCATTTTGTGTTCGCCCATCATTCGAGCGAGGTGGCAGCGGATCATAATTCAGTCTCAATAATTGCCTTAATGCTAGGCTATCACAATATTACAGTTTGGCGATAAAAATGTGAGCTTATCTCACATTTTTAAACTAAAGATGCTGTGCCTTTCTGATCACTTTTACTCTAAACAGAAACAAAATACCGACCAAAATCGAAATTTTATGAAATTTTTTAAAAAAATTTTAAATGTTATAGAAATTCATACCTTTTCAGACAGTTAGCATATAAAAACAGCAAAATAGGCGATTTTGCGACTAAAAACAGCATTTTTTTAAAAATGATGAAATTACAAAGAATTAGTGATTTTGGAGGGTACATAATATATCAATAATTAAATAAATGTCAATATTATCAATAATTTACAACATTGACTCAAGTTTGATTTAAAACTACGATTTCACCAATTTCAATTAGTCAATAAGTGTTATCTAAAATGAAAACAAGGATTCAAGCAAAGCAGAAATTCTTTGGCAGCACTAATACGATATACGACGAACATCTAAATATTGTGAATATTAAAGACTCTGATTTAGAGAGTCATTTTTACGTATTAAAAAGAATTCAGGGTGTGGAGTTTATTAAAAGTCAGCCCGAGCCGCTTTTCTATCTACTGGATAGTAAAAAAACTCGCTATACCGCAGATTTCGAAGTTATTGAGGATGGTATCCGCTATTTCATTGAAATAAAAAATTTCGCAAAAACACAGAATAAAGATTTTAAAGACAAAGTGGCGTTTTTGACTGAGCAGTACAAAAAACAAGGGACTCTTTTTAAAGTCGTTACTGAGAAAGATATCTATGACGGCGACAATGTTATCAATGCCCTCATGCTTCTCCCCTGTTTGCGCCATCCGGCCCCCATTCCTGAGTACAAAAAGCTTGTAATTGGGCTTGATGACTTGCGCACTTACTCAATGAAAGAGATGAACACAATCGCGAAAGAGCGCGGCATCGATATCATAGTTGTGAAACGCGCTGTTGCACACAGACTTTTTCAAGTTGATTTGACGCTTCCATTCGAAAAGTGGCAGTTAAGCATCACAAAGCTTAGCGCGTCAGAATAATGTAGTTGAAGGTGTCACATGCTTAAAAGTATTTATCAAAATAACATTTCGATTCGTTACGAGAACTTAAACGCTACGCTGTATCAGCTTCCAAATGGAAAAGCGGTTATTCAGTTTGAAAACCATGCGATAGACGAAATTATTCTTTCTCACAGCGAACTTGAACAAGCGCTGGCTTTAGGGCAACTACACTTCATTAGTAAGAAAGAATCACCAAAGGGCGAGATAAAGTTAACGCCTAAACAGAAGGTAGAACAAGAGCGGCGCAATGCTTATGTTAATGCAGTGAGAGAACAATCTGAGCCGAACTCTAAAAACGTAGGCGGATTAAAAAAGCGTAAAGCAATCATAGCAAATGTCGCTGAATTAATCGGCGATAACAACCCTCCTAGCCCTTCGACACTTGGCGTGTGGTGTCAAAACGAAAATGAAAAATCACTCGGTGCAGCGCACGATATTATTGCGCCGAATCGGCGTAAGCGTTCTCCGAAGTTTGACGACGAAGTGCAACTTAGCATGTTAGAAGCCATCGATGAGCAACTAGCCGGTAATTTAATCGACAAAATCAATTTAACGGAGTTGCACCGGCTTCTAGCTAAAAAGATCACAGCACTAAATAAGCCAATTCACGTACCAAGCTACTCATACGTAAAGAAAACATTTAAAAAACTCATTTGGAAGATTTTGCCACGTTCAGGCATTAAAGCGACAGAGTTAAAAGCGTTAGCACGAAATGTAATCAGAAAATTCAAGGTTAAGTTTCCTTTAGAGCGTGTTGAAGCTGATGGGATTTATTTGCAAGTCGGTATCGTTGATGAGAACGGAAATTATCTAGGCGGTGGCGTCACAATCATTTTTATTATCGATGTGAAGACGCGTGTGATTTTGGGCTATTCGGCACGTGTGGGTCGAGGCGAAACGTCATCATTAGTGATTCAAGCAATTCGTCACGCTTTGTGCCCCAAAGCAGAGGGGTCCTTCCACACGAAAAAAGGCAATCACTGGAGTTACTATGGGCTTTTTAGCTGTTTTGTGGCAGATGGTGGCACTGCTTTCACAAGTATCGAAACAAGTAGTTTTTTGATGCGCATGTGCGGCACGTTAACAAAAACACTCCCAGTCGCTGCCGGTTGGCTCAAGCCGTTCATCGAACGCTTCAACTTAACATTGAGAATAAAGTTTGCGAAGAAAATGCCAGGGTATGTGGGTCCGATGGAAGACCAGATGCAGTTGGAGTTCAGTATGAAAGATAATGCAGTGCTGACTTTCGAAGAATTCAAACAGCGATTAGAGCGCTGGATTGTCGATGATTATCACCACACTCCGCATAGTGGAATAAAGGGGTTAACGCCAGATGAGTCCTGGCAAGAATCGCTAGACAGTGGTTGGCGCCCAGAGTTGCCACCGAACTACGAGCAAATTGCCCTTCCTTGCGGCAAAGTGCGTTTTGCCGCTATCAGTGGTGATAAAAAAGGCTCTTTTCATCTAGGTGTGCAAGTCGAAAATATTCGCTATAACGATATGAATGCTCGATTAAAAGACATTGCGCGTCATCTCACGAGTGTCGGTGAAAAGCCGATTGTTCGTTGTGAATATGATGATATTGATGTCTCTAAAATCAGTGTATTAGACCCACGCACCGATGAGTATTTTATCGTCCCTACTGTTGACGCAGATATTGAAGAAGGAATGACGCGAGAGGCGCATCAAGCTGAACTTAAAGTCATCAAAGATCGCATGTCTCGTCCAGCCCCTGACTCGTTCAGCGATGATGAGGATTCAGATAAATTAAAAGCTAAATTGGCCGCCAAAAACAGTGGTAAAAAACACAGTCGTCAACGTGACGCTATTCCTGACGATTATCTTGAAGCAGTAAATAAACAATCTGAAAGTAATAGTTACACACCACCAAAATCGTTCTCATCTCAATCATTATCGGACCTTTCATCTCCGCTAGATGACATTGAAGATGATGACGGCATATTTGAGAGTGATTAAATAATGAAGATAAGACGTCCTTTACCTATCGATATCAGTGGCGATTTACCGAAACGATTAGGCAACAGCATTTCGGATGCGGTTCAAGAAATATACTACGGCACTATTATGCACTCTGATTTTAAGCAAGCACAAGAAGGCTTAAATGAATGCTTTGAAATGAGCGGTTTCGAGGGCATTGGCTGCAAATTGCTTGGTCCTCCAGGGACAGGGAAATCCCGCCTTATTCGTTATTTTGCAGCAGATATCTACAGCAGAGATGAGTTTCAACCTACAGACACGCTTACCCCTTTACCGCTATTGGCTATTCGTGTCCCAGGTAAACCCACAATTAAGCGCATAGTAGAGAAGTTACTTGAGTCAGCGGGTCATCTAGCGCCCAGCGCTCGAAGCGGTGAGTCAGCAGAAATGCGGCTAAACCGTCTCATCCGTTATCAAGGAGTACGCATGATTATCTTTGATGAAGTGCAACACCTTTTGCGCAAATTTGCACTAACAAGCACCAATGATGTGATGGCTTTCATTAAAACATTGATGGATGAGCATGCATTAGCGGTATGTTTTGCGGGGATGCCCGAATCTGAAGCACTATTAGCACCCTTCCCGGAGCTCAACCAGCGTTTGAGTTATGCCGATACTCGCTTACATGATTTTCAATTTCTCTCGACTGGCCCTAGCAATCTTGGGGATTTTAAGAAATATGTCGGTTCTTTTAACCAGGTGCTAGTGAAACACTCAATTAAATGTGAGCCCTTAACCTCTGACAATATGGTGTCTCGGCTGTGGCTGGCAAGCAAAGGCTCGCCCCGTCTGCTGACTAAACTTATCATTCGATTCGTTCGCTTTGCTGAGAAAAACAACGGGATTAACTTTACTCAGATGCAAGCTATCTATGGCTCTTGCGGCTTCAACGGTCACATTGGACAATTTCAAGTGTTTAAAGCGCCGATCCACAAAGTTAATGAGCGTGCTCATGCATATCAAGCAGAGTCCTATGACGCTAAGTATCCAAGCAATAAATAGATATGGCTAGAGCAGAAGGCTTGTTGGGTGTAAGACCATATCGTTTACCTAGCGAGTCGTTAGCAGGCTATTTGTTACGACTCGCATATTTAAATGGATTTACAGGGCTCAGCAACTTTTTGTGGACGATTGGAATGCGTCCCCTTAAAAGTCTCCGCATGAATCATTTCACTCCTACAGAAATCGCTCATCTTGAAGGACCACTATCTCAGGTGCTGGGCCGGAATGCTGCAAACGATATGGAGCGAGAGTATATAATACCGTGGGAATTTGATGATAATCGCGTATTTAAACATGCATTGGTCGATTTTCCTCGTATCTGCCCTCATTGCATTGCTGAGCAAGAATCCCCCATTCTTGATTGGCGTTGGCAATGTGCGTTTATTCCCCTGTGTCCAACGCACAACACGCCACTTATTAATCAGTGCCCTTACTGTGAGCATTTGTTTGACTGGAATGCTGACTTATTTGAATGTTGTCCTGCTTGCAAAACGCCATGGCGCAATATTGAGCTTGAGAAGGTTGATTTGCTTTGCGAGATAACGCCTCTGATTTGGCCATCCGATGATGGCACTATCGCGCTCAAAAGAACGCAACTACACGATGTCATGCTTGCACTCATGAGCGCAGGCCGCCCAAAGGATGTGTTGCAACAAACGCTCATTGCTGTGCCTAGAACACCACATCACTGGTGCTATGCACTACGTGCTTTGAAACTACTTTTTGATGTGAACTATTTTGATAGCTGGAAAACGATGGCTGATAACGCATGGGAACCGGCTCAATTAGCGCCGTCAGACCTGTTTGTTAGACAGCTCAGAGGTGACAACTGGCCAATACTTAATGAAGAAGGTGATGAAGACGGCTATGAAGTGAGTTATGAACCAAGTTATGAATGTGATCTGCTTGTAAGTAATGAGAGCTTAGAAACGGCAGCTTATATCAAATCTTCTCGGGCTAAAGCCGCAGCAAAACAAGAGCAAGAACAGTGGTACACTCATTTGTCACACGCATTACTCGCCTCCTTTGTTGGTATTAAGTCTAAAACGTTAACGCCACTCACAGACGTGCAGTTGTTGCCACAACTTAACAGCACTTCAATTTTACGCGACAAACTGTTTGATGCACATGAGATAACGCATTTTCTCAATGCGAGATTTACGCAAAGTATTCGGGAGCCCATTCTTATTAATGAAAATCATCGGAGTTTTCGCCGGTATTTGACTTGTTATGGTGATTTGTTAGCTGCATGGCTACGAGGCGAAGTATGCGTTAATCAGGCCTATGCTGGTGATTTATCATCGCTGCATATCAATAAAGATGAATTTGCCAAGTTCTTGATTGCTCAGTTTAACTTAGCTTGCAAAGATTCTATTGGCATTAGCCGGGTTGCACGATGTCTGGGTATCCCCTCGCCCAAGGTCGAGGAATATGTAACCCAAGGCCATTTTCATTATGCTGCGTGGCGCTTTGACCGCGCGATTGATGGCCCTTCCTTCGGAGCTTATTACACACCTCCATTGTTGGAAGACCTATTATGAATGTGCTGCCTATCATCACTCCAATGTTACAGACAACGGTGCCTGACACATTGCGCCCATATATCAGACCTAGTGCTGTTGTATTACCCGAAAAAGGCGCTGAATTTCCAATACGAATAAGGAAGGTCTCGCTTAAACGATGGCTGTTAATCGATGTCCTGCTTAACCCAAAAGAACACATGAGCTTTGAATCACATGGTTACCTACCACGAGTCGTGTTTAGTGAAGACACCATTGAGCATACTCAGCCCAGAGGCTTTGAATGGGTTTTAAGTAGTTGGCAATCTGTTGAACACCCAGAATTAAATCCTTTTGTTTCTCAAAACTCAGTCTATCACCTAATCGGCCCAGGAACTCATGTTGCTATGGGATGGCGTAATTTCGCAAGGCTATTAGAACTGAGGCCCGATTAATCGGAGTTTATGAATTCTTCGGGCGATTTTACAACCCTTCAGAAGAGTGAAAGCAGCTTTGCTAGAGTCTTTGGTTACTAGATGCAACGAGTAACAATCGTTGAATTTCATCAAAAAGAGTGCCTACCTGATTTAGCATGCCGATTGGAACATCCACATAAACAGTAGGAATATTGGTTATTGGGCATGTAAGTACACATTGCACTTCTATCACATCGTCCTTTGCCATAACACAGAGAGTACGAAGTAGACGGTGAACAATAAACTGATACCGCTCATCAACACCGATTGGCTCATAGAGCTTTAAATTCGGTAATCGCTGCGTGATAGAAGTATCAAGTGCTAGGTTCATCGTCTGCCTGCTTTTCTTGAGAAACGCTTGGTCGTCCTTCGGGGTGAAACGTTTCTTGAAGTTGCTCTGTATTAGCGTTGAAAAGTGACTCAGCACCCTTTGAGGATGATTCAATGCGCTCAAATAACTCATCGAATTCCGTCGGTGTTTCAGGGGTAGTTTGTTCTGGCTTTGAGGTGTTAGACATAAGGCAATCAAAATTTAGCTATCTTTAGCTATAGATTAGCGCGAAGTGTTTTCAATTGCTCGGAAGTGTCACTAAAATCTCAGAAGTGTCACTAATTTTTTAGCCTAATCAATTGAATTAAAGTACTTTTATATTTTTGCGCTTAAACACATGGAGTCTTATCTATACTGCCTCGCAATAATATTGCTTTTTTCCATTGTTATGAGCAGTCAATCGTAACTCCCGCAAGATAGCGAATACGCAAACTTCGGATATTGAATATCAAGTAAGTAACACTCAGAAACTTACACTGGAAGGCTTAGTCAAAACACTTTGGATTCAGTGCTTCGACTCTAGTCAACGAACCGTGTGCCTTTATTTGTTCATCGCTCAAGGTTTGATCATCAAAGATTTCGAGTGTAATTGAACAATTATCTTCCATCACTTTACATATTAAAATGTCACCGATGTTTACTTTACTAGCCTCTAAAAGTTCATCAGGTAGCGGAATAGTTCTGTTTTTACCTACCGTTACAATCATAGGTGAGTGTCCTGAAATCATGTTAGCTCTTCATATTATAGATAAGCTTTTAAAACTTCTGCTATTGGCGTTTTGTAGCATGCTAATTGGGACGACTCACCATCGCCTCGTTTGTATTGTGCTGCCCTAACTTTCACTTTACTAAATGATTTACGGACAGAAATGAGTTAGAGTATTTATTCGTTAACGCCCACATAAACGGCGCGAGCTTGCGAACGTCCGGCGACCGAAGAGAGCGAATTTAATGTGATTGTTAAGTGCCATATTTGGACTTTATTTCCGTACAAATTGCTTCGATTTCATCGTCCGGTGGATAAAGCGCCGTTTCTGGAATTGCGTGAAAATCTTTACCCCAAAAGGACTTCTTAGGTATCTCAAATTTAGCAATAAGCCTTCTGCCAAAATCGAGAAACGGTTGCTTTCTGTTTACACGGGGAGGAAATGAACCCAATAGATATCCTTCTTGAAAGTGCGGTCGTAAAGCTTCCGCAGGGCACGCACTTAGTAAGCGTACATTAAGCAGCTCTTCTTCGGTTGAGTAAGAGATAGTTCCATTTGGATATGGAAACGCAAAAACAAAGATATAAGCAGAATCCGTTGCTTCGTTTAGGGCAAATGATGCCGCAACACGAAGTGAGTGCGTAAAATCCAAGAGCGGGGTTCCGCAAACCTCATAGTGCTGGAGGATTGACCAAGGTAACTCTGGAAATTTCTTTAATTTATTAATATTGTCAATATCTAAGCCATCGAGTTTAGATAGCAGTTGGCTGGCGCAGGTATCTAGCGTTTTGTATCTTTTTTCTAGCTCTTTTGTTGTTAGCGACCGCCCCGGCGACCTTAAAATTGTTGAGTAGAAAGAACTTGCCCCTGAATTTAGCTTGTAATCTTTAGCTTGGCCCCGAAAAAACAAGCTATAGTCGGGATTATGATTGGCAATTCTTGCTACCGCCTTGACCAACTCTCGAAAATCCGGAATTTTAGCGGGAGCGCTCTCGCGAATTTCTTTGTTCGTGAACTGCTCTCCGCTATCCAGCGACAGGTGGCACCAAAGTTTGGTATTACCGAAGTTTCTCAAACTAACTCCTTTTAGGGCACTTAACGCCCTGTTAATGGGCGGATTACGCTTGGCTAAAATTAGCGAAGAATGAGCGCCAGCCAAGCTGTAAGGCGTCCATTTTAAACAGCTTGTTAGGTTACGAACCTCAATCTACATTGTGATACTGTGCTGCTTGTTCGTAACAGTTAACACATACGACTGACATTTGATTAAACTCTCTGAATCTTTCTGTCATGCCGTCCTCTTCCTCAAAAACAGCCTCACATTGATAACACCAAGCTTGAAGATCATTTGGAACGCTTGAATTTTCAATGAAACCGAGAGGCTCTCCCTCTGGTTTGACAAGATGACCACATAGTACGGCAGCCACTCGCTTTCCATGCTTACCGCAATCAATATACATCGGTTCTATATCTGTACTCATTAGTAACCTAACAGCTTATTAGTGAGACCTTGCAAGGTATGCTACCTTGTAAGGTAGGAGATTACCTATGTATAGACAAACTAATAAAGCTTCAAAAAATTATCGTAAATCATACACTAATCGAAAATTTGATATAGAACAAGAAAGCTTTGTAGAGCCACAAAATATTCCTGAACTAAGAAGAATAATCGAAATCACCGATTACGATAGTGGTGAACCCATTACTCATAAGCTTGAACTTTATAAAACTGATCGGATCGATTGTTATAAAGTTTTGGTCGACGGAAAGCTTTGGAAAAAGCGTATTGGTTGGAGCAACATCTTGGCAGGAATTAGAAAAGCCCTCCCTAGATTAGCTAGAGAGTGACAGTCCGTTTTACTCTAAGCCGCC
>NZ_JBDODM010000007.1:0-206745 GCF_039831865.1 Pseudoalteromonas pernae
TTTGTAATCAGACTCCATAAAAAAGGCTGCCATGTGGCAGCCTTCGTGTTTCAAGTATGTACCTTAGAAACGATTAATAAACTCCGTGCTGCGGATAAGTTCTACCGCATACGCTGCCACTGCGTCATTGTACGCTTCGCCACTGAGTCCGGAAACACGCGTTTCGAAATCGTTCACAGCTACTGTATTCGCTTTGTTTCGCAACAGTGCTAGGTGCAATACAGAAAGCGTGTCACTGTTTAAGTGGGTGTCAACACTCGCCGGCGACTCACTTAAGTTAAATGCATAGTTAGCACGAGGGAGCCCATTATCCAGTAACCCAACCCAGTACGCTTTACTATTCTCTGAGATTGTTCCACCAAAGATATTGCTGTAGATAGTCTCTACAAACTCAGAGTTACTCAAATTCGCCCCAAAGCGATTACTAAAGGCTGGGCTCGCTATTAAGCGTGCTGCCACTTGCGGCTCTCTTAAGTCACCCTCAAGTAGTTTCCCTAAATAGACTTGAAAAGCACTACTATGCATGTCACTGCCTAAGACCGCTTTGAATAAGCGCACCAATGATTTACGTTGCGCAAAGCCTTCCGTCTCTAACAGAGAAATCACGTGGTCTTTTAACGTACCGTCAGTGCCATCCTCGTCAATTTGTGTAGCAAGAGTATTTGTGTCGTGGATAGACCATAACTCATCGTTCAGCTCCCGTGAAACTTGGCGTACCAGCTCAGCAGTACTCGTGTTTACAGGGCTATCCATAGTGGTTATATCAAATCCATCTGTGAACTCTACACGCAACGGCAAACTATCTGCGTCTGCATCCAGCAGTGCACTACTTGTTTGTGGAGACATCGCTTTGAAGAAGTTAAAAGCCATTAAGTTATCACGCATTACGCTCTCAACTGGGTAGCTATCATCCCCAAATATGACGTCTTGACGCGCAAGTCTTGTTGAATCAATGACATCATTGGTCATGACGAGATACAAGTTCTTTAACGTCTGCAATGTAGACTGCTTAGTCATGTACTCAGGACTATTGATAAACGTTAACATCAAGTGCGCCCGTGTATAGCCAGGTTTGGCCAGGTTGTTTGTCCACACCTCAAGCCCATTTTCCGTAGGTGGACGCCCAAATACATTCATGTAAGACTGCTCTACAAACTCACTGTCAGTTAATTCACCATACTTATTGACGAACTCTGATGAAGCAACGAAGCGTGATACAACCTGAAGCTCTGTAAAACCTGCATTCATGTTTGAACGCCACGCAACAAGGCCTTTATACGTCGCGGCACGGTCAAAGGCTGCTTTATAAGCACGGCCGATGAAACTCAAGTTTAATAGATCGCCCGGTGACGCTACTTTGGCATATATGTCATACGCTGGAGTTGCTGATGTAATACCCAAGTCACTTTGTAAACTTGCCAATGCACTGTCACTTATTTGCAGTGTTCCACGCACATGAGCCAGTGCCATACGAGTTAGCATATCTGTATAGGTTTGATCACCTAAGTATAAATAAGCCTCGTTGTCCTTCTGGTTTTCATTCGTCTGCAGGACTTTTTCGATTGCTAATGGCAAACCGTCACCGTCTGCATCTGCCCATAATTGGTGCACTGTTAGCCCCTCGACACCCAGATAGATTTCGTAATCGTCTGGAAGGGCGTCTCGGTCTTTGTCTACATTACTATTGGGGTTGGTTCCAATGCCATACATACCCGCTTCGTCAACATCTGATACACCGTCACCATCTGTATCTCCGGTGTTAACAACTAAAGGATCAAAACCAAAGTTAACCTCAACTCCATCGGCGATTCCATCGCTATCAGTATCTTGGTTAAGAGGGTTTGAGCCATAAATATTGATTTCAGCGACATCTAGTAGACCGTCACTATCGCTATCGACACCGATATTACTCTCTGTTGGGTTCAGGCCATAATCAATCTCAACATTATCATTTAGGCCATCTCCATCTGTATCTTTTTCGAGAGGGTTTGTGTTGAAAACGTTTACCTCATCGAAATCACTTATACCATCGCCATCAGTGTCGCCGTTGTTTGCAACAAGGGGGTTAAGCCCTGCATCTAACTCAGCCTTATCACTGATTCCATCGCCGTCAGTGTCTGAATTAGTAGGATCTGTTCCATGGATTAACAATTCATTGCTATCACTAATACCATCACTATCAGAGTCGCTAGAGTTCGGATTAGTGCCCAGCGCATATTCTTGCTGATTAGTCAGGCCATCACTGTCTGGGTCACCATCAAAGTTGTTGCTACCACTGATGATTGAACGGTATGAAAATGGAATTCCGTCTTTGTCTCTCACCATAGGAATCGTAATTGAGTCGATGAACACCTTATTGCCACATGAAGAGGAACAATTTGGGCTCTTTAACAACCAAGTAAGTTGATAGTAGTTATTTATATTGCTCTGAACAGTCGTCCTTACCCAACCATCGGTTGCTGCATCAGTTGACCATAGAGGCAGGGTTGGCAAACCACTACCCTCGTATGGAATCGCAATTAGCTCCAAGCTGTCTACACCATCTTCAAAGGCAGAACTTGTTTTATATGCAAACGTGATATTTCCAGGTGTTAACTTACGAACATAAGAACCCCAGTCATCACCAAACATGCGATTCAGCGTAATGGCAAACCGACTGTCACCAAGCCCAGCTGAGGCGCTGCCATCATATGATTCGGCCTCCGATGCGACGCTCTCATAGCCCACAGTTCCTGCCTTTATGCCTGTTAAAACATGGTTATTAATATCATCTGCTAATTCATTCAAGTTCGCTGTATCTAGTTGTAGCCAGTTAGGCAAAGCAGCAACATTGAATGGGCTGTTTTCGAAAGACACAAAAAATTTATTCAATGCAGTAGCATCAAAATATGTACTCACGTCAGGCAATATAAGTTTACTTGAGTCGCTAGGGTCAACGACCGGAGCGTAGCCTTTATAAATTACGTTATTGGCATATAGTGCATGATGAGCTTCTGGTGTCGACAAACCGATATCACATAATGCATCGTGACCAAACTCACAGGTGCCGTTAGCGTATTCTGTTTTCGCATCAATACCGTCTTGATCTAAATCTACTTCCGAATCGTTGGGGTTATTTGGATCGAGCCCTAGCCTTTCCTCAACGTCGTCATCGAGGCCATCGTTATCGTTATCTGTGTCGATTTCATCTGGAACGCCATCACCATCATAATCGCCAGTATAGCGGCCATCTTGGGGGTAAGGATCTAAGTAATCTGGAGTGCCATCTCCATCGTAGTCATACGTTTTGATAGCAGTTGGCGCTGTTTCATACATTGCATAGCTGGGTGTTTCTACACCTAGTTGGCCAGATGCATTGCTGCCCCATGTGAAAATTTGACCAAACTGGGTAATCGCTACTACATGGTTATTACCCGCTGAGACTTGTCTCCAGTGTTGGTCACTGTTAACAATTTCGGGCATGGTCTTATAGTATGACAGTGAGCCAATGCCTAACTCACCATAGTCACCACTACCCCAACCCCATAACTGGTCTTGAGAATCTATGGCAAAAGACGCAAAAGCACCTGACTCAACATTGCTGAAAGGCGCAGCTGCATTAATATCTTCAACACCTTGTACTACAGGGAACTTCACTGGGGAGCTGGCATCAGTGATAGTGTAGGAGTCCTCAGCTGCATTGTAATTCGTTGCAGCCTCTAAGCCCCAAACGTACAAGTCAGAACTAGTTAAACCGATTGTCTTTTTAGTGTTGCTGCTAACAACCTTGGTCCAAGGGTTATTGGAGCTCACAAGAGTCGGTACAGTAACTCGGGTATCCGTGCTAACACCATTTCCTAACGCACCTGAAGATTCATTACCCCACGCATAGCGATCCCCGTTAGATTTAACTGCAGTTGAATGTGTTAATCCTGCTTCTACTGATTCCCAGTCTGTATCCGTGCTAATTTGCACCGGGTACAGATAAGCTTGGTTATCGCCAGTTCCCAGCTTAAAGTGCGCACCGTTACCCCATGCCCACAACGTGCCGTCTTCTGCGATTGCTAAACTGTGATTAGCATTGGTTGATACCGAACGCCACTTTGTTTGCGCGCCTGATTCATCGGTAATTTTTGTAAAGGTTGAGCGTGAGTTTGTATCACCCGTACCTAACTGACCGCTGGCGTTATCGCCCCACGCATACAGGTCTCCGCTAATATCAATAGCAAAGCTGTGATTATAGTTTGACTCAACGCTCACCCAGTCACTTTTAATGGAGCGGTCGCTAGCGTTCAAAAGTGGAGACAGTTTATCAATGTATGGTGTGTCTTGATCTGGATCGGCTATAACTGCTGTTAGTTGCTGTTTGGTATTGTTACCTGCCCCCCAAAGCTGACCGAAATAAATTGGTTTAGCTAAGTTTTCAGGGCACAACTCATTGTTACTTAGCCCATGAAAATTCGCTAAATCTGCGGCCGGATAACATGTTTCCAATGCTCGGAGAGCTAACGTATGTTGGCTACCAGTCGCTACGTCTACCCAATGAAACCCATTTATTGGATTCGTCACTGTTGAATTATTAGTAAGAAATGATGTATCTGTGCCAAGTTGGCCATAGCGGTTATAACCATGGGTTTTCGTATTACCAAGACTATCAGTAATAACTAAATAACCATCGCCTAATTCGAGACGAGTCGCTATAAGGGCAGTGCCATCGGCACTCTCAACTCTGGTGGGTTCCTTAATTGTCAGGTCGTTGGAATCTGCGACAAAGTCATTATTGTTCTCACCCCAGATATACACATGGCCATCGCTATTGATAACACCTGAATTTGACTCAGAGGTTGCCAAACGAGATTTAATCTGGTCATAATCGCCTGATACATCGATGATTATGTCTGAACCATCTGTGTAAGTCACTTTGTTCGGCGTAATAAATTTATTGGTATAGAGTAAGTTACCCCATCCCCACAATACACCGTTTTCATCAACTGCTAACACACCATATTCGGTCGCCGAGATCGCCTTCCAAAGCAAGCCATCAGGGTGCGGCACGACTTCTGGATCGTAATATCGTTGTTCATAGTTGGGCAGTCCTAGAACAAAGTCCTTATTCTCACCCCAAGTGTATATTTTACCACTAGTTGTTAATGCTATTGCCGTTTGTTGTGAAGCCTGAGCATCTAACCAAGTCTCTCCTGTCACATCATCAAACAGAAAAGGGGAATCGTAATAAGTTATAGGGTTCTCACCCTCATGCTTATTAATAATCTGCTTTATGTTATTGCCAAAGCCATACAATTCACCATTGCTGGTAATAGCAAATGTTGCATAGTAGTTCGATGAGACACGTTGCCATTGTAAGTCTATGTTTTGATCATTACCGTCTTTAGCTTGAATTTTTTCTATTTCTTCTGGGTTATCAAGCTCGCGCACAACTCGGAACAATTCGCCAGAGTCATTGATCATCAAGGTTTCCTGACGCCCTGCTTCCACTAATCGCCAGTTTCCTGCATCGCTGAGTAACCATGGTGTATCTACCTTATCAGACAAGGCTTTACTCAGTGATTTGTAAGTATTATCGCCCCACACATACAGATTACCTTGTGGATCAATCGCCGCCACATGGCGACGCCCAGCGTCAACATCTCCCCACTTATGCACTTGGCCAGCATAGGCAAGACTTGAAATGGTGAGTGTTGAGAAAATGGAATAGGAAAGAAACCGCGCCTTCATAAATTACCTCTGGCATAACTACTACTGTGAGCAAAATTCGCCCAACGTCAGCTTACATGATTCAAAAATAAATTGATAGCCTTACCCACTTTTGGATCTGAGGCAGTATTGAATAAAAAGTTAGCAAATACAACCTGAATGTGAAATTAAGAAATTAAGAAATTAAGAAATTAAGAAATTAAGAAATTAAGAAATTAAGAAATTAAGAAATTAAGAAAAAATAATAAGCAAAAAAAAAGGCACCTTGAAGGTGCCTTTTTTAACTATTTCAACGAACGATTACTGCCACTGACGGCCATCGTTGTCGTTGTTAGTTTTGTATAGTACTGGGCTGTCAGCACGGCCGTCTGGGCTTGTGTTCTGAGCAGCTGCGTGTACGTAGTTCTGTGGAGCATTCACTAGGAATGTCGCTTCGATGTGCCAGTTAGCTGACTCATCGAGTGAACCTGGGTACTTAGCGTTGATCGCTTTGATTAGGTCCATACCAGAGAACGTGTACTGACCTTCGCCTGGAATCATCTCAGGAAGATCAACACCGATGAACGTGTTACCAGCGTCTGTCTTAGCGCCTAGGCCGATTGGAGCAACAATGATGTCTGCTTCAATACCAGCTGGAGTTACGAACTCATTAGTTACTTTGATAGTTGAAGACCAACCTGCAGCACCTGGGATTGAGTATACGTATGGTACTTTGAATTGTGCACCATCGATATCCCAAACGTGAGTTACACCGTCTACAGCTACAGATTCAGCATCATCACGGTTAACTAGTGTACCGTTGATAGTAGTCTGAGTCTCACCGTATACTACTGGAACGTTTACAGAACCAGTTAGTGTACCACCACTGATCTCTACGCTTGAAAGAACCCAGTCAGCTGCGTCTTGTGCGTTAGGGAATAGTGGGTCGATACCGTTAACTTCGATGTCAAGGTTAGCTTCACGACGAACGTTAGTTGCGTCTAGAAGACCAGTACCAAGAAGTGTACCTGTACCAACGTATTGGTTAGCTGCGTTCTTAGTAGCAGTTACTGTACCGAATGATACTGTGTCAACACCTGACACTGACTCACCGTCTTGACGCTCAAGAACGTAAGAAACTGTGTTCGCACCGTTGATATCAAGACCAACATCTGAAGTGCTTGCGAACATTAGTTTCGCGCGAGAAACAACGCCGCTGCCAGTAGTACCACATGTGTAGTCCGCTGAAGCGTTAGTTTCTAGAACTTCGTCCCACGTTTCACAATCAGCGAAAGTAGTACGGTCAGTTTCAACTTCGATAGTTGAAGTAGCTTGGTCAACAACCTGAAGCTCGAAACCATCTGAGATAGTTACAAGAGTAGTGTTACCAGTAGCTAGCTGAGTAAGCTGTAGACCAGCAGTGTTTGTTACAGTTGGGAAAGAAAGGTTGATCATGTCACCTTTAGTCGCAACTGAAGTAAGTTCTACACTTACTGGGTTGTATACGCCTGCAGCGTCACGAGTAGCTAGGAAAAGCTGTGCGTTTGCTTCGATAGCGTCACCTTGAACCTGAGGAGCAAGACCTGAACCATCTACAGAGCTAACGTATACGTCACCATCAACATCAGCGATGTTAGTGTCGATCTGGATTAGCGCGCGAACGATTACACCGTTAACGATAGTTACGTCGATTGCACCACCAACTTCTTGGAAGATGTCTGAACCAGACTCTTGAGCAACTAGTACTAAGTCACCAGCTAGAGAGGCAGCTAGACCACCAGGGTTGTTTGCAGCAAAAGCAGTAGCATCAAAACCAGCACCTACACCGTAGTTGTTGATTACTAGTTCAAACGTTGCTTCGTTCGGGATAGTTACGTTAGTTGTGTAACCTACTGATACGTCAGTACGGTTAGAACCAATGAAAGGACCATTTGTAGCAGGAGTACCGTCTGCATCTAGATCGATTACTTGACCAGCAAGGATTTGATCGATTGTTAGATCGTCAGCTACAACCGGGTTAATACCGTTCATGTAGAAGTTCATTTGACCTGCAACACCAGCCTGAGGACCCATTTGGCTTGTGTTTACGTTTGAAGGTGTAGTGTCTTGACCACCGAATGCACGGATATCGCCGGCATTAGCGAATGGAGTAGCTAAAGCACCTGTGATTGCTAGCGCTACTAGACCTTTTTTATAGTTCATTAAGTTTCTCCTTTAGAACTTATTTCTATTGGTATACCAAATAAAGGTTGTATTAAAGCACAGGCGATTAAGATGTCAATGTATAAAATTGCCAACTACTACCTGTTTTTAGTTATCGCGATTTGCTAACACAACAATCGGCCTCTAATTTATAAGGTGCCCTGACTGCGATGTCAATCAAATCCTGATCCAATTAGAGCAAAATACCCACGTGTGTGCAACGCTTGATCGCTTTGTTTTAACAATAATTTAATTTATTTATTGCAAAATTACAGGCTCATTGCTTCACTTTGGTACTGTGCGCCTTTAAAACTGCAACGTGAGGTTTTCATACTCTTTCGAAAACGCCCCTATTGCTTCATTTATATCCTGTTCGCTGGTTATAATTCTCGGCGTGATCATGACCACTAGCTCTACACGTCGTTCTTCTTCCGATTTACTACCAAAGAACAAATTACCAATCACCGGAAGCTTGGATAAGCCGGGCACTGCAGTGTCAGCCTTACTGTTATTTTGGCTTATCAAACCACCTAAAATCACTGTTTTTCCATCTAAAGCAAGTAGTTCAGTGTTAAATGAACGATTCAAAATCGGGGGAGATGTAATCCCCTCTATTTTGTCGCTTCCTACTTCCGACACTGTTTGCGACAGTGTCATAGATACTACGCCACGGGCATTAATCGTGGGAGTCACATTCAATGTTACACCCGTTGAGCGATACTGCACGGTTTGTAAAACTTGGTCTGTGTTATCTAAATCGTTCACCGCTTGGGTGATTACAGGAACCTCTGTACCCACATTCATAGTAGCTGTGCGCCCGTCTCTAACCAACATACGCGGGCGAGACACTATCTTTATGTCACTGTTAGATTCAAGAAAGCTGATCGATGCATTAAAATCGACACCTTGAATTGCATATGATAGTCCCTCACCGATACTGAACGTTGATTGCTTATTCTGTGCTTCAAACCCATTGGTGCTCGACCAGTTAATACCGCGACTAAAGGCGTTATCTAAGGTTACTTCAACCACGGCGGCTTCAATGAGTACTTGCCCTGGCATAACGTCTAAACGCTCAATCAAATCCAATGTTTCATGATACTTTGACGGCGTAGCATAGAAAATCAAGGCATTCTGGATATCGTCCACAGTCATCGCCAAATCAACAGTATTCGTTGTACCTGCGCCACCACCAACCTTATCTTCAGCTGAGGGATCATTCGACACCCTTGATTGCGACTTACCTGTCAGGCTGAAGAGCTTGCTTAGGCTTTTACCCATATCAACTGCACTAACATTTTTGGGAAAGTAAGTGTAATACTTACGTCCATCGGATGAGCTAGGTACATCGAATCGCTCTGCCCAGTATAACACTCTCTCAAACACATTCTCAGATGCGGAATGAATTAATGCTGAACGCATTCTGCGCATTGGTGTTACTGAAACCACCCCCTCTTGAGAGCCATCGGTAAGCTTTACACCCTCGATCGAAAGGACCTCTTCTAACTGTTCTCTGAATTCTTCAGGACTTATGTATACAAGTTCAACTATACCTATATGGCGCCCTTTGGCTGATGGACGATCAAATGCATTAATGATCTTTAATACTTGTGCAATTTCCTGCCTGACACCGGTTATAAGAATTGCATTACGCTCGGGTAAATAACTCAGCTGAGCATTGGTCAAAGAGGTCGCTATACGATTCATCGATCGCCAATCTGCGTAGTAAAGTGGGGTTACATGCAAAATTTGGCCTGTAACTTCTGGGATATCAGAGATATTACGACCAACCCCCAAATTAAAGCCTGATTTTGTATTGGAATTTACCTGAGCGAAGAAATAAACACCGTTCTTCTGCTCATAAGAAACACTGTTATTCGCAAGCACATCTCTTGCCATTAAAAACAACTGCTGCTTGGAAATGGGCTTTTGGATGCTTAAAGTCGCCTTTGATTGACTAGTTCTTACTGCATTACCCAACGCATAATCCAATCCTAATTGCTCGCTATATACAAGCTGAATAAAGTCAGCTAGGCGAAGATTGTTTGCACTTAATGTGACTTTTTTGTTATCAAATTTTGGCAATGCCTCTGCTTGCGAATTTGGAGGTGTAACACCCACACCATCGATTGAACTCAACGGCGTCATTGTCAACTCACCAATTTCCTCGTCCGTTAACTTACTTCTATCGGGTGTGCCCTCTTGCGAATTAGTTTTCTGCAGCACTGAAGGAGTAACAACATGTGGAGAAGTTGTTTGACACCCTGCAGTAAATACAGACACTGCAATTACTGCACTTAAAAAACGTAGCTTCATTAAGACTGACCTTTAAACATTTTAATGCGTGTGGTGCTTCCATTTACTTCAAATACGACTTCTTCTTTCTCGATAGACGTTAATTTGAAGCCGTTCACTTCATCACCCACTTTCATTCTCTTTGCTTGCGTATCTTTGCTGTTAACAAAGCTTATATATGCAAAGGGTGTGGGGGTTGTGTATATGGCTAAAACGGTTGCCTGGATTGGTTTTTGTTTTGGTTTGGGCTTGTCCTTAGATTGCTCATTGACTTTAGCAACATTCGTCAACTGCCCAAACAGCTCTGGGTTAAACTCAGGTTTATCTGGCGCATTAAGTACTACTGCGCTGACACTCTGAGACTGAGCATCTATGCTTTTTGCGTCATGACTTGAGACGCTGACTCGATTAAAGAAATCCATCAAGCAAACGGCGATGAAACACAAAAATATAGCTTTTTTAATCATGGAGCAAGCTCCACTAGTTGGTGAATTCTCAGAACTAAATCTGCATTCGGTGTGCGTGCTATAGAGTTGAAGCGTACAGTCCTAACGAGCAACTTAGGCTCTTGTGTTTCAATCCAATACAAAAATTCTTGCAATGGTTCGGATGTACCACGTAACGAGATATTATACTCGAAAGTGGTGATGTCATCGACTGTTTGTAGTTGACGACTATTTCGGCTGGATACCCTTAACCCTAACTCGTTAGCTTTCGCTGATATAGCTTCGTTCAAATGTATTTGAACGCTAGTTTTATCCCCTTCAAAATAAAGCTTACTGAACTTCTTCATCTCGCTTTGAGCAACTGCTCTGCGCTGAACCAACTCTTCAGTTGCTAGGGCGATACTCTCTTTATCACGGAGTTGTAGTTGATAAAACTCGATCTCTTCGAGCAGCTCATTTTGCCACTCAACAACAGGTAAAAGCACAAACTTAGCACACAGCAAAACGATACAAAGCAATAGTAGCTTCATTTGCTTAGGTGGCACACCCGCTTTGCCACCGAGGTCGAAAACCGATGTATCTAAATTCATATACTTTCCATTTTAAAGCCAATACTGAAAGAGTCGCGCTTACCCGCTTTGCGAACAGGCATAATATATCTTAAATCCTTAACCTGCTCACTTTGTGATAGCGTTTTAAATACTGCATCAGCATCATCTGAGATTCCTGATACTTGCACTTCACCATCAACGACTGCTAACCCTTGAACCTCGTAATATGTGTCGATACTTTTAAGTACCGCAAACAATGGATAAATGTATTCATGCTCTTCAAACGGTTGATTTTTCGCAACCAGCATTGCTTCCATGTCTTCAACATCACGTTGATTACTTTTTAGTTCTTGTAGCAAGCCTTTGTTGCTCTCATAGCTTGCTATAGTGCTATGATGTTGCCAGTATACGAACGCAGAGCTGAATGCAAAATAACCAAAGACTAATGCTGTTGCGAGCAATACCTGCTTAACAGTGAGCTTTCGATTATTTTCTGCGCCCCAATGCCAATGGCTTAACCAAGGCATAAACTTTTTGACAGACAGCGAATCAAGTAACTGTTGTTGATGAGACGTTTGCGAGATGCCATCATCTTCCATGCGCCAAAACTCTGCTAGAGTACCTGTTCGCGAAAACGTACTAACGTAATTGCTATCGGGAATATAATTACCGACTTGCTCAATACTCACCCTTTCACTACCGCGCAGGGCTCGATACATAATAGTTTCAGGGATAATAACCCCGCCCTGAGGCTGAGCCTGTTGCGCCATGTGGTATAGTTCAAGATCAACATAAGCGATATTGACGAAATATCCTTTGTCAGCTTTTGTCGCATCGAACCAGAATTTGAACTGTTTGAACGGAGTGTTTTGCGCAGCGAATAATGTCACTGCCTTTTCCAATTCACGCTTTTTGGTAATAGAAAAAAATCGACGCTGCTCTAATACAGATTTAGGGTCTAGAACAATAATATAAGGATAGTGTTCTCTTTTGTTCTTTAATTGAGAATCAGACTCAAAGAAGGCGACGCTTTCCTTAAGCTTGTTCTTTATCCACAAGTTAATACTTCCCATACTGAACACTACTTCTCTGACCAATGCCAAAACTGTACCAAAGGTCTCGGGTTATACCGCATACTATGGCTAAATACAACCTCTCTGCGGGCTTGGGCCCGCCCTACATTGACTTCTAGTTTTAGTAAAAGGTTATTGCTTAATTGCAAACTAATGGGATTGGTCACTGAGGTCGATGATCCTACTAATTGATTAAGTTTGTCCTGCTGCCCCGCTCTAGCCAAATGATACAAAGACTCCTTTCTATCTTTTGGTAAATCACTCACAGAGATAAGTTCTCGCGATGCTAATGCAGGATTAAATGAGCCACGATGATAAAGCACCACATTATTCAAAAGCTTATCAATACTTGCTTGATCCTGAGGGAAGCCGCACATAAGTTCAAACTCAGCATAGGACTGCATGGGCGCGTTGCGAGGCTCGGGTAAGCCTTGCTCTAAGTACCAGAGGCTCTCACCACCATTCAGGCGCTTTAGATCATCTTGGTCTTGCCAATCGTCATAGCAATCAATAAATCGGCTCAGATTTGAAGGAGAACTTCTATCTACAACAGCAAGCTTACTTGCCAGAGCTGTGTTTAGATTCATGATAGCCAACCTTCCGGAGGTATCACTTAGTTCAAACCACTTCGGTTGTTGCTTTGAGGATGAGACATCAACGCGTTTACCGTAGTAATTGCCGCCCTCTTTATTGAGAATTTTACTTGCATAATGCCAATACATCACCTCTTCTATCATAGAGTCAGCTTCTATTTCGGCCAAGATTCTATCGCGTTCATACTCGACCAAATCCAAATTATTGCGACCTTGGGCAATAAAGTATGAGATCACCCATGCGAGGATAGATATCACTATCAAAACAGTGATTAGAGCAACACCAGCTTGTTTTTGACTAGGCACTAATATGTCCCCCATCATTCTGATAAAACTTCCTGATATTCTCTACCCTGCTGAAGAAAGTCCAAATATGTTCTTTGCCTTCCT
Source organism: Pseudoalteromonas pernae (assembly GCF_039831865.1). Lineage (NCBI taxonomy): Bacteria > Pseudomonadati > Pseudomonadota > Gammaproteobacteria > Alteromonadales > Pseudoalteromonadaceae > Pseudoalteromonas > Pseudoalteromonas pernae. The sequence continues at coordinate 13,224 of NZ_JBDODM010000007.1, forward strand.
TTACAAAGCGCACTTGAATTTCTTCAGGTAGCAAGTGTGCTGTAAGCTGCTTTTCTAATTCAAAGCCAGGAATATTGAACTGTGGGGTTGAGCTTTTACCTGCCGGCTCAACAGTGAAGAATTCTATTTGCCCATCGAATGCTACGAAAGAAACTGTTCTACATGCTTGGTGACGCGCTAAAGGTTGCTCAGGCTGTGTATAAAACAGCACACTCTTTAAAGGACACTCTGTTACCTCTAAACCTAATTGCTCATCAATGGTTTTTATCTGTAATGAGGCTAAGACTTCTTGGCTTTGCTTAAAAACCATAGGAGAGCTGGAGACGTACTGAATGGTTTGATTATCTGCATAAAAAAAGGGTCTATTGAGCCCCGCTTGGTTACGTACATAATAATCCAACATCCCTGCGATGGAAGAACGAAGCATCAACCGAGTGTAAACCTCATTTTGAGTTCTGCTCAACTCGCTTTTCGAATTGCTAGCCGCGTTTAAGAACACAGATAACGACTGAAAGCTAAGTACTAGCACCAACGACAGAATTGTTAGCGTTATGAGCACTTCGACGAGCGTAAATCCGTTTCTCTTCATCATTACCCTATAATCTGCTGTTGCGCGCCCGTATCAACATCGAGGACTTTGAAAGACAATTTCGGTAATAACTTTTTACCATTCTCACAACTTAGCTCAACAGTACTTAAGATAAATGAGGCGCCACTTTGAGTAATCGCACCAGTATTAAAGTCAAATGCGGCTTGTTTAGAGCTCTCTTCATTAATCACCGACCAATTACAATTGGTATTGTTAATGGTTACAGAGCCCTCTTGTTGACCTGTGCGCTTCAGTTCTTTGCGAACTCTGTCCGTTGCTTCGAGAAGGTCAGAGTAAGCATCAGCTGTTTGCGCAAAACGTATGTCATTGCGCACATAGTTCGAATAAACCAAGTTCACGATGGCAATGGTCGATGTGATCAAAGTAATGGCCACTAACAATTCAATCAGTGTGAAGCCTAGTTGCTTTCGCGCGGACATAAGTCAGTTTTCAACTCTAGTGATTGTTTTTGCTCAAGTTCCAATGAACAGGTTGGCAAATACCCTGATGAAGAGATAGCTAACTTGCTTTGCTTGAATTGGAGATGCTCAAAGCTCTTACTCATGTAGGGTTTATTTCCTTGCAACACTCGCATCGAACCTTTATTTAGGGTTAATTCAAAACCTTGATTTGCCCACTGCGCTTTGCGCTGCAGTGAGGCTATGAGCGAATTGACTTCTTGCTGCTCAAGGTTTCTCTTTCTTTTGTCCATCATGGAAACAGTAACTGGCGATACTAAAGCGACCGCCATACCTATGATTGCCATCACGACTAAAAGTTCGGTCAGTGACATACCTTGTTGTTTAAAAACCAACATCTTGAGCGCTCATTATGCTCAGCATCATAATAATGACGACAGCTCCAACAATCACCCCCATAAGCAGAATCAACAGCGGTTCTAGCATTTTTAGCGTGCTTGCTAAACGAGTATCAAATTCCTGGCCTTTGCGCTCCTGCATTTCAGAGAATGCTTTGGTTAAATCGCCAGTTTCCTCACCCACCTCGATAAAGCCTAATTCCATAGTGCTGAATAGCCCAGTTTCATCGAGCGCTTCAGTAAGAGATGTACCACTTTGAATTTTTTGCTTCACATCTGTGAATTTAATGCGAGCATCTTCATTGGTAAGTGTGTTTGCGGATAGGCCTAAGGCATCGGTTATCGATAGTCCTGAGTTCAATGTGGTTCTCATTGCAGCTGAAAATCGCAATTGCTGAGATAACTCAACCATAGAACTGATCAAAGGCAGCTTTTGACAGCCTTGCCAAATTTTTGCCCTAGCACCTCTCATTTGTGCGCTATTGGAAAATACTAGTAGGCCAATGCCTGAGGCAATAGCGACCAAGGTGACGATACCCGCGCTGCTACGCACAAAGTCAGATGCCGACATCAATGCTACCGTGTAACCAGGTAACTCTTTGACCTGCTCCAACATGCCTGATAACTGCGGGACGACACTATAGAGGATGAATAAAACCGACAGAATACAAACAAATACGATAATTAACGGGTATATACCCGCTTGTTTGACTTGTTTGTTTACGTGCTCTTGAAATTTTAGTTGTAAGCTTAAATCAGTGAGAACCTGTGCCAACAAGCCAGTACTTTCACCAATTCTGACTAGGTTGATCACTAACGCATCAAAATGTTCGCTGTTTTCTTCCATAGCACTGGCAAAAGACTGACCACCTCGTACTCTATTTTGAAGATCTTCAACAAGCTCTCGCTGCGCTTCGTTTTCTGCGGATTTCGCTACCAGAGTCAAAGCCCTGTCCAAGGTGATACCGCTATTGAGTAGACTCGCCAAGTTGGTAATGATTAACTCTACCATCTGTGACGTTACTTTTGTCCCAAATAAGCTTTCGGCTAACCCTTGCTCGACGGGTTTAACTTCAATGGCGGTGGCATTGATATCATTTAACTCAGAATACAGCGCAGGCTCATTTTCTACAGAAAACACCTTGCGGCTTTTAATACCGTTGCCATCAACAAACGTTACTCTGAATTTCTTCATTAGCCAGCTACCCTTACAACCTCGTCAATGGTTGTTTCTCCTTTGAGCACCTTGACCACGCCGTCTTGATAGAGAGTGCGCATGCCTTGAGTGCGCATGTACTCACTTGCTTTTAAGGTAAATGCAGAATCTTTATCCAATGCCTTAATATCGTTGTTGTTTGGCAAGTATTCAATTAATGCAAGACGCCCCTTATAACCACTCATGCCACAAGCAGAGCAACCTACCGCTTTTCTTACATTCGCAGAGGCGACTAGTTGAGGGTCTAAAATCTGCTCTTCTTTAAGCAACTTATCTATTATTAGCTGCCCTTGTTCGTCTGGTTCAGAACAATGACTACATAGTTTACGTGCTAAACGTTGGGCGATAATGGAAATAACAGAAGCATTAAGTAAAAACTCATCGACACCTAAATCGATCATTCGCACGTAAGCGCTCGGCGCATCGTTGGTATGCACTGTACTAAATACAAGGTGACCAGTCAGAGAGGACTGCATCGCAATACGTGCAGTTTCTGCATCACGGATTTCCCCCACCATGATTACATCCGGATCCTGACGGACGATACTGCGCAAACCTGCAGCAAAATCAAAACCAATATCACTATTAACTTGAATCTGATTTACGCCTTCAAGTTCATATTCCACAGGATCTTCCAGTGTAATGATTTTCTCATGACTGGAGTTGAGCTGCTGTAGGAATGAGTACAAAGTGGTCGTCTTACCGGAGCCAGTTGGGCCGGTCATCAGAATCACACCCGCCGTTTTGGTCAAGTCTTTATTGAGCTTTTCAATGGTATCAGGCTCAAAGCCGAGGTCGGTCATATCTAAGCGCAGCGAGCCCTTTTCAAGGAAACGCATCACCACACTCTCACCATTGTTCAAAGGCAGAATAGAGGTACGAATATCAATATTTCGACCAGACAGCGCTATCTTACCATCTTGGGGTCTACGCTTTTCGGCAATATCTAGGCTCGCTAATATTTTGATACGTGACACCACAGGCATTACAAGGTTCTGCGGAATATCATCGAGCTGCTGCAATACACCATCCACACGGATTCTTACTCGCCCACCACGCTCCACGGGCTCGATATGCATATCTGACGCTTTTGCATCAAGGGCACGATTTATCAGTGAATTCACCAAATTAATAATAGGCGCTTCAGATGCCATAGCACGCAAGCGCTCTACTTCAACAATCGCAGACGTTTGCGTTTGCTTTGTCTGCTCAAAGACGGTTGCTACTTTTTGCACAAGAGACTCTGATGTGAGCACCAAATCAAAGTTGATGCCATTAAAGTCTAGAAAGTTTGCAGCCTCCACACACAACGGACGATTAGTGATGATAGTCACTTTTTCATCGTTCACCTTTAGAGGGTACCACGCATACTTTTCGAGCCAATGCCAATCAATTTGCTGTTCATAGGCTGAGCGAATTTCATCATCGTTGATGTAGTCTTTAACATTTTCAAATGTTACCAATGGTAGGCTGAACTTATTGCTGAATAGCTCGAGAAAATCCTCCTCTGATGCACCAGACAAAGAAATGATTGTGCGCTCATAGTTAGAATTATGGCCTTTTTGATACGCCTCAAACTCTTCAATGTCTATCGGTTTATCAGCGCGTAGCTCGTTAATTAAGTTCAGCAACATATTCATTGGTAAGTAATATCCGCATCGAGTTCTTCACCACCTTGCTTACCGTCACGACCTAAGCTCTGTAACGTGTAACTAGAACCATTGCGCTCATAAAAATACGGGTTATCCCAAGGGTCATTTGGAATTGCCTTTGGTAAATATGGGCCATCCCAATGACGACCTGTACTGTTAAGCAAATCATCTAACTTAGTAGGGAAGTCGCCCACATCAAGGCGATATGTATCAATCGCTGTTCCAAGTAACTGCATTTGTGCCTCAGCGGTTTTGACTTTTGAAGAGTCAACTTTACCAAACATCGCTGGACCAACTAGCGAAGCAATAAGGCCGATTATGACCATTACAATCAAGAGCTCAACTAAAGAGAAACCTTTGGATGAAGCGCGGGTGGTATGTGTTATAGATTTCATATTTACACCATTACAAATTTTATTTTGCCAGTTTAAAGGTATGGCCATGCAGCTTGATAAACGGTTGATAGTCACCAAAACTCACAGCTCTAATTCTCTTCTCAACTTCTTGTTGAGTCATATCAGAAGTAATTTCAAACAGCGCGTTAAACTCTTCACGAGTGTATGGTTTGCGAGACCATACTCGATCACTCACAGGAAACTCTCCCTGCTGTACAAAAGTGTTAATCACTTCACTAAATAGCGAACGTTGAGCATCATATGTCCTACGCAACGTAGATTCAACATTATCAGATGGAGAGAGCGGGAACTCACTCACGGCAATGATGGCCCCAGTATCGACTGTTGCTTCCATATGGTGGCAGGTTACACCATAGCTTGATTCACCATTATACAAAGCAAAGTTATTACACCCAATTCCAGGATACTCAGGAGGAGCGGGGTGAAAATTAATTGCGGCGACTTGTGCTTGGTCCAAGAGATACTGTGGTACTACCCAACGACTCAAATAGGAAATAATAATATCTCCAGTCCATTGCTTGGCGGCTTCAGGGAGCGGCTCCCCCCACTGACCATAATAATCAGCCACGTCAAACCCTTGCTCTCTGAGTTCAGAGGCTGCAGACAAAGACGCTTCATCGCCTTTTTTGGCTAGGAATAGAATTTTCATATTATTTGGTTCACACTTGGAAGGTTGTATTAACTCTTGGCGGAAATGGCAACATGGTGTTGAACACAAACGGCTCATCTAACGCAGGAGATTGCTGTTGTTTCAACTCAAGCCATTGCTGAGACCAAACTTGAAGGTGAAGGTTCAATTCAATCGCAACATCCTGTTCTATACCCTGCAGTAAGTGCCCATATTCCAAAATTAGGTGGCTAAGCTCCACATTAACTGCGTACAAAGCGTTCGCATAAACAAACTTTTTCTCATTGCTTAGATACGTCTGATATGTCTGATTTGCGCTTCTGAGTAAGTATTGAATGCGCTTCCTTAACTCAACATTATTCACTCATCATTTCCTTTAAAAAAGCGGGTTGTTGCTTGCCCATCCGCTGTTATCCCCTCTTTCTTGAGGACTTTAGCAAATGTTTTGAATAAGATTTTGATATCTAGCCAAAAGCTTTGATTCTCAACATACCACACATCACATTCAAACTTTTGTTGCCAACTCATGTTGTTACGACCATTAATTTGCGCCCATCCAGTTAAACCTGGTCTGACATTATGACGCTTCTTCTGCCTATCGTTATATAGCGGTAGATACTCCATGAGCAGAGGACGAGGACCAACAAAACTCATATCCCCTTTGATAATATTGATTAGCTCTGGCAATTCATCCAAAGAGCTAGAGCGCAGCTTTTTGCCAAAACCCGTTAAACGCAACTCATCACTCAACAAACTCCCATCAGCGGCTTTTGCATCCGTCATAGAACGGAATTTGTACATATAAAAAGGTTGACCGTTTAACCCAGGGCGCTGTTGCTTAAACAAAATGGGTGACCCCAATTTGAACGCTACCAGTACGGAAAGTATTAAGAAAATGGGCCAGAAAACTAGTATCAGCAAAGAAGCCAGCACTATATCAAATAGTCGTTTCATAAAATCAAAGGAGCCTAATTGATTGGTTTCACACAGGCGAGGGAATATAGCACAAACGCAGCTGTACCTATATTCCCTTAGGTTACTAAATTTGTGCGTCGCGGATAACGCTTTCAAGCACAGCGCAGGTTTTCGAGATCTCTGCTGGAGTTAACGTCGGGTGAACCAAAAGCATCAGACTAATCTCGCCCAGTTTCTTCGCAACCGGCAATCGAGGTTGTGTGAATCCTGCATTGGTAAATGCCTTTTCAAGATAGATCTCACTGCAAGAGCCTTGATAGCAAGGAACACCTTGCGACACAACCGCCTCTACGATGCGATCCCTTGACCACCCATCTTTAAGTCGACTTTCATCCACATAAAAATAAAGCTTGTAGTAAGCATGTGACGACTCTTCTGCCGGTGTATAATCCTTCAGTAATTCACAATTACTAACAACAGCTCTAATTTGCTCTGCATTTTCCCTGCGGGCTTCACTCCACTGAGGCATGCGAGTAAGTTGGATTCTACCAATTGCAGCTTGCATTTCAGTCATTCGATAATTGGTACCAAAGGAATCGTGTAACCACCTAAAGCCGGGAGGATGCGATTTGTTGTACACCGAATCATAACTTTTGCCATGGTCTTTATAAGCCCACATCTTTTGCCATAACGCTTTCTCGTTGGTAGTAACCATGCCACCTTCGCCGCCAGTGGTCATAATTTTATCTTGGCAAAAAGACCAACAGCCAATATCACCAATACTACCAACAGATTTACCTTTATAAGTTGCCCCATGTGCTTGCGCGCAATCTTCAATAACATATAAATCATGCTTCTTTGCTAGGGCCATTATTTTATCCATATCACATGGCCACCCCGCTAAATGTACACAGATGATTGCTTTAGTTTTGTCTGTGATAGCGGCCTCGATAGAGGCAGGATCAATATTGCCGCTTTCTAACTCGACATCGGCAAACACTGGTGTGCCACCTTGAGTGACCACAGCACTAGCAGTAGCTAAAAACGTTCTGGGTGGAACTATCACCTCATCTTCGTGACCTACACCTATCGCGTTAAGCGCCAACTCTAGGGCTGTCGTACCATTACTAACAGCGATGGCAAATGCACTGTGAGCGAACTGAGCAAATTCTTGTTCAAACTTTCGACACTCTTCACCTGTCCAATAATTAACTTTATTACTAAGAAGTACACGCTTTGCAGCTTCAGCTTCTTCTTCTGTATATGACGGCCAAGGTGAAAACTCAGTATTTAACATTTACTCTCCAATAAATATTTATTTTGCGGCCAACTCAATCCAAGTCGGGGATATTTACAGCAATTAAACAATTTAATTCAGCAAACCCTGAGGTGTAAAACTCTGGCATGCTCACAAGCGGATGTGCAGCTCTTGCTGGTCCGAGTCCTTGGTAGAGGTTAATAAGGGGTTCTTCAAAAGGAAAGTTACCACACTGCCTACGATACTGCTCCTTCAAATAACTATTTTCCATAAGCGGATAGAAGCCAGTATAAAGGGTGCCTGAAAGATTAAAGGGCTCATAACCAAGTTTAATCGCTGTTGTCGATGTTTCATGATAACGGTATCTATAGATGCCGTTATTTCCATCAAAAAAATTAGTCATACGCATTCCAGAAAATTCTGAATCAGGCGCCACGTACACTACATTAATAAATTGATTGGCAAATTGAGTTCTTAAATAACGGTAATAAACCGCTTCATCTGAGGAGTCATTATATGCATTCTCTAATGAACGCAACCACACGGGAAAGCGGTGTGCGTGGGAACTGTCAAGTGCTATTCCAGGTACAGGATATGGGTCTAAATCATCACTTAACTCGGTGTGGCCCGCAAAAAGATAATCTTCGTTGTCCCACCATTGCCCCGGCTGATACAGCCAGCCATCAGCAGTAAATTCAACCTCTGCTTTAAAGACTGAAAGAGCTGTCGTAAGAATATCTTCTAAAGCAGCCATACCTTCGGAATTTGAGGAGCGACCTATACGTACAAAATCTGCAGCGATCGCAAATGAGAAAAACTCTTCATCAAACGTAGCTCTTTTGTACATAGGTTCATAATCTGGATTTTCTAATTTCCAAACAACACGCTCTTTCAAACCGACTGTATGAATTCCGTATACATGAACAGGCCGGTCAAACCAAAGTTCTCTTAAATATTCGGTAACATAATCAAGTAGAAACTGCTTATTTTCATCCCAATTCCCTTGCTTATCGCTGTAAACCAGATACTGCGACATAAGATACCAAAACTGTAATTGTCTCAGCCTATTGGTATCGATGTTGTCATCAATTGCAGCTATATAATCAATATAAAAGCGATCAAAGTCTGCCATCTTCTCTTTATCACCTGTTGAAAAAGCGTAGTGAAGAGATGGCATCAAAATTTGTCCGGAATCATAATTGAAGTCGGACTGCCACAGTGGAGACTTTAAATATTCAACGACAGTCTCTGACCACAGTACATCTATCCTTTGCGGTTCCACTTTACTTTCGTTATCACTTTTTATATCACAGCCACCTAAACATAAGACCGTAGTCGCTGCTATAAGGAAGTTTACAATTTTCATTTTACAAATCTCTAATACCGATTGCATCTTCATACGCTTTACGCATGCGTTCGTAAAATCTATTTTTACCAAACTTAGTCACTATAATTTCTTTGATTAGCCTGCTATCTTTAGGGTTTTCGATCAAATCGATTATTGCTCCTGCTACTTCTCCCTCGTCTGCTTGACACAAATACCCCAACTGCTCAGAGCTCACAATATCTGAAGTTCCCCCCACATTAGTCGTAACAACGGGAGTTCCTACCGACAAAGATTCTACCAATACTACACCAAATGTCTCATAATCACTTGTTAACACTGTCGCTAAAGCGTCTTTCATTCGAGCTTTAATAAATTCTTTATTACATTCACCATGAAAAATTATATTGTCTGCGATATCCAATTTTGAGGCCAAAGTTTGTAGCTTTGATAGCTCAGGCCCAGCGCCAATAATTTCCAGCTTTAACTCAGGCTTTTCGCTATGCGCTAATTTAAAGGACCTTAGTAATAATTCATGGTTCTTTATTGGAACTAGCCTTGCGACATTGAGTATGAAGAATTCCTTGGGAGGAGTCTCTGCAACTTTTTCATTCTCAAAGTTCGGATCGATTAAATTGCCAATGACTTCAAAAGGTTCTTGAAAAGAGTTCTCAAGGGATAATTTAAATGGTGAACTTACTGCAATTCTTTTACTTGCCTGCTGATAGACCTTCTTTGCCAACTTTAATCGCCAAGCTTCTGAATTACTTTGATAAAAATGCGAATAGTGCTCAGTGATAACATAGGGTATACCGAGTTTTTTTTTAGCCCAAATAGCCACTTCACCAGCCATGTAAGCATGTACGTGAATTACTTCAGGCTTACCGAAACATTTTATATATCTTTTAATTAGATACTTCGATATTTGGAATCTCACCCAACTTGTTAAAGCTGATAACTTTGGAATAGCAGGGAAAAGCAGCTGAATGTGTTGTGGTTGCTTCACTAGTCCAGCCCTTAGCCAGTTCTTGAACTGTAAAGGTACAATAGAGAGTACACCTACGTCGTGCCCTCTTTGTAATAGCAAGTCCACTTGATCCCTGAAAAAAGGCGCTGCATTTGGTTGGGCGGCATTTGGGTAATTAGAGGGTACAACTAAGATGTGCATATCCGCAGCTAACGTTCTTTAAACAGTAGTGCATAATACCAAGTTAACTGAGCACCGACAATAAATGCACCCGTTATGGAAAAAGCCAATAAAGCTCTTTCAGGCAAGGCATTAGTTGCAGCATAGACAACGAGGACAAGCATACTTAAGCAACCATATACGATTTCGAACAAAAACGCTGTCCCCTGTCTTTGCTTCAAAATACTCGCAAATGCAAAGACGCCAGCTACTGTTCTGAATGCAATCCAAGGCATCAATACTAAAACATATATGTAAACTTCACTCCATTGACTCCCCAAAACAACCTCGACTATGGTTTCACCAAACAACCAAAACAACAGGGAGAAAAGTAGATATATTACGGCAAAAGCGAGAGAGACTATTACAAAAAATATTTTCTTTTTATTGTCAGACTGCTCTTTTGAAAATTCATTAAAACTTATTTTATTCAAAGCACCTGTGAGCACGGACATCGGTATAGAAACGAGCCGATTTGCCATATTGAACAGCCCAACAGTAGAGGCAGTATAAAACGCAGTCAATATATATGTCGGCGCATGCAGAATCAACGCTCCGTAGAAAGAATGCGGGGTATAAAACAAAACATTTTTCTTCTCTTTGAATAGCGCCCTTTTGAGTCTAGGAAAAGAGGATGCTTTGGTACCAAAAATTGCCTTGCGGAAAAACACCAAATCACACACCACATAGGACATTAGAAACGCGTAAACCATACCCTCTTTAGTCATTGAAGATAAAATTACTGACAAAGCTGTAAACAAAGTAACTCTGCTGACCAGTGCATATTTTAGTTTGCTAACTTCTCCATTGCGTATAAAAAGGTTTTGGCCTACATTAAATGCTGCAATAACAACAGAAGTAGTTGACGACATAAAGACCACATAGAAATAATCACTAAAAGCAAGCAAGGCTACCGTAGAAACACCTACTAGAAAAACGGCTGAAATGAGAATTAATGACTTTATCACTCCTACCAACTGATAGGCCTGATAGCTAGTTTTTGCTTTAAGCAGTAACACTTCAAACCTAAGTGTTAGAAAAATACTTAATAGAGTAGAGGTCGCTGCGACTAAAGCATATATAGCAAAATCACCTGGTTTATAAAGCCTAGATAGCAAAGGAAGAGATAATATCGCTATTAGCTGCGCTAAAATTGTTCCGCTAATTAGATGTGATGCGTTAGTTAGGGTTTTTTTGAACATAGTAACGTTGGTGATAAAAAGCTAAAAACAAAGGAACCCATAAAGCAGGCATCTTAATTATTGAGGAGGGTATATTTGACAATATAATGAAAAATACAATAAGAATTACAGGGTATGAATTTGGCACCGCCATACTATAATAAGTAAAAAATGCCATCAGAAGACACAGTAGCAACAACCCCGCATAACCAAAAGAAAGCGTTGACTCAATAAAAAATGAATGAGGGTTGTAGCGAATTAAATTCTTATCAAAGTCAGCTCGATTGTAAAAGCTCTCATAATTATCAGTCCCTCTTGGCTCAGCAAATTCATCAATATTTTCAAAAAAATACCTGTATGAATTCACCCTTATACCACTACTATCATTACTCTTACTACTAAGCATTCTGTCAATTGACGCTATACGATTGAGATTTCTCTGAACCAGCCCGCTGTCATCACCTTTCACTTTGAATGAACTTGCAAATGTTATTAGTATAGCTAATGAAGCTATCGCAAATAAGGTTAATGCTAGTAACTTTAAGTATTGCTTTTTGTACAATGATAGTAAGATAAAATAGACAGCAAACAGCACAATAGACGCACGAGATAGGGTTACCAAAATCACAAACGCTGTGCATGCTATCAGAAACAACTTTAAAGGGAATCTGTTTAGTTTGTCAGCCAACCAATACACATAACAAAATAACATCAGCTCTACTACAGCTAAATCATTTGGGTTTGCAAACGGACCAGTGACAAGCTTGTCAAAGCCTTCAGGACGCCCCTCAGGGGCCCAAATTAAAGGAATAATTCCCAAAATACCAAGTATTTGTAGCGCTGCAGATAACGCAAGTAATGCGACGATAGCGCTAAAAAAATACAATAAAAAGCGTTCAGAGAATAACTTCCATTTAATAATAAAGTAGACAGCGTTGAAGGCTAAAAATAAGTGAACAAGATAGAATAGATCTTCAACCTGAGAGGACTCACCATAAAAAAGCGTAGTTACTAAAGCTAACAGTAAAAACATGAGAAACACAGATGCTGGATATATGTAATCCTTTCGGTGCTCAAACTTGAAAGCGATAATGATGAATACAAAAAAAGCTGCAGGCATTAAGATATTCATTGCTGAAAATGAGCTAGTAACTACATGCAATCTACTCGCAAAGAAGAGCGCCCCTATATAAGCAATACAGAGTACAGCTAGTAACTTAAACAGCCTCGCACTAAAAATCATTTCATTTTTCTAAATGACGCAATAATTGCACCGATAACGAAGCCCATAATGGCAAACGCAATGCAAATTAGAGCTCTTTTCGGGCTATTTTTAAACTGTGGAAGTGTTGCTGGGTCAAGAGTTTTAAAGGCAAAGCTATCTCCAAGTTGGTAAAGCAATTTACTCTTGTATTCTTCTGTTAATAGCTCATAGAAAACAGCATTAAGCTCAGCAATATTGTTGAGCTTGATTTGACCTTTAAGATGTTCGATTCGCCTGTTTGTTTCCGCATCGACTCTTTGACCTACCCAAACATTTAACTCTTTAACTAAGTTCTGCAAGTACTCTTGCGCAAGGATAGGTGAATAATAACTAAAGCCGACACTAACAAACCCAGTTTCTTCATCTTGATACACTGACATTCGTTCACGAAAAACCTCATATAATTCCGCTTCTGATGGCTCGATGGTATATGGGTAACTGACGTCACGTATCCACTTCTTACTTTCGGGGTTATAGATCTCAGTATCGTAAATCAGCTTATTTTCTTTACTGTCCCACTTTTCAACTCCCATTAAAGGAACAGCTAGTTCATACTTGTCAATGAAGTATGCAATGAAGGCACGGGATTCCAATGTTTTCAGGGCGATAGTAGTAGTATTTGACTCTTGAGACCCCAAACTAATGCCAGCTAAACTGGCTACACCACCAAACTTCGAAGCCAAAGAAGAAAGACTCCCACCGCTATCAGATTCAGTAGGAACTAAAACTATGTCCGAGCGATACTCGTTTGGAATTGACAAAGAATAGATAACTCCGATAACTGAAAATATAATGACAGGCAGTAGTATAAGTATCTTATTCTGATACAAATGGATTAAATACCTACCCAATGTAATTTCATCAAGAGATGCAGTTGGTTGAAGTTTTGATTTTACCATTACTTTACGTACCTATTATTAGTTCTTAGAGCTATGCCGAATACGTTATTTGTACGGCTTATCGAACCGGAATCCATTTCGCCAAGTTTCAAGTTAGCATTCCTTTTGAACTCAATTTGCTATCTTGGTAAGGCCTCATGAAGTAAGCACAAGTAACTAGATGTCTGTGCCACCTGAAATTCAAAAAACTTAAATTTGCCCTTTTAAATACTTATTTTAAGAGCTCTCAGCTAAAAGACATTTTAGGAGTTAGGGGAGTATCAATTTTTGACGTTCCCCTACCGAGCCCACTGACTTTTTCTAGTCAAATCTATACATCAGCTTACAGTGAACCAACCGCAGCCACAGCTACACCCAGCTGATAAATAATTTGTGTAACTTGAGTCCACAGAGTCAGGTTGTCTTTGTATGTACTATCGAGCGGTACAACGATGGTATCACCCGGCTCAATATTCGACCGCTGAGTGTTAACAGCAAACCATGATGAGCTTGCCTCGGGCACAATGACCTTACCATTAGCTTTGATAACATAGACCTTCTCCATCGCAGCTTTGTCTTTGTAGCCACCGCTAAGATTTATATAATCACTAATATCTAGGTCATTCTTGAACAAGTGAGAGGTTGCAACATAGACTTCACCTATCACGTTAACCGACTGCCTTTGTGTGGGTATATACAGCTTATCCTTGTTTTCGAGCACTAAGTTTGAACTACCTGCAATCACTTCATCCAGATCGATGATCAAACGGCCCACAGCTTCTGTTTCGGAGAGTTGGTCAATTAACTCGCCAATTCCATCCGCACCATTAGAAAGAATGCTATCACTGGAATTTAGATTGTTTGTTAAAATTTCCTGTTTCAATGACTCTGAGAGATCTTTGAGATACTTCTCTTCTTGCTCCTTAAGTGACTCTCTCGTAAACACCGCAGCAGAAGGGTCAGCTTGTTCTGTAAAGCCACCAGCACGCTCAATCACACTTTTAAGTGTTTCGCCTCGCTTGATTGTGTAGCGGCCAGGCAGTAATACTTCACCAATTAGCTCCACAACCTGATTTTCTTTCCAGTTGGGGGATTTAAACACGTTAATGTAATCACGCCCCCTGAGATTTATATTATCCTCTTTTGTGCCCTGCAACGCCCCGGCCAAAGAAAAGCTGATATTCTCAACATCCACACCTTGCGCCTCAACTAAACGCGTCACTTCGGCATGTGTCATATAGGTTCCTTCAAGAATCCCACCCGCAGCGTAGATTATGTCTTTCACCTGTGTATCTGCAGAAATAGGGTATAGTCCCGGGTATTTGACATTCCCCGACACTTCAACAATCTGCGCTACATTACCAAAGTGGTGTTGCTTGGCTAGTAGCTTAAGAATTGGAGATAACATCCTGCTTCTACTAAAAGTAGAAACATTTTTATTTATTTTAGCTTCCACTTCTTCTTTAGAAAGCTCTTCAGTTTCTGCAACTAAACTTGTTAGGTATATTGGAAATTCATTTGACACGCTAAACTGAAATGATTCTTTTGCACGTTTCTTTGCTTGCTGCGCTTTAGCCAAGTCATCTTCAAATGTTCCTTCATCAGCTATGTACTGTTCGAACCGTTTTTGCTGAAAACTTGCCCAGTCTAATCTATTTATCTCTTCAATAAGCTCTTGCTCGGTATAAGCATAACGGCGTAGCTGCTCTTGTTCCTGACTTCTGAGTTCATAACGACTGAAGAAGACAACTTGATCCCCTTTTGCAAGCTCTACATCTTTGTTGTAAATCTCTGTAGGTATAAACTGCTTTACAGTTATTTGTGCTTTGTCGTTCTCTGAAATGATAAGTGCATAGCTCAAATCAGTTATCGGCAACAAATCGATATCTAAATTAGCCACCACCTCAGAGAGCTTGAGCCCCTTATACCATTGATATTCGCCAGGGCGATTCACTGCACCAAGGAGGTAAACAGTGTCTTTCGCTTCAGAGGGCTTTTTAGGTATAAAAACCTTATCGCCATCACTAAGTGAAATGGCTTGTTTATCTTTTAGATTAATCCCCAATACTTGCTTCGACTGCGAAGCAGAAAATGTTTCTAGGGATACTCGTTCAACATACGCCTCAGTGTTTACTCCGCCAGCCAGCTTCACTAAATGAGTCAATGTTTCGTTTGGAGCAAGTTCATAAATTCCAGGACGTCTTACAGCACCGTCTATTGAGACTACTTTGTTAGCGGTAGGGACGAGCACTACATCCCCTGTTTTTAGAGTGGCATCACCAACGCTTGAGCCTTCAACCAGTAAATCATACAAATCAAACGTTGCTATAGCGTTACCGCTTCGTTTTACTTGGATATTACGGTAACCACCTACCTCACTGATACCACCAGCAAAACTGATTGCTGTCGTGGCAGTAGAAAGTGGAGGTAAAACATACGGGCCAGGCTTAATAACTTCCCCAGTAACAAAGACCTTAATTGGCTGCAAGTTAGATATGGAAACCAAAGCGTTTTGACCAATAACTTCTTTACCAACCACGTCAGAAACAAGTTGCTTTACTTCCTGTAGGGATAAGCCAACTACACTTAGCGGAGACAACCCTGGGACAATGATAAGACCGTCAGAGTTTACAGTTACTTCAAACTGCTCCGTTTCATTCCCATACAAAGTTACTTGTAAAGTATCACCTACACTTACTACATAGTCCAAAGGAGCAGATTGAGCGGACGGGTTAGCATAATTGAAGCTGTCCGTTTCAAAAAAGTTCTCACCGAAACGTGCTAATTGATTGTCTTCTGGCTGGAAGAATTCATCTTCAGGAAAAGGGGAAACCGTTTCTTCTTCTTCAAGTTGGTATGGTTGATATTCATTTGTTGTTGATTGGCTAGCATTATCCGCTTGCTGATTGTTTAGCATATTTAAATCAATGCCATACCTTTTGGCCAATGCTTCTTGTTGGGCTTTAGGGAGCTTTTTAAACATTTCTAACTGCGAAGGTGAAATATTAGGCGCAGCTTCCACATTCATTGCTGTTAAGCTAAAAATAAAAGTTATTAATATTAAAATGTTCCGAAGCAAAACTATCTCCTTTGATGCCCATAAAGACGACGGTCGATTGTATCGGATGTTGATACTATAGTGAAACAATTTGTGGTTAGCTTTGCACCTCACTTGGGCTACTCGTATAATGCGGTTGCTAAAAAAAATGGAAATATGCATGCATCTGATATACCTACATCAATACTTCGCAACCCCCAAATGTAATGGTGGTACACGCTCTTATGAAATGGCCAAAAGGCTTGTTGCAAAGGGGCACCGGGTGACACTGATCACTTCATCTGCATTTCTCGAACAATTTGATACTTTCGAAGCGGGTTGGAACGAACGCGAAATAGATGGCATCGAACTTCACATTTATCACCTTCCTTACTCAAATAACGATAGCTTTGCGAAACGAATTCAAAAATTCCTCAGTTTTTCGTGGGCTTCTACTCGTAAGGCAATGAAAATAGGGGCAGATCTCGTATTTGCAACAAGCACTCCTTTAACTATCGCTATCCCAGCTCTCATTTACAAAAAGTTTAAAAAAGTGCCGTTTGTGTTCGAAGTGAGGGACTTATGGCCAGAAGTACCCATCGCCATGGGTGTTATCAAAAATAAACTCCTGATTAAAGCGTTAAATACATTTGAAAAATGGACCTATAAGAACGCTTCACAGGTGATTGCTTTGTCGGATGATATGGGCAAAGGCGTCGCGAAATACGGATATGATACAACCAAAATCCATGTCATCCCCAACTCCTGCGATACCGAGTTGTTCTCAAATGTTCCTGCAGCTGATACAGACAGTGATGCTATGCTTAGCTTTCTCAATGACAGAAAGCTCATCCTTTACGCTGGCACGTTTGGCCTTGTAAACCGAGTTGACTACTTTGCTCATTTAGCACATGCAGCCAAAAATTATCCAGAGCTCTGTTTTGTGGCAATAGGCTCCGGAATGTGTAAGCCAGACGTCATAAAGTTAGCGAAAGAGCTCGACGTTTATAAGAAAAACTTCTTCATTCTCGACCCCGTATCTAAAGACAAAGTTGTGCACTTATATCAGCGCGCAGATCTATGTTTTAGTTTAGTTGGAGGGATACAAGAAACTTGGAAAAATTCGGCGAATAAACTGTTCGATGCTATGGCAGCCGGTAAGCCAATAGCTGTAAATCACGGTGGTTGGCAAGCTGAACTCATTAACCAAGAGCAATGTGGGGTGGTAACAAGTGACAATTACCAAGAGTCAGCGAAGGTAATATTTGAGTTTTTACATAATGCGGAGACTGTTCGTAAGGCTAAGCAAAGCTCTTCTGACTTAGCTCACAAGCGCTATTCACGCGACCTGTTATTTGCAAAATTTGAAAAAGCCTTATTGCTTGCCGAAAAAGATAAAAGCCTCTAAAAGAGGCTTTTTAAAATCGTTTGGTTAGAAGTTATAAACCAAGGTCAGCGCAGTCTCTGTATCGGTGTTGTCTTTGTCATCAGCAACGTCAGAGTTGTGCGTAACATTGAAACCTACCTTCATCTGCAAAGAGCCGTTGATTTTGGTTAGCAATGCAGTTTCTGAGCGCGTTTTAGTGTTAGTATCGCCGTATTCAACCGCTAGCAGTTGAGTAAACTTGGCACCTTCTGAAATTTGCCAAGTATAATCTGCTTTAGCGAGTGCAATAACTTCACCTTCCCACTCACCAGCGAGTGACTCTCCATCCTCACCCATCTCAGTGCTATCGTTTGGATACTTGAAGTACTTGTAACCAGGACCGATTTCCGCATTTAGCACCATAGTTTCGGTATCGATAAAGCGTAGACCGTAACCAGCAGAAGCAACTGCTTCGTCTCGGTATGCGCCAAAGTAGTCACTCAGGTATGAGCCATACACGAATAGGTGAGCATTTTTCTCGTTAAGCTTGTAGTTCCCTTGAGCAGAACCGAAGTACCTTTCGTTGGTGCGTTCAGTGGTTTTTACACCATTATCCTGCTCAACTTCGTCTTCTTTGTACAGGCCACTTAGCTTGTACTCGTTATTCCACTTTTCAAGGTTGTGCTTCACAGTAACAGCCCCTTTGAAGGTGGTTGTTTCTGTATTACCACTGGTAATAATGGCACCTAGCTCCGCATTCGCTTCCCAGGTCTTTTTCTCTTCTGCTACCACATTAGTTGCAGCAAGTGCTGCAACTAACATAGCCAAGGACTTCAATTTCATATTAACGATTAACCCCTGATTATTCGTCTGCTTTGTGCAAATGCACGTCCATTTGAGGATAAGGAATGCCCACATCGTTTTCGTCTAGAGCGATCTTAATGTTTTCCATTAGATCGAAATACGTAGGCCAGTAGTCCTCAGTCTTAACCCATGGGCGCACCACAAAGTTAACACTTGAGTCAGCTAGCTCACTTACAGCTACTGTATATGCAGGATCCTTTAAAAGACGACTTTCAGCGTCTAGTACAGACTTAAGCACGCGTTTAGCCTTCTTCAAATCTGCGTCATAGCTTACACCAATTACCAGATCGATTCGACGGGTCTTTTCGCGTGAATAATTAACAATAGCGCCAGACATAATAGCCGAGTTTGGCATAACGATGATTTTGTTATCCGGCGTGTTCATTTCCGTTGAGAAGATCTCAATTTTACGCACAGAGCCTGCTTTGCCACCTGCTTCTATGTAGTCGCCTGATTTGAATGGACGAAGAATGATTATTAGTACACCAGAAGCAAAGTTTGATAATGAGCCCTGAAGTGCTAAGCCTACGGCTAAACCAGCCGCACCTAAAATTGCAATAAATGAGGTGGTTTCAACGCCGACTTGCGACAGCGCCATCAATAACGTGCCAATGAAAACCAAGGCATAAATGATGTTACCGCAAAACGAACCAACCGCTTTATCGACTTTGCGTTTAGCAAATGCTTTTTCAGTTAAGTTGCTACACCACTTTGCGATGCGCAAGCCCACAAAAAAGACGACTATCGCTAGCACGACTTGCACAGCATAATGAGTTAATAGCTCAGAATTATCCGAGATCCAGTTTGTTATTGTTTCCATTAGCACTCCTACGATTTGCTATATAATGTGGCAACTAATGCAATCATTCCCATGCATTGCTGTACCCAATATAATATTCTCTCAGTTTTTTGATAAATCGCAACTGAATAAGCTGACTAAGTTCCAGCACTGACCTTATTCAGCTAGTAAAGTTAGCAGAATCTAGAGATGGTTTGCACAAAGTCAGCACAAAAAGGCCTAATTTAGAGCAATTGCAAAAAAACTATGTAATTTTCTCTTCACAACGCAAATGAAACTATGTATTATGCGCGCCACACATTAAGCGATGTGCACTTCTTTATGGCGGCTGTAGCTCAGTTGGTAGAGCCCTGGATTGTGATTCCGGTTGTCGCGAGTTCAAGTCTCGTCAGTCGCCCCATTTTTTATTCCGCTACTCTTTCAAAACCTCATCTTAAATTGAATAAGCTGCTAAATAATGGTTATTCAGCTCTTATTCTATACGTACTCCCAATACACAGTTGCGACTCAACCGAATTTAAGCTATCAAAATTTCCCTTACCTAACTGATGTACGCTCCTTACTTTCTATTCTTAGAATCATCTAGTGCATTTAGCAGTGAGTCTGTTATCTTTGTGCTCTATACCAATCAGCAATAATACTTAGTCAATTTAAGGGATAAACATAACGAAAGTTTTGTTAAAAGATTCTTATTTAGAGCAAATAAGTAACGATATTTTCCATTGCTATCGATAAGGTTTTCTTGCCTCAAAATAAATCAACTAATCAAGCTAATTGGTATTAATCAGTTGCCAAAACCCAATTATCTGTCGGATAAATAGCTGTACCTAGCTCTTTTCATCATATGTTTGGTAGCTGATTAAGCACTATTTTTATCAACACTTATCAGGAATAAACAAGTGAAAATCGTCGTCATTGGAAACTGCCAAGCCATGCTCCTTGCTGATGTATTGTCATTGAAGTTAAAGGAAGGCACTGTAACAAAACTACATGTTCAAGAATTGAAGGATCAACAATTACGTGCGAACCACTTAAAACTAATAGATGAATCAAACCACACATTTTCTATGCCTCTGGAAGATTCTGTCTATGGTGAATTGGGTCGCACACAGTTATCAAAAAAATGCAATGTGACATTATTCCCTAGTATCAACTTCACAGGCTATCATCCTGATTGCATATATTTAGATAAAGGAAAGATTAAATCTCCTATCGGCGACTACCACTCTGCAATAATTGCATTAGCATTTAAACTCTCTTTTACGGTAGAAGACACTTGTAAGTTATTTACCAAAGCTGTATTCAGTGGCTTAGGGTATTTCGATTTCTTTTACAGGGAGCTTAATAACTTAGAAAAAAGCTAAATGACTTTGGCGTCACAATGAATGGTTCACTAGAAAGTGTATTTTCTAAAAGTAAGATGATGCATACTATAAACCACCCTGACATTGAGCTTATCGATAGTATCGCTGAAAAACTGCTTCATGATACTAGCCTTGAATATAATACTTTTTCTGCTTCTGACTACATGCTTGACCCATTTAAAGACAGCGCAATATTTCCTGTCTACCCTGCAATAGCGGAACAATTAAGTCAATCCGGTAGTTATATATTCAAAGCAAACAAGGCACTAGCTGCAAAAACGGGAGAGCTAATGTTTGACCTGCAGAGTTTCGTGGAAGCCTCATTCAAACTCTACGAACAAATAGGTCCGGAAAGACTAACTGGCCCCAGATTTACCGAAAGCTATGTAAAAAACACCTATGAACTATTTAACTCTCATTTAGCAAATGCAAATAAACATTCAGAGCATCCATACAAGGCGAAAGAGGCATATAGTTTTTGGAAAAGGTCAATTCCAAACATTCCAATAGAAAATATTGATCCTGTAGTCAAGGCTCCAGTCACTTTACAGGCAAGTGATAAAATCGCTACTGCCGGAAGTTGTTTTGCACAACATATTGCAAAACGCCTCGCCAATAGCGGGTTTAACTACTTCGTGACAGAGACTCCCCCAAAGGAAATGTCAGAACTTGATATTAAAAACGAAAACTATGGGGTCTTTTCTGCTCGCTACGGCAACATATATACAACTAAACAGCTACTGCAACTATTCGATAGAGCGTTTGGATATTTTAAACCGACCTTAAAGGCATGGCTTAGAAGTGATGGTCAGTATGTAGACCCATTTAGACCACAAATTAGCTTCGATGCTTATACAGACATAGAAACACTTCTCATTGATCAGCGTCACCATTTAGATGCTGTGAGAACTATGTTCGAAAACACTGATGTATTCATTTTTACTCTTGGCCTCACAGAGGCTTGGGAACATATTGAAGATGGTGCTGTGATACCTCTCGCTCCAGGTGTGGTTGCCGGGGACTTTGATAAATCGCAATATCGCTTTGTCAACTATACATCAACACAAGTAAGCAGTGCCTTAAAGGATTTTGTCGCTAAATTAAAGCGTGTTAACCCCACAGCAAGGGTATTGTTAACAGTCTCACCGGTTCCTCTAATGGCAACTTATGAGGATCGGCATGTCTTGGTCTCGAATACCTACAGTAAATCAGTGCTTAGAGCTTCGGCGGAAGAAGTTTGTAGAGAGCTTGATGATGTTAGCTACTTTCCATCATATGAAATCATTACCGGAAGCTTCAATAAGGGTGCTTACTTTAAAGAGGATTTACGTGAGGTAACACCTGAGGGGGTCGACCATGTAATGAAGTTATTCTTAAAGCATTGCACTGATACAACCGTTGACGATAACGCTGAATCGAAATAGCTAGATGAAATAATTTGTGATGAAGAGGCGCTTGACGCATAGCGTCAAGCGGTGTTCGACAATCACCCAAAAAAAAGCAGTAGCAAATAACTAAATGTGAGATTAAGGTGAGCAAGTAAAGTTTAACCGCACAACCTCCCTCATATTTATTTACATTGCAGGGGAGCGAATTACATATATGGATGCATCGGTAAACTAAAGACAGTCTTCGCAAGTTTTTCTGCAACAGGAAAGTCACCTTCTTTGTAGCCTAGGTAACTAAACGCGGTTTGTTGGTGCATACATGTACCATAGTAAATCATTGTTGGAACACCCTGACTCTTATACTCAGCCATCACTTCATCACGATTTTCAGATCGCAGCGTGTATTGCGCCCAAGAGCTCAAGTAACCTTCAGGTACTCTTGGAGTTATAAACCTATCCGCTAGCTCAGTTTCATATTGGTCTGCTATCTTATTACGTTTTTGTAACTCAGAAGGAAACTCAGCGAGCTTTTCAAGCAATATGGCTGCTTGTATTGTATCTAAGCGGCTATTCATACCGATACGGACATTGTCGTATTTATCGACCCCTTTACCATGAACTCGATATGATCTAAGTAATTCAGCATATTCATCATTATCGGTAAAGATTGCCCCGCCATCGCCATAGCACCCCAGCGGTTTCGCTGGGAAAAAGCTTGTAGTTGCCAAGTCCCCAAAACTGCCTGCTCGTTGACTTTCTATCTCACCGCCAAACCCTTGTGCAGCATCTTCTATTAATTTCAGGTCATATTTTTTAGCAATTTTTTGGAGCTCAGGGTAATTAGCTGGTAACCCGAACAAATCAACTGAGATGATGGCTTTTGGAGTTAACCTACCTTCCTCTCTAACTTTTTGTATCTGTTTCTCTAAATCTAGCGGGCAAATATTAAATGTGCTTTCATTAGACTCTACGAAGACAGGGGTTGCTCCCGCGAATGCAATGACTTCGGCAGTTGCAAAGAATGTAAATGTCGGGCAGAAAACCGCATCACCTTCTTGAACATCAAGAACCATTAAAGCTAGAGTTAGAGCATCTGTGCCATTTGCACATGTTACCGCATGTTTTACACCAACATAAGCAGCTAATTCCCGTTCAAGTTCAGCTACTTCGGGACCCATAATGTATTGACCGTGTTCCAACACATCTGAAATTCGTTTGTCTATCTTACTCTTTAGGTGTTGATACTGTGCTTGTAAATCAATGAACTGCATATGTTTATTCTTCAATTAAAACTAATTGGGAAGCGGATAACTGATATAGGTCGCCCGTATGAGGGCATCGCACTTCGGCGTTTCCTTCTATTGGTAAATCTAGTTGTTCACCGTATTTACTAATCCAACCGATTTGCTTAGCAGGTACCCCAACCATTAGAGCAAAAGCTTTGACATCTCGATTAATAACTGCACCTGCACCAACAAGCGCAAATTCACCAATAGTTACCCCACACACTATCGTGCAGTTTGCTCCTAGCGTTGCCCCCCTCTTTACGATGGTATCTCGGTACTCAGTTTTTCTTTCAATAAATGAGCGAGGGTTATATACATTAGTGAAGACTGCACTGGGTCCGCAAAAAACATCGTCTTCTAGATGGACATTATCATAGACCGACACATTATTTTGGACCTTTACATTGTTGCCTATAGTGACTTTATTCCCCACAAAGACATTTTGTCCCAAGGAACAACCTGAGCCAATTCTGGCTCCGCCACATATATGGACAAAATGCCAAACGCGGGTACCGGAACCAATTTGCGCTCCGTCATCTACGATCGCGCTTTCATGAACCTGATAATCTGCAGCCATTTTATAGTACCTTATGCAGCAACCGGTGTGCTTTATTACCCGCTTCAGAAATTGGCATTACACGAATTTTTTCAACGGTATCTATAGCAACACGATTCTCGTCAATACCAAAGCCATTGCCGGCAAGAATGTGCTGGTAACTTTGCGTATGTAAATCGGTAAAGCCCCCTGAAAACTCAAGCTCTTCATCACCAATCGTGATACTACGGTAAGTCAGTTTTTCACCTTGAACGGCATTTTCTGGCAAATTATTAGCATCTATCGACAGGAACCAGCTTACACGCGCACGCTTATATTGAAGATAACCACTAGCGGTTTTTTCATCACGATAATGCACTTCATTATGTTGAAGTTCACCGAATACAAAGTGCAGCATATCGTAAAAATGCACACCTATGTTGGTAGCCACACCACCTGATTTATGGTCAAAGCCCTTCCAAGACTTCATATACCACTTACCACGAGAAGTCATATAGGTGAGTTCAACATCAAAAATATGATCTGCCGGCGCTGACTCAACCTTCTCTTTTAGCGCGATTATGGAAGGATGGAGACGTAGCTGCAAAATTGAATTTACTTTTGCACCGTACTTTTCTTCATATCCTTTTAAAACATCCATATCACTTGATTCAAGCACTAGCGGCTTTTCGCAGATAACATTAATGCCATTTTTTAGAGCATATTTCATGTGTGGCGTATGGAGGTAATTTGGGCTGCATATTGCGATATAATCAAGCTTATTGCCTTGCATTTCTTGGTCTTCAACAAATGCAGTGAAGTCTTCAAACTCCGTGAAAAATTCAGCATCGGGAAAATGACTATCCATGATCCCGACAGAGTCATTAATATCCATCGCTACTACAAGGTCATTGTTAGTATCTTTAATAGCTCGTAAGTGACGAGGAGCTATATAGCCCGCCGCCCCTATCAGTGCAAACTTTTTCAAATTAACCTCTTATGCCTTGATAACTTTGTCGTTAACTGCACGATATTTTCCGCGGGTGTCAACAATTAAGGCAGCGTTTTCTAAGATCAATTGATAGTCAAACTTATCGTGATCAGTAGTGAGTACTACTGCGTCGAAATCTTTCAAAGATTCAGCACTAAGCTCAACTGAATCCAACTCAAATTGGTGCTCTCTCATTTTTGGGAAAGTCGGTACGTGAGGATCGCTGTATGAAACAATAGCGCCTTTAGACTCCAACATTTCCATGATCTCAACAGATGGTGACTCCCGCATATCATCAACGTTTTTCTTATACGCAATACCTAAAACGAGCACTCGACTATTTTTCAAAGCCTTGCCTTGATCGTTCAGAGCATCCATGAGCTTTCCTAACACATATTCAGGCATTGCTTGATTCACCTCACCAGATAATTCGATGAAGCGAGTATGGAGGCCATACTCTCGCGCTTTCCAAGTAAGATAAAATGGGTCTATTGGAATACAATGGCCACCGAGGCCAGGGCCAGGATAATACGGCGTAAAACCAAAAGGTTTGGTAGCAGCTGCATCAACTACTTCAAAAATGTCGATATCCATTCGATCGGCAACTATTTTCATTTCATTTACTAGGCCGATGTTCACAGCTCGATGAATATTCTCCAAGAGTTTAGTCATTTCTGCAGCGCGCGTTGAACTAACAGCCACAACCTTGTCTATAGCCTGAGAATATAGTGCGACACCGACTTCAGTACAGGCTGAGGTATATCCACCACACACTTTAGGAATTGTTCGAGTCTCAAAGTTAGGGTTACCTGGATCTTCCCTTTCTGGCGAGTAAATTAAAAAGAAGTTAGTACCAACTTCAAATCCTCTTTGTTGAACACGAGGTAATAATTCCTCTTCAGTGGTTCCTGGGTAGGTTGTACTCTCTAGTGATAAAACTTGTCCTTCTCTGAAGTAGGGTTGTAAAGCTTCAGTTGTGTTAATAACATAACTAAGATCTGGTTCTCTATATTTGTTCAGAGGTGTTGGCACACAAAGTATAAGTGCATCACATTCACTAGCTTTTGAGAAGTCTGTAGTTGCAATACAACCTTTAGCTACGGCCTTTTCGATTGCGTTAGAAGGAATATGCTCAATATAACTTTGCCCATTATTGAGCTTATCGACCTTTCCTTGGTCTACATCAATACCGATTAACTTAAAACCGATGTCTGAGTAACGAAGCAGCAGAGGTAACCCAACGTAACCTAACCCAACAATTCCTATTGTTACCTCTTTGTTCTTAATATCATTAAGCAACTTGTTTAAAGTTGTCATTCTTTATTCCCTAGCTCAATATCTTTAAAAATCGATTTATAAAACATTATAAGTTTTTTAGCTTCACCATCCCAGCTAAAATATTTTGCTACATTAACTGGGCCAGACTTTTGCATACTTCGTAGCGCACCCGAATCATTTGCTAAATCATCAATCGCTCTCGCTATCTCTAGTGGATTTTGAGGGTTTACACACACTCCCCCTTTAGCCTTGTCGACCAACTCCTCCCATAATGGGAACTTAGACGCAATAACCGCATTTCCACTTGCGAGGTATTCAAATAATTTTACCGGATAGGCTTTTTCGTAGTCGCCCGTTGGTTGCAATACTACCAACCCGATATCCGTAGTTGACAGAAGCTCACTGATTTCTTCCCGCCCCTGCCAGCCATAGAATTTCACGGCCTTCCAATTGGGATGGCTCTTAGCTGATAACTCAAGGTCTTTACTTATAAATGGGCCTACCAAGTGGAATTCAAAATCACTTTCTATATGAGACAACGCGTCAAGCATCTCAATGATTCCTCGCTCTTTTGAGATCGCACCAACGTATACTATTTTGATTGGTGACCCTGGCAGCTTGTCTTTGCGGTTTGCAGTTGAAAACTCCTCTAACTTTGGGAAATTACAAATCTCAACGACATTACGTTTGGAAAAACGCGCTACTAATGTTGGAGTCACAGTCACAACACCATCAAAAAACTTAGTTGCAAATCTTTCGACACATGAGAAAACAAAAGATAGTGGGTATGCGACTACCTTGGGAATCCAATATTTTCTAAGAATTTGTTGAGGGACATCCTCATGCACATCATAAATAACTATGTGCCCCTTTAACTTAAGTAGAAGCCCTACCCATATTAATTCTGGGTCATGAAAATGATATATATCAGCGTTCATTTCTACCGCTTTTTTATATACGCGGAATGCGCTCAATGACGCCCTTTTCAATCTGCTGCTGTCTTTACATACATCCTTTATAACAACACCATTTCGCACATCGTCGCCTTTTCCGTCAGCTAAAATCAGAGTTACGCTATTACCAGAGTCAAATAACGTTGAACACTCTTTTACAAAAATGCGAGTGTCATATCTGGGATGAACTGTTGATAGATGCACGATCTCCATGAAATACCCTTACTGTATAAGTAACTTACTGCTAATCTCTCTAAGCCAACTAAGTTCTATAATTTGGTTTAACTAAAATTCAGGCCCATTTTACGGTGTTTTGGACACAAAGAATAAGCCTACAAGTGAAAATTTGTAATCGTCATTACTCACTGAGTAGTTTATGTGTGGAGCCTATTGATAAGTTCACTTGTACTTCAAAAGCAATATCAGATTGCAGTAAATTACAAAAACTATCTAGCCCATTTAAATATAAGTTTTTACAACACACATGTTTACGCTCTTTCCACATCAAAACTCAGCACTTCTTTAATGTGTGACTTCTCGCAGGCTAACATCACCAAGCGGTCAATACCCAGCGCTACCCCTGCGCAATCAGGTAAACCCGCATCGAGTGCGGCCAGGAAGTGTTCATCTAACTCTACAGGGGCTACCCCCTTAAGCGCACGCTTTTCGTTATCAGCTTCAAATCGCGCCCGTTGTTCCTTAGCATCAGTCAACTCGTTAAAGCCGTTCGCAAGTTCTTTGCCTTTGAAGTACAACTCGAAACGCCCAGCAACACGTGAGTCCTCTTGATTTAATTTAGCGAGTGCAGCCTGTGATGCAGGAAAGTTATAAACGAAACAAGGGACTGTTTGGCCTATTTTTGGCTCTATGACCATGCAGAACAACAATTGCAGTAATACATCTCGATCTGTTTCAGACTGCGCTATATCCGCAAAACCTTCAGCGCTAGCGAGCTCTTTAAGCTCCTCCAGCGTTACCTGCAACGGGTCAATATTAAGATGTTGGATAAACGCTTGCTGATACGTCAAACGCTCTGCGGGTTCTGTCCCCAAAACAAGTTGAATCAGTTCATCCATTTCATCCATTAAGTCATGCTCATTAAAGCCGACTCGGTACCACTCCAACATAGTAAATTCGGGGTTATGGTGGCGACCATTTTCTTCGTTACGAAATGCTCGGCCAATTTGATAAATACAACCACTTCCTGCGGCTAAAAGGCGCTTCATGGCATATTCTGGCGACGTTTGCAGATAAAGCGGCAAACCTTGGGCATACCCTTGCCCTACAAACTGAGTAGAAAAGCAATGTAGGTGCTCATCAGTCACACTCGCTTGTGATAGACACGGAGTTTCTACCTCCATCACCGAGCGTGCGAAGAAGAACTCACGAATAGTACGTATGATTGCAGAGCGCTGTTTAAGCGTTTCAATGCTTGCACTGGGCTGCCATAACACGTCTGAATGATTCATTATTCTTTCCTTTCACAGGGTCGCCAAATAAAAAATCCCAGCGCGTAACCCGAGCTGGGATCATTACAAAGTAATTGTATCGCTTTGAGCGATTATTTTACACGGCTAACGTAGTCGCCAGATCGTGTATCAACTTTGATTACTTCACCGATTTGGATGAACAATGGCACACGAACAACGGCACCTGTGCTCAAAGTAGCAGGCTTACCGCCTGTACCCGCAGTGTCACCTTTTAGGCCAGGATCTGTTTCAGTCACTTCTAGCTCAACAAAGTTAGGTGGAGTAACTGCAATAGGGTTACCGTTCCACAATGTGATTGTGCACGAGTCGTTCTCTACCAACCACTTAACGTTGTCGCCCACTGCTTTTTCGTCAGCTGCGATTTGCTCAAACGTTTCATTGTTCATGAAATGCCAGAACTCACCGTCTGTATAAAGGTAAGCTAAATCTGTGTCCATTACGTCAGCGCCTTCAACAGTGTCGCCTGACTTGAACGTCTTTTCTAATACCTTACCTGAGATCAGCTTACGTACTTTAACGCGGTTAAACGCTTGACCTTTACCAGGCTTAACAACCTCATTTTCAAGGATGCTACAAGGCTCGCCGTCCATCATAAATTTAAGGCCACCCTTAAACTCGTTGGTGCTATAATTCGCCATCTTGTCCTCTAATCAACAATTTCGAGTAATTAACCTGTCAATGATACAAAGAATCGAAGTAAATTTGCATAAAAACTGGCAAAAAGAATTAGCAAATGTTGTCACTCGTCCAGAAGAGTTACTTACTTTACTCGAGTTGCCAGTGCAAGAATTCATTCCCGACAGCGAAGCTCGAACCCTTTTTAACCTGCGAGTGCCCCGCCCTTTCATTGCCAAGATGGAGAAAGGAAACGCACGTGACCCTTTGTTATTGCAGGTTTTACCTAGAAGACACGAGTTTGAAAAAGCCATAGGTTTTAGTGAAGATCCTTTGCTAGAACAAGATAACGAGCAGCCTGGGTTACTACATAAATACCGCTCTCGCGTGCTCTTAGTTTTTAAATCTGCGTGCGCCATAAATTGCCGTTACTGCTTTAGACGACACTTCCCCTACGGCGATAACCAGTTAAATAAAAAGGCACTGGCAGACAAACTCGCCTACATCGCATCGAAGCCAGAAGTAAACGAAGTCATTTTAAGTGGTGGCGACCCGCTGATGGCCAATGACGATCACATCGCATGGTTTGTTGAGCAGTTAGAAGCACTACCTAATATCAAGCGCTTGCGCATTCACACGCGTCTACCGGTTACGATTCCAGCGCGCATTACCCCTCAACTGTGCACAATATTAAATAATACACGCCTGCAAGTAGTTGTTGTGCATCACATTAACCATGGCAATGAGATTGATGAGGCATTCGCTAAGGCAACTGCGATGCTTAAAAGTGCAGATGTCACTCAATTAAATCAAGCGGTATTACTTCGCGATGTGAATGACGGCGCAGAGGCGCAGATCACGCTCAATGAAAAGCTTTTCGAAGTTGGTATTTTACCTTACTACTTACATCTGTTAGACAAAGTACAAGGTGCGGCTCATTTCGAAGTAAATGAAGACGAAGCTAAAGATATCATGGCGCAAATCATAAAAGCACTTCCCGGCTTTTTAGTACCAAAACTCGTGCGTGAAATTGGTGGCGAGCACAGCAAAACGCCGATTGATTTACACCTAGCCCCATAAGCAAAAAAAGCCCGCAACGAGTGCGGACTTTTATTGGTTCATTACGGCGTAACTGCTACTAAACGTGGATATTAATGTTGTTACCCAACGTTGATGTAACACCTGCGCTTGGACTTTGCGCCGCGCGGGTTACGTTTGCAGCAGATTCAATCAGCGCAATAGCGGCCTGTCCATCAGCTTGCTGACGTTTCTTGGCGAGCGCTGCGCTATAGATTTCTGCGCCTTGACCACTGCCACTCATGGCAGGGAGAGTGCCTCCAGATATATTCATAACGCTTACCTGACTTTTTAAATGAATCCACGTACCATATCGGCCAACTTCTCAAAAGCTTTAGAAGAAAATGAACTCAATTATCGAAAAACTTAACGACAATTTAAAACTGGCTTATCGACAAGCGCTTGATGCGGACCAAAAGTTAGATCAATTGCAAAAAGATGGTCATGGTAAATTTCAGGCTCTTTTCAATGAAGATGCGGGATTTAGTTTTGAAGCCAAGCGTTTCAAACCTTACGTATTAGATGTAGCCGCTGATGTTGATACCTTGAGTCAAAATGATGAACTTGACCCTGAATTACTGAAAACGACTGTTCTCAAACTTCAGAACTTACTGGCTTTATTAGCAACGTTTAAAACCAATTAGTGCGCGCTTAAACGTCGGCTGCGCAGCACACTGAATACCACCAAAATGGTAAGCCCTAATAATAGGGCTTTCATTTGCACTGCAAAATCAATAAGTAACAAGGTAGAGAGTACTTCCACCATAATTAATAGATAAATAAAACGTAGTACAACCCGTTCATGTACTTTACCTAATGCATAGGCTCCTAATGGCGCACCAATAGCCACAATAGGGGCTGCAAAAAACCATGCGTCGAATATAGGATTAGAAACAGAAAAGCGCCCAAGCAAAGTGAGGCTTACAATCCCGGCTATTGATACCAATGCCATCAAACATACTGTTGTGGGAATGAGCGCCTTTGCACTTACGCGCTGCCTGAGAACTAAATAGAAGAACAGTAAGGTGTCAGCACCGGCCCCAACAAAAGCACTCAATACACCACCGAGCAACGCCACCATAAAGAGTCCGGCGCCGGAGCGCCAAAGTCCATCTTGCTCGTTAATACTTTTAACAAGCAAGTAGCCACAGCCTAACAGCAAAAAAGTGTACAACACTTTGAGATGCGTATTGGCCACATTGAAATGCAAGCCAATTGCCAATCCTAACAATGCCAACGGCAGCACACTAACAAGCAGCGACCAATAAATTTTAACCTTTCGAGATACAAAAAAGAGAGTAGCAAAGCTCATTCCAACCGCTTGAATAGCCAGAGCAAAGGTTTTAGCATCAACCGCAGAGTAATCTAGGAGCTTTGTAAAAACGGGAAAAGCAACAGCACCACCACCTAAAGGTGTAGAGCCGGCAACAAATGAACCAAAAGCCATCGTCACTGAAGAACGCCAATTCGCAACCAAATCAGCGAAACTGAAGTAATTAAAAAAAACAATGCACCATAGGCTAAACAGCACGATAAGCATTACAGGGTAAAGGTGGGCTCTGGCCATCAAACTTAAAGCAATAAACTAGGCAAAATTCAGAGAAACAGATTACCACTTGTTAATCGTGAACGCAGCCGCCAATAACTAAAATGGCGCCTCAGTGGCGCCATGTAAACTTAGAATTTATCGGTATGTTTTAGTTGGTTCAATGCCCAACTCTGGATACAAGGTGTCTTGGAACCAAGAGCTGATCAAGCGAAAGTCATAGTAAAACTCTTTATCCGCATGGATTGAGCGCATGCGATCCATGAAGCCCATATCTTTGATTTTCACATCACCTTCGCTCAACACTTTCCCATCTTTGTCAGTCAATTGGTAACTAAACTCAATGCGCGGGATATACAAAGACTCAATAACACGAAATTCATTCATGCCGTAGCGAACGTCACCGGCTAAATCCAAATCTTTGATCTCAGCGCTAAACACATACCCCTCGGGAAGATTATTTTGCGCTTCAAAGTTAAAGTGCTTATCAAAGCGTTTAACTAGACGCTCTTGGAACCCCTTTCTTGTTTCATTTGCAGGACGAGCATCGGTGTAATCCTTTAAATCGCCCCATTTGATCTTTGCTTCGCCTGCATAAGAGCTCACAGACGTAACAAGTGCGGCTGCGGTAAGTAATAATGTGGCTGCTTTCATAACATTCTCCAAATGTAGTCTGCTTTAATATAGACCCTTCTGTTACCGTTTAGATTACAAAATGCCCAATAAATTCGTTAATAAGTGTAATCTATTATGCTTATTTGTACCGAGCGCAATCACTTGAGTCAAATATGAAAAACCCAGCCGAAGCTGGGTTTTTTGGAAGCTAAATAGCTAGGGGATGATTACATCATGCCGCCCATGCCACCCATGCCGCCCATGCCGCCCATATCTGGAGCAGCTTCTTCTTTAGGAATTTCAGCAACCATTGCTTCTGTGGTGATCATAAGACCAGCAACTGATGCAGCGAACTGAAGAGCAGAACGCGTTACTTTAGTTGGATCTAGGATACCCATTTCGATCATGTCGTTGTATTCGCCGTTTGCAGCGTTGTAACCATAGTTACCGTCGCCCGCTTTAACTGCGTTAACAACAACAGATGCTTCATCACCTGCATTAGAAACGATTTGACGAAGAGGCGCTTCCATCGCACGTAGTGCAACGGTAATACCGTGGTTCTGGTCTTCGTTGTCAGCAGTTAGTGATGCAATCTTAGAAGCAACACGTACTAGCGCAACACCACCGCCAGGTACTACACCTTCTTCAACCGCAGCACGAGTTGCATGTAGTGCATCTTCTACGCGGTCTTTCTTCTCTTTCATTTCAACTTCAGTAGCTGCGCCAACTTTGATTACTGCAACACCGCCAGCTAGTTTAGCCATACGCTCTTGTAGTTTCTCTTTGTCGTAGTCTGAAGTTGCTTCTTCGATTTGTGCTTTGATTTGTGAAACACGGCCGTCGATTGCAGCTTGGTCACCCGCACCACCGATGATTGTTGTGTCGTCTTTCGTGATCACTACACGTTTAGCAGTACCTAGGTCTTCAACAGAAGCTTTCTCAAGCTCTAGACCGATTTCTTCTGAAATCACAGTACCGCCTGATAGGATTGCGATGTCTTGTAGCATTGCTTTACGACGGTCACCGAAACCAGGCGCTTTTACAGCTGCTACTTTCACGATACCGCGCATGTTGTTTACTACCAACGTTGCAAGAGCCTCACCTTCTAGGTCTTCAGCGATGATTAGTAGCGGCTTGCTTGTTTTTGCAACACTTTCAAGCGTAGGTAGTAGCTCACGAATGTTTGAGATTTTCTTATCAACAAGAAGAATGTGTGGGTTATCTAGCTCAACCGCACCTTTTTCTGGGTTGTTGATGAAGTAAGGAGATAGGTAACCACGGTCAAACTGCATACCTTCAACAACGTCTAGTTCGTTTTGAAGTGATTGACCTTCTTCAACAGTGATAACACCTGATTCACGGCCTACTTTCTCCATTGCTTCTGCAATGATGTCACCGATTTCTGAGTCAGAGTTTGCTGAGATAGTACCAACCTGAGCGATTGCTTTAGTGTCTGAACATGGTACAGAAAGTGCTTTTAGCTCTTCAACAGCAGCGATCACTGCTTTGTCGATACCGCGCTTAAGATCCATTGGGTTCATGCCCGCAGCTACTGCTTTTAGGCCTTCGTTTACGATAGCTTGAGCTAGCACTGTTGCAGTAGTCGTACCGTCACCGGCTGCGTCGTTGGCTTTAGAAGCAACTTCCTTGACCATCTGCGCGCCCATGTTTTCAAACTTGTCTTCAAGCTCGATTTCTTTCGCTACAGAAACACCATCTTTAGTGATTGTAGGTGCGCCGAAAGATTTGTCTAAAACAACGTTACGGCCTTTAGGACCTAAAGTCACTTTTACTGCATCAGCTAATACATTCACGCCTTTAAGCATTTTAGCGCGAGCATCATTTGCAAAACGAACTTCTTTTGCTGCCATTATTCTTTCCTCTAAATTCTGTTTAATTCGGGTCTTGAGTCAACATCAGGGAGGCGTATTAGCCTACGATACCTAGGATGTTGTCTTCACGCATGATTAAGTATTCTTGACCTTCGATCTTTTCAGTCTTCTCAACGTAAGAACCGAAAAGTACGGTGTCACCTGCTTTAACTTCTAACGCGCGTACTTCGCCGTTATCCAATACACGGCCATTGCCCACTGCAACTACTTCACCACGCGAAGATTTCTCTGCGGCAGAACCGGTAAGCACGATGCCGCCAGCAGACTTGGTTTCTTCTTCTAGACGCTTAACGATCACGCGATCATGTAAAGGACGAATGTTCATTTGTTTAGTTCTCCTAACAGTTTCTGAACAACTACAGAAAAGTCTTTAAATTTGGTTGTCTTCTCTTATGGGGGTGAGCGATTTAAAACCCAAGAGTAAAGAGTAAAAATTTTTTACTCTTTACGCTCAAACTCCCCTTCAATTGTGGTGTTTGATTTGCTGTGCTCGGTGTGCACAGAATGCTGCTGTGCACTGTGTTGATGCGTATGTGAACTGTGATAATGGGCACTGAAACCACCGCTTTGAGTCATATGTACCTGAGCTTGTGAAGCAAAAGCCGAGGACATACGCTTACGCACCGCTGGTGTTAACAATAAAAAGCCGAACACGTCAGTTACAATTCCGGGTGTGAGTAATAAAACACCCGCGATAATGACACAAATTCCGGTAAACATTTGCTCAGCAGGCATTTGCCCTTGCGCCATTTGCAATTGCGCATCGCGCATCGCGCTTACACCTTGTTGCTTAACTAACTTAGCGCCGATAATCGCTGTAATGATGATAAGTGCAATCGTCGCAAAGCCGCCAATAACTTCACTGACTTGAATTAGTAATGCGATTTCAATGATTGGAACGATGATAAAAAGTAGAAATAATGCTCTAAACATAGGGGCTCTCGTTTAAGTCGATGAAATAAATGTGCGGCTGACAAGGTCACTTTTCAAGTCTTCTGTCGACACTCTATAGGTTTTAACTTTGCTATCCGCTAGTATGGGGGTTAGAAAAAGGACACATTAAAAGGTTCATTATGACAACTCACTATCGATTGATATTCACGACATGCGGTAATAAAGAAGAAGCTAGAACAATGGCAGAACAGCTGGTGCAGCTGAAACTGGCTGCGTGCGTGAACATCCTTCCAGAAGTAGAGTCTATCTACGTATGGCAAGGTGAAGTAACCAACGCAACAGAAACCAAGTTGCTGATTAAAACTAAATCCGAAAAAATGAACCAAGTGATCCAAACAATCAAGAAACTTCATAGTTATGAAGTTCCAGAGATTCAGGTGATTGACGTTACAACTGGAAACTTGGCTTACTTTAATTGGATGGACGAGGTATTAAATTAATGCGATTACTAATGCGCGTGCAGCTATTATTGCTCGCTTTGGTATTCAGCTCTGTGAGCTTTGCCAACAACTCAGTATTGAATAGTTTACTAGAGCCTACTCAACAGACATTTTTACCTGTAGAAGAGGCATTTAAGCTGGACTTCGATCAACAAAACAGCACCCTGTTTGTAGGCTGGGATATTGCCCCTGGTTATTATCTTTACAAACATAAACTTGAGTTTATCGCCAAAGGCGCGCAGATAGAGCCGCCAAAAGACATGCCCAAAGGCGAGATGATTGAAGATGAGTTTTTTGGCCGCACCGAAGTTTATTTTGAGTCCTTAAGCACGGTTTCTAAGTTATCTAACATCACTGAAGGCGCAGTGGTAAAAATTCGCTATCAAGGCTGCGCAGAAGCAGGACTTTGTTACCCGCCTGAGGTTGTAGAAATTCCTCTGACGGTACTTGCTGATACTTCAGAGACTAACCAAGCAACAGTTGCGGATACATCTAACAATACACGCCAAGATGATGAAGACTTATCTCTAACAGATAAGTTGGCAAGTCAAAGCTTGGTTACAAACCTCGCGTTCTTCTTCATTGTCGGTATCGGTTTAGCATTCACGCCATGCGTGTTTCCCATGTTCCCTATTTTATCGAGCCTTATTGCCGGTCAAAAGAATTTATCAACCAGCAAAGCATTTAGCCTATCGTTTGTGTATGTTCAAGGCATGGCCATTACTTACGCTATTTTAGGCTTAGTTGTCGCATATTTTGGTGGCCATATTCAGGGCTACTTACAACATCCTTATGTGCTCATCAGCTTTAGCTTACTGTTTGTGTTGCTCGCATTATCTATGTTCGGCTTTTATGAAATCCGCCTGCCCGCTGGCATGATGGAAAAACTAACGAACGTCAGTAATAAACAAAAAGGCGGCAATTACGCAGGCGTGTTCTTTATGGGTGTACTTTCTGGCCTTATAGCCTCACCTTGTACTACGGCTCCTTTGTCTGCGGCCCTTCTTTATGTAGCGCAGAGCGGCGACTTTGTAGTCGGCGGTTTAACACTATACGCCTTGAGTTTAGGTATGGGCCTGCCGCTACTATTGCTTGGTACATCTGGCGGCAAACTGCTACCAAAAGCAGGTGGTTGGATGGAGCAAGTCAAAACCCTATTTGGCTTCTTGATGTTGTTCGTACCACTGATCCTGCTAGAACGCATTTTAGCGTTTGAAGTTATTATGCTTATGGCTGGCCTACTCGCTATTGCGACAGCAACCTACCTGCATTATTGGCAAAGCGGCCAATCACAGGGGGCGGGTAAAACAACCTTATGGAGCATGGCGATGGTGTTGTTTGTAGGAGGCTTGTTGCTAGTACAGAATTACCTGTGGCCTAAGCCTTCTTTAGAGCAAGCCAACAGTGCTGCCCAAGAGATTGCCACAAAAGTATCGCAGTCCACTGCCAACAAGCTCATTAAAGACAATCTCAACTCGCTAAATCTAGACGTTGACTCAGCCGCTGTTAGCAACATAGACGAAACAAGCTCGCAATTCATTCGTGTCGCTGATTTAAATGAACTAAATGCACTTCTAGCGACAACTGACGGTCTTGTAATGGTCGACTTATATGCTGACTGGTGCGTTGCATGTAAAGAGTTTGAACACTACACCTTCCCCAAAGAACAAGTTCAAGAGCAGTTTAAACACTTCACGCTAGTACAGATTGATTTAACCAAAACCAACGACACGACTATTGAACTAATGGAAGAGTTTACCGTTTTTGGCTTACCAAGTATTTTGTTCTTCAATAGTGAAGACCAAGAACTGTCATCGCTACGAGTAACTGGCTTCCTCGGCGCTGATGAATTCGCGGCTCACTTACAAAAAGTACGAGATAAAAGCGAATAAACAGCGTAAATAATAAGAAAAGCGCCTACTTGGGCGCTTTTTTTTTATTTCATGTTGTCCAAACCTTTACCAACTCTTGAAATGACAAAAATGCTCTGAATATCTGGCAAATCGCGCTTTTTTTAAACTTTTAATCCTTGTTCATGTCTACTGAAAAGGCGTTTTTAAGCCTTTTGTCGTTCTTTTGGGCGACACCCCAAATTATAAGGTCGAGGTGATTAGACCAGTATTTTGCTGCTATTTACCGCGAACTCACTATAATAGTTCGCTAAAGTGAGAAAAGTTTGCTATTCGCAGCTTTTGCCCTTAAGTTTATAACAGATATTCGTACGAATACTTATAACTCACAAGATAAAGGATTTTAGTCGCATTATGACTGCAAAGTTTAAGATTTTAGTCATCAATGGCCCCAACTTGAATATGTTGGGCCGTCGAGAGCCAGATAAATATGGCTCGAAGACACTAATACAAATTACCGATGAACTAAATGATGCAGCTGCGGCGCTCAATGTTGAACTTGAGCATTTTCAAAGTAACAGCGAAGCCGCACTGATTGAGCGTATTCACGATGCTTGGCAGCAAGTTGATAGCATTATTATCAACCCTGCCGCATTCACGCACACCAGTGTTGCATTACGTGACGCCCTATTGAGCGTTGCCATTCCATTCTTTGAAGTGCATCTGAGCAACATTCATCAACGGGAGGCCTTCCGTCACCACTCTTATTTTTCAGATGTGGCGCAAGGTGTTATCTGTGGTTTTGGTGCAATGGGCTATCAATTCGCGCTACAAGCAGCGGTGAGCCGGTTGCAAGATTCGAATTAAAAACTAACTAACAGGCGGGTTTTTCATGGACATTCGCAAAATTAAAAAATTAATCGAACTTGTTGAAGAAACAGGTATTGCTGAACTAGAAATCACTGAAGGTGAAGAGTCGGTACGTATCAATCGTCATAGCCCTGCTCCGGTAGCTATGCCACAACAGTATTCTGTGCCTGCACCAGTTGCTGCACCAGCTCCTGCAGCAGCACCCGCTGCTGAAGCACCAGCTGCGGCACCTGCACAACCTACTGGTCACCAAGTTAAATCTCCAATGGTAGGTACTTTCTACACTGCATCTTCTCCGGAAGCTCCTGCATACGTAGAAGTGGGTTCAAAAGTAAATGTTGGCGACACGCTTTGTATCGTTGAAGCGATGAAAATGATGAACCAAATTGAAGCTGATAAAGCAGGTACTGTTAAAGCTATCTTGGTTGAAAATGGCGAGCCAGTTGAGTTCGATCAACCACTTTTCATCATCGAATAATCGCGCAACCCAAACAAGGCATCAACTATGTTAGATAAAGTTGTAATCGCAAACCGAGGTGAAATTGCACTTCGCGTGCTGCGCGCCTGTAAAGAGCTCGGTATTAAAACGGTTGCGGTACACTCTACCGCCGACCGTGATTTAAAACACGTGCTTCTTGCAGATGAGACTATTTGTATTGGTAAACCAGCAGCTTCTGAAAGCTACCTCGATATTCCTCGTATTATCGCAGCAGCTGAAGTAACTGACGCAGTCGCTATCCACCCTGGCTATGGTTTCCTTTCAGAAAACGCTGACTTTGCCGACCAAGTTGAGCAAAGTGGCTTTATCTTTATCGGCCCTAAAGGCGACACGATTCGTGTGATGGGCGATAAAGTAATGGCTATCGAAGCGATGCGTAAAGCTGGCGTACCTTGTGTACCTGGTTCTGATGGTCCGCTTACTGAAGACAACGAGCGCAACATGCAAATCGCTAAGCGCATCGGTTATCCAGTAATCATCAAGGCTGCTGGCGGCGGCGGTGGTCGTGGTATGCGTGTTGTTCGCAGCGAAAAGGAACTTGTAAACTCGATTGCTCTTACACAACAAGAAGCAAAGCAGTTCTTCGGTAATGGCATGGTTTACATGGAAAAATTCCTAGAAAACCCTCGTCACATCGAAGTTCAAGTACTTGCTGATGGTCAAGGCAATGCAATCCACCTAGGTGAGCGTGACTGTTCAATGCAGCGTCGTCACCAGAAGGTTGTAGAAGAAGCGCCAGCACCAGGTATTACAGCAGAAATGCGTAAGTACATTGGTGAGCGTTGTACGCGAGCATGTCTCGAAATCGGTTATCGCGGTGCGGGTACGTTCGAATTCCTATATGAGAATGGCGAATTCTACTTCATCGAAATGAATACACGTATTCAGGTAGAGCACCCAGTAACTGAAATGGTTACCGGTATCGACCTTATCAAAGAGCAGCTGAAAATTGCTGCGGGTCAACCTCTATCAATCACTCAGAACGATGTTGTGATCCGTGGTCACGCGATTGAGTGTCGTATCAATGCGGAAGATCCTAAAACGTTTATCCCTTCACCGGGTAAAATTACTCGCTTCCACCCTGCAGGTGGTTTGGGAATTCGTTGGGATAGCCACATCTATGCAGACTACACTGTTCCGCCACACTACGACTCAATGATCGGTAAGCTGATCTGTTACGGTGAAAACCGTGACGTAGCGATCGCTCGTTCACGCAACGCATTGAACGAACTTGTGATCGACGGTATTAAAACCAATACTGAGTTACACAAAATTATTTTGTCGGACGAGAACTTCCAAAATGGTGGCACAAACATACACTATCTTGAGAAGAAACTTGGCCTATAAATAAAATGTTAAGCAAAGCCAAAAGCCGACGTTAGTCGGCTTTTTTTATTTTTAGGTGTAAATTTTCCAGTTTTGAGTAGATCGGCTAATAAGTAAGCGATTGATTTCTACAAACATAAATAATCGCCAGCTAGCTAGTGACAAGGCCTAGAAAACTTTTTATACTGCTCGGCGCTTACTTGAGGATATCTCCTATCCTTAAAAATCACAGTGAGCATCAAAGATACAAAATGGCCCTATAGCTCAGTTGGTTAGAGCGCACGACTCATAATCGTTAGGTCCCTGGTTCGAGTCCAGGTGGGGCCACCATTTACTAAATCCTCATGTACCTCAGAATTCATTCGCGCCTATATACCTAACGTTGTTAATACCCTTCCAACAAATTTAGCGCACCTTACTTTCAATAAATTCCTCGACTTGCGAGTCCAGTTTCGTTTTCCACTGTGTAGGTAGTTCACGTTCAACTTCAGCTAAAAACTGTGTTGCTTGTGCTGTTGGGTTTACATGATGCGCAGCTTTTGCCCATAGGTAGCTTTTTGCCAACAGGGCTGAGCCATCAGTGGCGCTAGATTGCAGCTTTTTCCAATACATCTTCGCTGTTGGTTCATAGGCTTTTTCCATAAAACGAGATGAAGCTAATTCCATCAAGAAAAGCGCTCTATTGGCTGTGTCTTCCCCTCCTTGCTGCTGGCCAATAAGCCGCAGATAGATCTTTGCGAGCTTATATGCGGCTTCTCCTGAGTCATTATTTATTGCTTGGGTATACCAAAACTCTGCCTGCTCTATATTGAATACTTCGCTGTAGTTTGCGTATATGTCGCCCAATGTCACTTGCGCTTTAAGTGCACTTCGTTGCGCCGCTTGTTTGCACCAATTTATGGCTAATGGTAGATTTCGCTGTTGCCACTGAGTACCTAAGTATAAACGGCCTATGTCACAAGCAGCTTCGTATACGCCATCGTTATACGCTTTTTTAAACCATTCTTGAGGCTTGTCACTGATATCAACACCATGGTTATGCACAATACAATAACCATATTCCTGTTGTGCAACTGGGATGCCATTTTTTGCGGCATACGAAAATAACTCACACGCTCTTTTCGGGTTTGACTCTACTTGCCCCCAACCGTTCTTATAAAATAGAGCTAATGAAAAATGAGCTTCTGTGGAGCCTTGATTTACTAGCGCTGAAAAGATTTCAAAAGACTGTTCATAGTTTTCTGCAGCAAGCGCCTCATACCCACTTGCAAGAGAGCCATTTGAACTCTCAGCATAACTTGAAGATAGGGGCATTAAGCTAGAAATGAGCAATAAGCACGCTAAATGACCCCTTGTTGATTGCCACAGCATCGAGTTAGTTTCTCGAAGGGTAAATGCCTTGAATTGCAATAGCCCAAGTTACCGCAACATATGGCATCCGATTCTCATGAGATAACCCACCTCCCGTATCAGCGACAGCCGTCAAGGCCGTAAGGTTATTCTGTGCAACCAAACTAAATGAAATTGAGTCGGTATTCATCATGACATCCGGAGCATCGGACGCGTATCTCAACCCTCCCAGAGAGTTGCCCGCGGGACTTTTCGAATCTGCTTTACCGCTGAAGGCATATAGATCAACAACACCATCTATGTCTATATCACCTGAGATATCAGTTAGTGCGATATGAGAGTGCGCCGGCATCTGCGCTGGTGACAGGGTAACTTGCTCTACCCCACCTCTAGCACCGAGTTGATAATTATTTAAACCCGGGCCATTTCCCCAACCAATTAGAGCGCGACCACGGGTGTCTGGTAAAGCGAAAGTTGTACGTCCATCACCACCATATGTGGTGCCTACAATAGAAAACAAAGCTGTATTCTGAGCAATAGATAATATCTGGCCATGAGCCAAGGCATATCCTCGTGGTGCGAAGTTTCCGGCAAATGCACACATACTTCCGAGGAGCTGTGTACCGTCTCCAGCGCAGGCAAACGCGTTAGTACCAAACATGATTGTAGGTATCATGCTCGCTGTCACTAGCAATTTTTTAGTGAATTTTTTCATATTCTAACTCCTTTACTAGATAAGTTAAGGAAGCAAAATTGTTGGCTTTACCGCTAGTGCCATGAATAACTTAGAGTTAGTCTTCAACAATGCATTTGTTAATTAATAATTAACTTTGAGAGTATAGGTTAGTTTTGAGAAGGTAAGTCGCAGTGTTTAACAACGATTAATTTGATCAAGATGTGCC
The DNA here is from genome assembly GCF_039831865.1 of Pseudoalteromonas pernae. NCBI lineage: Bacteria > Pseudomonadati > Pseudomonadota > Gammaproteobacteria > Alteromonadales > Pseudoalteromonadaceae > Pseudoalteromonas > Pseudoalteromonas pernae. The sequence goes on from NZ_JBDODM010000007.1 coordinate 55,835, forward strand.
GCAGGGTTCACCATGCTAAAAGTGACACGTCGTGAGGGTATTATTAGTCTATGATTCAGCCCTAACGCTTTATGCGATGTCCAGCACAAACGCTAGACATCGAAATACATTTAAAATGCAATTAATCAAACCGAGATAACGCACTTGCAAGTGTACCTTCTGGCTTTTCAATAACACGAGCGACCTCTTTGTCGCCGTCTAAAACGATGAAAGTGGGTGTGTACTTAAGGCCGAATTTCTTGGCTATGCCGTTATCATCCTCTTTTGCGTAATCCACTGCGACGAGTTTCAATTCGGCAAGCTCAACATCGGCCTGAGCAAGTAACTTTAACAGGCGTGGAACCTCTCGATGACTGTCATGACACCATGTGCCAAACAGGACCACGATAGATTTACCTTGCAGTTTCTGCATTAGGACAAGGTCTTCATCAGTGGTTTCAAATTTTTCATATTCTTTTGAAAAATCGTCATATTTTTCAAGTAACGTATGTGAATCAAGCTGACCAACAAATGGCTCTGAGGCCCAAGACGGAACAGCCAATGTTAGTGAAAAAATCACCATAAGAGTTTGAATAAGTGTGTGCATAGCAGAATTAGCTTTGGTATGTTGAGGAACTTATTTTAGACGGTACCGCTGTTCGGGGCGTCTGTCTAATTAAAAACTACTTAATAGTTTTCATGAGTTTACTGATGCGCGTTTACATTATTAGGCTAAACTTAGCTTACTAACTCGGGGGAGACATGCAACGCATTGATGAACAGCTGCTTTCACAGCTAGAGGCGGGGTTTAAGCTACCGGTAAAACCAACCGCATTACATCTGTTACAAGAAGAATTGAACCGCCCTGAGCCTTGCCTTGATACGGTGAGCGAGTTGGTTGCGGCAGATGTTGCTATGTCCGCAGCAATACTGCGCGTTGTGAACTCTCCTGGTTTCGGTCAAAACCAAGAAATCGCTGATATTAAGTACGCGGTTATCTTGCTTGGTTTAAACACTATTAGCCATATTGCATCACGCTATTTAATCAAGCAGGTGTTTCGTCAAGAAGCATGCTGTATTTCACTCGCACGTTTTTGGGACACGGCTACGGAAATATCTCGCCTGTGTTCATACCTCGGCCAAGGCGTTCGCAATAAAAACATTCAGGTCGACAATTTACAAACACTAGGTCTGTTCCACGATATCGGCATTCCAATGATGGCGATGAACTTTCCAGATTATGTTCACGTGCTGAATGAAGCGAACGACAACATCAATGTGTCGCTCACAGAAATTGAAGACAAACGCTACCCTTGCAACCACGCCATTTTAGGCTTTTATATGGCGCATTCGTGGCATTTACCCAATATTCTTTGCAATACCGTACTCAGACACCATGACACTGAATTCCTTGACGAACAGCGTACTGAAGAAGAGCGGATTTACTACAGTGTGTTAAAGGTCGCTGAAAACATCGCTCACTACCACAAACGCTTTCGCAACATAAACTACTGGAGCAGCCTGCAACCTAAAGTGCTAGAAACACTGGGCTGGGAAGAAAACCAATATCAAAATTATCTTGAAGCGGGCGAATCCTTACTTATTTATGGCTCCAGCTAAGTGGCGGTTAAATTCACATCACACCACTAAAATCTGTAATGAGACATGGTACACTGCTTCGCATTATTGAATGTCGATAAGTGATAGTCAGCAGCATGCAAAATAAGCGAATAACCCTTGTTGTTGGGTCTAAAAACCCCGTTAAAGTTAACGCCGCAAAAACTACCTTAGCCACCTACTTTCCTGAATGTGAAATTGACTGCAGAGGCGTTGATGCCCCATCAGGCGTTGCCGATCAGCCTTTAGGTGAGAATGACACCCTGATTGGTGCACAAAATCGCGTGAGTCATTGTCAGGCTCATTATGACGCTGATTTTTATATGGCGATGGAAGGGGGAGCGGCAAGTTTTGAATACGGCGCTGCCACTTTTGCCTATGTGGTGATTAGCCACAAGGGCAGCCAAAGTGTGGGCCGCAGCTGCAATTTACCACTGCCACAATCACTTTATGCCAAACTAGAGCAAGGCGAAGAACTCGGTGATGTCATGGATGCCGCATTCAATACCACAAATATTAAACAACAAGGGGGTGCCATCGGCCTGCTCACACAGGGTCATGCCACACGACAAAGTACCTATCAGCAAGCGCTGACGCTGGCGATGGCTCCTTTCATTCACCCTGATTTATTTAAGAGCTAACAATGCGTTATCCATGGATTTTATTCGACGCTGACGAAACGCTGTTCCACTTTGATGCGTTTGCAGGGCTACAGCTACTTTTTTCTAAGCTCAATATCGAATTCACAAAAGAAGATTACCAGGAGTTTGACCGGGTAAATAAACCACTGTGGGTGCAGTATCAGAACAATGAAATCACGGCAAAGCAGCTGCAAGAAAGGCGCTTTTCTAGCTGGGCTGAGCGCGTCGATATTGCACCAAGCCAACTCAATTTATTGTTTATGGAAGCCATGGCCAGCATCTGCGAGCCTTTACCTGGGGCGATAGAGTTACTGAATGCCCTCAGGGGCAAAGCCCGATTGGGCATTATTACCAATGGCTTCACTGAGCTGCAAAGTGCACGACTTGAGAAAACAGGCCTACGAGGCACGTTTGACTGGTTAGTGATCTCTGAGCAAGTAGGCTATGCCAAGCCACATATGGCGGTGTTCGAGCACGCCTTTGAATTAATGGGTAACCCACCAAAACATGAAATTCTCATGGTCGGTGACACGTTAGAGTCTGACATCCAAGGTGGCATCAATGCAGGAATCGACACCTGTTGGTTAAATCGACTAGAGAAAACCGCACCGGAACACCTACGCCCTACGATTGAAGTGAAGTCTCTTTGTCAGTTACGTTCATTGTTGATGGAATGATAGACATAAAAATGCCAGCAGATGCTGGCATTTACACGGGATGATTTCGAAAAATCTAGAAATAAGTTCGTTTTGGAATTACTTCCAAGAGGTCATTTTATGACCTTTCAAAGCATAGAAGAGGATGAACAGATAACAAGGCAACATCACAAGATAAGCACCTTGTTGACCTTGCGCAGTGCCTTCTGAACCACTCGCTAAGCCCCAGAATACTGGACCAAACGCACCACCAGCGATACCCATAATTAATAAGCCTGAACCTACACTCGTTAACTTGCCTAAACCAGATAAAGCCAGTGGCCAAACAGCTGGCCAAACAATGGCGTTGGCAAAACCAAGTACGGCAATCAGTACCAGTGGATCAGGCAGAGCGACACCACCGAATGGCACTAAGATAGCATTTGCAATCAGGGTTGATTGCGCATCGCCAGAGACGATTGCTAGGGTAAGTAAACAACCCAAAACCGCGGAAACAGTCAGTGCCGTTTGTTGTGAGATAACGCGTGGAATAAGCACAATGCCTAGCGCATAACCGATCACCATACACACCATAGTGTAGGAGGTCATCACACTGTATTTTTCAACACCTAACGCCAGTGCAAATGTACCAATGGTATCACCAGCGATAACTTCTACCGCTACATACACAAACAAAGCGACAACACCTAACGCAAGGCTTGGACGCGCCAGCGCAGCTTTAACTTGGCCTTGCTCTTGGCTTTGCTCTTCATCATCAACCAACTCAGGTAATGGCGAGAATTTCACTGCCAATGCAAGAATACCGATGAACAACGCCATACCGATGTAAGGCATGATCAAGCTATTGGCCATGTCATTGATCTCGGATTGCGACAGTTCTTTGCCCACAGAACCGGTGAAGTTACTTAAAATAAGCGCTGTAAATACCATAGGTGCCAATACACCTGCACCTTTATTAAGAATGCCCATTACACTCACGCGTGCTGCTGCTGACTCTTCAGGCCCTATGCGAACAACATACGGGTTTACCGCTGTTTGCAGTAACGTTTGGCCAATACCCATGACTAGCTGAGCGAAAAGAAACATTGCGAATACTTGTGTTTTAGCTGCTGGCACATACAAGAAACCAGCTAGCATCATCACCGCCATACCCAGCGCCATACCATTTTTATAGCCAATTTTGCGGATAATCATCGCAGAAGGGACTGCGGTGAAGGTCACGGCGATGTAGAAAGAGAACAAAATTAATGACGCTTGAAAAGGCGTCAAATCGAGAATTTGCTTGAGGTATGGCATCAATGAGCCGTTTAACCACGTCGCAAAACCGAGGATAAAAAACAGGGTGGCAACAATGGCCATTGGCACAAAGTTGCTTTGTTTGTTAGTAGTAGACACTGTTGCTTCCATAAAATCTTCTCGTTGTCGATTTATATACCATCAAAACGGCGGTATTCATAATCATGAACGCCTCGCTTTGATGAGCACGGCTGAGTTGAGTTGCTGTGCACCAGACGCTCGCTGGTTAGCTATTATTGTTGTAGTCGCACCACATTCACCCTCTGTTAGATTAAAACCAACAGATGATTTACAAAAATGACAGCGCTGCCATAAACTTTACGTCAAAAGCGATTACTTTACCAGCAGGAATTCAGCGACTGAATTAAAAGTATAATAAACAGATAGTTAGCTTACTTTAAATGCTTTAAAACGCGAGGTTTATAAGGCTGTGAGCCAACTTAATGATGATCACAGCCCAATTTGATTACTCGGCAACTACACTAGTTGTGCGACTTACTTGGCTATTCACGCGAGTTCGCAACATGATTTTCGCCACGTTATTAACCGCCCTTGGGGATGAATATGCCTGCCATGATTGGCCGCCATCAGTACTGAACTCTATTGGTAATCCAGCAAACGCACTGTTGGCATACAGCTTACCATCTTGAATTTTGGCTCCTGGTACAGGTAAGTGGAGGTCAATGCCATCACGGTCTAACTTCTGCAATTCTTTGTAAGCTAAGGCAGCAGCAAACCCCTGCCAATCCAGTGCTTTTTGCTTCTCATTGACCGTATCACCTTCCCATGGCGCTTTATTCCAAGCCCGCTCAGCAACGGCGAGAATACGTGGAAACACCATTTCTAGCATTTGCTCTTCAGTACGAATTGTTTCTGACCACACCTGCCCTTGCATCCCGAGGATATTTTCTGGCTTTTCCAATTTAGGCATAGGTCGACCAACTAACGCCTCTAAGTTGTCGATTTTTTCGCGTGTACGTGTGTAATCAGCGTTGGCATACACATTATCTGGCATGTATCCAAATACCTTTTGGGTATCGGTATAACGTGTCGCCCAGTAGTAACCACGCTCAGCAGGATGCGCCTCATATGGGTGGTCAAAGTATAAGTGCGTGCCGTGCGAAAGCACCACTTGGTAACCATCATTGGCTAAACGATATGCCCTGTCTGCGACACCCCACTCCCAGATATTATCCCAAGCATTAGTGAAGAAAGTTTTGTTGGCATATTCATTACGATTAAAAGAGTTCACCTTATCGTACATGATGCCATCTTCCCAGATACCCGGCGCAATACCACGTTTGTGCAGAAGGTCAGCCACGCGCTTGGTGAAATACGGTTTTAAGTCAGCGACACCTGCTACACCATTGTTCGGCTCAGCAAATAGCGCCTGACAAGCTGGCGAGCCCACCCAAGAGCCCGCACCCACCTCATCACCGCCAATGTGTAAATAATCCAGTTTAGTGCCCGCTTCACGGTACATCTGCTGTAACTCATAGGTGACTTTGTCGATGAAGGCATACGTTGAGTCCATACACACATTCATGGAGTTATCGGTGTAGTTCTGTACGGTGATATAACTCGAGGTGTCTTTTGGATCAGTGAGTAAGTACTGAGTCGCTTTAGATAAATCCGCTGTGGTTACCTCCTGCGAACCCAACTGCTGATTAGTAAGCGAGTTACGCGCCATACTTTCAGCATCAGCCTTAAGCTTACGGTAACGCGCTTCCATTGCTTTAATAGAAGCCCGGGCGTGTCCCGGACCCTCAATTTCTGGGATAATCTGCACATGGCGCTCAGTGGCAAATTTTAATAATTCAATAAAATCAGCACGGCTCATATAGCCATTGCCCGACCCTGATTTAAATGGGCCTGTGCCAAGCTGAGTCAACAAACACTCATTTTCTTCTAAATCAAAACAGCGATAGGCCCCCACTTCGGTGAGTTCAGGTAACCCGGGTATTTCAAGGCGCCAGCCTTCATCTTCAGAAAAGTGCCAGTGTAAACGGTTCATCTTGTAGCGCGCCATTTGCTCTACTAGCTTGAACATCGCCTCTTTACCGTGGAAATTACGACCACTGTCATAATGCATACCGCGCCATGGATAACGAGGTGCATCTTTGATCTCTAAATTTGCGAGCGTTGGGCTGCCGCTAGCCGGCAATAGCGCCAGCAGACTCTGCATACCGTAAAACGCACCGGCGTTGTCCGCACCGATGATACGAATGTGCTCACCGTCAATCTCTAACTGGTACCCTTCGGCTTGGTTTATACCAGTGTCGACTGAGACCTTGATGACCTTGGTTTTAGGCGCGTTGATATGATTTGGCTGGGCATCGAGCTTAAGTTGATACTTGTTCTGAAGGCTCTGTTGGAACAACGTCACTTCTGACTTGAGTTGGCCAGCGAAGCGGATCTGCCAGGTATTATCTAACGTCGTGGTCCCTCGGCTGAAGTCCACACTTTGTGGCTTGGGAATAATACGTTTGAGTGCTTCATCTTCATTGACTGCTGCATTGGTTTGATTGCGTTCAAAGCGCACATTAGCATCAATCAATACCGTCTTATCGAGCGGCTGATTGTAACGGCGTAACTGCTGCTCAGTGGTAAAAGGCACAACAAAGTCACTAAAATCCTCCGAGTCCGTATTGGCAAAAATCGCCGGCTTGGTGTCATTTGCCACCACGAAAGCACGTGGCATGAAATCGCTGTAAGCGACAATCCACACGGCAGCTTCAAACCCAATAGTTAACTGCTCTCCGCTTGCTAACCCCGGGAAATCGGCTGTTGGCGTTAAACGGTGTAGGTCACCATTGACGTGTTCAATACGTAGCCCTTGGCTGACACCTTCTGTCATTTTACGCACATTGTGCAAATAGATTTGCCAGTCTTGCTTGCCCGCTGGTAAATCAACATCGGAACGATTGGTCAGAGTAATCTCACCCAAGAAGCTTTTATCTTGGTTATGGAAGTTACTTTTCACTGAATACATCAGCTCAGTATTGGCAGCAAATGCATCCACTTGCTGTTGTGTTAACTGCGCATTTGCAGCCAATGGCATCATCAAGGCCGCAATTAAACTGGGTTTAAACATATTCACTCCTACCCTCGGACAATCGTTATAATTTTGGTGCGATTGTTTACATCATATAAAATAAAAAATGACAGCGCTATCATTTGCGCTAAATTATGAACAATTGTCGACCTAAGTCCTATAAATAAGGCGGCTAAAAGCCGCCTTATTTATAAACTTATATGCGTTAATAACCCGCAGCTTGTCCATCTTTACGTGACTCTGATGCGCCGTAATAGACTCCATTTTGAGGATCTTTTAAGATAGCTTGATAACCACCGTAAGGTCCTACTGCTTCTTGCAGTGTATGGCCTTTCTTCATCAGTTCACGTCGCGTTTCCATACTAAAACCACTCTCTAGAGACACGTAACCGCCATCGGTCATGATCTCATCCGTTGGCTGAGTTGAACCTGTGTGCAGGATACGCGGCGCATCGCCGGCTTCTTGTAGGTTCATGCCAAAATCAATCATGTTAATGAGTATTTGTGCATGCATTTGCGGCTGTGTCGCTCCACCCATCACACCGTAGCTCATGTACGGCTTGTTATCTTTAGTCACAAACGCAGGAATGATAGTGTGGAATGGACGCTTACCCGGCTCATACTGATTGAAATGACCTTCAGTTAACGAGAAAAGCTCACCACGGTTTTGCAATACAAACCCTAATTTTTCAGGAGTCATGCCCGAGCCCATACCACGGTAGTTACTTTGGATTAACGAAACCATATTACCGTGCTTATCAGCAGTTGTGAGGTAAATAGTGTCACCTTCAATCGGTCCTGCATGGTCGCGTTTCGCCGCTTTATTCGGGTCAATTAGCTTGCGACGCTCATTCGCGTAGTCTTTGGAAATCAAACGCTCGACGGGGATATCGTTGAAAGCAGGGTCGGCGTAATATTTTGCGCGATCAGCAAAAGCGAGTTTTTTCGCTTCAACAAAGGTGTGAATATATTCTGGGCTATCAAATCCCATCCCCGCAATATCATACTCTTCAAGAATATTGAGAATTTGCTGTGCGGCGATGCCTTGGCCATTTGGTGGCAATTCCCATAGCGTGTAGCCACGATACGTAGTTGCCACTGGCTCCACCCACTCACCGGTATGGTTAGCTAAATCTTCATAAGTGATATAGCCGCCATTTTCTTTCATGTAGCGGTCAATTTCTTCGGCAATTTTGCCTTTGTAAAAGGCATCACGGCCACCCATAGCGAGCTGCTTGTAGGTATTTGCCAGCGCTGGGTTTTTGAAAATTTCGCCTTTTTTAGGCATTTCGCCATCTGGCATAAACACTTCTTGAAAACCGGGATACTGACCACGCGCTGAGACACTGCGCTGCATGTAGTAAGCTATCAGCTCACTCACGGGAAAGCCCTTCTCTGCGTATTCAATACTTGGCTTTAAGATCTGCGCCATGGGCATGGAGCCGAACTTTTTATGTAACTCAAACCAACCATCTACGGCACCAGGAACCGACACGGGGAGTGGACCATAACTGGGGATCTTACCTTCTTCTTTGGTGATTTTTTTTAGTTCATTAAAACTTAAACCTTGAGGTGAACGGCCAGAGGCGTTTAAGCCATGGAGTTTGCCGTCTTCAGCAGAGTAAACAATCGCAAAGAGGTCTCCACCAATACCACAACCAGTAGGCTCAACAAGACCCAACATAGCATTCGCTGCAATGGCTGCATCAATGGCATTACCACCTTGGCGCAGAATATTCAGTGCTACTTGAGTGGCTAACGGTTGAGAAGTTGCCGCCATGGCTTCAGTGGCAATCACTTCTGAGCGAGTGGCGAACTCTTTGCCAGTGATACGGTCTTGTGCAAACGTCATTCCTGACGACAATAAGCTCAGCGAAATCCCTGCTAGGCATAATCCTTGTTTAAGTCGCTTCATTATTATTCTCTACCTAGGGTAAACAGTTACGTTAAACATCTAACTTAGTAGATAAATAGGCTTGGACGCAATGGGGTTGCGTTAATAAGAGCGGGGAATGAGACAAAATTGTTATAAAACAAAGGCGCGGGCCTTTAGTTAGGGTACACACCCGAGACTAAAAACCACGCGCCTTTACATCGTTAGATGTAATCAATTACCAGATTTTTACACGTGCTTCTGGCTTGATGTACATCTCATCGCCTTCTTTCACATCAAATGCTTGATAGAATTCTGGCATATTTGGCAGTACGCCGATTACACGGTAGTGACTAGGCGAGTGTGAATCAGTCATGAGACGGTTACGAAGCTCTTCATCACGATACTTACGACGCCAAATTTGCGCCCAACCCATGAAGAAACGTTGATCACCCGTGTAACCATCGATCACTGGTGCATCTGTGTCGCCAAGTGACAACTGATACGCTTTATAAGCAACAGTCAGACCACCAAGGTCACCGATGTTTTCACCTAGGGTCAGCTGACCATTTACGTTTGCATCTTCAAACGGAGCGTACTCATTGTATTGAGACACTAACTTCTGTCCACGCTCTTGGAACTGCGCTAAGTCTTGCTCGCTCCACCAGTTACGTAGGTTTCCGTCGCCATCGTACTTCGCACCTTGGTCATCAAAGCCATGACCTAATTCGTGTCCGATAACCGCACCAATCGCACCATAGTTTACTGCATCATCCGCTTCCAGATTGAAAAACGGCGGCTGAAGAATCGCAGCTGGGAATACGATTTCATTGTTTACTGGGTTGTAGTATGCATTCACAGTTTGCGGTGTCATGAACCACTCGCTGCGATCAACAGGCTTACCAAGTTTGTTACGCATTTCATCGTAAGACCACTCGCTGTGGCGAATAAAGTTGCCTGCTAAGTCATCTGCTTTGATTTCAAGCGCAGAGTAATCTTTCCACTTATCTGGGTAGCCGATTTTCGGTGTGAACTTATTAAGCTTTTCCTTCGCAGCCACTTTGGTTTCAGCACTCATCCACTCTAGGCCATCGATAGCTTGGTCGAAACCTTTGATAAGGTTGGCAACCAACTCTTCCATACGTGCTTTGGCTTCAGGTGGGAAGTTATCTTTCACGTATACCTTACCTAGTAGCTCACCTAGTACAGCATTTGCTGAATCTACCGCTTTTTTCCAACGTGGTTGCTGCTCTTCAACGCCACGTAATGTAGTGCTGTAAAAAGCGAATTTACGGTCAACAAACTCTTTGCTGAGTTCATCTGCATAGTTACTAACAAAGTGGAAAGTTAGGTAATTCTTCCACGTTTCCATGTCTGTTTTCGCGTAGATTTCACCTAGCTTTTCAAAGTATGAAGGTTGGCGAACAACCAGTTCTTCAGCATTCACTTTTGATTGTTTTAGGTATTGAGCGAAATCGAATTCACCCATTAATTCATTAATTTGTGCAACCGTCATCTTGTTGTATGCTTTAGTTGCATCACGACTTTCAACACGGCTCCACTGTGCTGTTGCTAGCTCAGTTTCAAGCGCTAAGATGCTAGCTGCAACTTTATCTGCATTCTCAACACCCGCTTTCGTTAAGATGTCGGTGATATACGTCACATACTCTGCGCGAATTTTCGTAAATTTCTCATCGTCTTTTAGGTAGTAATCACGATCTGGAAGACCTAGACCTGACTGCGACACATACAAAGCATACTGGCTCGAGTTTTTCGCATCGTTGTTCACCCACCATGAAAATGGCGTTGTACCACCTTGGATACGAATGCCAGCCATCAAGTTAACTAACGCACCTTTGTCAGCAACATTAGCGATGCTTTCAAGGTAAGGTTTTAACGGTGAAATACCTTTCTCTTCTAGCGCTTCAAGATCCATAAAGCTGGTGTAGAAAGCACCTAGCTTTTGCTCATCGCTACCCGCAGGCGCTGCAGTGTTTTTAGCTGCCGCTTCGATTACTTCTTTCAGCGCAGCTTGTGACTGGTCATAAAGCGCGGTGAATGAACCATAGTTTGATTTATCACCCGGAATTTCAGTACGCTCTAACCATTTACCATTAATGTGATAGTAGAAATCATCTTGCGCGCGTACCGAGTTATCGATATTCGCTAGCTCAATACCTGAACTCAGTTGTTGCACTGTTTTTGTTTCTTTTTCTGCAACTGTTTGTGCTGGTTCAGCTTGTGTATTCGCGCTTTGCGGTTGATCATTACAACCAGCAAGGCCCAAGGCAATGGCTGTTGCAGCCGCTGCTAATGTTACTTTATACATTTTATTATCCCGATTTTGTTTATGAAGGTGTGTTTCCTAGCATCCCCATATTAAACCCAAGGTGAAGATGCGAGAAACGCAGTTTGTAACAAATTATGAACATAATTTTTCTAGGATAGCCTTGTTCGCTTCTGGAAAAGCATACTGCGTAAGTTCAGTAAGCGCGACCCATTGTCCTTGCTGGCCTTCTGCTCCTTTTGGCTCCCCAGTGAAGTCACTGACTTTGTGGATATCCAAACACACTTTTTTATCGCCGTAATCGTGTTCAATCAGCATAAATGGCTCACTACTGTGCACATCTATCGCAATTTCTTCGGACAGCTCGCGCGCCAGTGCTTGAGTGGTAGTTTCGCCAGATTCAATTTTGCCACCAGGAAACTCCCATAAACCACCTTGGTGTTTGTCGTCAGGACGCTTACAAATAAAGCTCTGCTGACCACGCAGAATAATCCCCACCGCAACATTGACTACTTTTTGACTCATTTTTAACTCCATAAAAAAAGCGGCCACAGCCGCTTTTTATATCACTCGAATGTTATTAGCTTAACTTGCCACAACATTGCTTATACTTTTGACCAGAACCACATGGACACGGAGAGTTACGACCCACTTTAGGTTCAGCGCGCGCTGACACTGGAGCAGGTGCGTCACCGCCAACATGCTCAGCTTCGGCATGCTGATATTGGCGAGGAGCCTCTTCCGACTTACGATGTTGCTCTTCAACTTTCTCAACGTCTTCTTCAGCGCGTACTTGTACTTTGCTAAGAATATTTACCACGTCGATTTTTAGGTTCTCAAGCATGGCAGAGAATAGCTCGAATGACTCGCGCTTGTACTCTTGCTTTGGATTCTTCTGTGCGTAACCACGTAAATGAATACCTTGGCGCAGGTGATCCATTGCCGCAAGGTGATCTTTCCAATGCTGATCCAAGCTCTGTAGCATAACCGCTTTCTCGAATTGGCGAAGAACCTGAGGCCCCACCATTTCTTCTTTCGCTTTGTATGCATTCATTGCTTCTTCTACGATACGGTCACGCAGCTTTTCTTCAAACAGTTTATTGTCGTCTGCTAACCATTGCTGGATTGGTAGCTCAAGCAAGTAATCGGCTTTCAAACGATCTTCAAGTGCCGGCACATCCCACATTTCTGCCAAAGATTGTGGCGGAATATACTGGTCGATAACACCATTGATAACATCGCTGCGAATTGCATCGATAGTTTCTGAGATATCGCCTTCTTCAAGCAACTCGTTACGCTGTGCGTACACAACGCGACGCTGGTCGTTTGCTACGTCATCATACTCAAGCAGCTGCTTACGAATATCAAAGTTACGCGCTTCCACTTTACGCTGCGCGTTTTCAATTGCTCGGTTAACCCAAGGGTGCTCGATTGCTTCACCACGTTGCATACCCAGTTTACGCATCATGTTGGTCATACGCTCACCAGCGAAGATACGCATGAGCGCGTCTTCCATCGATAGATAGAAGCGGCTTGAACCAGCATCACCCTGACGACCTGAACGACCACGTAGCTGATTATCGATACGACGTGATTCATGACGCTCAGTACCAATGATGTGAAGGCCGCCAGCAGCGATTACATCATCATGGCGCTTCTGCCATTGCTCTTTAATTTTGGCAATTTGCTCGTCGGTTGGGTTTTCTAGCTTTTCAACTTCGCTTTGCCAGTTACCACCTAGCATGATATCGGTACCACGACCGGCCATGTTAGTTGCAATGGTTACTTTGCCTGGAAGACCAGCATCAGCAACGATGTCAGCTTCTTGGGCATGGAACTTAGCGTTTAGTACGTTGTGCTGAATCTTTTCTTTACGTAAGAACTGAGAAAGATACTCAGAACTTTCAATTGAAATTGTACCCACAAGCACAGGTTGACCACGTTCTTGGCAATCTTTGATGTCTGCCAAAATCGCTTCGTATTTTTCTTCTTGAGTCAGGTATACCAAATCCGCACGATCGTCACGGATCATTGGCTTATTGGTAGGAATAACAACAGTGTCTAGACCATAAATTGATTGGAACTCGAACGCTTCAGTATCCGCAGTACCAGTCATACCCGCCAGTTTGTCGTAAATACGGAAGTAGTTCTGGAAAGTGATTGAAGCCAGTGTTTGGTTCTCATTTTGAATGCGTACACCTTCTTTCGCTTCAACCGCTTGGTGTAGGCCTTCAGACCAACGACGACCTTCCATCGTACGACCTGTGTGCTCATCAACGATGATAATTTCGTTGTCTTTAACAACGTAATCTACGTCTTTTTGATATAGCTTGTGCGCACGAAGTGCCGCATATACATGGCTTAGTAATGTAATGTTACCCGCTGAATATAAAGAGTCACCCTCTTCTATCAAACCACGAGCGGTGAGGAGTTCTTCAACTTTAACTTGGCCACGTTCTGTTAGGTGAACCTGCTTACCTTTTTCGTCGATAGTGAAATCACCATCACCTTCAACACCTTCTTCGTCTTCTTTTTCCTGCAACTCTAGTTCAGGAACTATGGTGTTGATTTGTGCATATAATTGTGATGAATCTTCAGCAGGACCCGAGATAATAAGTGGCGTACGTGCTTCATCGATAAGGATTGAGTCAACCTCATCCACGACTGCGAAGTTGAGTGGACGCTGAACACGCTCATCAACACTAAAGGCCATGTTGTCACGCAGGTAGTCGAAACCAAATTCATTGTTAGTACCGTAGGTAATATCCGCTGCGTATGCGTCTTTCTTCTGCATAGGCATCATACCAGGCACGTTACAGCCGACGGTTAAACCAAGGAATTCAAATAGTGGACGGTTTGTTTCAGCATCACGCTTAGCCAGGTAGTCGTTCACTGTGATTACGTGAACACCTTTTCCTGAAATACCATTTAGGTATGCTGGCAATGTAGCTGTTAGCGTTTTACCTTCACCGGTACGCATCTCTGCGATACGACCTTGGTGCAACACCATACCACCGATCAGCTGTACGTCGAAGTGACGCATGCCGTATACACGTTTTGATGCTTCACGCACCACGGCGAATGCTTCAGGTAAAAGGTCATCTAAGCTTGTGCCGTTGTTATAACGCTCACGAAACTCAGCTGTTTTTGCTTTTAGTTCTTCGTCGCTGAGAGACTCTAGCTGACCTTCCAATGCATTTATTAATGCGACCGTTTTGCGTAAATTTTTAATTGTGCGGTCGTTGCGACTACCAAATAATTTGGTAAATATTTTCGTGATCATGATTTAACCGTTACATTCTCATCTGCGTTAAGCGCTCTGGGTTCTTCACTAGAAGCCCCTGACTCACTTGCGAACTATCTAATCCATTTTTACCGCGCTCAAATGACATAAGGGCGTTGGCTGTGGACAAATTGAGTGTGACTGCTTGAGCGGTGTACTTTTGAGCGACATCATAACAAACTCAATGAATTGCAGCACCTAATAATACCAATTACATTAGCCTTATCGGCTACCCCATTGGTAACCTGCGTTTACAGTGTCTACCCGACAAAAACTAATGGCATTGGTATTATCGCTGGCCTATCATAACGTTCAGAGAAATCTTTGCAAACTTCGAAATGGTAAGCGGATACAAAGTACGCGTATTTGGCTCAAGCATTGCAAATAGAAGTGGTGACGATTTGGACAAATTCAAGAGGTAAATGCTGTTTATGGCAAAAGATCGTTATGCGCCAAAACAAATAAACGAGGTCTTAGGTAAACTAAACCCCAAGATTGGCTCTCGCATAGCAGGCTACAGCGCTAAATCTGAATCATTAGCAGCTCAACAAACAATCCTACATAACGCTGTTGGTGAAAACCTTGCCAAAAAATGTAACGTTGCCAATATCCGCGAGGGCACGCTCATTATTGAAGCCGCGACTGCCACCGTGGCACTCAAACTCAACTACATCAAAATGGATATACTTTCTGCGTTTAGGCAAAGCGGCATGGTCGATTTGTGCCAAGTGAAAATCAATACCTCACCAAATGCTGCGCAGCGTATGCCTAAGGCCCCTGACCTTCGCGTTCAAGAACCGAATCAAACGAGTAAACGAGCTATGAGTGAGCAAACGGCCGAGTATTTAGAACACATTGCAGAATCTGCACCACCGTCGTTACAAGAAAAGTTAAAACGATTAGCACAACACGGTAGGCAAAAAAAATGACGCTCTGAGGCGTCATTTTTCATCTAATTTGTGTCGCATTAAGCTGTGTGTAGCTCAAGTGCTGGAGCAGGCATAGACACAGTGTCTTCAAATGTAGCCCATTCCCACGCCGATTCAGTTGCCATAATCTTACGAAGCAACTTATTGTTCAGATCGTGACCTGACTTGTAAGCAGTTAACTTACCAAGGATGTTGTGACCAGTCATAAACATGTCACCAACACAGTCTAGGATTTTGTGCTTTACGAACTCATCCGCGTAACGAAGACCATTAGGGTTCAATACTTTGAACTCGTCCAGTACAACCGCGTTGTCCATGCTGCCACCTAGTGCAAGGTTATTCGCATGCATGTATTCGATGTCCTTCATGAAGCCAAACGTACGCGCACGGCTGATCTCTTCAATGAAGTTTTGCGGAGTAATATCCAAACCAATACGTTGGCGGCTTTCGTTAATTGCCGGGTGATTAAACGCAATTTCAAAGTCAATGTGGAAACCATCGTAAGGCTCGATTTCAGCCCACTTATCGCCTTCTTCAACACGTACTTTTTCTTTTATGCGAATAAAACGCTTAGCAACGTTTTGCTCTTCAATACCGCCTTTTTGAAGTAGATAAATGAATGGTAGCGCACTACCATCCATAATCGGAACTTCACCGCTATCAAGCTCAACAATTAGGTTATCAATACCTAACGCAGCAACTGCAGCAATCAAGTGCTCAGTTGTTGATAGGCGAACGCCGTCTTTATTAGTTAAACAGGTACACAATTGCGTATCGCCCACCGCTTCCGGGGTCGTTTCGAAATCCACAACCGGATCAAGGTCCACGCGACGAAATACTATCCCAGTATTCGCGCTCGCTGGTCGGAGAGTTAAGGAAACCTTCTCACCCTTGTGGAGACCAACACCCGTGGCTTTGACTACTTCTGCAATCGTACGCTGTTTGATCATAGGCTTTCGCTCACTTAATAACTAAAAAATAGACGGCGGATATTATCACACATCGCACCAGTTAACAAATTAGTTTGTTTTTTGCACTAATCTGCTTGCTTTCTCAGAAATGCTGGGATGTCGAAATAGTCACCACCATCATCCTGTTTCTTGCTGCTTGGAGCCGGCTTGCTCTCTTTGCTTGCCGCATGGCTCGATGTCGTTGTCGCAGTTTGCGCTACAGAACCTGAAGCTGAGCTTACTGACTCTTGTGCAGGCTTGGACTCTTCAAAACTTGAAGAAGTTCCTTGCGTTGCAAAACTTGGCACGAACATAGACGTATTGTGCGAACTTTGTGTGCTCTGCGTGCTTTGTGCGTTTACATCAGAACCTGCTGCGCGTTTGAAGCCGTTATCAACAACACCAAACTGAGGACGACGATCGCCACCTAGACCTGTAGCAACAACGGTTACACGAAGCTCATCACTCATTTCCATATCGATAGCAGTACCAACAACAACCGTTGCGTTTTCTGACGCAAGTGCTTTAACGTGGTTACCAACAATTTCGAATTCTTCGATTGATAAGTCCATACCCGCAGTAATATTTACAAGGATACCTTTTGCACCAGTTAGATCGACATCTTCAAGCAGTGGGCTTGAAATTGCAGCTTCTGCTGCTTCTTGAGCACGATCAGGACCTGACGCTGCTGCTGAGCCCATCATCGCCGTACCCATCGCTGACATAACTGTACGTACGTCGGCGAAGTCCACGTTGATCAAACCTGCGCGCGTAATTAGCTCTGCAATACCTTGCACCGCACCGTAAAGTACGTCGTTCGCTTTCGCAAACGCATCTAGAAGTGTTGTGCCTTTACCCAATACTTTTAATAACTTGTTATTTGGGATAGTGATCAGTGAGTCAACTATTTCAGCTAATTCACTGATACCCTGATCTGCCGCCGCTGCACGCTTTTTACCTTCGAAGTCAAAAGGACGCGTTACGACTGCAACCGTCAAGATACCCATTTCTTTCGCGATACGTGCAACAACAGGTGCTGCACCTGTGCCAGTACCGCCGCCCATACCCGCTGCAATAAAGACCATATCTGCGCCTTCAAGTGCGCTCTTAATGGTTTCTGCATCTTCCTCGGCACTCTTTTTACCGATTTCTGGGTTGGCGCCCGCACCTAAACCAGATGTGATTTGGGTACCAAGCTGCACTGTCACATCAGCAGATGATTTACGCAGTGCCTGCGCATCGGTATTAGCAGTGATAAATTTCACGCCTTCGATGTGCTGTTGCACCATGTGTTCAACGGCGTTACCGCCACCACCACCTACACCTATTACTTTGATAACAGCTTCTTCGCTGTGTTCTTCCATCATATCAAACATTTTTTACTCTCCGACTTGAGTACTAAAATTCGCCTTGGAACCATTTAGTAATGCGGTTCCACCAGTTACCCTCGTCCGCTTTTGATTTTGTTGCGTTGATCGACTGCATGGTCCGACCATATTGTAACAAACCTACAGCGGTTGCAAACGAAGGATCGCTAACATAATCAGTTAATCCTGTTATCCCTAACGGACTACCGATTCGTACCGGCATTTGGAAAATGTCTTCAGCCACTTCCAAAGCACCAGTCATTTTTGAACTACCGCCAGTTACAACTAAACCAGCAGCAATTTGATCTTCAAAACCAGAACGGCGTATTTCCTCTAACGCCAATTCAAATAATTCTCTAAAACGAGGCTCTACAACCTCTGACAGGGTGTGACGAGACATAATGCGCGAAGGACGTCCGCCTACACTTGGCACTTCAATTTGGTCTTCGTTACTCGCCATTTGGCTACTTGCACACGCATGCTGGACTTTAATTGCTTCAGCGTGCGAAATAGGTGTGCGGAAAATTTTGGCGATATCACCCGTTACTTGGTTACCGGCAACAGGAATAACCGCAGAGTGGCGCAACGCACCATTGATATAGATTGTGATATCCATGGTGCCACCACCGATATCAAGCACTGCCACGCCCAACTCTTTTTCGTCTTCGGTTAACACGGAGTAACACGATGCAAGAGCGTTAAAGATAAGCTGATCGACTTGCAAACCACAGCGCTCTACACATTTTTCGATGTTTTTCGCCATGTCGTTAGAGCAGGTAATAATATGGGCCTTTGCTTCCATACGCACACCACTCATACCTAGAGGGTTCTTAATGCCCTCTTGCATATCGATGCTGTATTCTTGAGGCAGTGCGTGTAGCATTTTACGTTCTGCAGAAATAGGCACGGAGCGCGCAATGTGAATAACATTGTCGATGTCTTCGTCGGTGACTTCGGTATTATTAATAGCCACAACGCCCGTTTCATTTTGGCATTGGATGTGTTTGCCCGAAATGCCCAGATACACTGAACTAATACGGCAATCAGCCATCAATTCCGCTTCATCAATTGCCCGACGAATAGACTCTGAGACCAAGTTCAGATCATTGACACCGCCTTTATCCATACCATGGGATACTTGGCGGCCAACACCAACGATGCTGAGCTTATTGTCATCGGTGATCTCACCTACTGTCGCCACTACTTTAGAAGTGCCGACATCTAAGCCGATAACAAGATTACGTTCTACTGACTTGGTCATACCTTACTCTTTTGTTCTTCTTCCGTTACTTCTAGCGGCTTAAACTGTACCGCTAGCCCGGTATCATATCGCAAATCAACAACATCTACCTGCACATCTTGACGTTTTTTCAAGTGCGGATAGACATCAATAAATCTCTGCACACGCTGTGCTTTATCATCACGCCCTAAATTCAAGCGGATGCCATTGTCTAACCAAAGCTGCCAAGCAAATCGCTCGGACAGTGCCAGGCTTTTAAGCTGTAAGCCATTGACTGCAAACAACTCATGGAAGCGTGAAAATGTTTGCCACGCTTCGATTTCACTGCCTTCAGGACCAAATAGTGCAGGTAATTCTGCACCTAGTTGATCTTGCGGTGCGGAAAATACCTCACCTTTGCGGTTAAGCAACTGATCATCATTCCAAAATGCCACCGCTTCGTGCTCGACCACGTACACTTGCAAGGTATCTGGCCACTGCTTGCGCACAGACGCACTTGCTACCCAAGGTAAGTCCGTCACTAGCTTTTGCACTTGCTTCACATCGAGGTCAAAAAAGCTGTCTAAATCCGCTTGTTTAATCGCGCCGATGATAGCTTGCTCTTGGGTGTATTTAGGCTCGCCCAATACTTGCAATTGTCTGAGCTGAGCGTCCTTATCTCGTACCAACCAATCTGAAAAATTCAGAGTGAGTTTGACTACAAAGAACAATACAACGAGAAAAAAACTTACGCCGAACAGCAAAGACCAATTGGTTTGCTCTTTCATACCACTAAGTTTTTCCCTTATATCAGCCATTTACAGAGTTTGCTCCAAAATTCTGACCACTAGCTGTGCAAAGCTAACACCCGTTGCTTTTGCTGCCATTGGCACCAACGATTTTTCCGTCATCCCAGGAACTGTGTTTACTTCAAGTAGATAGAATTCACCATCCGCGCCTTGCATTGCATCAACACGTCCCCAACCTTGGGCACCCACTAAGTTGAATGCTTTTTCCGCCATGTCTTGCAGTTGGCTCGTTTGCTCAGCGGTTAAATCAGCGGGGCAGTAATATTCAGTAGTACTTGACTGATATTTAGCTTGGTAATCGTAAAAACCCGTTGGCGTGCGCATTTCAATAACAGGCAATGCCTTGTCTGCCAGAATCGAGACGGTAAATTCACGCCCACTTATCCACTGCTCAACCAGCACTTGATCATCAAATTTGAAAGCAGCTTGCAACGCGGCTTCAAGCTCTTGAGCATTGTTTGCCTCGGCCATACCAATGCTTGAACCCTCATGAGATGGCTTGACCATTACGTGACCCAGTTCCGCCATAATCGCTTCACAGTCATAGCCTGCGTTCTTATCGACCACCGCATAAGGAGCTGTTCGTAACCCCGCTACTTGGAAAAGGTGCTTACAGCGAATTTTATCCATCGCTAATGCCGAGCCCAGTACGCTTGAGCCTGTATAAGGCAAGCCCATAAACTCGAGTGCGCCTTGCAGCGTGCCATCCTCACCACCACGACCATGCAGTGCGATAAATACGCGGTCGAAGTTACCTTGCAGTAACTCATGCAATGGTCGACTTGCAGGATCAAACAGATGCGCATCAATGCCAGATTCAACAAGTGCATTGTGCACAGCTGTGCCTGATTTAAGTGACACTTCACGTTCTGCTGACGAGCCACCCAATAAAACTGCTACTTTGCCAAACTGCTGACTCATGATGACACCTGCTCTAATTTTTCTATTTGTAGTTCTGTTGCTGCCAGCTTTTTAACTAACTGACCGATGTTACCGGCCCCTTGGGTGATGACCAGATCATCGGTGCCTAATGTTGTTGCCAACACACTTGCTAACTCATCATGATCAGCGACATGAATCGGCTCGACGCCTCTTTGGCGCAAGCTTCGACACAAGCTCTTAGAGTCTGCACCGACAATAGGTTCCTCACCTGCGGCATAGACATCCAATAAAATTAACTGGTCAACTTCCGCTAATACTTTGACGAAATCTTCGTAAAGGTCGCGAGTACGGCTGTAACGGTGCGGTTGATAAATCATGATCAAACGCTTTTGTGGCCAACCATCGCGAGCCGCTTTAATAGTGACAGCGACTTCACTTGGGTGGTGACCATAATCATCCACTAGCATGGCTTTGCCGCGTTCATTGGTGAACTCACCGTAATGCTGGAAGCGACGGCCAATGCCTTCAAATTTGAGTAGCGCACTTAAAATAGCGCTATCGCTAATGCCTTCATCTTTCGCAACAGCAACCGCTGCAGTTGCGTTGAGCGCGTTATGCTTACCTGGCATGTTGAGCTTCACATCCAAGCGCTCACCTTGTTTTGAGATCACGCTGAACGTACAGGTACTTGCATCTTGGCTGAAGTTTTCAAGGCGATAATCAGCATCGGCGCTTTCTCCATAGGTTGTCACCTGACGAGAAAAACGCGGCACCAACTCTCGCGCCACAGGCGAGTCAATGCACACCACCGCAAGACCATAGAAAGGCAAGTTGTGGATAAACTCCACGTAAGTGTCTTTCATTTTTTCTAGGCTACCTTCGTAGGTATCCATATGATCTTCTTCGACATTGGTGATCACTGAAACCATCGGCTGAAGGTGCAAAAACGATGCATCGCTCTCATCCGCTTCAGCAATCAAGAATCGACTCGAGCCTACACGGGCATTACTACCTGCACTGTTAAGCAAACCACCGATGATAAAAGTCGGATCTAAGTTCGCCTCAGCAAAAATACTGGCAACTAAACTTGTAGTGGTTGTTTTGCCATGGGTGCCGGCAATCGCAATTCCGTGGCGAAAACGCATAAGCTCGGCCAACATTTCAGCCCGACGCACAATTGGTATGCGCGCTTGACGTGCTGCAATGATCTCTGGATTTTGCTCATTAATTGCCGTTGATACCACCACAACCGATGCGTCTTTCACGTTGTTTTGGTCATGGCCAATAAACACTTCAGCACCCGCTTTAATGAGGCGCTCTGTCATCGCACTTTGAGCAATGTCTGAGCCTGTGATGCGATAACCTTCATAGGCCAATACCTCAGCGATACCGCCCATTCCCGCACCACCGATACCGATGAAGTGAATTGTTTCAACGCGGCGCATCGCTGGGCGTTGATTGTCATCTCGTTGTTTGCCCTGATTTGGGGCTGTATTTGTTGTTAAAGTCATTAACTGTACTGCTCACATTCTTTTGCAACTTGCTCTGTTGCATCGAGCTTGGCCAGCGCTTTCGCACGCTTGCCCATCTCGCTCATTAATTCTGTTTGTTGAAAATACGGCGCCAACAATTCGGTTACAGACACGACATTAAAATCACTTTGCTGCATGCATAAAGCAGCATCGTTGTCTGTTAAATAGCGCGCATTCGCTGTTTGGTGATCGTCAACCGCATGCGGGAAAGGCACAAACAATGCCATTCTTCCTGCAGCCGCAATTTCACTCACTGTTAGTGCACCTGCACGGCAGATAACAAGGTCTGCCCAGCGATACGCAGCGTCCATATCATCAATAAATTCAGTCACTTTAGCTTCTAGCGCTAAGGCCTGATACTGTTCGCTCACAACATTTGAGCGACCTTTACCCGTTTGATGCCATACAGATAACGGATATTGTTTTCCTAATTCTGCAAAGGTCTCGGGCAGCGTGTCATTGAGCACCTGAGCCCCCAGCGAACCGCCGACCACCAGGATATTGATTGGAGAACTAACCTGTGCAGGCTCGATATCCATCAGCGATTTCCGTACTGGATTACCCACCACGGAGAAATCTTTTTGCGGTAACGCTCCTGGGAAGGCGCCTAAACAACTGCTAGCAATTTTGGCTAGTAGCTTGTTGCTCATGCCTGCAACTGCATTCTGTTCATGGATCACCAGAGGGATCCCTAAGCTTTTAGCCGCTAAACCAACCGGCCCAGTGACATACCCCCCCATTGCTAACACAGCACTTGGACGGCGTTGTTTCAAAATACGACGCGCTTCTATAAAGGCCTTGCTGACCATAAAAGGCGCTTTAATTAGGCGTTTTACGCCATTACCACGGACACCTTGAGCGCGAATAAAATCAATTTCGATGCCATGCTTTGGCACAACATCGGCTTCCATACGGTCATCGGTCCCCACCCATGACACCTGCCAATCTTTGGCTTGTAAATATTGAGCCACAGCGATGCCTGGGAAAATATGTCCACCAGTGCCACCTGCTACCACGACTAAACGTTTACTCATGCAGCCTCCTGAACTACTGCTGCAGAATTATGTGTGCTGCGACGCGATGAACGCGCATGACCACGCGAAGTTGCCTGTTTCGTTGCCATTTTGGTTTCAAAATCAATGCGCAGTAATACGCCAGCAGCGATTGCCATCACCAATAAGCTCGAGCCACCATAAGAGATAAATGGCAACGTCAGACCTTTGGTTGGCAAAATGCCGGCACTCGCCCCCACATTTACCATGCTCTGAAACGCAAACCAGATACCAATACCCAGTGCTAAATAGCCCTCGTATTCTTTGTTGGCTTTCAACGCGCGTTGCCCGATTAACAGTGCTCTAAAGACCAAGGTTCCCAGTAAAACCAGAACAGTAAATACACCGACAAAACCGAGCTCTTCTGCAACTACAGCGAAAATGAAGTCGTTGTGCGCGTGCGGCATGTATTGCAGTTTCTGGACACTATTGCCTAAACCTTGCCCAAACCAACCACCCTGGCCGTAAGCCATCAGTGACTGCACTAATTGATAACCTTTACCGAATGGATCATCCCAAGGCTCTAAAAAGCCCACTACACGAGCCCAGCGGTAAGGCTCAAATACAATCAGCGCAACAACAAGACCGATGCCCGAAAGCATCAAGGCAAAGAACTGCCACAATTTTGCGCCTGCTAAGAACAGTAAACCAACTGTGGTCACAAACATCACTACCACAGTGCCTAAGTCAGGCTGTAGGAGGATCAGACCCGCATACACAACAAAAACACTAATCGGTTTCACGAAGCCCTTGAAGTTCTCTTGCACTTCATCACGCTTACGCACCAAGTAACCCGCTAAGTAACTGAAAAAGAATAACTTAGCGACTTCCGACGCTTGAATATTAATAGGACCAAGTGGGATCCAACGCTTTGAACCATTGATTTCACTACCGACCACAAGCACAGCGACGAGTAAACCAAACCCCATAAACAACAAATATGGATTGGCCACCTTCCACCACTGCATTTTCACGCTAATGGCAATGGTGAAGAGGATAGCTCCTAAAACAATAAAGGCCGCTTGGCGAAACATGATGTGGTAAGGGTTATCGAATAAACGCTCCCCTTCAGGCATAGAAGCGCTTGTCACCATGACAAAGCCCACACCAATCAAGCAAATTAAGCTGTAAAGCAACGGTACATCGTACAATTGGCCAGATGGCTTTAATTGGAAAAGATCTTTTATTCTATCCCATGTCATAGCTCACCCTCCTGTACATTGTGTGCAAAGTCGTTACCGCGCACCATGTAGTTGGCATACATATCTAGGCTTGCGCACGCGGGTGCCAGCAACACGATATCTTGTGGCTGGGCTAAAGATTTAGCTAAACGTACGGCTTGCGCCATATCAGCAACTGTGTGGCTGCCCGCTTTAAGTGCGGCAATAGCACCACCATCTTTGCCTAGGCAAATTAACTCATCAACATATTGCGCAAGTGGTTCACGCAGAGGTGACAAATCGGCACCTTTGGCATCGCCGCCTGCAATCAATAATAAACGCCCAGGCTCATCGGCAAGGCCATTGATAGCGGCTATTGTCGCGCCCACATTCGTAGCTTTGGAGTCATTGAAATAACGCACACCTTTGATGGTATCAACGTACT
This sequence comes from Pseudoalteromonas pernae, assembly GCF_039831865.1. Classification (NCBI taxonomy): domain Bacteria; kingdom Pseudomonadati; phylum Pseudomonadota; class Gammaproteobacteria; order Alteromonadales; family Pseudoalteromonadaceae; genus Pseudoalteromonas; species Pseudoalteromonas pernae. The sequence goes on from NZ_JBDODM010000007.1 coordinate 80,867, forward strand.
GACAACGATGGTCTAAGCCTTTAAATTCCGACAGTGCACGTTCAAATACACCCGCATCAAATTCACAACTGTGACACATGGCCATCACAGCAAGCACGTTCAAGCGGTTATGACTGCCGGGTAATACGGTTTTGCTACACGGCAAAATCGGCTTACCTTGGAACGCAAAATAGGCTTCACCATCGTGCTGCGTAATGTGATAGTCAGCATTGTCTAATGCAAAACTCAGTGCTTCAGCGCCATTTGCTGGCACAGTATCTTTGTCGCTGGCGTTAAAAATTGCTAACTCGCAGCCTTGGTAGATACGTTGTTTGGCGTCAATATAACCCGCCATATCGTCGTATCTGTCCATGTGGTCTTCACACAGATTTAAAATACAGGCCGCTTTAGCCTTGAGGCTGCTGGTTGTTTCCAATTGAAAACTTGAAAGCTCTAAAACGTAGGCATCCGCATCTTGGGCAAGCAAATCAAGTACCGCAGTACCAATATTGCCGCCTAGCCCGACATGCAGACCGCCGCATTCAAGCACATTAGCAAGCAAGGAGACGACCGTGGATTTACCATTGGAACCAGTCACCGCTAACACGGGCTTGGTATTGATGCGGGCAAATAACTCTACGTCACCAATGACCTCCACCCCTGCTGACATCGCTTGCTGTACTTCAGGTGTGGCCAGCGCGAGACCGGGACCAATTAAAATGACATCAAACGACGGCAAATCAGCGTTCGCCAGAGGACCAAAACGCTGTTCAAGGTGCGGAACATGTGAGTCTAACCATATCTGGGTAGGCACTTGCTCACGGGAATCGACCAACACAGGTTGTAAATTATGGGCATGCAAAAAGCGTACAGTGCCCAGACCGGAAATACCCAGCCCAAGCACAGCAATACGTTTGTCTTTTAGCGTGTCTAAATAGCCCATTTATCTAATCTTCAACGTTGCTAATCCAGCAAGAACCAAAACAATTGAGATGATCCAAAAACGCACGATTACGCGAGGCTCTGGCCATCCTTTTAATTCATAGTGGTGGTGAATAGGCGCCATTCTAAAAATGCGTTCGCCACGCAATTTATAGGACCCGACCTGTAAAATCACTGACAGTGCCTCCATGACGAACACACCGCCCATGATCACTAGTACCAATTCTTGACGCACCAATACCGCGATAATGCCCAGCGCACCGCCCAATGCTAGTGAACCTACATCGCCCATAAATACTTGCGCCGGATACGTGTTAAACCACAAGAAACCAAGACCCGCACCAACAATGGCCGTACATACAACCACCAGTTCACTGGTCAGTGGCAAGTGGGGTAGGTGTAAATAGCTTGAGAAATTAGCGTGGCCCGTTACATAGGCCATGATTGCCAGAGCCGACGCGACCAAGATGGTCGGTACAATCGCCAAACCATCGAGACCATCAGTCAGGTTTACGGCATTTGACGTACCCACGATAACGAAATACGTCATCACGATGTAGAACAAACCAAGTTGTGGCATCACATCTTTGAAAAACGGCACAATTAACGCTGTTTCTGACGCCTGCTGTGAGCTTGCGTACAGAGCAAAAGCCACCACCAACGCAATGACTGACTGCCAAAAGTATTTCCACTTAGCAATCAAACCCTTAGGATCTTTACGGATCACTTTGCGGTAGTCATCAATGAAACCCACGATGCCCAATGAGCCGATTACGAACAGGGTTGCCCACACGTATTTGTTGCTCAAGTCTGCCCACAACAAGGTGCTGGTAAAAATTGAGCCCAAGATCAGTAAGCCACCCATAGTAGGTGTACCCGATTTACTTAGATGCGACTGTGGACCATCATCTCGAACAGTTTGACCAATCTGCATGCGTTGCAGTGCCGCAATCAGTTTTGGACCAAAATATAAAGACAACATCAACGCCGTCAGAATGCCTAAAATAGCCCTGAGCGTTAAATATGAAAAAACATGAAACCCACTGTAAAACTGGGTCAGGTATTCAGCTAGCCAAACTAACATTACTTCTCTCCCTCGCTGGCTAACTTTTTGCCATGCACAACTAAATCTTCTACTAAGAGCTCCATGCGAGAACTGCGCGATCCCTTCACGACTACCGTAATTTTTTGTTGTGTCTGACCAAAGTCCTCTAGCATCTGCTCAAGGAGTTGTTCACGCCCCGAAAAGTGGCGTTCGGCTTGTTCGTAGACATCACTGGCGTAACGGCTCAATACGCCCAGAGAATAAACGGCTTCAATGCCACGCTGTTTGGCATACTCACCGACTTGCTGATGATACTCACGCGCACCTTCACCAAGCTCGTTCATATCACCCAATGCCAACACCCGATATCCAGGTACTTTGGCGAGTAAATCAATCGCGGCTTGTACCGATCTCACGTTGGCATTGTAAGTGTCATCAATGACTGTAAGCTGACTTGAAACCTCGATAAGGTTTACGCGCCCTTTGGCTTGCACCATGTTAGCAAGTCCCTTAGCTACATCTTCTAATGAGCAACCAAGACTGCTGGTTAAGGCAGCGGCAATCATCACATTCGTGACATTATGCTCACCCGGCATAGGTAAGCGCACCTGCACTCGCTCGTTTGCAGTACACAAGGTAAAAGTGGGTCTTGCAAACGCGTCAAGTGTCACGTCTTCAGCCCAGACGTCAAGGTGGGCCTTGTTAGAAAACTGTTTAACTGTTCGCGTTCCTAGGCTATCCAACCATTGCTGCTTAAATTCACTGTCGGCATTGATCACCGCCACACCATCATCAGGCAGGCCCTGGAAAATTTCGCCCTTGGCAGTAGCAACACCTTGCAGCGAGCCAAAGCCCTCTAGATGGGCCTCAGCTACATTACAGACCACTGCCACATCTGGCTTAGCCAACGAAGTGGTATAGGCAATTTCGCCTATGTGATTAGCACCAAGCTCAATCACCGCGTATTCATGCTGCTCTTCTAAACGCAACAAGGTAAGCGGCACGCCGATGTCATTATTAAAGTTACCTTTTGTTGCAAGCACTGAGCCCTTGGTCGCCAAAATAGCAGCGCACATCTCTTTAACAGTGGTTTTGCCTACACTACCGGTAATAGCAATGGTTTTTGGCGCAACGTGTTGCTTCACCGCGGCGCCAATCTGACCCAGCGCGAGACGGGTATCTGGAACGATAAATTGCGGTAATTGAGTCTCTACTTTATGGTCAACAATCACGGCGACAGCACCTTGGCGCTGTGCCACCTCAATAAACTTATGTCCATCAAAGTTAGGACCTTTAAGCGCTAAGAACACTTCACCGCTACACAAGGTACGGGTATCCGTATTAATATTGCTGACGCTTACGTTTTCGCCCTCAAAACTAACGTTCAGCGCGCTTGCTAGCCAGTTTAAATCCATCTTAATCATGCGTTTTCTCCTTGCGCTAGTACCTGTTGCACAAGGGTGCGGTCGCAAAATGCGATGGTTTCACTACCAATAATTTGGTAATCCTCGTGGCCTTTGCCTGCAATCAAGACAATGTCGCCGTGTTGTGCTTCATTAATCGCGACGGTAATAGCTTTCGCTCTGTCCACTTCGTAGTGCACATCTACGTTGGCACTAAAGCCCGCTTTGATGTCGTCTAGAATGGCTTGAGGGTCTTCGCTACGAGGGTTGTCACTAGTGACGACAATACGGCTGGCATATTTCTGTGCTGCTTTGGCCATCATCGGGCGCTTACCTTTATCTCGGTCACCACCACAGCCAAACACGCAGGTTACTTTACCCTTAGCGTGCTTATGTAATGCATCCAATGCCAGCTCAAGTGCATCCGGCGTGTGCGCGTAATCGACCACACAGGTTGGTTTTCCTTCTGCGCTGTACGCTTGCATACGCCCCGCAATCGGCTGTAAGTTTTTTGCACCTTCAAGCAGTGGTGCCAATGGGTAGCCCAAACCAAGCAAGGTTGCTATTGCACCGCAAGCATTGTAAAGGTTGAACTCACCGAACAAGGGTAACTCTATGTCCCCTTCGCCCCAGCTACTAGTGATATGCGCTTTTAAGCCATGAGGTAGGTATTCAACTTCCCCGAAATAGACGTATTTACCGTACTGAGGAGGCAGGGTTTCGCGGCCATAGCAAATTAGGTTTTCGAAGGCATAGCGGTCAATCCAGCCTTGTGCGACGCTGTCATCTTGGTTTAGCACCACCATCTGCGCGTCACAATCGCGCATCAAAATCAGCTTGGCATCAGCATAGCTTTGCATATCACCATGATAATCAAGGTGGTCGCGCGACAAATTGGTAAACACAGCCGCTTTGAATTGACTGTTAGACACTCGACCTTGAATCAGCCCGTGTGATGACACTTCCATCGCCACTAAATCTTTTTGTTGTTGTTTTAATTGGGCGAAGATTTGCTGTAGTTCAACACTTGAAGGCGTTGTGTTGGCTAATTCGTTTAGGTTATCTGGTTCACCCCAGCCCAGAGTGCCAATTATTGCGCTGCTTTTGTGGCAGTGCTTGGCCAAATTGGCAATCATCGCTGTAGTTGATGACTTACCGTTGGTGCCAGTAACACCCACTAAATCAAAGCTATGGCTAGGCTGACCGTAAAACTGTGCAGCGAGTTCGCTTAAACGTAAACTCAAACGTTCTACAACGATCACCCGATCGTCTTGATAATTAAGCTCGCAACGACTGTCCGCGATAACCGCACTGGCCCCGCTTTCTATCGCTTGCTGAACAAATTGGCCACCATCGAGTTGATGACCTTTAATTGCCACAAATACGTCGCCGCTTTGTACGCGACGACTATCTAGTTGTAACTCATTAACCAAGCCTATCTCGGTATCAATTCCCCAAGGGGCGAGTACTTCGCGAAGATTACGCATCTCCACCTCCTTTCTTTGCTAGGTTGGCAACGGGTTCTAAATCAGGCGCTACGTTGAGAATGCGCAGCGCATTAGACATAATTTCGGCAAATACAGGTCCTGCAGTGGCACCGCCGTAGTAAACGTCACCACCGGGTTCATTGACCATCACGACAACCGCTAAGCGAGGGTCTGATACTGGGCCAACACCTGCAAAATAACCGACGTATTCATCACCGTAGCCACCCGCTACGGCTTTCTTAGATGTTCCTGTTTTACCTGCAACACGGTAACCATCGACTTTCACTTTTGATGCCGTACCGCCTTTTTCAAAGACACTTTCCATCATCTCAACAACCGATTTAACGTGCTGCTCTTGAAACACACGCTCACCTTGCATCGGTTGTTCTTGTTTGAGGATGGTTAACGGCCGCGAAATACCGCCTGAGCCCAACGTTGCGTAGAAACGCGCTAGTTGCGCAGTGCTTACAGAAATAGCGTAACCAAATGATAGTGTTGCGATTTCAAAATCGTACCAACGTCTATCCGGAGAAAATAGGCCACTGCTTTCACCGACCATGCCAGTGCCTGTGTCACTACCAAAGCCAACGCGCTCGAACAGGCCAACAAAGTAATCTTTCGGTAAGTCTTGGGTTATTTTCGCCACACCCATGTTGCTCGAAACTTTTAAAATCTCACGTAGCGTCATTTCCCCATGGTTACGCGGATCCTGAACCAAACTGCCACCTACACGCATCCATCCAGGATAAGTATCTATGGTGTCTGAAGCTTTAATATTGCCATAATCAAGACCTGCTAAAACCGATAGCGGTTTAATCGTTGAGCCTGGCTCAAATAAATCCGTGATAGCACGGTTACGGCGCTTATAAGGAGCCGCATTTTCTAGGTTATTGGGGTTGAACGACGGACTGTTCACCATCGCTAAAATCTCACCTGTTTTAACGTCCACTACCATGGCCGAACCCGATGTGGCTTTATAGGTTAAAACCGCTGATTTAAGCGCTTTATAAGCGATAACTTGAATACGCTGGTCAATAGATAATTGAATGTCTTCTGGTTCAACCCGCTGGCGCTCATCAAGCACAGCCACTTCACGACCACGCGCATCTTTGCGAATTGTACGGCGACCTTCGGTGCCTGTTAGCGCCTCATCATAGAGTTTTTCAATGCCTTCGATGCCATGGCCATCGATATTCGTAAAGCCCAACACGTGCGCCGTCACTTCACCGGCAGGGTAGTAACGTTTAGATTCATCAAGCAAGTGCACACCAGGCAGATTCAGTTCGTCGATATAGTTAGCCACCGCTGGGGTAACTTGTCGCTTCAAGTAAACAAAGCGACGGTCTTTGTCGCCCACTAAGCGAGTATCAACATTACTGCGCTCTAAACGCAATACGTCGGCCAGTTCACGCCAACGCATATCTTGTTTGTAGAAGGCTTCTTTAAGCTCGGCGAGTTGTTCGGGCCTGTCTAATATATCTTGGGGGTCTTGGCCTTGTTTCTTGGCTCGGGCCGTGACTTTCTTTTGCAGATATTTATCGATAGCTTTAGGGTCTGCATATACGCTCACTACGGGCACACTGACCGCTAATTCTTTGCCTTGACGGTCAAAGATCATTCCGCGCTGTACGTGAAGTTTCTCAACACGCACAGTACGCTTGGCGTTTTCACTGCGCGCTTTATCCGGTTCGATCACCTGCAAATACGCAGCACGCGCCACCAAGGTTACAAACACCATAAGCACAGCACTGCACACAAGTACAAAGCGCCATGTAATTAAGTTGTTTGATGCCTTTTTGCGTTTAGCTGCATTCATTGCACTATCACCACTTCTTCGTCTTCACTCGTAGGGCGTTTCATTTTTAATTGCTCGGTTGCAATTTCTTCGATACGCGCATGCTGCGAGTAAAATTCCTCTTCTACTAATAGGTAACGCCAGTTCAAATCGAGCTCATCACGCTCTTGCAGTAACTTGTCCTGCGCGATTAACTCAGCACGCGATAAATGCGTTACTTGCACTATGGCTAACGCAGTTATCAAGATAGAAAAAAGCAGCCCCAACGTGATTTTATTGTCAAACAATCCCCGTATAATCTCGACGAAGAGATTTGGATGGCGTCTTGCTTGTTGTTGGCTCATCCCAATCTCTCGGCTACACGAAGGACGGAGCTGCGCGCACGGCTATTGCGAGCGATTTCTTCATCGCTCGGCTTAATGGCTTTGCCTACTGCCTTTAGCGTCAACTGTTGTTTTAGTTGTGCATCGGTTAACGGCAGACCTCTAGGCACAGCCTCTCCCTTGCTCTGCTTCTTAATAAACTGTTTTACGATTCTGTCTTCCAATGAATGGAAGGAAATAACCACTAGTCGACCACCGGGTTTAAGCACTTCTAGCGATGCTTGCAAAGCAGTCTGAATTTCTTCTAATTCACTATTGATATAAATACGGATCGCTTGGAATGTGCGCGTTGCCGGATGCTTATGTTTGTCTTTCACCGGTACGGCTTCATCAATCAATTGCGCCAATTGCGCCGTTGATGTAATAGCCGTGTGCTCACGTGTTTCAATAATTTTGGTGGCTATACGACGGGCAAACTTCTCCTCGCCATACTTTTTGAACACAAACACCATGTCTTCCAATTCAGCTTCTTCAAGCCATTGCGCGGCGCTGCGCCCTTGCTCTGGATTCATACGCATATCCAGCGGGCCATCTTTCATAAAACTAAAACCGCGCCCAGCGTCATCCAATTGTGGTGACGAAACACCGATATCAAGCAAAATACCGTCAACTTTGCCTGTTAAACCTTGTTCACGTGCGACTTCATCAAGTAGTGAAAAGCGACTATGAGCAATACTGAAACGCGCATCACCTGCGAAGCGTTCAGCCGCTTTAATCGCTGTTGGATCTTGGTCAATCGCCTGTAAGCGGCCGTTGTCGCCAAGACGTGCGAGAATCTCTGCTGAGTGGCCACCACGGCCAAAAGTACCATCGATGTATATGCCGTCTGGCTTAATCGCTAGTGCATCGATAGTTTCCGTCATCAGTACGGAGATATGTTGAAATTCTTCGCTCATGCGTACCCTTTAGGTATACCTATGGTTTGACCAATCGGTTTAGAATGAAAAATCGAGTAGATCATCATCCTGTTCAAATTCTTGTCCTAATTCGAGCGCGATGTCGTCCTGCATTTGTTTTTGCCACAGCGCTTCATCCCAAATTTCAAACTTGTTTAACTGACCCACCAGCACAACCTTCTTACCCAATTGGGCATAATCGCGAAGATTCGGTGCTAACAGCACGCGACCGTTTTTGTCTAGTTGGTAGTCCATAGCGTTACCAAGAACAAGACGTTGCATACGCTTTGCTCTGGGTTTCATATTGGGTAGAGACGCGAGGCGTTGTTCAACAATCTGCCATTCGCTCAAGGGGTACAGCAATAAACACGGATCGCTGATATTGATTGTGCATATAATTTCGCCGCCATTGTCCGCAAGCAGCTGATTACGATACTTGGTTGGTATCGCAAACCTGCCCTTGTCATCAAGGCTAAGTGTGCTCGTGCCGCGAAACATGCGTTAGTTGCCATCCGTTTTGTTGCTGTTATTTTTTGTGAGAAGTAGATCCACAATGATCCACTTATACCCACAATTTCCCACTGAACTACAGTCTAGGGCTTGACAAGGCTTTTTGTCAAGCAATGAAAATATCTAAAACAGTGTGAAACCCCAGATATAATGCGGCCTTAAAGGAAGTTGCTGAATTAGGTGGGAAAAAGTGGATCAGATTCTTACTGAGTGTGCAAATGTTCACTTTTTATTCAGATGATGAATGAATTCAACTATTTTCTTGTAAAACAATAAGGAACAAACTCCATTATTTTGTACTAGGCTTTAATGAGGAGAATTATCAATTTGTAACTTACTGTTTTTAAGGAAGTTGCATTATTATGAGAAATGTTGAGTTTGAATACAGATGATTAAAAGGAAAAAGTCGTGAGTACAAAACAAAGCACCACTAAAGATACTGAGTCCCATGCTCCCACCACCGAACAGGCCGCAAAAGTGGCACACGAAACCATTGATAAAGTGGCGCACAAGGCTGCCGATGCGGAACAATACGTCAGAACCCATGCGCAGCAGTCCAAAGAGTCGATAAGTCAACAAAAAGAGCAACTTGAACAAAGTTTGCAAGACTCCATCGACCGCACCAAAGCTTTCGCCAAAGAAAATCCGCTGCTATGCGCAGGATTAGCCTTTGTGGCAGGAATGATTTTCACCGCATTAATGAGACGCCGATAATGAGTGCTGAACAAGCCACCAGTGAACAGCATGCAACTCACAGCGATGCATCGCTAACTGGCGCGGCTGCAATTTTTCAACGCTTGTTCTGTGATTACTTGTCACAAGCGAGCTGTGTGGGTGAATTGGCCAAAACAGAAGCGCAACTCAGTGCCAAAGCACTGTTGCTTACCGTTGGGCTGATTGTCGCTATCGCCATGAGTGCCATTGTTGTTTGGCTGAGCTTATTAGGAGCAAGTGCTTACTTACTCTATCTGATATGGGACTCGGTGCTTGTTAGTGCAGCTGTCATTATCATTCTACAAGGCCTACTCATTCGCTGGTTATTAGGGCAACTTGGTCAAGCAATCGAGCGCATCGGCTTTTCCCGCACGCTCAATGTTATTTCTTCAGCCAAAGAGCAGGAGCAAAACGATGCTAGCCAAGCGACTTCTTAACTCACAAGAGCGCTATGCGCAGCTACTTGAAGAACAAGCACTGATACGTAAGCAACTGATTGCTATTCAAAAGCAAGAATTGCATGAACAAGGTGGAGAGTTGATGACACAACCTAAGGGAGTGCTCACAGCCTTTTGCGCTGGTGCACTGACCGGGTGGCTAAAAGGCACAATGTCATTTGATATTATCCGTATCGCACGGCTGTTCTTATAATACCTCAAGCGCCAACAAACTTTGCTGGCGCTCGGTGATTACATTATTTCATAAACACTCGATTATGCGGCCGAGTGAAGTCGAGTTTAGGCCCCGCTGGTACAACTTGAGTGGGGTTTATCATCGTATGGCTAAAGTAATAATGACGCTTAATGTGCTCAAAATTGACTGTTTGCGCAACACCTGGAACTTGATATAAATCGCGTACGTACTGCGAAATATTTTCATAACTTTCCAACATACGCTGGTTACACTTAAAGTGCCCAAAATACACAGCATCAAAGCGGATCAAAGTAGTGAACAAACGCCAATCGGCTTCGGTGAGCTGCTCGCCGACGAGGTAACGCTGTTTGCTCAATCGCACTTCCAATTCATCCAATGCCGCAAATAAGCTGTGATATGCCTGTTCGTATGCTTTCTGCGTAGTGGCAAAGCCCGCTTTGTACACGCCATTATTGATTTTGTCGTACACAAACTCGTTAACGTCATCAATTTGGGAGCGTAAAGCTTGAGGGTAAAAGTTAAGCTGATTGTCCGTTAGGTGATTAAACGCGTCGTTAAACATGCGGATAATTTCCGCTGATTCGTTACTAACTATTCGTTGCTGCTGCTTGTCCCACAGCACTGGAACCGTCACGCGTCCGCTATATTGAGGATTGTTACGGGTATAAATTTGGTGCATAAACTCACTGTGATACAAATCATCACCCGAACTCCCAGAAGCTTTATCGAAAGTCCAACCTTGCTCCAACATATCCGGGCTGACCACAGAAACGCTGATGTAATCCTGCAGACCTTTTAACGCACGAAAAATCAACGTACGGTGTGCCCATGGGCACGCCAACGAAACATATAAATGATAGCGATCTTTCTCTGCAGCAAAGCCGCCCTCTCCACTTGGGCCTGGGCGACCATCGCTGGTCACCCAATTGCGCAACTGCGCGCCTTCTCGCTTAAACTGACCATTGCTGCTTTCGGTGTCATACCATTTGTCGTGCCATTTACCTTCAATGAGTAATCCCATAGTGTGTGCTCCTTATGCTATCGTGCCAAAGCGGCCTTGGCGATAATCTTCAACGGCTTGATGAAGCTGCTCTTGAGTGTTCATTACAAAAGGACCCCAATGGGCAATGGGCTGTCGTAACGGCTGTCCTTTTAACATCAAAAATCCTGCTTGTTCATCGGCCTGAGCTTTAATCGGCTCTCGCGGGTCAACAATAAGTAAGGTGCCGCTGGTGTACTCCTTACCTTGCACAATTAGAGAACCTGAGTGTATGTATAATAGTGCGGTCTCACTTTGCATTGCTGGTAAATCTACCTGTGAGCCTGAATCAACAGACACATCGGCTATCGCCGCGCTTGCTGAAAGTCGCGTTAATGGCGATGCCACTGTTTTATCGCCTATCTGCCAGCTTCCCGCTAAGGCTTTGAGTGCAAGACCGTGACCGTTATCCTCAACTGGCAATCCTGACTCACTCGAATCTTGGTAAAGCGGTGGATTCATTTTGTCGGCGCTGTCCATGTTGATCCAAATTTGGAAGCCATGGAGCCCTTCGCTATCAGCCAACGGCATTTCACTGTGTATAACACCTCGGCCAGTACTCATCCATTGCACATCACCACTGCGCACTGCCTTTTTGTTACCCATATGGTCGCGGTGCTCAAAGCCACCTTTAATAATATAGGTAAACGTTTCTATACCGCGGTGAGGGTGAGCAGGAAAACCACCGATAAAATCTTGGCGATCGTCTGACTTTAATTCATCTATCATCAAAAACGGATCGAGAAAGCGACCATCGAAGCCAGGAATACGCTGAATATTCACGCCATCCCCATCTTGGGTTGGTTGCGCTTTAAATACATGTAGGATGTTCATACACACCTCCAAATAGTTGATGACTCAGTGTAGTGTGCATTTTTGTGTAAAGTAATGGCAGGATTTAGCATTGTGGATGCTAAAAATTAGCATCCACTGTAAATAGCTACCTTGTTACTCACTATTTTGGCCAAGCAATAGATTGCTATCGAAGGCATTAAAACGAAATTGTTTCCCCTAAAATGGGAATATGGGCATTTATGTTGTGTTCCACTGCTAGCTTGTTTGCCAGCGCGTCTAAAGCATCTAATTCACCGTGAACTAATACAACCTGAGGAGCCGTTTTAAAGTGAGTGATCCATTCAATGAGTGCTGCTTGAGCAGCATGCGCAGAGAAGCCCCCAAGAGTTTCAATATCTGCTTTTACGATAATATCATCGCCGAAAAGTTTAACGTGTTGAGCACCATCGACTAAAGTTCGACCTAATGTGCCATTAGCCTGATATCCAACGAAAATTAACGTATTACGACTGTCCCATATACGGTGTTTAAAATGATGTGTTATTCGTCCTCCTGTACACATGCCGCTGCCCGCAATAATGAGCGCTCCTTTACTTATTTTATTTATCGCCATGGAGTCTTCCGCTGCAACCATCAAATGCAGGGTCGATAAAAAGTCTTTTAACAGTGATTGTTCCCCTGTGCACAGTGTTTTCACACCTTCACAATCTAACGTTGGCAACCACTGGTCATACACACTGGTCACTTCAATGGCCATCGGACTATCCAAGAATACTTGCCAATTATCCAATTCACCCGCTAGCTGTAATTTGCCTAGATAAAGCAGCAACTCTTGTGTGCGCCCAACTGCAAATGCAGGAATCATCACATTTCCGCCCTTTTCAAAAGCAGTATGTAAGATATCTCTAAATTGAGTTTGCGTATCTCCTAGTGATTTATGCTCACGATCACCGTAGGTACCTTCCATAAGCACAATGTCGGCCTCTTCGAGCATCGTAGGGTCATTCATCAATAAGGTGTCTTTGTTGCCGAGATCGCCGGAGAAAACGAGTGTTTTTGATGTGCCATTGTCTTCAAATGTTAGCTCCACAATAGCAGAGCCGAGAATATGCCCAGCGTCAAAAAAGGTGAGCGTTGCCCCCATGGGCAACTGTATTTTTTCCTTGTAGGCAAATGGCTTGACGCTCTCCAACACATTTAAAACATCGTCTTTGCAATACTGTGCTGTGAGTTCGGACTTACCTTTTCTTGCCCGCTTACGATTTTCTCTACGCAAATCACTTTCATACAAGCTAAGCGCATCAAACAACATGATAGGCAGTAGCTGCGCCGTTGCCTGAGTACAATATATTGGCCCTGCAAAACCATCATGGACCAGCGAAGGAAGTCGGCCCGAGTGGTCTAAATGGGCATGAGAAAGAATCACAGCGTCAATCGCTGTTGGGTTGAAAGCGAATTGCTCTCTGGAGACTAAATTTTTAGCTCGAGTACCTTGATGCATTCCACAATCAAGTAGCACATCGCCAAGCGATGGTGCATTAACGAGGTGGCAAGACCCTGTAACTTCTTGAGCTGCACCAAAAAATGTAATTGTTGCCATAATGGTCAACCAACAATATTAAGTGGAAGAGACTGTTTTATAAGTCTAGTGGCTATAGGACGTAAGGTAAGTAGTCGCGCCTAAATATTTCGTTGAGTTCGATATCGCTAGTGATACGCCATACCAATGAAGTGCGTGATGGTCGTCTTTGAGGGTTTCCAAAACCGCCTGAGATTCAGGCGGCCAAGGAAATATGTGAGTCAGCCTGTAAGTTAACTGAATCGCCCAATCACAATCTGGAATGACTGCAACTCATATGGTTTCAAGTGGTTGGGAATTTTAGTGGTGTGTACCAAACCATGTACCACTGATACACGGATTTCAATGAAGATGTATGAAATTTTAGAAAACTGTTTGAAAGATCAATCGGTTAATAAAATTTTTGAGACAGCTTATATGATTAATAGATATCCAACTTAACGGTTAAATAAACTTATAGCACTGCAACTTCAAATTTGATCTGCGCTAAGTAACTCACCTAGTTTCAATCTATCGGCGCAATCCTTTACAATAGCAACTACGTCTAACATAATACTGTATATAAAAACAGTTTAGAGAAGAAGAATGGCTACTGGGATTAATAAAAATGAGCAGCACAGCGAAGATGCTTTACTCGCAGGTTCGGTTAAAACGGAGCCCTTCCCATTGCCAAGTTGCAACGATCAAATTGTACTAAGTTACCCTAACAAAGTATCTGAAGCAGAAGTATTGCAGTGTGTTGAGCATGATTACGTTCAGCTCACCCAAGATGGTAATGCTGAAGGCATTGAAGCGGTTCCTCTCAACTCTCTTGTATTAGCTGACAATTTTTTTGGCTTAAAGAGGTTGCTTGAAGACTACAAAGGTAAGGTGAGGCTAATATACCTCGATCCTCCCTATGGAACCGGAATGGAGTTCCATTCAAGGAAGCTAGAACATGCATATCAAGATATTTTAGGAACCGCTTCATGGGTAGAAATGATGCGCAGAAGACTAATCTTAATGAGGGAGTTACTTGCGGAAGACGGGACCATTTATGTTCATATTGGACATCAAATGTTGTTTCATCTTAAGGTCATCATGGATGAAGTATTTGGTATTGAGAACTTTAGAAACGTAATCAGCCGCAGAAAGTGTAGTTCCAAAAACTCAACCAAAAAGCAATACCCTAACCTGCATGATTATGTTTTGTTCTATAGCAAATCAAAAAAGTGGATTTTCAACCAACCTGGAGTTCCAGCTCCTAAAGACTGGATTGAAAAGGAATATAATAAAGTCGATTCAAAAGGTCGATACAAATTAGTGCCTATTCATGCACCTGGAACGAGGAATGGTGAGACGGGTAAGGAATGGAAAGGCATGATGCCCCCTCCAGGTAAACATTGGCAGTATAAACCCTCTAAATTAGATGAACTTGATGCCAATGGAGAGATACACTGGTCGAAGACTGGGAATCCAAGACGTAAGGTCTATTTACCTAAAGACAAACAAGTACCTATCACCGACTTATGGGATTTGTACCGGGATGCACATCATCAAAGTAAAATGATAACTGGTTATCCGACAGAAAAAAATTTGGATATGTTAAAGATGATTGTTGAGGCTTCTTCAAATCCGAATGATATAGTTTTGGACCCCTTCTGTGGTTCAGGAACAACGCTTCAAGCCGCTGAAGAGCTAGGTAGGAAGTGGATAGGCATTGATCAATCTTTCACTGCAATTAAAGCCACTCTAACCAGAATGAGACACGGCCTGCAAAAGATGGGGGACTATGTGAACACTGAGAAAGCTACACACCCAAAACCATCAGAAGCACCACATATCTACACAAGTAACTTCATTGTTGACCGAGATGTATTGAGGGCTCATCAAGAGGAAATTGAAGAACTCAATTCGATATAACAAAGTGTACAGACGAGAGTGCTCTCTCGTCTTTATTTAACTGGCTAACCTCAGCTGTACAACCAATCTAAAGTTAATCGATGTGGGGCTGTTAATAAAGTAGTCACGCGAACTTGATCACCCCACTGCCCATCAAGATAACAGGCTTCTTGCCATGTATCATTGTGCGTCAGACCTGGACCATCCGACAAGAATATTAGTTTAAATGCTTCACCTGACTGCTCACAGAATGCAACGGCTTTAGCTACTTTATCACTATTACCACCCGTACGATCATCTGACTGGGAGCCACCTCTCGTACTGTCATACCTTGCAAATCCAACAGCTAAGACCCTTCCAGACTCACTACATCGCAAGACAAAATCACAAGGGTAATCCCCAACAAACTGAGGAAATACACTTGATAGTTGTATATCTTTTCCTGCACCTCTCGGGCCTTCTATTGCAATTGCACCACCAAAGTTCGTCTCTACCCAGTCAAAAAAATTATCGGTAAGTATATAACCTTGCTCACCTCGACTATCGTATTCACCCAGCAGAGCAGCTAGAGAAAGTGCATGCTCATAAGAAAGATTAGCGAACTGACTCTGTAGAAGACCAATATCCTTGAATGTTGATCCGTAATTATCAACAAAAACCTGTGTAGGTATCTTCATAATTTTTTTTGTAGCTTCGGTATCACACACAGTACTTACACAGCGCCTAAACAATTTTAAAAGTGACATTCTGACATCGGCATTAAATGCTCTAGGAGTTCGGATTCGGTCAAGCAATTGAGCACTAGAGTGACTAGCTAGAACTAGCTCCCTGAATAATCCAATTTCATTCTCATAGTTTTGCATTCTGGGTCCCAAAAACTCAGGAAAGGTAACACCAGATTCAATAGCTGTAATAATAGAGTGAGGATTTGATATAGTTGAAAAGTAAGACTGATTTCCGTTCACGTGAGGCTTCCTGTAAATGACTGAACACATTAAAAGGTATATTCAAAAGCAATACCCTAACCTCATAGAGCTTACCGAAGAATGTTCGTCAGTGGAAGCTATCATACCAAGTGAATTCAATACGATAACAGCAGTTACAAAGATTATTGTTGGGCAGATGCTCTCTAGGAAGGCGGCCGAAACAATTTACTCAAGGGTACAAAGTGGGCTTGATAAATCTAAAAAGGATTTACATGAAATCACCATTTCTGAGCTTAGGGAGGCTGGTGTGTCACAAAGGAAAGCTCAGGCTATTACTAATTTCTTCAAACTATACAAAACCGACCCTGCAAAGTTTAATAACTGGCAACACCTAGACTATCAAGAGCTATATGAGCAAGTGTCAACCATATGGGGGATCTCATCCTGGACCGCTTCGATGTTAGCCATATTTCACTACGCGAATGAAGACGTTTTTCCGTATTCAGATGGAACTATCAAGAGAGCCCTTGAGCGTTTGCAGCACAGGGGAATCAACATTGATCCCTCTCTTGCAAAACCATACAGGTCATATCTTGCACTTTACTTATGGAAATTTATAGATGAGCAAATTATTTAACTTAATCATTGATACAAAGTCTAAACCGCATAGTTTAAGTACACTCGAAAATTACGGCTTTGTTTAACTTCAGCTAAGCCGTAAGCAACAAGTACAAAATCATAATCAGTCGTCAAAAATGGATAGAGAAATTTTACTGGTTAGATCATCAGTGTTCATTTTAAGTGTACTCAAAATAGCCGTTCAGTTTCTTGCCTAAGACTGTCTGTTTTAAGCCCTGTTGGATTTTATAGTAGCCAGATATCATCAACGTCATAGACTTAAAACAGGCACTTCTACTATGACTAAACAAATCGGATACATTCGTGTTAGCTCAGTTGATCAAAACACAACTCGCCAATTAATCGACGTTAAGCTTGATAGGACCTTCATTGACAAGTGCAGCGGCAAAGATACTAACAGGCCAGCTCTCAAGCAGTTAATTGAATATGCTCGTGAGGGTGATGTGGTTCATTGCCATGACATAAGCCGCATGGCACGTAACACCGAAGATCTTCTGCGGTTGGTTCGTCTATTTACCGAGCAAGGTATTAGTTTGAAGTTCTATAAGGAACACCTTGATTTTGCAGGCACCAATAACCCAGCTCAAGACTTGATGCTGACGCTATTAGGCGCAATCTACCAATTCGAGCGTTCAATGATACTTGAGCGCCAGCATGAAGGCATAGCCATTGCTAAAGCTAATGGTAAGTACAAAGGCAAAGGAATTAACAAGGAACTGCACGAGCGCATAAGGCAGATGTACTCTGAAGGCATGAATAAAATGCAGATAGCAAAAGCTCTAGGCTGTGCTAGGGCTACGGTGTATAAAGCCATTAAGTAATGATCAAACACAAAGTTAAGATGCAGTTATTGTTAATTTCTCATGTATATGATTATCATAAAGAAGAGTCCACACATTAAGAGCCGCCTCTATGAACTCACAAAGTGAACCTGAATTATATAGAAATTACTGGGCTACATACTTTCCTGATTATGCCGACAACAAAAGGTTCCAAGAAATATATATTCGTTACGCGTTAATCGGCCGAGTTTGGCTCGCTGACGGTTTCGTATCGTCGGAAGAGCTAGACTGGTTCGATGATCTATTTTACGCAACATACCACACTGAAGAAGGCTCTATCGCTTTTGATGCAGGTCTCTCAGCAGGATCAAGTCCAGCCAGGGAATTATCGGATGAAACACTTTTGGCTTTATGCTCCCAATTAACTGATAGAAAGCGGAATGAAGTAACATTAAAAGCACTATTTAAAGCCGCATTTCTCGATAAACATCTTGATAAATCTGAGTATGATTTTATCCAAAAAGTTGCTACAGCATTCAAATTCCGAATCCCTTCTTTTGAAGTCATGGAGCAGAAGCTTAATAAAGATATCACCAGAGCGAAGGGGGCGAAGGTTCAAAAGGTCACTGATGTCATTAACGTGACTTCGAAGTCCTTGGCAACCTTTGGGAGTGCCTTGGTATATTTATTAGACACTATCGTAGGGAGCAGCGAAAGCTCTAGTGATTCAAATCCTAGAATGCGGACTCAGCGGTCATCCACCAAAAACAGAAAAGGCGCCTCGATTACAGGAACCAACACAAAATCTAGCAAACGGCCTAAACGTCCTTCCACCAAAAAACTTGAAGCTAATTCCATTATTGGGCGTAGCCGGAAAGTTTGCTGCACATGTGAATATTGGACAGGGGATAGAGAAGTTTCAAACCCTAATGGCACGCGAGGCGTGGCACTGAAGGGTGGTGGGAAAGTAAGAGGCGGTTGCTTAAATAAAGAAAGTGATTACAGAAATTCTAAAAACCGACTGGCTACTGTCACATGCTCTAAGTGGACTTTGTGGGAGGTCATAGGCTAGTGAATTATCATCGCCTTATTTCACCAATACAGACAGAGCATTAAAAACTCGGCTAGGTCTCATCATTGTTATATTAAGTGCCGATGAAACTGAGCTTTTAGCAAAAAACAACTGTTACCAATCAAACTCTATTTATGTGAGTAATCAAAAACATGAATTTATCTGGGTCACTTTTTAGTGCGCCCCTATAATAATCACCGCTCATGAGGAAACTGGAAGGTATAAAATGCAAGAAAACTCTTCAGAAAAAGCCAGTCTATGGTTTAAAGAAAATCCAAAGCACATAGCTCCATCACAAAAAGTTTTACACCACCTTTTAAAGTTTTATTTGGGACAACATGTAAGTTGGAGAAAGGATTCACCCGTTAAGGCGGTTTTAGGTGGAAATGGATCTAGCGGAAGAATTTCAATTACCCCCCAGAAAACTGAGAACATAAGACTCAGGTTTGTCCCGCTTGACCCCATCGAACATGTTACTAGTTTTGCAAAAGAGTTAGAGAGTGAACATAAAACTTACCTAAATTTCAATCTAGAGGACGAAGGTATAAACATCACCAGCAATTTTAATGATGAAGCTATCATTCGGTTACTGTTAGTTACAGATATTATTTTAAACAAGTTTGAGTTTACTGACTTTGTAAAACCAACCAGTATAAAGACTTCAATAGATGATGGTGAGCAAGCACAAATCATTCAGCGCAAAGTTGATACTTTCCAAAACATTTTGTTAAACGAAGCAGCCATGGAAAGAAGGTTTATTAACTGGCTAAAAACCGAGCACAATATTGATGCTACTAGTCAGGATAGTGATGGCCCATTTCGTAGAGATGTGGCATACAGACTTGATGGTTACAACACAATTGCAGAATTAAAATATACAAATTCTGTGAGAGAAAATATTGAGCAAGCTCTCGGTCAGCTTCTTCGCTATCAATTACACCCCGCGGCTAATAAACATGCTGATAGGTTATTAATTGTCTCTGGTGGAAAAGCACCTAATGAAGATGATATCGAGTGGTTTAAAAGGTTGAAGAAAGTTTTAAACTTGAATATAGGGATGCTATACGAAGACCCTACAACTAATGGTAAGTTTGAGGATATAGAGAAGTAAAGTCAATTTAGCATTAGTCGTGATTAATAGCCAAGAGCTACTGACAGCTCACCAAATAACTTTGACATCACCAACACAACTTATGTGATTCACCACCACCGAGAGATTGAAGCGCTGCTCAGTGAATCACATAACTAAGTGGTTATCCTAAAAAAGCTAAAAATTGGCCGATGAAGAGTCCCTGATTGTCCAATACAATTTATCAATCACTTAAAGCTCTGAGCAACTTTTAAAACTACCAACAGGAAATACTAAAAAGTCTCGAATCGAGACATTCTAGATACCCTATGTTTTAAAAGGCTTCGTCTTCCAATATTGGCTGATATCCACCTCATCCATTTTGGGATACATTTGAATAACTAAACCATATTTTTCAGCGTTTTTTTGACTCACTTCGACACTTCTCGCACCTCTGACTTGAGCGTTAGCCCAACATACTTCAGTTACAGTGATATAGGAAAAGTTATGTAGGCAAATAAGGGCATTACGAATTTCATCTGCACGGTATTCTATATTCAACTCTTCGGCAACAGATTGAAGTTCAACAGCAAAGTGCAGGTCATAAAACGGCTGACTATCATTTGGAGTACCATAGTAGAAGAGGTTATCCTGACCAACATATGAACCTATGTTTTCAGTGGTGTATTTGGTTTCGAGGATAAAAAAGCCACCTTCGGGGTTTTCTAGGAAAAAATCGTTTAGATATAGTGCAAGCTTAGTCTCTAATGCTGTTAGGTACGGGTTGGATATGACATTCTTGGTAAACGCGTAAGGCAACAGGTGGTTTACCTTATAGAAGTTTAAAAGTCTTCCTTTTTCATGTGGCAAGTCTACAAATTGCTCATCCAAGTTTTTTCTTTGCGTCGAGAAATCTCCAGCTGTCCTTAATAACTTTCCAGAGCTACTCGATCCTCCATGAGGCGTTAACCTTAAAGGATATTGCTCGGAACCTAAAAAAGTTTGCTCATTCATGGATTTTTGTTCCTTCTAAGAAGCGCTCCCTCTAACGCTCAAAGCCCTTATACACAAAGGCTCTAGCCAAGCTAACCTAATTTATTTTGCTAACCAGAATAACAAATCTAACTACCCAAATACCAAAAACCCTTTAATAACAATGGGTATAGCTACTATTGATCACTACAAAAAAAGTCAAAATAGAGGAGATGGTTCTCCAAAAGCCTTTAGCAATAATGGTTACTCCAAATCACTTGGTTAAACAAAATATCGGAGTAAACCTATGCCAAAGTATCCAAAATCAACTGTTCAAGTCAACGCTCAACAAGCTAAATTAACCGTGAAGCAACTTCGTTCTTCCGTGCTTAAAAAGATAAGTGATCGTAGGCCATTTACCAAGCAAGACCTAAAGTGTATCAAGGAGCTTATTGAGGAAAGTGAAAACTTCAAATTGAAGGTGATATACCAAATTAAAAAGAATAAGGTCTACAAGCAACATGGCCTTAACTTCTGCGAATTCTGCAAGGAAATGTTCAATATCTCTAGGTCTGAATCCTACAAGTATGTAAACCGAGCAATAACTGAAGCATGTTTATTCCGGTCTGACGAATTAATAGGTCAGATCAAAAACAACGACTTTTTAGATCACTGTCACGCAATAAGAGTGACTTTTGGAGAAGATAACTTAAGGAAAGTCTTTCTCGACTACAGATCCAAAAATTCAGGGTTTCATGTAGACCTACTAGCCTCTTATTTAGAAAGTAATCATCCTAATACCTTTAACTTCCTGTGCTCTAAGTCAAAAAAGCTTGCAGCTTTCAGCAAAGCCACAGACGTTTTAACTGAGCAACATAAGCAAAAGTTATCTCGACAAGCCGCAAGAAGCCAGAAATGTCAGGAAGAGCTTAGTCGACTCGATTTAATTCGTCAGCCAGATCGCCCAGAAGAAGGCCCCATAGAATTTGAAACGTTTGATTCTGATAGCTTTCCTGATGCTCCCTCTGTGGATGAGTTAAAAAAACAAGTGAAACCTAAATCCCTTTGGTTGAATCACTTAATCGAACAGCGTTCCAGAAATGCATCTGGTACCAAGGAAGCACTTGATTACCTTCTAAAGGAATACGACTACAGTCTCCTAGAAAACACCCTTCAATACCTTGATGAAGTTCGCGAGAGTATCAATGAAAGGCTACTAGCATATAATAAACGGGCCTAATCTTAGTGTTTCAGGTGCTTTTACTACCCAGTAAAAGCGCCCTCACCTTTCTCAATTCACGGTATTGCATCAACCACAGCTCCTCATGCTCTACATTTATTAGTGACTTTGCTAGATGACGCTTGAGTTGATTAACACCCGCTCGGCTTAAACGTTTCATCAGGGAGTTTAATCCATAGCTTTTTGCTGCCTTTACTATCTTTGATGTTTTCGGATCATTACGCAGCTTTTCCTCATCATAGATTTCTATATCCTCAAAAGGCCCCTGCAATTTATGAATGCTATTGATTTTTAGGCCCTTTAATCTTTTACTCCTATGCGGCCTAACCGTAACTTCCACCCTTGTAATATTTGGCTTTGACCTTAGTTTCTTTGCTTTTTTGAGATCTCCTTTCTTTTCAGCTAACTTAGCTAATTGCTCACTCTTATCGTATATACTGAGCCGATTACACCCACCCGCACCCTCACTAATTGTTAATACTTGACCATCCTCAGCACAATACCTTGCCGAAATGCTGCAACCTTTTTTGCGGGAGATAAAGTCGATTGGTTGAATTCCTTTAATGTCTACCGTGACATCTAGCCTTGTAATAGCCGCTTCCAGAATGAGAGATTTAAATTGCCGACGACAGGCTTGCTTAAACAAGGATATAGCACTTTGAAGTTGATATACATTCACCTTACTAGGATTAAAAGCAAGTTTAATCAACCTAGTGTAATTACCACTTTTTCGCTTGGTCGCATTTCTTTCTCCCGGACGATAAGGCTTGTAAAATATAGTGATACAACTTCCTTGGGAGTCCTTAATAATAAACTTTTTGCGATAGCCTACCCCCTTTGGATTCTTGATCTTACGCGACTTTACGCTAGTAGAACTACCACTCCACTCTCCGAATAACTGGATAAGCCTATCTGACTGTTTAGTGTTAAGGTCAATTGTAATCTCTAGGAAGTCGATGAATAGCTTGCAATGATGCTTAGGATCACTAAACACTCGTTCAATCACAGACCAAATTTTACGTCTACCGAACCGTTTTACAGGCTGGTTTCCTGCATCCTTGGTCACTATAAACAGGTCCTTAGGCAGGCGTTTTTTTGCTTCAATACTAAGACTATCAAATACCTCTTTTGATAGATAACCAGCTATTTCATCCCGACAGTCTACTTCTCCGGTATTAAACTGCTCCCTGCTGTATAGCGTGTACTCCGGAGTAGGACTCTTAGTATGGGTAGGCTTATATACTGGGGTATGACTATAAGAGTATAGGCTGTATAGGCTGGATAGGGAGTGATCATGTACTGTAGTGTTACCAACCACTATATCTGACTGTCCTGTTATCAATTTCTGGATTGCTGTTTTCAAAATGGTGCCCTCTGATAGAAGATTTATGGGCTTTACAGTTTTGAAATTACAAGGTTCTGATAATCATCTTTAGCGGGGCATCTCGCCTACCTGCGGCCAAGGTATACCCTACAGGCCAAAGCACAATCCTCATAAGATCTATGCAAATGCTTCAATGCACTGATTTATGGGGACTTCATGACAAGAACGTACAACAAACTACTGCCCTCAAATATGTATCAGTCGTACGCCACAGGCTATACATATCGGGCGATGACCTCAGGTTTTATCGATTCCACTGACTTAATGGCGGTCAAAGGTGCCACCATTAAAAGTATCTGTGGCACCTCCTTTAAGTTCACGGGACAAACGGAGGATTTCGACCACCTCACCCTTCACCTACAGCAGCGGCTAACTGTCACTAAGGGTTGCGTTCTAGGCCACAACTGCCGCGTCTTTGAGCACGGATTACAACTACCAGACAATAGCTGGAAAGTGATTAAGCTCATGGCGGTGTTAAAGGTAAACGGCGGCCTCTATGAATGGATACACTGCTGCCTGCCTTCGGACATTCATATCAATTCGATGTTTTCTCATATGGTTGGGATCACTGAAGAGGCACTGATTAACATCAACCTAGCCTTGGTGGAGACAGGTCTTGTCCGAGGTTCACAGTACCTTCAACTAGACCGATCGGGTATCCCTCATGCCTTGGTGGAAAAGTTAGTGGGTGAAAAGGTGGCAAGCTACACCGAGTTAATTGAGCCATTGGTACAGATGCAACCACCATCAACCTTAGGCTTAAGTGACTTTGAACACCTTGAATTGGAGGACTTAATCGCCTTCCTTGATGTGGCATTAAATCACTCGACCCAATCAGTAAATGTATTGCTTTTTGGAGCACCAGGCACAGGAAAAACTCAGCTAAGTCGCTTGTTGGCTGATACCTTAGGCGCTTCGCTTATAGCCATTAAAGCCTTTGGATCTGATGTCCACCAGCGGGAGGTGGATTATGACCAAGAGAGATTAAGCTCAAACCTAAGGCTTCAGCATCACCATTTGGTACAACGAATAGTGAGCCATGACGAAAAGTCTTTGCTTATGTTGGACGAGGCCGAGGATATACTAGTCCAGCAGGTCTTCAACCACCGAGCATCCGGCGGCAAAGATAACCTACATGCCATGCTCGAAGCCAACACGGTGCCGTGCATTTGGGTGGTTAATTCGGTAGAAGACATCCCTGCCAGTGTGCTTAGGCGGTTTAACTTTGTAAAACACGTTTTCGTGCCTGACAACCGCGTGATGGAAGGCATTATTGCCAAAACCACCAAAGGCCTGAGGCTCAGTAAGCCATTTAAAGCACAGCTTGCGACCAAGGACAATGTCACCCCTGCCAATATCGCCAATGCAGCCTTTGTATGCCAAACCATAGGCCGCCAAGGTAAACAGGCTGAGGCGTTGGTGGATAGCCTTATTACCGAAGTGCACCAAGCCTGTGGCTTTAAAACGAATGCCGCCACCTACAAACCACAAATGACGTTTTCACTTGAGAACCTAAATATCAAAGGTGGCAACAAGGCCTTGGCTGATATTGAACTTGCCATAAAGCAGCATGGCGGCGTAAGGGTTTTGCTCTCAGGAGTCAGCGGGGGAGGCAAAAGCGCATTGGCCCACCACCTTGCTAACGTCACGAACCAAGAGCTAATCACCGTCCGGTGTAGTGATGTTCTCGATAAATTCGTGGGAGGCTCAGAGCAGAACATCGCGAAGATTTTTAAACAGGCAACCGAGCAACAAGCGATCATCTTCATCGACGAGGTGGATAGCCTGTTGGCAGATAGGACCGGAGCCGCCCAGAATTTTGAAATTCAACAAGTCAACGAACTACTTACACAGATCGATTGTTTCGAATATCCACTGTTCTTTGCAACAAACTTCGAGAAGCACTTAGATTCAGCTCTAATGAGACGTACAGACTTCAAACTAGTGTTTGACTATCTGACATCACAGCAGCTCATACGGCTCTTCAGAGAAGCGTGTGGACGCTCTCAGATTACAAATTATCAGCTACAGCAGCTAGCAAATCTTAAAAACATCGCTGTCGGCGATTTTGCGATCATCAAACGCAGACAGAAGTTTTCGACAACTAAGCTATCCACCCAAGACTGCTTAGACATTCTCATTACTGAATCCAATCACAAGCAAACCACAAGGCCTATCGGCTTTGTAAAGTAATCACTAACCAAAAGGTAAATAACATGACTAAATCAATATTGAGTACGCTCAAGGCCGTTTCACGCCCAGAGAAAAGCATCACACCAGAGGCCAAACGCCGTGACAAGTTAATCAGCCGCCTCCAAGTTCAACGAGAAATGGCTACGGCACTAGTTAACGGTGAATCCTACACCTGTTACAAAGAAAAGTGGCAGAAGAACGAGGAAACAGGCCAACAGGAGAAAGTCAAAGTCGCCAAGAAGGTCAGCCCTTGGTTTTACAGCCGTAACGGCCAATATTATCTGGAAGTGAGATTCGCCAACAAACCATTGGAACTGTCCAAAGGCAACCACGCCATTGAGGTCGGTGATAAGGAAAACCTGCCAACGGTAATCCAAACCGTGATCGATGCCACCGCCAACGGTGAACTGGATAAGGCATTGGAGGCACAATCAAGGAATCTAAGTATTGTAAAATCCCGAAGCTAATCAGTAAGAAATAGGGTTAAGTGAAACCCTTAACCCTTCTAATATCCAAAATTTATTATGAGGATTTCGGATAATTTATGTTTTGTTGGTTATTCTATGCCAAATATACGCAGGCCTTTTCTTGAGTCGCTCCCGTTGTGAAACAACTGGATATGCTTCAGATAGACCAGCCGATGCAGAGGTCATTACCCCCAAAAAGAATGGCATGGAGTTCCCCATAGCTATGGCTGCGGCAATCCCACTTAAATTGATACATACCCCCTTCACTGCTGCCGAACTTATAGCGTGAGCACTGTCTCTGATTTCATCTAACTGGGGCATAATTTCTTTTTGAAATAACCGCTCAGCCTTGCTATCGAATATTTCGGGGTCAAGTCCCGTTAACTCATCGGTTAGAGACAAAAGAGACTGATTAAAACGGTCAAAAGCCAAGGAGTGCTTTTCTCTCAATTCCAGAATGGTACGGGGTGAATCTATGGCAATAAAGCTATTATTAGCCTTTAGAAATCTGGCCGGTAAAGAGCCGTGACTGCAATTGTTCTCACCTGCCATAGCCATGAATTGAGCTTCGAACTTAGATTCTGTTATGTATGTATGCCCGATCCGTTCAGCTAAACATATCTCATTGTATATATTTTTTAGCCTGCACCTCATGGCTTGATTGACTGACTGGTATGCCCATATGTCAAATTGCTGTTTTTCTAACTGACCTTTGGGATCCCAAACTTTTTGACATACATAATTACCCTCTTCATTTTTATGGCAATTCTGTAACGTTTCAAAAAGGTAAAGGTTCACTCCAGAGTGCCAAACATCATTAGCAAACTGGACTTGTAGCGCAGTTCTTCTATTTGTGTAAGCATCTTCAGATAGAATTAAAAAACTACCTTCCTCTACCCTAACTGACTTTAACGTTGCATTGTCATGAATAAAATTATGTATCTCTTTGGGTATTGATGACCTAAACGCGTCGTCCGAGATAAGAAAAGGTACATTGTTGGTTGGTCTGTTAAAAAATGAGATAGGTAAAATCTGGAGTATACCTGCTCGAACCAAATCGAAAGCCCATTCAAATAATTTAAGCCCCGAAGAGGCTCTTTCAAAGCTAATTTGCTCTGAAGAGGTCACAAGAGGATCATCTATTATAATTGAGTCATAAACCAGAGATGAAGACAAAATACTATCGTAGCTTTGGGATGTTGAACCTGAGCTAAATAAAGCGTTTAACTTGTCGCTCATGTTGATAGCTTGTAGCTCCTGATCCGTACTCTGAATTCTGGCATTGTTATAATAACTAAGTCTTTTTGACACCTCATTTTTTGGAAGGTCATCCAAGCCTATCGCCTTACCAGAGCTTGTCATAAGTCCCGATTCAATTAGCAAATCTAAGCAAAGGTTACTCATTGTCGCCCCACATACTTTTAAATTACTAGTATTGCCCAGACAGCCACAGCCCCGTGCGTCAATACAATAAAACAGGTGGTTGTAAATCTCCGCACATTAAATTTTGTCCGTAGCAAGCTCAGTCCAAACAACAGTTCCTCAAGCCACTTCAAACGCATCCACCACCTCGACCAGACTCTTAATACTGGTTGCCTTATGCGTGTAGTTGCTGGTGATACCAAAAGAACTGATTTCATGGCCCACCACCTGTTGAAGGTTGTTAACTGGCACACCGTCATTCATCAGCTTGGTAATAAAGGTGTGGCGGAAACTGTGGAATGATCGCTTATGGCCTAATTCAT
Organism: Pseudoalteromonas pernae; assembly: GCF_039831865.1. Classification (NCBI taxonomy): domain Bacteria; kingdom Pseudomonadati; phylum Pseudomonadota; class Gammaproteobacteria; order Alteromonadales; family Pseudoalteromonadaceae; genus Pseudoalteromonas; species Pseudoalteromonas pernae. Next base: position 108,458 of record NZ_JBDODM010000007.1, read on the forward strand.
TGAAAGTTGGCACACCGATGGATTCCATTAGCCTAGGCATCCAACCCGTTACCCTTACCGACTTATCCAACTCATCAAATACCTCCTGCTCACATGTCGCTACGTAATCAAGAAAGCCACTAGTAATCAATTCATTATGCATCGGGATCTTACGCTTGGCATTCTCCGTCTTTAATTTCTGGTCTTTATGTTCATCGGTGATCAGTATGTAATGGCGCTGGGTTTCCTCATCATACCGAATATCCGACTTCCTTAACTGAACCAGCTCACCGAGGCGTGCCCCAGTGTATATGCCAAGCTGAATAATCCACTTCTTCCATGTTTTGCGTTCTTCCTTAGCGGCATTTAAAAACTGCTTTAGCTCTGTATCAGAGAAGGCACCTCGGATATTGGTGGTAAAGTCTCGCTTGATGGAACAAGGTGATACACTAATAAGATCCACCGTGTCTTTCTTGGCATATGCAAACACCGACTGCGTCCATTTGTAATAGCCTTGGACGGACTTAGGTGAAATCAAATCATCCTCGGGCACTTCACACTCCACCCGTTCTTGCCAGCTCATTTTATTATATGGCGCGATATTCATACGGGGTAGTTCAAAGCATTTGTCGATAAATCGCCCTATATCCTTAGGCTTATACTGCTCGATTGGCCGATCCTCCATTACAAGCCGCCATACCGTATAGACCCTTTCATAATCCTTCTGTATTTTCTCGGTCAGCTTTTCCTTCTTGATCTTAAATTCGAGGAATTCGGCATACACTTCAGAAAAAAGTGGGCCTGTAGGCTCATCATCCACCTCAACCATAGGCGCAACCACCATAGGTTCTGGGGCTTTGGTTAATAAGCCTTGGACTTCTCGCTCTCCTAGGAAGTCTTCATTGAAAATGGATGCCAATAACTCATCCCGTACGGCATTACTGGCCTTAAGCTTACTCAACAGGACTCGGTAAGGCAGGCTATTAGACTCAATAGCAAAGCCATGTTCGGCCAACAGTTCATTTGCCTGCTGTGGTATCCCCTCGCCTTCGGACGGTTCGTCCTTCATCCCAGAGAACACCTTCATAACCGAGGACATGGACTCTAGGAAGGACCACCTTTCATAATCCGACAGGCCTTTTAGCACTTCAGCGAAGCGATTAACCCGCTCTTCATTGGAGTCGCTATCCGCCATGTGGACGAACAACTCCTTGAATCGGTCATCCAGTTCCAGTATCGATTTATCGCCTAAGGCATTAATGGCATGACCACCATCACTGAAACCTTGTTCCATTTTGGCTATCATCGGGTCTATATCGGCTATGGTTAACTGCTTTTGCATGGCGGTTTTCATTTGGTCGAGCTGCTGGCTTATGGAGCTAGTGTCTAACGCCATAGACCGAATGACAAGCCCCTTTAACTTTGAAATTAATGGCTTAAGGCGCTGCATCAAAACCAAGGCCACCTCAAGTTTGTGCGTCCTAAGGCACAGCCTTATTTCCCTTACGCCAAGGCGTTTAGGTATTTTAACCCTAAGGTAGTAGGTAGCCTTACGGCGATACAAATATTGGCACCCAGCTACAGCTCGCATATACACCTCACTAACCAATGCCGATTTCAAGCACCGTGTACCAAACCATGTACCGTTGAAATCGAGCGTTAAGCTTGAAAAATCAAACTGTTAGTGAGAATACTATCAGGCAAGTAAAACTACCTAAATCAATACCTTAGGATATTTTTGAGATGCAGATGTTTCGCTGTGACTAGCGTTGTGAAGTTGAAAACCGTGTATCACTCGGTACATGGATTTGCGATGTGATGAAGAAGGATTTTAGCAAACCGCTTGATCTACATATGCAAATCAAGCGGTTACTAAAATTTTTGAGTCTGCCTGTAAGCCGGGTTCTGTCGTGGATAATCATTCGTCTAGACCTTGGATCGCTCCAAGGTTCAAGCAACCTACCCGGTTCCGATGTGGGCCACACCATAAGGAACCCTATTTGGTCTTGCTCCGGGTGGAGTTTACCTTGCAACCAACTGTTACCAGTGGCCCGGTGCGCTCTTACCGCACCCTTTCACCCTTACCAACCGAAGTTGGCGGTCTCCTCTCTGCTGCACTTGTCGTAGGCTTGCGCCCCCCAGCCGTTAGCTGGCACCCTGCCCTATGGAGCCCGGACTTTCCTCCCCCTGATCATTTTCGTCACAGGCAGCGATTATCTAGCCGACTCAGCGCGGTATTATACTTATTTAGCCGAAACTAGCTAGACGAAGTTGAACCTTGCCATGAGATAGTTTGACTTACAGCAGCTATTCTTGTTCTAACATACTCTTATAGAGCGCATTTTTCTTTAGGCCAAAATATTCAGCTGCCACACCACAGGCTTTTTTGAGTGGCATATCAGCCTTCAACAACTCAATTAGTCGCAGTGCTTCTGGGTTTATTTCACTGCTTTGATCAGGCTTGCCAGGCAACATCAAGACAATCTCACCTTTTTGACGTGCAGTGTCTTGCTCTAAAAATGCAATGAGCTCTGTCACAGTGCCATTAAAAAAGGTTTCAAAGCTCTTGGTGAGTTCTTTGGCTAGCACCACTTGCTGCTCTGCGCCAAGCGCCTCTTTTAAATCATTGAGACTCGCCATGATACGGTGAGTACTTTCGTACATGATGCTTGTCATGCCAGTCTCGTATGCTGACAGGTAGAAGTCCTGCCGCGCTTTACTTTTTGCCGGTAAAAAGCCCACAAATTGAAACTTGTCTGTTGGTAAGCCTGAGCAGCTCACCGCAGCAATAGCGGCACAAGCACCTGGGATTGGCGTTACACTAGCGCCTGTGGCGCGACATAAATTCACCAATGCGTACCCTGGGTCGCTGATAAGCGGTGTTCCAGCATCACTGACTAACGCGACATTCAGCCCTTCATTGAGCCAATCTACAACCTGTTGCGCTTTTTGCTTTTCATTGTGATCATGAAGTGCAAATGTACGCTTGCTGATCCCCAAGTGAGACAAGAGCTTGGCGGTATGGCGCGTGTCTTCAGCAGCGATTAAGTCGACCTCAGATAGGGTCTTGATTGCACGCTGGCTAATGTCGTCTAAGTTACCTATAGGCGTAGCAACGACAAACAAAGTCCCAGGGCTTGATTGTTGATGTTCGGTTGAAATATCCGCATTGGACATTGAGCTCTCCTGCATCAGTCAGTAAGATAAGCGAATCACACCATGGCCATATGGAAATTTAAGACTGTGCGACTCAAAACTATTGCTTTTATGATGTTATTGTCAGGCTTATCAGCTTGCAGCACAACACAAAAGCCTCAAGAAAATGAAATTAGCCCGATTAGCCTCAATGAACCACAAGAGGCTGAGTCATTTTCTGCACAACAAATTTACGCTCAGGCCATTGAACTAAGCGCTCAAGCTCGTGTTGATAAGCTTATCGAAGCGCAGACAGCCGCCATCGATGAGCAAGACTGGCAAACACTCGAATTGGCAAGTTCTGGTTTAATGCGAGTCGATCCCCAACGCACTACTCAGTCGCAGCTCATCATTGCCTACAGTCAGGTCCAAAGAGGGCAGTTGCAAATTGCCCTGAGTCAAGCGGCTAAATTGCAATCGCAGTTAAGTACTGCTGAAGAATTCTATTGGCACCAATTGGTTCAAGGTGCCGCTTACGCCAAAATGGGCTTATACACTCAAGCCGTACCTTTTCTGTTTCGTGCCTCGGATGCGTCAGCGGAAGTTACTTTAGGCAACCAAGAAGTGAATCCAACGTTGTGGCAAAGTCTGCAATCTTTGAGTTTGTCTCAACTAAGAGCATTGGACCAAGGTTCAGAGTTGCAAAGAGGTTGGTCACAACTGGCGCAAATCAAACAATTGTATTTAGGCTCACCTATCGAGCTACATAGCGCGACAAATAACTGGCAAAAGCAATACCCATCACATCCTGCTAACTTTGCTTTAGATGAAAAAGTTGCGCAGCTGATGCAAGTAGAGCCTTTTAGTGTCAGTAATTTAGGCGTGTTTCTTCCTCTGAGCGGAGCAAACAAGGCACTTGGAGAAGCTGTAAAAAATGGTGTATTAGCCGCGCTGGACAACCACCAATTTGAAAATGTCTATTTTATTGATGCCAATAAAACAGATGATGAACTTCGTGAACTCATATCATCTGCGAGTATCGATTTTGCCGTTGGCCCGTTACTGAAATCCAATATTAATCGCTTTGAAGAGCAAAATTTACTCGAGGGTGTGGCTGCGGTTTATTTAAATAGAAGCGATATTCCACGAACATCGACAGAGCATTTCTTTTTTGCTTTAGCACCTGAGCACGAACTCGACCAAGCACTTCAGCACTTTATGGCGCAAGGTTTTAAAAAGCCTTTGTTGCTTGCAGCCGGCGATCGTTCTGGCTCACGCTTAACACAACACTTCTCGCAGCAGTGGCTTGAATATAATGAGCAGGCTCCGCTAGTTGGCTTGTTTGCCGATAATAAAGAGATGGAAACTGCAATTACTGAACTACTGGAAGTTGGTAACAGCGCAGCGCGCATCGAAGTGATTGAATCCCTTTTTAAACAAAAAGTTGAAAGTGAAACACGCTCGCGACGCGACATCGACGTCATATACTTGTTGGCGGATGCAACGCAGACTCGCCTCTTAAAGCCTTATTTAGATGTAAATATCAGTACTTTTGTGGATCGTATTCCACTTTACGCAAGCTCGAAAAGTCATAGCTCTCAAATAGACACGTCGGATAAACGTGATCTAAATGGTCTCTACTTCACCGAATTGCCTTGGATGCTTCCACCAACAGGCATGACCAACTTAAGCAGCCGCCAGCTTAAGGAAACGGTTAAAAGCTTGTGGCCAAATAACGCCGATATTGAAATGCGACTTTTTGCCATGGGCTTTGATGCTATCTCTGTGATTCCAGAGCTTCGCCAACTGAGTATGTTACCGGGTAAAGGTATGCCAGGCTTAACAGGTACTCTCAGCGTTAACAGCGACGGTGAATTAGTAAGACAACTGGCGTGGGCTAGGTATGAATCAAGACAGATTACTCCTGTAAAATTAAATCATATAAAGCCAACCCCATTGCAGCGTGAGCAAGAGACTCAGGAGGAGTTATCAGATGTTTTGGCAACCGAAGACATGGCTCAACAGCAGGCAGAAGGGACAGCACTATGAGCAACTCGCGCAAGAGTATTTAGTTAGCCAAGGTTTAACACCGATTGGTAGCAACTATTTTTGTCGCTATGGTGAAATAGATCTCATCATGAAAGAAGGTTCAACAATCGTATTTGTTGAGGTTAAATTTCGTGAAACCGGTAAATTTGGCGGCGCAATTAATGCGCTTACATACAAAAAGCAGCAGCGTTTACAAAAAACGGTCGCTCATTATGTTCAAAAACATGACTTGTCTCACTGCATATTGCGAGTCGATTTCATCGCGATAGAAGGTAGTCAGGCGAAAAGTTTTCACTGGATTAAAAACGTACTTTAAATGCAAGAACAAATAAAAGCGCTTTTTACAGAAAGCATTCAAGCCCAAATCGCCGCAGGGGAAGTACTTCCCGCTGCGCTGGAATCAGCAGCTCTTAGAATTGCTCAAGCTCTCATCAACGGCAACAAATTGTTGTGCTGTGGCGCATCGAGTTGCCATATGCTCAGTGAGCACTTTGCAGGGCTACTCATTAATCACTATGAAACTGAGCGCCCATGTTTGCCAGCCATAGCCTTATCAGCACAAGCAATGAACCTCAGTGCACACAGTACGAGCATTAAAATTCGAGATATCTATGCTCGCCAAATCAGAGCATTAGGTGAGCAAGGAGATTTACTACTCGTGCTAGCCATTGATGGCAATGAAAAGTCTGTTATTAGTGCAGTAGAGGCTGCATTGACCAAAGACATGACCGTCATTGCGCTCGTTGGCGATGATGGCGGAGAGCTCGCAGGGCTACTCAATACCAACGACGTTGAAGTACGAATTCCAGCTAAGCGCCCAAGCCGAATTTTAGAATCTCATCTTATCAATTTACATTGTCTCAGCGAGTTAATCGATATGACGCTGTTTCCGCAGGGAGAAGACTAAATGAACAATAAACACCTAATTGGAGTCGTTGTAGCCAGCTTACTACTGCAAGGCTGCGCTGCAGCGGTAGTAGCAGGAACAGCGGGCGCCGTTACGGCCGCCAATGATAGACGCACAATTGGTAGCCAGATAGACGATAACAATATTGAAATTAAAACCACGTTGGCTATCAAAGATGCTCTTGGTGAGCGCAAAGATGCTAATGTCACGGTAGTGAGCTACAACGGCATCGTATTACTTTTGGGCCAAGTCCCCAGTGACCAACTTAAAACGCAATCTCAAAACGCTGCTGAAGGCGTAGACGGGCTTCGTCGACTCCACAACCAGCTTCGTATTGGCTCACCGACGAGTATCACAACGCAAAGCCATGACACTTGGCTGACTTCTAAAGTTAAGACTCAATTGCTTGCAGCTGAAAATGTCAGCGGTAACAACATCAAGGTCGTCACTGAAAACGGTGAAGTGTTCTTGATGGGCTTGGTAAGTAAAACAGAAGCAAATGAAGCGGTACAAATTGCCCGTAATATTTCTGGTGTTGAGCGTGTAATCAAGGTATTTGAATACTTCTAAATACGTTTGATTATCCTCCCCCCCTCCAATACTTCTGCGAAATTAGACAACAAAAAAGCCACTAAACAGTGGCTTTTTTAGTTTGTAGTTCTGTAGCTATGACTACAGTGAACTATCTACCATAATTTTAGGTGTTACGAAGATTAGCAACTCTTTCTTCTCATTACGTTCACTTGTTGAGCGGAATAATGCGCCCATGTAAGGGATATCACCTAATAATGGCACCTTACTCGCTGAGTTAATGATCTGCTGTTGATAAATACCGCCCAGTACAACCGTTTGGCCGTTTTCTACCAGCACTTGTGTTTCAATACGCTGAGTATCAATCGCTACAGCAGGACCAGTCGGAGTGTCAACTGTATCACCGCGCGTGTCTTGGGTAATTGCTAAGTCTAGAATTACCTTGTTATCTGGTGTGATATGCGGAGTTACTTCTAAGCTCAAAACAGCTTTTTTGAAAGTAACTGTAGTTGCACCACTCGAAGCTGCTTGCACATATGGAATTTCAGTACCCTGCTCTATACGTGCTTTTTTCTGATTAGCAGTAGTTATACGAGGGCTGGCAATTATCTCACCTTTATTTTCCTGTTCTAGAGCTGATAATTCTAGATCAATTAACGTACCGTCTGCTAATTTGGCCACATGCATACCAATACTTCCGGCTGGATTAGCCACCGGTAAATTTACATTTAGTCGATCTCCAATACTTGGGATGATACCATTCGCAATGTCGTTCGCTCCGGTCAAATTACCCGAAAATCCATCGTTACCCTGCTGGTCACTGAACCCCCAACGAATACCTAAATCTTCCTGGACATTATCTCTCACTGTTACCATTCGTGATTCAATAACGACTTGCTTCACCGCTACATCAAGGTTTTCGATCATACGGCGCACGTTTTCAATACTCTTAGCCGTGTCCTTTATAAGCAAGGTGTTTGTACGCGTATCTACCGAAACGCTTCCGCGCGAAGAAAGTATGCTATTAACATCTGTTTGGAGCAAATCAGCAAACTCCTGCGCCTTAGCGTAGTTTAGCTGGATGTACTCACTATACAGAGGCTCTAGATCTTCCACCTGCTGCTTAGCTTTCAGCTCTTTCGCTTCTCGTGCAGCAAGCTCTTCGGTCGGCGCAACCATTAAGATTGAACCTTCCATACGCTTATCTAAGCCTTTAACACGAAGTACGATATCCAATGCCTGGTCCCAAGGTACACCGTCCAAGCGAAGAGTGATGCTACCTGATACCGAGTCACTTACCACCAAGTTGAAGCCGTTATAGTCAGCGATAATCTGCAATACAGCCCGAATCGAAATATCTTGGAAGTTCAAAGACATTGGACGACCTTGATATTCCTTACCGTTACCAAGGAAACTTCGCTTGGATTCATCTTTCTCAAAGGTCAGGGTAAAGATGTTGTCTAATTGTTGGTAATTGTAATCAAAAGCGTCAGTTGTTTGGATTTCAATACGACTATTTGAACCCTCTTTAAAGGTTTCTACCATACTAACAACTGTTCCGAAGTCCATCACATCTAATTGATATAACAAGTCATCGATAATGTCCGTGTTGTGAAACTCAACCACAACCTTTCCGGCTTGTTCCTGAACATCAATTGCCGCCATATTTTCCTGAAGGAATACTAGCACTCGGGCCTCTCCCTTCTCGCCACGACGAAAGTCTAATGCTTGGATACGGTTGATGTAGTTTGCCCCCTCACTTTCAGCTGCAATTGTTTGCGTGGCATCCTGAGTCGGATTATCTGATACATGCAGATAGAACAAGTTTTTATCAACACGGGTCTGATAGATTTTCAGGTGGTCAAGGTAAACTGTAACTTTAAATCCGTCATTTACGAATTCACTGGTAACTTTTTCAACACCCGCCTTGTTAATGAGTACTTCTTCAAGATTCTGCTCAAAGTCAGCTTCATCGAAGAACAGCTCGATACGTGCAGGTTCACTGAATACTTGAATTTGTGGCTCGACATAGATTTCCTCGTCAAAAACAAACTCAACTTCCGTTTCACCTTCCAGGAGAGGGTTATAGCGTACGTCGTACAGCAATGGTACCGCTGTCGCAAAACTCGACATAAACAGCGTAGCTATTGCTAGTACTAAAGAATAGATACGATTCATTTTGAATGCGTTAGTTTGCATTGTACTTTTACCTTGATTTTTATGAACTGGAATCATCACCTGCCTCCAACATTTCTAGCTTGGTCAGGCGTTCTTTCCAACATCCTGCTCCATCAGGGATTAACTCTAATAATTCTATGTAGTTACTGCGTACTTGAGTTACTTTTCCGTGATACAAGCCAACATAGTTGCCCTGCGAGATTCGGTGTAACGTTTCATCCGACGCCTTCACCAGTGCCCAAGTTTGTGCACCGGAACCCAATGTACCTTTCATTGATAGGTTATCTAGTGGATAACGTTCCAAAGGCTCTTTTTTACGCTGCGGGTCCGGGTGTAGACAGTTTTGAACCTGAATCAGTTTATCCTGAATCACCTCAGGTCTTGGTGCTACAAACGGACTACGTAAATCTGATGCACTGTATGCAAAATGCTCAAACTGCGCGATTTCCGGGATCGGCTCTACTTTAGGTTGAGTACTTGCTTTAACTTGATTGATAAACTCTTTCTGCTCTGTGGTGTCATCAAAACAACCAGTCACAAGCAAAGACAAAGAAGCTACCACGAGGAGTTTTTTCATTATTCATCCCCCTCATAACGATAGGTCTTTGCGACAACACTAAACATTAGTTGGTCATCACCGGTGGCCTGAATTTCAAAATCATGAAGACTGATAATACGAGGTAATTGAGCGACCTTACCTACAAATTCACCGAATTCATGATAGCTCCCCTCAACCTCAATTTTTATCGGAAGTTCTGTATAAAACTCCTTTTTGATTTCAGGTAGCCATCCAATCTTGATAAACGTTAAACCGCTGGTTGTGCCAACGTAGGAGAGATCGTCAAGTAAGCCTGGCGTTTCATTCGAGGTGGGAAGCTTTTTCAGCAGCTGGGAGAACTTATCTTCCATCTCTGCCATCTGCTGCTTATATATTTCCAATCGACTTGCTTTGGAATATTTAACTCTATAACTGTCGCGAAGTTCTGTTTCCTTACTCAACGCAGTTTCATAACCTGTGACTTTGCCTTCCACTAAAAACTTGTAACCGAAAAACAAAACCAGAGAGGCAACAATAACGCATGCCATCCCCTTTACCAACGCAGGCCATTCACCAACATTCTCTAAAGTTAGATCATTCCAATCGACGTCAGTTAACGATTTAAAATCTAAACTCATTTTTTCACCTCGCCGATTTCGTCAAAAGGTTTAACACTAAATTGCATGTTAAAATCACTAAGTAACCTAGCGTTATCTTCACCCGCAACGATCCCCTGGAGAGAAGCTCGCTCCAAGAGGTATGACCCTTCTACTTGACGGATCATTGTCGACAATCGATTGTTTGACTCACTCTTACCGGTAATCTGGATAGCGTTGCCTCTGCGCTCCAAAGTAGTGAAATATACTCCGGAAGGAACAATCTTTGCCACTTCATCCATGATGCGCGTACCCAAATTTCGGTTACTCTGTAACTCTTCAATTAGCCTCATACGCTGCTGCAAACTGGCTTTTTTCTTGTCAAGCTCTCTAATTTCCGCTATCCGTCTGTCTAACACCTGAATTTCGCGGGCTAAAAAGTTGTTACGCACGTTTTGACCATCTATCATCGCACTGTAGAACCAGCTCAAAGCAAACATTGATCCAAACGCGAGAACTATCACCACAACTAAAATTGTGGCAAAATTTTGCTGTGCCTCCTTGCGCGCGGCTTCACGCCAAGGCAGTAGATTTATATGTGGCATTCTGAGAAGCTCCTCAATGCTAGACCCGTCGCTACTGCAAATTGAGCTTTATGCTTTTGCAGTAATTCTTGGTCAACGCGTGGACCAATATCCATACTCGCAAATGGGTCAACAACTACAGTGTGAATACCGAGTTCATCGATGAGCAAGCGATCTAGCCCTTCGATCATGGTCGTACCACCAGAAAGAACAATGTAATCAACTTGATCTTTACCACTGGTTGTTAGGAACATTTGGATTGCTCTTCGTACCTGCTGCAGTAGCGAGGTCTGAAATGGCGCTAAAACCTCGAATGTATAGTTAGGCGGCAGATCACCTGTACATTTGGCACGCTCAGCGTCATCAAAGTTCTTGTTGTAATAGGAAACAATGGTATTGGTGTATTGTTCACCACCAAATACTTGGTCCCTTGTGTAAATAGTCTCGCCCTTTTGTACGACACTAACCAAAGTCATCACTGCACCGATATCAACGAGCGCTACAACTTTGTTTTTCGCATCGTCAGGCAAAGTAGCATAAGCAACATCCAAACTACGGCTGAGCGCGTATGTTTCAACATCAACGACTTTGGTACTAAAGCCGCCAGCCTCTACAGCGCCAGAGCGAGCTTCAACACTCTCCGTTCGCGCCGCAGAAAGCAATACATTCACTTTTGATGGATCTGCCTCGTTAATATCCAGTTTCTCGAAATCGATACTAACTTCATCCAAAGGGTATGGGATGAGGCTGTCAGCTTCTATTTCGATCTGTGATTCCAATTCAGCGTCACTTAACGACACATCCATGAAAATCATCTTAGTGATAACTGTTTGTCCCGAAACGGCAACAACAGCGTGACTAATAGACTTTGGAATGCGTCGTCTAAGTTTTGCGATTACGCGGCCAATCGCTTCGATGTCTTGAATATTACGCTCGGCCATTGCCCCTTTGGGCATTGGTTCGATTGCAACCGCATCAAGGCGATATCCCTGCTCATGCTGTGTTAACAACACTGCTTTAACAGAGTGCGAGCCGATGTCTATGCCTACCATGGCAGGCAATGACTTTTTGAGAAGTCGATTTAACATAAGAGCAACGTGAAACCTTTTTTTATAATTATAATAGACTTATAAATTATTGATGAAAAAATTTTATTCACTTTCTAATCAAGATATACTAGCAACGTCTGCGCTCAATTGGGAGTCCAATTAAGGAAATATCCGTGAAAATATTCAAAAAATTTTTACAAATCCTTTGCATATGTGTCCTCCTAGGCTGTATCACCCTAGTTGCATTATACCTTTACGTGAAGCCTGACATCCCCAGCGTAGCGGTATTAAAAGATGTAAAGTTACAAACGCCAATGCAAGTGTTCACAAGGGACGGAGCACTGATCAACCAGTTTGGTGAAAAGCGAAGAATCCCTGTAAAAATCAACGATGTTCCTGAGCAAATGCGCTACGCATTTTTGGCAACCGAGGATAATCGCTTCTATGAACACTATGGTATTGACCCTATTGGTATCGTACGTAGTGCTTTAGTATTGATTTCCACTGGTGAAAAACGCCAAGGTGCCAGTACCATCACCATGCAGCTCGCAAGAAACTTTTTTTTAACACGCGAAAAAGCGTACATTCGCAAAGTTAAAGAAATATTTATCGCGTTGCACATTGAGCAATTATTAACCAAAGACGAAATTTTTGAGCTTTATCTCAATAAAATTGAGCTAGGCAACCGCGCCTTTGGTATTGGAGCTGCTGCACAGGTTTACTACGGCAAAGCTCTCAATGAATTAACTCTAGCACAAATGGCAATGATTGCAGGTTTGCCTAAAGCGCCTTCGGCGTTGAACCCAATACGCAACCCAGAACGAGCTAGAGCACGTCGAAATGTTGTGCTTGGACGCATGCTAGAAGAAGGCTACATAACGCCGGCAGAATATAGCGAAGCAACTTCAGCACCGATAACAGCCAAATTTCACGGAGCAGAAATTGATCTGTATGCACCTTATATCTCAGAAATGGTGCGCGCGGAATTGGTTGCTATGTATGGTGAAGACCAAGCATATAATTCCGGCATTAAAGTCTACACATCTGTCGAGTCCACTGTGCAAGCAGCGGCGCAACAAGCCCTACGCAAAAACTTATACGCTTATGACATGCGCCATGGCTATCGAGGTCCTGAAGCATATTTATGGCAACATGACAGTGAACCCGTTCCTGATAACGACACCATTCTCACTAAATTGAAAGCGGTCAATGAATTAGCGGACCTACACGCAGCTGTGGTAGTTGAAGTTCAAGAACAAGCAATGACCGTTGTAAATAAAGAAGGTGAACAACTTTCAATTGATTGGGAAGGCTTAAAATGGGCTCGCAGCTATATCACCTCATCGAGACAAAGTTTCGCGCCAAAAACAGCAGCTGATATCTTGTCTCCGGGAGCGCAAATTTGGTACCGCTATGATGATCAAGGCCAAATTATGTTGGCACAGATACCCGAAGCTTCAAGTGCGCTGGTTTCATTGGACCCTAAAGATGGTCGTATCAAGGCCGTCGTTGGCGGTTACAGCTTTGAACAAAGCCAATACAACAGAGCGGTTCAAGCAAAGCGTCAAGTGGGTTCAAACATCAAGCCGTTTATCTATTCCGCAGCGTTAGAACATGGTTACTCATTGGCAAGCATCATTAATGACGCGCCGATAAACCACTGGGATAAAAGCCAAGGTGTGGCTTGGCGCCCTAAAAACAGCCCTGATAAATACGTCGGTCCAATTCGCGTTAGGCGCGCTCTGGCGCAATCGAAGAATGTTGTGTCGGTGCGATTACTGCGTGGTGTGGGTGTTGAGGCGACAGCAGAGCACTTACTGAAGTTTGGCTTTACCCCTCAAGATATCCCAAAAAATGAGACGCTTGCCTTAGGTAGTGCCTCGCTAACCCCACTTGAGTTAGCAAGAGGGATGAGTACCTTTGCCAATGGCGGCAACTTGATCGAACCTTACTTCATCACCGAAATTCGCAGCAATGAAGGTGAAGTGCTATTCAAAGCTCAACCTGTTGTCGCGTGCAGCGATGAAGTGCGCAGAAAGAATGAGGTGCTCGCAGAATTTGCAGAATTCGCCAGAACAGATCAATCAATTAGCGATGATTTCGAAAAGCAAAGTGAAATTGATGAGAGCCTCTCAGAGCAGCCACCCAAATGTGCCCCTCGTGTCATTTCAGAACAAAACGCTTTCCTTATTGCTGATGCCATGACTAGCGCAATCTGGGGGGGCGGTAACTGGCAACACGGCAACGGTTGGAACGGTACAGGGTGGCGAGCAACTAAGTTAAAGCGCCGTGACTTGTCGGGTAAAACAGGGACCACCAACAGCTCTGTGGATACTTGGTTCAGTGGCTTCAACAAGAATGTGATGGCGACAGTATGGGTTGGCTTCGATAACCCGGGTAACGCACTTGGTCGTACTAGTTATAACAACAACTTGGATAAATCGCAGATCTTTGGCGCAGAATCCGGCGCGAAAACGGCTCAACCAGCTTGGATAGACTATATGGAAGTGGCGCTAGCAGATGAACCATACGCCCCCATTGAACCGCCTGAGGGGTTAGAATCGGTGCGTATCGACTTACAGACGGGGTTGCTGAGTCATAACAACGACTTCAGCAGTCGCTTTGAATACTTTATGAAAGGCACCGCTCCGACTCGTTATGCAGAGAAAAAACGAGCAACTATTTTCGAGGCGCAACCTCAAGATGATAAAAAGCAAGAAACGGATGAGTTATTTGAGAGCGAGCTTTTCTAAGTCCTCCCTCTTGTAGCAACAAAAAAAGCCAGCAATCGCTGGCTTTTTTTAATTAAGTTTGGTGATTAGCCAGTATAGATCGGAGTGTACACCAGCAGCTGTCACTTCTTTGCCCGCACCAGGGCCTTGAATAACCAAGCTATTATCTTGGTACCATTGACTATTTACTACAAAGATATTGTCACCAGGGTTTAGCCCCGCCATAGGATTATCGTTGGCTACAGCCACTAAACCAACCTGCGCTTTAATACCTGTTTCAGTAATATGTAAATCAGCGTTGTAACGTAACACTTTGTTTTGCTTCGCTGCTTCCTCAGCATGTGTAGCAACAAAATCATCTAGCGCACCTAGAAATTGTTGGCATTGCTGCCATGAACCTTCCGCCAATTGCGCTGGCATAAGCGGCTCTAGCTCGATGTCAGCTAAATCAAGAGATAAGCCCAATTCGCGCGCTAGAATTAACAACTTACGCTGCACATCCCTACCCGACAAGTCTTCGCGCGGATCAGGCTCGGTGAAACCAAGTGATTGCGCTTCTAGAAGCAACTGAGAAAACGGCACTGTGCCATCATATTTGCTGCACAGCCAAGATAAGGTACCTGAAAATACGCCTTGAACACGCGTAATAACATCGCCACTTTGCTGTAAATCAGCTAACGCAAAATTGATTGGTAAGCCAGCGCCAACACTGGTGTTATAACGCCATTGTAAATTACGCTGGGCCAGATCCTCTTTAAGGTTCTGGTACCACTTTTTCGGTGCCGTACCCGCATATTTATTGGCACTGATCAAGTGACACCCCGCTTTAACAAATCGTGGGTATAGTGCACTGAATGACTCACTCGCGGTGATATCAATCACAACTTTATGCTCGTAATCAAGCTGCTGTAGCCTATCTAGAAGCTGAGCGTCATTGTACGCTACCGCTTCAGATGACCATCTTTTATGCCAATTAGCTGGATCAACCCCACACGGATCAAAAAGCAAAGTTTCGCTGCGTAACAAGGCCACTAATTTGACGTCTATGTGTTGACCTAGCCTCTGTAACTGTTGGTTGAATTGAGATAGGAATACTTCCCCAACATTGCCTAAACCAGCTACCACAACTGCCAGTTGGCGTTTCACACCAATTAGCGCTTGGTGCAACACGGTTAAACTATCTGCATCAACTTCTTGGTCGGTAAGCTGCAATATGTAGCCTTTGTCGCGATGTTGAAATCGGCTGTTGAAGTTTAACTGAGCCAACGTATCATTAATTTGCCCCTGCGCGACGCCGAGTTCTTCCGACGGAGCGACCACCGCAAAACCAAACACATTCGATTCAATCAATTGAGCGCGTTGCGCAAAATATCCGGAAATAGAAGATGAAACTTCCTGAGGCACGACTAAATATGTTGCGCCTTGCTCAATAAACTCGATGATGTTGACCTGAAACTGCTGCTTTAAACGTGCTGTTTCGCCCGCTTCTAACTGCGCCAGTTTATACACATCATGTTGTCCCAGTGTGGTAATAAAATGCTTGTGTTTGCAGCACCCTTCTCGCACTACCTCAGTGGCACTGGCATCACTGTCATAAGAACTGCGAACAGAAAGTTTGATATCGGTGCCATGTAATGGAGAAAGTGTTTTGGCATGTAACACTGGGTTACCGAGGCAAGCTAAAAGCTGAGCTTGTGAGCGGCAAATTTTGTGATACTTCACGGCTTCAGGAACTTTACGCGGGTCAGTACTGAAAACCCCTTGCGTATCCGTCCAAATGCACACTTCTTCCGCATTAAGGTAACGTGCAAACAAGGTGGCACTGTAATCACTGCCGTTTCGTCCTAGAGTCACTGTTTTACCTTGATGATCTGAGGCAATAAAGCCAGTAATGACATTGATATGAACCTTGCTCGCCTTAGATACACAAGTCTGTTCGTTCACTTTATGTAACAACTGCCCGTGTTGAGCTACGAGCAAATCTCGGGCATCTAAACTTTGTGCGTTCGCACCAATCTGCGTTAAATAAGCAGCCAATAAGCGTGCTGACCATAGTTCACCATGCGCCAGTAAAAATGCCTCTTCAAGTTGCTTGGTTTCTAGCTGATTGCAAATATTCGCCAATTCTTGTGCCAACGTATCAGTCGCAGTGTGTGCCTGTGTGCTATCGAGCAGTTCATTTATGAGCTCTAGCTGATGTGCTTTTACAACACTCAATACGTCCGCACAGGCATGCGTATCGCCTTGTTGATATGCTTGCCAAAGCTTTACTAAGGTATCTGTTGTCTTTCCCGCGGCTGATACAACAACCACATCACCCACCTGAGCGTGCGCCAATACTATGTTTGCAACTGCATGATAACGCGCGGCACTGCTAAGGCTAGAGCCACCAAATTTATGTACTACTTGCGTCATTTCAACTCTCCAACTGCGCAAACGCGTGTTCTAGATCGGCAATTAGGTCATCTTTATCTTCAATACCTACAGAAATGCGGATCATTGTGTCTCCCACACCAGCTTCTAAACGAGCCTGCTCATCCATACCTGCATGCGTCATGGTCGCGGGGTGACAAATGAGGCTTTCGACTCCACCGAGTGATTGAGCCAAAGTAAATTGATTCACTGAGGTTAAGAATTTTGCGCTGTCTTTGAGCCCACCTTTAATATCAAAGCTCACCATACCGCCGAACCCTGCCTGTTGCTGCTTTGCAAGTTCATGCTGGGGATGCGACTCCAGACCCGGATAGTAAACGTGCTCAACACTTGGGTGCCGTGCTAAAAATTCCGCAATGGCCATCGCATTTTCCTCGTGCTGACGCAGACGCAGCTTTAACGTGCGAATGCCGCGAAGAGTTAAGAAACTATCAAACGGCGCGCCGGTAATACCAATATTATTCGCCCACCACGCGAGTTCCTCACCTAGCTCAGCAGACTTAGTGATTAAGGCGCCACCAACCACATCGGAATGGCCATTAATATATTTCGTTGTCGAATGCACAACGATGTCACATCCAAGCGCCAGCGGGTTTTGCAGTGCCGGTGATAAAAAGGTGTTATCCGCAGCAACTAATGCACCGACCTGCTTCGCGGCATCACAGACCTGACGAATATCGGTTAAGCGTAGAATAGGGTTACTCGGCGTCTCAATCCAAACGATTTTAGGCTTACTCTCTTTAATACCTTCAGAGCACTCTGGACGCGTCAAATCCAAAACGACTAATTTAAACAGTCCACGTTTTGCCAAAGACGTAAACAGGCGATAACTACCACCATAACAATCATGAGGGATTACTATTGTGTCTTGCGGGGTAAGCAGTTGCGTCACCAAATGCACTGCGGCCATGCCAGTCGCAGTGATTATTCCGCGCTCGCCACCTTCTAGCTGTGCTAATAATTGCGCCAGTGTATCCCTGTTCGGATTACCACTGCGGCCATAATCAAATTGGCGCTTAGTAGCAAAGTCAGCTAAAGAATAGGTAGTTGATAAATGAAGCGGAGGTACCACTGCACCATGATGTTGGTCAACTTCGATTCCGTGACGAACAGCAAGGGTCTCATTTTTTAATTTGGTCATAGCGCCTCCAAACTGGCGTGGATGTTTAGACGTCTAAAAGGTTAAAATAACAAACCGTGGAAGTCAAAACATTTATACGTCTAAATAGCTAAATGAGGAATATTTGACTATCCTTTCCAACACGATAAAATTTCGCCCTTATTGATGCCTAAGTGACCAAAAAATAAGACTCTAATTATGGCCAAGTGGAACGGTGAGTATATTCACCCTTATGCGGAACACGGTAAGAAAGCCCAACAGGTAAAAAAGATTACCGTTTCGATCCCGCTCAATGTTTTAAAAGTATTAACTGATGAAAGGACGCGCCGTCAGGTAAACAACCTTCGTCACGCAACAAATAGTGAGTTGTTATGTGAGGCATTTTTACATGCATTCACAGGACAACCTTTACCCGATGATGAAGATCTTCGTAAAGACAACCCGGAAAAGGTGCCGCAAGAAGTTCGCAAGATCATGGAAGAAATGGGGTTAGAAGTTCCTATCATCGGCGAGGACTAAGAACTTTTTAACACCCAAGTCATTGCAACTGGGTATCCAAATAAAAAAGCCCCAACTCATGTTGGGGCTTTTTACTGTAATAGTTTCACTGCATTGAATGCAGAACACACTCTGTGATTACTTATCGTTCATGTAATCGGGTGCTAATTCCACTTGCGCAACACCAGATGCCACCGCTGCCTGTGCTACCGCCCTCGCCACACGCGGCAATAAACGTGGATCCATTGGCTTTGGAATAATGTATTGTGGGCCAAACTCCAACTCAGTCACACCTGATGCTTTTAGCACTTCAGCTGGAACCGGCTCTTTTGCGATGCTACGAATCGCTTCCACAGCCGCAATCTTCATCTCGTCATTAATTGCTGTTGCACGTACATCTAACGCACCACGGAAAATGAATGGGAAACAAAGCACATTGTTTACTTGGTTTGGATAATCAGAACGACCTGTTGCCATGATCAAATCTTTACGAGCACTGTGCGCTAGCTCAGGCTTGATTTCAGGATCTGGGTTTGAACAAGCAAATACAACTGGCTTGTCTGCCATCAATTTTAGATCTTCAGCTGACAACAAATCTGGGCCAGATACACCCACAAATACGTCTGCATCGGCAATTACGTCTTGCAAAGTACGCTTGTCAGTGTTGTTCGCAAACAGCTGTTTATACTCATTCAAATCGTCGCGACGTGTATGAATAACGCCTTTGCGGTCCAGCATGTAAATGTGCTCACGCTGTGCACCACACTTAATTAGTAGCTCCATACATGCAACAGCCGCCGCACCAGCACCTAAACATACAATGAGTGCATCACGAATGTCTTTACCTTGAATCTCAAGTGCGTTCAACATGCCCGCAGCAGTTACAATCGCAGTACCGTGTTGGTCATCATGGAATACAGGCACGTTACAACGTTCGATCAACGCTTTTTCAATTTCAAAGCACTCAGGTGCTTTGATGTCTTCTAGATTGATACCACCAAACGTGTCAGCAATATTCTCTACAGTATTGATGAAATCTTCGGTTGTACGGTGTTTTACTTCGATGTCGATTGAGTCAAGGCCAGCAAAGCGTTTGAATAACAGCGCCTTACCTTCCATAACAGGCTTAGAAGCTAGTGGACCTAAGTTTCCCAGCCCTAAAATCGCGGTACCATTGGAAATAACCGCAACCATATTGCCTTTGGCTGTGTACTTATAAGCGTTATTTGGATCTGCCGCGATTTCGCGCACAGGCTCAGCAACACCAGGGCTGTACGCTAAGGCGAGATCGTTAACTGTTTCTGCACTTTTAGTCAGCTCAATACTGATTTTACCGGGAACGGGATTGGCGTGATAATCGAGCGCTTTTTGACGAAAGTCTGACATGAATTAAATATCCTGCTAGAAATGTTTGTGAGAGTTCAGGTATACCGCAAACCATACTGCTTTTAGTCTCATATTCCAAGCAATATCAGGTCTATCCTGTTGCGCGAATTTAAACGTAGTTAGCACCAAGTTCACGGTTAATTATTTTAATTTCCCATAACGTAGTCGATAATTTTATCTACATCACGAGGCAAGATTGATTGTAAAAGCTACATAAATGATACATAACGATATATAAAATTCAATTTATATAACCTGCAAGAATATCAATTAGACAGAAAAATTATTCCCCACACACTTCTGCAATATTGCTGCATTTAGAAGCTTTTAACTGCACAATACTCAATTACAGTGTGACTTTATGGGAGTTTAAAAGGAAGTTGGCGTGATAAATAACGAACATGGATGAAACTGATAGGCACAAAAAAAGCACCCGAAGGTGCTTTTTTCTAATAAGCAGTGAATTACTTCTTGCTGCTAAGCGCACCGAAGCGCTTGTTGAAGCGGTCAACACGACCACCTGTGTCAAGAATCTTCTGCTTACCAGTGTAGAAAGGGTGACACTCTGAACATACGTCAAGGTGAATGTCTTTACACAAAGTAGAACGAGTTTCAAACTTGTTACCACAAGAGCACGTTGCTGTGATTGCTTCGTACTTAGGGTGGATACCTTCTTTCATGGGGATAACCTCTAAATAGGCCGTATCGCTCTCCAAACCCGGAGTTTGGCACCATACGCGTTAGTTTCAATGTGCTAAGACGAGTTAAATTATGCTCAGCACCCTTAAGGCCGCGTATTTTATTTAACTAGCGGTTAATGTTCAAGCATTAATTGCTGCTATTAACTAGGCGATGAATTTAGTACATTAGAGGCACGTTATTCAATGTGAGTCGACCTTTGTCATCCCAACCTAGCACTCAGTCAGATTTAGCTTTTTTATCAAGCACCTGCACCTACGTGGAGGTGGCAATAAAAGTACCTCTTCACCGCAGTTTTGACTATTGTTTACCTGCATCTGTAAACGCAGAGGATATCGCGGTGGGTATGCGGGTTCGCGTTCCGTTTGGCAACCGCCAGCTTAGTGCACTGGTTGTAAAAATTAAAAACCAAAGTGAATTCGCCAGCAACAAAATAAAACCGATTATAGAGGTGATCGACCGCGCACCTATTTTGGATGCATCGCACATTGAATTACTCAAATTTACCGCACGTTATTACCACTATCCATTAGGTGAGACAATTTTCACCGCCTTACCCAAAGCGCTGCGGGTGGGTGAAGACATAGATAAAACCAGCATCAATTACCTGCAGTTGACTGAAAAAGGTAAAAAACTGCCCACATTACGTGCTAAGAAACAACAATCACTGCTGTCTCAGTTGGCTAAATCGGGCAAATCGCCGGTTACTGAAGTAAAAGCACTCGGGTTTACCAAGGCCACTATTGACGCCATTATCGACAAGGAGTTGGCAGAGATCACCATTGAGTTTTCGAGCCAATGGCGCAACGCTCCACTGACGGTTTCAAGCAAACCCAAGCTCAATAGCGAACAAGCTATCGCTTGCAGCAGCATCAATCAAAGTAACGGTTATGCTAGTTTCTTATTGGAAGGAGTTACTGGCAGTGGCAAAACTGAAGTCTATTTGCAGTGCCTTGAAGAAGTGATTCGAAAAGGCCAGCAGGCATTGGTATTAGTGCCAGAAATAGGCCTAACCCCGCAAACTGTTAACCGTTTTCGTCGCCGCTTTCCAGATACACCAATTATGCTTTGGCATTCGGCATTGACCGACAATGAACGTTTGCAGACTTGGCGCTTTTGCCAAAAAGGCAGTTGTGCCATCGTCATCGGTACGCGCTCAGCTATCTTTATGCCGTTTTTGAAATTAGGCATGATCATTGTTGATGAAGAACATGATAGCTCGTTCAAACAACAGGATAGCTTGCGTTATCACGCCCGCGATCTGGGCGCCTATCGCGCACAACAGCACTCAATCCCACTCGTTATGGGCACGGCCACACCCGCTTTAGAAACACTGCACCGTGCACTTGAGGGAAGATATCACTTGCTGTCGTTGACGCAACGGGCACAAACTTCCACCGACAATCACTATCAGCTGATTGATATCAAGGGCCAACACCTTGAATCAGGACTCAGTCACGCCAGCCTTGCTTACATAAAACGTGAGTTAGGCAGACAAAAGCAGGTCATGGTATTTCTCAATCGTCGCGGCTTTTCGCCGTCGCTGATTTGCCATGAGTGTGGCTGGTTAAGCAACTGCCCTCGTTGCAGCACCAGCGCCACTTATCACAAATCAATGCGCCGCTTAGTGTGCCACCACTGTGGCGAGCAGAGCGCGCCGCCAATGCAGTGCCCTGATTGTGGCAGCACGCAAATAAACCCTGTGGGTTGCGGTACAGAGCAGCTAGAAGAAGCCTTGAGTGAACAATTCCCAGAAGTTGCTATCAGCCGCATAGATCGTGATTCCACACGAAAAAAAGGCAGTTTAGAGGAAGAGCTTGAACGCATAAACCAAGGCGGGGCACGCATACTCATCGGCACACAAATGCTCGCCAAAGGCCATCACTTTGCCGATGTTAGCTTAGTGATCATTTTGGATGTAGACGCCGGTCTGCACTCGTGTGATTTTCGCGCCACCGAGCATTTGGCGCAATTGATCACTCAAGTTGCTGGTCGCGCTGGACGAAGCGGTGAGCCTGGCACGGTGTTATTACAAACGCACTTCCCTGAGCACCCTTTACTGCAAGATTTAGTGAACAACGGCTATCAACACTTTGCCCGATATGCCCTGAGTGAACGCCAAGATACAGACTTACCACCGTATACACATCTTGCCCTGTTACGTGCAGAAGCCCATGATTTATCGCTAGTTTTACGTTTTTTATCGGATTTAGTTCCCGCAACGCCCGTGCCTAAGATACAATTACTCGGGCCTATACCTGCTCCTATGGAGCGTGTGGCTGGCAAGTTTAGATATCAATTGCATATTCAGGGTGAAGACAGAGGCGCGCTACACGCATATATTGGCCAGATGGTAACTTATCTGAGTAATAATAAGTTAGCGCAAAAAGTACGCTGGAACCTGGACGTAGATCCAATCGACATGATGTAGAGAGATAACACACTCGTATGGCGCAACACGACTACATAAATCGTAAAAGACCCCAACGCGGCACAAAGAAAAAAGCGCCGCCGAAAAAGCCCTTTCCAGTTTTTTTGGTCAGTGCAGCAGTGATTTTGTGTGCTGGATTTGGCTATGGTCTGTGGTACATAAAGAATAACGCAGACCCCGAAGTCGTTGAGCAGGTCAAAAAGCAGCCTGAGCAACAAAAGACGGTGATTCAAAAACCAACTACGCCTGAGTTCATCAACGAAATCAAAGAAGCCGAGATTGAAGTTGAAGTGAAAGAAATTGAGCAGCAAGGTCCGTGGGTTATGCAGTGTGGTTCTTTTAGAACATACGGACAAGCCGAAACACTCAAAGCTAAAATTGCATTCGCGGGGCTTGTTTCTGAAATTCGTCGCACCGAAGGTAGTAATGGTGTGTGGTACAAAGTGCGCCTTGGCCCCTACCCGACAAAACGCGGCGCAGAGAGTGATAAAAACAAACTAAAACGCCAAGCCAAAATCATGGGTTGTGGCATCTGGCTATGGACTTAAGCACTTCTCTTTAAAACCCAAGTATAAAACACGGGGATTTCACTTTTCACCTTGAAATCCCCTTATCTCGCCCATATTACCCCGCTATCAGACTTAGAAAACGCCACCCATCGGGTGCAAAGGATTCTCATGACTACGATAGTTTCAGTTCGCCGTGAAGGTAAAGTCGTTATCGGCGGTGACGGCCAAGTATCGCTTGGTAACACGGTAATGAAGGGTAACGCCCGCAAAGTACGCCGTCTTTATAATGGCAAGGTGATAGCTGGGTTTGCAGGCGGTACGGCGGACGCATTCACGCTGTTTGAGCGCTTTGAAAGCAAGCTGGAAATGCACCAAGGCAATCTTACCAAAGCAGCTGTAGAAATGGCTAAAGACTGGCGCAGTGATAGAGCACTGCGACGATTAGAGGCACTCTTAGCCGTAGCAGATGAAACCGCCTCATTGATCATCACGGGCAACGGTGACGTAGTACAACCAGAGCACGACCTTATCGCAATCGGTAGCGGCGGCAATTTTGCCCAATCAGCAGCCATTGCTCTGTTAGAGAATACCGAGCTATCAGCACGAGAAATCGTTGAAAAGAGCCTTAAGATAGCGGGTGATATTTGCGTATTCACTAACAATTTCCAAACCATCGAAGAATTGTAATTAAGGAGCCACCATGTCAGCAATGACTCCTAGAGAAATCGTCCACGAGCTTGACCAACACATTATTGGGCAAGGCAAGGCTAAAAAAGCGGTGGCAATTGCCCTTAGAAACCGCTGGCGCCGAATGCAGCTTGATGAAAGCTTGCGCCAAGAAGTAACACCGAAAAATATTTTAATGATCGGCCCAACCGGTGTAGGTAAAACAGAAATCGCTCGTCGTCTTGCTAAACTAGCGAACGCGCCCTTCCTGAAGGTTGAAGCGACCAAGTTCACCGAGGTTGGTTATGTTGGTAAAGAAGTCGAAACCATCATTCGCGATTTAGTCGAAATAGCATTCAAAATGGTGCGTGAGCAACAGGCTAAAAAATACCATTTCCGCGCTGAAGAAGCTGCAGAAGAGCGCATTCTCGATGCGTTACTACCACCTGCGAAAGACGCTTGGGGCGAAGCTCAACCAAGTGAGAATTCCTCTACACGCCAAACTTTCCGTAAAAAATTACGCGAAGGTCAACTGGACGATAAAGAGATCGAGATCGACATTGCCGAGCAAGGTCCAAATGTTGAGATCATGTCTCCGCCAGGCATGGAAGAAATGACCAGCCAACTTCAGAGCATGTTCCAGAATATGTCTGGTGGCAAAACTAAAAAGCGTAAGCTGAAAATCAAAGAAGCATTCAAGCTGTTAGTTGAAGAAGAAGCGGCCAAACTGGTGAATCCAGAAGACGTAAAAGAACTCGCAATTGAAGCGGTTGAGCAAAACGGTATCGTGTTCTTAGACGAAATAGACAAGATATGTAAGCGCGGTGAAAGCAGCGGCCCAGATGTTAGCCGTGAGGGCGTACAACGCGATTTATTACCCCTTATTGAAGGCTCAACGGTCAGTACCAAACACGGTATGGTAAAAACAGATCACATTCTGTTCATTGCCTCAGGTGCATTCCAAATGGCAAAACCATCGGACCTGATTCCTGAGTTGCAAGGCCGTTTACCAATTCGCGTTGAATTAGATGCTCTTAGCGCTGACGACTTTAAGCGCATTTTAACTGAGCCTCATGCTTCATTGACGGAACAGCAAATTGCGTTACTGAAAACCGAGGAAGTAAATGTAGAATTTACTGACGATGCGATTGAGCAACTTGCACAAGCCGCGTGGCAGGTTAACGAAAAAACCGAGAACATCGGTGCTCGTCGCCTTCACACAGTCATGGAGCGTTTGATGGAAGAGATTTCGTTCGACGCCAGCGACAAAGCAGGTACACGCCTAGTCGTAGATGGAGAATATGTGAATAAACACCTTGGCATGCTTGTCCAAGATGAAGACTTAAGTCGCTTTATTCTTTAATCTCAGGGCCTTCGGGCCCTTTTTTGACTTTCGGAAGACGCATGCTAGTTAGTACCTTACACTATCATCGCCAATCAAAGCTGTTAGACATCCATTTTGACTCTGGCAGCATATCTACGCTCAGCGCCGAGTTTTTGCGTGTGCACTCGCCGTCTGCAGAAGTACAAGGGCACCATACGGGTCAACCAACCTTAGTAACCAATAAAAGGGATGTGGCTATTAGCCAAATTGAAGCTGTGGGACACTATGCGGTGCGCATATTATTCGATGATGGCCATCAAAGCGGATTGTACAGTTTTCGTTATCTTGCGCATTTGTGTCATGATGAGCAAAGTTTGTGGCAGACCTATTTAGAGCGCCTAGAACAAGCCAATGCACGGCGTGAATCGGGGATTGCTATTCGCGTCACCCCTTAACAAAAAAACGCCACAAAGGGCGTTTTTTCATGTAGGACTCGAGTGACTAAGTCTTATCTTGGTTAAACTGGGGTTTACACGCGATACTTTGCTACTGCCTCACGCAATACGCGGGCTTGCTCTGCCACTTCTTCACTGGTGTGTGCATTACTGCTTGCGTGTTGACTTGCTTGCTCGGCTATATCACGAATACGCACCACATTTTGGTTAACTTCAGAGGCCACTTGAGACTGCTGCTCAATCGCCACCGCAATTTGCGTGCTCATTTCCATAATAGTTTCAATTTCCTGCGTAATTGAGCTCAATAAATCACCAGCACGCGATGCTTGGTCAGCACTTTCACCACCTTGCTCACGACAGCGCTGCATAATGGTTACGACTTCTTGGGTACGTTGTTGTAAAGCAGAAATGATGTTTTCAATTTCTTGCGTAGAATCTTGGGTTCGTTGTGCCAATGAGCGCACTTCATCAGCGACTACCGCAAATCCGCGACCTTGTTCACCTGCGCGGGCTGCTTCAATAGCGGCATTCAGTGCCAACAGATTCGTTTGTTCAGCAATACCACGAATTACATCGAGGACCGAACCTATCGTGTCCGCATCCTTCTCCAACTGGCCAACGACGTCAGAAGCACCACCCAACGAATCTGACAACTGCGCAATACGCAGCACAGTAGAATCCACTTCCTGTCGTCCTTGCGCGGCGTTTTCATTCGTTGCTTGTGCCCGACTCGCAGCTTGCTCGGTATTACCTGAAATATCATGAATCGTTGCCTGCATTTCAGTAGCTGCTGTGGCAACCATATCCGCTTCTTGTAACTGTTCTTGCACACCAGCACTTGTCGCGGCGGTTGTCTGTGCTAGCTCTTCAGTAGCGCTATTCAGTGTTTCCAACGCATTGTTTACGTTATAGATAAGTGCTCTGAAGTCCGATGTAAGAGAGTTAATATCGTTGGTTAACTGCGCAATTTCATCCTTACCATGTGTTTCAATTTGCACACTTAAATCATTATTTTCACGAATGCGAGCAATTGCTGATACTGCACGGTCAATAGGCTGAATAATTGCGCGGCTCGTCATTATTAATAATGCCGTTACTAATACAGCAGCAGCGATCAGGATAACCATAGCAACAAGCTTAGTGGTTTCCATCTGCTGTTCGATTTTAGCTTTAGAAGTCGTTAAAACCTGTTGCGCAAACATATCACTCGTTTCAACTGACTGCACAAGCTCTCCCAAAGCTCCTGAGCTTAAATTTACTCCTAATTTTTGCTGCGCTCTCACTAATGCAGTAAATTTTTCACGGTATTGGCTTAACAAGTTCAGCAGTTGTGTTCGGTAGCCGTTATCGAATCCAGACTGTTGGATTTTGGTGGATAAACTCGTGTAGTACTCCTCAAATTTATCCAAATACTTCACATCCAGTCTGAGCATAAAATCTTTCTCAGCTCGACGCAGTTGCAGCATCTCCGACAATAACTCGAAGTTTTGCTGTTCTTTAAGCAAGGTTTCCACCTCATGGACTGCTGTTCTTAACTCACCATACAGCGCATCTTTAGGGTGTAGACCAATCACACGCTGCAACTGAACAACCTTTTCGAAGTCAGCGTTATATGCTCTAGCATGTTTTAAAAAGTCATCAATAAGCTGGATATCAGCACCTAGCTGTATAAACTGGGCTCGTAAATCCCCTACGCGCGACTCCAGTTCTTTGAACTCTTGGTCAAATTTGACTAGATCTTCTTCACTTTTGTAAAACAGGAAGTTCTTTTCGTATTTGCGCAATGAGAGCTCATGGACATTTAGCTCTTCTGCATTTTCGAGGGTGGAATTGAGGAGAGTCATCACTCGCGCTTCGTAAATTACGACAGCAAAAAGTACAAGCAACGCCAAAGCGACTACAGCACCATTTACCGCCAGCCTACGTTTAATCGTGAGCTTCTTCATAAAATTCATGGCGTTTTACCTTATTACAGCGGCGGTTGCGTTCCTAAAATTTTAGCTATCAACATCGACTCCTGGCAATAAATATTGTCGATAACTGTTTAATTTAAGTCAAAAACCGCACTAAATAATTAGCTTTTTTAATGTTAAAGCACTCCTTGCCACAGTTGTTTATTGAGACTCTGCCTTTCTTGCCACTGCCCTGCGAGCAGCCATGAAATTAACACAGTTGGATCATGAGGATAGTTAATCCGTTCCTTTTTTTCCATATTTAACCAATCATCTAATGCACCTTGATCCAAATAATGCATCACCTGTGCGCGCTGCATCTTTTGCAAAGTCAAAGCATTGGAGTGTTGCTCAAATTGGCCATTCAAAGGTTTGAGGAGTAACTTTTTTCCTAGAGTTAATGCTTCACTCGAAAGCTCGAATCCCGCATTCGCTACAACCCCACTGGCACTCGCTAAATCTTTGAGGAAGCCAACACGCGAAGGCTTTCTCAGATGAATATGTGCCATGGATTTATCCTGCGCGTGCGGGTGATAACAGTAAAACTCTTTCGCAGGGAAGTCCTTTAAATAATCAATAACTTCGCCCAAGTCTTCAAACGGCAAATACACCAGTATTTTGTTATCGACATACTCACTATCAACTGGACTACTATGTTCAATGAAAGGCGGAATAATTGATTCATCAAAGGGCTGCCAATGCACACCGAGGTAAACGTCGGCAGGTGCAAAGTAACGAATCATGGTTTTGGTAAGCATATTATCGCCGGTGACAGGCACATTATCTGACAAAAAAGCGGCTTGGTGGCTCATGCCCACAACCGGCACTTTTTGCCTTTTTGCGGCCCAGGCACTGATGGGTTCAAAATCATTAAAGACGAAATCATAGGAGCGTAAATCGAGTTCACGAATATCTTTGATAAGCTCACACACTCCGGCATTTTTGAGCGTTTTGAAGCCCTGCACTCGCCCCTTTTCAGTGACAAATGTCAACCCTTGCCGAGTTTGGTATTGCCCAAAATCCTGCATATCAAAATAGTGTTTAGGATCCCTACCTGAGAAAAAATAATCGACTTCGACGCCAGCTTGCCTAAAAGCTTTGGCCATAACACGCGCACGCGTTGTATGGCCATTTCCTGTACCTTGTACACCGTATAAAATCTTCATAAAGTACCAGTAATGAGTAATGCAAAAAGGGCGCAGCTGTATCCGAGTATCGAACCAAGCAGCACATCCAGTGGGTAATGCACCCCAAGAAAAACACGAGAGCATGCAACTAACGAAGCCCAAAAATATAAATAAGGCACCGCACTTGGGTAGAAATGGCCGACCACCACAGCGAACACCCAAGCGCCGGCGCTGTGGCCTGAAGGAAGGCTAAATTTGTCGCTGGGTTTGATATGGGCGTCAGGGGTGAGGACATCACAAGGGCGCAAGCGCTGAAATAAATTCTTGGTGCAATAGTAGATAGGCCGCTCGACCACATAAGCGACAACAAGTACCATCAGCAGTCGCAGCTGCTCAGGTGTGCTGTATAAGAGTAAATACAGGGCAAATAGCGCGTACAATATGCCGTCACCGGTGCGTGACATCATCCTAATGGTGTGATGCTGCCAACGCTTATATCGCGCTCTGAAAAGAACCTTAAACAACACCCTGTCAAATCGGTCCAGATGAGCAAGTATCATGCCCTTTCACCTGTAGTGTGCATATTAATTTGACTATAGTCAGGGAAAATAACAGTTCCATGACGTTTTTTAGACAAATATATTTCCGCACACTGCCAGCCATTATTATTTGTTTCTAAAGCCCTTTATCTGCGTTTACCTTGCTTGCTAAGCCCCATAACCTAGGTATACTGGTTACAACAAAGTCCCTAGGAGAGTCCGATGGAATATAGTACCTCTGAACTGTGTGATCATTTTGCTGATGTTGTTGATGTGCTCGAACCAATGTTTATTAATTTTGGCGGGCGCAGCGGTTTTTGTGGTCGAATTAGAACCATTAAGTGTTTCGAAAGTAGCCAGTTAATCCGCGAAGTACTGCAACAAGATGGCACCAACTCGGTTCTTTTAGTGGACGGTGGCGGCTCAACCCGACGCGCCCTTATCGATATTGAACTGGCTGAACTTGCTGTTGAGAATAACTGGGAAGGCATCGTCGTGTATGGTGCAGTTCGCCATGTGGACGAGCTCGAAGAGCTTGAGCTCGGTATTCAAGCAATTGCTTCTATCCCTGTTGCCGCTGATGATATGGCACCTGGTGAAGAGGGCACGCCTGTTAATTTCGCAGGGGTGTCATTTTATGAAGATGATTACCTCTATGCCGATAGCACTGGGATCATTATTTCTGCAGAAGAGCTTGAGCTCGAATACGTAGAAGATGAAGAGATCGAGATTTTGGAAGATTAAGTTTTTGTCATGAACTACGCAGTAACTATTTATGATGAAAGCCACCTTGCAAATCTTGTTGCCGTGCGCGACGCGGAGCAACGTGTATTTCAGTCACTTGCTCTGCTTGATACTCAAGTGGAATTCACACAAGCTTTGAAAGATGCTCGAGATTTCGGCATCCGCTATGTTATTTTCGGCATCCCCGAAGACATTGGCCCTCGCGCCAACTTAGGCAAAGGTGGAGCTGATGAGGGCTTCAGAGCATTCCTTTCAAAGTTTTTGAACTACCCAGTAAACGACTTTACGCCTGTTCACAACGTACTTCTACTAGGCGAAGTAGATTGCTCCGATTTGCAGGCCCAAAGCTGCGATTTGGATAATAGCAATCCCGCAGATCTCGAACAGTTACGTAGATTATGCGCGCAAGTTGATGCACGTGTTGAGCCTGTCATGGCAGCGGTGCTAGCAGCTGGTTTAGTGCCAATCGTGATAGGTGGCGGGCACAATAACTGCTATCCACTACTCAAAGCGAGTGCTACGCATTACGGTAGCGCTATCAATGCAATTAACCTCGATCCCCATGGTGACTTTAGAGCACTTGAGGGACGCCACAGCGGCAATGGATTCCATTACGCGGCGAGCGAAGGTTATTTAAAAAATTACCATGTCATTGGCCTTGATCAGCAAAAGAATAACAGCACCATACTTGCGACCATGGCTCATTACGGCAATAGCTATACCAGCTATCATGACCTTAAAGTTATCGCTCGAGACAACATAGCTCAGAGCGTAAATAATGCAAAGAGCGCCTTTACCCACAAAGCGCCGCTGGCTGTCGAGTTGGATATTGATGCCATCACTTTGGCACCAGCTAGTGCCTTTAATTACCGAGGATTTGCGCTTTGCGAAGCCGAGCAATACGTCTACAACGCAAGTAAAGACTCAGATGTGGCCTATTTGCACCTTTGCGAAGCCGCACCAAGCCAAGATCCCAACGGTTTCAGCGCCGGCGCAAACGCAGCGGGACAGCTACTCAGTGCCCTCGTTATTGCCTTCTTACGGGCAAAAAACTAACCTTGGTGGCACACATTAAAAAAGGGCTTTGATAAGCCCTTTTTTAATGTTTAATCGCTGTGAAGTTAGTAGGGAGTTTCTTGGTTCTTCAACTTATGATGCCACTGTCGCGTCCATCCTAAGAGCCCATCCGAGCGCAATGGGTGCGTAAAGATATAACCTTGTGCACCATGAATACTGAACTCCTTGATATAACTCAATTGCGCAGGGCTTTCGATACCTTGGCAAATCACCTTGGCTTTGAGATGGCGATGCATATCAATGAGACCGTTTAACAACGACTTATTACCGCTGGTGTAATCCACTTCCGCCGTAAGTGAAGGGTCAACTTTGACGTAGTCCAGGGTGATCTTCGGTAATTTCGCAAGGAACAATGGAGTTTCCCCCAAACCATCCAAGCACAAGTGAACACCGACTTGGTGCAGACGGCGTAACAGTGCTAAAGAGTCATCATCCAGTGACATCAATACAGGCAACGGACACTCAATGATCAAATCACCAGGCAGTAACCTGTGCTCAATCAACATGCGCTGGGCAAAATCAACAAATTCATCATGAATGATTTCTTCGCCAAACAAATTGACACTTACCGGCATGGCCAAACCATCCATTTTTAATGCCATGGCCATTTCTGCAGCCCGTTCGAGCACATAAAATGCGAGTTTGTATCCACGTCCTACTTCACGGAGGTCATCTATAAATTCGCGAGCATCTAAAATACCACGCTCAGGGTGATGCCAACGCAATAGCAGCTCAACATAGAGCAATTTATTTTCGGGCAAGCCAACAACAGGTTGGAAGTACAACTCGAAATCTTGCTCAAAATCAACAGTAGTCAATTCTTTGAGCTGTGCTCTATGCGCTATGGCCTTTTGTTCAAGGCTAACGTCATATGAACTGATGCGTTGCTCAGGATTAAACTCCAGCGTTTTGAAGGTTTGCCCGACAAGCTCATCCAACGGTTGCTCTGAAGCCCGTCCGCTAGTTAATGCGATGCGTGGTGTTAGCTCTACCACCCCTTGGCGAGAATTAAATGGTTTTTGAATAGCGTCGGCAATCTGCTGTGCAAGTTGCTCATGGCCATGCACTTCTTCGTCCAAATCAACGAGTAGGCCATAACAAAGAGGTGCCACTTGAAAAACCTGTGGCTGTAATTTGCTGTTACGTTGCAAATTAATAACGTGTGATTGTGACTGTTCGCCTAATTGATTAATTCGCGCCAAGCTTTGCGTGAGAATAAGTTCAGCAAATTCTTGCCCTAGCAACCGGTTTAACTGTTCATAGCCCTCAATTTGCACCAACAACATAGCCACATCAGTGCTGCGTTCAGCGCGCCACATATTGTACTGACTCACAGCATGAGACCAAGGGATCACCGGAAAGCTATGTTCTTGAAACTCATTACGCGTTTGCGAGCTACCCTGAATTTCTTCGTCTAGCTCACTGTCTAAATCCATAAACGCCATGAGTTGTAACACTAGAGGGATAAGAGTGAGCCAGGCCGATTGCAGCGACAAACCATAAGCGAGGGCCACAAAGGCTAGCTGCGCAGCAACAAGCCCTGCTCTGACGTAGAAGGTCTTGTGAGCCTTGAAACGGTAAACCAACCACCAACGGGCGGCAAAAGTAGCAATAAGCAGCGCACTGGCAACAAGCCAATTGCCACTCATAAACGCCAAGCCTGACACAGAATAAAACATCGCACTGATGCCGTCTTTGCGTTCGCTGATCAGGACAACGCTGATGACAAGTGCCATCATGAATAAACCGCAAATAAATGCACCAAGCTGAAGACTGGTTATCATAGTTATTATCGTAGTTAAATTGTGCCTGTGGCCATTAGTATAGCCACAAATATTACAGCCACATTGTTGTTAGCCGACCATCATCAGAAAGCCTTACTTAATACTCCCTGAATCCAAAGTTTTTTCAATGGCCCCGTACCGAATTCATAACTAAGCTGAGAAGGATGCTCAATGTCCCACAGCGCTATATCAGCTCTCATTCCTTGAGCCAATTGGCCTCTATCTTCAAGCCCCAAAGCCGTTGCCGCATGACGTGTCACAGCAAGTAAACTTTGCCCTGGAGTCAGTTTGAATAATGTACACGCCATATTCATCATTAACAAGAGCGAACACAGCGGTGAAGTACCTGGATTAAAGTCAGTTGCAATAGCGATAGGCACCTGATATTGATGCAATAATTCTATTGGTGGGTACTTAGTTTCGCGCAAATAGTAGAATGCGCCTGGCAGCAATACCGCCACCATTCCCGCGTCCTTCATCGCCTTCACACCGGCTTCATCTAGGTATTCAAGATGGTCAGCCGACAACGCTTGGTAGCGCGCTGCCAGTTCAGTACCGTGCATATTAGACAGTTGCTCAGCATGCAACTTCACGTTAAAACCCAGTTCTTTAGCTCGTTTAAAAACGCGCTCTGTTTGTGCTTGGTTAAAGCCAACATTTTCGCAGAAAACATCTACGGCGTTAGCAAGTTTACGAGCAGCAACTTCAGGCAGCATCTGCTCGCACACTAAATCGATGTAACCATCCGCATCATCTTTATATTCAGGTGGTAAAGCATGCGCGCCTAAAAACGTACTTTGGATACTGATCGGGTGATGTTCGTCTAAAATAGCCGCCACTTCCAAGAGTTTTAACTCACTTTCAAGGTCTAAGCCGTACCCCGATTTAGTTTCAACTGTGGTCACCCCTTCGCGCAACAACGCATCAAGTCTTTGCTTTGCTTTACTAAATAAAGTCTCTCTATCCGCTGCACGAGTCGCCCTTACCGTAGTGGCTATACCGCCGCCTGACTGAGCAATACTTTGATAACTTTCCCCTTGTAATCGACGTTCAAACTCTTGCGAACGATTACCGCCAAATACGATATGGGTGTGGCAATCAATCAGGCCAGGGGTTAGCCACGCACCTTGCGCTGAATAAACAGGAATAGACAGCAAATCCAATTCTGGCATCTGCGCCATGGGACCAATCCACGCAATTTTGTCACCACTGAGTAGGACAGCACCTTGCTCAATAATCCCATACTCATCATTTGGCCCAGTTGGTACCATAGTCGCGATATTCGCATCGATTATAACTTGGTCGATGTCCATGATTGTATCCATGAAAACTCCTAAACTTACCCAGCTTGTATATACAAGAATAATGTGCCAATGTTTACACAAACCGCACAGCAGTGCAAAGAATAAGTATAGAGTCGGGAGTGAGTGTGGGCACAGCAAAATACAGTGAAATAAAAACACATATTTTGACGCAAATACGCAGTGGGCAATGGCCAGAAAACCACCGTGTACCTTCTGAAAATCAATTAGCGCAAGAGTTTGCTGTTAGCAGAATGACTGCACGCAGAGCACTGAGTGAACTCACTGATGCGGGAATACTTACACGTACTCAAGGCTTAGGAAGTTTTGTCGCCAGCTTTAAGTCGCAATCTTCACTGTTGGAAATCCGCAATATTGCCGATGAGGTAAAGGAGCGAAAGAGTAATTACAGCTGCGCAGCGGTGGTATTAGAGTCAATCGAAGCGCTTGCGCCTATTGCCATTGCATTGGGCGTGGAACCCGGTACTCAGGTTTACCACACCGTGCTGGTGCATTTTGAAAATGATGCACCACTTCAGGTTGAAGAGCGCTTTGTAAACCCAAAGCTAGTGCCTGAATACTTACAGCAAGACTTCACAGAGATTACTCCCCATGAGTACCTAACCCAAGTCGCTCCGCTTACCGAAGCACGCCATACTGTGGAAGCAATCACACCGAACGCGCAAATGTGTGCATGGCTCAATCTCTACAACGAAGAGCCATGCTTACAGGTTATTCGCAGAACCTGGTCTGAGCGCGGCATTGTCAGTTTTGCGCGCCTAGTGTCACCGGGCAGCAAGTATCGCCTAGGTGGCCATTTAACCTTCGGAAAACGCGGTTAACATCAAGATGCAATGGACCAACTAAGATCTGGTTTAAATATCGTGTTTATAGGTAAAACCAAGTTTTTCAATGGCGGTGCCATCAATGTAACGCCTGGTTGCCTCAACGGCACTGAATGAAGGCTCAGTGGTGCCCAACTTTTGGCAATGCGCACGATAATAAGCACCCTTGTTGGGGTGAGATGGGTGCACTAGGTTATAAATGTTATCGCTGTTACCGAAGCGTTCGAAAATAACTAACAGCGCGTTGATCACGTCCCCACGATGAACCATGTTGACGGTATCTTCAGCATGCGAAGATAACTCTTTGCCACTAACAAAGCGTCCTGGCTCTCTATCGGGCCCTACTAGGCCACCTAAACGCACTACCTTTGCACCCGCCTCCAGTGCCAGTTGTTCCGCTTTGTGAAGGCGCTGCTGGCGCTCACTGCTCAGACTTAACTCACTTGTTTCATCAAAATGACCGCTTTCATTATCATACACTCCGGTGCTAGAGCATAAAACAGATCCTTGCGCATCCAAGTGCTTTGCCAGTATTAGTGCCTGTTCAAGCGTTTGCAAATAGTTACTAGGGCCTCGACGCTCACCGGGGCTCATTGCACAGACCCAATATGCGCCAGTGAGCGACACGGTATGTGTTAACTCACCGACTTCATTAAGATTAAAAATGCGGTCGTAGTCTTGCTGGCTATGATGTCTATGAGTCGCTTGAACCTCCCAGCCCTCTTGAATTGCTTGTTGAGCTAACGCATCACCTAACCATCCTGCACCAATAATCACCATTTTTTTATTCATTATTTAACCCTAAAAACTGACATTCGAACTACACTTTCTAGCATATGCTTGAGATAGGAACCTATTGTATGTATCTGATTCGCTTAATTTATGCATCTCGCGTCCATGAGTCTCTCAATACTGAAGACGTCGCTCAGATATTAGATAGCTCACGAGCCAATAATAGCAGAAGTCATATTACTGGTTTGCTGTGCTTTAATCACAAATATTTCTTACAGTGCTTAGAAGGCTCTCGCGCTAAGGTCAATGAGCTCTATCAACGAATTCTCCACGATGAGCGCCATGGGGATGTATTACTGTTGAGTTACGACGAGGTGGCACAACGCCACTTTAGTAAATGGAGTATGGGCTATGTGCCAGCGACCAAAATCACCGAAGAGATAACACTGAAGTTTACTGGCAATGGCAAATTCAATCCTTACGAAATGTCTGGTTCCAGCGCCGAGGCGCTTCTGGTTGAGCTCGCCAGTCGAACCCCTACATTAGAATAAACTCAACTACATTTTGCTTTAGATCAACTCAAAGAAAGGTCATTTTTTCTAAACTAGCGCGCATACCGAATAAAGTGAGTATGCGTCGTGATCAATCAAGTACAATGGCAAAGTGAGCTAATCAACAAATACAATGTGTCTGGTCCCAGATACACCTCTTACCCTACCGCGTTACAATTAGAGTCAGGCGCAAACACACAAACTCTCGTCGAGGCTTTAAAGCATTGCGACACTAGCGCTCTATCCTTGTATATCCATATCCCGTTTTGCCATCAGCTATGCTATTACTGCGGCTGCAACAAGGTGGTGACTCGTCATCAGCACAAAGCCGATCTTTATCTCGATTACTTAGAAAAAGAAATGGCGATACTAAGCGCCTATTGCCAGTCGTTTGACGTGCAACAACTGCACCTAGGCGGTGGCACACCTACGTTCCTTAACACTGAACAAATGTCGCGATTGATGGCGCTGCTTGAACAACACTTTACGCTCAATAACGATGCTGAACGAAGTATCGAAGTGGATCCTCGCGACCTTGCACTTGAGCGCATCGATGAGCTCTACACCTTAGGTTTCAACCGCATCTCATTCGGCGTACAAGACTTTAATGACGATGTGCAAAATGCGGTCAATCGCCCACAATGTGCAGATGAAGTCGAAGCACTGGTGCGTCGCGCCAAAGAGGTAGGGTTTAAGTCGGTCAATGTGGATATGATCTACGGTTTGCCACTGCAAACGCCAGAATCCTTTGCGCTGTCTATTGAGCGCCTTATTGATATAGGCCCAGATCGCGTGTCGGTATTCAACTACGCACATCTACCCAGCCGTTTTGCTGCACAGCGTAAAATTAAAGATGCGGACTTACCCAGTGCTGATGCCAAGCTCACAATGTTTAAACAAACCCTAGAGCGCATGATTAAAGCAGACTATCAATTCATTGGCATGGATCACTTCGCAAAAAAGGATGATGAATTGGCTATTGCCCAACGTGAAGGACACCTGCACCGTAACTTCCAAGGCTACACCTTAGGTGGCGACCTACCACTATTGGGACTCGGAGTGTCGGCTATTTCGCAAATTAATCGTCACATTATCCAAAATGAAAAAGAGCTCAAACATTACTACCAAGCACTGGAGCACAATCAGCTAAGCGCTTGCAAAGAAATCACGCTTAGTGAAGAGGATGAACTTCGAGCAGCGGTGATCAAACAACTCATTTGCCACTTTGAGCTCGACATGAATGCGTTTTCCGCTCGCTATGATTTTGACTTTAAGCAACACTTTGCTGGGGAGTTAAAGCAACTTCAAGGTTTCGTAGACGATGGGATGCTAGAAGTGAGTGATAACCATATTCGAGTGACATCAAAGGGTGTGCTCTTCATACGCATTATCTGCATGTGTTTTGACGAATACATGCAAAGCCAGATTAACCAGCAACGTTTTTCGCGAGTGATATAAACACCAATGATGTAACACAAAAAAGCCACCGAGAAGGTGGCTTTCTATTTTGCATTAATTACATAAACACGTGTTTGGTACTGGGATCAGCAGCAAATTCTTGTACCAGCTTGGCGCTATCTTTAAGAATTTGCTCCTCGAGCTCCTGCTCTTTACGCCAGCGAGCACTGTCTTGTTTAAAAATCTCTTTTTTCGAGTATTTCTTGCGCGCTTCATGAGTCGGTAAATCTTTGACCGCTTCATACATAGCGAAGACGCCCGGATATTCTGACTCTAACGTCACTTCTTGCTCGAACTGATACTGACTCATAAGTACCCACACGCGCAAACACCCTTCAGAGTATTCGCACTGACCTTCTTTCATCGCTTTGGCTATCAGGTTAATGCTGTCACTTAGTTTGGCATTACGTGCAGCGCGCTTTTGCGCATATTGCTCACGCTTTTTTTCCACTAAGCGGTTTTGCTCACGAACTTGCCACAACAAACGACCCGCGTAAAATGCTAAACCAGCAATTATTAACGTCCCGATAATTATCGCGATGAGCCAAACTGCACTCATTTTTCGTCCTCGTCATCCAGCCACTCGTCAGCCAACGAGTCATTCATAAACGTATCTAACATGTCTTCATCGTCTTCGAAGTCGTCATCATCCAAACCTAAAATTTCACACAGCTGCTGGTGACGATCAACTTTAGCGTTGAAGTATTTCGCATCTTTACCTTGCAGAATTTCGCCATTGTCATGGCGCTCAATCAAAGCAAGGAAGCGCTCATCTGACTCTAACTGCTCAAGCTCTTGCTCAGGCGTAAGTTCCGGCTCTTTATACGTAGATAGCACAGCCTGAGGTTTCAGGTCTTTACGCACCGTTGGCTTATTGACCGGCTTGGCCACTGCAGGCGTCAAATCGATCGGCTTTTTACTACCAGTACGCTTATCTGCATTACCGCGAGAGGCGTTTTCGGTTGTCTCAACTTTTAAAAGCTGAGAATTACGGTTGCCCGCTTGAGCACCCTTTTTCTTTTTCTTCGTGCGCTGTTCTTTGATAGCACGAAGTTCTCTCAATTTATCTTTGCTTAAGCGCGCCGTGCCATTATTAATGACTTTGCGTGACTTTCTCTTTCTGGTCATGTTGTATCTCTACTGTGCGGGCTTTGTTAAAAAGATGACATCAGCCGCAATAAATTCAAGGTCTAACCCAAAACGCTCAGCAATATAGGCAAAGGTTTCTTTGCTGTAAAAAGCAATATGAGTTGGGTCATTTTTGTAGTGCCAAGTGGCGAAGCGTTGTACATCGATCACCATTTTAGTCATTAACGCTAACGTTCCACCTGGGCGCAATAAATCCAGCCACAATCGCAATACTGTTTGCGGTTGCGCTAAGTGCTCTATGACTTCGGTACTACATACAAAGTCATAGTCATGTTTTAGTACCTGCTCATCAGGATAATAGTACAAGTCGTACAGAGCCACATCATGGCCAAACTCGCGCAACATAGTTGCGAGCATAGGCGCGGGCCCACAGCCAAAGTCCAATCCGAGACTCTGTGCTGACAAACGAGCATTCAGGGGTTCACATACCCTGGAAAGAAAACGGCGATAGCCTTGATCAGCTAGATCATTCTCATGCTGGTCATAAATCGCTTTTTCCTCATCCCTATTCAAGTGTTGCTCTGCGGCAACAAAGACCAAGGCACATGAACTACATTGCCAATAATCTCGATTTTTGTCTTGATGATAATGACTGATTTTTGTGCAGTCGCACAAAGGGCAGGATTTTTCTTTCATGGCGCGCATTGTAACAGGACAAATAAAAAGGCGGTAGAGTAAACTCTACCGCCTGGTAACTCGAGCGCCAATTGATTGGACACTTCTCCCTTCGACTTTTTAAGTCTGTATTTATTATTTTTATTGTCACTTTCCGTATTGTTTTTATTATCTTCCGTGCGGTGTTTTATTTTTATCGGTCTTCCTAACTCTTTGTTCTTCTTCCTTGGCTTGCATCACTTGATGCTCCCCTAGCGCACAAAGCCGCCGCTATTCCTTTGTATCAATCCCTGTTGTTCTTGTTTTTCGCGACAGCATTAATTTACTCACTCACAATTTAGTTACAACTGATTTATAACTTTTTTATTACTCTTTTCAAATTGAACTTAAAGAAAAGCAATTAGATTCATTAAGTTAGCATTAATATGAATGAAATTTTGAATAATAACTCACACCTATATATGGTCAATGTCTCACAAAGAGATAGGGAGATTGCCCTATCTGATTTTTAGGCATAAAAAAAGCAGCTAATGCTGCTTTCTTAGATATTTTTTTAAAACTAATCCATTTTCATGGTTTAGATTAGTGAAGACCGCCTAGGTACTTTGACAATACTTCGATGTCTTTGTCTGTCAGTTTCTTCGCGATGTCACGCATCATGCCGTTGTGGTCATTTGCACGTGTACCGTCGCGGAATTTTTCAAGCTGACTTTTAACATATTCTGGGTGTTGGAAAGACACTTTAGGGAAACCCGCAAGTGACGTACCGTTACCACGAGGACCGTGACACGCTGCACAAGCTGGAATACCGCGCTCAGCATCACCTGCTTTGTAAAGCATTTGACCAACTTCAACCACTTCTTCAGGTGTAGAACCTTCAGACATGTTCAGTGATGAGAAATAAGCAGCCAAGTCTTTCATGTCTTGGTCGCTTAATGGCATAGCCATACCGCTCATTACTGGATCCATACGACCTTCTTTGCCGCCAGACGTCATGCCAAGTTTGAATTCTTTCAATTGCTTGTAAATGTACTCAGCATGCTGACCCGCAATTTTAGGGTACATATTAACTGGGGCGTTACCATCTGCGCCGTGACAAGCAGCACATGTAGCCGATTTGTCTTTACCAGCGTTAATGTCGCCATCGAATGCTGCTGCGTTGTTTGCACTCAACACACCAACTAGCAAAGTTAAAGATAGTGCTAATTTCTTCATGGTAAATTCTCTGTTCCAGACCCTGTATTTCAATACAATCGTTTCGATGCAATGCCACTATTCTACACGATAAAAATTTCTCTGGCACGTTTTCTACCCACATTAAACTTATAAAAAGCGGGGTTTTATATAAAAAAAGTAACGCGAAACAGATTTAAATCAATTTATTGTTGGATTGTAGAACCTTTAGGTTCAACCAATTCTGATATAAAATGGCCAATAGATAAGTTAAGAGCCCCTCACTCAGGAGTCAATGTGGCCAAATCACGTGTCAACTACACAAAAGCGGAATTCATTACCAGCGCACCGGATATAACTAAACTTCCGGAAGACACTGGGATTGAAATCGCATTCGCTGGGCGCTCTAACGCCGGAAAATCAAGCTCGTTAAATACCTTAACGGAGCAAAAGCTAGCGCGTACCAGTAAAACTCCAGGTCGTACGCAGCTAATCAATGCTTTTGCGCTGGACGAAGGACAACGCCTAATTGACTTACCGGGTTATGGTTTTGCCAAAGTTCCTATCGAAATGAAAAAGAAATGGCAGAAATCTTTAGGTGAATATTTGCAAAAACGCCAAAGCTTAAAAGGCTTGGTGGTGTTGATGGACATTCGCCATCCGTTGAAAGACCTCGACCGCCAATTAATCGAGTGGGCAACAGGCAGTGAAATTCCTGTCTTGGCGCTGTTAACAAAGGCCGACAAATACAAACAGGGCAAACGTAAATCGGAAGTACTGCGTATTCGCCGTGAGCTTGCTGAAATTTCTGAAGAAATTAAAGTGCACGCGTTTTCATCGCTCAAAGGCACAGGTTTGAACGAACTACAGAAACAGCTTGATGAATGGTTCTTAGGCCCGCATCAAGCTCCGGAGCCGAGCGAAAAAGAAGTCGCACCGGAATAAATTACAAACCCTTCGTGCGTGGTCTCGATAAGTTCTTGGGCCCACGCATAAAAGACAGCTCTGGCTATCTTCGCCTCTACCCCATGGGGCAACAGTAAATAAGGCAACTGCTGCGCATTGACGTCTTCGCGCACGATAAGCGGATGCGCTTCCCCAACAATAAACTCCCTACCGACATTATCTTTACACACAAGCACATCGTGGGCAGCGTGATGTGACTCACTTTGTAAGCGCCAATCCACGATCAGTAATGGCGCATCCTCGACCTCGATAGCCATCTTTTCCACTGGAGTCTTCAAGTAATATTGGCCGTCTTCTTGGCACAACACCTTGGCGAACAACTTCACTAACTTGTCGCGCTTTATTGGGCTACCAGCATGGTGCCACACACCATCGCTGGTAATG
Source organism: Pseudoalteromonas pernae (assembly GCF_039831865.1). Lineage (NCBI taxonomy): Bacteria > Pseudomonadati > Pseudomonadota > Gammaproteobacteria > Alteromonadales > Pseudoalteromonadaceae > Pseudoalteromonas > Pseudoalteromonas pernae. The sequence goes on from NZ_JBDODM010000007.1 coordinate 150,654, forward strand.
CGAATATCGATGGCGCCACAATGCTGTGGCGCCCACGTATCTAAAGGCGCACTAGGCTCTTCAATTTGTTTGATAAGCGCGCCTAACAGATCTTTGCTTTTATTTGTCATTGAGTGTCAGAACAAAAGACACAGGCACAGCACGGGTGATTGACTGCAAACCTGCAATTTTTTGCAGCTCGTCAATACCTGCCATCAGTGCAAAATCACTTGGATTCACCAATACCGGCGACAGCGAGCTCACTACAATTTTATTCTTTTTATCTAAGGTCGCGATCAAATTAATGTTTTGCGTCTTTTTCTGACCATGCAAAGCAAGTTGCGCAGGAACCTCAGCTTGCGCCCAACCTTTAGCCTTCACTTCATCTAATAGTGCCTTTACATCAGCAGTGACTGACATAGTTGGGAACTCAACGGTGTTGAATAAGAACTTCTGCATACGCTCGTTGCGAATAGGAATTTGCGTTTCTACACTGGCCAAATCGATTTCCAATGAAAATTGGCCATCATCACTGAGCTCTCCCGCGATGTTTTTAAAGTGGTGATTCTCAGCTACCGAATTGTTTTTTACCGACACGAAGTTCACTCGGCTATGGTCATTTTCTACCTGCCAAGCTGCAAGCACGTGAGTCGAAGACAGCAGCACTGCGGGTACGAGTAAAGATTTAAGAGAAAGATGAAACATGACGCATTCCTTATGATTTGTATGATTACTGCGAAGCATGATAACAAGCATATCGCTGTTTTTTCACTCTTGCCGACTTAAATTTCGTTAATTTTTTTAATTCTGTCGTGCCAAACGCTAAGCCGCAACCCTTGTTCATTGGGTGTATGAGGGCGATGGATGCACAAAGAGAAGAGTCAGTGCCTTAAAGACATTGCAGAAATTTACGTGTGCTCGAAGCAGAGAAAAGAAAAAGCCGGCTTGCGAAAACACAAGCCGGTTATAGCAATCTGGGGAGAAGCTATCAATACGCTGTACCATCGCAAAGCGAGTGGCACATCATCAACAGGATGTCCTACAGGATGAGGACGCGCGGACTGTAGCAAATCACCATAGAGAAATAAACGCTCAATCCAGCTTTGCGCTCAGAATTAATTCTATATAAACCAAAAAGAACTAATTATTATACAAATTAACACTGCATTAACCGCTGACTTCTTAGCCAGCGGTGACGTGCTCTTGTCTTTGTCTAAGTGTTTTGTCTTTTGGCTTCGCTAAAATTAATGCGCTTGTTGCCAATTGTCGCCGCTGTCAGCTTCAGCAATAAGCGGCACGTCTAAGGTCGCTGCATTGGCCATTAGCTCACAAATTTTGGCCGTGTACTGTTCAACAAATTGCTCTTGGATTTCGAACACCAATTCATCGTGCACCTGCATCAAGATCTTAACGCTGTCTTGCGGCTGTTGCTTCACCCATTGATGTACAGTAATCATCGCTTTTTTGATAATGTCTGCGGCTGTTCCCTGCATTGGGGCGTTGATTGCAGCACGCTCCGCAGCTTTGCGACGCGCACCATTACGAGCATTGATCTCTGGCAGCTGTAGACGACGGCCAAACAGTGTCTCGACATAACCTTTCTCAGCCGCTGTTTCACGGGTACGCTCCATATATTCCAGTACGCCTGGGAAGCGTTCGAAATATTTATCCATGTAGTGCTGAGCTTCATGACGAGGAATATCGAGCTGACGAGACAAACCAAAGGCAGACATTCCATAAATCAAACCGAAGTTAACAGCTTTTGCCTTACGGCGCATATCACTAGTTACTTCCTCAAGCGGCACAGAGAATACTTCGCTTGCAGTAGCGCTGTGAACATCAAGGTCGTTCGCAAACGCATTGAGTAAGCCCTTGTCTTGCGACAAGTGCGCCATAATACGTAATTCGATTTGCGAATAGTCGGCAGCAACGATCTTACAACCAGGGCTGGCAATAAAGGCTTCGCGAATACGACGGCCTTCTTCAGAGCGTATCGGAATGTTCTGCAAGTTAGGATCGGTGGAGCTTAAACGACCCGTCGCGGTCACCGCTTGATGATAAGAAGTATGCACACGCTTGGTCTTGTCATTGACCATTAAAGGTAATTTATCTGTATAGGTTGATTTCAACTTAGACAGACCGCGATGTTCAATGATCACTTTGGGCAATGGATAGTCATGTGCAAGCTCTTGCAATACTTCTTCCGCGGTTGATGGCGCACCTTTAGGTGTTTTCTTAATGACGGGAAGTTCGAGCTTTTCAAACAAGATTGCTTGTAACTGCTTCGGAGAGCCTAAATTGAACTCTTCACCAGCCATGTCGTACGCTTCTTTTTCAAGCTCTTGTAGACGCTCACCTAGACGTTGTGAGTGCTGATTAAGCATTTGTGAGTCAATGACCACGCCTGTACGTTCAATATACGACAACACTTCAACCAGCGGTAATTCAATGTCTTCAAATACCGACTTCAATTGCGTATCTGCTTCCACCTTAGGCCAAAGATGCTGATGCAAACGCAGGGTGATATCAGCGTCTTCCGCTGCATAAGGGGCCGCTTGCTCCAGTTCAATTTGATTGAAAGTCAGCTGCTTCTTACCTTTGCCTGCAATATCTTCAAAGCTGATGTTCTTATGCCCTAGATATTTCAGCGCTAGCGAGTCCATGTCATGGCGTGTGCCGACACTGTTGAATACGTAAGACTCAAGCATGGTATCAAAGGCGATGCCATTAAATTCGATACCTGCATTAGCTAACACACTCTTGTCGTACTTCAGGTTTTGGCCCACTTTAGCCTTGTTTGGATCACGAAGAATGGGGCCGAGTTTCTCGAGGATCAGCTCCAAAGGCAATTGCTCCGGCGCTCCCGGATAATCATGACTAATAGGTAAATAAGCAGCCTCGCCAACTTCTACCGCAAAGCTCATGCCCACTAGCTGCGCCTGCATGTAATCAACGCTCGTTGTTTCCGTGTCGAATGCGATTAATTCAGCGGCATTGAGCTTTTCAACCCATGCATCTAATTGTGCTTCTGTCAGAATTGTCTCGTAGTGCGCGTCAACTTTCGGAACTTCTTGCGCGTCAGTTGGAACATCTAGATGCGTTTGCGTATCACTGCCTTTGTCTAACAGCTCAGCCAGCCAGCGGCGGAATTCACATTCACCGTATAGTTTAATAAGTTCGTCTGTATCGGGTTCGAGTAACTTAAGTTTGTCGAGATCTTCTTCTACTTCAACATCAAGTTTGATCGTTGCCAATTCATAACTTAACGGTAAGTGTGACAAAGCATTACGTAGCTTTTCACCAATTTTTCCCGTTACTTCATCAGCATGATCGATCACGCCTTGCAACGACTCATACTTGTCGAGCCACTTCACTGCGGTTTTTGGACCACAGCCCTCAACACCCGGGATGTTATCGACCTTATCCCCCATCAACGCGAGGTAATCAATGATGCGTTCTGGACCAACTCCAAACTTCTCTTTGACTGTTTCAGGATCAGAAATACTGTCAGTCATGGTGTTGATCAACGTCACGTGCTCATTAACAAGCTGCGCCATGTCTTTATCACCAGTTGAAATAAGAACGTGTCGCTTTTGTTCACTTGCAATACGTGCATAAGTGCCAATAACGTCATCGGCTTCAACGCCCTCGATGCTGATCAGCGGGAAGCCCATAGCACGAATAATATTGTGAAGTGGCTCGATTTGCGTGCGCAAATCGTCAGGCATAGGTGGTCGATTTGCCTTGTACTCACTGTACATATCATTACGGAAGGTTTTCCCTTTGGCGTCGAAAATCACAACCATGTGTGAAGGGTCGTATTGCTTTACCAAACTTTTCAGCATGTTAACCACACCGTAAATAGCTCCCGTCGCGTCGCCTTTTGAATTGGTGAGGTGCGGTGGCGCATGATACGCACGAAATAGATATGAAGAACCATCAACTAGGACAAGCGGATTTTCTGGGATTTGCGCCATTTTTCAGCACTCAAAGTCTAATTATTTTTGATAGACAAAGGATGCCATAAGGCGCTTAAGAAAACGAGCGGGATTTCAAAATCGTCTGTCTGCAACAGCACGCAAATACAATTTAAAAATTTGCGTCTAACATAGGATCATCATGAATTAACAAAGGCGATTTTTCGTACTGAAAAAACAACAACAAGCTGTGGATAACTTTGTAGATAAAAAACACGAGAAAACCTCCAAACACTTCAAAAAGCATTTAGAGTTTACTTAAGTCTGTGTTTTTGTTAGAAAAAAAGAAGAAACTCCGTATCTTATTTTCTTATTATTTTAATAATCCATTGTGGAAAGTGGTTACTAGTACGAAGCAATTAGAGCTTCCTATCTAATTAACCAGCTAAGCATTCTAGCACAATGGATCAAAGATCATAGCGATCCTTTATAACTTTTTTCTCATCATGAAATAGTATGAAGTTATATAACAGGATTGACGGGAGCTGTCCGAGATCTGTACCTTAGCATTTTAGTTTTTCTCTAAGGAAATAAGGGTATGACCAAGGTAGCAATTATTCTCAGCGGCTGTGGTGTTTTTGATGGTGCGGAAATTCACGAATCAGTGCTTACTCTGCTTTTTCTTGAGCAAGCTGGCGCGCAGTATCAGTGCTTTGCTCCGAACATAGATCAACTTCATGTAATCAACCACCTTACAGGTGAAGAGCAAGCGCAAACCCGAAATGTGCTCGTGGAAGCTGCCCGCATTGCCCGAGGAGAGATCCTCGATCTCAAAGAGTTGCGCGTAGATGAATACGATGCACTAGTATTACCCGGTGGTTTCGGCGCGGCAAAGAACCTATGTGATTTTGCACTTAAGGGTGAAAACAGCGTATTGAACGCCGATGTTGAGCGAGTCTGCCAAGAGTTTGCACAGCAGCAAAAGCCTGCGGCTTATCTATGTATCGCTCCAGCGATCATCGCTCATATCTATCCACAAGGCACCAAAGCAACAATAGGTAATGATGCAGATACAGCTGCGGCAATGGAAAAACTTGGTGCTCAACACGTTGACTGCCGCGTTGATGACATTGTTGTTGATGAACAAGCTAAAGTCATTTCAACGCCGGCTTATATGTTGGCGGGATCCGTGAAAGAAGCGGCAAGCGGCATCGAAAAAGCCATAAACAAGCTGATTAGCCTCGTTTAGACTTACAGCAGCAGAGACTGGCGCAACCAAAAAGTTGCGCTAAAACATAAAATGTCTACTTTTTAACACATTAATATTGGCTAGGCATTTTATAAATTGTTCTGCGAGGTTATAATTTGCCGATATTTCGTCACCAGGTCATTTTGACCATTAGCATCCGAATGAGCAAAGAAACATGAAGAAACTATCTGCCGTATTGTTATTGTTATCAACCGCTGTAAGCGCAGCGCCTTTTGACGGCGCGATGACTGATGAAGCGATCAAAGCACGTCTTCAACCAATTGGTGAAGTTTACCTAGCTGGTCAAACTGCAGCAGCAGATGCTGCACCTGCAGGTCCTCGTAGCGGCGAGCAAGTGTACCAAGCTTCTTGTTTTGCTTGTCACGGTTCAGGCGCTTTGGGCGCTCCTAAAACTGCTGCTGACTGGGAACCTCGCCTAGCAAAAGGTTTTGATACACTTTTAGATCATGCAATTAACGGCTTTAATGCAATGCCTCCACGTGGTACGTGTATGGATTGTTCTGATGATGAAATCAAAGCAGCTATTGAGTTCATGACTAAGTAAGTAGCAACTTACCTACAAAATACATATAAAAAGGAGGCTTTGCCTCCTTTTTTCGTTCCCAGATTAGCGCTCGATAGTGCTTGACCAAAAATGAAAAAAATGGAATATTTGGCGGTCAATAATTAAACAAAAATAAGAAATGGCACGTTCAGTGGATGAGTGTTCGGAAATAAAATTGCGCAAGCGAAATAAACGCTTAAAGCAGTTGCTGCTCAAGTACAAGCAGCAACACCATTTCCAGCACGCGCTAATTAGACTGTCGGAACAAGCCAGTACCCACCCAGATTTAAATTCGTTTTATCCCGCTATACGCCAGTTACTCGCGGATTACGTACCAAGTCAAAACTTCTATGTGGTTCTGCAAAACTCAGAAAGCGGGTTGTTAGAGTTATCCTATTTCGTCGACCAAAAGGATTCTTCTAGCCATCCTCAATTAGCAGATCAACATTTTGAACAAAGTGTCACCGGCTATGTTTTTCGCTCAAAAGCTACGGCGTACTTTAACAGCGAAACCATGGCTCAAGGTGCTGCACAGGGTAAATTTAAGCTACTTGGTACCCCTTCTGAACATTGGCTTGGTGTACCCATCTACCAAGATACAGATGTTATCGGGGTGATGGTGTCGCAAAGCTACGAGCAAAATGAAGGCTACAGCCAAGAGCAAATCGAGCTGTTTGAAGTCATCGCCTTGTACCTTGCTACTGCAATTGAGCGAGTTAAAAAGCGCGAACTATTAGAAAGCCAAGTAAAACAGCGCACACTCGCACTAACGCAAAGCAACAAAGCGCTCAATGAAGAAATCGCGCAGCGCAAAAAGGCCTTAGAACGCCAACAAACGTTATTTCAAATTGCCGAGCTTGCGAGTCAATCAATCAATATTGATGATGTGTATTTTCATGTTCATCAAATCATGAAGTCCATCACCTACGCTGAGAACCTCTACATCGCCTTATACGATAAAGAGAATAATTGGCTCACGTTCCCCTACTCCGTCGATGAATGCGGCGGTGATTTCGGCCCTCGCCCATTTGCTAAGGGCTACAGCGAATATGTGCTCACGACTAAACAGTGTCAGTTGATTAATCGAGAGCGTGGGGAGGAACTTATCGCTCAGGGCGTGGTTGAGCGTCGCGGTGACATCGACGATTCTTGCCGCTGCAGCAGTTGGCTCGGCGCTCCGCTGAAAACTGCGCAAGGCGTTATTGGGCTAATCGTATGTCAGGCATATGGCAACAAATACGAGTTTGTAAAAGAAGATGTCGAGCTCATCGGCTATGTGTCCAATCAAATCGCCAACGTATTGCAAAATCACCTGTCGCAACAGGCATTGCGTCACAGTCACCAAGAGTTGGAATTACGTGTCGCCGAGAAAACCCGAGAATTACGCCAAGCTAACTTACATTTGCAGCTGCAAATTGATGAGCGCAGAAAGATAGAGCAACAGTTGTACCATGATGCCCATCACGACTCTCTAACTGGATTACCGAATAGAAGTTTGTTTATCTCCCAACTTGAGCGAACCATGCAGCATTATCAACGCTTTCCTGAGCAAGATTTTGCGGTATTGTTTATTGATTTAGACAAATTCAAAGACATTAACGACAAGCTTGGACATCAGTTTGGTGATCAGTTCCTTATTCAAGTGGCAAGTAAGCTCAAGCAGTGTATTCGCGAACACGACCTCATTGCTCGTCTCGGTGGTGATGAATTTGTTGTGTTGCTATCTCAACTCACCGAGCAGCAACAAGCACAAGACGTGGCCGAGCGAATTATTGCGGTCATGCAGCAACCTTTTTGCCACCAAGGCACCTGTATCCAAAGTGGTGCAAGCATAGGGATTACCTACAGTCATAAGGGCTATAGCCACACCGATGAAGTCATTCGTGATGCCGATGCCGCCATGTATTACGCCAAACAAACAGGCAAGGGACGCTATGAATTTTATCACCCATTGCTTAGCTATGGCGGTGAAGAGTCTGTTGAGGAGATCAAACATCACCTCATGGACCTGCATACCCATTTCCGCGTTAGCGAGATTGTCCATTTTGGCGAACAACAACCACTGCAATTACTCGACGCCTTTGGCGAGCATCCGGTGCTAGGCAGTACCAGTTTTGAACAATTAAAGCGCTTCGCAAATGATAATTACGAGTTAGCCGAAGTGGAATTGAAGTTATTGAAGTATGGATTTGAGCAACACAATAATGACACCTTATCATTACTAAACTGCTCAACTTTATTACTGGATGAACAACACTTCCCTGAGCTATCCAGTTGGGCTAGCAGCCTTACAAATAAAGAAAACCTCTGTTTACTATTTGATGAATCAGATCTTAGATATTGCAGCGTTCAACAATTGCAAAACCTTGAAACTCTGTTTGATAAAGGGCTCAATATTGGCTTAAACGATTTAGCCAAAGATAAATGCGACCTCGGCACGCTCACACAACTACCGTATTTTTGTGTACTGCTAAGCGCTACCTTTAGCCGCAGAGTTCTGCAAGATCCCCGTTACGACCAAATGCTCCAAGGTGTATTGGCTATCACCAAGCTAAATAATTGCAAAGTGATTGCCAAAGGTCCATGCATTTTAAACTTCCGCTCCTTGCTCGAGGAGCACGGCATAGTCCATTTTATTGGCCAACAGTCAGTGTTGGATGAACAAATGCCCCTGAGCAAGCTTAGTTTGGGCTAACGCCACTATTTCTTGAGCATCGCTCGTAAGTTAGCCACACGCGCTTGCCCTTGCTGCATGCGTTGCTCTTGGTTTTGCGGTGGCTTTCTGGCTTCAAATGCTAGGTCTTGTTGTGGTAACTCTTCCACAAAGCGGCTGATCTCTGGAGTGATCATCTCACCGAATTGACGTCGATTTTTTGCATAGGTCATTACCAACTCTTGTTGTGCCCGCGTAATACCAACGTAGGCAAGACGACGCTCTTCATCAACATTGTCTTCATCAATACTGCTTTGGTGCGGCAACAAGCCTTCTTCCATGCCCACCATAAATACATAGGGATATTCCAAACCTTTGGAGGCATGCAGCGTTAACAGCTGGACTGCATCACTTTCATCCTCATCTTCATTGCGCTCCATCATATCGCGCAGCGTCAGCTTCATGACGACTTCAGGCAATGTCAGGGCAGGATTATCGGCATCCCCTGTAAGCATATCAGTGATCCAGCGATACAACTCAGACACGTTTTTCATACGCATCTCTGCTGCTTTGGCACTGGTTGATGTCTCATACAAATAGGCTTCGTAGTTAATTTGGCGCACCAAATCTTTGACCGCTTCGAGCGTGTCACTGCGCTGGGCATTGTCGGCTAGTTCCACAACCCAACGGGCAAAGCCCATAAGCGCATTATAGCCTCGACCTTGTAGTCGCCCTGCTAACTCAGATTCAAAACACGCAGCGAATAAGCTGATGTGTTTCTCATTCGCCAACGAACCTAACTTTTCCAGTGTAACCGGTCCAATTTCGCGTCGTGGTGTGTTCACGATACGCAAAAATGCGTTGTCATCGTCTTGGTTAACAAGTAAGCGCAGGTAGGCCATCATGTCTTTGATTTCTGCACGAGAGAAAAACGACATACCACCACTAATTTTGTAAGGGATACGGTTGCTCATTAGCGCTTTTTCAAACACTCGTGCTTGGTGGTTACCGCGATACAAGATGGCGTAATCTTTAAAATTAGTCCGTTTGGTAAACTTGTGAGAGATGATTTCAGCAACAACGCGCTCTGCTTCGTGCTCTTCGTCGCGTGTAGCGATGACTTTAATCGGCTCGCCATAGCCGAGCTCACTGAATAGCTTTTTATCGAATACGTGGGGGTTATTGGCAATAAGAATATTGGCCGCTTTCAAAATACGCCCAGCACTGCGATAGTTTTGCTCAAGTTTGATCAATCGTAATCCGGGAAAGTCTTTACTTAGCAGTACTAGGTTTTGTGGCTTCGCACCACGCCATGAGTAGATTGACTGGTCATCATCACCCACAACGGTAAAGCGTGCACGCTGACCAACCAGCAATTTCACCAACTGGTATTGGCTGGTATTGGTGTCTTGATATTCGTCCACCAGCAAGTAGCGGAATCGGTCTTGCCAACGCTCCCGCACATCTACATTAGCCCCCAACAACAACGTTGGGATCATAATCAGATCATCAAAATCGAGGGCATTGTAAGCACGCAATTGTGTTTGATAACGCGCATAAAGCTGAGCAAACAAGGCTTTTTGTGGCTCTCGAGCCGCAGCAACAGCATGTTGCGGTAAGATCAACTCATTCTTCCAATCACTGATTTGTGTTTTTAGAGCGTTAAGTAAATCCTTATCGCCTTTGAGCTCATCATCGGTCAGTTCGTTAAGAAGTTGATTGGTGTCTTGATCATCAAAGAGCGAGAAACCCGCCTTGAAGCCCAGTGTCTTCAGCTCTTTTTTGATAATTTCCAGGCCTAAGGTGTGAAACGTTGACACCCATAGCCCTTTCGCCTCATGCTTACCCAGTGTTTGCGCGACACGCTCACGCATCTCGCGCGCCGCTTTATTAGTAAAGGTTACCGCAGCAATATTACGCGCTTGATACTGACAATTTTGCACTAAGTGAGCGATTTTATTGGTAATTACACGCGTCTTACCAGAACCAGCACCTGCCAACACAAGGCACGGCCCGCTGATGTATTTTACCGCTTCATTTTGCTGAGGGTTGAGCTTCATAAACACTAATCTAAAACACTTGGAACTGCGTAGTTTAACTTATCTGGTGTTATGTTACAGCCGCAGACTCCAAACAAATTAATACGCACTTTGCATTGGCCAGCAGCAAGAGATTCTGAGCCGAGAAATATAAAAACTTATCAAGCATGATGAATTTCTTATCCCGAGTCGGCCGTAAATTAGTTACACTTAGGACATACAAAGATAGGAGCCAATGATGATTAACCCTAGCAAGATTGAAGAAATCGCCCGCCAAATTGGCAATAACATGCCAAAAGGCATGCGTGACATCGCTGAAAACTTTGAATCGAAAACAAAGCAAGTGTTACAAAACAAGCTATCGGAAATGGACTTTGTAAGTCGTGAAGAGTTTGATATTCAAAGCCAAGTATTGGTTAGAACACGTGAAAAACTAACCGCTCTTGAGCAAAAAGTGGCGGCGCTAGAGGCATTGCTCGCTCAGCAAGAGCAAAATACGGACTCTTAATAATCACGGTGCTTACTCACCAAGCGCTGTTTTATACGAACAGCCCTTGGTGCTCTACACACTACTATTGTTTTACAGAGAATTAATCAATACCAGCATGCTGCTGCACGAGCTTCGCCACTGTTTGCGCACCATCCTCAGACAGCTCACTTAGCCCAGTCACGACCCCTTGCTGATTAACCTCTGGTTGATTTTGACTGAGCTTCCACTGCCCTTCCAACTGTGACACTTCAATGTTGATGCCTACCAAGGCCGGCAGCATTCTATCAATGTAGTCACGGGGCGCATCAGTAATAGACCACGGCTTTGGCTGATTTCTTTCTTGTTCGTTCGTGAGTGAATCAATGGCATTGAAAATCCACGCCGCATCATGCACAAAGCGCATCGCGCCTTTGGCATGCACTGCAACGTAATTCCAAGTGGGAACAGCTTTACCATTTTCAGCCTTGGTCGGGTAGTAATTAGGAGAGATATAACTGTGGGGACCGTTAAACACGACTAAGCAATTATCGCCGTCAACCATGTTCTTCCATAGAGGATTGGCTTTTGCTATGTGACCTTGCAAATAGAAGCGGCCATCCTTTTCATTTAGTAGCAAAGGCAGATGGTGAGCTTCTAAACCTGCGCTCCCATGTACAATCACATTCGCAAATGGGTGCTGGCGTATCAAAGCTATTAACTCTTCGATGTTCTGTTGCTTAAACTTCCTTGGTATATGCACGTTTCTTCCTCATCGAAAACCATTTAACTGGTTGGATAATTTATAAAAAAAGGGACACACACAGGCATCCCCTTTTAGTCGCAAAAGCGATAGTAAATCAATTATTCCACATGTTCACCGCGAACACGTCTAGCAACATTTTCAAGTGCTTCTTTGTAGCTATCGCCCAACTCTTGCTGGCAACGAACTACCGCATCCATATCGTGAATATGACCATTTTCAAGACTATAAACCCAGCCATGAACTGTTAAGTCTTGGCCTCGTGCCCATGCATCTTGCACTATGTTAGTACGACATACGTTGCGCACTTGCTCGATAACATTAAGCTCAATTAAACGCGCTAAACGATCTTGCTCTGGTGCCGTTTCCAATAGCTCTAAGTGGCGCTCTTTAATGTCACCAACGTGGCGCAGCCAGTTATCAATAAGACCGAACTTCGCTTCTTCTAATACCGCCTTGATACCACCACAACCATAGTGACCCACCACCATGATGTGCTTCACTTTCAATACTTCAACAGCGTATTGCATTACCGACAAACAGTTATGGTCAGTGTGCACAACGACGTTTGCAACGTTACGGTGAACAAACAATTCGCCTGGCATTAAATCAACGATTTGGTTTGCTGGCACGCGCGAGTCAGAACAGCCGATCCATAGATATTCAGGGCTTTGTTGCTCAGAGAGTTTTTTAAAAAATTCAGGATCTTGTTCTGTGGTGCGTTTTGCCCACTGCTTGTTGTTTTCAAAAAGATGGCGTAAGTTTTTCACTGCAACTCTCTATTTAATTTTGCGTCAATTAAGATATTTCGCGGTGTGAGGCTCGGCTCACAGAATTCAAAAATATCCACCTGATAATTTGCTTGCTGCAAATATAAAGCACGATCAAGCACGAGCCAAACTTCTATGGCCCTTCTGAACACATGTCTTACCAGTTCGATACGGTCAGTCATGTGTTTCCTTTGTATTCCACGTGTTAAATAATCTTCATAATCAATATGTTCTGGTAATACCAAGCCTTTTTTCCTAGCCGCCCATTGGCAAAACTCTGAAAACTCACCACCGAATACCAACTTCCCTACAGAGGGGACAGGGGTGTAGTAATCTCGGGAAAAAGCATCCCTAACTAATTGATCAAAGCCCAGACGCCATTGCACTTCCGTTTGCCTTAGCCTTTGTACGCGCTGACCCGCTGTCACTGTTTGTTGTAATGCCAATTTTAGGTCACTGCTTTGCATACGTAATGCGCTTTGCTGAGCAGCGTCACTCATCGGCTGATAATGCTCATGCTCTAAAAACAAATGATAACAACACGGCGAAATGGAGAGTCTTTGCGTGCCTATAGCGCTGGCTTGGCGCATTAACGACTGATGCAAACCACCACAAGCATGCAAGGCAACGGCATGGTCGCATTTGGCTATCCAAGGAACGCAATCGTCTTGCAGTACATTGGCTTCATTAAAAGTAATGGGCAAAGAAAATTGTTGCGCGAGATGCTCTCCCTGCGCACATAAATGTGGCTGAATCTCTACACTGTGAACAGTCACACCGTATTGATGCGCTAATAGCCGTCCTAAGTGCCCCTTGCCTGCACACCACTCTAGAACATTTTCATTCTCTTGTTGCGGAGTCAAATGCTCGACAAATGCCTGCAACTGCGTCAATTTTCGCCCTTTTATGCCGTTGGTCAGCCAAAATGGTAGTTCATGATTGCTACTTACAAACGCTTTAGGTAATTGACTTAACTCCTCAAGGCGCTGTAAATCTGGAATATAGGTTTTGAAAAAACCGACAAGTTTATCGGGATTTTCATCCAGTGCAGCCACTTGCTCATCATCAAGCTGCTCAAGCACAGGGGCCAGATGCGGCCATGGATATTGCTCACAGGAAAAAGCGACACATTGCCAATATTGGCGGGTGTGATACAAAAGTTGATCAAGCGCTTGAAAATGCGCGAGCAAAGCGGACATAAACTTAAGACATTGGAGCTAGTTGCCTCAAATTATATCAGACTTAGGTGCTCGAAGCGTTATCAATCCGCCTGCTAAGGCTTTTCGCTACCAGAATAGAACAAACGCAAATAGGCTGGTATTGCAACTACCAAAATAGCGATTGCCAAAATGACCATCCAAGATATTCGTCGCTCTGTCGTGGTCGGTGCTGGACGGTAAATAAAACCGTCAAAATGCGCCGATAGACTATCAGGGCTGAGTTTGTACAGCTCGGTGATCACACGCCATCTCGCATCCGACATTGCACCGATAGAGTTGCCTGATTGCATCATCAGAGGCTTTAATTGATCGGCTTCGAAGGCAAGCTGCTCAAGATTTTTATGCGGTGCATAGCGCTCATGCGTCAGCGCAATTGCTTCGTCTAAATGCAATAATGCATAGCGCCATCCACGCAAACTCGCTTGATGGAATCGGGCAACGACATCAGGAGAGGCTTTTAAAAACTGCTCAGAAGTAAATAACACATCACCGTACACATTTAGGCCGTAACGCTTTGGACACACCATACGGAAATCGATACCGCGCTGATTCAAAATATAGGGCTCGTTGGTGATATAGACCTGCATGGCATCGATTTCATTGTCTAACCATGCTTGTAAATTGGATTTATTAGCGTGTGAAATGACTTCAACTTCAACGTTTCGATGGTCGAGCAGATTCATCAGTTCGGCATTTTCATCCTTGCTCAAGATGCTAATTCGCTGACCATTAAAGTGTTCAGGGATGTAAATGTGCGAGTCTTTGCGTACTAACCAGCAATAGGGGGATGATTGCAGCAAAGCAGCCAGCGCAACCAATGGCTGACCTTGAAGCCGTTGTTTAATAATGCCTGAGTGAGTGATACCAAAGTCGGCTTTGCCACTGAGCACCTTGGACATGGTGTCGGTGTCGCTCGGGGTTGCGGGAATGATATTTACCGCCAGACCCACATCTTGGTAATAGCCAAGTTCTTTGGCCACGTAGTAACCCGCGAATTGGAATTGGTGTTGCCACTTGAGCTGCAAGGTTACCGCAGTCGACTCATTAGCATAACTCGCCTGCGATACCCAAAACAAAAGGATGGCCACACATGTTGGTAGAGCTGCCCGCCTGCTCACATGTCGTCCTTGAATGAAATAACTACTCCACTATATGCAAGCTTCTTTCATTTTGCCAGTTTCTAGCTTTGCGCTACCAGCTTGACCATGCGCCAAAAATTGCTGGTAACACGGGTTGGCTGTTTCATCAATGTATTGATAGCCAAGACGCTCTAGATGCTGACTAAATGCAGGTTCATCCGAAGCAGATACTTCAAACGCAGCAAGGACATTGCCGGTCGCCGCACCGTGGTTGCGATAGTGGAATAAGCTGATGTTCCATTTACTCCCTAAGGTATCCAAAAAACGCGCCAGAGCGCCTGGATATTCAGGAAATTCGAAACGCAATAAACGCTCTTCAAGCTGCTCACTTGGTTTACCACCGACCATGTAACGGACATGCAATTTAGCCAGTTCGTTGTCCGACATATCGACGTAGTCATAACCTTGTTGATCCAGCTCCGCGAGTAGCTCTGTCAATTCACTCGCGCCTTGGCGCAGACCAATACCGACAAATATTTGCGCTTCACCGGGGCCTGCATAACGGTAGTTAAACTCAGTTATAGCGCGACCACCCAAAGACTGACAAAAGCGCTTAAAGCTACCTTTTTCTTCTTTAATAGTCACCGCCAGCAAAGCTTCATTCTTTTCACCGAGTGCCGTGCGTTCAGCTACATGACGCAAACGATCAAAATTGAGGTTAGCGCCCGACAGCACAGCAGCCAGATTCAGGCCTTTTTCACCGGTCTGTTGCACCCACTTTTTCAAACCAGCCAACGACAAAGCACCTGAAGGCTCAGCAACAGCGCGGGTGCTGACGAATATATCCTGCACCGCAGCACATATTTCATCACCGCTTACAGTAATCACGTCGTCACAAAACTGCTGTGCCAAGCGAAATGTTTCTGTTCCAATGATTTTAACCGCAACGCCATCGGCGAAACTCCCGACTCGCTCAAGTTCTATAGGCTTACCTGCTGCCATCGCCGCCTGCAAACACGCACTTTCTTCGGCTTCGACACCAATCACCCTAATATCTGGGCGCAATGACTTGATGTACACCGCCATACCCGCAAGTAAACCACCGCCACCCACAGGTATAAAAACGACGTCCAGCTCAGGCAACTGCTGCATCAACTCTCGGGCTATCGTGCCTTGGCCAACAATCACATCGGGATCATCAAAAGGCGGCACAAATACAGCATTTTGCTGTTCTGCCAATATCAATGCATGTTCTTTAGCCGCATCAAAATGATGGCCATGCAGAACAACTTCACCACCAAAATTACGCACCGCGTCGACCTTAATCTGTGGCGTTGTCAAAGGCATAACAATGGTTGCTTGATGGCCTAGCTCAGTAGCACTCAAGGCCACGCCTTGGGCATGATTTCCTGCTGATGCGGTGATCACTTTAGAGCCTGTTGGTAACTTGCTCAGCTTGTTATAGGCACCACGTAATTTAAATGAATAGACGGGTTGTTGGTCTTCGCGTTTGAGCCAGATCTTTGAACCAAGTTTAGCCTCCAGTGAGGTAAGTTCACTGACTTCAGTGACTTTAACCAAAGGCTCCATATTGGCTTGAATGATGGCCCGAAAATAATCGAGTTCGCTCGCTGCCATCAGCTCAAATCCTCTAGTTTTTGCAAATCACGTACCGCACCTTTATCAGCACTGGTTGCAAGCAGCGCATACGCTTTTAGTGCAGGCGTAACAACGCGTTCGCGATTAAGTGGTTTATAAGCTAATTTGCCGCGCGCTTGTTGTAACTCTTCACGCAGCGCAAGTTGCTCAGCACTAAGCGATAAATTGATGCCACGGTTAGGGATATCAATGAT
The DNA here is from genome assembly GCF_039831865.1 of Pseudoalteromonas pernae. Classification (NCBI taxonomy): domain Bacteria; kingdom Pseudomonadati; phylum Pseudomonadota; class Gammaproteobacteria; order Alteromonadales; family Pseudoalteromonadaceae; genus Pseudoalteromonas; species Pseudoalteromonas pernae. The sequence continues at coordinate 167,207 of NZ_JBDODM010000007.1, forward strand.
GATTTCATCGCCGTCTTCCACCAATGCGATAGCACCACCACTTGCAGCCTCCGGCGAAACGTGACCGATTGATAAGCCCGATGTACCACCAGAGAAGCGGCCGTCTGTGATCAAAGCGCATTCTTTATCTAACGCCATCGATTTTAAATAACTCGTTGGATACAGCATCTCCTGCATACCTGGACCCCCTTTAGGCCCTTCGTAGCGGATGATCACAACATCACCTTTTTGTACTTTGCCTTCCAAGATGCCATCCACCGCATCGTCTTGCGATTCATACACGCGAGCTGTGCCTTTGAATACCAGCATCTCTTCAGCTACACCGGCACTTTTTACAATACAGCCATTAGGCGCGAGGTTACCGTAAAGTACAGCCAGTCCACCATCTTGGCTGAATGCATGTTCAACGCTACGAATGCAGCCTTGTTCACGATCTAAATCTAGTTCTGGCCAACGATACTCTTGGCTCATTGCTTTAGTTGTGCGAATACCCGCAGGTCCGGCGCGATAAAACTTCTGCGCGTCAGTATTTTCTGGGTCCGTCGCATCATAACGAGCGATAACCTCACCGAGATTCGCGCCAGCCACGTGACCCACAGACAAATCGAGTTTATCGGCTTTTGCTAACTCATTCAGAATCGCCATGATACCGCCAGCGCGGTGCACATCTTCGATATGATATTGCTGCGTAGCAGGCGCTACTTTACATAGGAACGGCGTGCTGCGAGAAAGCCGATCGATGTCTTCCATATCGAAGTCAACGCCCGCCTCTTGGGCTGCTGCAAGTAAATGCAACACCGTATTAGACGAGCCACCCATGGCGATATCTAAAGTCATCGAGTTCATAAACGCAGCTTGGTTAGCGATATTGCGTGGCAACACTGACTCATCGTCTTCACCATAAAAACGGTTACACAAATCGACAATGCGCTGACCCGCCTCCACATAAAGTTGCATACGATCTTTGTGAGTCGCAAGCGTAGTACCGTTACCCGGCAACGCCAGGCCTAAGGCTTCTAATAAGCAGTTCATTGAATTAGCAGTAAACATGCCTGAACATGAACCACAGGTAGGGCACGCTGAGCGTTCAACCTGCTCCGAGTCTTCATCACTGACCGTTGGGTCTGCACCTTTGACCATAGCGTCAACTAAATCGAGTTTGATGTCGATTTCAGCCAAGCGCGTTTTACCGGCCTCCATCGGGCCACCCGAGACAAAGATTACGGGAATATTTAAGCGCAGCGCTGCCAACATCATTCCTGGAGTGATCTTATCGCAGTTGGAGATACATACCATGGCATCAGCACAGTGTGCATTGACCATGTATTCAACAGAATCGGCAATCAAATCACGCGACGGTAATGAGTAAAGCATACCGCCATGACCCATGGCGATACCATCATCGATAGCAATGGTATTGAATTCTCGTGGCACACCACCCGCATCGCGTATGGTTTGTGCCATTAAGTCGCTCAATTGGTTGAGGTGCACATGCCCCGGAACGAATTGGGTATATGAATTGACCACAGCGATGATGGGTTTCTTAAAATCGCTGTCGGTCATGCCCGTTGCTCGCCATAGCGCTCTCGCGCCCGCTCGTTTACGTCCTTCAGTTGTTGTTGCACTGCGTAGTTTAGCCATGTTTACCTCGATAATTTTGCGAACACCAATGTGTGTCGACTTTCCTCATTCCCAAAAAATATGGCAGCGTCATTGCGCTGCCCTCAGTATTAGTCGTTTACGTACTCTAACCAGCCACGAGTATCTTCACTTTGGCCTTTAACTAAGTCGAAATACGCTTTTTGTAACTCTTGCGTGATTGGTCCTCTTTCACCTTTGCCGACTTTGATTTGGTCGACGCTGCGAACAGGAACTACCTCAGCAGCGGTGCCTGTCATAAAAAACTCATCTGCAAGATAAAGTGCTTCGCGTGCAATCGCCTCTTCGCGCACTTCATAGCCACGCTCTTTTGCCAACGTCATGATCGTGTCACGAGTTAAACCCGGTAAGATACACGCTGTTGTCGGAGGGGTGTAAAGCACACCATTTTTGATAACAAAAAGGTTTTCACCCGCACCTTCGCTCAAATAGCCATTAGTGTCTAAAGCAATACCTTCGACATAACCATTACGTTTAGCTTCACCAGAGATTAACTGTGAAGACAAGTAGTTACCGCCCGCTTTAGCAGCTGTTGGCATTGTATTTGGCGCTAAACGATTCCAAGACGAAATACATACATCTACACCTTGCGCAAGACTGTCATCACCAAGATATGCTCCCCACTCCATTGCCGCCACTGTAACATCAGCAAGGTGTGACTTCGGGTTCAACCCCAAACCGACATGACCTAAAAATGCAAAAGGACGAAGATAGGCATTAGTAAAACCGTTTTGCTTTACTGCCTCTTTACACGCTTGGTTCAACTCTTCTAATGTGTAAGGTATTTCCATACGGTAGATTTTTGCTGAATCGAATAAACGCTTCATGTGATCGGTAAGACGGAAAATAGCCGGACCGTTTGGCGTATCGTATGCGCGAATTCCTTCAAAGACCGAGCTGCCATAATGCAATGCATGGCTTAAAACGTGAGTCGTGGCCTGCTGATAAGGGATCATCTCGCCATTGTGCCAAATCAGTTCAGATGTTTGTGTCATGTTGTTATTACCTTCTTTAAATCCGTGTTGCTGCGTAAGTTATATGGGCCAGAAACTGCCAATATTAGCTCGCTTGTTGTTGTAGTTGTTGCATAGTGACACTGTGCACATCTACCAGCTTATTAAGTTGTTGAGTTAAAAGATAGATAGGCTTGTCACTATCTACCGTAATGTTGACTGCAAATTGGTCATTATCACTGGCCAATTCGAGCGCTGTTAATTTGAATCCGCGGTGACGCGCCACACGCAAAAAGCGCTCTACAGCAACGGTTTGATTCGCTAAATTTAGGGTTAGACGGTGTTTCATAGTTGCTCCTAAGGCTGTTTTTGCGCAGTTACTTGCGTCAACATTTGGTCATTCGCGGCACCGGGTGGAACTAGTGGCCATACGTTGTCTTTGTCATCTATACACACATGTAAAAGGTACGGTCCTTTGCTATTGAGCATCGTCTCTAAGGCATCATCCACTTGGGCATGATGCGTAATGCACTGGCCGTCAATACCAAATACTTTAGCTAGAGCGACAAAGTCTGGGTTATCCGACAAATTAGTTTCACTGTAACGCTCTTCAAAGAAGAGCTGTTGCCATTGACGCACCATGCCTAAACGTTGGTTGTCGATAACAACAATTTTCACATCAAGATTGTTACGGCGGATGGTGGCAAGCTCTTGGATATTCATCATGATTGAGCCGTCACCGGAAACGGTTAGTACCATGTCATCTGGTCGCGCAATTTTGGCACCTATCGCTGCCGGCAAACCAAAACCCATAGTGCCCGCGCCACCACTGCTTAAATGATTGCTAGGGTGAGAAAACTGCATGTGCTGCGCCACCCACATTTGGTGCTGGCCCACGTCACAACATACAACCGCATTATCATCTAAACGCTGCGACAGCTTATTTAATAACGCTGGCGCATAAACTGTGTCACCCGGATAGTCGTATCTCCAAGCATGTGTTTGCTTGAGCGCGCTAATGTGATCTGTCCACTGCGGTTCACTCACAAAACAGTGCAATTGCGGTAAAGACACTTTTAAATCTGATACGAGCGACGCAGCAGCGGGTTTGCGTTTGCCCACTTCTGCTGGGTCGATATCCAAATGCACAACCTTAGCTTTTGGCGCGAACTTGGTTAAATGTCCTGTTACACGGTCGTCGAATCTCGCGCCGATACACAATAATAAGTCGCACTCTTGCACCGCTAAGTTCGCCGCTTCCCCACCGTGCATGCCGAGCATGCCCAAATTTAACTCGTAGTCAGGCGTTACACTGCCCAAAGCCTTCAAAGTTTGTACCGCTGGCATATTGGTTTTATAAAGGAATTGCATCAGCTGCGACTGTGCGTCCGCCGATTGCACCCCTCCGCCTATGTAAGCGATAGGCCGCTGGCATTCACTCAACAATTGGTTGGCGATGTTTACTTGTTCTGGACATGGCTGCGAATAGTCATCGTTTTGGGCTAACCAAGGGTGATAAGTGGCTGGAGCCATTTGAATATCTTTTGGAATATCAACGAGCACCGGACCGGGACGACCACTTTGCGCTAAGTGGATTGCTTGTTGTAAAACCGGAGCGAGATCTTCACTACGCTCAACCATAAAGCTATGTTTGGTGCAGGACAAAGACATACCGAGTATGTCGATTTCTTGAAACGCATCGGAGCCAATCGCCGCAGTCGGTACTTGTCCGGTGATAGCCAATAGCGGCACAGAGTCCATCATGGCATCCGCAAGAGCAGTGATTAAGTTTGTCGCACCGGGACCACTGGTTGCGAAACACACTCCAAGTTTGGCGCTACTGCGTGCATAGCCGACGGCTGCGAAACCTGCTCCTTGCTCGTGTCGAGTGAGATAGTGTGTTAACTCCGAGTCGTACAGAGCATCGTAAATTGGCATTATGGCCCCGCCTGGGTAACCAAATACCTCCTTTACGCCTTCTCTGGCGAGTATCTCAACTACTAATTCTGCGCCGGTCATTGTTCCTCATTCCTCAATGTGTTGGCCCTTAAACGAAAAAACCCCCCGAACTTTTCAGTGCGGGGGGCTTAATACGTGTTAACTTTCTTAACGCACTACGAAGCCCCCGCGGTAATAATAATCACCACGACGTTAATAATTAGGACTAGGCTTAGTAGGTTGTTTAACATGAATTTTTTCGTTTTAAGTTAATCTAAAAATCTTTCCAGACGGCTATACCGTCGCTCTTTTTCTATTAGTACCCCGCCAGCGCACTTAAGTCAACTACAAAAACAATGCAAAATTCCGTTGAATTCAGTCACAGAAAGAATAAAAAAACCCAATAATAATGAGTTTTGAAGATTTGTTGTCAGATACTGACTTTGTGCAAATAACTTAGTCCCTGTGTGAGAGGACCCTAGCTGATTAATTTTTAGCAATTAATTTGCTTCTAATAGGCAAGGTTAAGGTTCTTCGTTACACTCAAGAAAATTTGTATCAGGATGACACGATGAAAAAAGTTATTTCCCTATGGCTGTGGTGCATCATTGCACTGGTCACTTTCCCATCTTTAGCACAAATCTCTCCGGCACTTTGGCAGGTCGAAAAACAAGGTGTAACTTCGTACCTGCTGGGCACCATGCACGTAGGTGATGAAAGCATGGCAACACTCCCGCAAAGCATACACAAAGCAATCGAGAGCAGTGACGCAATTGTTGTTGAAGTAAACTTAGAGGCCATTCCTGCACTGCAAATGCAGCAACGCTCTTTGCCGTTTTTGCGTTTAGAAAATGGCCGCTCATTAAATACAGAACTGAGCGACAAAAGCTACAAGTTACTTGGTACTTACTTCGCGGAAAAAGGCATCAATATCGAGTTGTTTTCCGCCTTAAAACCTTGGGCTGTGCTTATGACGGTAATGCAAATAGAAATGCAAAATGCCGGATTCATAGAACAAAATGGTATCGACAAGCAAGTGATTCAAAGCGCCACGCGCCTCAATAAGCCAATCATCGAATTGGAATCGTTGGAGCAGCAATTAGAGATGTTCAGTGCCTTCGAAGAATACTCCGACCTTATGGTGGCTGATACGTTCAGGCAGCTTGAAGACTTTGACCGCTACTTTTTAGGGATAGCAAACTCGTGGAAAGCTGGTGACATGGAAGCATTCACCGAAATCTATCAAGACACCTTTGATGATTCAGAATTTGGCCAACTGAACGAGCATGTGTTGCTTATTGAACGTAACCAAAATTGGGTCAAAAAACTAACCACGCCCCTGACAGAACAATCTCTCTTTATCGCTGTGGGTGCGCTGCATTTACCAGAACAAAATGGGTTGATCGCCCTGTTGAAAAAACAAGGATTTAAAGTAACTCGACTTTAAGGAAATTCACCTAAAAGCTGCACTTGCTCAAGTGCAGCTTTGACATGATCAATCTCAATAGGCTTGTGAATAACAGCATTCGCTCCAGCACGCACCCCTTGTTTAATACGGAATTCATCTTGGCTCGCCGTCACCAATAGAATCGGTGTGTCGCACTTTAGTTCAGTGCGGATACGCTTAGTCGCCTCAATGCCATCCATATTCGGCATGTTAATATCCATGAAGATGCAGTCATAGTGGTTACGCTTTACCTGGCTCAGCGCCTCCACCCCATCGCAGGCACTATCCACTTCAAAATCAAACATTTCTATAATATTGCGCAGCACCATTTGATTGATGTCATTGTCCTCAACAATCAACGCTTTTAGCTCACGACTTCGCCCAGGGTGCAAAACCTTATTTTCTGAATTGGCATTAACTGCCGGCCATACCAACTGTGCCAACGTACCGTTTTTTAAATGCTCAAAATGTAATTGTCCCTGAGCTAAGCGCGTAATGGCAAAGGCCAAAGACAAACCCAACTTAACACCTTTAAAATCATGTACTTTATGATTATCGTAATGCAGTGAATTACGGCGAGCCGCCTCAAGGTCGCGCACATCAATACCGTCACCAAAATCCCTAATATCGACACAAATACATTCATCGAGTGGATGATAATGTGCTTCGATAATGACCTCGCCTTGCGTGTGTATCAGTGCATTAGTAAGCACCTGATTTAACACCTGAATTAAACGCACATGGTCTGTAGTGATGCGGACACGATCAATCTCATCACAGTGTAATTTTATACGGTGCGCGAAGTAGGTATTTAACCTGTGCGGCGCCAAGGTTGACTTGATGGTAGTACTCAGTGGCTGTGTTGATTTACTTAATAGAAAACGCCCCGACTTAAGCTGTTGTATGTCGAGCATTTGTTGCACTGTAGAACGCAGATTCTGAGTGCAATTAATGACAACTTCGACGTCTTTCTGTGAGACTTTTGCTGGCTCCTTCAAAAGGCCTAATATGCCATTAATCGGAGTAAATAACTCATGACTTACATTTGCAAGAAAATCATCTTTAACACGGCTAGCATGCGTCGCAACACGCTTTTGCTCACGCAGTTTTGAAAGCATATCTGAAACCCGCTTAGACAACGGCTTAAAAATCAAAAACCACTCACACCAAATGGTCAAAATTGCGATTAAAATCAATAACGGCAAGACTCGTTGAAGATACTCCACCTTCTCGGCTGAACGTCGCTCTAGAGCACTTACTACTAGGTTTAACTCTTGTAACAAGGAAGCAAGGGGACGCCCTGAAAAACGCGACATATCTTCACCTGATACAGCGTTTTTAGCATAGGCCCGAATGCGCTTATCCAATGAACTATTGTGAGCGAGTAAACTACTTACCTCTGGGTGCTGAAACATGTCGCTGGCAAGCAAAAAATCATGATTGGCTATAAGCCTGTCTACAGCAACTCTAAGCTGCACTTCTTCAAAAGGCGCAGGATCGTAGTTTAGAAGTTGTCGATGCAGGGCTATCTTCTGCGATAACATTCTCTGCATCCCTGCAATATTAATGATTTTGGCATCATTTTCTTGCATGTTAGAGACGTAAATCACATATCCGACAGATAACGAAATCGTGAACAGCAACACAGACGCAGCCCACAAATAGCGCTTTCTTAGATGGTTTGTCAGATCGTACATTCCCTATTCCATACACTTAGCTATCTACTAAGCGTTACACAAAAAACCAGATTGTAAAATTTGTCCTTGAGTTATCGTTGACAGCGAGGGGGCTAAAGTGTTTGAATAAAAAAGCACCCTATTCAGTCAGCCATCCAGATGGCTGCAAGGGCTAGAAGAGGTGCGTCATTCAGGTAGTTATGATGAGGAGAGCAAGCTCCGAAGACTCATAATGAGGGGAATGTACGCCGAGAGGTGGGGTAATTTGCTTAATACCCCCTCGGGCGCTAGGGTTGAATCCCAGCGACTGTCACCAATAGCAGGTAACACTGCTATGAATTTGGTGGAGAGCTTCTGGTCTTAGAGTAACAGGCCATTAGGCCTCGTTATTTATAAGCCCATTCGCTCTTCGAATTTAACCTGTTCGAAATGGCGAATGCGGGATCACTTCTCCCCATACTCCATGTCGAACTCGCACTAAGTTCGGATGAGATGACAACTACTCACTCGTTAACAGACACAGTTTTGTGGACTGCGCTGATCACGCCTATGCATGGTGATGGCAGCATCGACTTTGACAGCCTAACTCGACTTGCTCAAGAACAAGCTGCAGCTGGTAATGGCCTTTTGATCTTAGGTTCAACCGGTGAGGCATTGGCATTGGACCTTGAAGACCAGCAGGCCATTGTCTCGCATATCTGTTCGTTGGCACTGAATACTCCCATCATGGTGGGTGTTGGTGGCTTTAATCTTGAAGCGCAATGCCAATGGATAGAATTCTGTAATACCCAAGCCATCGATGCCTATTTGCTAGGCGCGCCGCTTTATGCAAAGCCAGGTCCCAAAGGGCAACAGCAATGGTTTCAAGCACTTCTTGATGCTAGCCGTGTGCCTTGCATGCTTTACAATGTTCCTGGTCGCGCTGGCGTTAGCCTGTCGGCTCAGGCTTTAGCTCAGCTGCAATCACACCCAAATTGTTGGGCACTCAAAGAAGCCAGTGGCGACATCAATTGCTTTGAACAATACCGTTTGGCCGCACCTGAGCTGGCTATTTACAGCGGTGACGACGCGCTTATTCCCTACTATGCGCAAGCAGGCGCAGCGGGCCTAGTATCTGTTGCGGCCAATGTGTGGCCCGAGGCAACACAGCAATTCGTGCGTTTGAGTCTTCAAGGCCAAAGCCACAACGCCTTTATCCATTGGCGAGGCGCTGTTGCAGCCCTGTTTCATGTGAGCAATCCAATTCCAAGCAAGTGCTTGCTGCACGCCCTTGGGCGAATCTCATCGCCAATTTTACGCGCTCCGCTTACACATACGGAAGTAGATGATCTACAACCACTTTTAAGCGCACACGACACAATTATTTCTTGGCATTCAACACAGGTTTAAAAATTTCCCATGAGCTGGTTAGAACTACTTAATAACTTAGAAACAGGCGCTGTTCGTGCAGCATCACAAGACGAAAATGGTCAATGGCATGCAAACGTTGAAATAAAACAAGGCATTCTTGAAGCATTCAAAAATGGCACCAACACAGAATTTCCCGGCGGTTTTGTTGATAAAGACAATCTTGCTCCACGCGGTTTTAGTGCGCTAGATAACGTACGCATGGTACCAGGCGGCACGTCTGTGCGTCGTGGTGCACATGTAGCAGCAGGGACAATTATCATGCCACCAGCATATGTAAATATTGGTGCTTTCGTTGATACGGGCACAATGGTTGATAGCCACGTATTGGTAGGCTCCTGTGCACAAGTAGGTAAAAATGTTCACCTCAGTGCAGCGGTTCAACTCGGCGGTGTGCTCGAGCCAATCGGTGCCAACCCCGTGGTAATTGAAGACGATGCTTTCATCGGCGCAGGTTGTATCATCGTTGAAGGTGTTGTTGTTAAAAAAGGCGCTGTACTTGCGCCAGGCGTGCGCTTGAGTGCAACGATTCCGGTGTATGACTGTGTGAATGAACGCCAGCTAGAAAAGGGCGAGGCTATTCCCGAGTACGCGATAGTGATCCCTGGTTCTCGCCCAAGCTCAAGTGCATGGGGTCGTGAGCAAGGACTTTCGATGAGCTGTGCGCTAATCGTGAAGTACCGCGACGAGCAAAGTGACGCATCTTTGGAACTCGAAGAGGTATTACGCTAATGCCCATTGCGAGTACAACGCTGCAACACCTTAACACGGTTGCTCAAGAGCAATTTGAACCTTGCTTTGTCTATGACTTGGACTTCTTACGCGATCACCTCAGTACCTTAATGGACCAAGATGTCGTTAAGTTATGGTATGCGGTTAAAGCAAACCCATTGTCAGCTATCGTTCGTACACTCGCCGAGACTGGTTTTCGTTTTGACGTCGCCAGTGAAGGTGAGTTACAGCAAGTACTCGCACAAGAAGTTCCTGCATCACAGGTTCTTAACACTGGTCCGGCGAAATCTCGCCGTCAGATCGACAAATTCATCGCTTTGGGCGTGCGCACTTTCGTCGCTGAAAGCTTGAACCAAGTACGTTGGCTAAATGAAGCCGCTCTTGCTCACGATGTGCAACTTCAGCTGTTGCTGCGCGTGCAATTACGCTGGCCTAAAGGTGAGAAAAATCCACTTGGCGGCGACTCCCTGACGCCATTTGGTCTGGACCCACAGCAATGGCGTGGGCTTTATTTAGCTGACTACCCTGCACTGCAATGCATTGGTGTACATATCTTCCAATGGGGCAACATGCTCAGCGCCGACAAACTGCTCTCGCTTTGGCAACAAATGCTACCTCCACTTAAAGCACTCAGTGAACAGCTTGGTTTTGCGCTGCAGGTGCTCGACTTAGGTGGTGGTCTCGGCATCCCTTATGATGACAATAGTGCATCGCTGCAATGGCACGACGTGCTGCGTGCTCTTGCGCAAATAAAACGCGAAAGCGGTGTGCGAGAATTGTGGATGGAGCTAGGTCGCTATGCCGTGGCTGAATGCGGTTACTACCTCAATCCAGTTGTAGAGCAAAAAGAAAATTATGGCGAGCATCAGTTAATCGTCAGCGGCGGCATCAATCATATTTTACGCCCTGCGGTTGCGGGCCAAGCATTTCCTTGCACCTTGTTGAGAGAAAGCCAAGCGCAACCTCGCCAGTTCAATATCCATGGTCCTTTGTGTACTGCACTAGATAGCTTAGGCACGCACACATTAGCGCAGGATGTTAATGAAAACGATTGGCTGGTGTTCTCGCAAACAGGTGCCTATGGCTTCACGGAAAGTATGCCGTTTTTCCTGTGCCACCCAATGGCGGCGGAGTACATCATAGATAACAACGTGTTGCACTTGCTGCGTGAAAGCGCGTCAGCAAATAGCTATTTGAGATAGGCAAAATGAACAAAATTGAGCAGCAAAACATTCAGGTTGGCGAAATTGCCAATGGCTTGCCTCTAACCATTCCCGTATATCGCCTAAAGGGCGATGGCAGCGGTAAAAACGTGTACATTCAAGCCAATATGCATGGCGCTGAAGTGCAAGGCAACGCAGTTATTTACCAATTATTGGAGCAGTTAAAAGGCCTTGGACTGCGCGGTGACATCACCTTGGTCCCATACGCTAACCCAATTGGCTGTAACCAAAAGTCTGGTGAATTCACGCTTGGACGTTTTGACCCCATTACTGGTGTCAATTGGAACCGCATGTATCACTACAATGCCGAGTTGGTAAATCGTTTCGCAGAGCGCAGCCATACATTGTCAGATGAGCAACTGACGACTGAGTTCAAAGCCGCGCTGATAGACGATATTGAGCAAAAGCTCACAGGGCCTCAACACAGCCTATCTACAGGTAAACGTATCGCCCTAAATCTGCAGCGCTTGGCGCATGAAGCCGATATCGTTTTGGATTTACACACGGGGCCTATCTCTGCCAAACATTTGTATTGTGCAGAATATGCCCGAGAAAGTGCAAAACATTTCAATATTGAGCACGTGTTGTTAATTCCAAACGAGTTTGATGGCGCTATGGATGAAGCCTCTTTTTGCCCTTGGTGGCAACTGCACACTCAATTGCAACAGCAAGGGCGTGCATACGACATTCCTGTTGAGGCTTACACGGTTGAATTAGGTTCACAAGAACGCATCAACCTAACCGATGCATTAGACGACGCCCAAAGTATTCTGAGCTATTTAAATTACCAAGGCGTGTTTATCGACGCACCTTACTTTGCGAAAACAATGCAGCGTCACGCTTGTATGCTCAAGGACTACGTCACTTACTATGCACCAATGGGCGGTATGATTGAATACACGGCAAGCTTAGGCGAACACATAAAGGCGGGGGATGCCATTGCTAAAGTACTGCGAATGGAGCGCTACCTCAGTGAGGAGCCACTGCATACACTGCACTTTGAGCAAGACGCCATCGCCATTTTGCACTTTGCATCAGCGAGTGTGAATCAAGGTACTGAGCTATACAAGTTCTTTACCAACACCTTCGATTTATAAACGATTGCGTGAGAGTCAGTGAGTCTAACTCACTGCGCATGGGCGGCCTAGCCGCCCATTTTTTCAGGCTAAATTCACCTAATTGCTGCTAAAAAGCGCCTTCATACGTATAATTCCCTGTACCTTAATTGATTAAACGAGTGGAAAGTAATGGATTGGCGATTTCTTACCTTTGGATTGGTAGCTAGCTCTCAAGCTTGGGCTGCAGAGCCACAAACACCCGAAACTAATGAGCAAAGCGATACAATTAGCATCGTAAAGCAATGTATTTTAAATGAAGCCATAGCGGGTGATGGCAATCAAACACTCGCAGAGCTACGTAAAAAATGCTCTGATCTTGAAGAAAGTAAAAAGCTCACCGCGATAGATAAGCGCATTGCCCGGGAAAAAGTAACGGAGAAAAACCGTAACGTTATTACCCCGCACAATCGTAACTATATTCTGCCTGTCACCTATATGAAGCATCCAAACCAGGATCCTTTTGGCAGCTTAGATAAAATTTCTGAAGAAACCGATGGTGAAAACCTCGATAACGTCGAAATTAAATATCAACTGTCGCTTAAAGTACCTGTTTTTGATGATTTTAGCGACCCAGACCAAGCCATTTATTTCGCCGTAACATTGCAGTCTTACTGGCAGTTTTACAACGATGATATTTCATCGCCGTTTCGTGAAACCAACTACGAGCCAGAAGTTTTCTGGATTAATTATTTAGACGAAGAAAATGTCTGGTGGGGCGATGAGCTAGCGGTAGCATTAGGTATTTCGCATCAATCAAATGGCCGCAGTCAGCCTTATTCGCGTTCATGGAATCGCATTTACGCGAACTTCATTTGGGAGCAAAACGGTTACGTGTTTAGTTTTAAACCTTGGTACCGTATCCCAGAAGACGAAAAAGAAGATGAACTGCAAGCTAAAGGGGACGATAATCCTGATATTTACAAATACATGGGTTACTTCGAGTTCAGTGGCGTACGTCGCTTTGACGAACATGAAGTCAGCTTTATGTTTCGCAACAATCTCAACTCAGACAACCGTGGCGCAATTCAGCTAGATTGGTCGTTCCCTCTTTGGGGTAGGTTGCGTGGTTATGCGCAGTATTTCAATGGCTATGGTGAAAGTATGATTGACTACAATGCCGATATTGAACGCTTTGGCGTCGGCATTCTATTGACTGATTTACTGTAAGCAACGCATCCTAATCAACAACAAAAAGCCAGCATCATGCTGGCTTTTGTACTAATTGAGTGCGATTTTATTCGAACTTAGTTGGCAACGACGACAAATCGCCCTTCGAATTCACCGACCAAGGTATCACCGTCATATATTTGCACAGGCACCTTGTAACTCGCTTTGCCGTCTTCTTCTAGTTTATCAAAACCACCTTCACACACTGTTTGGTTCACATGTGCGCGAGGCTCTGATTTGATTGGCTTCGTATACTTGATGGTCGCATCAGCGAGGACAATATCACCTTCTTTACCAGCTTCGCGAAGAGCCAAATAAGTTGCCCCCCAACCTGCCAATGTCGCCATTGAATACACCGAGCCGGCAAACATGGTGTTGTGAACATTGATATTCGCTTCTAAATCAGCAACAACGCTGAACTCCCAATCCGTGTATGACTCAACCTTAATCCCCATTTTGTCACTGATGGGAATAGACTCTCGCCACGTATTTTGCAGTACTTCAGTCCATGCAGGGTGGCGGAACCAACCAGGCTCACTAGGACGTTGCTTCACCATACGCCAATGCTGAACGTCACCAAAAGCAAGGTGAGCTTTTTCCTTTAATTCGTAGCCATGACGTTTGTAAAAATCCAGTGCGCGTTCACGAGCAAATAACACCAGCTCATCGGCATTTTGATTCCACGCAATTTTTTCTAATTCATGTAGCAATCGGCTACCAAGATGCTGACCTCGGTGGGCTTCACCCACAGCCATATACCTCACTTGCGCCTGTTGCGAGTTATTAAAATGCAACCGTGCCACAGCAAGTACTTCGCCATCTTTATTCTTGATAAAGCGATGTTCCGACTCTTGTTCTAAATCATCTTGCTCGCTGCCGCGAGGTTGATCCCAAGGTGCGCGCAAAACCTGCCAGCGCAACGCGTAATAATCCTGCCAATCGTCACTACTTTGTGGGGTGGTAACTTGGAACATAGGTACTCCAATTATTTTTTTCTTCACCTTACAAGATTTAACGATTTGCGCAAATAACACCAAAGAACAATAGGCATTTTTTCGTAAAAATATTTGCACAACTAGGAAAATCGTAAACCCGTGTCTATGCTGTTGATATGGAAACAGTCATTGAGCACAGTGGCGCAGTATCCGAGCACTTCGTTGCTGATTGCACGAAAATCGGACATCTTCTATATTGGCACCGCTTTGGTGGTAACAGTATTCAAGTCCGCCAACATAAACAGTTTCGCTGGTTGCTGATAAATCAGACCCTTCAGTCTATTATCGAGCGCAGCCGGCCTAATCACCTATTGTTTCCACACTTACAGATATTTGCTCAATATTGGCAGACACTTACGCCGCCCAAGCGAGTTTTAGAGCTAGGTTTAGGGGGCGGTGCTATTCGCAACTATTTGCATCATACCTACCCCGATACGGAGCTTATCTCCGTCGAACGCAACGCGGATATCATCCATTGCTACAAACGCTATTTTGGCGGTGCTCACGACACGACACTACGCTGCGCCGACGCTGAGCAAGTGCTTTGTGAGAATGAAAAGTATGATTGGATCATTATCGATTTATTTAGTGAGCTCGATGCGCCACTATTTCTGTACAAGCATCGCTTTTATGACAAAGTGCGCAATGTACTCAACAAAGATGGGCATGTGTTCATTAACTTCTTAGCGCATCATGATTCACAGTTGCAGCAACTCACACACTTACTGATCACCTGCTTTGGTCGAACGCCTAACATTGTCGATGTCAAAGGTTACGCCAACCGTTTAGTGTTTCTATCACCTTAAACAGTCAGGTTGAAGGTCACCGGACCATCATTCACTAGGCTCACTTGCATATCAGCTGCAAATTGCCCAGTGGCAACGGTTAAACCAGATGCCCGAGCTTTCTCTACAAAAGACTGGTACAAGTCATTAGCCTGCTGAGGCGTGGCAGCACTTGAGAAACTAGGTCGCATGCCTTTTTTGGTGTCAGCAGCTAACGTAAATTGCGATACCACTAAAAGCTCTCCACCAATATCTCGTAAACTTTGGTTCATTTTTCCCTGTTCGTCGGTGAAAATGCGGTAATTACTCACTTTGTGCAAAAGCTTGTCAACGTGTTCTTCTGTGTCCGCTTTTTCAACACCCAGCAACAACAAAATGCCTTGTTTAATTTCGCCTACCACTTTGTTTTCAACTTCAACTTTCGCTTCACTAACACGTTGAATTAACCCTTGCACTGCAACCTCTTTAATTTCAAATACATGTGGTCGGTGGCCCGACATTGAGCTTGGCAATATACCTCATTTGCTAAAGAGTGACCAAGCCCTGGTACGATATCGAGATGCGCATTCAAAGTGGTGGCTAGGCGTTGTGCGCGGGCAAACACGCTCACCAGATCATGACGGCCATGCACCATCCAAATTGGTAAGTGCGCAAGTTGTCGCGCGCTATCGAGCAAGTAATTGTCAGGCAAAAAGAACTGATTATATAGATAGTGAAGTTGCAATTGGGCGCTGTTGATAAGCGCCTCTGGAGTATGTAAACGTGGGTTATCACCACCGCCATCACACAAAATTTCTTCCCACTGGCACCAAGCCTTGGCGGCTTCTAAACGTGCTAATTCATTGTGGGCAAATACGCGCGAATGATATGACGCAATCAGTTCTTCGGTATCACTGCCAGTTGGATTAAATAGCGCGTATTGTTCGGGGTAAAACTGGGCACCAGCTCCACTTTTCCCTAAATACCAATGGTAGTCTTCAGAGCTTGCCAAAAATGTCGCCCACAACATCAGCGCAGCAACTTTTTCTGGGTGTGCCAAGGCATAGCAAAGTACAAGTGATGCACCAAATGACTCGCCACACAGTACCCAACGGGTAATACCCAAATGTTCACGTATGGCTTCTAGATCGCTTATTAACAGCTCTAGAGTATTATTTTCACAACTGTGTGGAGTTGAATTCCCACAGCCTCGTTGGCTATACAACAAGATACGGTAATTCTTTGGATTGAAGTGAGCACACTCAAAACGACTCAAACCAGCACCCGGACCACCGTGGCAAATAATGACTGGCAGTCCTTCAGGGGTTCCATGTTCTTCAAGCTCCAACTGATGCCCTTGGCCCACAGCAACGTGATGCACACTATTTGGTTCAGTAATAGGGTAGCTTAGAGACATAGTTACTCCTTATCGGCTAATTCCTCTTTAACGATGTCGTCAATCGGCGGCCTGCTAACGCTGATACACACCGTAAATTCCGCGCCAAGCAAAACCACTATCCATGAAAGGTACACCCACATAAACAAGATAGGAATGGTGGCCAATGCGCCGTAAATCACTTCGTATGACGGGAAATGACTGATATACAGTGCAAAACCCTTCTTGGTTAATTCGAACAGTAAAGCCGCGAAAATCGCCCCTGGCAAAGCTGCTCTTAGTGGCACTCTCGTGTTTGGCACTAAAGTATAGAGCATCCAAAAGCCGGCTGTGGAAATTACATAAGGTAAGGATTTGAGAATAAAACCACTGAACCCAGGAATTCCCTCGTCGGCGAAAGACACAAGGGAGACGATGTATGAAGTCACACCGATACTCAAACCAAGTAACACAGGGCCAAGACTCAAAACCATCCAGTAAATGGCGAACGAGATAATCCCTGGGCGCTTTTTTTTAATGCGCCAAATTCGGTTCAAAGTGGCATCAATATTACGAATAAGAAACAGCGCAACAACCGCGAGAAAGCTGACCCCCACCGCGGTCATCTTGTTGGCATTACCAGTAAACGCACCTATGTGTTCTTCAAGCACCACGGAGGTGGTTGGCAATAAATTGGTAAATAGAAAGGTCTCAATCTCTTGGCGCGTGTCCGCAAATCCCGGAAAAGCAGAGAAAATAGCGACACCCACGGCAATTAATGGGATTAATGATAACAAGGTAACATAAGCGAGATAGCCCGCATTCACGGTAATTTGATCTTCCATACAGCGGGTAAAGAAGTATCGCCACCAGCGTGGTTGTGCTTTAGCCCAAATAGTCAGCGTTGTTTTTATTTTCTCGCTATCCCAGTCCATCTTCTACTCAGAAATAAAAATCTTTTGCTTATCATAGCAATCAGCCACATAATTTACAGTATCAACTTTCGAGACAGGACATCATGATGATGAAAAAACTCGCCCTTGTGGCTGCCTTTGCGTCGCTTACGGCTTGCCAATCAGCTTATTACTCGGCAATGGAATCTGTGGGTGTGCACAAGCGCGATATTTTGGTCGACCGAGTTGAAGAGACCAAAGAATCGCAAGAAGAGTCACAAGAAGAATTTCAATCAGCATTGGAACGCTTAAGCACGCTCATCAATTTTGATGGTGGTGATCTCCAAGATGCCTACGAGCAACTCAACGACGATTACGAATCCAGCCTAGCGGCTGCGCAAGACGTGTCATCCAATATCGATAAAGTGGAAGACGTTGCTGAGGCGCTCTTCGAGGAATGGGCGGATGAGCTAGAGGAATATTCGAGCGCATCACTCAAACGCGAAAGCAGTAATAAGCTGCGTGCCACCCAACGCCAGTTTGACCAGTTGCTGCGTTCAATGCGTGCCAGTGAAGCAAAAATGCAACCCGTGTTAGACTCCCTTCAAGACAATGTTTTGTATTTAAAACATAACCTTAATGCGCAAGCCATTGCAGCAATTAAGGGAGAATTTACCAACCTGCAACGAGATATTAAGGTATTAATCGACGACATGAATAAGTCGATTGCTGATTCAAACCGATTTATTGAGCAAATGAATCAGGGGTAACATTCATCCCCAATAGAGTTGTCAAAAGGAGCTAATAGCTCCTTTTTCTTTTCATGCACTTCAATAACTTAATTGCTAGCGTGCGTTTTTATGCGCTAGGTCAATTTACTCGACCCACTTAAAGATGTATTTTATATACATCTTTAAGTGGCGCCGTTATGCTATGAATATCACCCGTTTTACAGACTACTCATTACGCGTACTCATTTTTGCTGCATTGCATCACGACAAACTAGTGACTATTGGGCAAATCGCTGACCAGTACGGAATATCTAAAAATCACCTCATGAAAGTTGTGCATACACTTAGTGCTCAAGGTTACTTAGCATCCTCGCGCGGCAAAAATGGCGGTATTCGCCTGCAACGCACAGCTGAGCAAATTAACTTGGGAAAAGTCGTACGCCTAAACGAGCAAAACTCGGTGTTGGTCGAGTGCTTTGGTGACAATAATCAATGTGTGATAACGCCCTCTTGCCAACTTAAGAAAACATTGGCTGATGCCATGGAGTGCTTTTTTATCCACCTAGATCAATTCACCTTGGCCGATCTCATTGGCAACTCACAAGGCAACGAATTGAAGCAGCTGTTAAACATAGAAAGCTCAGACGCTTAATCCCAAATAAGAGAATCGAGGTTGTTATGGCGGTATTACTTCCCAGTGGGCAAATTGCCGAACCCAGTGAGCAAGCACGTGGTTGGCCTTTTATGCGTTTGGCTTTTCGACCATTATTTTGGTTGGGTGCTCTGTTTGCTATGCTGAGCATTCCTCTTTGGGCACTGACCTACACAGGAAATCTCACTTTCACCCCATTTGGTAGCAGCCATTTCTGGCACATTCATGAAATGCTCTTTGGTTTTGCTGTCGCAATCATTACGGGCTTTTTACTCACTGCTGTACAAAATTGGTCGGGTGTACCCAGTGTTAAAGGGAAGCCTCTTTTTGCTTTAGTCTTGATATGGCTCAGCGCTCGCTTACTCATGGCATTTCCGCATCTAGCGCCCAATTGGGTAATCATGACGCTCGATCTTGCCTATTTACCCCTCGCCGCTTTTTTCCTAGCGATACCCATTATCAAAGCAGCACTTTGGCGCAACCTGTTTTTTATCCCTATTTTACTGGCTATGTCAGGCCTCAACGCCCTGATGTACACAGCACTCTATGGTCATCTAGCTATCAATTTTTTAGATATTAGCCATGTCATGGTAATGATGATCACATTAGTGATGGTCATAATGGGCGGGCGAGTGTTTCCTATGTTTACAGCCAACGGAACTCACACCCAACGCATTGCGAATATTCCATGGCTGGACAAAGCCTCCATCATCAGCGTGCTTCTGTGTGTAGCTTTAACCCTGATTGGCGATCGCGTAGCACAGCAGTTTACAGGCTCACTCTTTTTAATCGCTGGCGTACTCAACTTTATTCGCGCTTTGCGATGGCGGATTTGGGTAACCTTTGGCACTGCACTGGTGTGGCCATTACACGCCAGTTACTGGGCGCTCTGCTGCGGCCTGGTGTTGATGGGAGCATATCATTTTGGTTGGCTTACCAGCATTTCAACACCCATCCATGCTATTACGGTCGGAGGCATGGGACTGATGATATTAGCAATGATTTCGCGCGTATCACTTGGCCATACTGGACGCATGATCAAAGCCAGTAAACCAATGAGCTTTGCGTTCTTGCTCATGGTCGTGACACTTTTAGTTCGCTTGTTAGCCTCACTCACCGGCACGCACTATTCGTCATTAATCCTGCTCTCAGCTGCTCTTTGGGCTATTTCATACGCCTTGTTTGTCATAGGCTATGGCAAAATAGTCTTTAGCGCCCGAATTGATGGACGCGATGGCTGATTGTGTAAACAAAGATTTAGCATGTGATATTCACATGCTAACGACCGATGTTAGTTAATAAGCTTATTTCTAGAACGCAGCCAAGGAAAATTTCTCACAAGCAACAAACTGCCTATGACAAGTGTGAATATTGCGACAAAAGTAAGCACGCCATTGATCACCCTAGGGTGTTCGATATTTGTGTTGTATACATATATCCGTCGCCCGCCTTCCTCATGTTGCGTGAACTGTACACCCAACATTTCATAGCTGTAGATATACTCTTTTTTTGTGCGCTGATGGATTGTGGCGACCAGATCGTCAAACTTTTCAGCATTACTTGCATTTGTGATCATTTGCCGCCAATTTGAAAAGAAAGTGTCTGGCTCTGAGTCTTTGATTACACCTTCTGATTCATAAACATATTGCCGCTCAGGAAATAACAAGGTCTTGTGAGCACAGTAAAAAAGCGCACACCCAAATGCAATAAGCACAATAGCGAATATCTGCATGC
This sequence comes from Pseudoalteromonas pernae, assembly GCF_039831865.1. Classification (NCBI taxonomy): domain Bacteria; kingdom Pseudomonadati; phylum Pseudomonadota; class Gammaproteobacteria; order Alteromonadales; family Pseudoalteromonadaceae; genus Pseudoalteromonas; species Pseudoalteromonas pernae. The sequence goes on from NZ_JBDODM010000007.1 coordinate 187,671, forward strand.
GATTTTGACGTTGTTGCACCAAACGATGTTGCTGCCCTACATACCTTTTCGTTTGAGTAATTTGTAACAGCTGTGATGAATCAATGTGATGGCCAACAGACTCCATAAACTGCTCAACAGTTAAATCTAACGCGCTCAGTAAGCGCTCAAAGATATCTTCCGAGGGCATCGATTTATCATTCTCAATTTTGGATAAATAACTTTGCTCAATACCTGCTCTTACTGCTAATTCAGGCTGACTTAACTGATACTTCTGACGCAAATTTTTAATAGCATTACCTAAACTCATTGTGACACTCCATGTTTATAGTCAGCTCAAGTCTTAAGAATTTCTTGAAGAATATAAACATGAATAGCAGAGAATAATTAGGAATATCAATGGGTAGCTGAAATTTTCTTGTATAGTTTTTCTCACACCAACTTTAAAACTGTGCTCTAAACTCACTGGGCGACACTCCCATATGTGATTTAAATCGACGGCTAAACACTTCATGGCTCGCATAACCACATTGCTGAGCAACTAACGAGATAGCAAAGTCTGTGCTGGTTAACAATGCCTTCGCTTTGTTGATTCTAAGTTGCTCCACATACACCATGGGCGCGACTGCAAACTGTTGTTTGAATAAGCGGCGAAAATGACGAGGACTAACGTTGATACTCGATGCCATGGTATCAATGTTGATGGGTTTATGTAGATTGTTAAGTAGAAAGTCACTTAACTTCAAGAAGCGTTCACTGCCTTTTTGCAAGGCAGTTGTGCTGCTTCCCATGACCTTCATGTCATTTAGACACGTGTTAAAAATGAGTGCTTGTTGCGCCACACTGTGTGCAAAATCCCCACCTAGATCTTGCTCAAGTAAAGTCAGCGCGAGGTCAACGCTCGCGGTCATGCCTGCAGCTGAATACACATTGCCATCTTGGATAAGGTTGCGAGAGGTATCAATATTCACCTGCGTATTCACTTTTTGCAGATATTGAGCTGTTTGCCAGTGCGTGGTGACCGTTTTGCCATTTAACACACCCGATGCTGACAATATTAGACACCCAGCCCCTATCGAGACGAGACGACGCAACTTTGGCTGCACCTGTGCTAACCAGTGATTCACATTACTTAATTCACTCACTCGTTGCGCCCCCGAACCACCTACCACAATCAGCGTATCCAGTTCAGGTGGCTGCGATAAATCATTTCTGACTTGCACAATCAAGCCATTGGTCGCAGCAATAGCAGCTTGTTCTGGAGCAAATAAATGCAGTTCGTAAGGAAGCGGGAGCCCTCGCTTTTTGGCTTGCACATTCGCTTCAGCAAAACTATCCATAGGCGCAGAGAGATCCGTGGCTTTGAAACCTTCATATATAAAAAAGCCAATACGCAACATAAGCACCTCCTTTGCATACCCATTTAGGGTACGCCACTACTCCTTTTGCGGAAAGGTCTTGTGCTTGATTAATTCGGACATTCTTTGTTCTGAAACAAAAAAGCCCGCAACAATGTGCGGGCTTTTCATCATGAGCTGTAATTAGCTTTTTTTGCTTTCGCGTGAAGCACGCTTACGTTCGTTTTCCGTTAGGAAACGCTTACGAATACGAATGCTTTCAGGCGTTACTTCTACTAATTCGTCATCATCGATGAACTCAAGCGCTTGCTCTAGCGTCATCTTGATAGGTGGCACAAGTGTTTGTGCTTCATCAGTACCTGATGCACGAACGTTCGTTAACTGCTTACCTTTTAGGGCGTTTACAGTTAGGTCATTGTCACGGCTGTGAATACCGATAACCATACCTTCATACACTTCAACACCATGACCGATAAATAGTTTACCGCGCTCTTGTAGGTTGAATAGTGCGTTAGTTAACGCTTTACCTTGCGCGTTAGCAATCAACACACCGTTTTTACGTTGACCAATTTTACCGCCTTTGTGAGGGCCGTAGTGATCGAATGTGTGATACATCAGACCTGAACCAGACGTCAACGTCATGAAGTCAGTTTGGAAACCGATTAGACCACGGCTAGGAACCATGAAGTCCATACGGATACGGCCTTTGCCATCTGGAGACATATCGGTCATTTCCGCTTTGCGCAGACCAAGTTGTTCCATGATTGAGCCTTGGTGCTCTTCTTCACAGTCGATTGTTACTGTTTCATACGGTTCTTCAAGAACACCATCCACTTCACGAAGGATTACTTCAGGACGTGAAACTGCAAGCTCATAACCTTCACGACGCATATTTTCGATCAATACGCCTAAGTGAAGTTCACCACGACCTGATACACGGAAGCTATCTGGGTTGTCTGTGTCTTCTACACGTAGTGCTACGTTGTGAACAAGTTCAGCATCAAGACGCTCGCGGATATTACGTGAAGTCACGTATTTACCTTCTTGTCCAGCAAACGGTGATGTATTTACTGAGAACGTCATGGTTACTGTTGGCTCGTCAACGCTTAACGCCGGAAGCGCTTCAACATTGTTTACGTCACAGATAGTGTCAGAGATTTTCAGCTCACCAAGACCTGTGATTGCGATGATATCGCCCGCAGTTGCTTCTTGTGCTTCGTGACGGTCTAGGCCTAGGTAAGTAAGTACTTGGCCAACTTTACCGTTACGCTTAGTGCCATCAGCACTAATCACTGTAACTTGTTGGTTTACTTTAACCGTACCGCGCTTAATACGACCAACACCGATTACACCTACGTATGAGTTGTAATCAAGCTGAGAGATCTGCATCTGCAATGCACCTTCAGGATCAGCATCTGGCGCTTCAACTTCGTTAACGATCGCTTGGAACATAGGTTCCATGTTGTCTGAAGGCTCATCTAAATCTAGTGTTGCCCAACCGTTGATAGCTGACGCATAGATTACTTTAAAGTCTAACTGTTCGTCAGTTGCACCTAAGTTATCGAATAGGTCGAATACTTGGTCCATAACCCAATCAGGACGAGCACCAGGCTTGTCGATTTTGTTAATAACAACGATTGGTTTCAAACCCTGTGCGAATGCCTTTTGCGTAACGAAACGCGTTTGTGGCATTGGACCTTCTTGAGCATCTACAAGAAGAAGCACTGAATCAGCCATCGAAAGAACACGTTCCACTTCACCACCGAAGTCAGCGTGTCCTGGAGTATCTACGATGTTGATGTGGTAATCGTTCCAGTTGATTGCCGTATTTTTAGCTAAGATGGTAATTCCACGCTCTTTTTCAATGTCGTTGGAATCCATCACTCGCTCTTCGTTACCACCGCGAGTTTGCAGTGTGCCCGATTGCTCAAGCAATTTATCAACCAGAGTCGTTTTACCATGGTCAACGTGCGCGATGATCGCGATATTTCTTAACTTTTCGATGCTCATATATCTACTTAAGAGGCAAGCCTCATTGTTCCTAGAGGATCCACGCCCGGCAAACAACTACCTGCGTTGGGTTTAAAAGGGCGCGTATTATCCCTTATAAAGTCACTAGATGAAAGTTTATCCAACATTATTTTTCTGTGACTGTGATGTGATAATGGCGCAAATCGCATTAAACGATTAAAAAACAACCAATAATCATTGTGTATATTTTTTATAAAAAGGCAAAATCTGATCACAACTCGCCTTAATAGCAATTTCACACGGATGCACTAGAATGTAGCATGTGCGCACCAATTAGGTGCAAAACGCATATTTCATGAAATTCGTTTTTTAAAAAAACCTTTATAAATAGCGCGTTACAAAACTGGCACGATTTAAGCTTACCAGTGCACAATTGCAGTAACATGCAGCACACATAAAAATTCCACATTCGGAGGACACATGTCACAATCGGTTTTAGATTTCATTAAAGAACATGACGTTAAATTCGTAGATTTACGCTTTACTGACACAAAAGGTAAAGAGCAGCACGTTTCTATCCCTCATCATCAAGCTGATGAAGACTTCTTCGAAGACGGCAAAATGTTCGATGGTTCTTCTATTGCAGGTTGGAAAGGCATTAACGAATCAGACATGGTGCTAATGCCAGATGCTGAAAGCGCTAAACTTGACCCATTCGCAGAAGAAACAACACTTATCGTTCGTTGTGACGTAGTTGAGCCTTCAACTTTACAAGGTTACGAGCGTGACCCACGTTCTGTAGCTAAACGCGCTGAAGAGTACATGCGCTCTACTGGCATCGCTGACACCGTATTATTCGGTCCAGAACCAGAATTCTTCCTATTCGACGACGTGAAGTACAAATCAGACATGTCTGGTTCAATGTACAAAATTGATGCTGAAGAAGCATGTTGGAACTCTGACAAAGATTACGAAGGTGGTAACACAGGTCACCGCCCAGGCGTTAAAGGCGGTTACTTCCCAGTAGCTCCAGTTGATTCATCACAAGATTGGCGTAGCGCGACTTGCCTAGTTCTAGAAGAAATGGGTCAAGTTGTTGAAGCTCACCACCACGAAGTAGCAACTGCTGGTCAGAACGAAATCGCGACTCGCTTCAACACTATGGTATTGAAAGCAGACGAAATTCAAGAAATGAAGTACGTTATCCACAACATGGCGCACGCATACGGCAAAACAGCTACGTTCATGCCTAAGCCTATCGTTGGTGATAACGGTTCTGGTATGCACTGTCACCAGTCTCTAGCGAAAGACGGTAAAAACCTTTTCGCAGGTGACAAGTACGGCGGCCTTTCTGAAGAAGCGCTTTACTACATCGGTGGTATCATCAAGCACGCTAAAGCAATCAACGCATTCGCGAACGCGTCTACTAACTCTTATAAGCGTCTAGTACCTGGCTTCGAAGCTCCGGTAATGCTTGCTTACTCAGCACGTAACCGTTCAGCATCTATCCGTATTCCAGTTGTTCCTTCAGAGAAAGCACGTCGTATCGAAGTGCGCTTCCCTGACCCAACAGCTAACCCATACCTAGCATTCTCTGCAATGCTTATGGCTGGTCTTGACGGTATCAAGAACAAGATCCACCCTGGCGATGCAATGGACAAAGACCTATACGACCTACCTGCAGAAGAAGCGGCTGAAATCCCAACAGTTGCATCTTCACTAGATGAAGCACTTGCATCACTAGACGCAGACCGTGAGTTCCTAATCCAAGGCGGCGTATTCACAAACGACCTAATCGACGCTTATATCGCGCTGAAGTCTAAAGAAGTTGAAAAACTTAACATGACAACTCACCCAGTTGAGTTCGAAATGTACTACAGCGTATAACCTGATAACTAATTTTTAGTTATATCATGTGTGTTCTCAAAGCCTGCTCTGCAGGCTTTTTTTATGGTAAAAAAGTTGTAAATGAACTACAGTTACTAATGGGTGCTCAAGCACTTCAATTACGGCTAACTATAAGAATAACAAACTAAATTAGGAATGCATGTGAACGTAAAGGTGATGATTTTAAGCGTGTTATTGGCGTTGATTATGACAACACCCGTATCCGCAGAGCCCAATAAAAACATCTATGTCTACAAGGATGAGAACGGCAATTTGGTGTTTTCCGATACGCCTCGCAAAGGCGCGGAAAAGGTTACGCTGAACAAACCTGTGATGAACATGCCTTCCACTGACACCAGCATCTTCAACGAACCAACCAATGATTTAGAGAAGGTTAAATTTTCTATCTCAATCAGTTCTCCTGCGCAAGAAGAAACCATCCGCGATAATACCGGCTCAGTGCATGTGTCCGGCATGATCAAACCGCGTTTTTTGCAAGGCCATCAAGTGCAACTGTTTCTTGATGGTAAGGCCTATGAGAAACCACAAAAGTCACTGTTATTTGTGATGCGTGACGTTGATCGAGGGGAACACAACATTGTGTTAAAACTGCTCGACTCTGAAGGCAAGGTATTGGCAAGCTCTGATCCCGTGGTCTTTTTCTTACACCGTCGCACCATGATTACTGGACCCTAAACGCTAACAAATAAATATCTCAGCAGTATCGTGATAACCTGATAACATATACGCACCAACATGGTGCAATTGATGACTTAAAATGAAACTCCACTTCGATTTCCATCAACAGATGTGGGAAAACCTGCATACTGCTATCCTAATTTTGGACAAAGATTTTAATCTGGTTTATGCCAATACCAGCTGCACCGAACTACTTGGCCAAGGCTTAAAACGCATTATTGGCCAACCGTTTGAATCCCTGTTTAATTATCACTCGATTGAGCTGGAACGCATTGCCAATTACACTCTCAAGCAAGGTGTAGATTGCCACCAGCATAGGGCTGACGTGGTTTTCGTGGATACTCGCCATGCTAACCTAGCGCTCAATAGCCGCAGAATTAATTATCAGAACGACGCATATTTGTTGTTTGAAATTCGCCAAACCGACGAAGAGATTCGACTCGATCAGGCCTCAAACCAAATGCACCAGCATCAAGCAGCTCGTACCCTTATTCGCAACTTGGCTCATGAAATCAAAAACCCATTGGGCGGAATTCGCGGAGCGGCGCAATTATTGCAGTATGAAGTTGATCAGCAGGAGCGCGATGAGTGTGCACAGCTAATCATTCATGAAGCAGACCGATTGAGGCAGCTTGTAGACAGGCTACTGGGGCCAAACCAACGCCTACATAAACAAGCGACCAATATTCATCAAACGCTAGAGAATGTACTGAAGCTTTGCGTGCTGGATAACAACAAAGAAATTACGCTTATCAAAGATTACGATCCCAGTATTCCGGATGTCGTGGTTGATGGCGATAAAATTCAGCAAGTCCTCCTCAATATTGTGCGCAATGCCATGCAAGCGCTCAGTGAGGGGGGGGAAATTAAAGTGACGACGCGCGTGCGGTATCACGTGCGTCGCTATGACACCACGCTTAAAAAAGCCCTGCAGATTAAAATTTGTGATAATGGTCCGGGTATCGCTCCCGAAGTAAGAGAAACGCTGTTTTATCCTATGGTCACTAATAAAGAAGGTGGCAGTGGTTTGGGGTTGTCGATCGCACAAACCCTGATAGATCAGCATCAAGGCTTTATCGAATGCGATAGCTGGCCGGGCCATACTGAGTTTACATTATACTTGCCTTTGTAAGAGGCTAAGAGGTATACGATGAAATCTGTTTGGTTGGTAGACGATGATGCATCCATTCGTTTTGTACTGCAAAAGGCACTGACGCGCGGTGGCTATCACGTTGAGAGTTTTGATAATGCTCAGGACGTACTCAGCGCACTCACCTACTCTCAGCCGGCGGTATTGCTATCTGATGTGCGTATGCCGGGTATGGATGGTATGGCGCTACTGGAGCAAATCAGCGAAGAAAATCCGAGCTTGCCCGTCATCATCATGACTGCACACTCAGATCTGGACTCGGCCGTTCAAGCTTTCCAAAAAGGCGCGTTCGAGTACCTCGCCAAACCATTTGATTTGGAAGAGGCCGTTGGCGTTGTTGACCGAGCTGTAAGAGCGCACTCACAAAAGAAAACGAAGAAAACAGCAAGCGAACAGAAACGTTCAGTGATCATCGGTGAAGCACCAGCAATGCAAGAAGTGTTTCGTGCCATTGGTAAGCTGAGCGCTTCGAGTATGAGTGTTTTGATAAATGGTGAGTCGGGCACGGGTAAAGAGCTTGTTGCCAGCGCACTGCACCAACACAGCCCACGCAAAGACAATCCTTTTATCGCCCTCAATATGGCCGCTATTCCAAAAGATTTAGTCGAGTCTGAGCTTTTTGGCCACGAAAAAGGCGCATTTACAGGTGCAGACAGCGTACGCAAAGGTCGCTTCGAGCAAGCCAATGGCGGTACTCTATTTCTTGATGAAATTGGTGATATGCCTTTAGATGTGCAAACTCGTCTATTGCGTGTTTTAGCGGATGGTGAGTTTTATCGTGTAGGTGGTCATCAAAGCATTAAGGTAGATGTGCGTATTATTGCGGCAACACACCAAGATTTGGAGCTCCTAGCGCAGCAAGGAAAATTCCGCGAAGATTTATTCCACCGTCTAAATGTGGTCAGACTTAAGCTACCACCACTTCGTGAGCGCCCAGAAGATATTGAGCAACTTGCCGAATACTTCTTAAATAAAAGTGCTCAGGAACTGAAGATAGACACCAAGATCCTCAGCCCGCAAGCATGCGATCAAATGAAGTTATTCAATTGGCCCGGCAACGTTCGTCAATTAGAAAACACTTGCCGCTGGCTTACCGTAATGGCTCCTGGTGAATATATTGCCGCAGAAGACCTGCCACCAGAGATCATTGCCGCACATCCGCAAGATGTCGATGCTGATTGGCTGGATTTATTTCAACAGTGGCTGAACAATGAATTTAAACAGGGCAAAGACAACGTGTGGCCTGATATTCAAGCGCAGTTGGAAACGCGTTTGATTAAATCGGCTTTAGCGAGTTGCGGGGGCCACAAGCAAGAAGCGGCTCTGCGTATCGGTTGGGGTCGAAACACACTCACTCGTAAGCTCAAAGAGCGCAATATCACGACATCATAAAGCGCATACTTAATAGCCCCTGTTTAGGGGCTTTATTTTGAAATTCAATCAATTACTTTTGGTTATGTAGTCATAGCCGCTCGCTGCTGTCATCTTCGAGCAGTAGTAATTTTTCCCCTGCTCTATTACCATCCGGTATAACCTAACGGTTCAACTGTTCAAAATATCATTGCGAGTGTACTGACCTTGATGAGATTACTGGAAAACATCGCCCTGTTTAAACGCATGGAAATTCTCAATCGCGTGCCCTTTTTTCAGCATTTTGAACTTGCAGAAAGACAGATGCTGCTCGAATCCTTTTCATCTTTATATGCGATTAAGCAAGGCCACTACGTCTTTAAACAGTTTGAACAAAGTCATCACTTGTACATTATTTTAAGTGGTGAACTCACGGTATTCAGACAACATGATAAAAAGCATTTAGGACATATCTACCCGGGGGAGTTTGTTGGTGAAGGTGCGTTTATTAGCCATCGAGAACGCAGCATTAACGCCAGAGCCGCGACCGACTCTATCTTGCTGGCTATAGAGCCCAGTGCGCTGTTAAAGTTACCCGTGGTAGTAAGAGAAAAAATTAAAGATCAGTTAATTATCGGCATGAGCGAACGCATTGCCAAACTTAGTTCAGCGACAGAGATGGCTTAACGAAAGGCCATCCAAGACTCAAGTAAGGCTTTTAAGTCTTCGACCCCACAGGCTGCAGCTAATTCGGATTCATCCAGAGACAAGTCATCTTCAGCATAATCGCCAAGGTCGTCACTGTCATGGTACAAACCATGGCTTTCAAATATCGCTTCGCCGTGGGTGAGTAAAATCCGCATCTCTTTACCTTGAAGCACTTGCTCAACGTCCTCATCAAGGGCATGCACAAAGCGCTTCATGAGATCATCATTCTCATACAGTTCGTCATTAAACCAGCGCGCAATCAACTTGTGCTCGTCAGTAAGTTTAATACGCTTGCCCCACATTGGGTCCGAATAAATTTGATATTCCATCGTGCCTACACCTGTAATTCTGGCCGCGCATCATACCAGTATATGCCTAACGTTGAAATCTCACTATAAGGCTTACCATCGACCTAGTGGGCAATGTTAGAATACGGGTAATTACTCTTTCGCACATAAGTTATGTTAGGCACACTCACGCTCATCTTTCCTCTAATCTTCATTGTCTTGATTGGCTTTGGCTGCGCACGCTTAAAATTTCTGAATCAAGATAATTTGGCTGGGGTGAGTCGATTCATTTTTTATGTGTGCATTCCCGCCTTTTTATTCCTCAATATGCAAGGCGCTGAACTAACAGAAGTGGTGAGTCTGGGGTTGCTTGCGAGCTTTTATCTGCCCGTTCTTAGTGTTTATCTAAGTGTGTTATTGGTGTTTAGACTAATAAATAAGCAATGGGCAAAAAGCGCCGTGCTTGCTTTGGGTGCGAGCTATTCAAATACTGTGCTCATCGGCCTGCCTATCGCAATTCAGGCGCTTGGTAAGGAAGTTGCCGCAACCGTATTTGTCATCATTACCTTTCACAGTGCCCTGCTATTTTTGCTGACTTATGCATTTTGTGGCAAATCACAGAACTTAAATTGGCGTACAACCGCGCGCCAGTTAATCATCAATCCGGTTATATTGCCTATCAGCCTCGGCGTATTAGCAAATGTGGCGGGACTCAAATTATTTGCACCTATTGAGCAAGGTCTATCACTGCTTGGAGATCCAGCCATAGCCGGCGCACTGTTTGTGCTCGGGGCGAATTTACATCACTACCGTATTAAATCGGGTTTAAAGCTTGCGCTGATTCTCAGCCTAGTAAAAATCTTGCTGCTCCCAGCCGCTGTTTGGCTCTGTGCCACCTATCTATTTATTTTACCAACAGAGCAAACTTTACTGCTTGTGCTGATAAGCTCTGCGCCGCTAGGAGTAAACGCTTATTTGGTGGCAAAAGAATTGAATACCCATAACGATATTCTCGCCAGCAGTGTGGTGCTCAGTACAGTGCTCAGTGCATTTAGCTACGTTTTATGGCTGAATTGGGTATAAAAAAAGCGTGCTTAATAGCACGCTTTTTCATTATTCGAATCAATCGTAGGAACGATATTTGGCGGCATCGATAATTGCCCAAACATAAGTGATAGCTGCAATAATCCCCGGTACGACTAACCACCAAAGTGCAGCGCCGCCGAAGAAGAAAATAGCAAATAGTAAGGCTGCAAGAATACGCCCTTGTACTAATTGCCCCAGTCCTGGGAAAAATACATTACATAATGCGGCGATAACATTACCGCCAGAGCCTTGTCCTGACATATAACCCTCGTTAGTCATTTATTTTTGTATCTTAATTCAATATCTACAATAACTAGGCCAACTTTTTATCATTAATTTTCAACAAGTTAAGTTTTAACCTATTTTGTAATTCCGTTAACTTTAGCCTATCATGCTAAAGATTGGTGTTTTTAACCTTACCTTATCTGTGTTAAGAAAATAATAGTTAATAATAAATAGTTACTCTATATGCTCGCAAAAATCTCTAAACCCATCGCTCAACTGACTGATAGATACCTGCCGGATCCGTTGGTCATCGTATTTATACTTACATTGTTGAGTTTTATTCTTGCGGGCATCAGCACCGAACATTCACCCATTGCACTGATCGCTATGTGGGGAGGCGGCCTAAGTAATTTATTCACCTTTGCGATGCAAATGTTGCTAGTTTTGGTGTGCGGCTATTTATTGGCAACGACGCCTCTAGTATCACGCATGCTCAATATTCTAGCTCAGCGATTAAATACCCCAGGTAAAGCAATTATTGTCACCACGCTCGTTGCATTATTATCTAGTTGGATAAATTGGGGGTTTGGTCTAGTAGTTGGCGCCCTATTTGCTAAAGCGGTTGCCCGTCATTGTCGGGTAGACTATCGGGTGCTGGTAGCCAGTGCCTATTCTGGCTTTATTATCTGGCATGGGGGCTTATCTGGTTCAATTCCACTGACTATTGCCACAGAAGGTCACTTTGCCGAAGATCAAATAGGTATTATCGATACCTCCATGACGCTTTTCTCTGCCATGAATTTAACGCTGGTCGTTGGCCTTGCGGTTTTACTCCCTATCGTTAACTACTGGCTCCTGCCAAAACAAAATGATGCCGTGTATATTGACCCTGATGCGTTAACAGAATCACAAACAACTCAATCAGATACCAGTTGTAACCACCTTGAACAAGCGCGATGGCCAACTCTTATCATCGGCATTCTCGGATTAACTTATCTGGGTTTCTCATTCTACATGGGCAAACAAGGACTCAATCTCAACTCAATAATCGCTCTATTTTTATTCTTCGCTCTCCTATTACAACCCAATGCTGCAACCTTTATTGCACAGCTCACCCGTGCCGTGAGCAATGGTAGCGGTATTGTCATTCAATTTCCCTTTTACGCGGGTTTAATGGCGTTAATGAGTCAAAGTGGTCTAGCTCAAAGTATTTCAGGGCTATTTATTGATATATCCAATTCCCAAACTTTACCTATATGGAGCTTTCTCAGCGCTGGACTCGTGAACATCTTCGTCCCTTCAGGAGGTGGTCAATGGGCAGTACAAGCCCCGCTATTATTGCCCGCAGCGAGTGCACTGAGCGTACCTACTGAGGTTGTTGCTATGGCGGTCGCGTGGGGAGATGCATGGACTAACTTAATACAACCTTTCTGGGCTATACCTGTGCTCGCCATTGCTGGGCTCAAAGCCAAAGACATCATGGGCTTTTGCTTACTACAATTGCTCATTAGCGGGCTCTATATCATCGTAGTCTTAGCCGCATTCAGTTATTGATACAACCAAAAACCAATAATAAAGTATTAATAAACCCAAGAATTACTAGCTATTTACAGGTACAAGTTTGCATACTTCTCGCTGCCAATCTAGATTTTAGGTAGTAACAAGGGAGGGAAGAATGAGTAACCAAAGGCATGGCAAAGTAACGGCAAAATATAGGGTAGTCACTGTTGATGACTCGCCAGCGGTTTCTATTGTCTTACAGGCAATGTTTAACCAGCTAGGTATTAAAGATGTGTCTAGTTACGATGATGCTCTAAAAGCATTTCAAGATATTGAGAAATCGCCTTGCCTGTATGACCTCATTCTCACAGATTTGAGCATGCCAGGTATGGATGGCATGGAGTTCATCCGCCGGTTAGGTAGAATTAAATATCCCGGCGTTGTCGTTATTGTTTCCGAAATGCAGCCTGAGGTCATTAACCTCGCCAGCCAACTTGCCCGACAACACAACGTGCATCTACTCGGTAATATAGCTAAGCCAGTGCACATGGAAGATGTGCAGCATTTACTGCACAAATTGGACTGCTTGCGCTCTTTCGGTGATGATCCACTTGCTAATGTGTCGGAACTCTCTTTACTAGATGCCATCAGTCATAATCGAGTGACCCCGCTTTACCAACCTAAAATTACAATAGCATCCGGTAAGGTTAATAGCCTAGAAGTGATGTCATACATTATGCCTCGAACGAGCATGACGCAAAATGATGACGGCTATTTTGTCGGCGTAGCGCGCTCTAATGAGTTACTCAACCTTCTTACATTTCAATTAATCGAAAAGTCGTCAAAAGACTTAATATATTTTAGAAAAGCATATTCCAAGAATTTAAAGCTCGCTATCAATCTGCACCCGACTCAACTGGCAGATCTTAACTGCCCGGACAAATTTTCTTTGATCCTGTCGTTGAATAATTTAACTCCCAGTGATGTGCTAATAGAAATTAGCGAACACCAACCTTTGAACGACAAACACGTGCTTGAGACAATCAATCGCTTGAAAATGAGAGGATTCGAGTTATCACTCGATGACTACGGCAGCGGTTTTACCGAGGGACAACAGCTCTACAGCCTGCCCGTTGATGAAATTAAAGTGTGTGAACCTTTAATAACCGAAATAGAACAGGACTACTTTTCACAATCTGTTTTACATTCACTTGACGATATTGCCAACGACCGTAACCTCAAGCTTGTCGCCGTTGGCGTTAGCCGAGATGAGGAACTAGAGTATCTACAATCACGGTTTCCCGCTATCCAAGCCCAGGGCTCATTAATCTGCCCTGCCTTAAAACGCGACGATATGATTCTTTGGTTAGAACAAAAACACAAAGAAACACTTCTTAGCTAGATTATTAGCAATGACAAAATATAATTTGAATATGAAAGCATTTCTTTCTCGGTCAACTTGAACAGGAATAAAAGAATTGCAGATATTTTGTACCCAATAATGAAATATCTAACTCTTTGTCGTAAAATGCACACTTTAACGCAATGCAAAGGTTTGCATTGCATGGAATTGAGTAAAATCTAATAGTTTATTAGATAGTATTTCTCTAGGTAAATCTTGCATGCCGATTAACGTGTTACTTGTTGAAGATGACGATTTACTCGTCAAACGTATTAAAAACCACTTTGCTGATACTGAATTTAGCTTCTGCGTTGATAGTACCGGGGCTGATGCCTTAGCTATGGTTCAAGCCTCTCAAGCAACACCCGATGGCAATATTGAGCTGGCCGTTGTTGATATCGTCTTACCGCAAAAAGACGGGCTCATGCTTGCGAAAGAACTGACAACGCTTACAGAGATCGGCGTGATCATGCTATCAAGCCGTGATTCTCAGTCCGATAGGATTGCTGGTCTCGCACAGGGTGCTGACGACTATATTTGCAAACCCGTAGACCTACTCGAGTTAGAACTTAGAATGCGCGCAGTTTATAAGCGTATTCACAGTGCCAGTGCCCAAAGTGACGACTCGACTGAGTACATCGAATATGCAGATTTCAAGCTCCATCCAGATAACCGTACATTAATAACCCCTGCCCAAGAAGAAATCCGCCTTACCGAAGCAGAACATAAAGTACTTATTTGTTTAATTGCGAACGCAGGGAAGGCAACCTCACGAGAAAAGGTCTCTGAAGAAATCGGCCAACCCGATTGGAGTCCAACTGACCGGACAGTCGATGTACTCATTGGCCGATTACGTAAAAAACTAGGCGACGAAAAAGAGCAAAAGCGTATTGTTACCGTTCGCGGTAAAGGCTATATGCTCTCACTCGGTTAAAACACTAAACGACCATCTTTGTATGCGGCCAGTGTTTGTTGTAGGGGTTGTTGATCAAATGCTTGGTCGTCTGCCTCTTCAACTGCTTGCTGCTGATAACTTATTGCCTCTTCAAAATTGCCCAGCTTAGCATGGGCTGCGGCTAAGTATGCGTAAGCCATTGGGTGATCATTAGCATCCACGACTTGCTCAGCAAGTTCAATTGCATAATTGAGATCGGCGCCATTGTCAGAATAGCGTACGTACCACCCAGCCAACTTTCTCATCGCAATTAAATTGCCCGCATCGGCAGCTTTTTGAAGCCAGAATTTAGCTTGCTCTGTGAAGGTTTCAGACTCATTAGCTCTATCAAGTAAACATTTACCAAGCTGTAATTGCGATCGTGTGTGCGCCTGATTAGCGGCAATGCTGAGCAAACGGACATTACAATTAACTCCTAATTGGAACAAGGTATCACTGTGGCCACCTACAGCAGCTTTATGCTGCCAGTAACGCCATTGCAGCTCAGGCTCTTTTGTCACTACTGGCTGTAAATCCACGTAGGCGGACACATTATGATTCAGGTACTGTGGCTCCTGCGCCTTGTTGTTATAAAAGAAATGGGCGTAATACCAATTATCTTCTTTCAACTTGGCACCTTTTGCGCTGAGCTGCCAGCTACTCATCACCCCCTGAGCATGTTTGGTCAATTCCTCTGGAATATCTACATGTTCGAAAGCTTGCCATTGTTCGACTTTACCCTCATCGGTAACGTTCACTAGGTAACCAAAGTTAAAGAAGTTGCTCTCCAACGTTTCCTGTTTACTAAATTGGGGCTGTGTGATGCTTTGAAAGTTGATTTCCGGTGCGACGCTGACGATATTCATCATATCGGGACTCACGGTAAAGTGCTGTGGCGCATCATCGAGCAACTGTAATACTGTTGCCAGTTCAGCTTGAGCGGCAACATCATCACGCTTAGCTAACTTGAGTAGTTGCTGAGCATGAGTATGTAAACGCTGGGTAACTTCACTGTCTTCTAGGCCAGCAAACACACCTCTAATGATGCCATTCTTGAACGGCTTTTCGGCTCTTACAAATCGCGTTTGTTGTAACTTCTCTAACATACTTTCGGCAAATTCAGGGGCTGGGTAAGAGTTCAACAACATGTAATCGCGGGGAATGCCATTTTTATCGATGTCGAACACTAAGCTTGCCATACCTGGCGCACCTTCACTTTGTAAAGCGCTGGGGTATTCCGTAGGAGGATTAACTGTTTTTTCTCGAGTCGGGTTGTAGCTCAGCGTTCGGCTTAGCTCATACTCGATACTCTGTGAACCACTTGGTCCATAACGCGCGATAAGCTGTTCGGCAAGCTCTTTGGCTTGGGTGAGTTGTGAGCCCTTAAGGCGACGCTCCGCTGACTTTCGCGCCTGCTCAGCCATCTTAAATTCATTGGCAATAGCAACGCTAAAGTACGCATACGCTTTTACAGGATCGGCAGGTACTCCTTGCCCACGTAAGTATTGAACAGCAAGATTAAATTGGCTGCGGCCATCACCTAGCTCAGCAGTCTGTTCGAAAAGCGAAAAGGCTTCTTCATACTGTTGATCAAGATAAAGACTCATTGCATCGCTGGCGTTCGCCAAACACAATTGTGGTATAAGTGATGCGGCCAAAATCCACTTTTTCATTGAATACTCCCATAAAGCTTATCCAACAATGTTAACAGCTGGTAAATAAGCGTGCAATGGCTAATGCCCGAGAGTAGCAACCATGCGCTCAAAGGCACGATAACTCAGCGCTTCTTGAATACATTCGCGTGTAATATTAGGTAACTGGGATAAATCAGCGATCGTACGCGCTACCTTGATCACCCGCTGATGAGAGCGGGGCGAGAGACACAACTTCTCGCTCGCTGCGCAAAGATAGTGTTTGCTGTTGTCGTCCAGTACACAATAGATATCAACTTCACTGGGTAATAATTGCGCATTTACTTTACCTTGACGCTGAATTTGGACTTGGTAAGCCTGTTGCACTCGAAACCTAATATCCGTACTCGATTCAGCTTTGTGTGAACTCATCAGTTGCTCGCTCGACAATCGAGGAAGCTCTATCTGCAGATCGATACGGTCAATAAATGGACCAGAAATCCGCGCTAAATACCTAAGCACTTGCTCAGGTGTAGCGCGCTTATCGGTATGATGACCTGTTGGGCTAGGGTTTAATGCGGCTATCAATTGAAAACGAGCGGGAAAGTCGACTTGCTGTGCAGCTCTTGAAATAGTGACTCGTCCTGTTTCCATAGGTTCGCGCAAACTATCGATGACCTTTCGTTCGAATTCGGGGAGCTCATCAAGAAATAACACGCCGTTGTGTGCCAATGATATTTCACCCGGTTTTGGCTTAGAAGAACCGCCAACAAGAGCCACAGCCGAACAAGTATGATGTGGACTGCGAAAGGGACGAGTACGCCAATGAGTGCCGTCAATTGGCTTGCCGCAAACTGAGTAAACAGCCGCGGTCTCCAGCGCCTGTTCCGTAGTTAACGGTGGCAATATGGTCGAAAATCGCTGCGCTAACATCGACTTCCCCGTTCCAGGAGGACCACTGAAAAGGACATTATGTCCACCCGCTGCTGCAATTTCTAACACCCGTTTCGCAAGGTGTTGCCCTTTCACATCGGAAAAGTCGAGTAAGCTCGAATGCGAGTGCTCATAGTGGTGCTCATCAACCGTCACCAAATCCAAACTCTGTTGCCCTGAGAGGTCATGCCATATCTGTACTAAAGAATGCGCGCATTTTACTTGAGCCCCTTCTACAAGTTGCGCTTCTCGTTTATTGAGCTCACTGAGATAAACCAGTCGCCGTTCATTTTTGGCTGCAAGCACACTGGGAATGACTCCCTTTATCGGACGTAAACGCCCATCAAGCCCTAACTCAGCTAGTAACTCAATGGCGTGAAGATCGGGAAACTTCAGCTGCTCTGAAGCGATAAGAATGCCAACTGCAATAGCCAAGTCATAACGGCCACCCTCTTTAGGGAAATCCGCGGGAGCAAGATTAACGACAATTCGTTGGTTTGGAAAAATGAAGTGGCTGTTCTCTATAGCACTGCGCACTCGGTCTTTGGCTTCTTTGACCGATGTCTCAGGCAAACCGACAATATTAAAGCTGGGCAACCCAGCTCCTAAATACACTTCGACGCTAACTGAAACAGCCTCAATGCCTATCTGCTCTCGGGTGAATACTGTGGCTAAAGACATATCCTTGTCTCTTTGTTCCTATTACCATACATCTATTCTAGCTGGGATAACGAAAAACGTATAAGCTCACGTTCCATTTAATGGCGATTAATCTCACGATAAGGATCACTCCCCCACCTAGCCACATCGCAACACCTGAAGACACATTCATACTTATAAGCAGTACATACAGCCCTGCCCCTAATAAACAAGCCACCGCATACAAAGGCCCTTTCAGTAGCATAGGCACTTCCCTTGCCAATACATCACGTATGACCCCACCAAAACAACCTGTAAGTACGCCCATAATGACTGCGGTCATAGCTGGAACATCAATGTTTAGTGCCTTTTGAGCCCCCATAATTGCGAAGAAGGCGATACCGAGTGCATCGGCTAACTGTAATAGGTAATGCGGAAACCTTTGCGTGTAATTTAGCCAAATGATAGTGATCAATACGGTGATAAGGATTGTGATGAAATAACTAGTGTCGTGAACCCAGAAGACAGGCACATCTAAGATCATATCTCTGAGTGTACCGCCACCAATTGCTGTCACTGCAGCTAAGACGATTACACCGAATCCATCCATCTTTTTCTCATGGGCTAACAACGTGCCTGAAATTGCGAATACAGCTACGCCTAAAAGATCAAATAAATGATAGAGTTCAAACATATACACAGCCCAATAATCAAAGTTTCCAGTTATCCGTTAACTTGATAGTACACGTAACAAGCGCGAACAAACTAGCAATGTGTTCATTTTGGCGAAAATCAGATTTGGCAATAATATTGATGTGGCTTGGCATGCAGTCATGTCGGCTTTATCGGCAATATACTCCTGCATTGCTCTACACCGTCATCCATGGCGGCAAAGACCGACCTACACATGCGGTAAGCTCACTCTTGTAATAATCAATAATGGCATGCGCTAAACGCTAGAAAGCAAAAAACCCGCTGCATCGCTGCAACGGGTTTCTTTAATTCGGAGTCGGGGGCGCCTAGTCGGGGGCGCCTAGCCTGGTGATGGCCCGGCTTACGGCCTGAGGCCGCCAGCGTTCAAGCGGATGAAGTAAAACTCTTTACTTCATTATTTCCGCTTTCTCCCTACTTTCTCGTAGGTCATCAAAAACCTTAAACGAAAAAACCCAGCAATAAGCTGGGTTCTTCGTATAATTAGGAGCCTGGTGATGACCTACTTTCACATGGCAAATGCCACACTATCATCGGCGCAGTTCCGTTTCACTTCTGAGTTCGGCATGGGGTCAGGTGGGTCCAGAACGCTATTATCACCAAGCAAAGTTGGTTACTAATCGCT
>NZ_JBDODM010000008.1:0-188483 GCF_039831865.1 Pseudoalteromonas pernae
ATTACTCACCCGTCCGCCGCTCGTCATCTTCTAGCAAGCTAGAAATGTTACCGCTCGACTTGCATGTGTTAGGCCTGCCGCCAGCGTTCAATCTGAGCCATGATCAAACTCTTCAATTAAAAGTTTTTTGAATCCGAAGATTCGGCGCTCATTGAATTCTGATTTTGATTCTTTCGAATCGAATTGACTGTGCTGAAACAAGTAAACTTGTTTCCGTTGGTCACTCAGTTCAATTGAGACTCTAAATTTGTTTGCGTCATCTAGCGAACTAGAATCTGCTGTTAGAACTCAACCTGTACGAGTGCCCACACAGATGATTGCTTCATATTTTTAAAGAACAGTCCGGTTACCCGGTTTCGAGTTGCTTTCGCGTCTCGAGGGCTGTGCATTCTACTCAACCCTGATTTGTTGTCAACACTTAATTTTGAGAAGATTTAAATTTTCTTAAAACTCAGTTTTACTTGACTCAACCTTCACTTCGTAACGCTTGTTTGTAAGCAGTCCGCCGTGTCGGTGGATGCGCATTATAGGGAGAAACGATTTCGACGCAACCTCTTTTTTAAAGAAAATCACTAAAAATGGATCGTTCGCGCAAAAAGCAGACGATAGATACACTTTTACTACGTTTTTAACCCAATTATTACGTTATAAAGGGCGTTCACAGTTACTATTGACTGTTTTTTATACGACTAATGTTTATTGCGATTGCTTGGCTCCATCGTTACAGTTAAATCAATTTATATAGAGGTGCGAAATTAGTAGGAACCCCACTATGAGTTTACAGAGTTATAAAGGTAAATCCCCTGTCGTCCACAAGTCTGCCTATATTCATGAGTCAGCGGTCATAGTTGGTGATGTTGAAATTGCCGAGGACGCGAGCATCTGGCCTTTGGTCGCTGCTCGCGGCGACGTGAACTTTATGCGCATCGGTAAGCGCTCGAACATTCAAGATGGAACGGTGCTACATTTAACACGTGCCAGCTCATCAAACCCTGACGGTTATCCCCTAATAATTGGTGAAGACGTTACAGTAGGTCATAAAGCAATGCTGCATGGCTGCACCTTGGGTGATCGTATCTTGGTCGGTATGGGCGCGATTATTATGGATAACGTAATAGTTGAAGATGATGTCATTATTGGTGGTGGGTCGCTGGTACCACCGAATAAGCGATTAGAGTCAGGATATTTGTATGTTGGTAGCCCGGTAAAACAAGCACGCCCACTTAACGACAGTGAACGTGCCTTTTTGAAAGTGTCTGCTGATAACTATGTTCGCCTAAAAGACGAGTACCTTAGCGAAGTTAAGCCAGTGACTTAATTTTTACTTCACCGTCATCGCCAAACTCTTCTTCTTCGATCTGTTCTTGTGCGATATCTTCATAGTCAAAGCGGTGCTTGGCAAAATGAGCCAAAGCATCGCTACGTTCTGTTTGACCAAGATCGATAATGCAGGGTAACAACAACCCATTTACCATGGCATAGAATGTAATTATGCCATTGTCGTACTCTACTCTATCTACAAACTGGATTGCTTGATTCATGTTAGTTGCCCCTCTTTTAGCGCAGCTATTATAGGCGCACAGTCGGGCATTTGCCCACGCCAAATATTAAAAGCATGCGCAGCTTGTGCCACCAGCATCCCTAAACCATCGGCAACTCTCGCGTTTTTGTTGGTTTCTTGCACCCACTTCATAAATGATGTCGCGGTCTCGCTATAGAACATGTCATAAGCAAATTCGCAGTCCCTGATGTAACTAATATCAATCCCTGGTAACGAGTTGGTGACACTTGAAGAGGTCGAATTTATAACAATATCCCACCTTTGTTCTGTTTCGCAGCTTAAGGCTCCAGAAGTGATATTTTTGTATTGGTGGATATTCGATACTAACAGTTGTGCTTTCTCTACTGTTCGATTAACAACGTGCAAATGGCAAATGCCCGCTTCTAACAACGGCAATGCGGCACCTTTTGCCGCGCCACCAGCACCGATAAGCAGTACACTTTTGCCAACAATATTGCCATGAAGCCGCTGCAAATCGGTGACTAAGCCAATACCGTCAGTATTATCGCCAAACAATGTTCCATCTTCTTGCAATGCCAGTGTATTAACAGCACCTGCTAGACGAGCTCTTTCACTCAGCACATCAACCATGGCAAAGGCCTGCTCTTTAAATGGCAAGGTGACATTCGCACCGCGACCATCTTGGTCAAAAAACGACTTCACACTGTCAACAAAGCCATCCAGCGGTGCTAAAATACGCTCATATTCGATTTGCTCACCAAGCTGTTTTGCAAACGCTTGGTGAATCAAAGGTGATTTTGAGTGCGCAATGGGGTTGCCAAACACCGCGTATTTATCCATTGTCCTTTCCTTTATTTAGGCATGCCATGAAGCAGTTACTAAAACGCATCTTTAGCAAAGATGCAAAAAATTCTCAGTCCGCGCACAGTGAGCACCCAACAACTGAGCGTACGCCATATGAATTAATGGGTGGTGAGCAAGGTGCCCGTGCTCTTGCAAATAGATTCTATGACATTATGGCCAGCGATGAATACGCTAAACCTTTATATGATATGCACCCACAACCATTAGATAGAATCAGACTAGTGTTCTTTGAGTTTCTATCAGGTTGGCTTGGCGGGCCAGATTTATTTGTTGAGAAATACGGTCATCCCATGCTGCGTAAGCGCCATATGCCCTTTACGGTCACTCCCGCTTTGCGAGATCAATGGATGTATTGCATGAACAAAGCACTTGATATCGAAGTTGATAACCCTGTCTTGCGCGAGGGATTAAGACAATCGCTGACGCAACTTGCGACACATATGATAAATACGGACGATTAAAAAACGCGGCTAATTGCCGCGTTTTTTACTTATGAAAGCCACTGTTGTGGTTTCAAGTAGTGGGTGTAGAGCTCAGCTTCTGGCGAGTCAGGCTCTGGGTTGAAATCATACTCCCAGCGCGCCAGTGGCGGCATCGACATCAAAATAGACTCTGTACGCCCACCTGTTTGCAAACCAAATAACGTTCCACGGTCCCAAACTAGATTAAATTCAACGTAGCGACCACGTCGATAAAGCTGGAATTGGCGTTGTTCGTCTCCGTATGGTGTATCTTTACGTTTCGTGATGATAGGTAAATATGCATCAAGGTAACCATTACCTACCGCTTGCATAAACGCAAAACTGCGCTCAAAACCCCATTCGTTGAGATCGTCAAAGAATAAACCTCCTACCCCACGCGTTTCATCACGGTGTTTTAGGTAGAAATATTCATCACACCACTTTTTATATTTTGGATACACATCGTCACCAAAAGGTTCGCAAAGATCATGTGCAACCTGATGCCAATGTTCCACATCTTCACGCTGAGGGTAGAACGGCGTCAAATCGAAACCTCCGCCAAACCACCAAATAGGCTCTTCTCCGTCTTTTTCGGCGATGAAGAAACGTACATTAGCGTGACTTGTAGGGATATGAGGGTTTTTAGGATGTATCACCAACGACACGCCGCAAGCATGAAAACTACGCCCTGCGAGCTCTGGACGATGTGCAGTAGCAGACGCCGGCATGGATGCACCAAAGACATGAGAATAGTTCACACCGCCTTGTTCAATCACATTGCCATCACGTATCACTCGCGTACGACCACCGCCGCCTTCTTCACGCTGCCACGCATCTTCAACAAATTTGGCACCACCATCTGCTTTTTCTAACTCGGCGCAAATTTTATCTTGTAGCGCCATTAAGTATGCTTTGACTTGAGTCAGTAACTCAGAATGCATGGTTATCCTCTTAGAATTTGGCCTGTCATTGCATCTTTGATAATGCTTGGTTGCAGCGCGCCACCTAGTGGCTCGTCGACATAAAATCCAATTTGCTCACCAAACACTTCTTGCCCTTGGGTAATACTTGTTACTGGGTCTTGACCACTCAAATTCGCACTTGTTGAGACAATAGGGCCACCAAATTCTTGGCATAGACGTTTCACCGTTGGATGCGCGGTCACACGCACTGCAATTGAGTCAAATGCACCTGTTAACCATTTTGGTGTGGTAGCAGCTGCAGGCATCACCCATGTTACGCCCCCAGGCCATTGTGAGAAGATATCTGCACGCTTATCCATCGGGATTTTATGATCTGCAACATAGGGTAGTAATTGGCCATAATTATCGGCAATAAGAATCAGGCCTTTTTCAACTGAGCGTTGTTTAATGGCTAGCAAGGCTTCAACTGCTGCTTGATTCATTGGATCGCATCCCAAGCCATACACAGCTTCGGTTGGATAAAGAATTACGTCGCCTTGCTGTAAACTGCTTAGCGCGGTTTTTTCTTGCACTGAGTCGCTCACTCTGAGGTCTCCAAATTATCGGGCTGCTTGTGCCCACAGGTCTTTTGCGGGCATTGTAACATAGGTCCTTCGGCAAAGTTGCGCTTCATCATCACCGGCCATTGGCACTGCTCGCAGGTTACTGCAACAGGCGGATAATTAATGCTGTATTTGCATTTAGGGTAAGCGTCGCAGGAATAGAATGCTTTGCCATACTTACTGCTGCGCTGCGTTAAGGTGCCTTTGTTGCACTTTGGACACATAGGTAAGCTGACTTCATTCTCTTCTTGCTCACGTTGGTCGGCAATGTAGTGGCACTCAGGGAAGTTAGTACAACCAATGAACATGCCAAAACGACCGTTTTTAACAGCTAACGGGGCTTGGCATTGAGGGCAAGGGTTATCATCCAATACTTTGATTGTGCTGGTATCATGCTGATGCAAAGGACGAATAAAGTGACATGTTGGATAACTTGCGCAACCCAAGAACGCGCCCGACTTGGAATGACGCATTACTAATTCACTGCCACACTCAGGGCACACCTCATACTCTTTTTCTAGGGCATGTTTGTCAGCATTAAATAATGAATGGTCTATTTTAGTCATGCGCGCTCGCTATTGGGCACCCCAAGAAGGTAACCTGCTGGTCAATGTGCGCTCAATATACTTACAGCGGCGCGAAATTCAAGCTTAATGCAAAGTGGGATTCGGATCGTCAAAAATAAGATCTTCCATTTGCGCATAAGCGTGCTCTTTTCCTGGGACGCTCAACAGCACCATAAGCACCACCCATTTAAGGTCATCCAATGCAATTTGGATGTGATCAAGCGCCATAGCCCTATCAATCACCATCTCACGTGTTGTTGCGTCAATTACCCCCACTTGTTCTAAAAACAATAGGAACCCTTGGCATTGCACGTCCAATTTAATGCTTTCTTCATCAGTATATATACGACATGCAGCTGCTGGCGCGGTGTGAAGGTAAGGACTTTCGTCACTGTATTGAAGTTGAGCGAGTTGCTCCAACCAATCCAAGGCTTTATAGATTTCGGGACTATTAAACCCAGCTTTGAGCAGCTCATCGGTGAGCGCGTTTTCCTCAACAAATATCTCACTTTCACTGTGGATATAGTTTTCGAACAAATACATTAGGATATCAAACATGTCACCCGCCCCCTATTCTCGTATACCCGCCCGAAGTACTGATAATTAAGCCTTCGAGTTCTAAGTCTATTAATAGCGTTAATAATTGCGCGATTGGTATGTTTGAGCTGCTAGCAATCTCATCGATGCTGGTCGGCTCAAAACCAATATGACGAAGTAATGGTTTGTCACCCTCTTTTTGCTCAACCTGCTTATTAATATATAGACCCTTTTGCACTGAACAACCTAATTCATTCAGCACATCTTCACTATTTTCTATTAAAGCTGCTCCTTGCTTGAGTAACGCATGGCAACCCCGGGTGTACGGGTTGTTAACCGCTCCAGGCACTGCCATGACCTCTCTGTTGTAATCCATCGCTAGCTCGGCGGTGATTAGTGAACCGCTCTTTTGCTCAGCTTCCACAACCAATGTGGCCATACTCAAGCCTGCGATAATGCGGTTTCTGCGCGGGAAATTTTGTGCTTTCGCTACAGTCCCTGGCAAAAACTCACTCACTAATAAACCTCGTTCAGCGACTTGCTGCCATACAGAGTAATTACGTCTTGGGTAACAAATATCGACTCCCGTTCCTAACACCGCAATGGTCGCCCCAGAATGAGCAAGCGCCCCTAAATGAGCTTGAGTGTCGATACCTAAAGCTAGCCCTGAGGTAATCACCAATCCCGCAGCACTTAATTCAGAAGCTAAGCGAAACGCCTGCTGCTTGCCACTTACAGTAGCCCCACGACTGCCAACAATTGCAACTTGCTGCTGTTCCAACAAAGTAACGTCTCCACGGCAAAAAAGCAGTAAAGGTGGGTCTGGTAATTCAAATAGCAAACTGGGATAAAATGGACTGGCCATACTGATGATGTTGATGCCTACTGCGCGATAACCGGCTAGTTTTTCAAGGCTTGAGTCAAGGCTCACCGACATCAACTTTTCAGCAAAATCAGCAGTCAAACCTAGATTGTTCAGACGCTGGGCATCCATAAAAAATAGCTCTGACAGAGAAAAGCGTTTTAATAATTTTACTGCTGATTTTAGGCCAAGACCGCGTATCTCAGATAGCGCCAGTAAGCGTGCATCAGCATAAAGTAAATCGGCCTCTGAAGAGGCCGATGGAATTGGATAACTCTGCGCCATGCTCCCTCCTTGAGCACAACCCAAAATCTTTAGGTGATAAGCGCGAGGTTATTCAGCGCTTACTACATCGCCAACACGAATGGGCTGCATTGTTTTAGTGATGATGGCATAGCTCACACGATCTTCAACTTTCAAAATCATGAGCTCACCGACTTTCTCCTTCGGCATATGCCAAGTACGGTTGTTCTCATCCTCTTCAGAACCAATCGACTCTTCGATGTTAGACATGAATTTTTCGTATGTGCTTGAATCTTCTTTGTATTGAGGCCCTTTACGGCCATCTACTACTGTTGGTGATTCTCGACGAATATCCAACATATGACCCGCTTTCAATTCATCAACCACACCGCGGTTTAATACCACGATGTCCATCTGACTAAATTCACGTAACTCATTTGATGAAGCAATGATTTCACCATCAATGTCTGTTTCAGGACGTTGCATAGTGAAATTTGCCGGCAAGCTTTGTCCTTGGCTTACAGGCATCAAGAAGTCACCAGCATTTATTTCGCGCTTAACACCATCAACAAATACAGATGAAGGCACACCTGCATCTACGTCGCCGCTTCTGAACGCTTTAGCGGTAGCAACCAGCTTTACTTCATAGCCCAATACTTCTTCCGTTTCTGGATCAATGTACGGTCTATTTTTGTGATAAATCGCGTAGCTGCGATTGCGCTCTAAGTTACCTTTAACATACAAGATGTGACTTTGCGTAGAACGTTTGACGTTCTCATTCGCACCAAGCACATAAGGTTGAGCATTAATTTCTTCTTCGCTTAATGCTTGTTCGTAAGTCAAAAATGGGCGCAGCAATTCAAGTGAAATAGTCGGTACTGCATCTCGCTTAAGGGTCTTACGGCCGTGTGGTGATAACTTTTGATAGTTATCCGGACGCTTACCCACTAAACGCGGTCGACCTTGTGCATCATACACAAGATAAAGCGTATCGCCTGGGTAAATAAGGTGAGGGTTGTCGACCTGTGGGTTTAATTGCCAAAGCTCTGGCCACAGCCAAGGCTTATCCAAATAAATAGCAGAGATATCCCAAAGTGTATCTCCCTTTTCACCACATACTGTTCCGGAGCGTCTTCTTTGACGGCTAAGACATCTGCTAATGATGGAAAAGCAACCGCAAGAGCAAATACGGCAGCTGATAGCTGTTTAATCATTGTAATGAGCTTCCTAAAGCTTGTTTTATTATAATTATTACCCAATAACCTGTTAAAGGTGCACACGAATGGCTAAAATAAAAACATAACACAATACCTGATATTTAGCACAATTTTTAATAAGGCAATTATGGCACTTTTAGAAGTACTTAGGTTCCCAGATGAACGTTTACGCACAATAGCAAAGCCAGTTGAGCAAGTTGATGACAGCGTGAAAGAAATCACGAAAAACATGTTAGAAACCATGTATGACGAAAATGGCATTGGTTTAGCGGCGACCCAAGTGGATATCCATCAGCGCATCGTCGTCATTGATGTTTCAGAAGATCGCAATGAGCCGATCATCCTAATTAACCCTGAAATCACGCACAAAGATGGTTCAACAGTGAGCGAAGAAGGTTGTTTGTCAGTACCTCACTCTTACGCCAAGGTAGATCGTGCAGAAACAGTGACTGTAAAAGCATTAAACGAAAACGGCGAAGAATTCTCACTTGATGCAGATGGCTTACTCGCTATTTGTATTCAGCACGAATTGGATCACTTAAAAGGCACTTTGTTTATCGATTATTTATCGCCACTCAAGCGCCAACGCATTCGTAAGAAGCTTGAAAAAGAAGCTCGCCTAGCAGCCAAAGCTTAAAAGGAATGACAGTGACACACCCCCTTCGCATCGTATTTGCCGGTACTCCGGATTTTGCCGCGCGCCACTTGCAGGCATTAATTGATTCAGAGCATGAGATAGTTGGTGTTTACAGCCAACCAGATCGCCCTGCAGGACGCGGAAAAAAGCTCAAGGCCAGTGAAGTAAAAGAGCTAGCTATTGAGCATAACTTACCAGTTTTCCAGCCACAGAGCTTAAAAAGCGATGCTGCTCAGCAAGAGTTAGCGACTCTTAACGCTGATATCATGGTGGTTGTGGCGTATGGCTTATTACTGCCTAAAGATGTCCTAGACACCCCAAAACTGGGTTGTATCAACGTGCATGGTTCAATACTGCCACGCTGGCGTGGCGCTGCACCTATTCAACGTGCAATTTGGGCCGGTGATGAACAAACGGGTGTCACTATCATGCAGATGGATGAAGGCCTCGACACAGGTGACATGCTCTCAATTAGCCGCTGCCCTATTGCGAGCGATGAAACATCAGCCTCTTTGTACGCAAAGCTCGCCGAGCTTGGGCCGCAAGCGCTTATAGAAACACTGGCAAACATCGAATGCATTCAAGCACAAAAGCAAAACGATGAATTAGCTAACTATGCGAAGAAGCTGTCTAAACAAGAAGCTTTGCTAGATTGGCAACTTGATGCAGTGCAACTTGAGCGTAATATTCGTGCATTCAACCCTTGGCCAGTAAGCTACACGGAAATGGCTGGCAACACAGTCAAAGTTTGGCAAGCAAAGGTTGTTGCAGAAAGTGGCGTACCGGGCACCATACTGCGAGCAGACAAAACGGGGATTGTTATCGCGTGCGCAACTGACGCCCTGTGTATAACCCAGCTACAGCCCCAAGGGAAAAAGCCGATGTCCTGCCAAGATTTCCTTAATGGTCGTGCATCATGGGTAGAAGTAGGCTCATCTCTCGCTATCGCTAAAGGCAACAATAATGAGTAATGTGCGCGCCCAAGCGGCGCACACATTGTTTCAAGTTGTCGACAAGGGCATTTCTCTGTCTGTCGCTCTGCCACGTTATAGCCGCGATTTAAGCCCCCAAGATAAAGCGTTAATGCAACAGATGTGCTTTGGCGTACTGCGTTATTTGCCAAGTTTAGAGTTTTACTGCCAACAACTGCTTGAACAGCCTCTTAAAGGCAAGAGCCGTGTTTATCAATTCTTGCTGTATGTCGGCTTGTATCAACTGCAACACATGCGTGTACCAGAGCATGCAGCAGTTGCCGAAACGGTGAATGCGCTCAAATCGATGCGTGCAACAGGCTTGAAGGGGCTCGTTAATGCGGTGCTACGCAACTTCCAACGCCGTCAGATAGAGCTTGAAGAGCAAGCACAACAAATTGACGCGTGTAAATACAATCACCCAGGGTGGTTTATTAAAAAGTTACAACGTGATTATCCTAATGAATGGCAGACCATCATTCAGAATAATCAGCAGCAGGCACCGATGTGGTTACGCGTAAACAATCGACTTAATGGTCGCCAAGCATACGCGGATAGCCTCAGTGAAAAAGGGATTGAATTTACTCTAGATGACCAGTTTGCAGATGCAATTCGCTTAACCAAGGCGATGGACGTCTTTGCACTACCGGGTTTTGCCGATGGCGCGTGCTCAGTGCAAGATGCCGCGGCGCAACAAGCAGCCCGACTACTCGCCCCACAAAACGGTGAACGAATTTTAGATGCCTGTGCAGCGCCTGGTGGAAAAACGTGTCATATCTTAGAGTTAGCCGACGCAAACGTGGTTGCTCTGGACGCCGATGCACAACGCTTGGATCGCGTACGCGAGAACTTAGATCGTCTTAACATGGATGCCGAACTTATCTGTGCTCAGGCGCAAGATACTGATAGCTGGCACAAAGGTGAGCAATTTGATCGTGTACTCCTTGATGTACCATGTTCAGCAACAGGTGTTATTCGTCGCCACCCTGATATAAAGTGGTTACGTCGGGGAACTGATATCGACGAATTAGCCAAGCTACAAGCGCAAATCCTTGAAGCTATCTGGCCACTAGTTAAATCGGGTGGCGTATTGTTATACGCAACTTGTTCAGTGCTGAGCGAGGAAAATCAGGAACAGATTAAGTCGTTCCTAGCACACCACGACGACGCATTGCACGTACCACTACATGACGCTGATACAACAGACCAACCCGGCTGGCAAATGCTTCCTGGGTTAACTGACGGCTTTTACTACGCAAAAATAATAAAACAGTGATATTGCCATGAAAATTATCATCTTAGGTGCAGGCCAAGTTGGCGGCACGCTGGCAGAGAACCTGGTTGGCGAACAAAATGAGATCACCGTAGTCGATATCGACGGGGATCGCTTAAGGGAGCTGCAGGACAAATATGACTTGCAAGGGGTCAATGGCCACAGCGCTCACCCTGATGTACTGCGCAAGGCTGGCGCCGAAGATGCTGATATGATTATCGCTGTAACCAGTTCGGACGAAGTCAACATGGTCGCATGTCAGGTCGCTTACAGTATTTTCAATACTCCGACCAAAATCGCCCGAATTCGCTCTGAACAGTACTTAAGATACCGTCAGCAGTTGTTCCATAATGACGACTTGCCTGTGGATCATTACATCGCTCCGGAAGCCTTGGTTACCAAATATATTCGTCGCCTCATTGATTACCCCGGCGCGCTACAGGTATTGCAATTCGCTGACGGTAAATTGTCGTTGGTGGCTGTAAAAGCCTACTACGGCGGGATGCTGGTTGGTTACGCACTGTCTGCGCTTAAAGAGCACATTCCTAATGTTGAGACCCGAGTGGCGGCCATTTACCGCCAAGGTAAAGCGATAAAACCACTTGGTACCACCGTCATTGAAGCTGATGACGAGGTATTTTTCATCGCTGCAACCAAACACATTCGTGCAGTAATGAGCGAGCTGCAAAAACTCGAACGCTCTTACAAGAAAATTATGATTGCCGGTGGTGGTAACATTGGTGCTGGTTTGGCCCGCTCATTGGAAAAAAACCACAGCGTAAAACTGTTGGAGCGTAATCCAGGTCGTGCTGAACAGCTTTCCGAAATGCTCGACGATACAGTGGTGTTTTGTGGTGATGCGTCAGACCAAGAACTACTTTCTGAAGAGCATATAGAGCAAGTTGATGTGTTCATCGCGGTCACCAACGATGATGAAGCAAACATCATGTCAGCTATGCTAGCTAAGCGCATGGGTGCACAAAAAACCATGGTGTTAATCCAGCGTGGAGCCTATGTAGATTTAGTGCAAGGTGGTGAGATAGATATCGCCATTTCACCGCAACAAGCGACTATTTCGGCACTTTTAACCCACGTTCGCCGCGGAGATATCGTCAACGTCTACTCGCTACGCAAAGGGGCGGCCGAAGCAATTGAGGCTGTTGCTCATGGCGATGAAAACACCTCCAAGGTCGTTGGCCGTGCAATCTCGGAGATCAAATTGCCGCCGGGCGCAACCATAGGCGCTATTGTGCGCAATGATGATGTGTTAATTGCTCACGACGATACGGTAATTCATAGTGGCGACCATGTGATCATGTTCCTTATTGATAAAAAGCATATTCACGTTGTCGAGAAACTATTCCAAGTAAGCGCCATGTTCCTTTAAAGTAAGCATAAAAAAAGCAGTCTTAGTCGAAGACTAAGAGCTGCTTTCGTTGCTCTGATGGGTCTGGATCTTACTCTGCGTGAGCAAATTCTTCTTGTGATAGCTCGCCGTTGCCATCAACATCAAGCTCGTCGAATTTAGTTAGCACTGATGCTTCTGCTGTTGCTTCTTCTTTGCTGATGCTGCCGTTGCCATCAACGTCTAATGCTTCGAAAGTCATCGTTTCAGCTGCAAATACTGCTGAAGAAGAAGCAAGGATTGCCATCGCTAGTAAAGTGTTAGTTGTTTTCATAATATTCTCCAAATCTAAAATGTAAGACTATTGTGCGGCTGCGAATTCTTCTTCGCTAAGCTCGCCATCTTTGTTGCTGTCTAGGTCTTTGAATTGCTGCATTAATTCAGGATATTTAGCAGCTTCTTCCATGCTGATAGCACCGTCGCTGTCGACATCCACTGTGTGAAACTCTAAATCCATAGCGAATGCAGATGACGCGCTAACCAAAGAGACTAATGCAAGTGCTTTTGCTGTTTTGCTCATTGTCATTTCCTTATTCAGCCGCAGCAAACTCTTCGCGAGAAAGCTCACCGTCAGTGTTTACATCAAGCTCTTTAAATTGGCTCATTAGCTCAGGAAGCTTCGATGCTTCTTCCATGCTGATGCTGTTATTGCTATCTAAATCTACGCTCTCAAAAGTAGCGTCTAGCGCGAATGCCGCTGAAGCACTGGTTAGTGCCGCAAGCGCAATTACTTGATTTACCTTTTTCATAACAGGCTCCTCTTTAACAATGGGCGGACTAAAATTACTCAGCTTTTTCGAATTCAGCTTGTGAAAGCTCACCGTTACCATCGGTGTCTAGCTCTTCGAACTGCTCTGCGATTGCCTTGTCAGCTGCCGCTTCTTCAATAGAGATTGCGCCGTTGCCATCTACGTCAAGTGCGCTGAAATCAGCAGCGAACGCTGCGCTTGATGCTGCAAGAGTGATTAGTGCTAAAGTTGAAGTCATACGTTTCATAGTTTCTTCCTTCCTAATAATGAGTGTGAACTCGTGGCGAACTATTTCGCCTCACATATTTAAGTCACAGTCACTATTACAAAAGCAGTGCCAACTATTAAAAACACTTTAAAAACAGATAGATGGGAATTTATTCGGTCATAAAACCGATGTTTATAGCGATTATCTGTTGCTGTTTGGCAACACAAAACAACAATTTAAAAAAATATCAATAAATTCAGCGTGTTAATAGCTTTCAAAAACCCCTTGCTTGATACGTAATGATGATTGAATGGGTGAGTAACTGACATTTAACTGAACATGGCTAGCCTAGTCACAAATCTGATGAATAAATTTATTTTTTAAACTGTTAAAAATCAGTTTGTTAGAGTTAAAACGTGTGATTATTGAAACATTATCGCCGTGCAGACATAGGTTATTTGTTGATCTGTTGCTTTTTGGCAACAGTAGAGGCTGGTGTTGATTTAAAACCCTATTTAGGCGGCCTTCCTCGTACCTTTTATGGTTGTACACTCATACACTGGGCTAAAGTTTGAAGTGATATACACACCCCAAGGTTTGGATTGAGTTTGACATTCCCGAGCAAGCCTTAAGAACTGTAGGAGCTTTTAGGAAGTAATAAAACGCCTTGGCGCGAGAGCCAAGCTCAGGCATCCATGTCTCGCGTTCGACACACTTAGTCCGATGAGCGACCGTGTCTCACCCACGCCAGAATGTTGGAGTGAATAGTACTAGCAATGTGAAGATCTCTAGTCGACCAAATACCATAGCCAAAGTCAGAATCCATTTAGCGCTATCACTAATATCACCATAGTGAGCTGCAACTTCACCTAATCCTGGGCCTAGATTATTCAAGCATGCTGCGGTTGCAGAGAAAGCAGTGATGTTATCAAGACCAGTTCCCATGAGGCTGATCATAATAATCACGAAGACCAAGGCATACGCAGAAAAGAACCCCCAAACAGCCTCAACGACTTTATCTGGTAGCGCTTTTCTCCCAAGCTTAATAGAGTAAATGGCACGTGGGTGTACCAAGCGATTGAGCTCGCGAATACCTTGCAGATACAACAGGAACACTCGAACCACCTTCATTCCGCCACCTGTTGACCCCGCACAACCTCCAATAAAGCTTGAGAAAATAAGCAAAATAGGAAGAAATAGTGGCCATGCCGAGAAGTTGTCAGTAGCGAAGCCTGCTGTGGTGCTAATCGACACAGCTTGGAACATAGCTTGGTCTAAGGTTTCATCGCCATTTGCGTAAATGTTGTTAGACGACAACACCGCAAAGCACACGATTACCAGCGCCGCTTGAATGAGTAAGAACGCTTTAAATTCAGGATCTCGCAAATATATCTTCGGACTACGAGAGGCCACCGCTGCGTAGTGCAATGAGAAATTCACCGCAGCTATTAATAAAAAGACCACGCAAATAATATTAATCACAGGACTATCGAAATAACCCATCGATGCATCGTAAGTAGAGAAGCCACCAATTGCGATGGTTGAAAACGCATGACAAATGGCATCAAACCAGCTCATTCCTGCGACCCAATAAGCCAAAGTACATGCTAAGGTCAAAGACACATAGATATACCAAAGATGCTTCGCAGTATCGGCGATACGCGGCGTCATTTTCGAATCTTTTACTGGGCCCGGCGTCTCCGCACGATAGAGCTGCATGCCACCAACGCCAAGCATAGGAAGGACAGCAACGGCAAGTACGATGATACCCATACCACCGAGCCATTGTAGCTGCTGGCGGTAAAACAACACCGATTTAGGCAGGTATTCTATGCCAGTGAGCACCGTCGCGCCGGTCGTTGTTAATCCAGAGAACGCCTCAAACACCGCATCTGCCAACGACAGCTTTGGCGCATCTAAGAAAATCAGAGGTAAAGATGCGAAGGCACCAAGCACCAGCCAGAACAACACAACAATTAAGAAGCCCTCTCGTG
This sequence comes from Pseudoalteromonas pernae, assembly GCF_039831865.1. NCBI lineage: Bacteria > Pseudomonadati > Pseudomonadota > Gammaproteobacteria > Alteromonadales > Pseudoalteromonadaceae > Pseudoalteromonas > Pseudoalteromonas pernae. The sequence continues at coordinate 15,035 of NZ_JBDODM010000008.1, forward strand.
CCTTTAAATCACCATGCTCTCGGCGGTTTGGGTAGTACGCAAATAAGCCTGCGATAACACTAAAGATGAACGCGAGGATAAAAGGTAAACCACCACCGTCTTTGTATATTAATGAGACGAGTGCCGGTGGAACCATTGTGATACTAAACAAAGCAACAAGCTGTCCGAGTATCTTTATTATCGTGCGGTATTGCATTTAGCGCATCATCGTAGTTTTTATTTGCATGTTATTGTCTTACTGTTTTATTTTTAACTCAACAGTACCATGGCTTAAATCAAAAATATCTTTTATCGCTTGTTGCGCTTGGCGCTCATCGATCTCGATACTCCAGCCAATATGACCGCCGTATTCCTTATTGATATTCAATACTTGATAATTTGAGTTAAGGCATTGTTCTATTTGCCCTTGTAGAGCATAGTCACTGTCACCGATTAACTCCACACTCGGTACTTTGATGCAAGTTTGCAATAATGCGAGCGCATTATTAAGCGTGCCACCGTAAGCGCGCACTAGTCCGCCTGTGCCTAACTTTATGCCACCAAAGTAGCGTGTTGTCACTGCACATACTTCACCAAGCCCACTACCCTGAAGCACGTTCAGCATCGGTTTACCTGCGGTACCATTGGGCTCACCATCATCAGAAAAACCATATACATGGCTGCCACCGGGAGCGCCTGCGACGTAAGCCCAGCAGTTATGTCGCGCATCAGGGTATTGTTGATTGATACGTGCAATAAAGGCTTTGGCACTGTCTATATCGGGGGTATGTGCAATATGCACAATAAAGGTGCTTTTTTTAATTTCTTCTTCATGGCTCAGGGTTTGAGCCGGATAAGCATATTCAGGCATAAGGCTTAGAATGATAAAGGCGGAGTACATAGCCTCCGCCAAAAGAAGTCAGTTAGTCTAGCGCTAACTCGCGAGTCATGTTCTCTAGGCTGTCGGCATGAACAATAATGTTGTCTTCAATGCGAATACCACCGAACGCTTTTAGCTCGGCAATCTTATCCCAATTGAGGTATTGCTTATTTTCGCTTGCAGCCAAGTCTCCCAGTAAGGAATCAATGAAGTACAGGCCAGGTTCAATAGTGAAAACCTGATTCGCTTCAATTTTACGGGTGCAGCGCAAGAAAGGATGGCCTTCAGGCGGCGCTTGATGTGTGCCTGACTCATCAGCCATAAATCCACCCACATCATGAACTTGTAAACCAATGTGGTGACCAAGACCATGGGGGAAGAAGGTTGAAGTAATGCCTTTTTCAACGATTTGATCTGCAGGTAACTTAACGATATTAAAATCGCTCAATACCTGAGCAACGCGCTGATGGCACTCAAGATGCAATTCACCGTAAAGCTTGCCTGGTGCTAACAAATTACATAGGGCAATTTGGTGGTCGTTCATTACGCTGACCAATTCTGCAAATTCACCTTGGCGAGCAAAATCATAAGTGCGGGTAATATCCGCAGCATAGCCGTTAAAGTTAGCACCGGCATCAATCAAAAATGAACGATGCTGCTGTGGCACACGACTATCAAAATGGGTGTAATGCAAAATCGCACAATTTTCATTGAGAGCAACGATATTGCCGTAAGGCGTATCATTTTCGCTATGCTGGGTTGCCAACAAGTATGCATGCTGAATTTCAAACTCAGACTTGCCCGCGTAAAAAGCGTCGCGCGCCGCTTTATGCCCTGCAACTGCCAATTTATTCGCTTCACGCATACACGCGAGTTCATATTGGGTCTTATAGGCTCGATGATAATGCAGGTAGTTCATCACTGGCTCCGGATTCATTAATTCAAAACCCAGCGCTTGCGCAACTTCTAAATACTCACCTACATAGGCATAACGTGCTTTGTCGTAAGGTAATAGCTTTTCTACTTGCTCTGGTTTAACCAGCAACTCGATATCAAAGTAATCGGCCCAGTATTCACTTGGCTCGTCAGGCACTTTATGCCAGAAATCAACAGGACGATAAAAAATCAGCTTGGGCTTATCCGTGCCATTAGCAACAATCCAACAGTGCGGATTATCAATCACAGGCAACCAGGCTTTGAACTGCGGATTCACTTTAAATGGATAATACATATCATCCAAAAACTGACGTTTTGCTTGGCCAGAATGGATAACTAATCCGTCTAAGTTCTCACGTTCAATAATGTCACGAGTGCGCTTTTGCAGGGTCGCAATATGTTCAGCGTATAAAACCGCTAATGTATTCATGTATCACCCACTTTAGTATTTGTTATTCTGACCAGTCTAACATAGCCCCCACACTCGGAGCTAACCACCAATGCTCATATCCAGAATCGTGGCGAGGATATTCTCCTCTTTCCCTTGCTTCGCCAAGTAAACTTGACGGTATGCGAAGACATTCTTCACATAATTTCTAGTTTCTTTGTAGGGAATCAATTCTATCCACAGCTCGGCAGGCATAGCCTCATCGGGTATCCATTTTTTTACTTTATGATAGCCAGCGTTATAAGAAGCTGTTGCCAATATTTGATTACCTCGATTCTTTTCTTCCAAGTAATTAAGATATTTTGTGCCCAGATTAATATTGATGCTCGGATCGTAGAGGCGATTAGAAGATATCGCACTGCGATTAATATATTTAGCGGTGCTGGGCAGTAGCTGCATTAAGCCGCGGGCATTAGCGCTAGATCTTGCGTCATGAGCAAAGGAGCTTTCTCTGCGCGCTATGGCGATACTCCAATCAAGGTCGACCTTGTTACGGCGACTATAACGCTGGAATAAATCTATGTAGGCTTCAGGGAAACGTAAATCAACGTAATCCCACGCCTCCATCCGCGCAAGAGTGAAAATAGCATTGTCGTGCCACCCCTGCTCTGATGCTAAAACTGATGCAGCTAGCTTCTCTGCGTTGCTGGACGTATCCACTAAATAATTCCATTCTCGGCGCGCACTGGTCGTGCGTTCCAATTCATAGAAAGCACGCGCTCGTTTAAAACCAGGCGCTTGCTCAACTTTTTCTTTGAGTCCCGGTGGTAAAGTTAATTTTTGGTTATTTAAGCTGATCGGTAAATCTAAGCGGGCTGCAGCCAAAAAGCCGTAATAGTCCCGTTCTTGTGCCAACTTCAACCAAATATCATTAGCACGCTGTGAGTTACCCTGACGGAAATAACTATACGCTAACCAATATTGATGACCGTTACTTAATGCGCTTTTATCTTTGGGGGTGAAGAACGCGATAATCCCAGGCCAATCCTGCTCACGCAACATGTTAGCCAAATGCCATTGCACCAACTTTGCATCTTGCTTGTCATGGGCCACCTTATTGAGCCAAAACCGTGCTTCATCGTGGCGTTTAACAGCCAAGGTGTAGGCTAACGCATAATGTATTTCGCTTTGCTGCTCATCGGTAAAGTTGAACATGCGCTCGAGCTTCACCCAGGCACGAATAGCTAAATCAGGGTCTTTCCAGACTAAACGCTTCACACCGTATAAAGCTATTTCAGCCTCTTGTGGTGATTTATTTTTATAACGATAAAGCCCAGCCGCGGCGCTAGGGTCTTTTTTCACTTCAGAATATAAATCCGCCAAATAGCGTTGCTCAGTAGGTAGCTGAGTTTTTAAATAGCCAACCAGACGATACTGCCCACCTTGAGCCGCTAGACCGAGTCGTTTCCATACTAACTCTGGCGTTTGTTTACCCGCTTTACGCCACAAGGCAAATAAATTATCACACTCTTTTGGCAATGATTTACCAGCAACCCAGATGTCATCTACTTGATTCAATATGGCATTTTCAGGTGCGCCTAACTGTAACTGATACTCCAAATATCGGCACGTCAGCTCCGCGCTGCTCGTCTGTGCGTAGTTAGCTACAAATTCGGCCTTACGCCCCGTTGCAGCTAAATAATTTAACCATGCTCTACGCACAGGCCATTCCAAAGGTGTGTGCTGGTATACCTGTAGAAATTGTTCAATTTCAGTCTGGTATTTTATATGTGGGTGATACTTATAGAAGGCGAGTTCCACATATGGTTTTAGTGGATGATCTAATTGCCCATTAAGACGAGAGAACTCTTTGTAATTCCCCGCACGAGCTACTTTTTCCGCAGCCAAGAAGGCATCGTTATCACTGCTGGCAAACACTGCATTCGGCAAATGCAGTAAGGAGGCGGCCAGCAAGGTATGAAAAATTCGTTTCATGATATCCCTAACTGTATTTCGTGAAACATTAACAGTGAAGAAGCCACCACGGGCTAAAAAGGCGCACTGTCATAAATAAGTCTGTGACTCCTTACTAACTGTACTATATATGAGTATGTTTTGAGCTTTAATAACCGCGTATAAACGTGTTTTTATCGCATCCTTTTTTCAAATTGAGTTTAACCGTATGTAAATTTTAACTTTAAATTTTCATTGCAATTTGCATTTAAAGACGCGACACTGATCTGACAACCAACTCATCGTACCAGTTTCATGTGAAACAAAGGGAGATACCCATGATATTTCAGAGCGATTCCTTTGTAGTCTCTTTTATAAAGGACCAAATTGCTGAGTTTAAGTTCACTGTACCAGGTTCAGTAAACAAGCTATCTCAGCAGACGTTAACTGATTGCCATCAGGCAATTAAAGAATTAGCCCAACGTGATGACATCAAAGGTATGGTGTTCACCAGTGACAAAGATCACTTCATCGTTGGCGCAGACATTTTCGAATTTTTACCTACTTTCCAGCGCCCAGAAGAAGAACTAGTCGGTTGGATTAAAAACGCGACCGACGTTTTTGACGCACTCGAAGACTTACCTTTCCCAACTGTGAGTGCCGTAAATGGCATGGCTCTCGGCGGTGGCTGTGAATGGATACTTGCTACAGATTTTCGTGTTGCCAGTGACTCAGCAAAAATCGGCTTACCTGAAACTAAACTAGGTATCATGCCAGGCTTTGGTGGCACAGTACGCCTACCTCGCTTAATCGGCGCTGATAACGCAATGACGTGGATCACGACAGGCCAAGAAAACCGTGCCAATGATGCGCTAAAAGTTGGTGCAGTTGATGCTGTTGTTGCAGGCGACAAACTACTTGATGCCTGTATCGGTATGCTAGAGCAAGTTATCGCTGGCAAAATCGATTGGCAAAAACGTCGAGCGCAAAAGCAAGCGCCACTAAAAATGAATAAAGTAGAGCAAGGTATGAGCTTTGCTATGGCCGAAGGTCTGGTCATGGGCAAAACCAAAGGTCATTATCCTGCTCCAGTGATGGCCGTTAAAACCATCAAAGCAGCTGCAAATATGAGTCGCGACGAGGCAATGGCACTTGAAAATGCTAACTTCGCTAAGCTAGCTAAAACCAAAGAAGCTGCGGCATTAACAGGTATTTTCTTAAGCGACCAATACATCAAAGGCAAAGCTAAGAAGCTTGCGAAACACAGTGATACCGAAATCAAACAAGCCGCAGTGCTTGGTGCGGGTATCATGGGTGGCGGTATAGCTTACCAATCAGCCTATAAAGGCACGCCCATTATCATGAAAGACATCAATCAAGGCGCACTAGACCTTGGTATGGGTGAAGCGGCAAAGTTGCTGGGTAAAAAAGTACAGCGCGGCCACATGAGTATGGATAAAATGGTCGGCGTTCTAGGCAAGATAAAACCAACGCTTAATGATGCTGATGTAACAGCAGCCGACATCATCGTTGAAGCTGTGGTTGAAAATCCAAACGTTAAAAAAGCAGTCCTCAAAGACCTTGAGAAATCAATGCCTGCAGGCACTGTACTGACTTCAAACACGTCGACTATTCGTATTGATGAACTTGCAACCGCACTTGAAAAGCCAGAAAACTTCTGTGGTATGCACTTCTTTAACCCTGTTCCACGTATGCCTTTAGTGGAAATCATCCGCGGTGAAAAGACTTCGGAAGCAACCGTGAATGCGGTTGTTGATTACGCATTAAAGCTTGGCAAGTCGCCTATCGTTGTGAATGATTGTCCAGGATTCTTCGTAAACCGCGTGCTATTCCCATACTTCGCGGGCTTCAGCAAAATGGTTAGCGAAGGTGTGAGCTTTAGCAAAATCGATAAAGTCATGGAAAACATCTTCGGCTGGCCTATGGGCCCAGCTTACCTACTCGATGTTGTGGGTATTGATACCGCATTCCATTGTACTGGCGTGATGGCTGATGGCTTCCCTGAGCGTATGGCACGTCAAGAAAAAGACCCTGTAACTATCATGGCTAATGCCGAGCGCTTTGGTCAGAAAAATGGAAAAGGGTTCTATAGCTATGCTCCGGATCGCCGTGGCCGCTTGAAGAAGAGCCAAGATGCACAAGCTCTGGAATTACTAGCACCATTATTCGACAGTGAAAAAGAGCTTGATAAGCAAGAGATCATTGACCGCTGTATGGTACCAATGATTAATGAAGTACTTCTTTGTCTACAAGAGAATATTGTTGCCTCACCACAAGAAGCTGACATGGCACTTGTTTACGGTATTGGATTCCCTCCATTCCGAGGCGGTGTATTCCGCTACCTAGACCAAATTGGTTTAGCTAACTTTGTTGCTGCAGCTGATAAATACGCGCATCTAGGCGCGATTTACCAAGTGTCTGACGAGACACGCAAGTGGGCTGATCAAGGCCGTGTGTTCTATCAAGTGGAGGGACAATAATCATGAAAAACGTTGTTATCGTAGATTGTATTCGTACACCGATGGGCCGCTCAAAAAACGGTGTGTTCCGTCACAAACGCGCTGAAGATCTCAGTGCACACTTGATGAAAGGCTTACTTGATCGTAACCCAGCCGTAGACCCTGCATCGATTGATGATATTTATTGGGGCTGCGTACAGCAAACACTAGAGCAAGGTTTTAACGTAGGCCGTAACGCTGCATTACTTGCGGGTATTCCACACTCAGTGCCTGCCGTAACGGTAAACCGACTATGTGGTTCATCAATGCAAGCACTGCATGATGCAGCACGTGCAATTATGACTGGCGCAGGTGACACATACATCATCGGTGGTGTTGAGCACATGGGCCACGTGCCGATGACTCATGGCAATGATTTCCACCCAGGTCTAGCAACATCTGTGGCGCAAGCAGCGGGTGTGATGGGCCTAACAGCTGAATACCTAGCAACACTGCATGGTATTAGCCGCCAACAACAAGATGAGTTTGGTGCTCGTTCACATCAACGCGCTCACGCTGCAACTGTTGAAGGTCGCTTCAAGAAAGAAATCTTACCGATGGAAGGCCATGACGAAAACGGCGCACTAACTTTAGTTGAAGATGACGAAGTAATTCGCCCAGAAACGACTGTTGAAGGTTTATCGCAGCTACGTCCAGTGTTCAACCCTGCTTCGGGTAGCGTAACCGCAGGTACTTCATCTGCGCTCTCTGATGGCGCATCAGCCATGTTAGTAATGAGCGAAGACAAAGCCAAAGAACTTGGATTACCAATTCGTGCTCGCGTTAAGTCTATGGCTGTAGCTGGTTGCGATCCATCAATCATGGGTTACGGTCCAGTTCCAGCAAGTAAGAAAGCGCTGCAAATGGCTGGTATCACCATTGATGACATTGATGTTGCGGAACTTAATGAAGCATTCGCTGCACAGTCACTGCCAGTGCTTAAAGATCTTGGCTTACTTGATAAAGTGGATGAAAAGGTAAACCTAAATGGTGGCGCTATCGCACTCGGCCACCCACTAGGTTGCTCTGGTTCACGTATCAGCACAACACTTATCAATATCATGGAAGAAAAGGACGCGAAATACGGCCTTGCGACCATGTGTATTGGCTTAGGACAAGGTATCGCTACTGTGTTTGAGCGTCCCTAATAACCGCTTTTGGTGACAAAAAGGCGGGATGCACACTGTGCTCCCGCCTTTTTTCTTACCCTAAATTTGGGTAAAATAGCCGTTTTACTAAGCAAGTAGTTTTCATGATGAGTTTCGACAAAGCCGATCACGTTTTAGATGCCATGGGCCTTCGATGCCCAGAGCCTGTTATGATGTTGCGTGGTACAGTGCGCAAGATGAACAATGGCGAAACTTTGCTAATTACCGCGGACGACCCGTCCACCACTCGTGACATTCCGAGCTTTTGCCGTTTTATGGACCACACCTTAGTGGCACAGCAAATAGAGCAATTGCCATATCAGTACTTAATCAAAAAAGGGCTTTAACAGCCCTTTTTAGTTAACTAATATCAGTTATTCAAACACTTGGTTTATGGTCACTAATGGCTTACTAAAGCGCGAGAAGTTAATTGATACCTTATACCAACCTTCCTCAGCTGGTGTGAAACTGAAATAGTTATAAACGCTGTTGCAATCTGCTTGGACAGGCAAGCCCACTTCTAGCTGTTTATCTAGACCTTCATCTAAATAGCCACAGTTGTAATTTTCACTCCAATCAGCATCAGCAATTTTGAATTCATACGCTTTACCCGGCGTCGATAATTTGATTCTAGTTTCATAAATGGCTGGCGCTACTTTTTGCATTTGATACTCAGGCTGCGCATCCCACAACGAAAAGTCACCGCGTAAGAACAGAGGCTTTTGCACATCATCCGCAGGAACAATGTCATTGATGCTTACAGAGCTAGAACATGCGCCCAACATCAGGGTCGCTAACACGAGAGAAATTCTTGTCTTCATTATTATTGTTTCCAAAATTGACGCACTTTTCACCAGTCTAAGAAATTAGTGCAATCGCTTCAATGGAAAAAGCCAGCTTTATGCTGGCTTTTGCGTTAAACGTGAGAAATATTCACTATTTTTGTAATACAGAGATGTCTGCTACTTGTAGGAATAATCCTTGTAACTGAGACAATAGTGCCAGACGGTTGCGTTTAATCGCTTCATCGTCGGCCATAACCATCACGTTATCGAAGAAGTCATCCACACTTTGACGAATATTCGCAAGTTCACTTAACGCTTGCTGATAATCACCCTGCTCATACATAGGAGCAAGCTTGGCTTGATAAGTCGCTACTTCTTGTGCCAGCGCTTTCTCAGGCGCTTCTTGTAATAAGCTTTGCTCGATGTCACCCGCTTCACGCACATCATTCTTGCTAAGAATGTTACCCACACGCTTATTAGCGGCTGCGAGCGCTTCTGCAGGCTCTAGAGTACGGAAGTGACTAACCGCTTTAACGCGTAGGTCAAAGTCCAGAGGCTTTGAAGGACGACGTGCAAGGACTGCTTGAATAACATCTACTTCAATCCCCTGCTCTTGATACCAAGTACGGAAACGACCCAGTAAAAACTCGAATACGTCTTGTGCAACATTTTCGTTGCTTAGCTTGTCACCAAAGAGGCTTTGCGCTTTGGCAACCACATCAAGCACGTCCAGAGGAAGTTGTTTTTCAACCATAATACGAAGCGCACCAATGGCAGCACGACGAAGTGCAAATGGGTCTTTGTCGCCTTTTGGCGCTTGACCAATACCAAAAATACCCACGAGTGTATCGAATTTATCTGCCAGTGCGACAGCGCAGCTGATAAGTGAATGAGGCAGAGCATCACCTGAGAAGCGTGGCATATACTGCTCATTCATCGCAACTGCAACCGCTTCATCTTCGCCGTCGTGACGCGCGTAGTGCATACCCATTACACCTTGGACATCGGTGAATTCCATCACCATTTCAGTCATTAAGTCTGTTTTACTCAATAAACCTGCACGCTCCGCCAGTGCTTTATCCGCGCCTAGTTGCTCAGCAATGTAACCTGACAACGCGCTGATGCGTTCTGATTTATCTTTGAGCGTACCTAGTTGCTTTTGGAAAAGAACGGTGCCAAGCGACTCTAAACGACTCTCAAGTGTCTTTTTCTTGTCCGTTTCAAAGAAGAATTGCGCATCGGCTAATCGTGGGCGTACAACTTTTTCGTTACCCGCGATTACCACGCTTGGATCTTTACTCTCAATGTTTGAAACAAATAAGAATTTATTAATGAGCTTGCCGCTTTCATCTAGTAGAGGGAAGTACTTTTGGTCATCCTTCATGGTGTAGATTAACGCTTCATCAGGCACAGCTAGGAAGCTCTCTTCAAATGAGGCGGTTAGCGTAACAGGCCACTCAACCAACGATGTCACTTCTTCAAGTAAATCTTCATCCATCGCCACTACAGCACCTAATTGCGCTGCAGCTGCTTCGATTTGATTGCGGATCATTGCCTTGCGCGTTTCGTAATCAGCGATTACGTAGGCCTTTTTCAGCTGCTCTAATGCTTCGTTAGCATTGTTTACAGTGACTTTTTCAGGGTGATGGAAACGGTGCCCTTGAAGCTGGTTGCCTACCTGCTTGCCAAGGATTTCACCGCCAACCAACGTATCACCGTAAAATACGGTCGCGGTGTGCACAGGTCGAATGAACTGAGTTTTATTTGCACCCCAGCGCATCGGCTTAGGGATAGGCAACTTAGCCAAAGCAGCATTTACAGCGTCGATAATCAGTGACTGAACACCTTGTCCAGGCACGTTCGCTGTATGCATTAGCCACTCGCCCTTATCAGTAACGTGACGACCCGCTTCACTTACATCAATGCCACAGCCACGAGCCCAACCCATTGCAGCTTTTGTCGGGTTTCCATCAGCATCAAATGCCGCTGCGATTGCCGGCCCACGCTTTTCAACAACTTTGTCAGCTTGCTTTTCATCGAGCTGCAACACCATCAAGCCTAAACGTCGAGGCGACGCGTACCACTGCACGCCTTCATGCGACAACGCGAGCTCTTCTAATTGATTTTTTAGGCCATCGGCAAATGCCTCAGCCAACGTACGCAATGATTTCGGTGGTAGCTCTTCAGTACCGATTTCTACTAATAAGTTTTGCTTTAACATGGTAATTCTTAATCCTTACACAGCGGGAAACCAAGCGCTTCACGCGCCGCGTAGTAACTCTCAGCACAGGCTTTGGATAGTGCGCGCACTCGAAGAATGTAGCGCTGACGCTCTGTGACAGAAATAGCGTGACGGGCATCAAGCAAGTTGAATGCATGCGATGCCTTCATTACCTGCTCATAGGCAGGTAAAGGTAAATTCGCCTCGATTAGCTTTTGACTTTCTTTTTCGCATTGGTCGAACTGCTTAAATAGCGCATCAACATCGGCGTATTCGAAGTTATATTTAGATTGCTCTACTTCGTTTTGGTGGAAAACATCACCGTAAGTCACTTTGCCCATAGGGCCATCGGTCCACACTAAATCATATATGCTGTCTACGCCTTGGATGTACATCGCTAGGCGTTCTAGGCCATAAGTTATCTCACCGGTAACCGGTGAACACTCTAAACCACCAACCTGCTGGAAATAAGTAAACTGCGTTACTTCCATGCCATTAAGCCATACTTCCCAACCAAGTCCCCATGCACCTAGCGTCGGAGACTCCCAGTTATCTTCTACGAAGCGTACTTCATGTTTAAGGGTGTCTATACCCATCGCAGCCAAAGAACCTAAATAGAGCTCTTGGATGTTGTCAGGCGAAGGTTTCAACACGACTTGGAATTGGTAGTAATGTTGTAAACGGTTAGGGTTCTCACCGTAACGACCATCTGTAGGGCGTCGGCATGGTTGAACATAAGCGCTCGACATTGGCTCAGGGCCAACCGCTTTTAAAAATGTGAGTGGGTGGAATGTACCCGCGCCCACCTCAAGGTCAAGCGGCTGAGCAATGACACAGCCTTGCTGCGCCCAGTAATCTTGAAGTGCAAGGATCAGGCCTTGGAATGTTTGTAAGTCGTATTTTTGCATAATGACGTTAAATTCTGCTGCTAGAGTGCGGTTTTATTGCTCACAGTATACCCGTTGCAACGGCTGGTTTTAAGCAGTTTCTGCTATTAGAGCTAGTTCACAACACACACTATGAAATGCATGACTAATATACTGAATAGTAAATTGCTGAATTTATTTTGCAATTTCTAATAACTATTTCGTATTTTTATTTGAATGAATTTGCTTTTTGTATCATTTGGCCTAAATTGTAAAATCGGTGTTAACAAATACCGTTCTGACAATAACGATTATAAAGGAAAACCAATGAACAAAACTCTCATCGCAACAGCTGTACTTGCAGCTTCAACGGGTCTCGCTAACGCTCAGCCAGCACCCGACTTTTCAGGTATGTCTGTGGAAATGGAAGTAGCCAATACATGTATCGTACGTTTCAATGACGACATTTCAAAATTCGACGTTGAAGGTAAAGCCCGTGGCATGCTGATGAAAGCACAGGCGCAAGCAAAGCATATCTACTCTAACTCGATTAAAGGTATGGCTGTAAACATGAGCTGCGACAAGGCTCGTGCGGCATTCGGTGATAATGCTGATATTATGCGCTTTACTGATGATGGTATCGCGTATGCATCACCATCAATAAATAAAGGTAAACCTGGAGGAGGTGGCGGCGGCCAATCTCAACAGACTCCTTGGAGTGTAACTCGTGTCGGTGGCCCGGTTGATGGTTCAGGCTACACAGCATGGATTTTAGATACAGGTATCGACCTCGACCACGCAGATCTTAATGTTGATACATCGAACGGTTTCAGTGCTTTCACTAGCGGTCGTAACGCGGGTATGGACGACCTAAATGGCCACGGTACGCACGTAGCGGGTACTGTTGCAGCACTTAACAATGGCATTGATGTTGTTGGTGTGGCCGCAGGTGCAACCGTGGTTCCGGTTAAAGTATTGGATGCGCGTGGCTCTGGTAGTTGGTCAGGTGTACTAGCAGGTATCGATCACGTTGGCGCAAATGCTTCAGCTGGCGATTGTGCAAACATGAGTTTAGGTGGCGGCTTCAATCAAGAGCTAAATGATGCTGTTGAAGCGGCATCACAAAACTCTGGTGCATACTTTGTAGTAGCGGCTGGTAATGAAAGCCAAAACTCGAATAACGTATCTCCTGCAAGCGCTAATGGGCCGCGAGTTTATACAATCTCAGCAACTGATAGCAGCGACCGATTTGCCAGCTTCAGTAACTTCGCTAATCCACCTGTTGATTACGCTGCGCCTGGTGTGAGCATTCTTTCTCTACGTGCTGGCGGTGGCACAACAACTATGTCTGGTACCTCTATGGCATCACCAGCTGCTTGTGCTGTGATTATGATGTCTAACGGCAACCCTGGCACCGATGGTAAAGCGATTAATGACCCTGACGGCAATGCTGATAGCATTATCCATCTGTAAGGTTTCCATACTTTGATGGTATAAAAAAAGCCCTCACAATGTGAGGGCTTTTTATTGGTAGTGACTACTTACTACACATCTAGGTTCACTACTCGTAGAGCATTTTGTTCGATAAACTCTCGACGAGGTTCAACTTGGTCACCCATTAATGTCGCAAATAATTGGTCAGCGGCAATTGCATCTTCAATCGTTACACGTAACATGCGACGAGCTGCTGGGTCCATTGTCGTTTCCCACAGCTGGTCTGGGTTCATTTCACCCAATCCTTTATAACGCTGAGTGTATAACCCTTTCTTCGAGTCTGAGATAAGCCAATCAAGCGCTTCAACAAAGTTTGCTACAGGTTGGGTTTTCTCACCACGCTGTACAACCGCACCTTCCCCAATCAACTGACCAATTTTCTCACCCGTAACACAAATACGTTGGTAGTCTTTTGACGTCAGGAAATCATGGTTAAGTACATACTTTTTATCTACCCCATGCTGGCGGATATTAACCATTGGGTAGTATAACTTGCGCTCTTCATCATAGTGAGTATGAGCACTGTAAATTGCAGCATCTTCGTCACGAACAACTAAGTCTTTAACTAGCGCTTCTGTCCATTGTAGAACTGTCGACTCGTTGCTTAGGTGCTCTTCACTGATACATGAACGGTAAATCAAGCTGTGCATCATTGCTGATGGATATTTACGTGATAAACGCTCAATAACTTTTTCAGTACTTTGATAATCGCGCACGATATTTTCTAGCGCATTGCCTTCAATAACAGCAGCGCCTTCACTCGGATACAACATAGAGCCATTCAACGCTAATGACGTAAGGTATTCAACCAAGGCATTATCGTCTTTGATGTAGCGCTCTTGCTTACCTTTCTTAATCTTATAAAGAGGTGGTTGGGCAATATATACATAGCCACGCTCGATGATTTCAGGCATTTGACGGTAGAAGAAGGTCAATAACAGCGTACGAATGTGAGAGCCATCGACGTCAGCATCCGTCATGATGATGATACGATGATAGCGAAGTTTCTCTGGGTCATATTCATCACGACCGATACCACAACCTAGTGCTGTGATAAGCGTTGCAACTTCTTGAGAAGAAAGCATCTTATCAAAGCGTGCCTTTTCTACGTTAAGGATTTTACCCTTAAGCGGCAGAATCGCTTGGTTCTTACGGTTACGCCCTTGCTTTGCAGAACCACCCGCAGAGTCACCCTCCACTATGTATAGTTCAGATTCTGCCGGGTCTTTTTCCTGACAGTCTGCAAGCTTACCTGGTAAACCAGCCAAGTCCATTGCACCTTTACGGCGTGTCATTTCACGTGCTTTTCGTGCTGCTTCACGTGCACGCGCTGCATCAATGATTTTGCCTACAACAGTTTTCGCATCCACAGGGTTTTCAAGCAAGAATTCGGTTAGCTTTTCAGCCATTGCTTGCTCAACCGCAGACTTCACTTCACTCGATACTAACTTATCTTTTGTTTGTGACGAGAACTTAGGATCCGGTACTTTAACACTCACAACAGCGGTCAAACCTTCACGAGCGTCATCACCCGTCGCATTACTGGTTGTTTTCGCTTTTTTGTTAAAGCCTTCTTTTTCCATATAGTTGTTAAGCGTACGTGTTAATGCAGCTCTAAAACCAGCAAGGTGTGTACCACCGTCACGCTGTGGAATATTGTTAGTAAAACAGAAAATGTTTTCCTGGAAGCCATCATTCCACTGCATAGAAACTTCTACGCTGATGCCATCTTCCTCACGCTCATGTGTAAAGCTAAAAACGTTTTGATGTACTGGCGTTTTCTTACGGTTTAGGTAGGCAACGAACGCTTCGATACCACCTTCATATTTGAAATGGTCACGCTTATCTTCCTCTCGCTCATCGGTCAAAATGATTGACACGCCAGAGTTCAAGAATGAAAGTTCGCGCAAGCGTTTCGCTAAAATATCATAGTGGAAATTGATATCACTGAATGTCTGTGCACTTGGCCAGAAACGAATTTCAGTACCAGTAGAGTCTGATTCACCAATCACTGCTAGTGGCGCATCAGGTTCACCCATAGAGTAAGTTTGCTTGTGTAACTTGCCACCACGACGAATCTCAAGTGCTAGCTTTTCTGACAGCGCATTAACTACTGAGACACCTACACCGTGAAGACCACCGGATACTTTATATGAGTTGTCATCGAACTTACCACCGGCGTGAAGCACAGTCATAATTACTTCAGCTGCAGACACACCTTCTTCAGGGTGCAGTTCTGTTGGGATACCACGGCCATTGTCACGAACAGATACGGAGCCATCGGTATGAATAGTGACAAAGATATCGTCACAGTATCCCGCTAATGCCTCATCGATTGAGTTGTCGACAACCTCGAATACCATGTGGTGAAGACCGGTGCCATCATCGGTGTCACCGATGTACATACCTGGTCTTTTTCGTACAGCGTCTAGTCCTTTTAGTACTTTAATACTGGATGAATCGTAATTTTCAGACATGGTTCTTCCATTTATCTTGTTATTAGTTCGCCATGTTTCACGTGGAACAATGCTTTGGGTTTATCCAATGCATCTAACACGGCGGAGACACTTTCTGGTTCAATCGTAGTGATAAATATTTGCGACTCGCAATGGGCAAGAAGTTTGCCTACTTTACCCTTTGTATCTTCACTTAACTCAGACGGTAAGTCGTCAATGAGCAAAATAGATTGCTTACCTGTCTCTTGTTCTATTAAGCTATTTTGCGCTACTTTGAGCGCATATAAAAGCAATTTTAACTGCCCTCTTGAGAAGGCATTCTCTACTAAGCCGAGCGATGTTTTTATCGTTAGGTCGGCCTTGTGTGGACCCTTAGAGGTATACCCCCTCATCAGATCGCTTTCCCTATTTTGCTTCAATACTTCAAGCAAGGACTCTTTCGATTTCCAACCTTGGTCAAAAACGATTTCAAGGTCATTCAATAACTCTAATTCTGTACACAGTCTATCAAAAAAAAGCGTCTTAAACCTCTCTATATAAGACTCTCTTAACTGTGTTATTTTCTCGGCAAGTCGGACAAACTCTTTGTCCCACACCGCTAACATACTGTGCAATTCCCTAGGCTTACTTTTCAAAAGAGCATTTCGTTGCTTGAGTACTTTATTGAAATTCTGCCAATGAACGAAAAATTCATGTTCCACGTGGAACACGCCCAAATCAACAAACGACCTTCTCTCTTTTGGGCCACCGAAAAAAAAGGAATAGCTATCAGGCGTAATGACTTGCACAGGTAAAACTTGCGCTAAATCGGAAATCCTACGGCTTGGCTTGCCCTGAATCTTTATTAGCGTCTCGCCTTGGGAGTTCTTTTGCAGCCCAAGTGGAATAGTTAAATTATTGGACCGCTTTTTGGCATGAAGAACAAATTTCTCCGCACCTTCACGAATGACGGTTCGGTGCTTACTCGTTCGAAATGAACGCCCATGGGAAAGAAAATAAATAGCTTCGAGTAAGCTTGTTTTACCGCTGCCGTTTTCGCCAAAAATAATATTGATACATTGTGGAGAAAAAGACGCAGCCTCAATATTTCGAAAACTACTGAGGCTGAAAGAAGTAATGCTCATTGCAACCTACAGGCGCATAGGCATAACTACGTATAGCGCTTCGCTATCTCCAGACGCTTCCATTAACGCGCTACTATTAGAGTCAGCCAGAGTAATCGAGACGTCTTCAGTCTTTATGGTATTAAGCACATCAAGCAAATAAGAGACATTAAAGCCGATTTCAAGGTCGTCGCCTTGATACATAACCTCGATCACCTCTTCTGCCTGCTCTTGTTCAGGGTTATTAGCACTGACTTTAAGCATGCCCGAACTAAGGTTCAAACGAACTCCTCTGAACTTCTCATTCGACAATATAGACACGCGGTGCAATGCATTGCGAAGCCATTCACGGTTGGCAACAATAATCTTATCTCCACCGCGCGGTAGAACGCGACGATAGTCAGGGAATCGACCATCAACTAACTTACTGGTAAAAGTAAATTCAGCGTCTGTAATACGAATATGGTTCGCACCAAATTGGATAGTCACTGGCTGGTCATCAGCAGGCATCAAGCGCATTATTTCTTGAACACCCTTACGCGGAACAATTAACTGACGCTGGCTATTGAGTGATTGTGGCAATTTCTTTTGCGCTAGCGCCAAACGATGCCCGTCTGTGGCAACAGTTTTAATTTCATCGTTTTCTAACTCAAATGACATGCCATTTAAGTAATAGCGAACATCTTGGTTGGCCATTGAGAAGTGCGTACTCTCAAGCAACTTTCGCAACTCTAAGCGACTTAATTGAAACTCAACTTCACCGTCCCACTGTTCAAGATTAGGAAAATCTTCAGCAGCCAAAGACAATAATGCAAATCGACTTTGCCCAGATGTAAGAATAACTTGGTGTTCTTGTGAGCTCAATGTGATGTCGCTACCGTCAGGAAGGCTCTTACAAATATCGAGAAGCTTCTTCGCCGGCAACGTGATTTTGGTATCTGCACTAGGTTGCTCTAATGCCACAGAAGCGACCAATTCAATTTCCAAATCAGTTCCAGTCATATATAAATGACCATCCCGCACTTCAAGAAGTACATTTGAAAGTACAGGTAGCGTGTGCTTGCGCTCAATAGCGCCTGAAACCTGCATTAATGGCTTTAAAAACTGATCTCTAGCGATAGTAATTTGCATAAGGGCAACCTTAAGATGACAAAGTTCTTATTAGATTTTGGTAGTCTTCTTTTACTTCATGACTTTCGTCACGTAACGATTTTACTTTACGACAAGCGTGCAAAACCGTGGTGTGATCACGTCCACCGAAGGCATCACCTATCTCTGGTAAACTGTGGTTAGTTAATTCTTTAGACAACGCCATCGCTACCTGACGAGGACGCGCAACTGAGCGACTACGACGCTTAGAAAGCAAATCAGAAACGCGAATACGGTAGTACTCAGCCACTGTGCGTTGAATATTATCTATGGTTACGAGTTTATCTTGTAACGCAAGCAAATCTCGCAATGCTTCTTTTACGAAGTCGATAGAAATTGGACGGCCAGTAAAATTAGCATTCGCAATAACTCGGTTCAAAGCCCCTTCTAACTCACGTACGTTCGAACGTAATTTCTTAGCGATAAAGAAGGCAACTTCATGAGGTAGGTTAATTTTACTTTGCTGCGCCTTTTTCATAAGAATGGCGACACGCGTTTCTAACTCAGGTGGTTCAATTGCAATAGTCAAACCCCAGCCGAAGCGAGACTTAAGTCTGTCTTCAACCCCTTCAATCTCTTTAGGATAGCGGTCAGAAGTCAAAATAATTTGTTGATTACCTTCAAGTAAAGCATTGAAAGTATGGAAGAATTCTTCTTGAGAACGTTCTTTGTTAGCAAAAAATTGAATGTCATCGATAAGCAATGCATCAACGCTACGGTAGTAACGTTTAAATTCTTCAATGGCATTGTTTTGCAGCGCTTTAACCATGTCTTGAACAAAACGCTCTGAGTGCATATAAACAATTTTTGCGTTTTCTTTCTTAGCTAAAATGCCATTGCCCACAGCATGCAACAGGTGTGTTTTACCCAAACCTGTACCGCCATATATAAAAACGGGGTTAAAGGCTGAACCAGGATTATCTGCAACTTGTGTCGCGGCAGCTTTCGCTAACTGGTTTGACTTACCTTCAACAAAGTTATCGAAGGTGTAATTCTCTTTGATGTTGGATTTATACTGCGATTTCGGCGCTGGCTCAACAGTCGCTGCTGGCGCAGGCTTTACAGCTGCAGCCGGTCTAACGCTATTAGTATGGCCATTATTATCTATGCTAGTGGCACCATTAGTCGTTGCCTGCGATGAAGTAGCTATAATAGGCTTACTGCCTACATCAAAACGTAACTCTGGTGCTTCATCACCACAAATCTCAACCAGCAATTCGTTGATTCGGTTTAAGTACTTCTCTCTTACCCAATCAAGAACGAAGCGGTTCGGAGCATATATAGTTAAGGTATCATCTGTACTTTCAGCCTGAAGGGGTCTAACCCACATACTAAACTGCTGCGATGGCAATTCATCCTGCAACACATATAAACAACTTTGCCAAACAGACAGATACACAGTGTACTCCCGAAAAGAAATGTTATGATGTTCGTTCATCACGAATTGGCTAAAAATTAGCTCTTGTTATAATCCCAAATTCGCACTTTTTGCGATCCGGTCGTCCATTATGACGCCTATTTATCCACAACTTCAATATTGATTTTTAATTAAAATCT
Source organism: Pseudoalteromonas pernae (assembly GCF_039831865.1). NCBI lineage: Bacteria > Pseudomonadati > Pseudomonadota > Gammaproteobacteria > Alteromonadales > Pseudoalteromonadaceae > Pseudoalteromonas > Pseudoalteromonas pernae. Next base: position 34,469 of record NZ_JBDODM010000008.1, read on the forward strand.
GTTCTTCATACCTAAAAAGAATAAACGACTGATTTAATTAGTTATTTATTTTAAAAAAAGAATCAAAATTAACGCTTTACAAAAGCCTGATCTTGATCTGATGAGAGGATCAAAGAGGGTTATTCAGGGGATTTATGCACTTTTTGAACAAGGCCTGTGGAAAACTTTATATTTAAGCTGATCTTTTTTGGATCAAACGGTATGATCCCGCCGATGTGTCGTTTCGAGAATGGCAATTTAGAGTACAAGACATGTACGAATATAATTGACTTTGCTTCCCTCTATCTATAAAATCTCGCGCTCGCTAAGGCACCATTGAATGTCCCATTGGATTCTCTCGGTGAGAAGACTTGGCATTATTTATGATGTGTTAGCGTCTGAGTGAGGATCGCGACCCACACAGAGAATTTAAACCTTAACCGATCGGATGGAATTGTTATGAAAAGAACTTTTCAACCAAGCGTATTAAAGCGTAAGCGTACTCACGGTTTCCGTGCACGTATGGCTACAGCTAACGGCCGTAAAGTACTAGCACGTCGTCGTGCTAAAGGCCGTAAAGTTCTTTCTGCTTAATATTTAGTGGAAGACTTTCGCTTTAGCAGGGAGTTACGTCTGTTAACTCCCTCGCATTACTCCCGCATTTTTAATGAGCCTGCTCGGGCTGCAACTTCTCTCTTTACTCTATTAGCAAAACCAAATTCTGAAGACCATCCTCGCTTGGGTTTAACAGTTGCTAAAAAGAATGTAAAAAAAGCTAACCAACGTAATCGCATCAAACGCATTGCTCGTGAGAGTTTCCGACTGCACCAACATAAACTCGATAACATTGATATCGTCCTTATGGTTAAGCGCGGCATCGATGAACAATCAAACGAAGAAATCCGTAAAGATCTCGATAAGCTTTGGCGCAAAATAAATGAACGTTGTAAGCCAGGTTACAAGCCACCACCACGCAGACATCACAAAAAGCGCGACAATACTTCGCAAAAGCGCGGTAGATAATAGAATTTACCTAGGTTTTCAGGTATCTTTAGCTCACCTTTTAATCGACTAACTGAGTATTCACTATATCGACTCAGTGTTGCGGGCATTTATGTTAGCTTTCATATTAGCAATACCTAAAAATACCCTCATTGCTGTAATAAAGGTCTATCAAAAGTGGATCAGTCCAATGCTTGGGCCAAATTGTCGCTTTAATCCAAGCTGCTCTTCATATGCCTTGCAAGCTATAAAACTGCATGGTGCAATAAAAGGCAGTTGGTTGGCAGCAAAACGAATAGTAAAATGCCACCCTTTACACGCCGGAGGGGATGATCCCGTTCCAGGCAAACGTAATCACCATTAATCTTAACAACGAGAAATAAGAGCTGTTATGGAATCGCAACGCACGTTTTTATTTATCGGCCTGTTGTTGGTGTCATTTTTATTGTTTCAAGAGTGGAACAATGATTATAACCAACCAGCAAACAGTCCTAGTGCTCAAACACAAAACCAAGTTCAGAACGATGCTGGACAATCGGACGTACCAAATTCAGATATCGCTGAGCCATTAGCATCGACTTCTGCGAACCAAAAAGTTATTACGGTAACAACAGGTGTTTTCGCAGTTAAAATCGACACGCTTGGTGGTGACATTATTGAAGCTAAGTTACTTCAGCACGCTGAAACACACGGTAGCGATGAACCATATCTACTATTAGGCAAATTCGACAATAACGAATACTTCGCACAAAGTGGTTTGATTGGCCTTAACGGCCCAGACGCACGTAAAGAAGGTCGTCCTGTTTACGAAAGTGCTCAGCAAAGCTACACAATGACAGGTGATACTTTAGTTGTGCCACTTACGTTTGTTGATAGCCAAGGCGTTAGTTTCACCAAAACGTATACCTTCTACAAAGATCGTTACGATGTGACGCTAGATTACGACATCCAAAACACCACAGCAGCACCTGTACAAGTACAGCTTTACACGCAAGTAAAGCGTACCGTGCAAGACAAAGGCAGCTTGATTGATCAAAGCTATCTAGGCGGTGCGTACGGCACAGATGAAGTGAACTACGAGAAATACTCGTTCGACGACATCAAAGACAAAGAGTTAAAAGAAGTAACACAAGGTGGTTACGTGGCGTTCCTTCAGCACTACTTCGTAAGTGCTTGGGTACCAGCGCAAGATCAAACAAACACCGTTTACATGCGCCTTCCGACTGCCAGCATCGCGCAAATAGGTATCAAATCAGAGCCTGTAAATATTGCGCCAGCTAGCTCAGCGAACTTTGAGTCGACCTACTACATGGGTCCAAAAGACACAGCCGCGCTTGAAGCAATTCACCCTAATCTTGACCTTGCGGTGGACTATGGTTGGTTATGGTTTATCTCTCAACCGCTACTCTCGCTATTGAAGTTCTTATATAGCTTCCTAGGAAACTGGGGTCTAGCGATTATTGCAATCACGGTCTTGATGAAAACAGCACTGTACCCGTTAACCAAAGCGCAATACACATCAATGGCTAAAATGCGTGCATTACAGCCTAAGATGCAAGCACTAAAAGAGCGCTACGGTGATGACCGCCAGAAGTTTGGTCAAGCGATGATGGAAATGTACCGCAAGGAAAAAGTAAACCCTATGGGCGGCTGTTTCCCACTGTTGCTGCAAATGCCAATCTTCCTAGCTTTGTTCTATGTATTCCTAGAATCACCAGAGCTACGCCACGCTGAATTTGGTTTATGGTTAACAGACTTATCATCAAAAGACCCTTACTACGTGCTTCCGGTTCTGTTCGGTGCAAGTATGTTCTTGATGCAAAAGCTACAGCCAATGACTGTTACCGATCCTATGCAACAGAAGATGATGACATGGATGCCGGTATTCTTCTCTGTATTCTTCCTGTGGTTCCCATCAGGTCTAGTACTTTACTGGTTGGTTTCAAACCTTATCTCTATCGCACAGATGCTAATCATCTACCGCGGTATGGAGAAACAAGGCATCAAAGTTCGCGGTTAACGCCCAACTTTATTGCTCGAATAAAAGCGGCTTCATAGCCGCTTTTTTATTGTTTATTGCCACATTAGGTTACAATACTCACATTACAGCTTCGACGAGTTACTCTATGCATTCTCAAGACACTATTGTTGCCCAAGCCACCGCTCCCGGACGAGGTGGTGTCGGTATAATTCGCGTTTCAGGCAGCCTTGCAACTCAGGTCGCCGAACGTATTATTGGCCATTGCCCTAAAACCCGCTACGCCGAATACGTGCCTTTTCACGGATTGAACAAAGAACAATTAGACCAAGGCATCGCGCTATTTTTCAAAGGCCCTAATTCGTTTACTGGCGAAGATGTACTCGAACTACAAGGGCATGGCGGACCAATCATTCTTGATATGCTGCTACGAGAAATCGCGGAGCTTGAAGGAGTTCGCCTTGCTAAGCCTGGTGAATTCTCAGAACGTGCATTCTTAAACGACAAACTCGATTTAACGCAAGCAGAGGCAATAGCCGATTTAATTAATGCTACCTCTGAACAGGCTGCGAAAAGTGCTCTTCACTCGCTTCAAGGCGAATTTTCAAACCACATCACCCAATTAGTGGAACAAGTTATTCACCTGCGCATGTACGTTGAAGCGGCTATCGATTTCCCTGACGAAGAAATCGACTTCTTGAGCGATGGTAAAGTAGCTGGAGACCTGCAAAAAATCCTCGATCAAGTACACAGCGTGCAACAACAAGCAAAACAAGGCAGCATTATTCGTGATGGTATGCGCGTGGTCATCGCAGGACGACCAAATGCGGGGAAATCTAGCCTATTGAACGCTCTTGCAGGTCGTGATGCGGCCATCGTAACCGACATCGCAGGTACGACCCGTGATGTACTTAAAGAACATATTCATATTGATGGCATGCCGCTGCATATTATCGATACAGCAGGCTTGCGTGAAAGCCCAGATAAAGTAGAACAAATTGGTATTGAGCGTGCGTGGGAAGAAATTAATCAAGCTGATCGCGTGTTGTTTATGGTGGATGCCCAAGACACTGACGCCTGTAAACCAGAGGAAATCTGGCCAGAATTTGTAGCCCAACTACCGAACAACATGGGTATCACCGTAATCCGCAATAAAGTAGATATCAGCGGTGAAAAAATTGGCTTTGATGACTCAGGAGAGTCACCTGTATTACGCCTTAGCGCCAAAGAAGGCTTGGGCATAGACCTAGTACGAGAGCACTTGAAGGCCTGTATAGGCTTTGAGGGCACTCAAGAAGGCAGCTTTATGGCACGCCGCCGCCACCTCGATGCATTAGAGCGTGCGCAACATCATTTGGTTATCGGTCAAGAGCAGTTAGAAGCACATATAGCCGGCGAAATACTGGCTGAAGAACTGCGCCTAGCTCAGCAATACCTTAATGAAATAACCGGTGAGTTCACTTCTGACGATCTGCTTGGCAAAATATTCAGCTCGTTCTGTATCGGTAAATAATTAAAATTAAACAAGCCCACACCATAGTGGGCTTTTTTTCGACAACGTTGATCATTTCTATTTAGCCTATTCAGTGACGGATACGGCCAGCTTCGCGTTACAGCATCTTTTACAGTAAATACTCATTTATTTATTAGTAAGGAATGCACATGTCTCATTCACGCCTATTTAGGGAACTCCATACACAGCAACAGCCACTGCTCATTGCCAACTGTTGGGATCCACTATCAGCTCTCGTGCTCGAGCAATCAGGAGCTCCAGCAGTGGCAACTACAAGTTGGGGAATGTCAAATCACCAAGGGCTGGTGGACGGCGAAAAACTCACATTTGAGCACGTCTACAACACAGTGAAAGCCATCTTACAGGTGATCACCATTCCGCTTAGTGTGGATATAGAGGCAGGATACAGTGATGATCATAACGAAATCATCACTCATGTATTGGCACTGGCTAAACTGGGGGTTGCGGGGATCAACATAGAAGACAAACCTAGCAGTAGAGAATCACTTAGAAAGACTGGTGAGCATCAAAAACTTATTCGCACATTGAAAGCAGAGCTACATAAACATGGCTTTGCCGAGTTTTTCGTTAATGCCCGATGTGATCTTTGCCTGCAAAGCTCTTGGCAAAAGTCACAGCTATATTCGCGCGCCAAAGCCTATCAAGATGCTGGCGCTGATGGCTTCTTTATCCCTGGTCTAAAAGATCCCGCCATGCTTGTAGAGCTAACCGAGCAGCTAATCATCCCAGTCAATGTTATGCTACTTGCCAATTTTTGCGATTTAGAACAACTCTCGGAACTGGGGATACAGCGAATTTCGACAGGAAATGCCCTAAGCGATCACCTACTCACTCAACTTGAATCGTGTGCCCAAGCACTCACTAACACCAAAAACCTCAGCTTTTTATTTGAAAATAACGTCCAAACCAGATTTATCTCAGCCTAAAGACACAATGGATCATGCCTCTTTACACAAACGAGTGCATGATCTGCTCTTTTTTAGCTCACAAAAAGACCAAATTAAGAAAAAATACGATATTTATAGACGCTTTAGATCTATATAAGAGATTTTTAAGATCTAAAAAAAGATGGATTTGGTGAACTCTTGATCATTATCCACACCCGTTTCATACACACCCTCTAAAATGCACTGAATTAGCTGAAATAAAGGTAAAATCCTTATTTTTGATGAACGGGTTTGACATTTTAACCTAAGCTTATCGACTTTTTATCAACAGTTTAAGTTTAAATTAAAGCTATATATATCATTAAGTTACTATTTTAATAAACAGTGTTGAGATGATTAAACAATTCACAATCCATGAGATCAATTGAGCATATTTACAGATCAGGTATCATGAGCGGCAATTATCACAGGGCGTAACAAGCATGAGCCAGTTGGAAATTATTATTGGAAGCCAAATGGGCGGCACAGAATATGTCGCAGAACATCTTGATAACTTACTAAAAGATCAAGGTATTACTAGCCAATTACACGAACAGCCGGATCTCAATGACATCAACCTTGATGCAACTTGGTTGATCTGTACATCCACCCACGGCGCAGGTGACTACCCAGATAATTTACTGACGTTTATCGATCAAATTAATGCACAATTAGCCTTAAATCAGATCCAATTCGCAGTTATTGGCGTCGGTGACTCAAGTTACGACACCTTTAATTATGCGGCTAAGAACCTAGTGGCGTTATTAAAGAGCAAAGGTGCTAAACAGTTACTCCCGCATCTAGAGATAGATATATTAGCCGATGATTTACCCGAAGATACAGCTGAAAATTGGCTGCCCGAGCTGCTCAATGCGCTTGAAAAGGGCAAATAGATCTTACCCAAAAGTTATTCACAAAATATGTAGAAGTTAGATCGGATTGTGGATAAAAGCTTAGTATCTTGCGATCTTACCGATGATTATGCACTTGATAAGATCTAAGCCGAATTAGCTTGTGAATAAAATAGCGAGTTGATCAGAGGTTTTAAGCCCTTAGATCCGATCATATCTACAGGTGTAGAGATCGCTTAATATTATGAAATATATAAACTTTTAACGGTTATCAACAGAAAGGTGTGATCCTAATAGTAGATCTAATAAAAGATCTCTTTAAAGATCCTTTATTTTATATAAGATCACCTTTTGGATCTTGAGTACTATTTAACCGTTTCCCTTCCCTTAATTTCTAGGTAAAATAGCCGCCCTTTTGAATTTCACCGGTTGTAGGAAAACGTTTAATGATCTTCCATGAACATTTTGATGTCATTGTTGTAGGCGGCGGTCATGCTGGAACTGAAGCAGCCTTAGCTTCTGCACGTATGGGTATGAATACCCTTTTGTTGACTCATAACATGGATACGTTAGGGCAAATGTCTTGTAACCCTGCGATCGGCGGCATTGGCAAAGGTCACTTGGTGAAGGAGATCGATGCGCTTGGTGGTGCTATGGCCAAAGCGATCGACAAAGGCGGCATTCAGTTCCGCACGCTTAATTCATCTAAAGGTCCTGCTGTACGAGCTACCCGTGCTCAAGCGGATCGCGCTTTATACAAAGCTGAAATTCAAGCCATTTTGCAGCGCCAAGAAAATCTTAAGATCTTCCAGCAATCGTGTGATGATCTCATCGTTGAAGGTGAAACAGTCAAAGGTGTCGTTACACAAATGGGCCTTAAGTTCAGCGCCAACAGCGTTGTATTGACGGTAGGTACCTTCTTAGGTGGCCAGATCCACATTGGCTTAGAAAATTTTAAAGGTGGCCGTGCAGGTGATCCGCCTTCAATAGCTTTGGCACAACGTTTACGCGAGTTACCATTTCGTGTTGATCGCCTTAAAACCGGCACCCCACCGCGTATCGATGCGCGCACCGTTGATTTTTCAAAGATGCAAACACAACCAGGTGATACACCAACACCGGTGTTTTCATTCATGGGTAAAGTGGAAGATCACCCACAACAAATTCCGTGTTACATCACGTATACCAATGAGAAAACGCACGAGGTAATCAATAACAATTTACATCGTTCACCAATGTATTCAGGTGTTATCGAGGGTATTGGTCCACGTTATTGCCCTTCTATTGAAGATAAGATTGTGCGTTTTGCTGACAAAGATAAGCACCAAATCTTTGTGGAGCCAGAAGGCTTAACGTCATACGAATTATATCCAAATGGGATCTCAACAAGCCTTCCATTTGACGTGCAAATGGAAATTGTGCGCAGTATCACTGGTTTTGAGGATGCTCATATCTGTCGTCCTGGTTATGCCATTGAGTATGATTTCTTCGATCCACGTGATCTAAAACCATCTCTAGAAACCAAATTTATTAATGGTCTTTTCTTTGCTGGTCAAATCAATGGTACGACCGGCTATGAAGAAGCGGGTGCGCAAGGGCTTATCGCAGGTATGAATGCAGCACTGCAGGTTCAAGGCAAAGATGCATGGACACCGCGCCGTGATGAAGCTTACACAGGTGTATTAATCGATGATCTTGCAACCTTAGGTACCAAAGAACCGTACCGTATGTTCACATCGCGTGCTGAATATCGTTTGCTTCTTCGTGAAGACAACGCGGATCTGCGTTTAACGGCTAAAGGTCGTGAGTTAGGTCTAGTGTGTGATGAGCGCTGGAGTGCATTCAATGAAAAGCTTGAAGTGATGGAGCAAGAATCTCAGCGTATTCGTTCTACATGGATCCATAAAGATCATCCAGCGCTTAATGCTGTAAACGATTTACTGAAAACACCACTAACTCGCGAAGCAAGTTTGGAAGATTTGATCCGTCGTCCTGAAATTGACCATAAAGATCTTTACGCTATCGAAGGACTTGAGTCACCTTCAAATAACGATGCGGCGTTAGAGCAGGTTGCAATTCAGACTAAATATGCGGGTTACATTGCGCGTCAGCAGGATGAGATCTCAAAGCAGATGCGTCATGAACAAACGCTATTGCCAAAAGAATTTGATTACTCGCAAGTTTCAGGCCTCTCAAATGAAGTTGTTGCCAAGCTTAGCGATGCGCGCCCAGACACTATCGGTCAAGCGTCGCGTATTTCTGGTATTACTCCAGCCGCTATTTCGCTATTATTGGTGTATCTCAAGAAGCAAGGTATGTTGCGCAAATCTGCGTAACCAAAGGCAAGCGTGTTAGAAAACAAATTCAAACAATTGCTGGCGCAAGCCAGCATCTCTTTAAGCGAGCAGCAAGTTCAACAACTGCTCGCTTACGTCGCTTTGTTAGACAAATGGAACAAAGCCTACAACCTCACTTCAGTTCGTGACCCTAAAGACATGTTGGTTAAGCACATCATGGACAGCCTTGTTGTTGCAGAACATCTCCAGGGTAAACACTACATTGATGTGGGTACTGGCCCTGGTTTACCGGGGATGGTACTTGCCATAGCACTGCCAGATACCGAGTTTGTGTTACTCGACAGTCTCGGCAAGCGTGTAACATTCTTAAAACAAGTAAAACATGAACTTGGCTTAAAAAATGTTACCCCGGTGCAGAGTCGAGTTGAAGAATATCAGCCAAGTGTTAAATTAGATGGTGTGCTATCTCGTGCATTTGCCTCAATTGATGATATGTTGCATTGGTGCGCGCATTTGATTGATCAGGACGGCCGCTTTGTAGCGCTTAAAGGTCAATATCCAGAACAGGAATTAGCAAACTTGCCTGATGGATTTAGCTTTGAGCAAAATATTGAGTTGTCAGTGCCTGAGTTGGAAGGCGAACGCCATCTTATAATTCTAAAAAAAGATTAATTGGCAGAGGATCACCGTGGCTAAAGTCATTGCAATTGCAAACCAAAAAGGAGGCGTGGGTAAAACCACCACAGCCGTGAATTTGGCGGCCTCTATGGCTGCGACCAAACGTAAAGTGTTACTGATCGACCTTGACCCACAGGGCAATGCAACTATGGGTAGTGGAGTCGACAAGTATGACGATGTGGCCACTGTGTATGACTTACTCATTGAAGAGAAGCCATTTGATGAAGTGGTTATTAAGCAAACATCAGGTGAATATCACTTGATTGCTGCCAATGGTGACGTCACTGCCGCGGAAGTAAAACTGATGGAGCTGTTCGCTCGAGAAGTACGCTTGCGCAATTCACTCGAAAAAATCCTTGGTGAATACGAATATATTTTCATCGATTGTCCGCCGTCTTTAAATATGCTCACCGTTAATGCGATGGCAGCAGCGGACTCAGTGCTGGTGCCAATGCAATGCGAATACTATGCACTAGAAGGGATCACCGCCCTGATGGGAACCATTGAGCAATTAGCGACATTGGTTAATCCTAAATTACAGATTGAAGGCATTTTGCGAACCATGTACGATCCGCGTAACCGCCTTGCCAATGATGTGTCTGAACAACTCAAACAACACTTTGGCGATAAGGTCTACCGAACTGTCATTCCACGCAATGTTCGCCTCGCAGAAGCACCTAGTTTTGGTGCACCGGCCATGTACTATGATAGAGCCTCTGCTGGTGCTAAAGCGTACCTTGCTTTAGCAGGGGAAATACTGCGTCGAAAAGAAAAACAAACTCCTGCAGTCGCCTAAATCTTAGAGGTAAGCAAATCAATGTCTGCTAAAAAACGTGGATTAGGAAGGGGCCTCGATGCCCTACTCACGTCGTCGAAGCCCGCTGCGCAAGCGTCTGCTCAGAGCACCGAAGATGGACCAAGTGAAAGCGCTGTAAAAGGCGAATTACAAAAACTGCCAATTGAATTTTTACAACCGGGAAAATACCAGCCACGTAAAGACATGTCTGAAGATGCGCTGGAGGAACTTGCGAGTTCAATTCGAGCGCAAGGTATTATCCAGCCGATTGTTGTGCGTCAGATTGATGCAAATAAATACGAAATTATTGCCGGTGAACGTCGTTGGCGCGCTGCACAAATTGCCAAGCTGGATGTCGTGCCGTGCTTAATCAAGGATGTGCCTGACGAAGCTGCAGTTGCGATTGCACTTATCGAGAATATTCAACGCGAAGACTTAAATGCGATGGAAGAAGCCATTGCTCTTGAGCGCTTGATTGAAGAGTTTGCACTCACTCACCAACAAGTAGCTGATGCCGTGGGGAAATCACGCACAACGGTCACCAATCTATTACGTTTAAACAACCTCAATGACGATGTAAAAATCATGTTAGAGCATGGTGACATCGAAATGGGTCATGCACGTTGTTTGCTTGGTTTGTCTGGTGAGTTGCAATCAGAAGCGGCTCGAACAGCCGTTGCTAAGGCGCTGACCGTACGTGAAACGGAAAAATTAGTGCGTTCTATCTTAGAGCCTGCTGAAAAACCCCAAAAGAAAGAAAAAGACCCAGATGTCAAACAGTTAGAGCAAAAGCTCCAAGATAACTTAGGCGCTAAGGTAGAAATCAACTATAACCAGAAGGGTAAAGGTAAGTTGGTGATTTCTTATACAAATTTAGATGAGCTTGAAGGTATTCTTGAGCGTATTGACCCACAGCTAAATCAGTCCTAATGATTCCCCTCTCACCCCCGTATTTTCGGGGGTGAAATTGTCACAATTTCATCTTGCTCAAGTTGCAAATCAGCCAGAAATAAGTATAATTTCGCCAGTTTTAGCACCCTAATCAAAATTAACGTAATCAAGGTTAATAAAAAGTGACGCAAAGGTTAGCCGGCCCTTATCGCCGCGCCGCATTAAAAGGCGTTCTCTTTCAGGGTGGCGTAGCAATAATAGCTGCAGTAATAGTTTTAGTTGGTTGGGAAGTAGATGCCGCGCTATCAGCTCTTGCTGGTGGATTGGTGGCGGTACTCCCCAATTTTTTGTTTGCTGTGTATGCGTTCCGATATGTGGGCGCGAGCAAAGCAAAACAAGTGTATGCCTCTTTTAAACGAGGCAACGGATTAAAATTTTTGCTAACGATTTTTCTGTTCGCGCTAATATTTAAGCTTTATCCGGTAGTTGCTCTACCATTTTTCTTCAGCTTTATATTGGTGACGTTCGCTCAGTGGTTAGCGCCGATTTTTTTTAATCATTAACTTTTGGGATAAAACATGGCTGCAGGTGAAGAACTTACCTTAACGGGTTACATCCAGCACCATTTAACTAACGGTCAAATTAGTATTGGCGACGGTTGGTTTTGGAAGCTGAATGTAGACACCCTCGCATGGTCTATCGGTCTAGGACTGATTTTCTTATGGATCTTTAAGCGCGCTGCTAACAAAGCAACGCTTGGTGTTCCTGGAAAATTTCAGTGCTTTATCGAGATGGTCGTAGAATTCGTCGATCAAAACGTGAAAGATACTTTCCACGGTAAAAGTCGACTAATCGCTCCTTTAGCTCTAACGATTTTCGTTTGGGTTTTCCTTATGAACTTAATGGACTTGATCCCTGTTGATTTCCTTCCTGCGCTTGCGGGTCAAATCGGCGTATTATCAGGTGCTGTAGAAAGTTCTCACGATGTTTACATGAAGGTGGTACCAACAACCGACCTTAACCTAACACTTGCGCTAGGTATCGGTGTGTTTGCACTCATCATCTTCTACTCGATTCGTGTTAAGGGTTTAATGGGCTTTATCAAGGAGCTTACGCTTCACCCATTCAGCTCTAAAAACATGGTTGTTCAAGCTCTATTTATTCCGGTTAACTTCATTCTAGAGTTCGTAACTCTGATTGCGAAGCCGGTTTCATTGGGCTTACGTCTATTCGGTAACCTTTATGCTGGTGAACTGATCTTCATCTTGATTGCAGCAATTGGCTTGTTCCAGTTACCACTGCATTTCATTTGGGCAGTATTCCACATCCTGGTAATCGTGTTGCAAGCATTCATCTTCATGATGCTGACAATTGTATACCTGAGCATGGCGTCTGAAGACAACCATTAAGAACCGGCTCAAAAAAAGATTTTTTAACTTTAACTTTAATCATTTACAAATATATTGGAGACAATAATGGAAATCGTACTAGGCCTTAAATATATCGCTGTTGCCCTACTTATCGGTTTTGGTGCCCTTGGTACTGCTATCGGTTTCGGTAACCTAGGTGGTAAATTCCTAGAGTCAGCTGCTCGTCAGCCTGAGCTTGCACCACAACTTCAAGTTAAAATGTTCATCGTAGCTGGTCTAATCGATGCGATCGCTATGATCGGTGTAGGTATCGGTCTATACCTATTGTTCGCTGCTTAATATTAGATAAGACATTTAACGCGAACATAAATTGACTTGTAAGGAGGAGCGGACGTGAGTTTAAACGCCACTCTAATTGGTGAATTAATCGCTTTCATCGTTTTTGTATGGTTCTGCATGAAGTTCGTGTGGCCACCACTAAACGGTGCAATCGAGGCTCGCCAAAAGAAAATCGAAGATGGTTTAGCTGCCTCTGATAAAGCTGAAAAAGATCTTGAGCTTGCTCGTAAAAAAGCAACCGAGCAACTTAAAGAAGCTAAAGCAGAAGCTGCTGATATCATTGAGCAAGCTAAAAAGCGTGCGACGCAAATCGTTGACGAAGAGACAACTCGTGGTCACGAAGAGCGTGAAAAAATCATTGCTCAAGGTCATTCAGAAATTGAAGCCGAGCGTAACCGTGCAAAAGAAGAATTGCGTAAGCAAGTTGCTTCTCTAGCGGTTATCGGTGCTGAGAAGATCTTAGAGCGCGAAATCAATGAAGCCGCACACAGCGACATAGTTGAAAAACTAGTTGCCGAGCTTTAATAGGAGGGTATGAGCATGTCTGAACTGACTACTATCGCTCGCCCATACGCTAAAGCGGCTTTTGAATTTGCCGTTGACAAAGGCGCAGTAGACGCATGGAACGAGATGTTGTTCTTCGTTGGTGAAGTAGCCAAGAATGAACAAGTTGCTCAGTTTCTGTCGAGCAGCGCCTCTGCTGAAAAACAAGCTGAAACAATGATTCAGATTTGTGCAGAGCAACTCAACGAATATGGCCAAAACCTTGTAAAGGTGATGGCCGAAAATGGACGTTTGGTCGCCCTACCGGCGGTTGCACAATTATTCGCTGCTTTTAAAGCGGATTATGACAAAGAAATCGACGTTGACGTCGTTTCTGCAACCGAACTTGCTGCAGCGCAGCAAGAGAAATTAGCCGCGGCACTAGAAAAACGTTTCGCACGCAAAGTTAAGCTGAATTGTAGTGTTGATAACTCGGTTGTTGGTGGCCTGGTAATAAGAGCCGGCGACACAGTAATCGATGGCAGTATCAGCGGCAAATTGAGCCGACTGGCCACTACACTACAATCGTAATTGGGAAGAAGAGCATGCAACTTAATTCCACTGAAATTTCTGATCTGATCAAAAAACGTATTGAGCAGTTCGAAGTTGTAAGTGAAGCTCGTAACGAAGGTACTATCGTATCTGTTACTGACGGTATCATCCGCATCCACGGTCTAGCTGACTGTATGCAAGGTGAGATGATTGAGCTTCCAGGCAACCGTTATGCTATCGCACTAAACCTTGAGCGTGACTCAGTAGGTGCAGTAGTAATGGGTCCATACGCAGACCTTAAAGAAGGCGTAAAAGTACAATCTACTGGTCGTATCCTTGAAGTACCTGTTGGTCGTGGTCTACTTGGTCGTGTTGTTAACACACTAGGTGCTCCTATCGATGGTAAAGGTGCTCTAGATAACGACGGTTTCGAACCAGTTGAAAAAATCGCACCTGGCGTAATCGAGCGTCAATCAGTAGATGAGCCAGTTCAAACTGGTTATAAGTCTATCGATGCGATGATTCCAGTTGGTCGTGGTCAGCGTGAGCTTGTAATCGGTGACCGTCAGACTGGTAAAACTGCACTAGCAATCGATGCAATCATCAACCAAAAAGGCACAGGCGTTAAGTGTGTGTACGTAGCGGTTGGTCAAAAAGCATCTACTATCGCTAACGTAGTACGTAAACTTGAAGAGCACGGTGCACTTGAGAACACTATCGTTGTTGTTGCATCTGCTTCTGAATCAGCAGCGCTACAATTCCTAGCGCCATTCGCTGGTTGTACTATGGGTGAATACTTCCGTGACCGCGGTGAAGACGCACTAATCGTATATGATGATCTTTCTAAGCAAGCAGTTGCTTACCGTCAGATCTCACTACTACTTAAGCGTCCACCAGGCCGTGAAGCATACCCAGGTGACGTATTCTACCTTCACTCACGTCTTCTAGAGCGTGCATCACGTGTAAACGCTGATTACGTTGAGAAGTTCACTAATGGTGAAGTGAAAGGTAAAACAGGTTCATTGACGGCATTGCCAATCATTGAAACTCAAGGTGGTGACGTTTCTGCGTTCGTACCTACAAACGTTATCTCTATCACCGACGGTCAGATCTTCTTGGAAACTGACTTGTTCAACGCAGGTATCCGTCCAGCTGTTAACGCTGGTATCTCGGTATCTCGTGTAGGTGGTGCAGCGCAAACTAAAATCGTTAAGAAACTAGGTGGTGGTATCCGTCTAGCGCTAGCTCAGTACCGTGAACTAGCGGCGTTCTCTCAGTTCGCTTCTGACCTTGACGATGCAACTCGTGCACAGCTTGAGCACGGTGAGCGCGTAACAGAGCTAATGAAGCAGAAACAGTACGCACCAATGTCTGTTGCGGAAATGTCTCTGTCGCTATTTGCTGCAGAAAAGGGCTATCTGAAAGACATCGAAATTCCGAAAATCATGGATTTCGAAGCTGCTCTTATCTCATACGCAAACAGCACATACGCAGAGCTAATGGCTCAAATCAATGAAACTGGTAACTACAACGCCGAGATTGAAGCGCAGCTGAAAGAACTTCTTGAGAAGTTCAAGTCTACGCAAACTTGGTAATTAGTTATGAACGGTGAGTTTTAATTTAAAACTCACCCAGATTCGGAGAAAGAGTCATGGCCAGCGGAAAAGAGATAAAAAGCAAGATCGGGAGTATCAAGAATACTCAGAAGATCACTAGCGCGATGGAAATGGTTGCCGCTTCTAAAATGAAGAAGGCGCAAGACCGTGTGGCTTCAAGCCGTCCATACGCTGAAAACTTACGCAAAGTGATCGGTCATGTTGCTAATGCTAGCCTCGAATATCGCCATGCCTATTTGGAAGAGCGTGAGGTCAAGCGCGTTGGTTATATCGTCATCTCTACCGACCGTGGTTTATGTGGTGGCTTAAACTCTAACGAGTTTAAGAAAGTAGCTTTAGACGTTAAAGCGTGGAAAGAAAAAGGCGTATCTGCGGATTTCGCTGTACTAGGTAGCAAAGCTGCCGGCTTCTTCCAACGTTTTGGTGGCTCACTACTTGCCAAAAAATCAGGTCTAGGCGATGCGCCTTCAGTACAGGACGTAATTGGTCCAGTAAAAGTAATGCTTGATGCATTCAATGAAGGCAAAATAGACCGCTTGTTCGTTGTTTACAACAAGTTTGTAAACACCATGAAGCAAGAACCAACAATCGATCAATTGTTGCCTTTGCCGAAAACAGAAAGCGAAGAACTAGCACACCGCTGGGACTACATTTACGAGCCAGATCCAAAAGTAATTTTGGAAACACTAATGGTTCGCTTTGTGGAATCTCAGGTATACCAAGGTGTGGTTGAAAATGCTGCCTCTGAACAGGCTGCCCGTATGGTTGCGATGAAAGCCGCAACAGATAACGCAGGCGACCTGATGGATGAGTTACAGCTTGTTTATAACAAGGCTCGTCAGGCCGCAATCACACAAGAAATCAGTGAGATTGTTGGCGGATCAGCAGCAGTTTAATGCTTCGGGCAAAGATTAACGAGAGGAATAGACATGAGTTTAGGTAAGGTCGTCCAAATTATCGGCGCCGTTGTGGACATCGAGTTCCCACAAGACAGCGTGCCAGCCGTATATGACGCACTAAAAGTTACAGATGGCGACTTAGCAGGTCTGACACTAGAAGTTCAGCAGCAGCTAGGTGGCGGTGTGGTACGTGGTATCGCACTTGGTACTACTGACGGTCTACGTCGTGGTACAGCAGTAGAAAACACAGGTGAAGCGATTAAGGTTCCAGTAGGTAAAGCTACTCTTGGTCGTATCATGAACGTACTAGGTGAAGCAATTGACGAAGCTGGCCCAATCGGCGAAGAAGAGCGTATGTCAATTCACCGTGAAGCACCTTCGTACGAAGATCAGTCAAGCTCGGTAGAACTACTAGAGACTGGTATCAAAGTAATCGACCTTGTATGTCCATTCGCTAAGGGTGGTAAAGTTGGTCTATTCGGTGGTGCTGGTGTAGGTAAAACCGTAAACATGATGGAACTTATCCGTAACATCGCGATCGAGCACAGCGGTTACTCAGTATTCGCAGGTGTTGGTGAGCGTACTCGTGAGGGTAACGACTTCTATCACGAAATGAACGATTCAAACGTACTTGATAAAGTATCGCTTGTATACGGTCAGATGAACGAGCCACCGGGTAACCGTCTACGTGTTGCTTTGACTGGTCTAACTATGGCAGAGAAGTTCCGTGACGAAGGTCGTGACGTTCTTTTCTTCGTAGATAACATCTATCGTTATACTCTTGCGGGTACTGAGGTATCAGCACTACTAGGTCGTATGCCTTCAGCGGTAGGTTACCAGCCAACTCTTGCAGAAGAGATGGGTGTACTACAGGAGCGTATCGCGTCTACTAAGACTGGTTCAATCACTTCAATCCAAGCGGTATACGTACCTGCGGATGACTTGACTGACCCATCACCAGCGACTACGTTCGCTCACTTAGATGCGACAGTTGTACTTTCTCGTGATATCGCAGCACTAGGTATCTACCCAGCTGTTGACCCACTTGACTCAACTTCACGTCAGCTTGATCCGCTAGTAATCGGTCAAGAGCACTACGACACAGCTCGTGGCGTTCAGACTGTACTACAGCGTTATAAAGAGCTTAAAGACATCATCGCTATCCTAGGTATGGACGAGTTGTCTGATGAAGATAAGCAAGTGGTATCGCGTGCTCGTAAGATCCAGCGTTTCCTATCTCAGCCGTTCTTCGTTGCTGAGGTATTCACAGGTTCACCTGGTAAATACGTATCACTTAAAGACACCATTGCTGGCTTTAAAGGCATTCTAAACGGTGAGTTCGACGACATGCCAGAGCAAGCGTTCTACATGGTTGGCTCTATCGAAGAAGCGCAAGAAAAAGCTAAAAGCATGTAATTAGGAGGGGAGTATGGCAGCTATGACCGTACATCTTGACGTGGTAAGTGCAGAAGGAAAGATTTTCTCTGGACGAGTAGAAACCCTTCAAGTGACAGGTAGTGAAGGTGAATTGGGTATTTACCCAGGTCACGCGCCTCTACTAACTGCCCTGAAACCTGGTATGGTGCGTTTAGTTAAGCAACTAGGTGGTGAAGAAGTCATCTATGTTGCAGGCGGTACTCTTGAGGTTCAACCTCATAACGTTACCGTGTTGGCTGATACTGCAGTTCGTGGTGAAGACCTAGACGAGCAAGCAGCTGAAGCAGCTATTCGCGATGCGCAAGAGCAAATGGATAAAGCACAAACTGGCGAGTTGGATTACCAACAAGCGGCTGTGCAACTAGAAGAAGCGTTAGCGCAACTTCGCGTTATCCGCCAATTGCGTAATAGCTAATTGCTATCGACCTAAAAGGTTTGTAAAAACCCACGCCACCAGCGTGGGTTTTTTTATGTCTGTTCGTTCTATGTTCACGCTAGAGCGGTTACAATATTGCTAATTTGTACACAATGGTACATCTATGGTGTTAGTGTAAGCTGCAAGCCAACGCTCTATTCAGACATAGGAAATGCTGATTTAAAACGCCTAGTTGGACCATGTGGCAGTTGATGTGAAAAAAGGATTATTAGGATGAATTTAACCACCGTTATTTTGGCTGCGGGTAAAGGCACTCGCATGCGCTCGAAGCTTCCCAAGGTATTGCACCCAATTGCTGGTAAGCCGATGGTGCAACATGTCATTGATAACGCAAAAGCGCTTGGCGCTAAGCACACTAACCTAGTGTATGGGCACGGCGGTGAGATGCTACAACAGCAACTCACAGGCAATGAGCTTAACTGGGTATTACAAGCTGAGCAGTTAGGAACAGGTCATGCCGTTGCTGTTGCTAAAGAACATATTAGCGATAACGACACGGTACTGATTCTTTATGGCGATGTGCCACTGACTAAAAAATCAACGTTGGAAAAGTTACTAGCTGCAACTCCAGAACGAGGCTTAGCATTGCTTACCGTTGATTTAGAAAACCCAACGGGTTACGGCCGCATGTTGCGTGAAAACGGCAAGCTAATTGGCATCGTTGAACAAAAAGATGCAACACCTGAACAGCTAGCGATCACCGAAATCAACACCGGTATTATGGCGTGTAACGGGGGCCTTCTGAAAAAATGGTTAGGCAACCTATCAAATAATAATGCTCAAGGTGAGTACTACCTTACTGATATCGTGGCTATGGCACATGCTGAGGGCGTAGAGATAAGTTCTAGCCAACCACAGCATCCGATGGAAGTAGAAGGCGCTAATAACCGCGTACAGCTCGCTCAGTTAGAGCGTGCCTATCAAGCTTGGCAAGCCGAAGAGCTGATGATCAATGGTGCGAGTCTTGCTGACCCTGCCCGTATTGATGTGCGTGGCACCGTCACCACAGGTCAAGACGTGCAAATCGACGTTAATGTTGTTTTTGAAGGTGACGTAGAGCTAGGTGACGATGTCGTCATTGGCCCTAACTGTGTGCTTAAAAACTGTAAAATCGGCGATGGCGTGGTAATTAAAGCAAATACTATGATTGAAGATGCCACTGTAGCTGCTAAATGCACCCTTGGTCCTTACGCACGTTTACGCCCAGGTGCGGTCATGGAAGAAGACTCGCACATTGGTAACTTCGTTGAGATGAAAAAGTCCCGTCTTGGCAAAGGCTCTAAAGCGAATCACTTAACCTATCTAGGTGACGCGCAAATCGGCGAAAAAGTGAATATTGGTGCCGGAACCATCACTTGTAATTATGATGGTGTGAACAAGTCGCAAACCATTATTGGTGATAACAGCTTCATCGGTTCTAACTCATCATTAGTTGCACCTGTTGAAATTGGCCACACAGCGACAATTGGCGCAGGTTCTGTAGTAACCACGAATGTCGGTGACAACCAGCTCGCTGTAGCGCGCGGTAAACAACGCAACCTCGATGGTTGGCAGCGCCCAGTGAAGAAGAGCTAATTAACTCTAATAAAAAAGCCGCTTTATCAGCGGCTTTTTTATGTAATGCAGGTTATTCAAACATACCTTTGATGGCTACCCTGCCATTTTCGACCATACACTTGCCTTTGCTCCATACATAGCTTGGCTCAAGTGAATGCGCATCTAACAGCACCAAGTCGGCATCTCCTTCTATTTCAATACGCCCCTTTTTAAGGCCAAGTACATCTGCCGGATTTGACGTAACAGCCATCAGGGCATGTTCAATGCTGACCCCAAACACATGAACGGCTTGTACAAATGCATCCAGCAATGAGCGTTCTTTACCAACTTCTAAGCCAAGAAGGTGATTATGCTCGTCAAATATAGGTAGACTCGCATGCCCGTCCGAGCTCATAGTCAATTGATGAGGAGGTACGCCTTCATTAAGACAGTAGGCGAGTGCTTCAGCGGCAGCTAGCTCTCCATGCGCGAGGTCGTACTCTGTTGTACTGGCAGTAAAATCGATTGTGCCGCCCGCTTTAGCAAAGCGGATCCCAGCGGTGACTAAATCGGCATTGCGATTCATATGTGTCGGGTAAAATTGCGATAAAGGAATATCTGTTTGTTCCGCGACCTCATGAAGTAAGCTCAGATGTGAGTCACTTGGTCCAACGTGGATACTCACTGTTCCCCGCTTGGAGCTTAGCATTCCTGCTACGCGGCTTTGAGCAGCAACCTTCGCCAGTTCTTGTACGCTTAATTGACTCCCTCTATGATCGGCAATGGCGACTTCACCCACGCCTATGATTTCATCAATAAACATGATGTCTTTTTCAATGTCACCGCTTAGAGTCTTAGCGGGCAGATGGTACGACCCTGTGTAGCAATACACATTTAAACCTTCCTCTTTGAGGCCTTTTGCTTTTGCTACAAGATCGGTGTGCGTTCGACTTAGGGCATCGGTACCAAGTGCTGCAACAACAGTTGTGATGCCGGCAGTTGTCGCATCACTGAGTTGCATCTGAGGGGTGCGACTGGCAAAACCTGCTTCACCGCCTCCCCCAGTTATGTGCACAAGCGAGTCCACAAAGCCAGGCACCAGTAAATGTTCAGTAGCATCGATTTCTGTAACCGCTACATCGGTACTAAGCGCTATGTTTTCCTCGATGGCGATGACTTTAGCGCCTGCAAATAACACATCTTTGCGCCCTTCATGGTGCGGTGTATAAACACGCGCATTTCTAATTAGAGTTAACATAATAAAATTCTGCTATTGGTAATCGATAAAGTGGGCGAGGAAAATACATGCACTTGCTAATGCAAACAGGGCAAGTTGAAAACGCCATATGAATTTGGCCCACTCACCCCAGTCTAACTTCACCACGCCCAAGCAGCCAATCAAACTAGCTGATGTAGGAATAAATATGTTTGTCAGGCCATCTCCTAATTGAAATGCCAACACCACGGTTTGTCTGCTAACAGCCAGTAAATCACCGAGGGGCGACATTAGAGGCATGGTAATGGCTGCTTGCCCAGAACCCGAAGAAACAAAAAAGTTAAAGCCACTTTGAAAGACCAGCATACCCCATGCAGCAAGTGAGTCGGGCACATGTGACAGTGTTTGTGCGCTTGAATACAACAAGGTATTTAGCACGGAAGCGTCATTAAGCGAGCTACCTCCTAACAAGAGCACAATCCCTTTAGCCATGGCCACCAGCAACGCAGCAGGTAGCAGCTCTTGTGCTCCTTTGGTAAAAGCGTGTGCACTGTCATTAAATGTCAGTATCCCAAATGCTCTGGCGATGATTGCTGTGATTAAGCCTAAGGTAAAAAATTGTGCAGCAAGTTCAGGAATATAGTACTGACGAGCCATAACCCCCCAAATTATCCATCCTATTCCTACTATGAAACACAGCAACACTGCTCTATCGCAATGTGATAAAGGTTTTGTATTTTCGATGATTGCTTGCGGTTCTGGCTGCAAACGTATTTTTCGCGCATAGCGAACCACAAAGATAAGCCCGAAAAGAGTAAACACACACCAAGCTGCAACTCGCAGTGGCGCGCCAGAAAAGACAGGAATATCAGCGATAGATTGTGCGATGGCGATACTAAACGGATTCATCCAAGAAGTCGCAAAGCCGATTTGGGTCGCGACATAAGTGACCAGTACGGTGACCTTGGCGTCATAGCCTAGCTGCTTCATGATAGGTAGCAGCACAATACAAAAAGCAATGGCTTCTTCCCCCATCCCAAAGATAGCGCCACCTAAGGAAAATAAAACAAACAACAGAGGTAAAAACAGCCACTCAATTGCTCGGGTTTTATTGATAAGCGCCATGATGCCATTGTTAATCGCGCCGGTTTGCATAATGATGCCAAATGCCCCTCCGGTGATCAGAATGAACGCCATGACACCGATGGTTGCACCGTATTTGTCGCCAGCCGTGAGCCCCTCGAACAGTACGTTAGTTAGGCCTATTTCCCCACCTTCAGCAAATATTGGCACGGTGCTGGTGGAGTCCGCGAGCTTAAATTGTGATAACGCAACTTGCGTAACATTGTTGGGCACATCGAAGTACCCCGGTGGTACCAACATAGTTGCGATGTACGCTATGAGTGAGACGGCCATTAGAATGACAGCAGCATCAGGGAGCTGAAAAGGTTGTTTATTTGTCATAATCACTATAAATAAAGGGGCCTAAGCCCCTTGTCTGTGGGAGAAGTTAGAAACGATAGGTTAGCCCGACTCTATAAGTCGCGCCATAGGCATTGTGATTGATAGAATCAAAGCCTCGTTGAGAGCCATAAAGTTTTGGTGGCTCTTCATCGGTGACGTTATCTATGCTCAGGCGTATAGTGGCTGCGTCGTTGATATCGTATCCAGCAGCGACATCCCACACTAACCATGTGTCTACCTCATGAGTCCCCTCTTCAGTTAGCACGCCTAAATCGCTCAATTCATCTAGCTCGCGGCCTCTGAGACCTTCAATATCATCAGCGTAACTATCGGTGTAATTGGCTCCTAATGAAATGTAGTAATCATCTGCATCCCAAGAAATACTGAAGCGGCCAACATTTTCTGGGTAACGGTAAGTGCCAATCAGCTTCTCAAGTGCGTCCGACCCTGGTTTATTCCGTTCAAAGCTCAGATAATGCGTCGCATCGAAGCGTAATGTAAGGTCTCCCCCTTGCATGTTGAAGCGGTGATCAAATTTGATATCTATACCTGCTAAATCTTGTGTGCCCGTGTTCTCCAGAGGGATCACATGGTCACGATACAGCGGTAGGTAGAGCTCGTCATCTCGAGGGTCAAACGCCGTGATGTAGTTATCTAAAATTTCAGATAAATTAGCACCTTGCTCCTCAATCGTTAAACCAGCGTTATCGCTTACATCACATACATCGGGGTCATATGAAATACCTTGTTGGCCATCAGGCACGATGCCACAATGACGTAGGCTTGCATCGTCGATTGCGCGCGCCAACACAGCTGTCATATTGGTATCGATCACTTCTTCATGTTCAAATTGCCAATAATCCACGGTGAGGTTCGTATTGGCGCTTGGGCTCCAAGCGAAACCGATACTCAATGCTTCTGACTCTTCAGCTTTCAGGTTGGGATTGCCCAACTCAAGCGAGTTGACGGTGATTTCAGTGCCATCGCCCATACAATATAAATCTGATACTGCTTGGTTAGCACCGCAGTCGAATGTTGACGTTGTAGTGCGTAATTTGACGCCTGCTTGGGTCAGTGACGGCGCTCTGAACGACGTGGACCAAGAGCCTCGCATAACCAAAGAGTCTGTAGGACGATATGTGATGCCCACTTTAGGATTAAAAGTACTGCCGAAATCGCTGAAATGATCATAACGCCCAGCTGCTTGAAAATCGATTTGCTCACTTAAAGGAATATTGAACTCAGCAAACGCCGCATACTGTGTTCGAGAAGCTTCCGACACTGAAGAGCCGAACCCGAATACGTCGACCAGATAGTCGTTATCCGCGCGAGCGCGTGCATTCAATGACGGAATATCCGAGAGTTCTTCGCGGCGAACTTCCACACCAAAGGCGGCCGCAACAAATCCTGATGAGAGCTCCATCAGTTCACCATTGATATTTGCATCCCAGCCATACACCGTGCTTTCGCCTTCACGAGTCGGCTGCTCCTGGGTGAGTGCTAAAATACCATCATTTTCAGCATCACCTACTAAGAATGGGTTGTAGAAGTTGAGTAGTTCCGAGCCTGAGCACGTTAAAGCAGAGCCATCGTAACTGGCTATCTCGCCATTGTTACAAAGTTCACCCGTGAGTGCGGCATGGACTTTGTATCGGTTGTAAACGCCGGCAATCGCTTCTTGCTCCGAAGTAGAGCGAGAAAGCGTGATGCCAGATTGCCAAAGCCAATCACCTATATCACCTTCTAACGAACTGACAAGGCGGATATTTTCAGATTCCACCTCAACTGTGCGCGGTGAGTTAAAGCGAGCGTCGAAGGCAAAGCCCCAGACTTCACGGCCATTCACGGTGTCAAAAGGGTCGATGTAGAGAGAATCGAGTAACGCATTAGAGCCATCTGCTTGGTCAAAAATAAACAAGGCATCTTCGAGAACATAAGGGCCATCGCTGTCGTCGATTTGATTGATTGGCGCTGGTGAAGAAAAGGCTTGGGACTTGGTTTTACTGTAGAAAAAGTCATTTTTCCATTTTAAGTCGCCTAGGGGTTGGCTATAAATGAATCCGGCTGATGCGCTTTCAAACGGCGTTTCAAGATAGTCGTCTTCATTGCCATAATAAGCGCAAATAAGTTCTCCATACTCTGTTTCCACCAATTCTGTTTTACAGCCTGGTGCTGGTTGTTCGTTACCATCACGTGAGCTGTAGTAATAGATATTCGGTGTGTTTTCTAACTTAGGTAAGTAAGAGTATGAGTTAATCAAAGGTGCGTTTGCGGTGTAACTACGGTCACTAGCCTTAAAAGCATTACGGTCGTATAGGTCAGCAAACACAGTAAGATGACCCTCACCTACTGGCGTACCGTATACGAGGTTAAGTTGTTTTTTACTTTCGTCGTGGCTGGCAAAGCTATCTTCAAAGGAGACATTCACTTCGCCGCCTTGATAATCCTCTTTGAGGATGTAGTTAATGACACCTGCGACAGCATCTGCTCCATAGATAGCCGATGCGCCTGTTGCGAGTATTTCGATGCGCTCAATCGCGGCTAATGGAATGGCATTTACATCGACAAAGTTTTCGGTACCAGCTGCAAACGAGCTCGGTGCAACGCGGCGCCCATTCACTAAAGTGAGGGTCGCTGATGGCCCCATACCACGCAGGCTTGCGGCTGCTTGTCCGGCAGGAGTGGAGTTTGATGTACCACCACTTTCTGAGGTGGAAAACGTACCGCTGCCACCTTTTAACTGGGATAAATCTTTAAGTAAATCATGAATCGTGTTCGCACCTGAGCGAGATATCGCATCTTGGTCTAACACAGTTAAGGGCTGTGCCCCCTCGAGATCAACGCCTTTTAAACGCGTTCCTGTCACATCGATTTTTTCAATTTCTTGTAGCTCAGCGCTTGGCTCAGCAGCATACACATGGGGATTAGCTACCAGTGCCGCGTAAACGGCGCTCGCAGTTGTTAACTTACGAAACATCACTTCACCTAGTTGTCTAAATAGATTGGTTGTGACATCGGGATACAGTTATGCCGATAGGCATAGTCCAGCCGATGCTTGAGTTTTTATTGTTTTTAGACGGGGGTTGGGTTGTTAGACACAGCAACGCCCTTACCTGCAACAGGTAAGAGGGCTACTCGTCAAACCACTCCGATAAGTAGTGAGGCGAGTAGAAATATGTCGTAAGCGAAGGAGCTTTTTTTAACATTTTTCCACCTTGGTTTTTGACAAGGGTATGAGCCAGTGTTAGCTTTACCCGCGTTCATAGTCGCTCAAATTTATAGCAGTCTAAAAATCTAACTGCAATATTTTTTAATCATTTTTTTACATGAGTCGACGTCATGATACAGTTTTGTACCTTTTTTAAAGGTTTTCCATTTTCGAAGAAGTTAGCTTCTTTTTTCTGTTTTTTATCTACATTTTCTTTATCTTTACATGCCAAAGAAATACCCAATAGCACCTTGTTAATTGGTGGCAGTTTACACACTTGCTCAAGCATGAGTGACCGATATTGCGTTGGCGGCATCCCTCCATTTGGCAAAGAGAATGCACTTTATTTGCTCAGTAAAGAGCGCATAGAGACAATTGACGCTAACTGGCCTGCAAACAGGGCGGAAAAAGAGAATGTTATCGCGCTGCTCACCCAACTCAGTACTGTGTTGCCAAATGCAGTCTCTCTCAAAACCTTAAAGCAACATTGGTTTCGCCAAGCAGAGGTGATGTATTACTCATTGTCAGATGATGTCTACTATTTTGTACTCGACAACTTAGAAATACAGCAGATAGACAGTGAGGGTGAACGTCTTAGGGAGTCAGTTGATACTTCAAACAATAAGAGTGAAGCGAGCAACCGTATTCTCAAAGTTATCGAGAATGCAGCTAAGCGTCATGCAAAACCGCTTATATTGAGCGTCACAGCGTCCAGCCGAGATCCTTATGAATCTGCTGATTTTTATGAGGGATTGCTGAGTTTTAAGGGCGTCCAAAGCGAGTGGTTGGCGTTAACGCCGGCTTCAGCAAAGGCGCTAGCAAATAGCGATTGTGACAATCTTCGCGCATATAGAGTGGCTGCGAATACGTATAACCGGGAAGACGTTTATCCGGATAGAACGTTTGCCGAGCAGAGATTGTGCCGCGCAGGCATTGATGCGCTCAAAGAAAAGCTCGATAAGGCCAGCGTGATTATGTTTAACGGCGGTGACCAAAGCTTAACTCGACAAGTCTTTTTTGATGATAACAATCACGCCTACCCTTGGACTCAACACATTCTCAATATACCTATGATTGTTGGCACGAGTGCGGGCACGGCTGTGCAAAGTGGCGGAAGTAACCAGTTTGGAACCGTACCCATGATCAGTAATGGAACGAGCATTCAGGCACTCGTGTTGGGTGCTTTAGACAAATCCCCACCCAGTGCGCGATGCTCTCAGGGCGCAGCATGTAAAGCATCAGTGCCTTCTGATGCGCTAACCTATGAACCAAAAGGAGGTCTGGGGCGTTTCAATTTAGGCGTCTTAGATACTCACTTTAGCGAGCGCGGACGTACCCTGCGCTTGTTCACCTTGCTTAAGGATACCCATCAAAAACTTGGGTTTGGCATCGATGAAACAACCGCATTATTGGTCAGTGACACCAGTACAGCCCCTCAATTTGCCGTCATTGGTAAGTCTGGGGTTGTTGTGATCGAAGCAATAGATGAGTCTTCTTTTTATTATTCGTATTGGCCTCAGGGAGTAACGGTCACAAGCCAGTTGCAACAACAAGGTGTGAGCTTTGCATTTTCGACGGGTATGAGTGAGGTTAAGCCTACCAGTGTGGTGCCTTCACCTTCGATGGTTGATGATTTACTGAATAACAGCCGACTTCGCACCGTGACGCAACAGATGTGTCAACGTGGTGGGCATCACATGATAAGCAACATCCAACTCGATGAGAGGCAATGGCGAATTGAATTTAAAAAATCCGAAAAGACCCGCTTTTATACATCTCATCACAGTGAACAGCATTGCGCTATCAACCAACTCAAGGTATCTATAAAAGCGAATTAAAAAGTCTAAATACACTGCCTAGCACGCAAAAGAGATGCCGGGCAGTTCACTTCCTGATTGCAGACAGTTTGGTAGTTTTTGCAACAACTGTCGCAAAATGCATCAAATTGTCCTATTTGTTCCCACCTAATTGCACGTAGTTGAATAAAACATAACCATCGATGAGGGGAAGCCAACTTATAACAACAAATCGGCTTCATTATACAAAAATAAAATAACACCGAAGGTTAAGTATGTTTAACTTGAAGAAAGTCTCCTTTATGGTGGCTTCAGCCTTATACATCGGTAGCTCTGCTGCAAGCGCAGTGAATGTAGCGGCCGATGAATGGGTTGCACCATCATCAGACTATGCGCCAAAACCAATGATGGAAGAAATGCATTGGTCTGGCGACGTAGCTCAAACAATTAAGAAGCAGGGAAAGATCTTCCGAGCGGAAGAAGGCGTGCATGGTGAGCACACATATATCGTTGAACTAGAGGATGCCCCTCTATCTGCATACGACGGTAACATTAAAGGTTTGGCTGAAACAAAATCAGTTGTAACCAATGCGCGTACTCAGCAAGGTCAACCCCTGAACTTAAACACTCAGGAGCTTTCTGGTTATAACAATTACTTGAACACACAGCGTCAAAACTTCATTGCGCAAGCCAGCACATTGCAAGGCTTAAGCGTAAATGTTGAGCGTGCCTACTCAGTTGCGATTAACGCGTTCACCACCACAATGACCCAAGACGATGCTATGCGTCTGGCGAAAGTGCCTGGTGTAAAACGCATCACTCGCTCAAAAGTTTACTCATTATCAACGTTTAACACCATAGAACAAACAGGTGCGAAGCAAATGTGGGCTAACGCTTTTGGTGGCGGCTCTAACAAAGGCGAAGGCATGGTTGTTGGTGTAATTGATACAGGTATCAATTCAGATCATCCTTCATTTGCTGAAGTGGGTGGCGACGGTTATGTTCATGAAAATCCACTAGGTGACACATTCCTAGGTGACTGTGCGACGGCTGCATTCTCAGACAAGTGTAATAACAAGCTCATTGGTATTTACTCTTATCCTGAAATCACCGATACATACTCAGACGCTGCGTTTGCCCAAACGCGCCCTGCTTATGGTGAAGACTACAACAGCCACGGCTCACACGTTGCGGGTACGGCAGCTGGTAACATTCTTTATGATGTACCGTTTAAGTTAGCTGATGCCGAAGCGCAATCGACGGGTGTTGAGACTGACTTGGTATTCAATGAAGTATCAGGTATGGCACCTCACGCTAATATCATTTCTTACCAAGTATGTTGGCCAGGTGGTTCAGGTGACCCTTACGCGGGCTGTCCTACTACGACTATTCTTGCTGCAATTGAGCAATCTATCATCGACAATGTTGATGTACTAAATGCCTCATTAGGTGGTTTAGAAGAAGATCCATGGATTGACCCAATCGAGCAAGCATTCTTCAATGCTGCCAACGCAGGCGTATTCGTAGCTGTTGCTGCCGGTAACTCAGGCCCAGAATTAAGCACAGCTGATCACTCTTCACCTTGGGTAACAACCGTTGCTGCGCATTCTCCATCTTCGATAGTGGATTACGGTGTTAAATCACTGGAAAACATGTCTGGTGGCGATACAGCGGCGCCTGCGGCTATCAAAGGTTACTCTTCAACATTTGATGAAGTAACTGGCCTTATCGTTAAGGCAGAAAACTTTGAGAACCCGGGTACCAATGCTTACAACATCATGGACTGTGATCAACCATTCCCTGCAGGTACATTTGATTTAGCGGATGACCCAGCAACAGCAGATATTGATGAAAGCGCTCAAGACGTGATTGTTACGTGTCGTCGCAGTTCACGTCCGCTGTATGAAAAAGCAAATAACGTAGCGGCGGGTGGTGCTGAAGGCGTCATCATTTATAACCGCTTTAGTTTCCAAGACAGCGCGGCAATCCCTGTAATTCCACATCCACTTCCGGCGATCCATATCACTAACGAAGACAGTGTAGATCTTATGGCGTGGTTGGACTCAGGTTCTGCACACATGGGTACTATGACTGGCGCGCAAAGTGAGATTGTGCCGGTAGATAAAGAGCGCGTTGCTTACTTCTCAGGCCGTGGTCCTTCGTACTTCGGTATCGATACTATGCTAGTAGATATCGCTGCTCCGGGTGTTGATATCTATGCACCTAGCTCGGATGATCAACCATTCACTAACAACCCACGCACAGCAGACTGGCAATCAATGTCAGGTACGTCAATGGCGAGCCCTCACGTTGCGGGTGCCGCTGCGTTGCTACAACAATCACACCCTGAATGGTCTGTATCACAGGTACAATCAGCATTGATGTTGACTGCAGGTAATGATTTAACTAACTCTCGCTTCCTAAGCAACTATAAAGACGACGGCATTAAGTCGAGCTTACAAGACATGGGTGCGGGTCGTATGCGTGTTGAGTTAGCGGATAAAGCTGGCCTAACGCTGCATCAAGACATTGCGGGTATGGTAGATGCGAATCCATCAACAGGTGGCCATGCTGAAGACCTCAACACTGCTTATGTTGTTGATAACACTTGTCCTACTACATGTACGTTTGTTCGTGAATTTACGGCAACAGAAGACGCAAGTTGGACAGTGCACACTGAAGAGTGGATTGGCGCGTTCGAACTGAAAGCTGAGCCTGCGCAGTTTGATATCAAAGCCGGTGAAACACAGCAAATCGTGATCACGGCAACCAGCAAGCCACACTCAAGTGCAGCAAGCTACATCGACTTAAGCGGTAACCAAGGTCAAGTAACATTGGTATCAAGCAACAGTGCTTCACCAGTACTTGAGTTACCAGTATGGACATTTACTGGAGACCGTGGTCTTCCTCCTTATGTGAAAGTTGAAGCGCATCGTACTTCTGCATCTATCGAAGTGGGTCCGTTCAACACCGCAGAAGTAACTGACTTCACAGCCCGTACTTACGGTATGGTTAAAGGCGATGCCAAGACTGTTAAGATGTTCTCTGATCCAACAGCAGGCGACCCGTTCGATCTTCATGACGAAGATGGTGAAATGGTTAACATCAACCACACTGAGTGGACTGCCGTACCTGAAGGCAGCAAGATGTACAGCGCCAGTGTCATTGGTAAAGGTATCACAGAGCGCGTGATCCTATTCACAGGTCACGACGCCAATGGCGATGGCATGGCAAGCATGGATGAAGTGCTATGTATGTCAACCAACTACAATATCAACAACTTCTGTAACATCGTTGAGCCGAATGCAGGTGATTACTTCACTGTGTTCATGAGCACAGCTTACATTCCTTACGGTGAAGTTGACGAAGGTCGTGATATTAATATCGCAACTGGCGTAGTCGGTCAGGATAATGGCGGTTTAGTGGTTTCTGCTGAGCAGCAAATCGCTGGCTACGAGCAATACAACGTAAATCTAGCGTACAACCTGCCAGAAATGGAAATTGGTGATATTTACTTCGGTGGTTTCGACCTTGGTTCAAACCCAGAAGACGCAGGTAATCTTGGTTTTGTGCCAGTACTTGTGACGCAAATTGATGATGATGTTACTTTCACGGCTGACAAGCACAAAGCGAGTCCTGGTGATGTTGTTAACTTCACCGTTGATGTGATTGCTAACAATGAAACGCAAGCTCGTAACTTTGCGTTGACGACTGAATTCCCAGAAGGTATTCAGATTATCGCTGACAGCATTGTAACGACAGCATCTACACCTGTGGCTCCAGAAGTAACAGACAATGTGTTGTCACTTGTGGGTGTGCAGGACACGACAAAAGATGTTGTTCGTAACTACATCATCACGACTAATGTGACAGATCAAAGCTGTTCACTAACTGCTGGTAACTCACCTTACCCAGATTACCTCAATTTACGTGACCTAGGTTGGCGTACGCTTGAGGGTGTGGAAGGTCGTTACTACAACGAACATAAATACTCGTTTAAAGAATTGATGCAAACCGATATGGACGTGAAGTTCCCATTCTTTAACAAGTATCACTTCGACTCAATCAAGCTAAACCCTGCGGGTCTAGTCACCTTCGGTGATACAGGTCGTACAACGCCGTTCCACGTTGAGTTCCCACGTGCTGCGAGCATGCCGCCTCCGCCACCTTACATCATTGCACCTTTCTGGGTGGGTGATAACACAATTCCTGAGCGTATCGATGCAAGTTCACGTACACCTGGCGATCCAAATGCCGGTATTACTCCAACCTTTACTTACTCTCGTGAGTGGTTAGTACTGGAATGGGATAACGTAGAGCGTTATCGCACAGATGGTCAAAGTGTCGACTTCGAAATGTTCATGCGTATGGGTATCAACTATGAGCCAGGCGAGTACGAGCTGATGTTTGCTTATGACAACGTCAACCTTGTTGATAACCAAGGTACTATCGGCTTTAAAGCTGCTGACGGTCGTATCCTAGTCAATGGTGACATTCCAATGGATGTAAACATCGGTGATGGTTTTGCCTATGACAACCTTGATCAAGTAGTTGAAGACGGCCTAGTGGTTTGTATGGACTACACAGGTCCTGAAATCTCTAAATTCAGCGTGAGCTTCGATGCTTATGTATCTGAAAAAGCGGCGAACCAAGTTCATACGCTTTACGTGAACAATGGCCTTGAAGGTTCAGATACAGAACGTCTTAGTCTTGATCTTGAAGTAATGGGTAACATTACTCTACTTGACCTTGATGATCTGACTGTGGCTGAAAACGGCGCTATTAGCTTCGACGTTATCTACGCAGACAAAAATGGCGTAAGTAATGAAATTGAAGTAATGGGTGACAACGTAGCAATCGAAATCAGTGGTCATGACTCTGGTTCAACAGTGACGTTAACACCTGCAGCTCACTTCCACGGTGAAACGCAAATCACTGTGATGGTTAAAGACAGTGTTAATGCAACCGACATGGCATCACAAAGCTTCATGTTAATGGTTGAATCTGATGGTGAAGAGTTAGGTTGTACTGACCCTGCTGCAACTAACTACGATGCATCAGCAAACACTGATGATGGTAGCTGTACTTATCCAGTCCAAGTAACCCCTGAAGAAAAAGTTAAATCTTCAAGTGGTTCAATGGCTTGGATGTTACTACTGTTCATGCCTTTAGCTTTCATTCGCAAAGCTAAAAAAGCGTAACACTTTTCCCTAACGACGATAAAAGCCAATTGGAAACAGTTGGCTTTTTTTCCTTTTAAACATGAGATTAATTTTATTAATAGAGTGTCCAAATTGTTACAAAAGTGTACATTAATTGATTTGACTGATCTTGCCCCAAGAGGGATGCTGCTGTCTCAAATTAATCGAGTTTTTCCATTAACGAGAGTCGGTAACACAGTGTTCAAGGCCAAGTTATTACTGATTGCTGCGCTTTTTAGCGCGATGGCAAGTGCAGACGAGCAAAGCATTTATGCTGCACAATCAGGATGGCAGTTTGGACTTAGTACCGGGTATGGAAAAATCGACAATCCTGTACATAATTCCGACGACATTCCTTTGTATGTCATTCCTAATATTGAAGCTTTTTATGGTGATTTTGCATTTACCAATTTTGAGCTTTCATGGACGCCACTGAGCTATGACCATCATCAGTTGTCTTTCGTAGCGAAAATGAACCGTGATGGTTTGTATTTTATTGATAGTCTTGCAAGTAGTTCCGTCCTCGCATCTTTGACGACATCGGCCTTGCCGGGCGCTCCTCGTCCACCGAGTGCACAGACGCAACCAAACGCCCGAAAGCGAGTCGGTAACATTCAGAACATTGGCGAGCGTGAGCTGTCATTTTTAGGTGGTGCACAGTATTTGTTTGACTGGCAGCAATGGCGTGTTAGTGCCAGTGTGTTTAGCGAGCTTACTCACTACTACCATGGCCAACAGGCTGAGTTAGCTTTGTCTCGCTATCAGCAATGGAACAAACATTTAGTCGTTGCCAGTGTGCAGATGCAATATCAGAGTAATGAACTGACCAAGTACTATTATGGCAGTCAGCGCCCTGAGCTTGCGGCGGGGTTTTCTTATTATCAACCGCAACATGCATTTAACACCAGTGTACAACTGACCTATCAATATCAATTGGACGAAAAGTGGCGAATCATCTCCGACATAAAGTGGCAAACGCTGGACGATGAAATCGCTGATAGCCCATTAGTATCTAAGCAGCATCTGCTGTCTTACTACGCAGGGGTGGCTTGGAGTTACTGATGAGCCGACGCGTAGGATTTCTATTGATACTAGCTAGCAGCTTGCTACCAGCACACGGTAACGAGAGCAAGTTGCTTGATAAACATTACATCAAAGCTAAACCAGAAATCTGCGTAACGACACAAGACAAGTGTCAGGTTGACTTATATCTAAGCTGGCAGGGCGAACCTGCCTCCAGCTATTGCCTCGAAATTGAAACCACCGAATTAGAACGAATTTGTGACATTCCCAATCGCGCTCACCAATTCAAACTCTCATTGGAAGTTGCTTCCGACGTGAAAATTTACCTTGTTCGTCTGCAAGACGTGCAGCGTGTCGCAAACGTCTCCATAGACGTTCAAAGGCACTCGTTAAATCAGAAACGTCGCAAAGTGGCTTGGAGTATTTTTTAATGAACGAACAAAAAAAATCCATTCTATACGTTGAAGATGACCTTAAACTCGCGGATCTAATTACCAGTTTCTTAACCAGTAATGGTCTTTCGGTTACCCATATCAGCTCGCCACATGTTGCGGCATTTGAAATGCTGAAAAAGCGTTATGACTTAGTGTTACTTGATATTGGCTTACCCGAAAGTGATGGCTTTAAGGTCTTTGAAGAACTCCAGCGCCAATATTCGGTGCCGGTCATCTTCTTGACTGCACGCCAAAGTCACGTTGACCATATTCATGCCTTAGAGTTGGGTGCTGAAGATTATCTGACCAAGCCAATTACGCCGTCTATTTTATTGGCGCGTATTAATCACTGTTTGCGCCGCAACGAATTAAAGTATTGTGCAAAGAATGCAGCACAGTCACAAACTTTGACCATAGGTAATCTGGTGATCAACCGTTATCAACGCCAAGCCAGCCTAAATGGTGATCGTTTGGAGCTCACCACGGGTGAATTTGATTTGCTAGAGAAGCTCGCCTTCAATGCCGGTCAAGTGGTGAGCCGTGAACACTTATTCGAAGCGGCAATAGGCCGAAAATATGATGGTCAAAACCGTACTATTGATGGTCGAGTGAGCCGCTTACGTAAAAAGTTAGGTGACGCTGATGAGCAGCCGAGCCGTATTATTACCGTTTGGGGTAAAGGCTATATTCTATCGCCGGATGCTTGGGTTTAAGCCGAGTGTTCAAGGTTTACGCCTATCTTTTTAGCGCGCTGGTGATTTGCTTAGGGGCCAGTGCCTGGGTCATTAATACCCAGCTTAATGAGGCCCCTATTGCCACTGCGGCTGAAACAGCTTTGGCTCGTGTTGTATTACAACCTAATAATGAACAACAGCATGAGTTGGCAAACTTAGTCACCTCAAAGCCCGCCGCTTCATTTCATTTCAGTGAAGGCATTCAAAGGCGTTTAGCGAATGCTGAAGTAGTGGCGATGCTCAATGAAGATCAGCACCTTTATTTTTACTACTTAGACTCTGCCCAAGACCAAGTTCGAGTGCTTGGGCCCTTGCCAAGAGATGCGCGCGATCCGCAGCAAGCTTTTATTAGTATGCTTTTTTATGCCAGCGTTGCACTCGCCGTGTTACTTGTCAGTTGGCCGTTGTTGCGTGACTTAAATCGTTTGCGTCAGGCTAGTAAAACCATATCGAAAGGGGATTTTTCGGCGCAAGCCAGGCTCACAAAGTTCAGCGTTATCTATGGAATAGGTGAAGCATTTGATGAAATGGCCAGAGCCCTTAGAGATCAAAATGATTATCAGCGTCAGCTGATTAACGCGGTATCACACGACTTCCTAACGCCAATTAGCCGAGCGAAATTTGCCTTAGAAATTCACCGAGAAATGCCAGATTCAAACTTGAATGGTGACAGTGTGTTGCAGGATATCACTGAGCTAGAAATGCTGGTGGAAGAGTTTTTAACTTATGCCGAACTCAATCAGTGTCGCCCAGCCATTCGGCCCACAGTCCATAACGCGCAAGATTTACTTGAGCAAGCCTGTGATAAATTCAAAATTTACAGTGATATAGAAATTGAGATTCATTGCCAATGCGATGCCATTGAAGTTGATAGACGCAGTTTCTTACGCATTTTGCAAAACCTCATGAGTAATTCAGTGCGTTTTGCCAAGACTAAAATTCATGTGCATCTAACTGACAATCCTCATGGTATTGAACTGCGAGTAGAAGATGATGGCCCAGGGTTCAGTGAAAAGTTGAGCCCTGAATTGTTGCAGGCGTTTGTGAAAAACCACCAAGTGGCGCAGCGAGAACAAACCGGAGTCGGTTTGGGATTATCCATCGTCAGTAAGCTATGCGCGTGGAATGATGCCGATATTCAATTAGATAAAAGTGCCTCTTTGCATGGTGCCTGTGTGCGAATAGTGTTCTAGCTCACTTGCTAAAAATGACCGCGCCTGTAACTATAGTTCGGTAACGTCACAGGGAACAAAGCACAAAAATGACAAGCCAACACATCGTAGTGATTGAAGATGAGCGCACCATCGCCGATACCTTGATACATGTGATTGAACAAGCCGGGTTTAGCGTAAGTTGGTGTGCGACGGCACAGCAAGGTTTAGCAGCGCTGCATAGTCAGCATACAGATTTGGTGTTGTTAGATATTGGTTTGCCTGATGGCAATGGCTTTGAGCTTTGCAAACAGATCCGCAGCTTTAGCTCTGTGCCGATAATCTTTCTCAGTGCCAGAAACGATGAAATTGACCGTGTGGTTGGTTTAGAAATCGGTGCTGATGATTACGTTACCAAGCCATTCAGCCCCCGCGAAGTGTTGGCCCGTATTAAGCTTCGTATTGCCAAGGTACAACCCCAGCCCACACCCGTGGGACACGTTACA
This sequence comes from Pseudoalteromonas pernae, assembly GCF_039831865.1. Classification (NCBI taxonomy): domain Bacteria; kingdom Pseudomonadati; phylum Pseudomonadota; class Gammaproteobacteria; order Alteromonadales; family Pseudoalteromonadaceae; genus Pseudoalteromonas; species Pseudoalteromonas pernae. The sequence goes on from NZ_JBDODM010000008.1 coordinate 70,802, forward strand.
GAGATGGGCCTACATCCGCAGCAATATGACTTTTTTGTTGGCACGCAAGCATTGCAGTTAACCGCGCTTGAATACAAGCTGCTCAATAAGCTATTTAGCCACCCTAAACACGTTTTTAGTCGAGAGCAGCTAATGCAGGCGAGTGACATGGCTAATGGCACACATTATGAGCGCAATATCGACTCTCATATTAAAGCGGTTCGACAGAAATTGAAGGCGCATGATTTAGCGGATGTGATCCACACTAAACGTGGCTTTGGGTATTTCTATGAGCCTAAATAACTCACCTGGCTCACGCATCGATAAACTATTTCAATGGCCAAAAATCCCCTTGGGATTCAGGCTGTTTTTACTTTATGTGGTGGTGGTGATCCTGACGACGTATGTTGTCAGTTCCACGGTGATACGAGAAATTAAACCGACCGTGCGTCAAGTTAGCGAAGAAACCTTGGTTGATATGGCGAACTTACTGGCCACTTTAGCAACCCCTTATATGCAGCAAGGAAATTTAGCGAGCAGTGAATTCTCAAAGCTGCTTGTTCATTTTGGTAAACGTGATCCGCAGGCCGCTATTTGGGGCATGGACAAAAGCAGCATTAATCATCGAATTTATATTACAGACGCTGACGGTATTGTGCTGGTGGACTCGTGGCAACAAGATGTAGGCGCGGATTTTTCGCGCTGGAACGATGTGTACCTGACATTACGCGGTGAATATGGCGCGCGCTCAAGCGCGCAATCAGCCGATGATCCCAATTCAACCGTGATGCATGTAGCCGCCCCCATTAAAGTCGGCGATAACATCATCGGCAGTGTTACTGTGGCTAAAGCTAATCGTTCCGTGCAACCCTTTATCGACAATGCCAAATATCGAGTTTTAACTTGGCTGGTAGTGATGAGTGTGGTGGCCTTGCTGTTGGGGGCGTTGATTGCTTGGCGGATTAATCGCGCCTTGGAAAAATTGGCTGACTATGCAGCCAAAATGGGCCGTGGAGAAAAAGCGAAAAAGCCGGTATTTCGAATCTTTTATGAATACGCCCAACTGAGCGATGCGCTTGGGGATATGCGCGCCAAACTTGATGGTAAAAATTATGTTGAGCAATATGTGCAAACCCTTACTCATGAACTCAAAAGTCCGCTAAGTGCAATTAAAGGTGCGAGCGAGTTACTGCAAACGCCATTATCAGAGCAAAAGTTACACCTATTTGCGGGCAATATTGAGAAAGAAAGCGAGCGTATGCAGGATCTAATCGACAACTTGCTGCAACTTGCGCGGCTGGAAAAACAGCCACAGCTGCAATCTCGCGAGCAGGTCTTACTGGCACCTATGATCACCCAAATTTGTGACTCCATGCTGGCGCGAGTGACCAGAACAGGGGCGTCCTTGAGTCTTGACTGCGATGAACACAGTTATGTGCTTGGCGATGCATTTTTAGTCCAACAAGCGCTCTACAATTTAGTTGAAAACGCGTTTGACTTTGTTGCCGCAGATAGTGATGTGCAGATAATTGTTACCCAAGAGCTGCATGAAACACGTGTTGCGGTGCGCAACCAGGGCCCGCACATACCCGATTACGCACTTGATAAAGTTCGAGAGCGCTTTTACTCCCTGCCAAGAGCTGATGGCCACAAAAGTACAGGCTTAGGGCTGACATTTGTAGAGCAGATCATGCAGCTACATCATGGGCAGCTACATATAGAAAATACCCCAGACGGCGTGTGTGTAACGCTAATTTTTAAAACTCCATAAAGTCTCCACACCCCCTACACCTGAACTCCAAATTAGAGGAATAGGCTTATGCCTATATCATCACATGGAGTTAAATAAATGAGACAAAAATTAGGTAATAAATTACTCATTATCGCGGGATTAACCTTGGTGTTGCTGGTGCCAATAATGTTGATCAAGGGGCTTATCTTTGAACGCTCCGCACGCCTGAGCGAAGTACAACAAGAAATAGCTCGTAGCAGTAGCGGCGAACAAACGGTGATTGGTCCGTTTTTGTATGTGGAGTCATTAGTACAAAAAAATAACGACCAAGGTCAGAGCTACACCATCGTTAACAAGCAGGTGATTTTGCCAGATGAATTAACGTGGCAAGCGGACCTCACTACCTTTGAAAAATACCGTGGTATATACAAAGCTAACCTGTATCGCTCTCAAAACAGCATCAATGCCACCTTCTCAACCAAGATGCTACAAACCTATGCAGACATGAATGTGACCAAAGTAAATTTGGTGATGGCGGTTGAAGATATCCGCGGTATTGGTGTTGGCAGTGAGGTGAAATTAGCCGGTGAGCAGCGCAGCTTCCTACCTGGCACTCAATTAAAGCAACTCGCCGATGGTGTGCATGTGCCATTGGAAATGAGCGCTCTGCTAGAGCTGGAAACGCTCACCACGCAAGTGACTCTGAATCTGCAAGGTATGACACGATTTGCCATCGCGCCTATCGGTGAAGAAACACATTTTTCCATGAACGCAGATTGGCCGCACCCTAGTTTTGTTGGTGATTACTTACCAATCGCAACGGACATAGAAAATAATGGCTTCACAGCAAATTGGCAAACCAGCTTTTTTGCTACGAACATGCAGGATATGTTTGCTAATTGTATGAGTAGTAAGGGCATTTGTAATGACTTACGGGAACGAAACCTGGGTGTAAATTTGGTGGATGGAGTCGATCACTATTTAAAAAGTCATCGTGCGACTAACTATGCCACCTTGGTGTTGTTTTTAGTATTTTCGAGCTTTTTCTTGCTGGAGATTTTGCGCAAAGAGGCTATTCACCCTGTGCAATATGGATTTGTTGGCTTGGCAATAGCGGTATTTTATCTCTTGTTAGTGTCGCTTAGTGAGCACTTTGGGTTTAATTTAGCGTATGGCTTATCAGCGCTGGCATCAGGGGTGTTGCTCAGTATTTATGTGGCTGGCATGCTGCGCAGCAGCAAACAAGGAGGTCTATTCTTCATCGGCATTAGTATGTTGTATGGCGTGCTGTTTAGTCTGTTGTCGGCCGAAGACTATGCCTTGTTGATGGGCGCGATATTGGTGTTCGCAGTATTGAGTCTCATTATGATGCTAACCCGCAAATTCAATTGGTACGGATCCAACGAATAAACCTAACCAATGGCACCTATCTCTGCGTCGAGATAGGTGCGAAATAAACTGCAGTCTTAAATGAACTTAGTCGCCTGCATCAAGGTCTTTAGTACACCATGTGTGTCGAAGACATAAGGACATGTTTTTTAGAACGATTCTCATCTCATTGCTGCTGCATTTAATCGTGCTGTGGTTGTTATTGCGCACGCCGACCCCTGCGGTCATGCACACCATGGATGTGGCGCAAAAAAACCTCAAGGTGGTGATGATCACGCTTCCTACACCGCAGCCTGTGGCTGCCGATACTCCTCGCTCCGAGGTTGAGATTATTGAGCCAGAGGTGAATGTTCCTGAGTTACAAAATGAATCGGGGGAAACATCGTCATTGGCACAAGTTGGTGAGCGTCAGTCTTCACCTAAACCCCTGAGCAATTTGGCAACTGAGCCTCAAGACCAAGCATTACCAGCGTCGCAAATTAAGACCATCGATATTTACACTAATTTGGAGCAACGTGTGGCAAGTGCCTACGCACAATCTCAAGTTCAGGTTGGCCAATATAAAGCACTTGATCAACTGCCTCATAACGCGACAACGGTGCCTAAAGGTGTGTTAAATAATTCCCAACAAATGAAGGTATTGGCCGGTGATGTAGTGTCAGGAAACTATCGATTTGAACAAAATGGTCGTTGTTTCGTGATGCTGGCTTCCTCGCCTATGTCAGATTCGGATATGCCTGCGGGTGAAGTGCCCTGTGCCGATGCTAAGGGTAAAAAACAGGCCGCATTGAATGCGGCCATGGATAAGTGGTTAAAGTAATTTACGAGCGCGACAAGAAGACTTTTAATTTGTCGCCAATGCGCAACGTTTCTCTAGATAAGTTATTCCACTGCTTAAGTTTGGTCACAGTGACATCATAGCGGCGCGCTATCTTCCACAGGCTTTCACCTGATGCCACCTTATGCTCGATTTGCTCGTCCGCCAGCACGGGTAAAATAAGCTTATCACCTACACGAATGCGGTCTGACTTAAGATTATTAAACGCTTTTAGTTGGCTCGTAGTGAGCTCATAACGTTTGGCTATCACACTTAAGCTATCGCCTTTGGCAATGGTGTAATGATGCCACTGGCTGTAATCACTGCTTTGTTGCTTCGCGATAATATCTTGCCATTGCGCTTTTTCATTGGCAGGAACAACTAAATGCGGCGCATCAATTACCGCAGGAAAGCGGATCACCCCATGATTGAGGTTCTCTAACTGCTGCCACTGCGATCTCTGTGCCAATATAACAGCACCTTTAACAGGTAAAGTGGCGATCGCTGGGCTGTTTTCAATCGGTGGGAACACCATTTTTTGATGTTTTAACAAATGCACTGCGGCAAGGAGTTTTGGCACGTAATGACGCGTTTGCTTTGGTAAGTCTAAGGCAAAAAAGTCAGTGCTCTTCCCCGCTTTTTTATTCTTTTCAATGGCTTTGAGAACGCGACCTTCGCCGACGTTATATGCGGCAATAGTGTGATACCAGTCACCATCAAAACGCTTGTGGAGATACTCAAGAAAATCTAAAGCTGCATCGGTACTGTTGATCACATCTTGTCGACCATCGTACCAAGGGCTAATTTTTACTTTAAAGTACTGCGCCAAAGACGGCGTTAACTGCCATAAACCGGATGCGTGCTTGTGCGAGTATGCACTAGCATCAAAATCGCTTTCGATGAGTGGCATCAAAGCCAATTCAATTGGCAAGTTACGTTTTTCTACTTCGGTAACGATATGATAGAGGTATGGCTGCGCACGGCGGCTGATCTCTTCCATATAGTTAGGGTGTGCCAAATACCAATCTACGCGTTTTTGCACGTCTTTATGTTGGCTCTCGGGGAAACTTAATTGCATGCGCACACGCTGCCACACATCATCCACTTGTTGTGGCGATTTAGTTTCTTTGATAACAGCAACGCTAGGTTCAGCGGTCGCAACAGGTTGTTGCGTTACAGTGGATATGGTTTCTTGCTCTTGCGCTGTCTCTTTTGCTGCTGATGAAGGCGGCTGCGGCGTGTTTTGACAAGCAGCAAGCAAGGCAGCGAGAGAAATAATTAAAACTCGATACATAGAAATTCGGTACTCAATTTTACGACTAATGTTTGCTACAAGGTGATAGCACGAAGTGTGAGAGCTTAATCAGTGCACCTGAATACAAAGTGAGCAAAAAATGACCACCAGCTTAAGTCTCTGAGCGACACCTTAATTTATTTTCCACTGAGCCTGTATTTTTGCGACAACTGACCGCACGTTTGCTCATGGATTTTGTTGTTATTAACCCGTTTTCGACCACCAAAATGCCGATTGGTTCACGCAACGCTTAGCAGAAGGTTGCACTTTTTTTAATCGATTTGTTTCATTGATCCGTTAAAAGTAGATGAATCTAATTGAGGAGCCAACCCATGCAAGCAAACGAACTCAAAGCAGCCCTAGCAGACGACCAATACCGAGCAATTATTCTGAGCTATGCCGATGCGAATCATTACCTCGCAGGTGCCCTAGACCCACAGGGAAATTACCACATTTTAGGTGACGCTCGACAAGCATTGAAACCCTTTAATTCATTGCGCGAAGCAGAGCAGGCGCTGGCCAGTTTGGGAGCAAAACAAGCACTCCTCAAAATGCATTCGGCTTACGAAGAAATTGGCCCCAATGATGGGTTGGCGGATCATACCTGCGATATGGAAATTCGTAGCCTTAGCTAGTAACTTGCTCGAGGCGGCAATAGCAGCCTCGAGTGTCACTGACGCGTAAATCACCTTTAAAGCCTTTGCTGTAGTTCGCGATCACGGTGTCAATAATGCCGTCACTAATTGCACACGACAACCCAACCGACAAAGGACCCGCATACATAACCTCCTGATTTTCATCAAGCAATATGGCGGCAGGCACTGCAGGTAGGAGATTACGCAGGTGTGCTGTAACGTCTAGCTGCACTACCGCTATGCCGTATCGTTCAGCATCCGCCTTCACTTTGGTCTGGTGCGGGCGCGAGGTCTCATTGCACTTACAGCCCTTATCCGTAAGCAAGTAGAGTGTGGGTTTACTATGTTCTTGAGGTAATTGCGCGCGTGCTAATTGTGGCCAATTTGGGCCTTGCAGCATGGCCTTAGGGTCAAATGCTATAGCGCGTTGATCAGTTAAAAACCACAGTCCTGCAACAGTACAAATCAGCCAAACAAGGGCGGCAACGGCGCGGCTTGTATTGCTAAGCGCCATGGGTTGAGAATCGAGTGATATGGGCTTTCATCTCTTCTACAGCATCAAGCATACTGCTGATTTGCACGTCAAGCTGAGCGATATTCTGTGCGTCGTGCTCAAAATCCGTTTTCATATGGTTGCTGTAGGTCGCAATATGCTGGGTGTTCTGTGCTTGCTGCGCGACGATGTCATTTACTGCGTCAGATTCGTTGCGAATGTGCTCCATTGTAGTCGCAACCGATGATATCGCGCGGTGCACGCTCGAGCTCAGTGATTCGACAGTGCCAATTTTATCAATGCACTCATCCATCGATTGCACTGAGTTGTTGCTGTTGCTGATGAGCTCTTTGAGTGTCATGGCTATTTTGTCTGTGGCTTGCTTTGAGGTATTCGCAAGCGATCGCACTTCATCAGCGACTACAGCAAAACCCCTTCCTTGTTCCCCTGCTCTTGCGGCTTCGATGGCTGCATTGAGTGCTAACAGGTTCGTCTGTTCTGCAATGGCATTTATGTCATTTAATAAATTTGAAATAAGACCGCAGCTGGTGTCGAGTTCTTTGACCTGTTGCTGGGTATTTTGCAATAACTTGCCGAGTGCGTGGCTCTCATTATCTGTTTGTTGCACCTGTGTCATCGCGCTACTGAGTTCGTTGGTTATTTGGTTGTATTGTGTTACGACTCGATCACTTTGGTCGTGTACTTGTGTGAAACCCTCTGCAACACGCTCACCTGCACTGGCGATTTGCTCATTTTGTTCTCTTTTATGCGCCACGCGCTGTGTCAGATTCGCTTGCAATTCAGCGAGCTGTTGCGCGCTGTTATGCACGGTATGATGCTCTTTTTGTAACGTGAGCAAGGCGTCGTTTAAGGTGTTTAGCAGCTCGTTGAATTGTTGCAGTGCTCTGCTGTTCTTTGCCTCAACACGGACCGATAAATCAAGCTTCATTGGATCTTTGGCGATATCATGAACGGCATCTTCAAGCGCTTTTGCACCGCGATATTCAAGTTGCAGCATGTAAGCAATATAAGCCGCAATTGCCGCTTCAGCAGTTGCGTAAACAGCATGGATGATAACGGTTGAGAAGGCTAAGCGGTCAGGGTCAAACACATACACGGCTATCTGGTTTGTTTGCATAAAATAAAAACTCAAATGATGAGCAGCCACCAGCACAAGGGCGGTGATAAAAATCTTCCAATTGGTAAAGACGACCAATATTGCCATAAGGATAAAGATCTCAAAGTGTACTTCGATCAACCCAAAGCTCTGATGGATATGCAGAAACGAAAATAACATTAGTGCCGCAGCACCAATGTGGTGAGTGAGCCTACTGTACGGTGCTGTCTTTAATAAATACAGTGGTAAGGACGCAATTAAAGCGCCTAGAATGAACCCTTGAACCAGGTTGTTGTAATACAGACCAAGCGCAATGGATTCAATAAAAAGAACAATGAGTAAAGACGATATCAACGAGGATGGTTTAACCACAGAAGCTCCCCACTTAATGCATAAATAGCTATGTTATTGAACTTAGTCAGGGTTCTCTAACAGTGCAACTTTGCGTTGTTAAAAACGAAGTGCTTCTTACGCGGTGTGGTGATGTCGGGATCACCAACGTGACTTATTAGCTTTCTTCCGGCAAGCCCACATGAGCGTGACCAAGCTTGTAGTCGATAGTGACCACGAAATGTTTGAGAATATCGTAGCCGAGAATACCTTCAACTTTGGCAGACTTTATGCGGGTGCCCGTGGTCGAAAATTGGTTTTCCAAATTCGCTGATTGCCCTTCACCGGGAACGCTAACAAGCACATTTTCCAACGTGTACGGGCCAAATGCGAGCTCATCAATGCGCACAGATTGAGTGGTAGCAAAGGTATTGACCCCACGGCTTAGATTTGTGCTGATGTCTTTGTTGTCTAACCATCCTAGGCTGGTTGCAACAGAGCGTTTAATCATTATGCCGCCAGAACTGCCTGTATCTAAGAGTAACCAAGCACTGCGATCGGCTCCCAATGCTACTTTTACGATTGGTCGCCCTGTTCCTCGTTGCGCGCGCATCTCGATGTTTTCGACATTTCCAAGATCTAGGCTGTCTCGGGTAATTAAGCGCATACGGCTGTTGGGGTAGTCTAGCTGCACAATAAACTTATCGAAAAAGCCGGCTCCTAGCAGCAATCCATTAGTATGAAAGCCCAGCTGTGCAGCAACTAATCCATCTATTTTAGTTTCGAAGCCAAACAAGCTTACATTAACCTTGTTGTACGTCTTTTTGTCTTCAATTCCATATACACCTTTGACTCGCGTTTTTCCTGCTGCCACTAAGTTGAGCTTATTCTTTAAGATAAAGGCGCTGTTGATGCCATGTATTTGTGCCCCTGTATCTAGGATTGCTTGAGTTTCAATACCTTCTACTATGACAGGGATTTTTATATGGCCACTCTCTTGGCTAAACTGCACCCAGTTGGATATTGCAGCGTGTGCATGAAAATTAAATAAGATCAGAGTGATGAATAATAGAAAGCGCATAGTATTTACGTCCTTGTATACTAATTTATTACATTTAAAAGAGTACCCAAAATCTTCACTGATGTAAAAATAATCAAGTTATTACATAAAGTCGGAACACAAGTTGTTGAGATCCGCATAAAGTTTCGACTATACTGCGCATCTTTCGAATCGAAACTTATTTCTTTCAGATGACCAAACGCAACACACAGCAGCGCCGCCATACTATTTTGTCTCAAGTTAATGAACTGGGCGAAGTATCAGTAGAGGCCTTGGCTGAGCAATTACAAACATCTGAAGTTACGATTCGAAAGGATTTGGCATCCCTTGAACAAAGTGGTCTTTTATTACGTCGCTACGGTGGCGCTATTTCACTGCCAAGTGAGATTGTTGCTTCTGAGCCGCGGGACTCAGCGCGCAAGGTGGCTATCGCCAAGGCGGCGGCAAATCTGATTAAAGACCATCACCGCATTATTATTGATAGCGGCAGAACCACAGCGGCGATGATCCCAGAACTTGCAACAAAACGTGGCCTAGTGGTGATGACTAATGCCATCAATGTAGCCAGTCGCTTATTGGCGCTCGAGAATGAACCAACATTATTGATGACCGGCGGCACGTGGGATCCCCATTCAGAATCGTTTCAAGGGCAGGTTGCAGAGCAGGTGTTACGCTCTTATGATTTCGATACCCTATTCATCGGCGCTGATGGTATCGATGTTGCCCGAGGCACAACCACCTTCAATGAGCTTATTGGCCTTAGCCAAGTAATGGCTGAAGCCGCTCGAGACGTGGTGGTCTTAGTTGAATCAGAAAAAATCGGCCGCCGAATCCCTAATTTAGAATTACCTTGGCAACGTGTGAGCACGCTAATCACCGACAACAACTTGGCTGCTAATTTGCGCCAAGAAATAGAAGCTCATGGCATCACCGTGATCTGTGCCGAGGTTAACGAATAACGCCTGGCCGACAACACCAGGTAGTAATTTAACTGTACACATACTGTGCAAATGGAGATTTTATGTGTGGAATCGTAGGGGCTGTTGCAGAGCGCCCAGTAAATAGAATATTAGTTGAAGGCTTGAAACGCCTTGAATACCGCGGCTATGACTCAGCGGGTGTAGCGCTTTTACAAGGCAACACACTAAACAGTGTGAAATCTGTAGGCAAAGTGGCGGCGCTTGAAAGTGCATTAAATGAAGCCAATGTATCGGGCACAACAGGTATTGCGCACACACGTTGGGCAACACACGGTGGTGTAACCGAAGCAAACGCGCACCCTCACCTATCAAACAACGAATTAGCACTCGTTCACAACGGTATTATTGAAAACCACGCAAGCCTGCGCGAAGCGCTTAAAGGTGATGGTTATACGTTTGTATCAGAAACTGATACGGAAGTTATGGTGCACTTGATCCATCAGCTGCGTCAGCAACATGATTCATTACTTAGTGCCGTGCAAGCGGCGGTTAAGCAACTGGAAGGTGCTTACGGAACGGTTGTATTTGATAAAGCTAACGATAATGAAATCGTGGTTGCGCGCTCTGGCAGCCCACTTGTAATCGGCCTTGGTTTAGGCGAAAACTTTATCGCGTCAGATCAGTTGGCACTTCTGCCTGTAACGCGTAGCTTTATCTTCCTAGAAGAAGGTGATGTAGCGCGCATTACTCGTAACAGCGTAGAAATTTTCGATGTAAATGGCCAGGCTGTTGAGCGTGAAGTGGTTGAATCAAACATTACCCAAGATGCCTCGGGTAAAGGTGAATATCGCCATTACATGCTTAAAGAAATTTATGAGCAACCTATGGCGGTACGCAACACTCTTGAAGGCCGTTTGCAAGATGACCGCGTTGCGGTAGATGCCTTTGGTGAGAGCGCCACGCAAATCTTCAAAGATGTGAAGCATGTGCAAATCATCGCCTGTGGTACGTCGTATCACTCAGGTATGGTAGCGCGCTACTGGCTAGAGCAATACGCAGGCGTTAGCTGTAATGTCGAGATTGCTTCTGAATTCCGTTACCGTGATTCATTCGTACATGAAAACAGCTTGTTAGTCACTATTTCACAATCAGGTGAAACCGCTGATACACTAGCTGCCTTGCGCTTAGCTAAAGAGCAAGGTTACATGGCATCGATGACCATCTGTAACGTCCCTGGTTCGTCATTGGTACGTGAATCTGACTTGGCATTTATGACCAAAGCAGGCGCTGAAATCGGTGTAGCATCAACCAAAGCATTCACCACGCAACTTGTGGGTTTATTGATGCTAACCGCGTCAATTGCGCAGGAAAAAGGCCTTAACCAGCAAGAAATCGTTAACGCGATTAAAACCTTGCCAAACAAGCTAGAAGAAGCGCTGCAACTCGCTAGCGGCATCGAGCACTTAGCTGAGGAGTTTGCCGATAAGCACCATTCATTGTTCCTAGGTCGTGGTTCGCAATACCCAATCGCAATGGAAGGTGCGCTGAAACTTAAAGAGATCTCTTACATTCACGCTGAAGCATATGCTGCAGGTGAATTGAAGCACGGTCCACTGGCGCTGATTGATGCAGACATGCCTATCATCGTTGTTGCACCAAACAACGAGCTGTTAGAAAAGCTCAAATCAAATGTTGAAGAAGTGCGTGCTCGTGGCGGTATCATCTATGTATTCGCTGACAAAGACTCACACTTTGAATCTGATGAAACAATGCGTGTAATCAACGTTAATCACGTAGAAAATGTGATCGCGCCAGTTGTCTATACAATCCCATTGCAGCTGCTTTCATACTACGTAGCGGTAATTAAAGGCACGGACGTTGACCAACCTCGTAACCTAGCAAAGTCGGTTACGGTGGAGTAAGTTAAGTTCATATTGAAAAGGCGCATTACGCGCCTTTTTTTGTGCCTATAAGGTCAGAAGTTTAGTGCTTTTCCTCTGCTTCTTGTGCCGCAACCTTAGCTTTAGCTTGCTCTAGCAAGGTTTGAATTCGCTGTTGGTTATAAGCCTTGCCACGGCTGAATACTGTGGCGATATCGCGGGTGTTGTTGATGTCTTCCAGCGGATTGCTGTTTAACAGTAACAAGTCTGCTTTTTTACCTGATGCCACCGCACCATATTGCGCTGATTTACCCAACCATTTCGGCCCAGTGAGCACGGCGCTTTGTAAAGCTTGCAGTGGTGTTAACCCACCTTGCACGTATATGGCTAGCTCGTCGTGCAGCGCTTTACCAGGGTAAATGTAAGAGTTGAGGTAACCTGTGTCGGTACCTGCCATGATGGTTACATTGGCTTGAGCCAGTAGCGGCAGTAAATCTCGGGTAGCAGCGAACCGTGCTTTGCGCTCGGTCACTTCATTTGGGTCAGCTGCAGCTTTTTGCTCAGCACGTTCCACTCGCCAGCTGTAGGTAGCCTTTAATCCAGAGCCTAGCAGTGCAAGTTCAGGGTCGCTTTGGTGGTTGTCTTCATCGATATGGGCAATGATTTGGCTGCCGATCAGAGTGGGTACAACGGCGGTGTCGTTTTCTGCCAATACGCGGTATTTGCTGAGCGCGACTTGCTCATCAAAATTGGCGCGGATGATTGGCAGTGCGCTCCAATAACCTAATTCTCCGCTTTTCACTTTTGCGGAAATTTCCGCTTCGTTACTGGCACCGGCTTTGAGTAGGTACGGCATGTGTTCAATACCATCTAACCCAGCTTCTGAAACATCGGTAACAGACAGCGCAAAAGGAATATGGCCACTAATGGGTAAGCCGCGCTTTTTCACTTCTTTCACGGCTTTAAGATAAAGCTCTGGCGTCAGTGCGCTGTCTGTGATCTTAATAAAGTCCACATTCATTGCTTGCAGCTGATCGAGTGCTGCATTCATTTCTTCTTCGGTCTCAACTTCAAGGTCACCAGCCCAAATAGACCCTTTCCCTTCAAGCTTGGGGCCAGACGTATACAAAGTTGGACCAACAAGAGTGTTGTTGTTGATTTGTTCGCGCCACTGTAACACCGACTCACTGATATCTGCCGCGGCATCGCGCACTGTGGTTACGCCGTATGCGAGATACAATGGCAATAAGTCGCGGTTCTCTGCGATGAGTTTTTCGCCGCCACCAAAGTGCACATGCATGTCCCACAAGCCCGGCATAATATATTGATCAGTGCCATCTAGGGTTTTGAGTGCTTGGATATGCTCGGCGTTGTCGCCAACCCAAATAATCTCTTCACCACGAATAGCGACGTATTGATCTGGGCGTATTTCGCCACTTTGCACGTCAATGATATCGACGTCGGTGATAAGTGTGTCGGCGGTAACAGAATCTAACGTACTCGAGCAGGCTGCTATCATCAGCGAAGCGCCCAGCACAGGGAAAAGTTTTGTCATGTGTGTCTCCTCATTTTTTTCGAGACTACCAATGAAGCGCAGGCGCAGATACCGTGTTGCGGCCAAGTGCAAAAAGATGAGCTAAAGCGATTTACCTGTCTAGAAAACTAATGAAAAAGTGTGAAACACTAACCTTTTTGCTTCTTTATGTGCGCCATGACTGAGCGAACATGTCCTTCAATACTTTGTGTATCCTCAGGAATACTTAATGCGCCACTGGCCGTGGTTAGGAGCCGCTCCGTCACCTTGACGGGGATACGACCATCATTCTGTGGCGTGGGTTTAAACTTTTCGTATGCGTAACGGCTGTTTTCTAGGTCTTCTTGGGTGATTAAGTTATCTGGAATGGTTTGTAGTAGCTTGAGGTTGTGTGCGTTACCGTTGGAATCTATTTCATACTCAAAAATGACCACACTGAGGTTTTTGGTTATGAGTTTTTTTCTGGCACTTTTAGTTTTCGTAGAAAGAGTATTCTTCCCTTTTATAGGGTCCCAGTAGTCAAACTTTCCAAAGTAACCCACATCAACAATGGGTTGGGCATAATAAGGTTCATCGGGCACTGATTTACAGGCACTTAAGGCACAGAGTGCGCCAAGGAGTATGGCTTTTTTTATCATATTATTTTTATTATTTATCGTTTTGGGTGGAATATGCATCGCCAATTATTAGCAATGCATACAAGGCTTATAGGTGACGATTAACTGCATTCGGCTTGAGACTGTTTTAAGCACATTTCTACCACTTCACTGCGACTAGCTACTTCTTCAAGGCAGTAATCAAGGCGCATAGTGAGCTCGATTTCTTGCTCCTGCTCAGGCCATTGCCAATCACGTAGTAGCTGTTTGGTCGCTTGTCTTAAAGCGCGCGAATAGCGTTTTGGATCGGTAGCTTGGATATCGAAATCTTTGGCCATGCCGCTTTGTGAAATCGTAAAGCGTGTTATCGCGCAGCCTTTGCCCTCTACATTTAATAACTCTAGCGGGTAAGCACGATTAGGAATACTCTGTAAACGCAGCCAGTTTCCCTGCGGGTCTAAAATTTGAGCCTGAATATCGCCAGTTGGGCGTTTGTCAGAGATGTCGGTATTGTTTGCTTGCGCAGTGGCGGCTACCAACATTAATGCGCACCCTAGAATCTTTTTCATACACTTCCTTGTTATTTTGTGTGACAAGTTACTTAACCATAAAGACTACACGGCACTAACTCAAGCCTAAAAATTGTACCAAAGTGTCTGCCCGGTTTTTCCATAACACTTGATGTTGAAACGAATTTAGTATTTAAAATAGGGAATTAATGATGTTGCGCAAAGCAAAATCAATTTCTTCTACTAGCATTAGTAGAAACACTAAAAAGAGCAACAAAAGGAAAACAATATGCGCATAAATCAAGCAATGGTTGATGAGATGGAATTGCTGGCTAAATTTCCTCGAGCTAGCCACATGCAAGGGATCAAAGTGCATAGCGATGCTGATGACGCGATGCGTGAAGCAGCCATGCGTTTGTTTGAAAAAGGCATTACTGACAGCCCAGACGGCGGCTACTTAACAGACCTAGGTCTTGATCTCGTTACTCACCTCGACACCCTTCATTCAGCGCTGAGCTGATCCCATAAAAAGGCAACTCCTAGAGGTTGCCTTAAATAATTTATCTCGCCTACTTGCCTTGGAGCCAGCTCCAAGGTTTATGCTGTACGGAGTTTGATTCACCTAATGAGGAAGTAATGAACTTCACACAGGCTATTAAATTCTCGGTGCTCAGAGAGCTGAGTAAGGCACGTAAAGCAGAAAAAAGTGGGTTTTGGGCGGCGCAATTCAGTCATTATGAGAATGCCCATATTCTTGGGCAGGGATCTACATACTGGCACACCTACACACATTGGCTGATGCTGTGTTGGGGCTGGCAGCACAGGGTTTATCCTGAGGTTGCTGGGCAGATTTTACGAATTGTCGGTGCTGTCACCAAAACCGCAATCGGTTTATTACCGCACGGCAACACGGGGGCGCTAACGTGAGCCCATTTAAACCTATGGCGCTTTCTCGTGCACACAAGCGCGCTATCTTGAGCGCTAATCGCAAGATGGTTAGAGAGCGATAAATAACTTAGTGAATAAAGTAAAAGCTAGCAAAAGTAATAGCCAATTCATGACCTTAACAAACTTTTTAGTGTCAAATCGCTGTTGAATACGCACTCCCAACCAGTTGCCAAGGATGGCGATGGGTGTGAACGCCAATGCAGTGAGCAATATATCCCAAGTAAAGAAGCCTTGAGAGACGAATGCTACCAACTTAATGGCATTCATAAATGCGAATAACGCCGCAGCGGTTGCAACATAGTGTAAAGGTTTAAGTTGTTTGGCACTAAAATACATGATTAAGGGAGGGCCACCCGCATGCACCAAAGTGCTGGCAATGCCAGAGAGTAAAGCCATTGACCTGGCGCCCCAGTTGCTTGCCAATAAGGGGTATTGAGCATTGCCCAAGAACAAGCTGCGAACAGCAAATAAAATACTAAAGGTGGCGATTGCCGCGGTGAGCATGGTGGGTGAAAGAACCGTTATAAACCACTGAGCGACGACGACCCCAATAAAAATGCCCGGCATAAGCAAACGCACCAGCTCGGGTCGCCATTGACGCCAATAGCTTCTGAGGCTAAACACATCAGCAATAATCAGAATGGGTAACATCAAAGCGATAGCATCGATAGCGGGCATCACCAGCAGCAATAAGGGAACTGCAAATACCCCTAAGGCACCGGCAAATCCCGACTTGGATATGCCCGTGAGCAATACCACAAGAGCTATTACTGCAATGGTAGTAAGCGTCATTATGCTAACTCAAACCATAATGCGACAAGGTGTTCGCGAGCACGCAAAGTGACAGTCTCCTGTGCATCGATGGCGAATGCATCCCCGCTTGAGAATGTCTCTTCAGCAGCATCTGCCGAGCCAGAAATGATATGCAAATATCCTGTCCCTGACGCCACTTCAAGATCAAGCTTTTGACCTTGCTCTAGCACTACACGCGAGAGCTTTGCATCTTGGTTTATGCTCAGCGTACCTTCTCCACCCGTTGGCGTGACCAGTGGCGTAACAACTTCTTTTTGCGCAATTGAAAGCTGCTCATAGCTAGGGGTAATACCTCGGAATTTCGGCTGAATCCATATTTGTAAAAAATGCGCAGCTTCTTCAGTCGAAGCATTGTATTCACTGTGCATAATACCGCTGCCAGCGCTCATGCGCTGTACGTCTCCCGCTTTAACAACAAATTCATTGCCGCGGCTGTCTTTGTGTTTCAGCGCGCCGCTCAACACGACCGAGATAATTTCCATATCGCGGTGGCCATGGGTGTCAAAACCCATACCCGGTTGTACTTTATCTTCATTGATCACTCTTAAGGTGGAAACACCCATATGTTTTGGGTCGTAATAATGGCCAAATGAAAAACTATGTTGGCTGTGCAACCAACCCAAGTCCACGGTGCCACGTTCGTTTGCTCTGCGAATATATTTCATGGTTTAGCTCCTAGGGTCTGTTGACCTTTGAAGTATGAATTTTGTTCAAATCAAAGGCGTTCAATGCAAGGAATGGGTTATGTTGCATAGTGAACTATGTTAATAGCCCATGACAGAGCAGTGTAAGCCTTTGGTTGAACCCTTTGGGCAGCGCCATTGGGGTATTTTTTCGGCGTTATCACCTGACTTACATAGAATGACTATGTGACGCAGGCTCTGCCTTGCCAAAATACCCCGATGACTGCAGCAAAAACACACAGCAAAGGTCAACAGACCCTATTAATCGATGAAACAAGTTTAATAGCCTGCAAGGTAGAACAAAATGAGTAAAAAAAGGACATAACATTCCATTAAAGCGAATGAATCTGCGTACCTTTACACTCGGCTACGTAGCTCACCCAATAAAGTACGCGCCGCTGGACCAAGGTTATCTCCATCTTTAAACAGTAAATAAAGCGGATGTGTACGCTGAGTTCCTGAGACCAGAGGCAACGCTTTGAGCGATCCTTGGCTAAGATGCTCAGTAATGGCATGTTTGGGTAACCAAGCGAAGCCAAGACCGTTGGCAATCATATCGATTGAGGTATTGATTTGGCTCACTGTCCAACGTTGATCTGCCCCTAACCAGCCAGCGTCTTGCTTGTCTTGTTGTGCCGAGTCGCGGATGACAATTTGCCGATGGGCCTTTAAATCCTCTGGTGTGAGTTCGCGTCCCATGTGATGAAGTGCATGCTGAGGATGAGCTACCGCAATAAACTCTATGCTACACAGTTGCTCACTGAATCCTTCTCCTGAAAAGGGCGAAATAGCGAGTTCAACTTGGTTTTTAGTCAGTAACTCATTAGCGCCTTTGAGCACAGACTCAACGAGTTCTATGCGCAGCAGAGGATACTGTGCGCTGGTGGCATCGAGCACATCGTAAAGAAGCGTTTTTGGCAGCGTTTGGTCTATTGCGATACGCAGTTGTGTTTCTACACCTTCCCCTAGCGTGTTACCAATGGCCTCTATTTTTGCGGCTTCTTCTAATAAGTACTCTGCTCGGCGCAACATCATTTCGCCAGCTTCAGTTAGATGAGTGCGCCTACCTTCAACATGAAACAACTTCACCCCTAAAGAGGATTCAATTTTGGCCACCGCGCTGTGAATACTGGATTGGCTTTTGTGCACGCCTTGCGCGGCTTGGTTAAATCCACCGTATTCAACAACGGCACGGAACATGCGCCATTGTTCTAACGTGATGCGTAGCATGGGACTTCCTCAAATCAATGTGATGACAACAGTGTACTCTTTGCGCCTTGAGTGGCAAAGAAACGCAAAAAAGCGACCTCATTGTTGAGGCCGCTTTATGTATTTGTTTAGCTTAGGCTTTGTTACGACTTAGTAGCCATTGGTCAAGGCTAAACTTGCCTGCGCCTGATGCCGCAAGGGCTAGGAAACCACCGGCAATGGCTATGTTTTTATAGAACATTAAAAACTGAGTTTGGTCGTCCAATTGGAAGTGGAACAACAAGGCGCTTACGACGCTGAATCCGGCAAAAGCAAGAGCCGTTAAGCGGGTAAACAAACCGGCGATAATCATGATGCCGCCAAGTACTTCAAGCAGGATCACCAAAGGTAATAACATGCCGGGTACGCCAACCGACGCCATATATTGTGCGGTTGCATCGTAGTATTCAATTTTGCTCAAGCCTGTTAGTACAAACAGTGCGCTTAAACCAAAGCGAGCAAGAAGCGCGCTGATGTTAGAAAGAGTGTCGTTGCTAGAGATTAGGTTAGTTAAGTTCATTTTCATTTCCTCAAATTAGGCTGCTGTATCGCTGACAAGGAAATAGTAGTATCAATCTAGAAGAATAAAAATTAGCAAAAATCGCACTTATCATTCTTTAAAATAGAATGATAAGTTGCGTTGTTGTCCCTAAAGAGTGAGTTTAGTTGCAGCTATGCAGCTACCGGCCTTCTTGCTCGATAAAAATCTTGCTCGCTTGCGTGCGATTGCTGACACCTAATTTCGCAAAAATGGCGGAAATATGATTTTTGACCGTCTTCTCTGAGATATTCAACGCAGACGCTATTTGTTTGTTGGCATCGCCATTAGCCATCAAATGCAGCACCTTAAACTGTGACGGGGTAAGACTTGCTAGTAGCTCGTAATGTTTTTGCTGAGAAGAAGGTATAGAAGCAGTGCTAAAAGGGGTTGGAAATTGATAATCACCGGCAAAGATGCGAGTCAGGCTCGAAACCAACTCATTGATGTCTACCGACTTTGACAAAAACTCGGATGCACCCGCTTGTAAGCATTCTTGGCGCACGTCTTGAGTATCATGGGCGCTCAACACTACGATGGGCAGCTCGGGGTAAGTTTGACGCAGAAAGTAGATACCGCTGGCACCGGTGGCACCGGGCATGTTCAGATCCATAATCACTAAATCTAACTCGCCATCGTCTTCTTGCAGTTTGGAGAAAAGTGCGAGGTAACTGTCGGCACATTCGATGTAAGTGTCTTGCAGGCGGTTCAGCAATGCGCCTTTGAGGCCAGCTAAAAAAAGCGGGTGATCATCGGCAATAAGAATTTTATTCATTGTTTGGTCCGTCTCCGAGCTGCTGGATAAGCCATGATAAGCGGCTGTATTTTATTGGTTTATTTAAAAATCGATAACCGAAGTTTAGTTTTATTTGATCTCTCACGCGGATGTCTTCCGACATGATGATGATGTTGTTTTGCGACAGTGAGAAGCGCTCTGCCAGTTGCCCCGCGATGTCGCTGCCCAATAACCCATTATCGAGGTGATAGTCACTGATAATGAGTTCTGGCTTCAAACCATTGTATGCCAATGCCTGTTCGCTACTGAGTGCAACTTCAGCTTTTAAGCCTCTTCGCTTAACCATATTGGCAACATCATTGGCGTAATTCGGGTCGTCATCAATGATCAGCACGGTTCTGGATGCCAGTGCTGCCATGGCGTTATCTTGGCGCTGGCTATTGTTTGGCATTGTCAGCGTAAACGTGCAGCCTGAAGACGTGTTTTCTAGTTGTATAGACAACTGTAGTATGGTGCAAATTTGGTGCACTATGGTGAGCCCTAAGCCGCTTCCTGCGTAGCTTCCTGTGCCGCGCACAAAGCTATTAAATACTTTCTCTTTCAGTGCTTCATCAATGCCTGCTCCTGAGTCTTTAATCGCGAGCGTATAGTGATCATCAGCCGCACAGAGAATCACATCTATGTGGCCGTTCTCGGGGGTGTTTTTTATGGCATTGTCGATAAGGTTGTTAATTACCCGAGCCAGTAAAAATGGGTCGGTATGGACCCAAGCGTCAGCTATATCAGTTTTGAGCGCCAAGCACTGTGCTTTGCGATTGGCCATGTCGCTAAAGCGTTGCAAGCTTTGCGTAATGAGTGTGCACAGTTCCACATCTGAGTTCGCAGGTTTCACCATGTTGGCGTCAAATTTGGATAGGCTCACAATTGAGTCAACGAGCTGATCAAGCAAAGTAATTTCGCCTAATATCGCATCGCTGTTAGGGCTGTGAGCAGGCAGAATATCGAGTAACTTCAAGCGAATCGCGTTCAATGGCGCCCGTAAATCGTGACTGGCAGAGGCAATGAAGCGGGTCTTGTCCAAGTTGGCTTTAACCGCTATTTGTTGTTGTTCTTTGTACAACTGAGTTTTGGCTTCAACTTGCTGAGCCAGTTCTTGTGCGTATGACTTTTGCTCTTGGTGTTTGAGCTCTGAAACCGCTAATTCAGCGTTTTTCAAACGCAGTTTAAAGGCAAACCCAAGCGCCACGGCAATAAATGCCAGTGTGATGTAGATAGCTATCATTGATGGGCGCAAGTAAAAAGGCGGCTGTACGTGAAAATGAGAGTCAACGTACGCTTTTTGTGCGCCATCATAGCCAATGACTTTGGCTTGAATCGTGTACTTCCCTGGCTTGGGCTTGATTAAAGTGACGTATCGCGAGCGGCTCGGTAACCATTGCGATGATTTTGACTGTGTACCTTGTAATCGATAAAGCAAAATGTCGCTGTCGGCGGGGGGTAATGCCGTACTCATCGTAAATTCGACAAGGCTCGGATCCGTTATCTCTATGCCATCGTGCAAAGCAGCTGATGCGCCATCTATGGTCAGGTTGGTAAGCGTTAATGACGTTTGGGCATTGTGATGATTGAGGCTGTTAGGGTCGGCCATCAGCAAGTCTTCACTATTGGCGAAATAAACTAATTGCCCAAGTCGACCGCAATAGTCGGTAGCAGGAATAGCCCCCAAACCATTGGCACCGGTGTAGCTATGCAGTGTTTGCTGTGCTGGTGAAAATACACTGACGCCATGACGAGAGCTTATCCAAATACGTTTAGCAGCATCCTCAGTAATGCAATTCGCCGAAGGTATAAATTCACCATGAGGCAGTGACAATGGCACCATTGATGGCTGCTTTGCTTGGGTATCAAGGGTATAAATACCCTCATCGAGGGTTGTAATCCATAGTTGTTGTTGGCTATCTAAAAACAGACTGGTGACCGCTTGGGCACCAGCGAGGGTTTGTAGTTCAGCCGTATTGCCTTGATTAAATTGTGCAGCGGACAGGGCCATCACCCCATGGCGCTGACTGGATATATAAAGCTGGCCGTTGGCATACGCTGTATCAACCACGGATGCCAACTCGAGCGGTATGCTCAATTGGGTAAGCAAAGCCCCCTCTTGTGAACGTGCAAGATGTAGGTGCTTGTCGTCAACAAGTACAAACAGGTCGATGGCTTCAATGTAAGCTGAGTAGGTAATGGGCGCACTTGAATCAGGGCGACCGACCACCGAATAAGATTGCTTAGCTTCATTGAGTAAGATTACTTCACCAAAGTTTTTTACCGAGTTTGCTTGCCCTGGGAAATAACGCATACCCGCAGTGGCAGTCTTGTTTTGCTGTGTCCGCCAGCCATGAGAGTCAGAAAATCGCAGTTGCTGTGTGGGAGTTAGAATGACTAACTCATCCTTGTCGATAAATTGCGTCAGAATTGGCGGTGCGAATTTGGGGATTTGTTGGCTGAGAGAGTGAAATTCGTAAGCCAGAGGCGATACATGGTAAAAGCCGTTGGTGGTGCCAATGAATAACTCATTATCTTCTCCGACCTCGGCTGATAAAGCCATATTTGCTTGTCGATAGTTATTGTTGACGCTGGTGGGGGATACGCGTTGGAGAGGTCTAGCCGATACGCTATCTAAGATCATCACACCTTGCTGAGTAACAGCAAAAACACGGTCACCTTTTACTTGTAAATTGGAGACCATGTTTGAAGGAAGCGTGTTTGTTTGTTCATTTAAATGCGCTTTGAGGCGATTTTGTTTGTCGAATACATACACTCCCTTGTTGAAGATACTGAGCCATACGTTTTGGTTAGCTAAATCCACTGTAATTGCGCGTATATCCTCTTTACCTCGTGCTAAGTTTTCTAAATTGAACAGTCGATGCTTATGCTGTTGCCAGTTATAGAGCACAAAGCCATTTGAGGTCATTAGTAATAGGTGTTCTTGGTCGTAGCGAGCGAACGAATTAACTTGCGCGCCCTGATAGAGTTCGCTGGTAACATGACTTAAGGTATTGTTTGTTAAGTCAATTCTGACAAGCTGTCTATTGGCGATGGCGTAGGCCAAAGAGTCATTGATAAACAGCATGTTAGTAACGCGCTGCAAGAGGTTGTTAGGATCAGGAAAAGGTGTTGCTTTAAGGCTTCTCGGGTCTACGAGTTCGATGCCTCCAAGCCCCAATAACCAAACGGTTTGTTTGTGGGCATGAATCTGTGTAACAGGATTAAAGCGGATCCCTTGGCCTTTGTGGGTGCTTTTTTTAAGTTGAATTACGCCCAAACCGTCGACAATACTCACACCGCCTGGACTGGCTAACCATAATCGCCCAAATTCATCTTTTTCTATATCGTATACACTATTGTGAGCGAGACCTTTAGTTGAGTCCCAATGGCTTGCATAGGGAGTGAGCTGCTCAATTCCTTGAACATGGCAGACCCAAAATAAACATAACAGCAGTAGGCGAGACGACATAAGCAAATGAGCTCCCCAGCGGGGAGCTCCAGAAGGGTTTAAATAAACTTTCGTCTAACTATGACTGGCGCCATCAGAATTAGCAACCAAATGAGACTACCGGACGATGAGCGGTTCGCCACTTCCACATTCACTGTTGAAGTTGAGGTGAATTCACCATCACTCACTGACACTTGGAATACCAGCGTTGCATCACGTTCAACGTCAGGCGTATCCAAAGTAAGTTGCAATCCAGAAGTGGTTGATGTCATCGCCGCAGGGCCTTGCAGTTGCTGCCACACCACTTGGAGTTGGTCTCCATCTGGGTCAGAGCTTTGGCTAGCGTCCAAGGTAAAGTTTTGACCCTCTTCAACACTGATGGTCGCATTGGCTATTGTCGCTGTTGGTGCATGGTTCGGGTTAACGTGAACCAATTGACCAGTGTGTTTATCGCCTTTTGAGTTCGTTAGTTCAAATTGATGGGTGAACTCACCTTCTAACGGCGTTGCTAGTGTTACAGTCACAGGGATTGTCAGTGGCTCTGTGGTCTGCGCACTTTGCACTGCGCTCACAGTGATGGTGTTATCAGTTACTTGCACCATGGCATCATCTGAGCTGGCAGTAAAGCTATGTGCCAGTGTTACCTTCGCCTGATAGCTAACATCCTCGTTAAGCGGATTTGGCGCCACAGTTAGCGTCAGTGTTGTTGGTAGTCCAGTCGTCACTTCAGTGCTCTGGGCCGCTATCGCCATAGCGTCAGATAGTTGGTTGATGATCAGGCTGGTTGAGCCATGAGAAACTGACATACCTGTGTATTTATCTTGTTCAAACACTTCGATGCTGCCGTAATAGTTGGTGTTGGCATCTAGTTGTTTGTCCCACAAGATGTTGAAAGGCATGCTGCTAAAGGCGGCGCTGCTGGTGTCAGGCAACACGTTCATCGATACACGATTTTCAGGTGTATTACGTACCACATCTACAGCAATCGTGTCTTGCTCCTTGCCAGAGCCCTCATAGTTCCAAGCCATTACCCAGTATTCACCTGGGGCATCACCTGATAGCGTACATTGCTCACCGACGTTACGCGTTGAAGCGGCAACACACACACGCTCGACAGCTTGAGGCTGACCGTCACCATTGGTGTCTAAACCAACGAATAAATCGGCATCAATAGCCTCTGAGCGACCGATAATAATATCCAGTGGCTCGCCTTCCGTTACTTCCAACATGAAGAATCCAGCACCTTGGTCAAAGCTATCGAACGGCGTGTTGTTGTCATCCGCTGATACCTGTAACTCGGTTGTCAGACCTTTTACGAGCGGGCTATGTGTTACATAAATTTGCTCTGGGCGGCGAAATGCATAGTCAGTGATATCGAAGCCCGCTTGTTGCCAATAGTACTCTTGAGCATGTGCAACCGGCACCTGAGCAACCAAGGGTTTGATGCGCAGCGGCAAGGTTAGTTCAGGTTGCTGCGCTTGCCCTGAGGTCACGCGCACATTGCCATCAATCCACTCGTCAGCAGCCCATTCACTGATGGTTGCAGAGATAGTAACGGCAACTTCTTCACCGGCTTCTAGGGTAACTTCTGCTGGCGAAAAGCTCATATCACTGAGGTAATAGTTGTAGCCTTTTTGACTAAAACGATACGTGCCCGCTTGTGTCGCTTTGAAAGTACGTTCCCATGTACAGGTTCCTGGGCAGTTGCTGTCAATTAGGTAAGGTACGTTCAATGCTTTTACATCGCCTTGAATAGCAGGGTTTGCCGCCAGGAAAGCTTCTGTTGTGACTGGCAGCACCAAGCCTGCATTGGCTGCTTTATCGACTTGGATCATGCCAGCACCGCGGTCCCAAATATTTGCTACTTGACCATCTTCCGCGCGTGTCATCAGGCTGTTGGCTGTCATCATCAAGGCTGATTGAATTTCCGCAGCACTCCACTGTGGATTAAGCTGCTTCAATAGCGCAGCGGCACCTGCAACATGCGGGGATGCCATCGACGTGCCCGATAAGAAACTAAAGTCACTCGGCGCCGGATTAGCGCTAAATGGTTGCTCATCTGAATACGCCGCGTAAATATCCGTGCCCGGTGCAGCGACATGTGGCGACAATAGCTCAGGCAGGAGGCTTGTTGGTCCGCGTGACGATGACGCATTGACGATATTACCTTTGTTGCTTTGGCGTGTTGCAAGACCTGCATCGATGTTGATTACTGGAGATGCTTCTGCACGTGCCCAGGTTAATAACTCTTCACCTTGTACTTGAGACACCTGCATTCCCGCAATCGGGTAAGGAATCGAATATTGTTCGGTGTTACTGCCTTCGACATTGCGGATCACGACACCCACACCGCCAAGCTGGCGGATGCGGTCAACTTTATCGTACAGACTAATACCACCGCGGTCACATAGTACAATCTTGCCTTCTAGTTCTGGGTAGTCACGCCATGTGAAGAAGTTACATTGCTTACGTAAGCTATCTACGTCACCCGCATACACGAGTTCAGCACTGACGGCTTCACTAAATCCGCCTAAGCCTTTTATGTCGTTGAAAGTCACCGCAACCCCTTCACCGGCGCTGATGGTTTTTTCTACCACGCGATCATGGCTGGCATTGGCGACTTGAGTGGTCCATGGTGCAAGGTGCCCTACAGTATTACTCCCAGGACCTGAGTTTCCTGCCGATAGAGATACAAACACTCCCGCTTGTGTTGCCGATAAGAAAGCGAGATCAAGTGCTGAATTCCATGGCTGTGGACCTTCGGCGCTTGGACCGATAGACATATTGATAACATCAACGCCTGCATCAATCGCGTCTTCAACCGCTTTGACCATAGCGCCCATATCGCAACCAGAAACCGGTAAGCACACTTGGAATGAGACGATATTGGCGTGTGGGGCAACACCAGATATTTGTGCTAAATTAGAGCCAGCAATCGGTGTACCATCGCTTTGTTCAGTGTTACCCGGTTGATAAACAGCAACATTATTAAGTATGTTACCCGCCGCCGTTGATGCTACGTGGCTACCGTGACCGTTGTAATCTTCACCTACGTGAGGGCGCACATCGCCGAAGTTATCGGTGATGCTGTCGTAACTAAATACCCCGATGAGTTTGTCATTACACAGGTTTTTATTTTCAACACAATCACCTAGGTAGTTACCATTGCCTAATGGGTTTGTATGAGTATAACCATCACCGCCGGTGGCTTGGAATGAAGGGTGATCGGTATTGATACCTGAGTCGATGATACCGACTACAACGCCCTCGCCTTTAGCGCCTACCGCTTGAATGGTTTGTGCATTCCAAATTGGTTTTGCACCAATAAATTGTGGACCGACATCAGATTGCATTTCATAGGCTATTTGGCGCTCTACTTTTAACACATTCGGCAGGCTCAATAACTTTTCAGCTTGCTGTTCTGTCAGCTCCATCGCCACACCGTTAAACACGGTGTCGTAGCTGTATAGTATTTCTTTTTTCTCACCTAATACGTTTTGTGCAGCCTGCATAAATACTTGCTGCTGGGTTTTTACTTGGGCTTTGAACTGCTGAGCAAACTGCGTTTGCGTGTCTAGTTTACCTTTGAAGTTAGGCTCGCTTTGCACCGCAAATGCCAAAGGTTGGCCACGAAGGTGCACGAAATAGCGGTTAGTGGCGCCTTCATGATCTTTATTGAGTACTGTATTTACCTTGTCTTCAAATGAAAACGGTTTACTAAATAGAGCGGGTGCCGTTGATGCATTGGCAACGCAACTCATCGCCATACTCATGGCTATTAATGACTTCTTCATAATAATTCTCTTCACTGGTTACTTCATACGGCGTGGGCGACGGCACAACAACATGCCAAACAGTGCTATTAGACTCAGGCCAAAAGAGCCGCTGGACTCATTGTTGGTTACATTGACTTCAATTTGACGCGTTGCAGTTTCACCGTGGGCATCGGTTACGCTAATAGCCAACGTCGCTAGCTCGTCACCATCTACAAAGGGAGCGCTTCCTTGAGTGACTAACGATTGCGGATTACTCAGCGTAATTGCTGGACCGCTTAATTGTTGCCATGAGATAGAAACTGGACCTTTGGTTGCGCTGAGCGATAAGTCGATGGTGAAGTTGTTACCTTCCTCGACATTGACGTTTGTGGTGCCTGACAGACTGGGTTGTTTGTCGTTGTCGATGGTTACAACAGTGTGTGCGGTTGTTGTTGACTCGCCGTCATCAACCACTAGAGAGAATGTCAGTTCTACTTGCTCACTCACCACAGGACTGAGGAAACTAAGCTCCATAGCTGAGGGATCAAAATCCACAGCTGGTCCGCCAGTTTGTAGCCACTCGATATTCAATGAGCTGTTATCTGGGTCGGTTATTTCGGCTGACACAACCACAGTTTCATCTTCGCCAACTAAGGCTTGCTGAGGCATGACAATGCTTGGCGCATCGTTTATTTGCGCGACATTGAGGGTATATGTCATGCTGTGTGCGCGATTGTTATCTTTGTTATCGGTCAGCGTGACAACGAAAGGAATTTTGCCAGAGAACTCAGCAGCGGGAGTGATGTTCACCAAGACTGAATTGGCGCCAATCTCAGCACTGTATTGTGAGCCATCATCAGCATTTGCACTGTCAACGCTGATGCTATAATTGCTTTGCAGGTTATCCACAAACGGTAAGCTGAGCGAGAATGTTTCATCTTCATTGGTGTGCAGTGGTCGATTTGGCCATGCGAGGCGTAAGCCCTCTTCTGCACCTACTTCACCATTTTGCTTGATACTTTGCACTTGAACTTCAGCGTCTCTATCAACCGTGGTGCGTAAACTGGCAATGGTTTCTCCAAATTGTGAATGAGCAATGCTTTCACCATTGATGACTTGGTCAACTTTAGCGATGACTTGGTCATTCACTACTTCGCCATCAGCTTTAAAATCAACACGGTAGAGATTTTCAGTCTGTGATGTGTAATCGTCAGACTTTAAGTAAACATAGGAAAAGGTATCGTTATAGCGGCTAAGGTAACCTGCTGAGTAATAGCCTGAGTCTTGTTTGTCGCCATATAAAATCGGCACTAAAGACACAGGTTCAGAACCCAGAGTTAATGTGCCATCATGAGCGATGTGCTGCATGAACAGGCCATAGTTCCCAAAGTTAGTATTTGAGTATTGGGCGGCCCATGTGATGACATAACCGTCGTCCGTCGCGACCAAGGATGGTGAGGCGACATTATTAAATTCAGAGTCATCGCCATGAGAAATGCGTAGACCTGAGTTAGGAAATTGCAAATTGCCATCAGCATCAATGTGCTGGAATAAAATGTTGCTGTTGAATAGCGTCGGGTGTGACCACGCGAGCGTAACGCCGCCATGACCATCAGCCACTATAGAAGCGCCACCAGATGAACGTGCTGGAAGACTAACTTCACCAAACATGATGGGTTGAGGTGAGTCACCCCATTGCGGCTTACCTTCAAAGTCGTACTTTTGCACGAACATTGAGTTCTCACCATCTTCACGGATACCGCTAAATAAAACGACCAAGCCATCTTTGACTGGGGTAAATGAAGAAAAACGCGTTGTTTGCATTTGTTCAGCGGTTTGCCAAAGCTCATTGCCGTCTTTGTCGATCATGCCCACAGCCACTTTAGCAGAGCGGCTTTTGGTGTCGTAATCTAGTGCGTAGAAGAGTTTGTCGCCTGCACTGGTTAAGTGAATCGGTAGCGTGCGGCCGGCGTCTTCAGGAGCTGGGATAAATGGAGTTTCCCATCCGGCACTGCCATCGGCATTGGTTTTGAATACCATGGTACCGTGAGGAAAGACATTTAAATCCTCGAATCCGGTGTAGATTGCCCCTTCGTTGTCTACCATCATCGACCAAGTGAGAATGAAAGACTGTTGGCGGTCATAAAGTGTTTTTGCACCTTGCTCCCAGGCAAAGTCGCCATTTCGGTCTAGCTTGTTGACGAGGAAGTCATAGCCAGTGCTTGGGTCCGAATAGCCAATAATGATGTTGCCTTGATGATCGACCATGGTTTTATGTGATGCAGAGCTTGCTGTTGCAGTAACAAATGTGGAGGTGTCATTTCCCCACTGTGCTGCAACAGGCGCTGCCATACTCATACTCACGGCAAATGCCGTGGCTGATAGAAGAAACCGCATAGATACTCCTGTTGATGACTTGTTGTAATGAGAACTGAACGATTATTCATCAGCAGTACAATGGATGTAATCGATCAAAGGTCCCAAATCATCTGGGAAATAAGTCCTATGCGGCGTTAATTAATTGTCATGATCGTGCGCAAAAAACACAGTGAGATGTTATCCATTAGTAACGAATTCACGGCTTGAAGCGCCATATTAGGGGGGGCGAGTAAGGTTCTATGAATTTTTACTAATACCTTGTTATATATAGAACTAGTAAGTTGGGGATGACAAATGCCATTACTAAAGTTGCGGTAATATGTGGGGAGCAAGCATACAAGCGCACTGCACAGCTAGGGCGACGGATCAGGTAAGTGAGCACGCACGCTTCAATCGCCGTCACTAAGATGATGGCGAAGCTTGGCGCCGATGACAGCATCATCATGTACAGGCCGATACTCATGCCTATGGCTGCAAACCACTTGGCGCGTGTTGGCACCACTTTGTGTTCCCGCCACGCGAGAAGACTGGGCCCCACTTTAGGGTGATTGAGCAACCAAGATTCTAGACGCGCTGAGGAATGGGTAAAGCACGCGAGCGCCATAATAAAAAACACAGTGCTGGGCATAACCGGCAGTGCCACGCCAACAAGCCCTAACGCCACGCAAAGCAGGCCAATTCCTTGTAAGGCAAGGCACTTATAGCGCTGAAAAAACGATGCACTTATAGCTGATTGAGACACTCGGCGACCCTGATAACCTTATTATTTTTAAGTGTACTAAAGGACTGCTTAAGCCGCTAATTTTTAAGTGCTAAATAAAATTCTCGGCGAGTCGACGCGAACATATTGAATATTTAAGTAAAGGCTTTGAAGGCATCATCCACCTTCATTGCTTTTGGTCATAGCTGAATGCGTGGGTAAGCAATACGGGTTCGTAATAGCCAAGCGAAAGGCATTAAAAAGGGCCTTGCGGCCCTCTTTCGAATTTAGAAGTAATATCCTAGGTTGATATTAAATCTACGCTCTGTTTCACCGCTGTTACCGGCAATCGAGCCACCCACAAAGGGTTGGTTTTTGGCATGAACTAAGTCGATGTAAGTAAATAACCCGCCCGATGCGACTGAGAAACCAGTGACGTTCATCCACGTATCGGCACTGTTATCAGACTTATCATAAATAATGCCGTAGTCATTGTAGAACTGCAGCCCTGTCACCGCCCCCCACTCTACAGGCAAGCTATAAGCAATGTTGGCATTGGTCATAGTCGCTTCGGCAGCGATACTGTCATAAAACGAGTAAGCTCCGACCGCCATGCGATTAACGTTGTCGATATCATAGTCGTATTCACCATGTTGCAGTTGGAAGTTCCAACGACCAATTGTGCTGTTTAGGTGTACTGCCCATGCTTGGTAATCACCGGCGCGGTCATTACCGTCATGTAAGCCCCCAGCTAAGGCCGAAAATCCCAGCTCAGTTTTGCCGCCTTCATGTTCTAGGTGATATGCGTAGCGACCAGAGAAGGTGTTGTATTCACCTATGGCATTGCCAGGCTCTGCGTATACACCCTCATCAGCGCTGCGCCACCCTACTACATCATACGAATAACGGTCACTGCGGTTGTCAACGTAGCCATCGACGCCGCCAAGTTCATCGTTTTTGAAAAAGCCCAGATCCAGCTGCCAGTTGTCGGCGAGTTCACGCTTAAACAATACCCCCATATCATGATCGTCTTCTAAACCAACATAATAAGTTGTGCCAAAGAAGTAGTTATGGGAGTTATATGGCCAGTTGCCAAATGGCACCTTGGTAATACCTGCTTGCACTTGCCAGTCATCGGCAAAGTCATAACCCACATAGGCGTATTTGACGGCGGTCATGTAATCGAAGAAGCGAATTTCAGCGTTTAACGATACATCGCCTATTTCACCGGCGAAATTGACGCGGAAAATATCGAAGTCGAAATCGCCGCCACGGTTTTTACTGTCATCGTCATAGGAGGTGTGGCTGAAGTTAGTACGCACTGCGCCCCCAACTCGTATGCCATCTTTCCTTTCTTCGCTGTGTTTAGCGACTGTTTCTTCGAATTTCTGTTCTTGTTTGGCAATGCGATTATTGATTTGCTCTTGTTGCTTCGCTTGCTGTTTGTCTTGCTCTTTTGCCTTTTGTTCGGCGTTTGCAAGTTGCTCCTGAAGCTGTTGCATTTGCTGCTGCAACTGTTCGAGCTGTTTCTTCATTGCCTCCAATTCTGGGTTAGCCAGTGCTGAGCTCGAAACCAAAGCTAAAGCCACCGCAACCGTTGTGCTGTTTAATCTAGTCATAATAACCTTATGTTTCTTGGGTTAACCCTTAGCCTAGTCCAAGAGTGTTAACTTTTCGAAGATGTTGAGCTGTAAAATAGGTACGGCTCATGGGTCCATGCACGCTCGCTGTATCTCATGCGAGTACACATAAGGTTATTTAGTCTAGCAAAAGCAGAGGCTTAGTGTAAGTGTACCTGAATTGGGTGGTTGTTATTCGGCCTTCGTTTGCTCTGGTGCTTTAGTGATTGCACCGACTTCAAGCAAAGGTGAAGCATCGATGTTATCAGCGTCCATCATGGCTGCAATACGCTGCATTGAGGATAGTAAAAGTGTTTGTTCCCACTCTTCTAAGTTGCTGAATTTATGAATAAAGTGCTCTTGTAAAGGTTGTGGCGCTTTTTCTAATAAGGCTTGCCCCTGCTCCGTCAGGTATAAGCTTACGCGGCGTTTATC
This sequence comes from Pseudoalteromonas pernae, assembly GCF_039831865.1. NCBI lineage: Bacteria > Pseudomonadati > Pseudomonadota > Gammaproteobacteria > Alteromonadales > Pseudoalteromonadaceae > Pseudoalteromonas > Pseudoalteromonas pernae. Next base: position 102,431 of record NZ_JBDODM010000008.1, read on the forward strand.
AAGCTCACTGCGCACACGGCTTACAAGAGCACGACTTTCGAGGCGATCAAGGATGTTGGTAACGGTTGCAGGGCTTAAATTGACGTTTTGTGCGATACGACTGGCAGTAATTCCATCTGTTTGGGCGACTTCATGCATGATAAGCAGCTGAGGACCCGTTAGGCCGGATGTTTTGTTGAGCTGCTTTGAATGCAGATCAATCGCACGGATCACTTTGCGCAGGGCAATCAACAACTCATCGTATTTTTGCATTTCCAAGCTCCAACATTTTTACCCCGCCATTATATCGCTAATTTTCATCCTAAACACAACCGTGACATGTATATGACTATTTATACATTCAAATTACGGAAAGCTTGCCGATTTCATAGGGGGTTAACTAATGTATAAAGATGAACTTTCTGCGATGACAGATTATGAGCATTAGAAGCAAACTACTGATTGCGCTAATCAGTGCAATTATCATCCCTCTAGGTATTGTCGCTGTGATTGTGATTGCGCAGGCTCGCGAGCAGGCTTTGAGCCACTTTCAGAATCTCACTAATCGCGAAGTTGTTCAAATCGATAGAGGGCTAAGTACTTTTTTCTCTGAGATCAGTAAGGATGTTGACTTCCTAGCGTCTCATCAGCGGGTTCTTGATGCGCAGACGAACGTAACCCTTTATCGCAATAGTACAAAAGCCAGTCAGCTAGCTGCTGAAAAAGGCTCAGAAACGGAGCGTGCAGCCTACACACTGTTTAAGCATTTCGGTCAAACCCATAACGGTTTGGCGTATGTGTACATGGGGAATGAGGAGGGCGGATATATTCAATGGCCGCAATCTGAAGTGGGTGCTGGTTACAACCCCATAGAGCGACCTTGGTATCAGCGCGCAGTGCAAGCTAATGGCCGCACTGTAAGAACGAATGCATACTATTGGGAACCCGACGACACGGTCATCGTGTCGACTGTCAAAGCCATAAAAGATAATGGTCGCGTAGTGGGTGTGCAGGGGATGGATGTATCGCTCAAAGCACTGACAGACATGGTAAAGGAAATTACGCTAGGAGAGTCGGGGTATTTAATGCTGGTAGAGGACAGCGGGACTGTCTTGGTGAATCCTCAGCAACCAAGCCACAACTTTAAAGCATTTAATAGTATTGAAAATGGCGCGTTCGAAGCGTTAGCAAAAAACAATAATGGCGACTTCGAAGTAAGAGTAAATGGGCAAGATTACTATGCTCACCTGTATACTTCACAACAGCTTGGATGGAAGTTTATAGGATTGGTCCCACAACAAGAAGTGATGGCGTCAGCGAATAGAATGACCTGGATAATCCTTGGCGTATGCTTGATTCTTGCTGCTATTTTCGGCTTCTTAGGAAACACTATTTCAGGGTTAATTAGTAAACCTATTCTCACGGTAAGCATGGGCCTTGAAAGTATCGCCCAAGGTGAAGGGGACTTAACACAGCGGTTAGAGGTAACCGGCAAAGATGAAACGGGTGCGCTGGCTGCTAATTTTAATGCCTTTCTTAATTCCATTTCCGAGTTGGTCGATCAAATTAATGACACAGCTAAGGCAGTCAATGAAGCAGCTGCACATTCAGTGTCGCTTTCAAGTAATTTAAACAGTAATACAGACCAGCAACAACAAGCCCTAAGCATGGCCGCTACGGCAATCAATGAAATGGCTGCTACAGCAAATGAGGTTGCGCAAAGCTGCGCCAACGCAGCCGACATTGCGCAGCAAACCAAAGACGCATCCGAACAAGGAGAGCGAGTGGTGACACAAGCAGTGGCTAGTGTTACTGAGCTTTCTGAGGCAATCACTTCTGCTGCAAGCGATATAGCTCAATTGGCCAATGAAAGTGAAAATATTATGTCTATCTTGGATGTGATAAGAGCCATTGCCGAACAAACCAATTTGTTGGCGCTAAATGCCGCCATTGAAGCGGCAAGGGCGGGTGACCATGGACGCGGGTTTTCGGTTGTTGCTGATGAAGTCAGGGCACTGTCACAGCGAACTTCTCAGTCAACAGAGGAAATTGCAAAGCAGTTAGATAAGCTGCGCGCCATGAGCGAGCGAGTCGCGCAGGAAATGAATCAGAGTTTGTCACGCAGTGAGCAAACCGTAGCTCAGGCTGATGCCGCACAACAGCAGTTTGTAGGTATTAACCAATCGGTAATGACCATTAGTGATTTAAATACGCAAATCGCAACTGCAGCAGAAGAACAGCAGCATGTCGCCGAAGACATCAACCGAAATGTGGTTGATATCAAGAATGCTGCTGACGAAGTCAATGAGGTCGCTACACAAACTGATGCCAGTGGGCAACAATTGGAAGCTTTGGCAAGACAATTATCCGGCTTGGTAGGGCGATTTAAAACTCGTTAAAGGGGTACAGTAACACGCTGAAAATGAGATGAATTATTTTCGTGATAGGTTTACTTCTACTGCGCAATTTAGGTAAGGTGAGGCTGCATCTTTTCTGTCAGTTAAGGATTTAAACATGCAGCTTTCCGAGAGTGTTTCTATTGCTCATTGCGATTCAGGACTTGAGTACATCAATGTTGATTCGCCGCTTTGTCAGGCGCGTATTTTTTTGCAAGGCGCGCAACTCACTCAATACACTCCTGCTGGTGGAAAACCGCTTATTTGGGTTTCTCAAGAAGAAGATTTTCAGGTTGGAAAAAGTATTCGTGGAGGTATCCCGATCTGTTGGCCATGGTTTGGTGTACACCAAAACCCTGAATGGCCAATCCACGGTGTGGCACGAGTATTATTGTGGCGTGCGCAAGAAGTGAAAGAAACAAGCGATGAAATCCGCATCAGCTTGTCCTTGCCTATGACACTCGTTGACGACACTTACTGGCCGCACAAAACGTCGTTACAAGTAGAGTATGTGTTGACGGCGAAACAGCTAGAAGTGCGTTTAACGAATACCAACTTAGACGACCATGAAGTACAACTCACTCAGGCGTTACATACCTACTTCCCAACACCAGATATCACGCAAACGGAAGTAGATGGTTTGCAAGGTGCACAGTATATTGAATTTGGCGAAGGCCCCTTTGAACAAACAGAAGTGGTCAAATTCGGTCGTGAGACGGATATGGTTTACAGTGATGCGAGTGATTTGCAGCGTATACGTACGCCTGATGGCACAATCGAAGTGGGTCGTGAAAACTCTCGCTCATGTGTACTTTGGAATCCATGGGTTGATAAGTCTAAGCGCCTGTCAAACTTCGCAGATGACGAATACCACACCATGTTGTGCCTTGAAGCAGCTAATGTGTTGGATGACAAGGCGACGATTGCGCCAGGTGAAAGCCACACCCTCGCGACTATTATTCGCTGGGGCTAGTGATACCCAGTGAACACCTTTAGCAATGAACAAATCACCGAGATGCCATGTTACCAAAACGTGGCGTTTCGGCCTTTAGAGCGCGAAGCGCTCCACCATCGCATAGCCAGTGCTATGATTTGGCTACTGTTACTCGCTTCTATATTTGCTGCTTTAGCGTATGTGAATGCTGAGTTGTTCGCCCACATAAAACCGTATTTGCCGTTTGCTTATCCTGCTTACGCGGTGCTTTATTTAGCTTGGCAATATATGAGTTATCGCCGCACCGGATTTGCAATTCGTGAGCATGATATTCTCTATCGCCGTGGCGTATTCTGGCAGACCACGACTATTTTGCCGTTTTCGCGTATTCAACACAGTGAGATCCATCATGGGCCGCTGCAACGATTATGGCAGCTCAGTACTTTGCAGTTATTCACTGCTGGAGGCCATGGTGCTGACTTGGCGATAAATGGCTTTACACAAGAGCAAAGCCAGTCATTACGTGATGTTATTGGGCAAGCTAATCGTGACCACAATCAGCAATGAGTTGCGCCAAGATACTTGGCATAGATTGAGCCCTTGGGCGATCCTTTATTTTATTCTTACCTTTGGCTATCGCTTTATTTTCAATGGGCTACTTAATCTACTGCCTGTTGTTGTGGTTTTCATCGTAAATGTTGAGCGAAAGCTTTTTTGGGGTTCGCTGGCGATTGCGGCAGGGCTGTTGTTCTTAGTGGCATTTGGCGTTGCTTATTATCTCACGTTTCGCTTTCGCATCAGCAGTGATGGACGCTTGCATGTACATAAAGGCGTGTTTACCAAAGAGCGTTTAGTATTGCGCTTTGGCCGTATCCAGAACATCAACCTGACCACGCCGATATATTTTGCGCCGTTTGCCCGAACTAACTGCCAAGTGGATGCCGCAGGCAGCTCTGGCAATGAAATTGTGTTGCCTGCGTTGGCAGTAGAAGCTGCGCAGCAAATGCGAAGTTATATTCTTGCGGCAAAAGAAGGGCATATTGAGCCGCAACTAGAGCAGGAGACCTCCTCAGAGTCTGACGCCAGCCCTTATCTCACACTCAGCAACGGCGAAGTCGCTAAGTTTGGTTTGATGTCGAATATGGCGCTATTGGCCTTGGCGACCATGATGCCGGTCATCAATATGTTGGACGAGGTATTTTCCGCCTATTTGGTTGACCCCCTTGAAGCATTTTTTGCCGATCAAGCTGCTGTGGCTGTTCACGCCAGTATGCTGACTATTGCCGTGCTTGTTTTTGCTGCCGTTTTTGTCACTGTAGGTGCATCGGTGATCATGTCGCTACTGCGCTTTTTTAATTTTGAGTTCTATGTTGAAGCAGAGCGTTTTCGTCGAGTCGCCGGCCTACTAGAGCGACAGCAGCTGACAATGCGATTCAACAAAGTGCAAACTATCACGTTAAAACAGAACTGGGTGGGCGTATTGCTCAAACGCTTTACCCTAGAGATCGCGCAGGTGGCGACCAACAAGGTGCCGCAAAAGGCTAGTAAAGATAAGCAATCACTGCTGTTACCTGTGCTCACACAGGCGCAATCAGAGGATGTAATTCATACTTTGTACCCTTGGTTTGATTTAACAAAGTTAACATTCAATGGTGTCTCAAAGCGTTATTTATGGCACCGTATTTGGTTGTTTGGTGTGCTTCCTATCGGTGTGATAACAGGTGTTTTAGTGGCCTTGAATGGCTGGCAATTTGCTGCGGTCTTACTCGGTGGAGTGCCTCTATGCTGTTATCACTTTTATGTATATAAGCGCCTGGGTTGGCAGCTTGTAGAGCATGATGGGCGGGTATTTTTATGGCATCGCCAAGGTTTGGTTGGTTGTCGCTATAGCGTATGCGAGTTGTACAAAGGCCAGCAAGTGCATGTCACGCAAACGCCTTTGATGGTGCGTGCGAATGTCGCCAGTGTCAGCATTCAAATGGCGTCAAAATCTTTGCACTTGCCTTTCATGCCTATGGCCGACGCGACCTTACTGGCTGACCACATTCTTTATCAGATGGAAAGTAACCAGCAGGCGTGGTTCTAGCCTGAGTCGCTAATCTCACTGAGCTGTATTGGAATGCTTAGTGAGATTGCAGCTTTTGCAGTGCCTGATATTTGGCTTGATAGCGCGTTCTGACCTCATTGGCACCAGATTTTTCAATGGCAACCTCCATTTCACTCAAGGCCTTGTTGATATGACCTTGCTGATATTTGAGCAATGCCATATCTGCATGCGTTTGCGGCAGGTAGGGAGCGATTTCACGCGCCTTTAAAATGTAACTGGATGCTTTGTGATAGTAGCCTTGTTGCGCCGAATTACGCGCCAGTTGTAGTAAGTGAAATGGGTCTTTCGGGTTCAAAGCCGCGAGCTTACTTTGCAGACTGAACAATAAATCCTCATCTCCTATAATTTTCGCCAATACTGCATAGTTACTGATAGCGATAGCATGTGTTGGCTCCTGCTCAATAATATACTCATACAGCGCTTTGGCCGTGTAGTTGTCACCGGCGCGCCGATGTAAAACAGCAGCAATATTAAGAAGCTCAAGACTGTTAGGGGTGAAGCGCAGTGCTGCGTTTAGGTAATTGAAGCTGGTATTGATATCTTTATCGATAAGCGCTTGTGCAGCATGATTCGAGTAGTATTTGGCGATCAAATCATCACGACTGGCACTGCCAGACACGATTCCTGAGCTCGAAGGGAAGTAATCTACCAATGTGCCGGCACGTAAAGCATAAGTATTCTCAGGGAGCTCGACTTTAGGTGCGAAAAGCTTGGTACGAAAGTGACTGGCAAGCAGTACGACATCATTTTGCCCAGCAAAAACAGGTTCCTCGGTGATGACTTGGTAGCTCGTGTCAACATCAATCAAATCGGCGTAAGCCTGAACGAGTAGGGCCAATGATATGCAATTGCCTTCCTCATGTTGTAACGACTCTGACGCAGTATAAGTCGCACCATCGTAACGAAAATCACTTAATAAGCTTTCTACGAAGTTGTAGACAATTTTATCGTCGCGCATGCCTTGTTTCTGAGCATGCTGAACATATTCATAAAAGGCTGCTTGTTGCTTCATGTCTAACGAAAACAACTGCGTGTGAGGCTCAATATCGATAGGTTGAAACAAGCTGTGATTGAGCGCTGGAGGGGGGAGTTTAACCAAAACGGCATTATCTTCAGTGCTAGAGCACGCGCCAATCAAAGCGCACATAACAATTACCAGAAACCGCATGTATTCTCCTTTTCTTTCATTCACCCAGCGGAACTATGCATTGTTAAACACTCACAAGAGTTGTTTGGGGCGCAGCAGCACGAATGCAGTGAACCCACAGCTAACAAGCATCGACACTCAGTTATACAGAATTCTTACGCGTTGTTACCTAGTGTACATATTTTGAGTTTTCCGTATATAAATATTTACACTCACTGGTCAAGTTGATCACTTTTTACCCTTGCTATTTTGAGGTGCAAATATACAATGCGCGCCCTATTTTAAGCCCTTAAAAATCAATGGTTTACATATTTTAAATTGGTTTTTAACGGGTTTTGCTGTTAATTAACGTTTTAATTACTAAAAGAGGTTGTTTTGGCTGAGTTGTTGCCCGTCTTGTCGTGTTTTATATTGGCTTTTAGCTTTTTGCCTATGCTTAAAAAGATACGTAAGAACCGCAGTGTTTCTGGGCTTTCTTTGCTTATGATGAGCTTTGGTGTGGCGCAAAGTGCCTACTTTATCTCGTTTAACATCTTCTTTGAGCGCTACTATATGGTTTTGCCATTTATGGTCACTGGGATGCTAAGTGGTTTAATTTTATACTATTTTATTCGTTACGATGCCAGTGAGTCCCAACGACGTCAGATTATCAGTATGTTGGCGTGTAGCTTGTTGCCATTCACTTTGCTGTTCAGCGATATGTTTAGTGTTGAGCAACTACTAAGTGGGCTAACTTATGTGGGCTTGGTGATGAGCTCGATTCGAGTGATGCCGCAAACCTATAAAACGTTGCGTAGCGGCGATGTGTCAAACCTCAGCGCGCGATACTTTATGTTGCAATTCGTGGCTGGACTGTGTGGTTTGGCAGCTGAGTTGGCAATGGCAACACCGAGCGTCTCGCATGTGCTGACCTTCGTGATGATCTTATTGACCAATGCCGCGCAATTAGGCTGCATCCAATATTATCGTCTGCGACCTGTTATGGTTTAGTCCAAAAAAAAGGCCACTGTTCGAGTGGCCTTTTTTGTATCTACCTATGTGCTTAAGCTTCTAAGGCTTTGTCGATTAGCAAATCAATGTAGCGTTTGTTCGCTTTGGTTGCATCACTGGCACCCCAAGACGCTTTGCTGTCGCGAATGTTCATTAACTGCGATAGAGCTGACGCTTTGGCCAAGTTATCATGTTGACTTGGCTTTTTGATATCAGCAATGCTTATTAGCTGCTTCACATATTCAATCTGTAGGTTGTGGCTCAGGCTGCTCGCCTCGTCCGACTCTACAAAAATAGCCGCTGTCAGATCTTGCATCATGCTATTTAAGTCATACTCGTTTCCATACAAACTAGAGTCTGAAATACGCTGTAAGACATTTGGATGCAGTAGCTGCTGCAATACAGATGTTTGCATCGCTAGAATCATCGCATGTGCTTTAGGATCTTCATTTTTGCCATAATGGTTGAAGCCACGGCGCTGTTGTTGCAAGTAGTTGTATAGAGGCTTCATATCAGCCAAAACGTTTGGCGCAAATACCTTGTCTGCCAACACCTTCATCGCTGCCTTCTGGCGCTCAAATGGAACAGGTGTAAACGGTGCTTTCTCGCTGCTGCCAACCACGTTGCGCTCTACATATACCCCACCGATTTGGCGAGAGATAATCTCAGCTTGGCGCTTATATTGACCGGCTAAAATATTTGCAGAAATAACCAACTGTTGATAACTACTGCCTTCAACTAGGGCTTTGGATTTCAAATCAGCTAATAGTGATTCAACTAGCTCCATGCGATCGGCGCCATAGGCGACTGGGTTTGAAGAGAGATCACCAATCATCACACGTGGGTCGATATGGCGACCTGGTGCGCGCATATCATCAGCGTCATTGCCAAAGGCAAGCTGATGCTCTGTTGAGCGTGCTAAGATTTTTTCCAATCGAGCTTGTTCAGCTGCATCGTCTGCCAAAGCGGTGCTATAACCAAATTCAATTGCCCAATCATCATATGGTCCAGGTTTAGTCTGGAAGAAATCGCCTTGTGTCATGCCTTTAGGGGCAATGTTCGCAGGCGCGTAGTCCATGACCGAGCCAGTAACGATGCCTTGTGTCAGGCTCTTATCGTGCACTTGTTTTTCATCCCACAAAATTGAAGACTTCATGTTGTGGTTAAGACCTAAAGTGTGGCCGACTTCATGCAATACGAGTTGGACTAGGCCTTGATGCAGGATTTCTTTGTTGTCGATGTCTGCACCCGTAGCCAGTGTGCTGGCAAGAATCATATTTTGCTGCAGTTCATGGCCCAGTGAGCAGTTCAATGCGTCTTTAGTTTGCGCAGCTTCATTGCTCAGGCTTGATGCGCCTTGTGAATACAGAGTGTCATAAATCCAGCGGTTCTTCATGAACACGTACTCTAACATGATGTCAGAGCCAAGGATTTCGCCGGTGAGAGGGCTTGCCAAAGCTGGACCATAGCCGCCAAATGGAGGTGTTGGCGAAGACGTCCAGCGCAACACGTTGTAATTAATATCACCGGCATCCCAATCTGCATCGTCCGGTTGTACTTTGACAACCAGTGCATTTTTGAAACCTGCTTTTTCAAACGCCGAGTTCCAAGCGAGTACGCCTTTTTCAATAGTGTCGCGCCATTCAACAGGGGTGGTATTTTCAATCCACCAAACGATCGGCTCGACTGGCTCTGAAACCGCCGCAGCTGGGTCTTTTTTCACAAGATTCCAGCGCTTGATCACGTCTTTGTACGGTGCCCAATCAGGTGAAGTCATATCATCGAATTGATTGGTGAAAAAGCCTATGCGAGCATCATCGTAACGAGGTTGGTAGTCATTTTCAGGTAATGCCACGAATGAATGTTGTACTTTAATTGAAACTGAGCGAGGATCGCTTATCGCTTCTGAGCCTCGTACGCTCGGGTTGTCGTTGTCGAACACATAATCAACAACGATATCAATATTGTTCGGGTAAGGGCGGTGTTTGATAATGCGTGATTTCTTGTCATCCAACTTGCCGAGTTTAAAACGTTTTTTTGCGTTTTTGTCGTCTGGATTCGCCCACGGCGATACTTTGTGCAATGCTTCGCTCAAGAACAGTTTATCGACTTTAAACGCGATTTTTCCTTCTTCTTCGACTTCAATCGGCAAGCTTGCTAGCACTGCTTCACTGATGTTGGCATCAGCTGCGCGAGAAATAGCGCTGTCGTCATCAAATTGATAACGAGGTGTTTTACTAATGATGTCGACGCGGTCGAAGTAGCGGCGGAATTCAATGAGTTTGGTTTCACGGTATGCACCGCGGAAGTGACCTGCGTCAGTCACACCGTCAACGGTATGCGCGAAATATACAAACGGTTTGTCCAATTGCTCAGCGGTAATAACCATGAGGTTATCGCCGCTTTTCGGATCTTGGTAAAAATCAAATACACCGTCGTAAAGAGTTTGCTCAGCGGTTGTTTCAGCGAATGTTTTTGTCTTTTTTTCTTCTTTTTTGTCTTTCGCTACAGCTAGCTGGCTGCTCAGGGCAATGCTTAGTGCAAGCGTGAGGGTAGAAAGTCTCATTTGTATTCCTTTGAGTTAGATTGTTAACAAAACAGTCTACTTAAACTTAACAAGGATTGAACGCTGGATGAGATAGATGTCGATAAATGACGCCATAAAAGCAATTAATTTTATGTTTTGTATGGGTTTTTTCTTTGTAACAAAGTATGGCAAAGGCAGTTCAACGCAATCAGTAACTTAATGTTAGCTGTGCTACTGGGCACTGATCTTTCTGTCGCGCGCAACAGTATGACTATTAATACACAGACCTAGGTCGAAAAAACCAGCAATCTTGCTAATTTTAATACTTATTTACAAATGAATTCTTACCAAAATGCAGCAACTTGTTAATATAGGCTGAATATAGAATTGTCAGGGTAAACAGACATGCATAGAGCATTGAAAAAATCGTTGGTTGTGGTCGCGATTCTTGTCGCAACAGGGGTTGTTGGTTCTGGAATTATGGCTACTGCAAAAAAGCCAGATGAGACCAAACAAGTTGATACGCGTCCTATTGTTGAAGTGGAGTCACTGTCTGCTAGCGATCATCAGGTGTTGCTGACCAGCTACGGTGAAGTACGCCCGTTGGAAAATACGATGCTAGCTGCACAGGTGAGTGGCGAAGTTGTGAGCTGGAACAAGCGTTTTGTCGCCGGAGGGATTGTTGCCCGCGGTGAAATCCTGTTTACCATTGAAAAAGATAATTACGAAGCGGCTGTGTTGCAGTCTGAGGCGGAGCTTGCTCGAGCGCAAGCAGCCTTGATTGAAGAGCAAGCGCAGCAGCAAGTGGCAAAAGACGAAGCCGCGCGAACACCGGGTGTTAAACGCTCGGCGCTATTTTTACGTGAGCCGCAAGTGCTAAGTGCACAGGCTGCCGTGAAATCAGCAGAAGCAGCATTAAAGCGTGCGCAGCGCGATTTAGATAATTGTGAAGTTCGCGCTCCATACGACGCACTGATTGTCTCGCGCGATGTTGGTCAAGGTCAGTTTGTAAGCCCTGGCACTAAAGTTGCGCAAATCAACAACATTGAAACGGCCGAAATCATTGTTCCGATAGCGGGCTTTGATAGCGCATTTTTACCTAACAATGTCAGTGGCATTGCCGCGACCATCACTCAAGAAGGATTAGGTGGTTTCACACGCACTGCAGTAGTCGACAGGGATTTGGGTATTGTCGATAGCGCGACGCGTATGAGCAATTTGGTGATTCGCGTTGAAGACCCTTACAGCGTTCACAATCAGCAACCAAAAGTGAAATTCGGTAGTTATGTTCAAGTGCAATTTACAGGACAAACGTTGAAAGAAATTTTCCGTCTGCCGCAGGAGTTGGTGAACAACAAAACTGTGTGGGTTGTTAACAACGAAAACTTGCTTGAGCCGCGCAAAGTGCAAGTTGTTCGTGAAGAGAACGAATTTTTCTTAATTAACGATGGCCTAGACAGTGATGATCGTATTGTTTTGACCTTACCTGAGTATCCTCAGCAAGGCATGGAAGTACGAATTGCTGGTCAAGTATCTACCCCAACCGGCAACGATCAGCTGTAGGAGCGCGTACCATGCAACCGCAAAAGGAAACCGGCATTATCGCGTATTTTGCCAATAACTCAGTTGCTGCCAACTTGATGATGGTATTCATCATCATCATGGGCATCGTGAGTTATTTCACCATTCAGCGCCAGATGTTCCCTAATGTTGAAGTGAACTACATCAACATTTCAGCCTATTACCCAGGGGCATCACCGCAGGAAATCGAAGAAAGTATTCTTATAAAAATTGAAGAGTCACTAAAAGATGTGACAGAGATCGAAAAGGGCGTTTATCGCGCTTTTCGTAACTCAGGGCGAGCCTCATTGGAGATCGATCCAGATGTTGAACTGACGGACGTGCTCGATAAAGTCAAACTGCGCGTTGATGGTATCGCCACATTCCCAGCAGGAATGGAGCCAGTCACCATCAGCCAAGTTGAGTTTCGCCAAGACGTAATCGGTATGTCACTGGTTGCGGATATTCCACTGACAGAGCTAAAGCCGATCGCCAATGAAATTGAAGATGAGCTGTTGCAGCTCAACAACGTTTCTTTGGTGCAAAACGATGTGCCGCTTGATGAAATTGCCATTGAGATCAAGCCAGACACTCTGCGCCGTTACAACTTAACCCTGAACGATGTTGCCAGTGCAGTGCGCCGCTATTCAGCGAACTTTTCGGCGGGACAGCTGCGCACCGATGCGGGTATTATTTCGGTGCGTGTTGAAGCCCAGTCCTACACAGGTGAAGAGTTCCGCAATATTCCCGTGAAAGTGGGTAATAACGGTGCCAAAGTCTTGCTTCAAGACGTGGCTGAAATCAAAGATGGTTTCACCGAAGGTGAGCGCTACTTTAAGTTTAATGGTAAGAACGCTGTCTATTTGAGTGTTAAAGCCACTAAAGAACAAAATATGATTCCGGTAGCGGAATCGGTCAAAGCCTATATTGAGCAGAAGAATAAAACCCTACCAGCAGGGGTCACCATTGAGCCATTAATGGACATGACCTACTACCTTAATGCGCGTCTGGATATGATGCTTAAGAACTTGTTTCAGGGTGCGATTCTTGTAGCCTTGATGTTGACTCTGTTCTTACGCTTTAAGCTCGCGCTATGGGTAATGATTGGCTTACCTGTGTGCTTCTTAGGGGCGTTAATGATGATGCCTCTGCTTGGTATCAGTATCAATATCGTTTCCTTATTTGCCTTCATCATGGTGTTGGGTATTGTGGTCGATGACGCCATCGTCATAGGGGAGAGCGCCTACACCGAAATTGAAAAACACGGCGGTGGTGTAGAAACCGTTGTGCGTGGTGCGCGTCGCGTCGCAACTCCCGCTACCTTCGGTGTATTAACGACTATGGCTGTGTTTGCGCCATTCACGCTATCGAGCGGACCCGAGCGTGCCTTCTTCTTTGGTATCGCCGCTGTGGTGATGGCATGTCTGGCATTTAGCTTGATTGAGTCTAAGTTGATTCTGCCGGCGCACATCGCCCACACTAAGTTCGGACCAATTAGCTCAAGTGGTTTCAGAGCGCGCTTTAATGATCGTTTCTTTAAGTTTGTGAATGGGCCATACCGCCGCACGGTGGAAAAGTGTATTCAGTGGCGTTGGACCGTGTTTCTCGGTTTCCTTTGTATGTTAATAGTCAGCATTATGCTGATTGCGAGTAATCATATTCGCATGGTGCCTACTCCGAAAGTGCCTCATGACTTCCCGCAAATTCGGGTGGAGATGAACGATAACGCATCGGATATTCAAACGATCAATGCTATCCAGAAAATCGAGCGCATGGTTATCGATGTTGATAACCAGATAGAGCAAGAATTCGGACAAAAAATGGTGCGCAGTCTATTGGTCTTTAACCAAGGCCGCACTGAAGCGCAAATTCTTGCACCATTAGTGGATGAAGAGATCCGCCCATTTGATGCGTTTGAACTATCGCGTCGCTGGCGTGAAGCTATGCCGGAAATTCCTGCTGTTAAGTCGTTGACTATCTATGATGATGTAAATGGTAACCCAGGCGGTGATGGCGAATTTGGTTATCTACTCTTTGGCCCTGATATAGACACGCTTAATGCAGCGGGTCGACAATTTATTTCTATGTTGCAGCAGCAAAAAGGGCTATTCGACATTAGCTCGACCATTGACCCTGCAAGTAAAGAAGTGCGCATGAGCTTAAAGCCTGTGGCATATGACTTAGGTCTAGACTTGCAAAATATCGCCAGCCAGGTGGGTGCAAGCTTTTACGGTGGCGAAGCACAGCGAGTGATTCGTAACGGTGAAGAAGTGCGGGTAATGGTGCGCTATCCAAAACTGACCCGCGAAGCGTTTGCATCTTTGAAACACGCTGTAGTTATGACACCAACAGGCCAAGAAGTGCTGCTAGGTGATGTGGTTGAGCTCGAAGAGCGCCCAGGCGTGAGTTATATCCGTCGCGAAAGTGGTTATCGCACTGTGTATGTGTTCGGCAGTATCGATGAAGAGATGGTTGAGCCAACCGAAGTTGTAAAGCGCATTAAGGAAGACTTACTGCCGCAACTGAAAGAACAGTATCCTTCAGTTAAAACAGAACTAGGTGGTTCAATTGAAGAGCAGCAAGCGCAAGCGAATGAGCAAATACTATTCTTCCTTGCGGGTATGATTATTGTTTATATTTTACTTGCTGTGCCACTTAAGAGTTACAGCCAGCCACTGATAGTGATGTCGGTGATTCCGTTTAGTTTGACGGGAGCCTTGTGGGGCCACTTCTGGTTTGGCTTGGATTTAAGCACAATGTCGTTCTTTGGTTTAATCGCGGCGGCGGGTGTTGTCATCAATGACTCACTGGTCATGACGGACTATGTAAACCAATCACGCAAAGAAGGTTACAGTGTAAAAGATGCGGTAGTAGAGGGTGGTTGCGCGCGCTTTAGGGCGATTACTTTGACCTCGATCACGACCTTTGCCGGTGTACTGCCTATCATGTTTGAAACCAGCTTGCAGGCTAAGTTCGTTATTCCAATGGCTGTGGCACTGGGTTTTGCCGTAATGTATGCAACGGTACTGACTTTAATCTTAGTCCCGTGTTTGTACGTAATGCTCGGTGATATTCGTGCTGGATTCCGTTGGGTGTGGCAACGTATACGTGGCACTGTTTCTAGAAACGGCGCGGCGAAAGTAAAAAACTCAGACAAAGTGAGTAACGCATAGAAAAATTATTGTCAGTTTAATTGTTTTTTTAATGCCAAAGTATGGGATTTGGTGGCATCTTGTCGTAATAGGTTGCGTTCCTTTTTAAGGTGTCACTACAATAAGCTATACGACAACTTTGATGAGTCCTTTTTAGTCTGATGACATGGGAAGGGGTATTAAGTGCAATTAGCTGACAAACCAGATTTATTTATGACGATGGCTGCCGCTCTCCCTAAGAGCGACTGGCTGAGTGTAGGCTCGTTAAGCAGCCACACTCAGCTTTTCAGTGGCGATATTGTTGAAGTTGAAGTGTATGATTCTGAAGGTCTAGTTAAAGGCCTGAGCTTTACCCTTGAGATTGTGTCTGACCAACAGGGTGAGCCACAAAACTGGTCCCGTGAAGTGGCTCAGTATATCAATACCCATATTCCCCTGATGCAAGCTGGTAAGTTTACAGAGCATGGCTTGATCGTCGCCTATCGCGGCAATGAAATCTACGCGTGCTCTCGCAGCGGCATCAATGAAGTCGTGATTAACTACAACTGTGTTGCTAAAAAGCAAGCACATGAAAACCACAATGACCAAGGCTACGATTACATTTTCCCCGTTAATCATGAGTCTTATCATGCGGGCGACCGCGTACTTCACCTCGCCACAGGTAAAGTCTACCGTTGCAAACCTTGGCCTTACACTGAGCTGTGCCGTTTAGGTGCTAAAAACCATGACCAATACGAACCAGGAGTGGGTTTGAATTGGCAAACTGCGTGGCAAGAGTTAGATTCGTAGTCGCGCTATAGCGCAAATGATACACTGGAGGCTCAGAATTTGAGTTTCGAGGTTGTTTGTGCAAGCCCCTATCGCTAAAAAAATCCCTTTTTTGTTAGAAAATCACGGTCATCAGCGCCAAGATAATTACTATTGGATGCGTGATGATGAACGTCAAGACGATGAGGTTTTGGCTCATTTGCGGGCTGAAAACAGTTACTGCGAAGCTAAACTAGCGCCTACACAGCACAGACAAAAAGCGCTATTCGAAGAACTTAAATCACGCATTAAAAAAGACGACAACACTGTGCCTGTTCGCGATGGTAAATACTGGTATCACAGCGAGGTTTCGGGCGACCAAGAATACGCGAAGCATTTTCGCGCTGACACCTTTGATGGCCAAGGCAAAACCTTGTTGCTTGATGTCAATGAGCTTGCGCACGGGCATGAGTTTTATGACTTAGCAGATATGGCGGTGAGCCCAAATGAGCAATGCCTTGCCTATTGTGAGGACTACAGCGGTCGTCGTATCTATCAAGTCAGATTTAAAGATCTATTAACTGGTCAGTTATTGGCGGATGAGTTGAGTGACTGCGAAGGTCAGGTTGTTTGGGCGAACGATAATCAAACCGTTTACTACGTTAAAAAAGACCCACAAACCCTACTTGGCTATCAAGTATTTCGTCATCGCATGGGTACAGCGCAAGAGCAAGATGAGCTGGTGTATGAAGAGCAGGACCGTAGCTTTTACATGGGGTTGGGTAAAAGTCGTGACGAGAGTCTTATTTTTATCGACCTTGAAGCTACTGAAACCAGTCATACCTATGTACTTGACGCTAATGATGCCAATGCTCAAGCTGTAGAACTCACTCCCAGAATAATGGGCCACCTTTACGATGTTGATAAGCTCGGTGAGCAATTTTACATCGTCAGTAACCTTGATGCCAAAAACTACCGGTTAATGCAGGCAACTACGCAGACCATTTCAAATCCAGATGCATGGCAACAAGTGATTGCTCATCGTGAATCCGTGCTGCTAGAAAGTGTGGAGTTGTTTAACACCTACTGGTTGGTCACTGAGCGAGAATTGGGCCAAATTCGTTTCGTTGTTTACCAGCATGAGCAGGGGCAAATGCTGGGAGAAGGTAACGTATTGGCATTTGATGACCCATGCTATTTCGCTGGTGTGGGTATGAATCCAGAGCCCAATGTGAGCAAGGCGCGTATCTATTACAGCAGCCTCACCACACCGGGCAGTTTGTATGAATTTGATCTGGCCAGTGGTGAGCGTGTATTGCTCAAGCAGCAACAAGTGCAGGGGGATTTCGATCCTGCGCTGTACCAAAGTGAGCGCTTAATGATTACGGCTCGCGATGGCGTCAAAGTGCCAGTTTCACTTGTTTATCGTCGTGATAGTTTTAGTAAAGATGGTACCAATCCACTGCTGCAGTATGGTTATGGAGCATATGGCATTACCATCGACCCAAGCTTTTCCAGCGGCATTTTAAGCCTGTTAGACCGTGGTTTTGTTTACGCTATCGCTCATATTCGTGGTAGCGAAATGCTTGGCCGCGCGTGGTACGACGCGGGTAAACTCACGCAAAAGCAAAACACCTTCAATGACTTTATCGATATCACCCAAGCTTTGATTGAGCAAGGGTATGGCGATGCAGATAAGGTGTGTGCCAGCGGCGGCAGCGCGGGTGGCTTATTGATGGGCGCCGTGGTTAATCAAGCTCCTCACTTGTACCGTGCGATTGGCTGTCATGTACCATTCTTGGATGTGCTGACTACCATGTTGGATGAGTCTATCCCGCTGACGACTAACGAATATGACGAATGGGGTAACCCTAATGATGAGCAGGATTATCACACCATTGCTGCGTATTCACCGTATGACAACATCCAGTCACAAGATTACCCGCATATCTTAGTTACCACAGGACTGCATGACTCTCAGGTGCAATACTGGGAGCCGATGAAGTGGGTTGCTAAAATGCGTGAACACAAAACAGACGACAATCTGTTGTTGTTTAAAACCGACTTAGAGAGCGGGCATGGTGGGGCATCTGGTCGCTTCAAGAGCTTAGAAGAGAAAGCCTTGGAATTTAACTTCTTCCTCACGGCATTGGATTATGAAGATTAGTGGTTTGTCGCAGGCCTGCGAGAATAATAAAGAACCTATTTTGGCACAGCTCGAGCATATGTTTGCTCACACAAATACGGTGCTGGAGATAGGCTCAGGGACCGGGCAACATGCCCTGCATTTTGCCCCAAGGCTCCCTCATTTAATTTGGCAACCCAGTGATTTAGCATACAACCACGCGCTCATTAACGAAGTGATCAGCTATGCCAAGAGTGGCAATATTGCGTCACCGCTGGCCTTAGATTTAGCAGAGCCTTGGCCCGTAGAGCGAGTCGATGGCATATTTACAGCCAACACCTTACATATCGTCAGCACAGACCTCGTTGTGTCATTCTTTGCAGGCGTAGCAAAGCATCTCGCGACAAATGGTGTACTGTGTATTTATGGGCCATTTAATTACCAAGGTGAATATACCAGCGCCAGTAATGCGCAATTTGATGCGCATTTACGCGCCAGAGACCCGCAAAGCGGTATTCGTGACCAAGGGTGGGTTGTTGAATTGGCGAATACCGCAGGGCTTGAACTTAAAGCTGATGTGGCCATGCCAGCGAACAATCGCTTATTGCACTTTGTAAGGAGATAGCAGCTCGCAGTCTTGTCTATACAAGTCGTGTTGCGCGTTTTCTCTAGCAAAAAAATCGCTAATGGCTGCGGCAAACGGGCTGTCTACTAAACGGTGGCAAGAGTGGGTAAAAATGGGCTCAAACCCTCGTGCGATTTTATGCTCGCCTTGAGCCCCGCCGTTGAAATAGGTGAGGTTATTGTCGATACAAAATTCAATGCCTTGGTAATAGCATAACTCGAAATGCAGGTGGTCAAAGTGCTCACTGCATCCCCAATAGCGCCCGTATAGGGTGTCTTTATTTCGCAAAAATAAGCTTGCAGCAACCGGCGTATCATCTTGCTCTTTAAATGCACTTATCACCACCAAGCTTTCGTGCATGTGCTGCCATAGCAGGGCAAAAAATAAGGGGTTAAGATAGCCAGTATGGCCAGAGCGTTTCAGATATGTACGCTGATAAAAACGACTGAGAAGTTGCATCTGTTCCAACGTTACCTCGTCGCCAGTAGCCACCTCAATACGCAAACCTGCCGTGGATGTTGCAAGCCGTTCTTTGATTATATTTTTGCGTTTTCGCGCTTTGAGTTGCTCAGTGAATACATTAAAACTGTCATAGCCACGATTTTGCCACTGAAACTGCACGGTTTTGCGCCGCATACAAGGTAGCTTCTCTATTTCATCAGCCAATTGCGGTTCACAAAAGTTGATGTGCCAACCCGACCATTGTTGCAATTTAGCTTGGTGTTCTAATGCTGCCTCAATAGCAGATAAAGCTTGAGTTGTGGGTATGGCGGTTCCAATAGCTATGCGTTTGCCTGTAACAGGTGTAAAGGGCACCGCACAAATCCATTTGGGGTAGTAGTCAAAGCCATGCGCTTCATACGCCTCAGCGATAGACCAATCGAATACGTATTCGCCATACGAATGGCTTTTGATGTACCCAAGACATAGCGCCACGAGTTCGTCTTGCTGATACAAACCCAAATGAAAAGGTTGCCAACCCGTTTGCGCACTCACGCAGCCACTTTGTTCGAGTGCATGTATAAACTCATAGCTTGAGAACGGGTCATCATCGACTTTAAACAAGGATTGCCAATTGTCTTTCCCGACTTCTTCAGCTGAGGTGAAAAAGTGAGCGCGCAAATGTTGCATGGTATTATTTCACGTTCTCAAGAAAGTGGACCATATCTTGTTCTAACTCATTGAAAAATGGGTTGTAAGTTAAGCGTTTAAGCACGCCTTTCGCTAAGTTTTGCTCAGTGCGCTCACCAACCAGTACGTCATCATCACTTTTACAAGCGCGATAAAGCGTGTCGTCTTCAAGGTATGAGCCGCAGTTACGATAAGTGCCTTGTTTACCGTAATACGGGTGTGCAGGAGAATTGATCACACTGATATGGGAAAGACTTAACACCTCGTTGCAAGGGGGCATACCTGGCTGGCATGCGTAACTAGCAATGGTGTGTTGTTTGCCTAATGCCCCAACGGCTCTGCTTTTGTCGCCGTAATACACAAGCACATCGTTTAGCGTGTTCGGGCGCTCTGCAGGGTTGTGCCAAAGCTTTGCTAAAGCCAGCGTTGCTCGCGCATCTATGGTGGTGTCGACGTCACTTTGGGCTATGAATAAAGGCAGATTTGGCAGTTCTTTTTTAGCCAGCTTCTTCGGGGTGATGCGGCGCATCGCCTCATGGGCGAGGGTCGCGGCGGCGAATGGAAATGACTCATATTTTGCAAAGTCGATGTCAGCATCTTCATCAATCCAATTCACAAATGGGATGCGATCAACCCATTTCGACATCCAGCCATTTTTATTGTGCGGCTCAGTTGCAGGGGACCACAACATCACTGCGCGCACTTGTTTGGGCGCTGGCTGCTCGGTTAAATGTGCTATAGCAAGGGCCGCCCCGGTTGAATAGCCGCCGATAATAACGTTGTCATAGTCTTTGCTAGTTCGGGCTATGGCGTATTCAGTAATTTCTTGCCATTGCTTAAAGTCGACTTCGCGCAAATCACTGGCCGCCGTACCATGCCCTGGCAATAACACAGTGCGCACGTTATAACCTTGGTCGTAAAAGAACGCAGCTAACGAGTGATAGGTGAAGGGGGAATCTGTGAGGCCATGGAATAACAAGGCGACTTTGTTTGAGTTCGCATGGCGCAGCTCAAATGGGCTCAATAAATCGACTACTTGCAGTGAGTCAGGCAGTTGCTTTTGTGCCTGCAGTAATTGCACGGTTTTTGTGTTGATAGGGCAAGGCCATGTCGATCTGGGATTACGTTTAGAAATGGTGTCGCGAGCATGTTGCAGATAGCGACTAAATTCAGGTAATTTGGCCAAGTCGAGGGTGTTAACTTTTGCTTCATTAACCCAGCGATAGGTCCCTTTGGCCTTCGCCGCCATTGTATAGTCAATGTCATCGATGTGGCTCAGGCACGTTTGTGCCCAGCTTAGTGAACTAACAAAGCCCAGAAGGCTAAGTAAAAACAAACGCATCATATTGATCCCCAAACGGTTTATAGTCGCCAGAATAGCAAAGACGATGTATGGCGACTAGTCGAGAGGCACTTGCCATCGTGAGAAGGTCTGCTTGAGTACCACAGTAGATTCAATAGCGCCTATATCGCCACAAGAACCTAAAGAGTGTTTTACAAATAGCTCATAGCTGGCTAAGTCGCGCGCGATGATTTTTAGCAGGTAATCATATTCCCCCGTGATCACCGAGCATTCTTGGATTTGTACAAACCCCGCGACATGATCTTCAAAGCGGTTGGCCGCAGAGGCTGAATTTTGAGTGAGTTTAACTAAGGCGTAAACACAAATGGTGTAATCAAGGCGAGCGGCATCTAGGCGCGCGTGATACCCCTGAATATACCCTGCCTGCTGCAGCTTGTTGATGCGGCGGATCACTGGAGTGTCTGACAAACTAACTTGCTGTGCCAGCTCACTTACCGGCATGCGCCCGTCTTGCTGCAAGAGTGCAAGGAGTTGGAGATCTTTGCTGTCTATTTTTATTTTTTGGCTATCATCACTCATAAAATAAATTTTTTTACTACTTTTCACTAACTATAGCTGTTTTTAAGGGTGAAAGTTAAGTAATTCCACTTACAGCACTATGCTATGTTATTGCCATTCATAGGCTTATTACGAACACCACAATGACAACACATAGCCGAGCATTCGATAACTGGATGCGCACAGATTTCGTTGACATCAACAACCAACTAGAAGACCTCTATTGGCAACAAGAAGATAGGGCCAATGTTGAGGGCGTAGGTGATGCGCTCAAGCAGCAATTAGTGGATCAGGGCAATGCCTTGATCAAGCACCTAGTAGCCGAGGGTAACACCGATGAGGGGTTCGACAACGCCTTTGATTTGCTGGGCAATGTGGGGCTGTTTATGGCAGCATGTCGTCGCCATGAAATTACCGAACCATCGCGTGAAACCCATTCTCCTTTACTTGATGCTTCAACCTTAGCGATGCACATAGGTGCGTCAATCGGTGTCACCCCACGTTTTGCAACTGCCCACCTGTGTACGCACAATAGTGCTATCAACGGTCTATACAAACGCTTCACCGATTTAGAAGACGAAAAGCTATTTGTTGATTACAACACCAAAGGTATTTTGGCCTACAAGCGCGCCGCTGATGCGTTATTACGTTTACAACCTCTGGGGATTTCACATCCGATTGCCGCTGATTTGCTAGCCGTGGTCGAGCAAGCGCTCAAAGATGTGATGCAAAGTAACAATTATCTCTTCCAGAACTTAGATACAGACCGTTTCTTCTATTGCGTGCGCCCTTATTACAAGCCGTATCGTGTGGGGAAAGAGGTCTATCGTGGTGCTAACGCCGGTGATTTTGCTGGTATTAACGTGATTGATATGTTGTTGGGGTTATGCCAAGCCAACGAAACAAGCTATTCGCAAATGTTGGTAGATAAATTCTTGTATATGATGCCAGAAGATCAAAAGGTGTTGCGCCACTGCATGCGTTTGCCTTCATTTATGGATGAGTTTTTAAATGTTGGTGAGGAGCATCACAAGGCATCGTGGTTTCAAGAAAACCTAAAGGCATTTTTAAAGGTGTGCAAACTACATGGCCAAACAGCAATTCAACACCACAATCAGTTGGTAGAAAAATATATTCGTATTCCAAACCAAGATTTAAAGGCGCCTCATCAAGAGAAAGTAACGGCGAGTGGGCCGCCACTGCCTGTACTTCTTGCACAGTTGGAGAAGCTGCGTGATCGTCGTGCTGCGCGCCCAAGAGATGATATATTTACTCGCTACAATGACATTACCCGCTTAACAGAGTTACTGGATTAAGGCATGAAAGAACAGTTTATTTTACCTGATAGTACTTACTTGCTGAGTCACTCGGTTGGCCGCCCGCTTAAGAGTGCTCAACAGCACTTTAGCGATACTTTCTTTGCTCCTTGGGAAAAGGGTCAGACGGAACCTTGGCAGCAATGGCTGTCGGGTGTGAATGACTTTACACAGCAGCTAGCGAAGCTATTCAACAGCGATGCAAAGTTGTTTTGCCCTCAGGTCAATCTATCCAGCGCGCTCACTAAATTGGTGCACGCACATCCGCGTTTAAATAAAGCGAAGTGCAAAGTGCTAATGTCTGAGCAAGACTTTCCAAGTATGGGATTTGCATTGCAAAAATCCTTGTCTGAAGACAGTGAAATTGTGTTTATTCCTGCCTCTCAAGACGTATGTGATGCGAATGTTTGGCAACAGTACCTAACGGCGGATATTGATTTAGTGTTTATCTCGCAGGTGTATTCTAACTCAGGAAAACAAGCACCCGTTGCCGACATCTTAGAGGCTGCTAGGCAACGAGGAGTACTGAGTCTAGTGGATGTGGCCCAGGCCGCGGGGATCATCCCTATTAATTTGGCCTCTTTGCAGCCGGATTTCATGATTGGCTCAAGTGTTAAATGGCTATGTGGTGGCCCCGGTGCCGCATATATTTGGATAAGCGAAGCGCAACTTCCAGCATGTGAACCAAAAGATGTAGGTTGGTTCTCACATGAAAATCCATTCGAGTTTGATATTCACCATTTCGCGTACCACGATAGTGCCTTGCGATTCTGGGGAGGAACTCCCAGTGTAGCGCCCTATATCTTGGCCGCGCATAGCATTGCTTGGTTTAATGATTACGGTGTAGAAAAAGTGCGTAGCCATAATTTGGCGATGCAACAATTAGTAATAGAAGCTCTTGGGGAGATTGTCGTCTCGCCAACGCGAGCGGAACATCGCAGTGGCACGCTTATTTTGAATTTGGGTGCGCAACAATCACAGCTAGTGCCATGCTTGCAAAGTGCAGGAGTGAGTGTTGATGAGCGTCACCTTGGTGCTCGTGTGTCATTTCACCTCTATAACGATGAGGATGACGCTCGCCAGCTAGTGCACGCATTACAGCGGCTGATTTGATTCAGCTGCTGCTTCGTTAATTCTCTTTTTGACTTCTTGCAGCTTGGTAATTGCTTGCTGTTCGTTTTCTATACGCGACTTGAAGTTCAAATTTGCTAATGATGCTTGTTGTTTTTTCGCATCTTCAATAGATTTCGCGCCCAAGTAATTCGCAGTGGCTTGATTAATATTTTCTATTTGTGCGAGCTGCTCAGCCAGCATGGTTTCGTACTTCTGTATGTTCTTTTGGTGCATCGCAATTTCACGGTCAATCTTCTGATCAGCTAAAAAGCTATCAACCTCGGTGACCCCAGGTTTGTCCTCTTCCTTTGCTGAATCGTCACTGTCATTGGTGGACTTGCTGTACCGTACATCAATGACTTGAGCATCTTTGCCACAAGGAAGTTGGCTAAACGTAGGCACACCATTTACTACACATTTATAAACCGCTGCTTGGCTGGGCAAGCTCATAAGTGCAATCAGGCCAACCAAAAAGATTGGGTATTTCATAATTTATGTCCGTCGAACTGGTTAATACGATTCTAGAAGCTTGAGGGTCAAAAGCAACTCTAGAGGCGGTAAATATCTCAGTGGATTAATAGGTTAAGTATAAAAAAGAGTAAAAGAATCAGTTGCTAATAAGGTTTATAAGAACTGAATTCTTTGTTTTTATCTGCATTAAAACTTTATCTGCATATATTCCGCAGAGCCCGTCATGTTCGCAAGTTGCCACGTCCCCTGAATTTGCTTGTTGCCGTCAATAACTGACACCTCAAAGCGATATTCAATTGATTCAGCCCCATCATCATATGTTTTCAATAAGGTGATGGACTTACCATTAATAAACCCAGTTAATCGAGAAGGCCTACCAACGAGCTTTGGATTTTGGCTGGTATTTTCTTCAATCATACGTGCACTCAGGCTTTGGCCATTTTGTTCGATAACCATCGCGGTGATAACGGGCACCCTGGAGGGGGCTGAGTCATACTGGTAACTCCCGAGCCACATACCTGAAACATCAATGTTGCGAGCATGCGCTAGCGAAGTTGAGAACACGATAGCCATCAAGGCAATAAGGAGACGCATAAGTTATTCACTGAGTATCTATAATCTTATTTTATAACCTTATATTAACAACTTAATGTGCAGATGCATAATGCTGTTTGGGTTATTTGGTGAAGCTAATTGCATAGGAGTGGGGTTTTGATAGGCATCAACTCGGGATGAGCACTCGTGTATCCTTACACTCGCCCCTGCGGGCGCGTATGCGGCTCAAAATGTTCCAGACATTTTGTCGAACGAAGGGTCCAAACCAAGTCCGCCTACTCAAAATTTAGTTATAAAAAAACCGCCACAAAGGCGGTTCTTTTAAAACTAATGGCGGAGAAGGAGGGATTCGAACCCTCGATAGGGCTACAAACCCTATACTCCCTTAGCAGGGGAGCGCCTTCAGCCACTCGGCCACCTCTCCGGCGCGAATCAGTTTGTTAATTTGGCGGAGAGATAGGGATTTGAACCCTAGATACGCTATTAACGTATGCCGGTTTTCAAGACCGGTGCTTTCAACCACTCAGCCATCTCTCCATGGGGTAGGATAATACTGAGCCAAAAGGGCGGTGTAAATAGGAAACGGATCGTTTGCTTGATTTTTGTGCTAATTCAGAGGGGGATAAACGAATTTTAGCGAGATTGGGTGCTAAGTTGGTTGGTTCTTAGCACCGTCACAGGTAGAGCAAAGTAACATTAGAGTAATTAATTACTTGTAACGTACAACTCCGCTTAATGCTAACTCTTTACCGAAACGGTTTAGTTTAGCCATCATCTTTGCTCTGCGTTTGCTTGGTTTAACTGCTACGTGATTTGCTGCTGTTTGATTTAGCGTATTTACTGGATTCATGGTGCCTGCTCCGCGTTGTGCCTATGGTTGAAAACAAGGCTATTTTGCAACCAGTGCGGTTAAAAATAAAACGATTTATTTTGGCCCATTCGGATAAATAATTCTAATCCGATTAATGATTTGTTAAGTTATTTTCAACGCGAAATGTGCATGGATATGTTATGACTAACTTGTCTAATTGTGCATGGATAAAGGTTTTTTAGCTTGTTAAGTCTATAGGATTGCAATAATGTGCATATTTATTCAGATAAATCATATTTGTTTTAGGTGTGCTTTTTGAGTCGTTCAAATACCTTTTTAATCCTGTATCATCCTTTGCAAACGAAATCGCAATTAAAAAATGTGCGTCAACACCTTGATGAGCGTGCCCTCGACTATTGTGAAATGGCGACAAGTGGAGATTTTTGTGCGGACTTACACAGCTTACAGAGTTATCACGGAACAGTCTCTCGGGTCATCGTACTCGGTGGCGACGGTACCCTAAACTTAGCGGTAAATGCTTTTGCCAACTCAACGCTAGAGCTCGCCCTGGTTCCCTGCGGTAGTGGTAATGATTTCGCAAGGCAGTGGCGTTGTGATGAGCGCCAGTGGCTTGAAGCCGCGCTCTTTGGGGAAAGTAGTTATATTGACCTAGGCAAGGTGAATGAGCGTTACTTTATCAACATAGCAGGTGTGGGATACGATGCTGCGGTGGTCAAAGCTTGCTCGGGTAAACGCGGCCCTTGGGCGCATTTAAGTTATGCGTGGCAAGGCGTAAGAATGTTATATCGCTACGCCCCTTCAATATTGGCTTTTTCATCAAAGCAAAGCCATCAAAAACAATTGCTCATGATGTGTCTAGCAAATGGGCAGTACTTTGGCGGTGGGATGCGTTTGGCACCTAGTGCGAAAATCGATGATGGCTTTTTGCAATGTGTGCAAATTGGTGCAGCATCGTTTTGGCGGCAATGCCAGGCGCTTATCTTGAGTTATCAGGGCAAGCATGTCCAACTCCCCCAAGTGGATATATCCGAGACTGAACAGCTTCAGGTCCATACAGCGAATATAGGAATCGAGGCGGATGGTGAATACATAGGCACAACCCCCGCCACATTTTCAGTGCAAAAATCAGCACTGCGGTTTGTAGTACCTAGTGCACTAGGCTAGAGCTCTGCGCTGTTTGCGAAGCTTAAATGCATTTGCAACTTTATCAAATGGTGTCAATACGATGGCGTTACCCAACAGTACAAAGATGAAGCCATAAACGGTATTCAACTGCCAAATAAACCCTTCAAATAGCGTGCTTAGTATCACTGCAACGAGCGGGAACAGAACGATGACGTAGCTTGCCTTTTCTGGGCCAATATTACGCAACAACACAAAGTAGCAGGCGAATGCGATAACCGTCCCAAAGGTACTCAAATAAAGTAGTGATAGCCAATAAGTAGCTGTGGTAGTACTAAAATCAAGTGATGCGCCACTGATTAAAACGAAGACTGCTAAGCCAATCATGCTGTACAACATGCCCCATGCATTACCTTGCATGATACCCACTTGTGCATTTGAATTGCGCACGCTGACCATATTGCCGATTGAGGCGACCAGTGTGCCACCCAAGCATAACAGCAAGCCGAACAGGATGCCGTTGCTCAAATCTAGTGTAGCGATGGCCGGCCAAAATAAGATAACGATACCCACCACACCTAGCACTGCACCGAAATAGATGCGTTTGGCGATTGGCTTACCAAAAAACAGACGCGTGTTTACTATGTTCATCAATAATAATGTGCTGAAGGCAATAGAGCTCATAGCCGATGTGAGATAGTGCTGCGCCCAGTAGAGAATAAGATAGTTAGCACCGAAGTTACACAGTGCCAACAAGGCGAAAAACCCATGATCGCGGGAAGAAAAACGCATAGGGAGCTTTTTAAGTAGTACAAAAGACCACATTAAGGCGGCGGCAATTGCAAAGCGTAAGAATAGTGACACTTGGACTTCGACATCACCAAGCTGAAATTCTATTGCGAGCCAAGTCGAGCCCCAAATAAGAACGGTAAAAAAGTAGAGTAAGGCATTTTTCATGGTGAGGATCCGACATTTTTAAAGCTGGTATTTTAAGCTGATTCTGTATACTGTACATAAACAGAAAACGTTAAAATGCACCTATACAGATTGTTATGTCACGGATCGTCAATAAACAAGGCTCAGTCTATTTATACCAGCAAGTCATCGACTTAATTAAAGACATGCAAGCCCATGGCACCCTTAGCGCAGGCGAGAAATTACCATCTCTCAGAAGTATGGCGAATAAGCTTTCTATTAGCATTCCCACTGTTCAGCAAGCTTATCAAGAGCTAGAGCGCCAGGGCGTGGTCAGTGCGCGTGAAAAGTCGGGCTTTTACTTAAATTCGGCTAGCGCGCCTTGCAATCAACTGGGCCGTATCGCACTCGCGCGCCAGCCTGTCGAGGTTAACAAGCAAGTACTTATCGAACAGGTATTTGAAGGGTTGCATCGATCAGGCGTTGTCCCTTTGGGGATTGCTAATCCCGTGGCTGTGAGTTCGACCGACAAAGCGCTCAGTCGCACTATGCGCAGAGTCATGAACGTGGCTGGCAAAAAAGCGATTAATTATGGGCCACATGACGGATTCAGCGCATTAAAGAAGCAAATAATTAACCGCTATCTCGATTTTGCGATTGGTGTAAATGGTGACGAACTTATTATCACTAATGGCGCCCAAGAAGCACTGCACATTGCGGTGCAATGCGTTACCCAAATGGGCGATATTGTGGCGGTAGAATCCCCCTGCTATTTCGGCATCATTGAAATGCTAGAAAGTCTGGGCTTGAAAGTCATCGAAATTCCAATGTGTCCGCAAGAGGGGTTATGTCTTGAAGACTTAGAGCGAGCATTTTCAGAGCATGAAATAAAGGCGTGTATTTTTTCGACTAGCATCAGCAATCCATTGGGCTCAAAAATGCCAAACGCACGGCGCCAACAATTAGTTCGTGTTGTTGAGCAACATGGTGCGGTATTGATTGAAGATGATGTCTACGGTGAGTTGGCCTATGAAGCAGACGATGCCAAACCAGCTCAGTACTTTTCGACCATGGGCAATGTGATCACCTGCTCTTCGTTGTCAAAAACGGCGGCCCCAAGTTACCGTGTAGGTTGGATGATAGCAGGTAAATTTGCGCCACAGGCGCGCCGCCTCAAGCGAGCGATGAGTTGCGCGTCTTCACTGATGAATCAATGGGCTTTGTACGAGTTTATGAACAGTGGCGATTACGACAAAAATTTACGTGTTATGCGCCAGCGTTTGGCGCTAAACAAAGAGCGCATGCGCGCGCTGGTGCAAAGACACTTCCCTGAAGGTACGAGGATGACTAATCCACAAGGAGGATGTGTATTGTGGATTCAACTGCCATCAAATTATGATGTGATAGCGCTATTCCATAAGGCACTAGATTGCGGGATTAGTATTACGCCCGGAGCGATATTCAGTGCCACGGATAAATATCGCCAATGTATGCGCTTAAGCTATGGTGTGGAGTGGAGTGAAAAAATAGAAAAGGCAGTGGCGCTTTTGGGAACGCTCTGCCTGCAAGTGCAAAAAGGGAGAATAGATTGAGTCATGGTTGGTGACTCAATCATTTTGTATTGAGTTAGTTACTGAGTAGTTGGTAGTCCTTAAGCTCAGGAACCATACCGATTAGTTGCTGTTCTTGTGCTGCAAGTTCAGTGAAAGATACACATAGAGCATCAGCGCGTTTTTCAATATTCGCTGCTTGTAACTCTACACGTTGTTCAACTTGTTCACCCAAACGTTCCATGCGTTGCTCAAATTCGTCCATATTGCCGCCCGAGCCGATTAGCTCTGAGCCTAAAGCGATAAATACACTGCCGATTGATTGCAGTACCGCTTGTTCCATTGCACGTTCAAAGTCTTCATCAAACTGGTTTTCAATATCGTTACCCAATTGCTCGAACGTTTTTTTGCCCATCACAAATGCGCCGTTTTGGTAGAAAGTGTGCTCGATGTTCACACCTATTTGCTCAACTAGCTCAGTCAAGGCATCGCTGCTTTGAATGCCAAAGGCTGTGCCAACTTCTTCGATAGCTACGCCTGCGATTTTTACGCCATCTAGCGCGATTTGTGCCACTTCAGGCATGTAAGTGCGCACGTTATCAGCATAATTAGTCAACGCCTGCTGCTGTTGGTCGTTGAGCTCTACTGATTTGCCATCAATACTAAGCTCGCCGTGTTCAAAAACTAAATGCTGATTTTGCTCATTGGTAATTTCAATGCGCTGAGGGTCAATACGTACATCATTTTTAAACTCAATGTTGCATTGTTCTGAGCCAAATGAAATGGAATTAGTGTCCCCAGCGTACGCCGCACCAGAGAGACCGATAGCTGAGATGATAGCAAGTGAAGTAGTTTTCATTTTTTAAATACCTGTTGAAAGAGTGACTTACTTCACAATTCAAATTCGATGCCAGAAAATAAAAACCATATATTTCATGTGTTTATAAATTTGTAGCAAAGGTGGTGATCTTTTTGTTGGTGCATTTGACTAACTTTTAGCGGATTTTTTACGACGCAATGGTGTAAAAAAGAAGTAATTTCATTGTTGTTAACTACGATGTGTCATATCGACCAAATTGTTAATTCAATATGCTTGTCGATACGATAAAAAAATCTCACTTTTCAGTTTTGGGATTAGCAGCTATTTATTCACTCGAAGGCACTAGGCCCTTTATTCAATGAGCAGTGTAGCTGCCATTGATCTCTGTTTTGATTTTTTTGGAGTGTATTGTGGGTAAAACATATTCCTATGATGCGGTAGAAGACGATTTTGTTGAAGATGAATACGAAGCGATTGGACGCAATCAAAATGATCGTCGTAAACGCAAAGTAAAGAAAAAGCTTGATGATTATCTAGAGCAGCGAAAGCTCAGAAAAAATCTCGGCTACGATGATTTTGACGACATTTCGGATTAATTAGAAAAGGGGCGCATGCCCCTTTTTTAGTTTCTTGCTAACGTAAGGCAAAAAATACCGCCATAGAAACCAATGTGGTGGCGTAAATGCTCTGTGTTTTATATGCGGTGGCGATGGCTACAAGCGCCGCTATCAAATAGGGATTAGTGTAACTAATCTGCCACTTGCCGTCGGGTAGCAATGCGATAGGCACCCAAATCGCAGTTAACACCGCAGGAGCACTAAAGCTCAAAAAACGCTGCATTTTAGGGCCAACCCTAAAGGGTAATGAGCGGTGCAAAAATAAGTACCTACTTGAGAATGTAATGGCGGCCATGACTAACAGCGTAGTGATCATTGTTTCACCTCACGAGTCATAAGATAACCACAACTCATGCCCAGTAAAGCACTCGCTACTAGCCACATATCAAACCCCCACGATTTTAGTGCGGCAGCACTGATACCAGAGACCATCACACATGCCAGCGTGGCACGATTTTTTATTGAAGGAACGACCAAAGCGATAAAGGTTGTCGCTATGGCGAAATCGAGCCCTAGGTTGGTTAAATCCGGTAGCAGCTGGCCCGCTACAATGCCTATTAATGTCCAAATATTCCAAAACACATAGAAGCTAAAACCCGCGCTAAGGGCATAAATAAGACGAGCTTTAGTTTGGTAGGCTTTGGGGTGATGAGAAAAAGCAAATAGCTCATCGGTGAGCACAAAACTAACCGGCAATCGCCAGCGTAAAGGTTGGGCTATGACTTTTTGTCGAACAGCAAGGCCATACAGGAAATGGCGAGAGCTGATGATGAATGTGGTGATAGCAATGGTGAGTAACGAGGTGTCACTAGCGATGAGTTCTATCGCCACAAGTTGTGCTGAACCAGCAAAAACGAGCAGCGACATCAATTGCGCCTCGAAGGCGCTAAAGCCATTTTGCATTGCCAAAGAGCCACACAATATCCCCCAAGGCAACACCGCCAAATTGAGAGGCATCATATCCAGCTGTCCTTTGAAAAAGGCCACTTTGTTCAGGTTATTCTTTTTTCTTGGTATTTTGTCGTTGGTCATCTTCAAATCTAATCGTGTAAAGTTCGCTCTGCTCGAAGAGTTTGGCATAATCAACATCATTGCAAAAGAAGTGGAACTGTTATGAAAGTTTGGGATGGATTTATTCGTTTTTTTCATTGGGCACTTGTTGCCTGTTTAGCTGGCTTGTATTTCTCAGCTGAAGAAGGGGCTATGGACCTGCATTTTGTGATCGGCTACGTCACTTGCGCTTTACTTATTACGCGTCTTTTTTGGGGGATGTTCGGCAGTGAAACCGCACGCCTTTCAGCACTAATAAATGGGCCCAAAGAGGTCGTGCAGGCGATTAGATCACAGAGCATGAAAGCGGGGCACAATGCCGCTGGTGGCTATATGGTGTTATTGTTTTTTGTTTTGATTGCGACTCAGTTGGCGACAGGTTTGATGACAACAGACGACATCCTCACCGACGGTCCGCTGGTGCAACATGTGCCTTATGAGTGGGTAGAAATAGCATCATCACTGCACCATCAAAACTTTGATTGGCTATTAATAGCAATAGCACTGCATATTTTGGCGATTATTGTTTACGCACTACGTGGTAAAAAGCTGGTACCTGCTATGATCACGGGTCGTAATCAACAAGTTAATGGCAAGGTGCAAATGAAAGCGAGCTGGCCAGCATTTATATTGTTCATGTTTGCATTAACATTGCTAATGATGACGTGGGGTTACGAGCCATTGGTCGCACTCTTTTCGTAGAATTGTAAAGATTTGTTACAAATTTAATAAGTCATTGCTTCATAGTCGTTTTTTGTTCAGGTAAACGCTTACATCGGATATTAACCGGTAGTTTACAAATGTACTGGATTGTAACGTACCTATTTTTAGTTATATTGTTCGACGCTTGGATAAAGCGTAATGGAACTATAAATAGGAAACCAACTATGAATAATAATAAAATGCGCCTAAGTGTAATCGCACTAGGCATCTCTTCTGCGCTGGTCAGTGCCTCTGCAGCCAGCGCCAACTTAACAACACAACCAAAATTATTTGATGCACAGAAAAAGCCAATCGTTGAGCGCCAAGTTGCACAATTAGAACAACAAAAACAAGCAGTTGCTTGGTTAGTAGAACTAAACGGTCAACATCTCTATGGTGTGAGTAAAGCGAACCAAGCATCTGTAAGTGCAGAAATTTCTAATATCCAACAGCGTGTTATGAGTGACATGCAAAATATGGATTTAGGTCTAAATGTGTTAACTCGTACTTCTAAACTCGCTAACGCATTGGTAGTAGACGGTGACGAAGCGCAAGTAAAGCAGCTAGAAAAACACCAAGATGTTAAAGCAATTTACCCTGTTTACGACTACGAACTTGCTGTTGAAGACAGCGCTAATTACATCAACGCGACACCGCTAGTTGAAAATAAAATCGCTACGGGTGAAGGTGTGCGTGTAGCCGTTCTTGATACTGGTATCGATTACACCCACGCAGCGTTTGGTGGTGAGGGTACTGCGGAAGCGTACGCAGCGGCTATTGCCGATGAAACCGTGACTTGGCCACAAGGCATAGTTCAAGGTGGTTATGATTTCTACAATATGGACCCAGACCCAATAGACAATGGCACCAACCATGGTACCCATGTTTCTCACTCGGTAACGGGTATAGCGCCGAACGTTGATTTGTTCGTGTATTCAGTGTGTGCGGGTGGTTGTCCAGGTATTGCACAGCTCATGGCACTTGAAGCAGCTATGGATCCAAACGGCGATTTGGATATCGAAGACCGTGTAGACGTTGTTAACATGTCTCTCGGTGGAGATTTTGGTGATGTTGCTCAAGATGCCGTAGGTCTATTTATTAACCGCGCTGTAACGCTAGGCACAAACGTGGTTGTCTCTGCTGGTAACGATAACAACATTCCATATATCGTCGGTGGACCAAGTACGTCAGAGAATGCACTATCTGTGGGGGCGATGACACACCCAACTAATACGGCAAGTGTGGCTACCGGCACAGTGGCTGGTGAAGAGGCGATTTTCCAAGGTGCAAACTTTGGAGCTACTGATTTTAGTTTTAGTAGCGACGATATTGAGCTGGTATACCCAGAAGCAAACCAGACTGCGTGTACTGCATTTGCAGACGATGTGGACTTCACTGGCAAAGCTGTCCTCATTGACCGTGGTGGCTGTGCGTTCACGCAAAAAGTACTTGCGGCACAGGCTAACGGTGCGGCGTTTGTGATTATTGCCAACAATACTGATGATGGCACGCCTGCGCCAATGGGCGGTTTTGATGCTAACGTAACGATTCCATCTGTAGGTACAACCTATGCTGTAGGTATGCAGCTTAAAGAAGGTGCGAGCTTTAGCGTCAGCGTGAATACTGTAACCACAGATGGCGCAGTAGCGAGCTTTTCGTCACGTGGTCCATCAGTAAGTGGTTTACTTAAGCCAGAAATTACTGCGCCGGGTGTGAACATTATGACTGCTCATCCTGGCACGGGTACTGGCGAGTCTGGCGCATCAGGTACTTCTTTCTCAGGCCCGATCACAGCGGGTGCGATGAGTATTCTTAAAGAAGCATTGCCTGAGCGTAACGCACACGAGCTTAAAGCAACCATCATGAATGCGGCTAACCTTGACGTGACCATGACACCACGTGCAGTGGACCCAGAGACAGAGCTTGCACCAATCAGCTTAATTGGTTCGGGTCTTGTGGATGTTGAAAAAGCGGCCAATCTGCCTGTTGCTGCGTGGGCAAAAGACACTCGCCAAGCTGCGTTGTCATTTGGCTTCCACAGCCTTGCTGAAACCACAACGATGACCAAAACGGTGCAGGTGAAGAACTTCTCTAATTCTGCAAAAACCTATGATCTTGCATGGCAGCAGCGCTTTGCTGATGATTCTGAATCAGGTGCAATTAGCGCTGAATATCCTGCATCAGTTAGCATCCCAGCAGGTCAAACAGTTGAATTTGATGTGACCGTAACTGTTGACCCTACAAAATTGCCTGAGTGGAAAATCAATTACACCAATGCTTGGAAGTCAGAAGCGGGAGCATTTTTAACTAAGTCTGAATTAGACGGTGCGCTTATCTTCAATGAAAGTGGTGAGGAAGCGTTGCACTTGGTGTATCACGTACTTCCGCGCGCAGCTGCGAAGCCAGTATTCGGTGCTGAAAAAACAGCTGATGGCGTTATCTATACCGTGAAGAACGAAGGTGCGACAGATTTCGAGCCGATGATTCTAGAAAACACAGCAACAGACGAAGTGGGCGACTCTGAGCGTTTAGACATTGTTGCAGGTGGTGTTGAAACGTTGCAGGTACCGACAGACTTCTGTCAGTCTGGCTACGGTGTATTTACCACAATCGTGCTTGATAAGCCTATTACATCAAACTTTATTGGTAACTTCGCAGCAGAGTTTGACTTGAACAGCGATGGTCAATGGGACGTACGCGCTCATTCCCTAAGCTACCGTTCTTTTGCTCAAGGTGTACCACCGATCGCGGTAACTTACACTGTTCCAACTTATAGCTTGAACGACTTGTTCTTCAACAGCGGCACTAACTATGTCACGTTACAAAACTGTATCGAAGACTATGGCCTAACTGCGTCAGACCTCGGCACTGTAAACGCAACAGTTCGTTTCCGCGTTGGTGAAGGCTACTATGACAGCACAGGTGCTAATGCAGTTGACTCAGTAACAGGTAGTTATGATTTTGCTCCAGCACAAGTTGTAGCTATGCTTGTTGACGAACAAGGCGACGCAGTTGAAAGCCTAGCGCCAGGTGAAAGTGCACAGTTCCTATTTGCTGATGCAAACTTCACAGTATTGTCATCATCAGGTTCTGCTGCGGTTGTTACATCACCTCGTGCAGATATGAGTGTGGCACCAAGCTTAGCGGATGCAGAGTTCACTGTTGCGGAAAACACTGAAACTGGCACAGTGATTGGTACTCTAGCAGCGATGCGTAATGCACCACTAGCGGGCGCTATTTCAGAATTCATCGTAACGAGCTCAACGTCGACAGCAATTGATGTCACTGACAATGGTGACGTGGTTGTTGCTAATGCTGACCAGTTGGATTTTGATGCTGGTCTAGAGCAAGTGACGCTAACAGTTGTAGCGACAGACTCAACAGGTAATATCTCAAACGAAGCTAACGTTGTTGTGAAGGTGCAAAACCTGCTTGATGAAGCAGCAGAGCAACCTGCACCACAAGTAGCAGCGAAAACGAGCACAAGCTCAGGTACTTGGGGCTGGTTAACTTTGCTAATGGCTCCAGCATTATGGTTACGTCGCCGTCGCGGCTAATCATGTTGCTTTAAGCATAAAAAACGGCGCCATCGGCGCCGTTTTTTTATAACCCAATAGTGGATTAATCTTTGAATGATTTGTGGCAATCTTTACAGCCTTTCGCCCAATTCTGGAAGGCTGGAACGATTTGCTCTTTGTCGCCTGTTTGTGCTGCAACAGCAAGTTCTTGTGCATATTTAGCAAATGCATCTGCTTTTGCATCAAAGGTTGCGCGGTCTTCCCAGATTGCTGGAAGTGCGTCAGTGTCGCCTTTGTCTGAACCAGTAACGAATGCTTCCCATGGCATTTGTGACAGTGCAGCTGCGTTGTTTGCACGTTGTTGGAAACGCTCAGCGTCGAAAGGTACTTTACCTTTTAACATGTCGCCCATGTCGCCTATTTGTACACGAATCAATGAGAACGCAGATTGACGGTAGTCAATGGCATCTTCTGGCTTTTCGAAAACTGAGTTTGCAAGTGCTGATGTTGAACCTGCAGCCAATACTGCTGCGGCGATAATTGCGTGAAGTTTCATTCCTTTTGCCCCTTATAATAAATGATGTTCCTTTTTACCTAAGGGGCTGCGCAATGACAAGAGTTATGCGCTAATAACTGGGCTAAACACTTGTTAGCACAGCTTTACATAGCGTTATTCGCCGATGTCGATATCCGCGAAAATCATGCCCCTTCTCATGCTGCGGGTGGCTAAAAATACCTCAGCTAACAACGAGATAAACGCCAATATCAATAGCAGCATTGCTATCATAAAACACAAGGCAATTGTGGTGCCTAGATTCACTGATTGAATGCTCGCAACGAAGAGCAGCATGACCACTGCACTGACTAATGTTGCACTTAGAACACACAGGCTAAAGGCTATGTGAATACAGCGCGCACGTTTAAGTAAGGCTCTCAATTCCGTCGTCAATGAGCGGTTAAACTCTTCATCACTGCTTATTTTTAGCTTGCGCTCAAGTGTTCTTGCTCGGTCCGTTACTCGCGCTAGTCGGCTTGATAGAACGCCTAGCGTTGCGGCTATACCGGTAATAAGAAAAACGGGCGCCACGGCGGTTTGGATAACCTTCGCCATAGTGAGAATATTTACGACTTCGTTGTTCACATGTACTCCTTTTTGCTAGTTTGACGCCGCAGTGTAACGGTTAAGAAATATTTCTCCTAGAGTGTGCTGCAGCAAAAATGCACATCAACCATCAAGTTTGTAACTGACAATGATTTCTTAATGGGCAGGTTTAAACAATTGAAAAATATCTAGGCTCACACTACACGGAGTATGGTATATATTTGTACTGAATGTGCGCTGAGAACTTATTGTTCACGCAACATGACAAATAACATTAATAATAATCACAGGAGTGAGCATGGAGCCGGTATTACCCGAAAACAAAAATAACACTAAAGGCAGTGATGAAAACACCATGGCGATGTTGTGCCATTTATCGGCATTGGCTGGATTTATCCTACCCTTTGGTTCGATTCTTGGGCCACTCGTTGTTTGGTTAGTGAAAAAAGATGAAATGTCTATTGTTGACAGGCATGGTCGCGATTCAATCAACTTTCAATTAACTATGCTCATCGCCTATATCGTCAGCTTTATTCTCATCTTTGCTGTGATAGGTATAATTTTGCTGCCAGTGGTTGCGCTGTTTTCTTTCATCATGGTGATAGTCGCATCGATTAAAGCGTATGAAGGTAAAGAGTTCACGTATCCATTAAGCTTCAAATTCTTGTAGAATACGCCCAGTTTAAATGTCTTACTAAGAGGTGAATGAAGCGCGATGGCTTATTTGAGCTTGTTGTTGAGTGCATTCATCTCTGCCACCTTACTGCCGGGTTCTTCCGAAGTTTTACTCAGTACTCTGCTGCTAACGGGTGAGCATGTTTTACTGTTGCTTTGGTTCAGTGCCACGGTGGGCAATGTGCTTGGTAGTTGCGTCAATTATGCCCTCGGTACGCAAGTAACACGTTTCGCGGATAGAAAATGGTTTCCCGTCTCAAAGCAAGCGATGGACAAGGCCCAAGCGCAGTTCAACCGATATGGTGTCTTTAGTTTGTTGTTTGCTTGGTTGCCGATTATTGGCGACCCTCTTACGGTTGTTGGCGGGATATTTCGCGTGCCATTTGGTGTATTTGTGCTGTTAGTTACAGTCGGCAAAGGGCTGCGTTATGGTGCGGTGATTGTCATGACGTTAGGGCTTGAGGCGCTATTAACTAGCGCCTCTTAGCGAGCGTCTCTTTACCCGCTGGCTATTGCGGTCGGTGCCAATCCAGAGTCAGCGACACAGAATCGGCAAAGCGCAGTGCATGGGGCTTATCAACGCGGACTTTAGCGTAATGCACACTGTCATGAACGTGACATAGCGCCAAGATTTCCGCAACCAACTTTTCCAACAGTAAGAATTGCCCTTGTTCGACGAGGCTAATCACCGCTTTAGTGACGGTTTTGTAGTTGAGAGCTTCATTGACTTCATCTTGCTCACACGCTCTGTCAGCAGGGTAGTGAATCTCGATATTGATTACTACGTCTTGCTTTTTCTCGCGCTCTTCAGGATTAAAGCCGATGAAGGTGCGCAGCCTTAGGTTCGTAACATTGATAATCGCGTTAGTCATCGGCGCGCCTTAGTTTTTCACCAGTTGCAGAAACTCATTACGTGTTTTTGGATCAGTGCGGAAGTTACCCAGCATGACCGATGTGCGCATTTTTGAATTTTGCTTTTCAACACCGCGCATCATCATGCACATATGCTTAGCTTCGACAATAACGCCTACACCTTTTGCACCAGTCACTTCTTCAACCGCGTGTGCGATTTGATGCGTTAACTGCTCTTGAATTTGGAATCGACGCGCGTACATATCAACAATACGGGCAAATTTAGATAGGCCTAATACCTTGCCATTGGGGATATAGGCGATGTGGGCTTTACCAACAAACGGCAACAAGTGGTGTTCACACATGGAATAAAGCTCGATATCTTGTACTAGCACCATATCATCTGCATCAGAAGTGAATACCGCGTTGTTGGTGATTTCATCCAACGTTTGGCGATAACCTTTTGTGAGATACTCCATAGCTTTTGCTGCGCGTTTAGGGGTGTCTAGTAGGCCTTCGCGTTGTGGGTCTTCACCTACTGCGGAAATAATTTCTCGATAACTTTTTTTCAAATCGTCGTGCATAGTGTTCTCGTTTATTTTAAATGACGGCCGCCGTCGATAGCTAGGCTGCGTCCGGTAATGTAGTTGCTGTTGAGTAACATCTCAACGGCGGCGATGATCTCTTGGCAACCAGGCTCAATGCCCATGAGTGATTTGCGCAAGGTCTTTTCCTTGTACTGCTCATCGTCATCTTCGTTAAAAATAATCAATGAAGGAGCAATGGCATTCACTTTGACATCCGGTGCCCACTTGGCCGCGAAAGATTTAGTGAAATTGTCCAATGCCGCTTTTGATGCGGCGTAAGCAAGGTGTTTTGGACTACCTGTCTCGACCACGTAATCAGTAAGATGAATTACATCCGTGAATTCACCATCCACTTTCAACATGTCTTCACAATACTGGTTGATGAGATAAGGTACTTTGGCGTGAATACGCATCATAGCGTCAAACAGCTGGGCATAATCTTTATTGGTTTTTTCGCAATCCCAGCTCGAGGCGTTGTGGATGATAGCCCTTAACTTGGGTGTTGCATGGCGTAATTCTTTGATGAAGCGCATGATGCTGTCATCGCAGCTGAAATCAGCTTGAATACAGGTTGCCCCCGACGCCTCAAGCTCATCAACAGCTTGGTGGCGAGTACGATAGGTGATGATGACCGCATGGCCTTGATGAATAAAATGTTGTGCTAGGGCCAAACCAATGCGTTGACCTGCACCTGTTATCAAAATAGGAAAGGACATAACTTCCTAATAATAAGAGTGATTAACTCTAACTATAAACAAATGACAGAATGATTGCAGTGTTTACGAGCACAAAAGCGTTGGCGATCAGTGTGGGAGGAGGTTTAATTTGGCACTGGCGGGCGCCAGTGCCATAGAGATTAATCGTAAATGGTCGGGATTGGCTTGCGTTTGTGTTGGGTGCGCAAGTAAATACCGATGATTTTATCTTCTACTTCTTGGCTCAGTGGTTTGCCTTCTAAGAAGTCGTCAATTTGGTCGTAGCTCAGACCCAAGGCATCTTCATCAGCTAAGCCCGGACGGTCACATTCGAGATCCGCTGTCGGTGTTTTGTGAACTAGGCTTTGCGGGGCTCCCAGCGCTTCTGCAAGTGCGCGAACTTGGCGTTTTGATAACCCAAACAGTGGCGCTAAATCGCAGGCACCATCACCAAATTTGGTATAAAACCCGGTGATGTTTTCTGCGCTATGGTCGGTGCCCACAACCAAGCCTTGGTGTAGACCAGCAAGCTCATATTGCGCAATCATACGTTGGCGTGCTTTGACATTGCCTTTTACGAAGTCGACTTGCGCTTGCGCCGGAAGGCTAAGGTTTGTTTGCGATAACCCCGCAAGGACTTGCTCATGCATGTGGTCGCTGGCAGGCTTAATATTCACCGTCACACGTTGGCTAGGTTTGATAAATTCCAGCGCTAACTGTGCTTCGTCTTCATCAGCTTGCACGCCATAAGGTAAGCGCACAGCAATAAATTGGTACTGATTGGTGTCATGCTCTGCGTTGAGTTCGTCAATCGCCAGTTGGCATAAACGACCGCAGGTTGAGGAATCTACACCGCCGCTGATGCCTAAAACCAAAGAATGGCAATGTGCTTGTTGCACTGTGTGTTTGATAAATGCCACTCGGCGTGCAATTTCATGGTCAATATCAATGCTAGGTTGCACCTTCATTTCGGCAACGATGTCGGCTCGCATAACTTCCTCATTCGAACTAAGTAGTAAGCGCTCATTATGTAAGTATTTGGGCAAAAGTTAAAGCATGTCGTGTTGTGATGGCTCAACTGGCCACATGCCACTGCATTAACTTATTTATGAGGGTATCGGGTTTGAGTGGTTTGCTTAGGTAATCATTCATACCGGCATCGAGGCACTTTTCCTTGTCCCCATCCATCGCATTGGCCGTGAGCGCGATAATGATGGCACTGCGATAGTACTCACCGGCAGCACCTTGGCGGATTTGACTGGCTGCTTGGTAGCCATCCAGTACGGGCATTTGGCAATCCATAAGGATCACGTCAAAGGGGCCCTGATCTGAACTCTTCAACATCTCAATGGCTTCTTGGCCATTATTGGCTACCGTATACTGACAGCCTTGCTTATCGAGCAATGAGGTGGCGACGATTTGATTGACTTTGTTGTCTTCTACTAGCAAGCAGTTCATGCCTTTCAAAGAGCTTGGCTCAGTATCCTTAGTTTCTTGTTTAGGTGAGGCTTCGTTGTAAATGTCGTAAGCGGTGAGCGGATAAAATACTAAGCGGTAGTCTTTGAGCGTAATCTTTTTATTAGCTTCTTTGGCCTGTTCAAGATGGGTGACTATCAACACTTTACTGCCACTAGGGAGTTGCTGTTGCAGCTGTTGTTGCAAGGCATTGTTTTCGGCAAACAAGCTATTTATATCAACGATTAATCGCACTGGCTGTGTTAATGCAGCAAGTAATTTTTCATCACTATCAAACGTTTGTACATGAGCACCCATAGCTCGGCAGTGTTTGGCTGTGAGTTCTTGCTGCGCCGCATCATCATCAATGATGCACACCGGCAGGCTTGTTAGCAGTGATGAAATTTCAGTGTCTTTGTTTACTTTTAGTGCGATAGAGAATGTAAAGGTGCTGCCTTTGCCGACTTCACTGGTGACCGAAACCGAGCCGCCCATGAGTTCACAAAGTTGCTTCACGATCGCCAGCCCTAAGCCTGTACCGCCATATTCGCGTGTTGTGGAGCTGTCGGCTTGAGTAAATGCATCAAATAATTGCGACTGAGCGGCTTCGTTAATGCCAATGCCGGTATCAATGACACTGCAAGTTAGTTTGGCGTCAGGGGTGATGCGTGCAACCAAGGTTATGCTGCCATTTTCGGTAAATTTAATGGCATTGGAGAGCAAGTTTGCGACTACTTGTCGTAAACGATTAGGGTCACCGTATACCATGCGGTAGCTGACGGCTTGAGTTTCCAATAATACCTGATTGCCTTTTTGTTGTGCTTTGAGTGCCATGGATTCCACGGTTTGACTCAGTAATTGGTGCAGATCAAACTCCACTTCTTCAAGTTCTACCTTTCCAGCTTCCACTTTCGAAAAGTCGAGTATGTCATCTATGATACTGAGCAAAGCGGTGGCTGAGGTGCGCGCTAAATCCAGTTGGTGCAGCTGTGAATCGTTGAGTTCGCTGTGACTAAGCAGTTCCATCATACCTATCACCCCATTCATGGGGGTTCTAATTTCATGGCTCATACTGGCGAGAAATTCACTTTTTACTTTTGCCGCGTGTTCGGCGTCCTCTTTCGCTTTACGCAGGGCAAATTCGGTGAGCTGGCGTTCATGGTTAGCGAAAACACCGCCAACTATGCTGGCGATAGCGAGTAAAAAGTTCTCGTCGCTTTCACTCCAGATGCGCGGCTCATTGCAGTGTTCGGCGCACACGACACCAACAATGCCATCGCGACCGGGAATAGCACAATCTAGGATGGCGTGGATGTTTAGTGGCTGTAGGTAATCTTGTAAAAAATCAGCGGTAACTTTGTCGTGTTGTGCGTGGGAAATACTCAACACCGCGCGGCGTTTGATAGCGGTAAAATAGGCAGGGTGTTCGCCTGCCCTTAATACGGCACCGTCGGTGTGGCTGTTGAGTTTTAAGTCATACAAAGAAATTAGGTTAAGGTGGGCTGATTTTTGGTCAAATAGCCAAATACTCGCTCTATCTACTCGCAAGGTTTGGCTTATCATGCGAGTTATCGTGTGCTTGGCCATGCCCAAGTTACCGGCAATCACAGCTTCATTGAGGGTAAGTGCGGCCAAGGCATTGTTGCGCTGTGATAATTGTTGTTGTTCTAATTGTGCGCGCTTCTCGAGATCGATATCTTGGATTGAGCCGAACACGCGAACACATTGGTTTTCGGCAAACTCAGCCTCGCCACGCACTCGAACCCACTTCATCTCGTCTTGGCCTGTTTTGATCTTTAACTCAGCATCAAAGGTTTCTTGCCCGGTAATAGCTTTATTGACGAGAATTTCGATTTTCTTTTTCGACGCTGGAATATAAAAATCAAACAGATTATCGGCGGTGATCTCAAAGTGCTGATCCACCTGATGAATTGCTCTATTGACTGGTGACCAAAATGCCTTTTTGGTTTGCACATTCAATTCCCAAGCGCCGATGTTCGCTTGTTCGCTCATTGCTTCGAGCATGTGCTTGTGGTGTATCAGTTGCTCACTAATTTGTTGTTGCTGAGTGATATCACTGGCCACTAAATAGATTTTTTCTTTGTTACCATCAAGCGCCAAATTGATGCGACACAGAATACTTTTTCCTGAGTGGCGGCGTAAATGCGCTTCAAATTCTATTTCGCTGCTGAGCACGCCGAGCTCATTAATGTGCCCTTGCACTGTTTCTTTACTGCTGTTGCAAACAAAGTCTAGGAAGGGGTTCGCTACCATTTCACTGGCCACGTAACCAAGGCCAAAATACATGCGGTTATTCACGCGCTCAATAAAACCATGGAGATTGAGAATGGCCATAAAGTTGGCATTGAGCTCAAAGAAACTCTCTGTTTCTTGTTTAGCGTGGATCAGTGCCAGTTCCGTTGCTTTTTTACTACTAATGTCGATGTGGGTGCCGATCATACGTTTAGGTTTACCAGTATTTTCCCACTCAATCACGCGACCCGTATCAAGGACCCACACCCAATGTCCTTGCTTATGCTTGAGGCGAGTTTCACAAACAAAGAGGTTCGTCTTCCCTTGCCAATGTTGCTCTAAATGTGTGTTGCATTGGTTTAAATCATCGGTGTGCATGTGATTGAGCCAAGTATCCACATTAACTGTCTGTAGTTCAGCCAATGAGTAACCAATGATTTCGCACCAGCGATCATTCACGCGTAACTCGCCACTGCGAATATCCCAATCCCAAATTGCCACGCCTATGGTATCAATCACCAAAGTGAGACTTTGCGACTTCTCTAGCAGTGACGCTTGCGTCGCTTTTTTCTCTCTTTGGTCTTCAACAAGCAGCCAGAAGTAGCCTTTTTGAGACGATTTATCAAAACGCACACCAGATATTTGCACCGGATAATTGGCATTTTGATGCCACAGTGTTTCTAGGGGGGCTAAACGTTCGCCATGCTTGAATGCTTGCAACTGAAGCTCGCCATGTTGTGCTGCTGAAAACACGTCACTGAAGGTCATTTTTCTCAATGTGTCCATCGGGGTTTGCACGTTATCGATAAGGGCTTTATTGGCATGAATAAACTCCCCCGTATTGGCATTGCACAGTGCAATCCCTATGGGTGAAAGGTCGTACAGTGTTTGCAGGCGCTGTTCGTTGTCGAGTAATTGCTGTAGTAAGCGTTTGACCCAAAGCAGGAAGAGCAGAATTAAGCATGTCGCCGCGATGATGCCTAGGCGAGGGTACATATAGTGGCTTGTCGGCGGCTGCCAGCCGTGTTTGGGGCGCACTGATAAATGCCACCTTTGCGACGGTAAGGTGATTGCCAGGCTAATTGCATCGTCAACTAGGGCTTGCCTTTGACCATGTAAAAGATGTTTTTGCTGATTGGCTATATCGCGATACAAGGCAACGTCATAGGTGTTAGAAAACTCTGTGATACCACTGTTTAGAAACACCTTTTCGGCATCAAGAACAGCTGAGATAAGCCCCCAAAATGGGGTGTCATCGTTGTCTATAAATACGGGTAGCCTAGCGATGATGCCGCTGCCGCCTTGCACTAACTCCAGCGGACCGGCAATGGTAATATCGCCACTTTCTTTTGCACTGAGAACCAGTTCTCGTTGGCTATCATTCTTGAGGTAATCGAGTCCAATCGCTTCTTGGTTGCCTTGCAATGGATACACCATGGTAATAACCATATTGGGTGCTAGCGCAATGTTTCG
The DNA here is from genome assembly GCF_039831865.1 of Pseudoalteromonas pernae. Classification (NCBI taxonomy): domain Bacteria; kingdom Pseudomonadati; phylum Pseudomonadota; class Gammaproteobacteria; order Alteromonadales; family Pseudoalteromonadaceae; genus Pseudoalteromonas; species Pseudoalteromonas pernae. Next base: position 147,385 of record NZ_JBDODM010000008.1, read on the forward strand.
CAGTTCCTTTGAGCTTGAGAAAATACTCCGTGCAATGGAGTTGAATTGGCGTTGTTCTAAGTTTGGCTGTGCCGCGATTGCTGGAACTAGGCCGCGGACCAATTGAATATTAGCGGTCATCAAAGCTTGCAGTTGTGCGCTGTACTGCTGTGCTTCTGTACTCACATCTTGGCGATAGTTTTGCGCCGCTTGGCGATAAATGACTTGGTCGATCGCAAAAGCGATCCCTATGATGACTATCACTAAGGCGTAGAAGGAACTGGTGTAAAGTCGTGTTTGCGGCGAAGCACTCATTAATGCGTTTTTGATTATGAAAGCGGCTTTCTACACTATAGTTTATGAGCCCTTATTGTCTACTTTGCTAAGTTAACCTGCTGATTTAATTAGGGCAAAGTGCATCATAAGCTGTTTTATCACATACATTCAGCCCTGTTGTGTTGGTTTGGCTGCGCAGAGGTAGGGTTCGCGGGTGGTGGGTATGGCGGTATATCACAAGGACATGCACACAATTTGCTCACATCTTGTGCCAACGAACCACAAAAATGTCATACACTAGTGCTCACAATAATAAAATCATAAAGATACGGATAAGTTAACCATGTTCAAATGGGGAAAGCGCCTAGTCATTACCGCCATAGTTATACTGCTGTTTGCCACAGCCATTATCTATGGTGTTCTTTCATTAAGTTTACCTGCCTTAGACGGCCGCGGTAGCAGTCGAGCTATCGATAATGTTGTCACCATCAAGCGAGACGCGTTGGGACAGGCCATTATCGATGCGCAAAGTATGGCTGATGCAGCCTATGGTTTAGGTTTTGCTCACGGCCAAGATCGCTTTTTTCAAATGGATTTACTGCGTCGTAATTCAGCGGGTGAGTTGAGTGAACTGTTTGGTGAAGCAGCCTTAAAACTAGATAAGAAAATGCGCTTTCATCAACTTCGCAAACGCAGTGAGCGCATGTATGCGCAGTTGCCCGCTGCTCAGCAATTGGTGCTCGAGCGATATGCTCAAGGAGTCAACGAAGCACTGCAGGCCCAATCAATGAAGAGCTTTGAATATTTGCTTACGGGGGCACAGATGCAACCTTGGCAGCCAGTGGATAGCTTGTTGGTTATCTACAGCATGTATTTAGATTTGCAAGCCAGCACCTTCGAGCGTGATATGGTGCTTGAGCAAATTGAGCAACTCTACTCTGTTGAAATGCGAGAATTTTTGACTCAAGCCAGTGAGTATCAATCGGCACTCGATGGCAGTGAGATCCCCCGAGATGAATTAGCGATCCCCACTTTGCCGAGCACGGCAGTTAATGCACAGATCAGTGAGATCATCCCTAATGAAGAAGTAGGGAGTAACAACTGGGCGGTTTCCGGTGAGTTGACCGCCAGCGGTCAACCTATGCTTTCGGATGATATGCACTTAGGTTTGGCTGTGCCAGTAATTTGGTATCGTGCGCAATTAAATGTGGCGGATTTGCAAGTTACAGGGGTATCACTTCCGGGGGCGCCTGCCATAGTCGTCGGTAGTAACAACCATATCGCCTGGGGTTTTACGAATGCCTATGTGGATACCTCAGACTGGATTCGACTGAACGACGACGCCGATGTGATTAGCGTAGAAGAAATCATAAAAATAAAAGGTGGGCAGCCGTACTCATACTCTTTTCCTAAGAGTGATTATGGCCCAGTGCGCAGCGTCAATGGTCAGCGTTATGCGCTCAGTTGGGTGGGGCATTATGACTATGCCTTGAACCTAGATTTAGCAAATCTTGCCAGCGCAAAATCAGTAACGGAAGCGTTTAACATTGCCGACAACGCTGGTATGCCAGTACAAAACTTGGTCGTGGTTGATACCCAAGGGCAAATTGGTTGGCAACCTATGGGTGCCATCGCTGCGCGCACTAACCCCAGTGATGCGGCATTAACAGAGGCCGATTTTCAACAAGCGTGGTTTGATAACGAGCCGCAACGCCCTCGGGTGATGAATCCAATAGATGGTCGTTTGTGGACGGGCAATGCCCGAGTAATATCAACCCAAGAGCTTGAGCGCTTTGGTGATGGTGGCTATGCGTTGGGTGCAAGGCAACAACAAATTCGTGACCGCTTGTTTGAGCAGTCTCAATTCAACGAGCAAGACTTCCTTGCGCTACAACTAGATAACGAAGCGCGCTTCTTATCGAAGTGGCAAGCCCTGTTAGTGGCTACCCTTGAAGAGCAGGGCAGCGAGAACAATTTAGAACTTGTACAGCAGTGGCAAGGTTGCGCCTGTGCTGACTCAGTGGGGTATACCTTAGTGCGTTATTTTCGCAGTGCAGTTATTGATACTCTGTTTGCGAGTATTGAAACGCAGTTAGGTGAACACCAGCTATCACTTGGACCTATCCGTCGTAATTTAGAGCCGGCATCATGGCAACTCCTTGAAGATCCAAGTGTTTGGGGGTTGGCCGACAAACAAACTCTGTTGTCAAAAAGCTTCAACTTAGCGCTAGCACGCATCCGTGAAAGACACGGCGATGATATCGCGAATTGGCAATGGGGCAAGGTGAATGCGATGGCGCTCAAGCACCCCTTTGCGAAGCAAATCCCGCAATTAAGTCAGTGGTTAAATATGCCAATAACGGAAGGCTTTGGTGACAGCTTTATGCCAGCAGTTCAGCGTCCTGAGTTTGGTGCGTCGCAGCGCTTCATTGCTCAGCCGGGTCGCTTGGAGCAGGCAATCATGGCAGTACCAGGGGGTCAATCTGCACATCCATTGTCGCCGTTTTATCGTGTCGGGTTTGAACAATATGCAACGCATCAGGCGACACCTCTATTGCCAAGTGAAGCCACTCATCGTATTGAAATTCGCCCAGCTAACTAGTTTGGGTGAAGGATGATGTAGCGGCTGCTACCGTAGTTTGGTCGCGGCCGTTATATTTGCTTTTGTACAATGCACCATCTGCTTTGGCGATGGCTGTGCTCAGTGAGTCGTTGCTTTGCCATTGCACGATGCCAAAACTGAGAGAAATTTTGAGCACCTCGGGCAGGTCATCTACTTGAATATTCTTTACGCTGTAGCGCAGAGTTTCGATGCGCATCAGTGCTGTTTCGATGGAGATATTCGGTAATACAATAATGAACTCTTCTCCTCCCCATCGCGCCACAATGTCTGAAGGCCGCGTCTGTGTGACAAGCAACATGCCTAACTCGCGCAGCACCGCATCGCCAACCTCGTGACCATATTTGTCATTAATGTCTTTGAAGTGATCAACATCGCCGATCGCGATACAAATGTCTTGGCCATTAGCCAAGCAGCGTTTCTGCGCACGGTAGATAAGTTCTTTTGCAAAGCGGCGGTTATATAAATTTGTGAGGTAGTCTTTCGTAGCCATCTCTGCGAGAACGCTGCGTTGTTCCAAGGCGATACGGCGAATGAGCGCCAAGGTGTAAATCATCGGTATCCCCGCGATGAGAATATTTACGACCTCAATGAGTTGCACGTAGTCAGCGAGAGCATATGGGTATGGCGTACTTGCAAAGAGTAAATACATCAGGGCAAAAGTGATGATGAGCGCGCCGCTGTATAAAATGGCGTGGCCCATTTTCATTCTGTAATCAACCAATAAGATGCAGGAAATGCTCCAAAGGTAAAACTGAAAGCCCGCCCCTGTCCCCATGAAATAGCAGCATGCGATAGAGTGAATGATGACTTCCGCGCTAAATACTCTCAGCCCAAGGCTTGGGTGTTGATGGTTGATGAAGTGAATGCCCAAAAACCAAGCTAAGGTGCTGAAAATATTGAGTACAGCCAGCTCGTTGGCACCAATTAGATAAAATGTAGGTATTAACAGCGCGTGGATTACACCAGCAAAATAAGCAACTTTGGTGATAACGGCAAATTTGAGCGTTTCTACTTTCTCAAAGATGCTCTCAACTATGTAGTTATCTGTAGCCTGGTCACTCACTTGCGGCACTACGACACTCTCACTATTGCACCAAGTTAAACAGTATAGTGCATGTGGAGAAGTTTGCGGAACGAGCTCCCATTATGGTGTTAATTCCAACGCGTTGAAATTCCGAAAGTTGCCAACGTACAAACGGATTGTGAGCTACACTGAGCATCGATGCGTAGTACAGAAGTAATCTCAATTCATAAGGGAAAGAACAATGAAAAAGAACAAATCCTCAGTGCTGTTTGGTGCCATCGCCAGTGCAGCGATGTCCTTAGGTATCGCATCTGCTCAGGCAGATGAAGTCGAAATCAAAACGCAGAAACTCACGGATAATATCTACGTATTGTTCGGGCGAGGCGGCAATATCGCGGCGCATGTAGGCCAGCAAGGCACCTATATTATTGACGATCAATTTGCCAAGCTTGCGCCGCAAATTAAAGCCAAGCTCAAAGAACTCAACCCAGATGCAGCGGAATTTGTGATCAATACGCACTATCACGGTGACCACACGGGTGGGAATGAAGTGTTCGCCCAAGCAGGTGCGCATGTGATTGCGCATCACAATGTACATAAGCGTTTGCAGGCGGAGCATGGCGAAGATTCAGACTTCTTGCCGAGACTGAGTTTCTCAAAAGATATGACTCTGCATTTTAATGGCGAGCACGCTCGTTTACAGCATTTTGCGCATGCTCACACTGATGGCGACAGTGTTGTGTTTTTCGATAATGCTAACGTTGTGCATATGGGTGATATTTACTTTAATTTTGGTAGCTTACCCTTCGTTGATGTTGATGGTGGTGGCAGCGTTGATGGTATCTTAGCAGCGGTGCAAACGGTGATTGATGCGATTGCTGATGACACGCAAGTTATCCCCGGTCATGGACCGATGAGCAATAAAGCAGGTTTGCAGAGCTATCACGCACTTATAAGCAAGGCGAAAGCGATTATGCTTGAGGCCATTGAAGAGCACAAAACACTGGAGGCGGTTGTAGCTGCAGATCCATTGGCACAATTAAACCTTGAGTATATGGGGTGGCTGCCTAAAGAGCGTGTTACCACGTTGTTTTACCGCAGTCTTACAGGCGAGATTAATTAACATTTGTAACTGATTAATTTATACTCGCTGTTTCTACTGGATAGATTTATGGAACAGTGAGTATGAATAACAACAATAATTTACCTGACATCTCAGCCAAGGTTGGCAATAAAAAAGGCCTTATCAGCACAGTTTTTGTGGTGGTGATTGTGGTTCTCGTGTTGCTCAAAAGTATGTACACCGTAGACGAGGGACACGTGGGCATTATCAAACGTTTTGGTGAAGCGACTGAACAAGTAAATCCCGGTCTACACACTAAAATTCCGTTTGTTGATACAGTTGAAATGCTAGAGATCCGCACTCGTAAAAACGTTGAAAAATTGCGAGCAGCAACGCATGAGCAGATGCCTTTGACCGCAGAAGTGAGCATCAACTGGACGGTTAACCGTGAAGAGGCGTTTGATTTGTTCAAAAGCTATGGCGGTTTAACGCAATTTGAAAGTCGTATTCTTGATCCTAAATTACGTTCAGCAACGAAGGATGCGCTGGCTCGTTACAAAGCAGAAGAGCTAATCCAAAATCGTTCGCAGGTAATCGCCCGCATCGAAGAGCTGTTGCTTGAAGAAATGAAGTCATATCCCGTTAAACTAGACTCTGCGCAAATTGAAGATCTTGTATTACCGCCAAAATACATTCAGTCGATTGAAACTAAGCAAACAGAGAAGAACTTAGCTGCGGCTGAAAAGCACAAGTTAGAGCGCCAAAATCTGCAAGCTCAGCAAGAGGTGAATACTGCCAATGCACAACGTGATGCGGCAAAGGCAAAAGCTGATGGTTTAGCTTATGCCATTAAAGTGGAAGCACAAGCGCAAGCTGAAGCGATCCGCTTAAAAGGTTTAGCTGAAGCCGAAGCGATGCAGAAAAAAGCAGAGGCGATAAAGAACAACGCTACCTTGGTTGAATACATTCGTGCTCAGCAGTGGAATGGTCAAATGCCAACAACGGTCATGGGCTCTGACCAAGGTATTTTGTGGAACATGAAAGAGAAGTAACTTTCCGTTAAAGACGCAGGTTTTACATTGCGTAGAAATTTTTACCAAATAGCAGTGCTTCGGCACTGCTTTTTTGTGTCTTTGTAAAAGAGTTATTGAAACGCTGCATAGGCTTAGTAATTACGGCGTTTATAGCGCTTTTTAATAAGGGGAAATACACAGGTAAGATCAAAAAAATAACATTTTATTGATCGCTTTTTATTCTTCATTGCGTAAGTAACGAGGCTATCTTGTTACACTAATGAGGGATTAACACGTGAAGAACTTACTAAAATTACTGCTTATACCGAGTTTGTTGGTACTTACTTCGGCTTGTAGTGATGACGACGATGATAAAAGTCCTACAGAGCCGCCATCAATGCCCCTAACTTCTGTGGTCGACGTTGCAGCCGGCTCAGATGATTTCGATACTTTGGTTGCTGCGCTTGAAGCTACAGGCCTCGATGCGACGCTTAGCGACATGGACTCACAGTTCACCGTGTTTGCACCAACCGACGATGCATTTGCATTGTTGGGTGAAGATACGATTAACGCGCTGTTAGAGGACCCAGACACACTTTCATCTATCCTGACTTACCATGTATTGGGCTCTCGAGTTGAATCGGGTGCGGCCATTGCTGCTGCGGGCTCTACAGTCGAAACGGTAAATGGTGCGTCAGTTGGTCTATCTCTTTCTGGCGACAACCTGCTAGTCAACACCGCTACAGTCACCAGCGTTGATATCTACGCGTCAAATGGCGTTATTCATGTTATTGATGCCGTGTTGATGCCGCCTAAACAAAGTGAAGAAATGCCCACGATGAATATCGTCGAGACGGCCGTTGCCGCTGGTAATTTCACCACCCTCGCAGCAGCGCTTGAAGCAGCCAACTTGGTCACTGCGCTTAGCGACGAAAGTGAAACCTATACCGTGTTTGCTCCGACTGATGACGCGTTCGCGGCGCTGGGCGAAGAAACTATCAACACCTTGCTTGCAAACACTGATGTGTTGAGTGAAATCCTATTACAACACGTTGTCAGTGGTGAAGTTGATGCGGTGACTGCATTTAGTTTAAGCGGTATGCAAGCTGAGACGCTGTCAGGCAACATGATTGATATCATGATTGACCCAGAAACGGACACGCTAAAATTTGGCGATGCTACCGTTACTATGACTGACATCATGACCACCAACGGCATTATTCATGTGCTCGACACTGTGGTAGTTGGCGATGTACAAGTGCCTGCACCTGCTCAGTCGATTGTTGATATCGCAGTAGCAGACGGTAACTTCACATCACTCGTAGCGGCGTTGCAGACCACTGGTTTGGATATGGTGCTTGCTGATATGGACCGTGAGTTTACGGTATTTGCGCCAAATGATGCAGCTTTTGAAAAGTTAGACCAAGCGACAGTAGATGCATTGTTCGCTGACGCTGAAGCGCTATCAGATTTGCTGCTATACCATGTATTACCTGACACCACAGTGCAGTCAGATGCGGCTATCGCAGTTGCAAACTCTGATAATCCGATGATCACTATGGCCAATGGCGACATGGCGACATTATCTGTCCAAGACAACATGCTTTACATTGACCAATCACAGGTTATTGCGGCCAATGTTGCAGCGGATAATGGCGTGATTCATGTGGTGGATACGGTGTTAATGCCACCACAGCAATCAATCGTCGATGTTGCTGTGGGCGCGGGTAACTTCACCACGCTAGTGACAGCACTGCAAGCGACAGGTTTAGATGTCGTACTTGCGGACTTAGACAGGGAGTTTACGGTATTCGCACCAACAGATGATGCGTTTGCTAAGCTAGACCAAGCGACATTGGATGCCTTACTTGCTGACCCAGATGCGCTTTCTAACATCCTGTTGTATCACGTGATTGCCGATACCACCGTGATGTCTGACGCTGCTATCGCTGTTGCAAACTCAGACAATCCAATGGTGGAAATGGCAAATGGTTCCATGGCTAGCTTGTCTATACAAGATGGCATGCTGTATATCGATGCTGCGCTCGTATCGGCTGCTGATGTAGAAACAGATAACGGCGTCATCCATGTCATTGACACTGTGATTATGCCTTAGAAATCCTACTATCTGATTCAAATTTACTGTTTGATTCACACATCCAAGCCCGCAGCAATGCGGGCTTTTTTATGGCTAATCCCCCGCATTGATTAAGTGAACGGTGATCAAAACACGTCTTTTAACGTGGCCATCATTTCCGCGACTGACAGCTGTTGTGGTGTGTCATAGTCACTGAGTAAGCTGTCTGCCAATTCACGCTTATGTTGGTGCAAGGCGAGAATTTTCTCTTCGATAGTGCCTTTGGCTATTAGGCGATACACGGTCACAGGACGCGTTTGGCCAATGCGGTGGGCACGGTCCGATGCTTGTTGCTCAACCGCAGGGTTCCACCATGGGTCCATATGAATCACGTAGTCCGCCGCGGTAAGATTAAGCCCTGAACCACCCGCTTTTAAACTGATCAGGAATACATCTCCCGCACCGCTTTGGAATGCGTCGATACGGGCTTGTCGTGCCGCAGCAGGTGTTGAACCGTCGAGGTATTGATATCGAATACCTTGTTGCTCAAGGTACTCGCGAATGAGTTGCAAATGGCCAACGAACTGGCTGAATATCAATGCCTTATGTTTATTTTCTCGTAACTCACAGAGTAAATGACCGAGCGCATTTAACTTGCTACTCGAGAGCAGGCTATTGGCGCTGACTAACTGAGGATGACAGCATGCTTGACGCAATTTGGTCAGCTGCGCCAACAGTGCAATGCGTTGCTCACCGGGGTTATCAATCTCTTGCAACGTGCTCATTTGCTCTAAAGCATTTTGACGCAGTGCTTCGTACAAGTGTTGTTCATCATCACTGAGCGTGACCAGTTGATCAATGTCGGTACGCGGTGGCAGCTCAGTAAGCACTTGTGATTTGAGTCGGCGTAGGATGAAAGGTTTGATTAACTCTTTGAGTGTGCGTTTGGCTTTGAGTGCTTTAGCCGGTTCTTGTTCGTGGTTATCTATAGGCACTACAAAGCGTTGCCCAAAGCGTTTTAAGTTGCCAAGCAGACCTGGGTTTACAAACCTAAACAGGCTCCATAACTCCGTGAGATTGTTTTCGATTGGCGTGCCTGTGGTGATCAGGCGGAAATTGCCTTTGAGGGCGTATGCTGCTCGTGTGCGCTTGGCGAGCGGATTTTTTAACGCCTGGGCTTCATCAGCGACGATAGTGTGCCAACGAATTTTCTCAAGCGTTTCAATATGGCGCTGCATTTGCTGGTAGCTAATTACCAAGCAGTCAAAGGCGTTGCTGTTCTCGATGGCCGCTTGTTGCGCCTCAAGGGTCTTAAGCTCACTGAATAATTGCATTTTGAGAGTGGGTGCAAATTTTTTGCCCTCGTTTTGCCAATTAAAGCACACCGAAGTCGGGGCGATTATTAATGCCGGCCCTTTTGCTGCGCGAGCAACAAGTACTGCTAAAGCTTGCAGTGTTTTGCCCAGACCCATGTCATCAGCCAAACATCCCCCAGCCCCCCAATGTGCTAAACGCATGGCCCAGTCAAAACCATCAGCCTGGTAGTCACGCAACTGTGCTTGCAGGGTACTTGGCACGGAGATATTTAAGCTGTTCGCTTCGCTCATGCGTTGGTGCAATTGCTCCCACCCTGGCACAGTTTGCATTCGCATACCTGTGGTGTGGTCGCGAATAAGACGACTGCTTAGGGGATGATACAGGCCTTTGTCTGCAGCGCCACTGAGTACATCGAGCTGGTCTTTGAGTTGCTTACTGAGGGCGACAATGCGGTTGTCTTCTAGGGTAATAAAGCGCCCGCCGCTGGTGGCCAAAGCATCGAGTAATTGGCGCAGTTCCAATACCTTACCGTCGTCAAAAGTGGCACTGCCAGTAATATCAAACCATTCATTATGCTGGTTAATACTGAGCTGAATATTCTCACTTTTAAGCTGTTTTGCAATGTGCAGTGATTTTCCTCGCGGCCAGCGTAGCTTGACTGGCAGTTCGCGATGGGGTGTGGCTAATAGCAGCTGTAACTGCTCCAAGGTGGCCAGTGCACTTTGCCAATCGACTTGTGCTAGACGTGTATCCTGCATCGCTTGGAAGTCATGACAGTGCTGGTCTAATTGCTCCAGTAGCCTTTGTTCATAGGCTAAATCTCGTTCGAGGGCGATACGTTTACCCTTGATATGGGCGCTCACATGGCGGCTTCCTAAGCCGGGCTTCATTGCTGGACCCTGCTCCCCGAAAGGCATAACGACACATTCAAAGTTAAGGCCCTCCTTTAGTGGGGTGATATTGATCACCAAATGCTTGTCTGGTTCTGTTTGGCTGAGTGTTTCACCTATGCCTTCTATATCCGACTCAATGTTGATGAGCGGGGCAATGGCCTTGATACTGTCCACCGCCTTTTGTTTCGCATGCGTAGGAATAACAAGCCCAGATTCACCGATAATTTTCGCTACTTTGAGGTGATTTGCATTAAATATGCTGAACTCTGCTAAGCCATCGCGCACCTGTTTGATACTCACGATGGGCGGCTCAGACGCGCTATTTAACGGTGGAAGATTAGCAATACTCACACTTAAGTCATCGCCATGGGCGACAATGCGGATGCTCGGCTCGCGCTGAGAGAGTTCGAGCGCTCGACCATCTGCATCGACAATATTCTGAGCCCCCACCGCAGCGGGCAGGGCTTGACTCAAATTCAAACGATATTCTTTACTGCGGTAATAATCAGTGCCGGTGAGGGTATCAATATGCGCACAAATCGCGCGGTCTTGGTCACTGAGTAAGAATGCGTCGGGTTCAGACAATAAGCGTTTAAAGCTCAATGCTTTGCCTTTGCTCCAACCCTGCTTTGTGCGTTTTTGCTCTTTGGGTTTGAGGCTGGCATCGAAGCGCCCCATTTCCAATTGCCAGACTATGCGACTGGGTTCATCGTGGGTGGTTTTTAACGGCGAGTCCAATGCTAGTAGTTGTTCAAGCGCTAAATCCCAACTTTCTTGAGCGCGCAGTAGCTGGGTAATATCAAACGGGAAATTTAGCGAATCACCATCGATTTGTTTTAAAAAGTTCGCAAATAGTGGCCATTGGATGTGTTCAAAAAAACGTGCCGCGGCAGTTTTGAGGTTTAATAGCCACGGCTCTGGTGTGCGCACTGTCCATGTGTAGGCTGCGAGAGCGAAACACACGTATAGATAGTAGTTGAGCTCCTCACGCTCGCAATACCCTAAGTAATCTTGGCGAAATAGGTAAGTATCGCGCCCTTGCAAGTGCTGCAATACACGGCGCATCACCAAATCAATAGACAGGGCAAAGGCGCCACGGCGTTTATCTTGTTGTTGATTGTCCAGCTCTTCGAGCAAGGTCCGCCAGGTGGATTTATCTTGCCCTTTGCCCATGGCCAGCAAGGTTAGCTGATAGAAAATGCCATATATCCCCTCTAAATAGGGCTTTTTTCGTTTTTGATAACGGCTTTTTTCATTTATCGCCTGCTCAAATAACCCTTTAGCCTTGGCAAAGTGTTGGTTTAAAAGGGCGGCAGAGCCTTGCAGTAATAAGCTGTAGGTTGAAGTGTCTTGGTTATCGAGGGTTTGTTCAAGCTTACTGAGTTCGCCACTGAATAGGTATTGTTCGGCTTTTAAGTAGTGTAGCCAAGTGTTTTCTGGCAGAGCATCACAGGCTTGGTGCAGCCAATGTAGGATTTGCGCAGTGCTTTGCCCTTTTTGGCGGTGCGCGGCGATAAGTGTGGCGAATGCTTGATATTGCAAACGCGCATCGAGGGCGACGAATTCGTCTAGGTTAAATGGATAGAACACGATGCTGCATAACGCTGGCGTTTGTTGCCAATCAAGCATCATGGGATTTTTAGAGAGGTTGAGCAACTCAATAACTCGTTTATGTTCACCTAGAAAATACATATCGCGCAGCAATCTGCGTTTATCTGCCGTGTTGTCTTCCCACTGGTAACTACTGAGCACGGGAGCGACTTTTTCTGCTGCGGTCAACAGCGCAACATAGAGGTTTTTAGCAAGACAACGCTTCACCAAGGTGTTGGCGATTAGGCGATTAATGATAAAGCCATGGCGGCTTTTTTGCGCCAAATCCAGCGCACATAAATCGGCAATGTAATGTTTCAGCTCTTTGGTATTAATCCCTTTCAAATCAGGCAACTCCAAGCCTTCCAAAATACGATTGAGAGCATGAGACTCAATGGGCTTGTAAATCACTGCGAGCGCCAAAGCGATATGTTGATGCGCGCTAGAGCATTCGTTAAAGCGATGCAAAAGTGCGGCAATGGCATCATTTTGTTCAGCTGTGATGGTAATAAAGTGCATGATGTGGGGGGAGTTAAATTTGGTAGCCACACGCTACCAAAGAGGGCAATGATGGGCAAGCCTAATAACTTATGTGGGGATAAAGGCCGCTATGCGGCCTTATTGTGCCTTTTACAGTGCCAGCTTAAGGATGTTGGTTGCGACATCAGGAGTAATGTCACCGTGCTCACCCAAAGCGTTTAAACCGTTGCGCGTTAAGTTGCTAATCGCTGCATCGACTGCTTGCTCGCCGAGGTCGTAATCACCTAAGCGCGTTTTTACGCCCATTTGTTCGAAAAAGTCTTGAACGGCTTTGATTGTCGCATCAACCAGTGCATCTTCATCGGCGTTCTCAAGGGCAAATACACGACGACCTAGTTGCAGGATTTTCTCGCGTTTTTGCGTCTTTTTCTCGAACATCAATGCAGGTAACACGATTGCTAAGGTTTGCGCATGATCCAAACCATAAAGCGCAGTGAGCTCGTGGCCTATCATATGTGTCGCCCAATCTTGTGGCACGCCTTTACCGATCAGCCCGTTGAGCGCCATGGTTGCAGACCACATGATATTGGCGCGCACGTCATAGTTTTGCGGCTCTGCTAATGCTAATGGGCCTTGCTCAATCAATGTTGATAAAATGCCTTCGGCAAACCTATCTTGCAATGGTGCATTCACAGGGTACGTAAGGTACTGCTCAATTACATGCACAAACGCGTCCACCACACCGTTGGCCACTTGGCGCTTGGGTAGTGAGTAGGTGTAAGTGGGGTCGAGTACCGCAAACTGAGGCTGCACAATCTCAGAACCAAACGCACGTTTTTGCTGCGTTGCTTTTTTGGTTACCACCGAGTTGCCATTACTTTCAGAGCCTGTCGCTGGCAGCGTCAAGACGGCACCAATTGGCAGTGCGCTTTTCACCTGTGCGCCATTTACTAATATATCCCAGCCATCGCCATCGTAATGTGCTGCTGCACCGATGTATTTTGCGCCATCGATCACACTGCCGCCGCCGACTGCGAGAATAAAGGTGACATTATGCTCTTTAACCACACTCAACGCTTCACTGAGTGTTTCGTATGTTGGGTTAGGCTCAACACCCGCAAACTCAACATAGTTGAAGCCATCTAGGGCATTGATAACGTCATCGTAAACGCCATTTTTCTTGATTGAGCCGCCACCGTATAAAAACAAAATAGTGTCAGTCGGCTTTAAGCGTTTTTTAATCTGCTTGATTTGGCCTTCGCCAAAGAGAATTTCTGTGGTGTTTTTAAATTCAAAATTTAACATCGTTAATTCCTATTAATTACGCTGTTTCAACGCAGAAATAAGTTCTTTTGCTAATTGCTTGTCTGAAAAAGGGTTTTGACCAGTAATTAGTTCGCGGTCTACCACTACATTGGGCTGCCATTCGCCGGCAAACTTCATATCACCGCCCGCAGTTGCCATTGCTTTTGCAGGGTAATAACGTAGCTTCTTACCGTTTAATGAACCTTCAAAAATCGCCTCTTCAGGATTAGAGAAAATCGTCATTTTATAACCGTCGTATAACCAATCGGTTGCTTGCGCATATTGACCTTGGGCGATATTTTGCTCGTACTCAACAGGTGATTGTTGGGCTGACAATAAGGCTATCGGGCCGTGACAAATTGCAGCAGTTGGCTTACTTTTCTCATGAAAGTGCTGCAAAATAGTGCGAACATCTGCGTTGTTAGCTAAATCAATTAACGGTGCATGTCCACCTGGAATGAACACCCCGCTGAATTTACCCAAGCCACTATCAATCACCTCTTTGAGTGTATGTGTGTCGTTAATGCCCGGTAAGTTTGCGATCACTTTTTCAATGCGTGCCATTTCTGCTTCATCGCCACCAAAATACATGGCTTGTACAGAGTTTTTATCCACCGCTGGTGCGTTGCCTTTCGGTGTAGCGAGTACCAATTCATAACCCGCCTTGAGCAGTTCATCTGCTGGCACGCCGAATTCGTTAAGGTAGTAACCTGTTTCATAGCTGCTACCGTCTGCTAGCTGCATCTGGGTTTCACTTGAGAGCAATACCAATACCTGCTCTTTTTGTTGCTCAGCAAAGCTTGGGTTTGCGAATGCTAGCAAGGCTCCTAGCAGAGCTGTTAATTTTACAAAGCGCATGAGTCGCTCCTTATTTGATTGTGTTGATACAAATGAATGAACAATGCATACAGTGTAGCTAAGCTCTATAATAAGTAGAATTCAGTTTAATTTAGGTTAGATATAAAATATCTGATATCACTTTATGTCCTATTTTGTGCAATTACGAACCTTTGTTGAGGTTTATCGCTGCCTCAATATCTCTCGAGCGGCGAAGAATCTTGGCCTCTCACAACCTGCTGCCACTGCGCATATTCAAAGTGTTGAGTCGACGGTCGGCAAGACCTTGTTCACACGGCGTCATCGAGGGGTTGAGCCGACAAACCTAGCTCATGAGTTGGCTGCGCAAATTGGTGGGCACTTCGATGCTATTGAGCAGAAGATGGCTTCCACCCGCAGTCGTTCTAATGAAGTACGCGGCACTATTACTTTAGCAGGTCCTGCGGAATACATTAGCTATGTGGCCTCGGCGCAGTTGGCGAATTTGCTGCAAGGTGGTCATGTCGATGTGGTGATCCTCCCTGGCAATCGTGAACAAATTTATTCAGCACTGGACAATGGCACCGCTGATCTGGCTATTACTGCATCGCTGCCAGATAGCACTATGTATGATTACCAAGTGCTTGATAGTGAACGCTTAATGCTGGTGACGCATAAGTTGCTGGCGGATTCACTGCCAAGCAAGGAGGTGGATGCTAATCTTTTAAATACTCTGCCAGTGGTGAGTTACAACACGCAATTGCCGCTCATTCGTGAGTATTTTGACGTAGTATTTAAAGCCCATTGTCGCTCGCAGATTATTGCTACTTGCCCAGATATCCGCGCGTTAGCCGGAATTGTGCGCACAGGCGTGGGTTACTCCGTATTGCCAGATTACTTGTGCTACGAAGATTTGCGTACGGGCAGGTTGGTGCGTCTTGGTCCTGAGGGGCCTGAGAATAATATTTACTTGGCTTGGCGCAAGGGAGCGTTGGCGCACCCTAGGGTAAATTATGCGCGTGATATTATGATGGCATTTTCGAACATCAATCGTTATGCCTTCCATCGCGAATAATCGAACACCCCTTTCGTTTTGTCATGATTATCGCCACAATGAAAAGGAATTGAATTATAGGAGTCCAGAATGTCCCTCGAGAAAACCCATTTAGCGATTTGTAATTTATCGAAAGAGCAATATCCACAAATCAAGCAGTTGATGGATGAGGCTTACCCTGAGTTGGGAGGGGCTTGGCCGAGCCATACGATTTTCAGACTGATTGACCAATTCCCTGAAGGGCAAATCGGTATTGTTGATGATGGCAAACTCGTTGGCTTAGCACTGAGTGTGCAAGTTGATTACAGTCGCTTTTCTAACCCACATACCTATGATGATATCGTCGATGCACATGACCGAGTATTCAGCGACCCTAATGGTGATGCCCTGTATGGGCTGGATGTTGCCATTGCCGCAACGCACCGAGGCATGCGCTTGGGTCGACGTCTTTATGATGCCCGTAAGGAATTGTGCCGCCAATATAACCTGCGCGCCATTTTAGCTGGGGGGCGAATTCCGCTTTATCACAACTACAACAAGCAAATGTCGCCGATGGAATACATTGAAAAGGTCGATCGTAAGGAAGTGTACGACCCTATTCTGACTTTCCAATTATCAAATGATTTTCAAGTTAAGCGACTGCTCAAAAAGTACCTCCCCGAGGACGAGGAATCGGTGGGTTACGCGACCTTGCTGGAGTGGAACAACATTCTCTTCGAACCGACAGACAGCGTAATTGAAAGCACTAAGACCATCGTGCGAGTGGGTGCGGTACAGTGGCAAATGCGTTTGGTCGACAGCGTTGAAGAACTACTTAAACAGGTCGAGTACTTTGTTGATACTGTGTCTGATTACCAAAGTGACTTCATTCTTTTCCCTGAGTTCTTCAATGCGCCGCTAATGGGCTTGAAAGAACACCGTAGCCAAACTGAGGCAATTCGCTTCTTAGCCGAATACACCGAAACCTTTGTACAAGCCATGTCGCGTATGGCGGTTGAATACAATGCCAATATCATCACGGGCTCAATGCCGGTGGCAGAAAACGACATCATTTATAACGTCAGTTATCTGTGTCATCGCAGCGGTAAGGTAGATGAACAACGTAAGATCCATATCACTCCGCACGAAGCCAATGACTGGGTTATTCAAGGTGGCGACAGTGTGGCGGTGTTTGAAACGGATGCAGGGCGAGTCGGCATTCAGATTTGCTACGACGTGGAATTCCCTGAATTGTCGCGCATTTTGGCTGAGCAAGGCTTGGATATTTTGTTCGTACCATTTTGGACTGACACCAAAAACAGTTACTTGCGTGTGCGCCACTGTGCCCAGGCCCGTGCTATCGAAAACGAGTGTTATGTTGTGCTTGCGGGCAGTGTGGGTAACTTGCCTGAAGTAGAAAGTCTAGATGTACAGTACTCACAAGCTGCGGTGCTGACGCCGTCTGATTTTTCATTTCCTCATGACGCCTGTTTAAACGAAGCTACACCAAATACCGAGATGTTGCTGTTCTCAGATTTGGATATGGATAAACTGAAAATCCTGCACAGTGAAGGAACCGTTCGCAACCTCAAAGATCGTCGTGGCGATTTATATAGCGTGAATCTCGTAAAGGGTAAAAGCTAATGGCGTGGGTGTATCTTATTTTCGCAGGCTTGTTTGAAATTGGTTGGCCTGTTGGCTTAAAGCTGGCACAGGAACCACAAACCCGTTGGCTTGGTATTGTCATGGCCGTGGTGTTTATGGCCATCAGCGGCTTTTTACTATGGCTTGCACAAAAGACGATTCCTATGGGGACCTCCTATGCGGTATGGACGGGTATCGGCGCCGCAGGTACCTTTTTAGTTGGGGTATTCTTTTATGGGGATAGCAGTTCGTTAATGCGTTACTTCGGTGTGCTCTTGATTATCGCGGGAGTGATCACCTTAAAATTAGCCCATTAGTAAAATCGGGGCTTGTATATACAAGTTACCCCCACATCACCGCGATAGCGGCTAAGGCAATAAGGACTAGGCCTGCGCTGTCGCGGCGTTTTACCGGTTGTTTCAACCATAGATATGAAATCGCTATGGTGAAAAACACCTCGATTTGCCCCAGCGTCTTTACATAAGCCACATGCTGTAAACTCATAGCACTAAACCAACCAATAGAGCCAATACAGCTGGTTAGGCTTATCCACAAGGTTAAGCCTTTATGGTGCCACAGGCTCACAAGGGCTGCTTTGTTTTTAATGCCAAGATAAACAAGCAACATCAAGGTTTGCAAACTGATCACCAGTAACAATACCCAAGCGGCGCTGTGCGGAAACATCAATCCAGACGATAAGCTGGCTTCGCGCACCCACAGTGAAGTCAGGGCGAAGCTGGTGCCACAGGCCAAACCCATCAACACCGTTTTTAAATTCAAACCACGAATACTCGGCCCACTTAGCAGCATAACCGCAACCGCGCCCAAGATAACACCAAACCATCCGAGCACACTTAGCGCGGAGCCAAAGAACAACATGCCCAGAATCGCTGCCACGAGTGCCTCACTCTTGGCCAATCCTGCACCTACGGCATAGTTATTCATCTTGAAGAGCCTAACCATTAACGCGGTGGCGATAATTTGCATAACAGCAGCACCCACAATGTAAAAAGCAAAGGAACTAGAGGGTTGTAAAGCAGGAGCTGGTTCAAACTGATAGAGAACAGCGAGATACAACGCAGCAATAGGGCCAGCAAGGATAAAGCGCGCTAAAGTAACCGCAAGACTGGCGGTATGTTGACTTAATTTACTTTGTAAGGCGTTACGCCAACTTTGGCTAAATGCGGCTAAAAAAGTGAATAAGATCCAAGCCATAGTCGTTATCGAGTGAGCAAAACATCAACATAACATGGAGGTAAATGGGTGGCGAATGAGTAATTTACATATTCATTATTCACTTCACATATCTCGGTGACGGGCTACTCAGAGTTATTGGAATCTATCTTCAGGGCAATAAATAAAGTTATGGTGACAACCAAACTCGGAATGATAAGCAAGGATGCGTAAAATTCCGTACTGTTTTGAATTTTATCGACTAAATAAGCGAAGGGGACAATGGACATCCCAGCCGTAAATCCAAGTATATATTTCTCCATGTTATAAAAACCTAATGCTCAGTTTGCGGTCATTTAATTTGTACCTCATATAAACACTTAATGGAAGCTATATTTCTGATTATATTATGAAAAGTTAGAGTTTCTGATGGTGTTCGTATGAATACGGTAGCCGATAAAGGCAAGTGGTTTGGCGTCATTTCCCTGCTATTGACTACTCTTGATAGGGTGCAGCTTCAGGCCACAAAACCCTGACGGTGGAAGGTAATTTGATAATCAGTTGGACAATGCGCAATTAACTTACTTATTCTAACGCTGCGGGCTGTATTTAGAGGGTAGGCGATGGAAATAAAGTTAGACGATTTAAAAGGGGGTGAAGTGATCGCCTTGTTGCGCGAGCACCTTGCCGATATGTATGCCACTTCGCCACCTGAGAGTGTGCATGCACTGGATGTGGATGCACTTAAATCGCCGGATATTACTTTTTTCAGCGCGTGGAGTGGTGATGAACTGGCTGGTTGTGTCGCTCTCAAACGTTTAAGTAATACTGAAGCTGAACTCAAATCAATGCGCACTGCTACAGAGCATAGAAACAAGGGTGTAGGTTCATTATTGCTGCGCCACATCTATGCCTTCGCAACAGCGCAAGGGTTCAACAAAATTAGTTTGGAAACGGGTACGCAGGATTATTTTGTGCCCGCTCATCAGCTGTATAAAAAGTTTGGCTTTGTCGATTGCGCGCCGTTTGCGGATTATCAACTCGATCCAAACAGTCGCTTTATGCGTCTTGATTTACAATAAAAAAGCCGGCGATTTAGGCCGGCTTTAAGGTTGGTCACAACCACGAAATGTTACTGCCCAGGTGCAAACTTCAACATTCGCGTTTGGTCTGTTAATTCGATATCAACGAGCTCAAATGGTGCCTTTGCAGCGGCTGAGGCGGTGAAAGGCATGACGAATGTGTCACTGCCACTCATTGCTTTTGCCACTTCCACTGTCGCCAACTTAACGCGCTCCCCGTTATCGCCGCGTCCAGTGAGCGTTGCGCGGATGGCGAAGCGGCCATCATCTTCGACTACAACCGGCACGTTTGCTTGATAACGGTTATTGCCTAACGACTGCACCTTGGCGTTTTGCATGGTGATGGTCTGCTCAGATTGTACGAAAGGCATTTTCACCGAACGCTTCACTGCTTGACCATTGATAACGGTATTCACTGTGGCTTCGAGTTCATAGTAGCCTTGCGCTGCGCCAATATAACTAAGCGGTTGTGCGAACACGGCTTCACCATTTTGGTATTGAGCTGCAATGTGCTCACCTTCAGGGCTTACCAGTGTGAGATGCACATCTTTGTCTTTTAGACGCTGTTGCCCCATCTTCAATTGCATCGCTAGTTTTTGTTGATGCTGCTGCAATTTGAACGCTGTTTTGGCGTGTAATGCGTTACTCGAGCCCTTTTCAACGACGTGTACGAGATACATATCGTTGTCATTGAGTGCTTGGCTTGTTTGCAGCATGGGTTTGCCTTTGCCATTCACTTGCCCAAGTTTTAGGCCCACGCTGCCATCGCTAAAGCCCGCTTCTTGCATTTGTTGGCGAGCGGCTAGCGCCTGCATGGGTAATTGCATTTGGCTGTTCGCATCGCGCACTGAAAACTTATCCAGCTGCAGATCATAGGGCTTGATCACTTCACCGTTTTCAAAACGCGCTTTAGGTGCAACGCGTATAAGGTGATCGGCTTGGTGCACAAAGACCGGCACACCGCGCTTGAGCTCTTTACCCGATACCTGTTGCCAGTACTCTACACTGTCTTTTTCCAGTGTTTGCAATTGTGTTGCCGGTGCCGATTGCACTTGCGGGAATTGATACACGGTTTGCTCATTGGCGTTGGCCAAAGCGCCAGCGCTAGTTAGCATCATGGCAGCGCAAAGAGTGGTTATTGTTGTTTTCATCATTGGGCTCCTAGATTCGGTTCTTCAGCATGTCAGCTAAGCCAAAGCAATTGCGGCGGCTTTGTTGATGGCTCAGCGGTTCGCTGCCACGGGTGCGCGATTTGTCTTTAAACCACAAAACACCGGCTAACGATTGCGAGCTGCAATTTAAGAAGCCGTCGGAACAGCTGTCTAACCAGTTTTGAGTAACCTCCAGCGCCACCTGATTTTGGTAGCCGCCACAGTAGCTGTCGCTATCCCAGATTGCGGAGTCTACGTCACTGCCAACAACCGTTTCGAAGCGTGATGGTAAACTTGGACGATTCGGTGTGCCGTATAGCCATTGCGCATTATATGATGCCATCCACGATACTTGTTGTTGTTTAACTGCATCGTTGCCGTAGCCTAAAAGCCAGCCCAAGCTTTGCTCAAAGGTGTTGCCTGCGACCACAGCGTCAGCCAGCGGCGTACCGCCGCTAGAGGGTGCGAGTGCAATGGTGCGGGTGACTTTATTGATGATATTGGGGTAGCGGCTATCCCACGTGGGGTTGGACAAAATCCAGCGCACCACATTACCGCCATTGGAGTGGGTGATCAGTGTGAGCTCAGTAATATTTTTATTGTTTATAAAGGACGTGAGCTGAGAGGCTAAACAACCTGCAGCACCATCGGCCCACATATATTGTTCGAAATCGCAATTAATCACGGTGTAATTGCTGGTGTTAGGTAAACCTTGGCGCACGGTATTAACGAAACTGCCAGTCCAATAGTCATTGTAGGCATCAGTTTGCTGCCCCGTGCCATGTACAAATGCGACCCCTTGCGCCGCGATAGCACTTTGGCCTAAACCCAGTGCTAGTAGGGTTGAGAGTATTTTAAATTTCATGTGTGTTCCTGTTGATTGTAATTATATCTATCAGGTTGGAGGAGTGACCTCCGATCAGAAAATAGACCAAACAGGTACAAATGCAAGAAATAATTTACAATTATTTAACCTTTGTGTTGTTTTTAATACCAACTTATTGGTTTTAGTGGAATTATAAATAATGTAACGCGTGGCATTGAGCTTGGCAGCAAACCCACGCACAATGAAAAAAACAATAAGGAAAGTAAACGATGAGTACAGTGGTAATTTGCGCCTTGATCGCGTGTTTGATCCCCTACCTTGCTAAAGCGCCTTTGGCATGGGCACAAAATGCAGAAGGAGGATATGACAATCGTCATCCCCGTGCGCAACAACAAGCGCTCACCGGCTTTGGCGCTCGTGCATTGGCCGCACACCAAAATAGCTTTGAGTCTTTAATCGTGTTTGCTGTGGCTATTGCGGTAGTGCTAGGTACCAATACCCAAGGCAAACTAATTGACGCTCTGGCTATCAGCTACCTTGTCTCCCGCGCACTTTACTGCGTGTGTTATTGGTATAACTGGCACGTTGTGCGCTCGCTGATTTGGGCAGTGTCACTGGCCTGCCCAGTTGCGATGATTGCGTTGAGTATTTAACGCTAGTTTTTGTTTGCAATCATTTCCTCAACAAGTGCTAAGCGCAGTTGTATGTCTTGTAAAGACGCGCTGCGCTGGCGCACTAACACGATCACTGTGGTAAGTGCGGCTACCATCATGGAAATGCCAAGAGCGACATAGCCTAAACTTGCGAGTGCAGCATTAACGTCGCCCTTTTGTGCCATGCCAACACTGAATCTGCTTTGTATACGCAGATATTCAAGGTACTCGGTGTAGCCAATAAATAGCATGCAACCCAATGTACATAGCCAGGCGATGAAGCTAATGCCCAGCATGGTGACGTAAATTTTCTTATCGCGATTAATTTGTTGCAGTAACGGATTGAGTTGGTTCGTCATGAGAACGCTCCTGTTTTAGATGTTTGATGTGTGCAGAATCGGCTAATTTATTTCGGGCGTGAAAGAGGCGCGATTTGACCGTGTTTGTGGGTAAATTACAGATCATTCCAATTTCAGCACAGCTCAGGTCTAGCCAATAAAATAAGTAAATAACTTCCCTGAAATGTCGAGGTAACACTTCGAGCATATCAAGGCTATATTCGCTATCTAAGTGCTCGTCTATGAGAGTGAGCGATGCCATTAATTCTTCTGTTATTTCAACTTCTTTGGGCTCTTTGAGTTTTTTGTAGGCACTGTGATGCGCAATTCGAAGTAACCATCGTTTGAAAGCGTATGGAGAAGAAAGAGTGTGCAGTTGTTTGTATACACTGAGCCAAATGTGCTGTTGTACATCATCAAGATCTTGCCTTTGCACCCCTAGTTGAGAAAGATAACTCAGGGTTGTCGCGCTGAAGGTTTCATAGACTTGTTTAAAGGCTGTTTCACATCCCGCTTGGGCGCGAATTATTGTTAGATTTAGCTGCATCCGTGCTCAAAAATGACTGTGTATTAACTATAAAGAGTGTGCATGTGTCGATTCGGTTTAAACTTTTTTAAAAACACAAAGCAAGCGCCTAAAAAAAGGAGCTTGCTTTGTACTCTTAAGCGCAGTGAATTAGTGCGATGTCACATTAATGCGCTCAGTCAGTTCTGGCAATTTCACCTCTTCATTCAATTTAAAATCGAGTTGCACTAACTGCTCTTGCTCTGGGTTAGCAATCGGCTTGTACTTCCATTTTTTTAAAGCCTCGATGGCTACTTTATCGAACACTGCTTCAGGTGTGGACTGAACCACTGCGATATCTGTAACTGAACCATCATTGGCGATTTGAAAACGCAGCACAACGGAACCAGAAATACCTTGCTTTGCCGCTTCAATTGGATATTTAGGTTCAATGCGAACGATAGGCGCCACGCCACTTTGCGATTCTTTCTTGGCTTTATGGCCATCACCAGCTTGCACTGTGGCAATCAAGGTTAAACTGCTCACCGCCAATAGAATACTCAGCATCTTAGCGATGATGTGGCCTTTATTAGCTGATTGCATGTTATATAAGCGTTGTAACATCATGTTTTTATCTCCGTAGTATGAATAAGCCAAGCTATGCAGTTGTGAACGACTTGCGCACTCGACCATAGATTTGCCATACAGCAAGCGCTGTCTAGCAGATTTTTTTGCTAATACCTGCTCGTCACAGGAGAGCTCCTGAGTTCGTCTTAAGCTGAGGTAGCCAAACCAAGCCACTGGGTTAAACCACATCAAAGTCACTGCAATCAGTGCCAGTGCGTTTATGATGTTGTCGTGGCGTTTTAAGTGCACATATTCGTGCTCGATCATCATGGCTAGCGCATCAGCAGTACTTTGTTCGACTAAATTGTGCGGTAACACGATGCGCGGGCGGATAAAGCCAACCAGCATCGGGGAGTTGATGTGGCGACTGGCATAAACTGGCACCGCTTTGTCCGCCGTGGTGAGCGATGGGGATGTTAATTTAGCATCGATATGACGCTGAAATAGCAAATGTTGGTAGCTCACCCCAGCAAGCAAGATACTTACAACTAGCCAATATACTACCTCCCAGCTCATAGTTAGGGCTGAGGAAGCGTGTTGTAGTGGTGTTACTAGGTATTTGCTCACCGCCACGGGCGAGGTGATTGGTTGCGAAAGCTCTAAGCTTTGTGCGACTAGTGCCGCTGGTACCAGCAACCACAGACAATAAATAAAACGGGCGCTGAGTGGTTTTAGCGCGTAGCGCTCAACAAGGATGAGTGCGAGTAAAACAGCGCAAATCAGAACCTGTTGTGAAATGATCCATGCGAACATATTACTTTCCTTGTTTGTCTTCCCACTCTTTGATTACGGCTTTGAGTTCATTGATGTCTTGCTGCGAGAGTTGCTCCGTTTTCGCAAAGCCACTGACAAGCGGCGCGATACGACCACTGAAGAAACGTTGAATTAAATTTTGGCTTTGCTTGAGGGTATAGTCTTCGCGGCCAATGGTTGGGCGGTAGTTGTATATACGACCTTCTTTTTCAAATCTAACCGCTTGTTTTTTAACAAGTCTACCTAGCAGTGTTTTGATGGTTTTTTCATGCCATTCGGTGTCGTCGCTCAAGCGTTCAATGATTTCACTCGATTTGGCTGGGTAGCCTAGCCACAGCGCTTCCATGACTTCAAACTCAGCTTTTGATAATTCGATCATAACTTTGCTCACAAATGTAATCCTCAAAATTAAGATTACACTTGTAGTCCAATTGTGCAAGTTATTTTTTCAACAAATCAACTTCATTAGCACTGAGTTCTAGGTATTGTCCTTGTGGAACGCGGCGTGTATCCAGTTCGTATTCACCAACACGAACTCTGAGTAAATCGATGACCTTGTAGCCACAATGGCGTGCCATTTTGCGGATCTGTCTGTTTAAGCCTTGGGTGAGGACGATTCTGAATCGCGTGTTTGCTAGAGGGGTGCATTCACATGGTTTGGTGATTTGCCCATCGACAGGTACGCCTTCGCTCATCTGCGCAAAGAAATCATTATCAAGCGGTTTATCCACTTCGACCCAATACTCTTTTTCATGGTGGTGATCCGGGTGGGCTAGGAGATGACATAGCTCGCCATCGTTGGTGAGGATTAATAAGCCGCGGGAATCTTTGTCGAGCCTGCCTATGGGGTAAGTACGCCCTTGTGCAGGGAGGTGATGAATAAGACTCGTAGGGTCATCAGCTTTGAGTTTGCAATCAATGCCAACGGGTTTGTGATAGGCAAAGTAATATTTTGGCGCCAAGCCCTGAACCAGTTGACCTTCCACCTCAACCTGATCTTGCTCAGAGACGTGGTCTATATGATTTGCCAATCGGCCGTTCACCTTGACTACGCCCGCATCAATAAGTCGAGATGCCTGGCGGCGAGAACACACCCCCGCGTGTGACAGATATTTTGCAAGACGAATAGGTTCACTCATAACAGTATTACTTGATTGCGCTGAGCGCATCATATCATCTCTACTATATCCTAGGGGGATTGATCTTATCGTCAACACAGGGCGTAAAACTGGTTAACTTAAGGAGGTGAATATGGGCATCACACTCACGCAGCTTGTCGAGCTGCAACCACTGCAAAGAGTTATTATTCACTCGTTAGACTGCGCCTTGTACCAAGTGTCGGTGGTTATTAACAACGTTGAATATTATGTCAAAGACCATGAAGGCGTTTGTTTGAAAGCGCACAGTCCGTTACACATTCAAAAACTGTTTGAGCACATTTCCTATCATCAGATGGTCTTGCGTCAAAACAGCGCTTACGACGAAATGTGTGGTCAGCCAGTGCGCCAAGGAAGCAACACGCTGGAAGTGTCATACGGTAATAATGAGTATTATTAGATTGAGCGCAAAATAACCGCCGTTTAGAGATCACTTTGCTCTGGCTAAATTCCTGATCTTATGTAAATCTGCTTTTAAACAGGGACACATAAGTGATTGAGCATGAGCGATTTCTTTATCTACGGTATCAACTTTCTCGCCAGTATCTTCTTGTTAGCCGTTGGTTTTGTGGTGCTGGCAGTTATCTACATGTACCTCATCGACGTAAACCAAAACAAGCACGCTATCAGGCGTAATTATCCCGTTATCGGTCGGTTTAGGTACTTCTTCGAGCGCCAAGGCGAGTTCTTCAGGCAGTACTTTTTTGCCATGGATCGAGAGGAAATGCCATTCAATCGTGCCGAACGCAGTTGGGTGTACAAAGCGGCGAAGAATGTGGATAGAACTTCTGCTTTTGGTTCCACGCAAAGCTTAGATCCCACCGGTACTATCATGTTCATGAATACCGCATTCCCGACTTTAGAAGAAGACGCAATTGAACCAGAGCCTGTTACCATAGGTGAAAACTGCCGTCACCCATACGAAGCGCGCAAAGTCTTTAATATTTCGGGTATGAGCTATGGCGCGTTATCAAAAAGAGCTGTGTTGGCGCTGTCTCGTGGCGCGCGTCAAGCCGGGTGCTGGATGAATACTGGTGAAGGTGGCTTGAGTCCCTATCACTTGGAAGGCGGGGCAGATATCGTGTTTCAAATCGGTACCGCTAAATACGGAGTGCGTGATGAGCATGGCAAACTAAGTGAAAGCAAGCTTATGGAAATTGCGTCGCACGACCAAGTGAAAATGTTCGAAATTAAGATGAGCCAAGGTGCAAAACCCGGCAAAGGCGGCATGTTACCTGGCGTCAAGGTCAATGCGGAAATCGCTAAAATCCGAGGTATCCCCGAAGGTAAAGATTCAATTAGCCCAAATGGTCATCACGATATTAAAAGTGTATCCGACTTACTGGATATGATTAATTACGTGCGCGAAATAACAGGAAAACCCACAGGGTTTAAAGCCGTGATCGGTGAAACCGAATGGCTCGAAGAGTTGGCGGAATTGATTAATCAACGTGGTAAACACAGCGCGCCCGATTTTATTACTATCGACAGTGCCGACGGTGGCACGGGTGCCGCACCTCAGCCGCTCCTAGATTCAGTTGGTTTACCGTTGAAAGAAAGCTTGCCTTGGGTCGTGAACTTGTTAGAGCGTCATGGCTTGCGTGAGCGCATTCGTCTTGTTGCATCTGGTAAATTAATCGTGCCCTCAAAGGTAGCATGGGCGGTGGCTTTGGGCGCAGACTTTGTGGTTTCGGCACGTGGGCACATGTTTTCCTTGGGCTGTATTCAGGCACTGCAATGCAACAAAGACACCTGCCCAACCGGTATTACAACCCATAATCCTAAACTTATGAAAGGATTAGATGTGGTTGATAAAACCCAGCGAGTTGCCAACTACAATAAGTATATTCACTACGGTGTGGGCTTGATTGCGCACTCCTGTGGGGTCTCTAATATTCGAGGTCTTAGCCGTAAACACGTGCGTGTTGTTCAAGAAGATGGTTTGTCGCAAACCCTTGATGAAATGTACGCAATGTATAAGTAGTGCGTGGCGAGTGGGTAGCAAGTACGTTAAACTGCGAGGCATAACACGTTTCGAGGCAATTACATGCATCATGAACAACCCAAAAACCCGCTGCATGGCGTGAAACTAGAGGAAATAGTGACTCGCCTTGTAGAGCACTATGGCTGGCAGACACTTTCTGAACACGTCAATATCAATTGTTTTAAGAAAGACCCATCAGTGAAATCGTCGCTTAAATTTTTGCGCCGCACCCCATGGGCGCGTGAACAAGTTGAGCAGCTATACATCAAAACCTTTAGTACTTGGCCCTACAACGCGGGATTGAACTAATCACCAATGGATTCCTTGACCGTCGCTTTAGTCCAACATGATATTATCTGGCTCGATGCTGAGGCTAATCTCAAGCGTTTAGAAGACACACTGGATGACTTGTCGCCGGTCGATTTAATTCTGTTGTCAGAGACCTTTGCCACTGGGTTTGCGGTTGATAGCCAAGATGTAACCAACAGCGCCCAATACATTGTGCAATGGCTTGTAGCGCAAGCAAAAAGCCGCAATGTTGTTATGGCTGCAAGCGTGCTTGTTGAACAACAGCAAAAGCGCTTTAACCGCCTGTATTGGGTGAGCCCCAATGGCGATATCCAATACTATGATAAGCGTCATTTATTCTGTTTAGGACAAGAAGGGCAGCATATTCAAGCGGGGGAAAAACGAGTGCTGTTTGAGCTCAATGGTTTTCGCATACTGCCGCAAATATGTTATGACCTGCGGTTCCCCGTGTTTGCGCGCAATCGTAACGATTATGATGTGATGATTAATATAGCTAATTGGCCAGCCGCGCGCCGAGATGCTTGGGACACATTATTAAAAGCCCGCGCAATTGAAAATCAGAGCTATGTGTTGGGCGTGAACCGCGTTGGCAAGGATGGTCACAACATCGCCCACAATGGTGGCACTGCGGCCTATCGGTTTGATGGTAAAACATTAGCAAGTGCGCAGGACGATCATTGTGAGACGCTGGTTGTTACCTTACACAAGGCAAATTTAGACGCTTACAGGCAAGCCTTTCCTGCATGGCAAGATAGCGACCCCTTCACTTTGGATATCGGCCGGTAGCGCTGTAATGCTACAATTGCCCTAATAACTTTCAGACTAGAGCCGATTCTTGATTTTACCTGTTTTGCTCGCTGGTGGCAGCGGTACGCGCTTATGGCCTTTATCGCGCCAAGATAGACCCAAGCAATTTATCCAATTGGTTGGTCAACACTCATTGCTACAAAAAGCGGCATTGCGCTTTGTTGCGAATGGCTGTTTGCCTCCAGTGGTGGTATGTAGTGAGCAACACCGTTTTATGGTGGCGCAACAGTTACTTGAAATTGGTGTCCAAGCCAGTGCGATTATCCTTGAACCCAGTGGCAAGAATACCGCGCCAGCGGCACTTGTCGCGGCTTTGTGGGCGCAGCAGCATCAGCCAGATGCGCAGCTATTTTTTGCGCCAGCCGACCACGCAATATCTGATTTTGATACGCTGTTAACGCGTTTACATGACCTAGTACCGGATGTGCAAAACACGCTTTTGGTGTTTGGCATCACTCCGACACATGCTGAAACGGGCTTTGGTTATATTCATTGTGGTGCGCATTCAGGAATCTCAGGTGATGATGTCTATCACGTTGAATCATTTACGGAAAAACCAGATTTAGGTCGTGCCCAGCAATACCTCGAGCAAGGTTGCTATGTGTGGAATTCAGGCATGCTAATGGCTGGTGTGGACACGTTTCTGACGGAATTTAAACGCTATCGCTCAGAGATGTATATACAAGTTGAGAGGGCGGCTAATTTCAGTGCTGATCTTGATTTTATTCGAGTCGATCAAGCTATGTGGCAACAAGTCACCAGTGAGTCTCTCGACTATGCACTATTAGAAAACAGCGACAAACTGTTAGTGTGTTTAAGTACGTTGCATTGGTTTGATTTGGGTAGCTACGAGCAGCTCAGCCGCTTCTATAACGCTGACAACTGCAACAATGTTGTACTGGGTGAGGCTGTAGTCGTTGATGGTAAAGACAATTTCATCTACACAGAAGACAATCATTTGGTGACCACCTTGGGCATAAAAGGTGCGGTTATTATTCACAGTGGTGATACTACCTTGGTTGCCAGTAAAGACAGTCTCGATGACATGCCAAAATTGCTCAATGAAGTCTCAGCACGCTTTCCTGAACGCCGAGAATTTCACAAACGAACATTTCGCCCTTGGGGGCAATATGAAGTGCTCAATGAGGCGGATAATTACAAGGTTAAACGCATTACGTTGAGCGCGCATACGCGGTTGTCGTTGCAGGCGCACCAGCATCGCTCTGAACACTGGGTGGTGGTCAAAGGCACTGTGGACGTTACCGTAGATGAACATCTGCAAACATTACAAAGTGGTCAGTCTATCTATATTCAAGCGGGTCAGCGCCATCGTCTTGCGAATACCACTGATGACATTGCTGTGGTGATTGAAGTGCAAAACGGAGAATACCTCGGCGAAGATGATATTGTCCGTTTTGATGATGATTATGGGCGCTAGCGCAGTGCTTGTTGACGCATATAGCTAAGGTACTGTTCCAAGCTTTGCTGCCACAAATCAAGGCAATCGCTTAATTGCACATCGATGGGCTTGTCCTCAAGTAAACGCCGTTCGACTTTTTTCAGTGCCATACCATAGCGGTTAAAGCCAAGCTGCAATGCGGTACTCGCTTGGCGGTGTAGAATCTTGATACATTGCTCGGGGTCTTGAGAGATAAGTTGTTGGCAGCGCAGTAATTTATTGCGCGCTGACAGTACAAACTCATTGTAGATTGAGCTTAGCTCTTGCTCTTCAAAGGTATGGGTCATCAGCTCGATGGCGGTTTCGTCATAGAGTACATCTTTTAATGCCACACTCAGGTTGGCCGCTTGCGTGGACTGTGAGTCACTGAGTGCTTGGCGCAGTTTTTCCTGTTTAATCGGCTTGGCAACGATATCTTTAATACCCAGCGCCAGATATTCCTTCACTTCATCGGGGCTCAAACTCGCTGTAAATGCCAAAAACGGGGTGCGGTGATTGCGATGGTCGATGCTTTTGAGGCGCTTCATCACCTCTTGGCCATTAAAGTCAGGGAGGTTCATGTCGAGGAGCACCACATCAAAGTGGTACTGCTGTAGCAGTTCGATAGCACTTTGTCCGTCTACGGCTAGTTTTACACGGTGCTCGTCTTCAGCCATAAACTCGATAGCGATTTTTTGGTTCAGTTCCAAGTCTTCAACCAAGAGTACGTCTAACCCGGTTCTGTATTCACTGCTTTGTGGGCGTTTTTCCACAAGGCTCAGCTCACCTACTGTTAAACGAATATCAAAACCGAATGTACTGCCTTTGCCCAACTCACTAGTGATGTTCAGTTGGCTATCTAAATGTTCCAGCAATCGGCTAGTAATAGCTAAACCAAGACCCGAACCGCCTTTGATTTTACCAGCGCTACTTTGCACATAAGGCTCGGTCAAAAATTGAATTTCATCTTCTTCAATCCCCGGGCCTGAATCTATCACGCTAAAGCGCAGCGTATGTGCTTCTTGACCTTCACGGATTTGCTCAACCTGCAAAGTCACAGTGCCTTTGTCAGTGAATTTAATTGCATTTCCCACAAGGTTAATGAGGATTTGCCGTATTTTTTGGTGGTCGCAGTAGTAGCATGCCTGCTTAGACAAGTGGTATTTGAGCTCAAACTTCACCCCTTTTTGTTCTGCTAATGGGCTCAGTAGTAAGCACAGATTGTTCAGCCAAGTATGAAGTTCCACGTCTTCCTCATACAGGGCTTCGTCACTTTGATCCAAGCTGGCGTATTCCAATACTTTATCGATGAGTAAAGTGAGTGATTCTGCGGAGTTAATAATGGCCTCGCAATACGGTTTGTTTTTTGGGGTGGTTGTTTGATTCATAATGAGTTGTGCGCTGCCTAAAATGCCGTTTAGGGGCGTGCGAATTTCATGGCTCACGGTAGATAAAAACAGACCACGAATTTCTAAGTCTTTTTGGGTTTTGGCGGTGAGCTGGTTGAGGTTGAGCTCTCGACGTTCATTACAAAACAGTGCTAAACCGGCAGCGAACAGCATGGGCGTAACGACTCCCTTCACTAACAGGGCAACACTAAACCAATCACTTTGCAGGTACTGCGCATTTTCTACTTGTCCCATTAATATCACTCGGCCACCAAACATGACTAAGGTGAGCACGAGGGCAATGAGGTATACCAAACTGGCGCTGGGGTATTTGTTTCTAGCGTAGTAACCAATGATCAGGATTAAGCAGAACGCCTCGACTACCCTATGGATATCAATCAACATGATGCGCATGCGCAAATTGCTATCCACAAAGAGGAAGTAAGTCATGCACATAAATATCAGTACACTGATGGTGATAAATACTGTGGTGATAAGCCCTTTGTGGTCCAAAAAGCGATTGAGCGCTAACACGTGGATTACCGAAGCAATGATTAAACACGCGTAACCCAAAGCGTTGATAGCCATGTTCTGCTCGGTAGGGATGGTGGCAAACAAGCAGGCGCCAGTGAGCAGAAATACCGGATAAAAAACATATAAACCAATACCGACAAAATTGCGGTTGGCTCGCCAAGTGATGCAATTAAGCATGGCCATTACGAAAATTGCGGTGGCACTGGTAATAAAAAGGGTTTTGGCGTCGAGCATCCTAGAGCTAACTGATTTTGCAGGTAATACCCCATACTATACGCAAGTTTTAGCGATTGAGCATGAGAAACTGTATGTACATTGGGTATAAGCGGATACAAAAAAGCCAGCAATCAGCTGGCTTAGTTTTTTAGCGAAGTTCGTTGGGGATATTGTTTTGTGCCCACGATAATAGCTCGATACGATTTCGGCACTTAGTTTTTCTAAATGCGCTGTATAAGTGTGTTTTTACCGTGTGTGGGCTGATACTTAGGTCATCAGCGATCTCTTTGTTCTTCGCGCCTTTACTCATCAGCGCCACAATCGCTTTTTCACGTTTAGTGAGTTTAACTGGCTCGATATCACCTTCAGTCAATTTGTGCAGTGAGTCTTTGTTGAAATGCAACATACGGTTGAGCACGTTACACATCACATCACGGCGATACCAAAGTTGGTTTTCTTGCAGCAGACGAATACCTTTTACCATCACATCAGCGTTGTCAGAGGTATAGAAGACGCCACGGATACCGCTCAGTAATGCACGATTCGCCAACTCAGGGTTTTCGTCAAGATTGAAAAGGACGATGTCACAGTCGACGGTAAGTTTTGTTAAATGTTCTTTTAATCGATTCCAAGCATCATCATTCGGTGTTTCGATAAATAAGTAAGCCGTACCTGGCTGAACTTGGGACACATCAGTACCTTTATGCACTTCTAGTCCCTGAGTGCGCAATAATGGCTCTAATACATTCACACCAATTTGGTTAATTGGTTCTTTTTCAAGCAATAAAAATACAGTCTTACTCATGATTTGCTCAGTATTTATCTCTGTTTGCAATATCCTAACACGCTGTTCACTTCTTTTGTATTAGAAAGATTGCTTTTTATTAGTTATAAAAGATGAATTCTGAGGGGTTTTGGTACGATTGTAAATGATTGGTTACGAACATCTGAGCGAATGGCTGGTGTCATGCACATGTCGCTCAGAAGAAAGTATGTTTAAGTTTTAATGAGATGAGACGAACTATACTTTCAGAGTATCTTGGTAAGGCGGCCAACCCATGGCTTTACCTGCAAGCATATGTAGGTGGATATGGTAAACAGTCTGGCCACCATGGTTGTTGCAATTCATAACTACGCGGTAGCCATCGTCTGCAAATCCATGTTCTTTAGCAAGTTTTGCGGCAACGACATAAAGGTGGCCGACTTCTGCAGCATTGCTATCATTGATGTCGTTGATGGTTGCAATCGCCGTCTTTGGGATAATTAACACATGGAATGGGGCTTGCGGGTTGATGTCCCTGAATGCGAGGGCTTGGTCGTCTTCATAGACGATGTCAGCAGGAATTTCGCGGTTAATAATTTTAGTAAAAATAGTTTCTGCGCTCACGCTGAGCTCCTTGTTTATGCTATTTATGAGCAAGTAATGACAAAGAATATCAGACGTGTCAAACATATAACGAAGGAAGGTATCTAATGTGGAAAAAAGTCACGAGTGTCGCGGCACTGTCGTTAACTTTAATGAGCGCAGCTCATGCTGAAATGGTCTCGTTCCCTGCAGAAATACTGCCGTTACAAGTGAACGACAAAGTCATAGAGCACTCGTTCTTTAAATCGGTGGATGAGCTTGAGTTACAGCCAGGTAGTTACAATTTAAAGCTTAAATACAGTGACTTATATGAAGCAGGCTATGATGCCCATGAGGTAATTGAGTCAGAACCATTTTGGGTGACCCTCACTGTTGAAAGTGGAAAAGATTACCAAGTGGTATTTGCACGAGCTAAAAATCTAGATGCGGCAAAAGAATATGCCAAGAGCCCTTTTGTGAGCGTTAAGGTCAAAGGCAAGCAAGCTGCAAGGACACTACCCGCAGTTGCACCCGTGACCAAGTATACGCCTACTCCAGTTACTCCTGCCGCGCCTGTGGCGGCTACAGCTACGGCGGTTGCACCCGCAGTTGCACCCGCAGTTGCACCTGTACCAGCTGTAACCACAGCGCCTAAGGCGGTCAGTGCGCCAGCGCCAAGCGGTGTCAGCGCCTCTGCCATGCTCGAATTTTGGTGGCAGCAAGCAAGCCCTGAAGAGCGCAAAGCATTTTTGCAAAAAGTAAAAAATTAACGCGAAAAAAAAGGGTGCCTAGTGCACCCTTTTATGAATTTTGATTGTCGCTTAGTTAAACAGCGCGTCAATCGTGCCTTGTGCTAGTGGGTGATAACCCGCACGTGCACCTTGGTAAACTTCATATGCCCAATCACGCTTACCATTAGTAATCAGTGATTTGTATAAAGGTACGATAAGTTTACGGCGACCAATGCCCGTTAGGTGCTTATCAAGCGCTGGGTAAATAGCATCATAACCGTTGCCAACACCAAGCATAAACCAAGCAAATGCTACTTCTTTATTGGTTGAAGCAGTTAGGTTGAATTGAGTATCTAGCTCAACCATTTTGTCGTTGCCCAGATCGCGAGGTAGGTTGTTGATGAAGTGCAGCCACTCGTGCACCGTCCAATTCGCAGTTGGCAGCTCTGCGGCTGTAATATCACCTTTCAACCAAGTTGCAGTCAGTGTATCTACTTTCTCAAATGCATCTGAAGTTGGGTTTGGTGCATCAGCAGGTAGGCCTGGCTCGAAAATCCACTCATTGACTTTATCCATGCTGACAACGCCAGGATGTTTGTCGATTAGGTTCGCTTGTAAGTAAGTCACGAATTGAGCCGTAGTCAGCGATTTAAATGAGTACTCTTTGAAATAGCCTTTGACGAACTCATCAAATACATCACGACCATACTTCTCTTCAAGATAGATTAAGAACAGCTGACCTTTCGTGTATGGCACCGAACTAAATGCATCGTCTGGGTCGCGGCCATTAAGCTTTAGGTTCAAGCGAGTATCTGGTGCATCGATGGTCTTAAGCTGAGCGCGCAGGCCCGCTGCATCTAAAGACTGTTCCATCACCGCGCGGTCACGGCCAAACACTTCTTCCATGATGCGGTTTTCAACATAAGATGTGAAACCTTCGTTTAACCACAAGTCTTCCCATGTTGCGTTAGTCACAAGGTTGCCTGACCAAGAATGTGCAAGCTCATGCGCAATCAGGTTTACTAAGCTCTTATCGCCAGCAACAACGGTTGGTGTGATAAAGCTCAAACGCGGGTTTTCCATGCCACCGAATGGGAAGCTTGGAGGCAACATTAGTAGGTCGTAGCGCCCCCATGCATATTCACCATACATCGCATTGGTTTTGTCGATCATCGCTTGGGTGTCGTTGAACTCAGCAACTGAGGCATCAAGGATCTGTGGCTCAGCAAAAATCGCGGTTTGATGCGACATTTCTTTGTATTCCAAGTTACCTGCACCAATGGCGATTAGGTATGGTGGAATGGCCTGTGGCATATCAAAGAAGTAGTCACCGTCTTTGATGAATGCACCTGTGTTGTCAGCGCTCATTACTGCACGCACATTTTTAGGTGTTTCAATACGGGCGTTATATGTTACACGCATTGCTGGCGTGTCTTGCACAGGGATCCAGCTCCGCGCGTGAATCGCTTGCGACTGACTGTACATAAACGGCTGAGTTTTGCTTGCTGTTTGCTCTGGCGTCAACCACTGAAGGCCTGAAGCTTGAGGTAAGCTGTTATAGTAAATACGAACTTTAGGCGCTTGTTGATTGAACTTGATAGTAAGTTTAGCGCCCTTAACATCGTCGCGAGGAGCTAAATCAAATTTTGCTTCATGCCACTTGCCGCTCTTACCTTGGTAAATAACACGGTCAATTTCTAGGTCGCGTGTATCCAATACGAGAGTACGGGCATTGGCATCTTGCCAATCTAGGGTGTGTTCAACAAAACCCTCTAATTGCTTGTCATCGAAATCAACATCAAGGTCTAAATACAGGTGAGTTGAAACAACTTCATCAAGATTTGCATAGGTATGCTCATCGTTAGCAGCCACAGCGTGTAGGCTAATACCGCTAAGTGCGAGTGCTAAAGCAACTGGTTTTAACTTCATAGCTTCCTCAGAACGGGGGAAATAAGAAGAGGCTTTTATACCAGATCTCTATAAGAACTGATACCAAAGGCTCAGAACAGCTGTCTCAATGCGTCATAAAATCATGACACTAGGTCCGAAGTTCAGCTTAGGTTACACTTAGGTTTTAGAGCATATTCAAAAATTTTCAGAGAGCACCACTTTGCCTGCATTACAGAGCTATCACACTTTTGCGTTGGACACCCACTGCGACAAGATGATGATAATTACTGACCCATCAGAATTAAAACAGGTCGACTTCACGCAACCATTTTGTGTTTTAGGTGAAGGCAGCAATACTATTTTTACTGCCTCCTACCACGGCACCGTGCTGATTATTGCTAATAAAGGTATGCGCGTGGAAGAGCGTGAGCAAGCATGGTTACTGCATTGCGAAGCAGGTGAAAATTGGCACGACCTAGTGCAAAAAACCTTAGTATTAAATATGCCTGGTTTGGAAAACTTAGCCCTGATCCCCGGTAATGTCGGTGCTGCACCGGTGCAAAACATTGGCGCATACGGTGTCGAACTTGCGCAATTTGTGGAATACGTTGAAGGGTTTAACCTAATAACGGGCAAAACTCAAAAACTCAGCTCAGAACAATGTGAGTTTGGCTATCGCGACTCTGTATTTAAGCATCAACTCAAAGGCCAATTTATTATTACCCGCGTAGGACTGAGCTTGCCAAAGCTATGGCAGCCGAATTTAAGTTATGGTCCGTTGCAACAGTTAGATAAGCCAACACCACAGCAGGTGTTTGACGCGGTGGTTGCTGTGCGTCAATCAAAATTACCTGACCCAGCAGTGCTTGCAAACTGCGGTAGCTTTTTCAAAAACCCCATATTACCTCGCGACCAAGTTGAGCAGCTCCTTGCGCTTTACCCAACTATGCCAAGCTATGATGTGGATGCCGATAATAAAAAAGTGGCCGCAGGCTGGTTGATTGAGCAAGCTGGTTTAAAAGGATTTGCTATCGGTGATATTGCCGTGCATGACAAACAAGCGCTGGTGTTGGTCAATCGTGGCCAAGGGACTGCGCAGCAGCTATTGGCCATGGTCGAGCATATTCAGCACACCATTAGCGATAAATTTGGAGTGTATTTGGAGCATGAAGTGCGATTGATGGACGAGCAAGGTGAATTTCATGTGAGGTCACATCATGAAAGCGCCTGATGGCAACAAACTCGCCATACTCCACGCTCTTAATCAAGGCGACTTCATCTCTGGACAAGCTATTGGTGAGCAGCTCGGTATTAGCCGCGCTGCTGTGGGTAAACACATTACCTCTTTGCAGGAAATGGGTTTAGACATATACAAGGTCAATGGCAAGGGTTATCGCTTGAGCCGCCCGCTGAGCTTGCTAGAACAATCAGATATTGAAGTGGCATACCAACAGCTTGATGGCGCGGGCTGTGAATTTGAAGTGCAGCCGATTATTGACTCAACCAACACAGAGCTGATGCGACGTTTGCAACAAGGCAAGGTGCATAACAATTCTGTGCTAGTTGCTGAGATGCAAAAGCAAGGCAAGGGGCGTCGAGGTCGAGTGTGGCAATCGCCTTTTGCAGCAAATCTTTATTACAGTTATTACTGGCGATTGGATGATGGCATGCATGCGGCGATGGGCTTATCCATTGCTGTGGGTTTGGCGGTTTACGATAGCTTAAAGGCTTTGTATGACCTTGATGTGCAGCTTAAATGGCCTAATGATGTGCTGGTAAATGGTCGTAAGCTTGCAGGCGTATTGGTTGAGCTCGACGGCACCGCAGAAGGGCCCTGTCATTTAGTGATTGGCATTGGCTTGAATGTGGCGATGCCACAAACCAGTGCTGATAATATTGACCAGCCTTGGTGCGACCTTAGCGAGTTTTGTGACGATATTAACAAGAATCAGCTGGTGGCGGTGTTAACCTGCTTTTTGCAAAAACGTCTCGCTCAATATCAGCAACAAGGTTTGCAGGGCATGTATCAGCAGTGGAATAACGTTCATGCGTTTGCAGGCCAATGTGTAGAACTCAGCTCTGGCACAAGTAGTTGGCGTGGTATCTGTGAAGGCATTGATGAGCAAGGGGCGGTGGTTTTGCGCGTCGATGGTCAAAGTAAGCGTTACTTCGGTGGCGAAATTAGCTTGCGAGTGAAATCATGAAGCTGTTAGTAGATGCGGGCAATACCGCGGTGAAAATGCTGTTAGCGAATGCCAGTGGTGAATTACATGCCGTTGGTTTGCAGGAGGTGCCTTGGTCTCATGTAGAAGAGGTGCTTGTTTCTGCTGTCGCAGATTCCAGCGCACTGACTCAAGTGTTAGCGATTGCTGCCGCCAATGGTAAGACGGTGCATCGTGCATGCACAAGCAGTCATTGGCGACAACTTGAGTGTGCCTATCCTAATTTTCAAACCTTGGGAATTGACCGCTGGCTGGCTGTCATCGCCGGGTACAGCGAAAACCCTGAGGGGAATACTGTGGTTGTTGATGCTGGTACGGCGCTGACCATTGATGTGATCAACGACAATCATCAGCACCTTGGTGGTTATATTCTCAGTGGTCTTAAACTCAGCGAGCAAAGCATAGTTAATCGCGCGCAGAACGTTTTTAGCGTAGAAGGTCTCTCTGCCCACCCTCGCCCTGGCGATTCAACTCCTGCCGCCGTAAAAAATGGTGCGTTCATTGGTGCCCTAGGCGCGATTGAATATGCTCTCAATCAATGCGGTGGTGCATCTACCAAACTGTTGATCACCGGTGGCGATGGACTATCATTGCATATGCATTTACCACACAGTACGTACCGTCCACACTTGGTACTGGAAGGGCTACTAAAATGGCGAGAAGGCAGCGAAATCGCTTAAAAAAACACAGTATTGCGCGATAATTGAACGTTTGTGAGCGAATCCTAAACTTTTTTTGATTTTATAGTTGCATCGCATAAAACCATGCCTTAGAATCTCGCCCCGTACTAAAGCAGTGCCGACTTAGCTCAGTTGGTAGAGCAACTGACTTGTAATCAGTAGGTCATCCGTTCAACTCGGATAGTCGGCACCACTTTCCTTACCCTTGGAAAGCTTTAGAAAGAATTTTGCGTGGAGGGGTTCCCGAGCGGCCAAAGGGATCAGACTGTAAATCTGACGGCACTGCCTTCGCTGGTTCGAATCCAGCTCCCTCCACCACTTTATTCTTGACGGTTAGAGGTAGTTAAGAACAGGTTCCTAAAAGCGGGCATCGTATAATGGCTATTACCTCAGCCTTCCAAGCTGATGATGCGGGTTCGATTCCCGCTGCCCGCTCCAGTTTTCTGGTGTGCTGATATAGCTCAGTTGGTAGAGCGCACCCTTGGTAAGGGTGAGGTCGGCAGTTCAAATCTGCCTATCAGCACCAGTCCTGACTTTCCTGAAATACTTCCTTTGATTTGTCTAAAAAATATTCAATAATTGAAGAATTGAATTGATCGTCGTTTTTTGTCGATCGTTTGATATGTAATCTAGATACACAAAAACTGATAGGTTCCGTCATGGCAAAAGAAAAGTTTGAACGCGTAAAACCGCACGTAAACGTAGGTACAATCGGCCACGTTGACCACGGTAAAACAACTCTAACTGCAGCGATCACTAACGTACTTGCAAAAGTATACGGTGGTACAGCTAAAGATTTCGCATCGATCGATAACGCTCCTGAAGAGCGCGAGCGTGGTATCACAATCTCAACTTCACACGTTGAGTACGACACTCCAACTCGTCACTACGCACACGTAGACTGTCCTGGACACGCTGACTATGTTAAAAACATGATCACTGGTGCTGCACAGATGGACGGCGCGATCCTAGTAGTAGCTGCGACTGACGGTCCTATGCCACAGACTCGTGAGCACATCCTTCTTTCACGTCAGGTTGGTGTACCTTACATCATCGTATTCATGAACAAATGTGACATGGTTGACGACGAAGAACTACTAGAGCTAGTAGAGATGGAAGTTCGTGAACTTCTTTCTGAGTACGACTTCCCAGGTGATGACCTACCACTAATCCAAGGTTCAGCTCTTAAAGCACTAGAAGGCGAGAAAGAGTGGGAAGACAAGATTGTTGAACTAGCAGACGCGCTAGACACATACATCCCAGAGCCAGAGCGTGACATCGATAAGCCATTCATCATGCCTATCGAAGACGTATTCTCAATCCAAGGCCGTGGTACAGTAGTAACAGGTCGTGTTGAAGCTGGTATCATCAACGTGAATGACGAAGTTGAAATCGTAGGTATCAAAGATACAACGAAGACAACTTGTACAGGTGTTGAGATGTTCCGTAAGCTTCTAGACGAAGGTCGTGCGGGTGAGAACATCGGTGCGCTTCTACGTGGTACTAAGCGTGACGAAGTAGAGCGTGGTCAAGTACTAGCGAAGCCTGGTTCAATCACTCCTCACACGAAGTTTGAAGCAGAAGTATACGTACTATCAAAAGATGAAGGTGGTCGTCACACTCCATTCTTCAAAGGTTACCGTCCACAGTTCTACTTCCGTACAACTGACGTAACTGGTGACATCCAGTTACCAGAAGGCGTAGAAATGGTAATGCCTGGTGACAACATCAAGATGGTAGTAGAGCTAATCTGCCCAATCGCGATGGACGAAGGTCTACGTTTCGCAATCCGTGAAGGTGGCCGTACAGTTGGTGCTGGTGTTGTAGCATCAATCGTAGAGTAATAGCTACTCTCGAGAAAAAAGGCCGCTTTTAGCGGCCTTTTTTGTGCCTATTTGTTGAGTACGGGCGCCTTCACGGCCGTTAATTGTAGGTCAGGTTTCAGCCTGACAACCCCTGTATCTCCCCACACAGCCTTTTAAGCGACGCTACTAACCTTTTCAATTAAATCTCCCCACAGCTTTGCACAGTGAGTTCTTGTCGCGTTGGCGACGGCAACCAAAGGGAGGATGATACGATTCCCCCTTTGGAATCCCCCCGTACCCCGAAGCATTTGCTATTGCCTGCGCGTGCTGGCGCTGCTAACGCACCCAGCGA
>NZ_JBDODM010000009.1:0-78839 GCF_039831865.1 Pseudoalteromonas pernae
ATTACTCACCCGTCCGCCGCTCGTCATCTTCTAGCAAGCTAGAAATGTTACCGCTCGACTTGCATGTGTTAGGCCTGCCGCCAGCGTTCAATCTGAGCCATGATCAAACTCTTCAATTAAAAGTTTTGTGAATCCGAAGATTCGGCGCTCATTGAATTCTGATTTTGATTCTTTCGAATCGAATTGACTGTGCTGAAACAAGTAAACTTGTTTCCGTTGGTCACTCAGTTCAATTGAGACTCTAAATTTGTTTGCGTCATCTAGCGAACTAGAATCTGCTGTTAGAACTCAACCTGTACGAGTGCCCACACAGATGATTGCTTCATATTTTTAAAGAACAGTCCGGTTACCCGGTTTCGAGTTGCTTTCGCGTCTCGAGGGCTGTGCATTCTACTCAACCCTGTTTTGTTGTCAACACTTAATTTTGAGAAAGTTTTCATTTTTTCAAAACTGAGTTTTACTTGACTCCCTGAGTTGCTAGCGCCTCGCTATACGTTGCTGCCTGCCGTCTCAGTGGGGTCGCATTATAGGGAGATTCGATTTTGACGCAACCCCTTTTTTAAAGAAAATCGCTAAAAATGGATCGTTTGGACAAAAATGAAACGATAACAGCTGTATTTAACAGTTAACGATCTAATTTAGATCTTAATTGTTACATTTAAACTGTGAAACCAGTGGGAAAGGAATACTTATATAGCTGTATATATAGAAGTGAGATGTTTTATTTTGGCCATATAAAGAAAAAGCCGAGCATAAGCTCGGCTTTTTGTGTCTTTTTAAGACTTACTCTGCAGACTGCGCGTCTTCTTGAACTTCTTCAGTCGCAACTGGGCGATCTACTAGTTCAATGTAAGCCATTGGTGCGTTGTCACCAGCACGGAAACCACACTTCAAAATACGAGTGTAGCCACCAGGACGGCTTTCGTAGCGAGGACCAATCTCGCTGAACAACTTACCAACAACTTCTTTATCACGCGTGCGAGCAAACGCTAAACGGCGGTTTGCAACGCTATCAGTCTTAGCCAGTGTGATTAAAGGTTCAATTACACGGCGCAACTCTTTCGCTTTAGGCAATGTTGTTTTGATGATTTCGTGCTTCACCAAAGAACCAGCCATATTGCTGAACATCGCTTTGCGATGGCTGCTGTTACGGTTTAATTGACGACCACTCTTACGATGGCGCATGACCCTATCCTTCTAACTAAACTAAATATAGTGATTTAGATTACTCAGCTAAGCTTGCTGGCGGCCAGTTTTCTAGGCGCATGCCTAGAGAAAGACCACGTGATGCAAGCACGTCTTTGATCTCAGTTAGAGACTTCTTACCTAAGTTAGGTGTCTTAAGAAGCTCAACTTCGGTACGCTGTACTAAATCACCGATATATTGAATTTGCTCGGCTTTCAAGCAGTTTGCTGAACGAACTGTTAGCTCAAGATCATCAACTGGACGAAGCAGAATAGGATCGAATTCTGGCTTCTCTTCTTTCTCTTCTGGCTCAGAAACATCACGTAAATCTACGAATGCTTCTAATTGCTCAGCAAGAATAGTCGACGCACGGCGGATCGCTTCTTCAGGATCTAAAGTGCCGTTCGTTTCCATATCAATGATTAGCTTGTCTAAGTCAGTACGTTGTTCAACACGTGCTGATTCAACCGAGTACGCAATACGCTCAACCGGACTGAATGATGCATCAAGCAACAGACGGCCGATTGGACGCTCATCGTCTTCAGAGGATACGCGGCTAGACGCTGGTACATAACCACGACCACGCTCAACACGAATACGCATGCTGATCTCGCTGTTATTTGTCGTTAGGTGACAAATTACGTGATCAGGGTTAGCGATTGTTACGTCGCCATCGTGCTGAATATCTGCCGCAGTCACAGGGCCTACACCAGATTTAGTCAGGGTCAGAAAAACTTCATCTTTGCCTTCAATGTTTACTGCCAATCCTTTCAGATTTAGCAAGATTTCAATGATGTCTTCTTGTACGCCTTCTTTCGCGCTGTACTCATGTAAAACGCCATCAATTTCTACCTCGGTAACTGCACATCCAGGCATAGATGACAACAGAATACGACGTAGTGCGTTTCCTAGAGTGTGACCAAAACCACGCTCGAGCGGCTCAAGAACCACTTTAGAACGAGTCGGGTTGATAGCGTCGATATCGACTAACCTTGGTTTTAGGAATTCGGTTACAGAACCCTGCATTTTATCCTCTCTTAACTCTTAACTTTACTTCGAGTAAAGTTCGACGATTAGTTGTTCGTTAATGTCCGCAGACAGATCAGAACGCTCAGGTAGGCGCTTGAAAGTACCTTCCATTTTCTTACCGTCAACTTCAACCCAAGTTGGCTTTTCACGTTGCTCAGCCAATTCTAGAGCCGCTACGATACGCGCTTGTTTCTTAGACTTCTCACGGATTTCAACCTGATCTTCAGGAGAAACGTTGAAAGAAGGAATGTTAACAACACGACCATTAACCATAATCGCTTTGTGGCTTACTAGCTGACGTGCTTCAGCACGTGTGCTTGCAAAACCCATGCGATATACAACATTGTCTAGACGTTGCTCTAGAAGCTGAAGTAGGTTTTCACCTGTGTTGCCTTTAAGGCGAGCAGCTTCTTTGTAGTAGTTACGGAATTGCTTTTCAAGGATGCCATACATACGACGAACCTTTTGCTTTTCACGTAGCTGTAGACCGTAGTCAGATAGACGACCCTTACGAGCGCCGTGCTGACCTGGTGCAGTCTCAAGTTTACACTTAGAGTCGATAGCTCGTACGCCGCTCTTAAGGAACAGGTCAGTACCTTCACGACGACTTAGCTTGAGCTTAGGGCCCAAATATCTTGCCATGTTCTTTCTCCTAACCTATTGTTATACGCGACGTTTCTTCGGTGGACGACAACCATTGTGTGGAATTGGCGTCACGTCAGTGATGTTGGTAATACGGAAACCAGCAGCGTTCAATGCACGTACAGCAGACTCACGGCCTGGACCTGGACCTTTAATGAAAACTTCTAGGTTCTTTAAACCGTATTCTTGAGCAGCAGTACCTGCACGCTCTGCAGCTACCTGAGCAGCGAACGGAGTAGATTTACGTGAACCACGGAAACCTGAACCACCTGCTGTTGCCCATGAAAGTGCATTACCTTGACGGTCTGTAATAGTAACAATAGTGTTGTTGAAAGAAGCATGAACGTGAGCCATACCATCAGCAACTTGCTTTTTTACCTTCTTACGACGAATTGGTGCTTTAGCCATAACTTACCCCACCTTATTTCTTGATAGGCTTGCGAGGACCCTTACGAGTACGCGCGTTAGTCTTAGTACGCTGACCACGAAGTGGTAGCGAACGACGGTGACGTAAGCCACGGAAGCAACCAAGGTCCATAAGACGCTTGATGTTCAAAGTAACTTCACGACGAAGATCACCTTCTACAGTGTACTTGCCAACTTCTTCACGAAGTACGTCAAGTGTTTCGTCTGAAAGCTCACCGATTTTAGTGGTTTCGGCGATACCAGTCGCAGCTAAGATCGCCTTAGCGCGAGTTTTACCTACACCATAGATGCTTGTTAAACCAATAACTGCATGCTTATGGTCAGGAACGTTAATGCCAGCTATACGGGCCACTAACACATCTCCTATTTTAAGTTTGGTAATCATCTTCTTGAAAAGCCCGTAAGGATACTCAAGCGATAACCAAACTATAATGAAAAACACAGGCCGAGTAGGATACTCAGCCTGCATGACTGTTTAATTAGCCTTGCCTTTGCTTGTGCTTAGGCTCACTGCAGATCACACGTACTACACCAGCACGTTTGATTACTTTGCAGTTACGGCAGATTTTCTTAACG
The DNA here is from genome assembly GCF_039831865.1 of Pseudoalteromonas pernae. Lineage (NCBI taxonomy): Bacteria > Pseudomonadati > Pseudomonadota > Gammaproteobacteria > Alteromonadales > Pseudoalteromonadaceae > Pseudoalteromonas > Pseudoalteromonas pernae. Next base: position 3,860 of record NZ_JBDODM010000009.1, read on the forward strand.
GAAGCACGTACTTTCATTACTCAACTCCGTAAACCGACCTTATCGGCCATAGCCTTTAAGGTTTGCTTTTTTCAGCACAGAATCATACTGATGTGACATCAGATGGGTCTGTACTTGTGCCATAAAGTCCATGATCACAACAACGATAATCAAAATTGATGTACCGCCGAAGTAGAATGGCGTTTGCCATGCCATGGTCATAAACTCGGGCACCAGACAGATAAAGGTAATATACAATGCACCTGCCAATGTCAGGCGTGTCATCACTTTATCAATGTATTTCGATGTCTGCTCACCTGGACGAATACCTGGGATAAATGCACCAGATTTTTTCAGGTTATCTGCTGTTTCACGTGGGTTGAAAACCAACGCTGTGTAGAAAAAGCAGAAAAAGATAATAGCTGCAGCCAAGACCATCGCATACAGCGGTTGACCTGGAGTCAATGCTGTTGAAATAGCTTGTAACACATCAGCTAACGGACCTTCACCCTGGCCGAACCAGCTTGCAATTGTACCAGGGAACAGAATGATACTACTAGCAAAGATTGGTGGAATAACCCCAGCCATATTAACTTTTAACGGCAAGTGTGTGCTTTGAGCAGCATATACTTGACGACCTTGCTGGCGCTTCGCGTAGTTAACAACGATACGACGTTGACCACGTTCGAAGAATACCACCAAGTAAGTTACGGCAAATACGATTACCGCAATCAGTACCAGTACCAAAATGTTCAATTCACCTTGGCGCGCCATTTCGGCTGTCGAACCAATAGCAGACGGCAGGTTAGCTACGATACCAACAAAAATCAGGACTGAGATACCGTTACCGATACCACGTTCTGTAATTTGTTCGCCCAACCACATAAGGAACATACAGCCGGTTACTAAACTCACCACAGCGGTGAAATAGAAACCAAAGCCTGGGTTAACAACTAACCCGTCCATCATGTTCGGTAAGCCAGTGGCGATACCGATTGATTGGAATGTAGCAAGCACGAGCGTACCGTAACGTGTGTACTGGCTTATTTTCTTACGCCCAGCTTCACCCTCTTTTTTCAGCTCTATCATCGCAGGATGTATGTGCGTTAATAGTTGCATGATAATCGAGGCCGAGATGTAAGGCATAATACCCAGTGCAAGCACTGAAGCACGCTCAAGCGCACCACCGCTGAACATGTTGAACATTTCAACAATGGTGCCCTTCTGTTGCTCGAAGAATTCGGCAAGTACAGCGGCGTCAATCCCAGGGATCGGCACGAATGAACCTAGACGGTAAATGATGATAGCACCGAGAACAAATAGTAAACGACGCTTCAATTCCGCAAGCCCGCTTTGTGCACTTTGCATATCGTGACCTGGTTTAGCCATAAAGTACTTCCTTACTCTTCTACCTTGCCTCCGGCAGCTTCAATCGCTTCGAGAGCACCTTTAGTCACTTTAAGACCTTTAACGGTAACCGCGCGAGAAACTTCACCAGATTTTACTACTTTTACGAACTGGACGTTCTTTTTAATCAGACCAGCTGCTTGTAACGCGTTTAGATCTACCACATCGCCTTCAACTTTAGCGATTTCGAATAGATTTACTTCAGCAGACGCAAGCGACTTACGTGAAGTGAAACCAAACTTAGGTAGACGACGTTGCATAGGCATTTGACCGCCTTCAAAACCAACGCGTACTTTACCGCCTGAACGTGATTTCTGACCTTTGTGACCACGGCCACCAGTTTTACCTAGACCAGAACCAATACCACGACCAAGACGTTTCTTAGGTGTTTTAGAACCCGCAGCAGGAGAAAGTGTATTCAAGTTCATCGAATTACCCCTCAACCTTAACCATGTAAGAAACTTGGTTGATCATACCACGTACTGAAGGCGTATCTTCTAGCTCTACAGTGTGGTTGATGCGACGTAAACCAAGGCCACGTAATGTAGCTTTATGCTTCGGTAAACGACCGATAGAGCTACGTACTTGAGTTACTTTTACTGTGTTTGCCATGGTGTCTTACCCCAAAATCTCATCAACGCTAAGACCACGTTTCGCAGCCACTGCTTCTGGAGATTTCATGTTCTCTAGTGCAGCGATTGTTGCGCGAACAACGTTGATCGGGTTAGTCGAACCGTAAGCCTTTGATAATACGTTCTGTACACCAGCTACTTCTAGTACTGCACGCATCGCACCACCGGCGATGATACCTGTACCTTCAGATGCAGGTTGCATGTACACTTTAGAACCAGCGTGACGACCCTTGATAGGGTGCTGAAGTGTATTACCTTTAAGGTCTACGTTGATCATGTTACGACGTGCTTTTTCCATTGCTTTTTGAATAGCAGCTGGAACTTCACGTGCTTTACCATAACCGAAACCTACTTTACCTGCGCCGTCACCAACTACTGTTAGTGCAGTGAAGCTAAAGATACGACCACCTTTAACCACTTTAGACACACGGTTTACCGCGATTAGCTTTTCAGCCAAATCAGGCTGTTGTTGCTTTGCTTCTACGTTAGCCATTGTCTACTCCTAGAATTGCAAACCGGCTTCACGCGCTGCATCAGCAAGCGCCTTCACACGGCCGTGATATTTAAAGCCACTGCGGTCAAAAGCGATACTTTCGTTAACGCCTTTTTCAGCCGCACGTTCAGCAACTGCTTTACCCACTGCTTGTGCAGCTTCGATGTTGCCTGTGCCTTTAACTGTTTCAGCAATTGCTTTTTCAACAGTAGAAGCAGCAGCCAGTACACTTCCTTCTGCGCTAATAACTTGAGCGTAGATGTGACGTGGCGTGCGGTGGATAACAAGACGGATTTTGCCTTGTTCAATAAAATTTCTACGAGTGCGTTTAGCACGACGTAGACGAGCTGTTTTCTTATCCATCGTCTTACCTTACTTCTTCTTAGCCTCTTTACGACGCACGTGTTCGTCAGCATAACGTACACCTTTACCTTTATAAGGCTCTGGCTCACGGTATGAACGAATGTTCGCAGCAGTTTGACCAACTAGCTGCTTGTCTGCGCCCTTAACAACGATCTCAGTCTGACTAGGAGCTTCAATAGTGACGCCCGCTGGGATCTCGAAGTTTACTGGGTGTGAGAAGCCTAGAGTTAAATCTAGAACATTACCTTTCACCGCAGCACGGTAACCAACACCAACAAGTTGTAGCTTCTTCTCGTAACCGTCGTTTACACCAACAATCATGTTGTTGATAAGTGCACGAGCAGTACCAGCTTGAGCCCAAGCGTTAGCAACGCCTTCAACTGGGTTCGTTTTGATTACGTTCTCTTCGAATGAAACTTCAACAGCCTCGTGGATCGTACGGCTAAGTTCGCCGTTCTTACCTTTAACTGTGATATCCTGGCCTTTTAGCGTGATTTCTACACCGGCTGGAACATTAATAGGTGCCTTTGCTATACGCGACATAGTCCCCTCCGATTACGCTACAAAGCCAATGATTTCACCGCCAACGCCAGCACTACGTGCAGCACGGTCAGTCATTAGGCCTTTAGAAGTTGATACGATAGCGATACCTAGACCACCCATTACCTTTGGTAATTCGTCACGTTTCTTGTAGATACGTAGACCAGGGCGGCTAACACGCTGGATGTTTTCGATTACAGCTTTGCCTTCGAAATACTTAAGTTCGATAGCAAGCTCAGGCTTAGCACCTTCAGTTACAGAGTAACCAGATACATAACCTTCGTCAGTTAGCACTTTAGCAACTGCTACTTTCAGCTTTGAAGATGGCATTGAAACAGAAACCTTCTTCGCAGTCTGGCCGTTACGGATACGTGTGAACAAATCCGCAATAGGATCTTGCAAGCTCATTGTCTTACTCCCGTGATTCTATTACCAAGAAGCCTTTTTAAGGCCAGGAACTTCACCGCGCATAGCTGCTTCGCGTAGTTTAATACGGCTTAAGCCGAATTTACGAAGGAAACCATGTGGGCGGCCCGTGATGTTACAACGATTACGTTGACGTGCAGGGCTCGAATCACGCGGAAGACTCTGAAGTTTCAGAACCGCGTCCCAACGCTCTTCATCTGATGTGTTAACATCGCTGATGATAGCTTTAAGTGCCGCACGCTTTTCAGCGTACTGTGCTACTAGTTTAGTGCGCTTTGCTTCGCGCGCTTTCATTGAATTCTTTGCCATAACCCTACCCTTATTTCTTGAATGGGAAGTTAAACGCTTCTAACAACGCACGGCCTTCATCATTCGTTTTCGCAGAAGTAGTGATAGTGATATCAAGACCACGAACGCGATCTACTTTATCATAATCAATTTCTGGGAAGATGATTTGCTCACGTACGCCCATGCTGTAGTTACCGCGACCGTCAAAAGACTTAGCGCTTACACCACGGAAATCGCGAATACGCGGGATAGCGATTGAAACCAAACGCTCAAAAAAGTCCCACATACGCTCGCCACGTAGGGTTACTTTACAACCAATTGGGTAACCTTCACGAATCTTAAAGCCTGCAACTGACTTACGAGCTTTAGTGATTAGAGGCTTCTGACCAGAGATTGCTTCTAGATCCGCAACAGCGTTTTCTAGAATTTTCTTGTCAGCTAGGGCTTCGCCCACACCCATGTTTAATGTGATCTTTTCGATCTGAGGGACTTGCATGACAGAGCTATAACCAAACTTCTGTTGAAGTTCTGCTACTACTTTGTCTTTGTATACTTCATGCAGTTTCGCCATCTTCTACTCCAACTATTAAATAGTTTTACCAGTAGATTTGAAGATACGCACTTTCTTGCCATCTTCAAACTTGAAACCCACACGATCTGCTTTACCCGTTTCCGAGTTGTAGATCGCAACGTTTGATACGTCGATAGACGCTTCTTTCTCAACAATACCGCCAGGCTGGTTCAACTGAGGAACAGGCTTTTGGTGCTTCTTGATAAGGTTTACGCCTTCAACAAATACTCGACCAGTTTCAGTTACAACTGAAAGCACTTTACCGCGCTTACCTTTGTCTTTACCGGCTAGTACGATTACTTCGTCATCACGACGGATTTTTGCTGCCATGATCGACTCCTTATAGTACTTCTGGTGCTAGTGAAACGATCTTCATGAACTTTTCAGTACGAAGCTCACGAGTCACAGGGCCGAAGATACGAGTTCCGATTGGCTGTAGGTTATCGTTAAGGATAACTGCAGCATTGCTATCGAAACGGATCAAAGAACCGTCTGGACGACGAACGCCTTTTTTGGTACGCACAACTACTGCGTTTTTAACATCACCTTTCTTCACTTTACCGCGAGGAATAGCTTCTTTAACAGAAACCTTAATGATGTCACCAACCGATGCGTAACGACGGTGTGAGCCGCCAAGGACTTTAATACACTGCACTTTGCGAGCGCCGCTGTTGTCAGCAACGTCCAGCTGAGTTTGCATTTGGATCATTTTAGATGCTCCGGTGTAGTTTCAACTCGCCATAATTTGTATATAAATTAAGGCATTAAATATCTTATCCGCTCAATTATCAGGCAACTTTTATGTCACTCGACGTCTGAGGGCGGGCAATTGTATCAGTAATGACGCACAAAAGGTAGGCTAATTTTTAATTAATTTGAGAGCCAACAGGCTGTATGTACTTGCATATTTGCCTAGGCAACCAACCTTAGTTTGCATGGCCCATGCAAGTATTGTGGTGAAAATTACTACTGTTCAATTGTTTATAAAACAAACAGGGCGCTAAATGCGCCCTGCCCTTAACTCTTTATATGGGGTCAATTAACCACCAAACAAGCCTTTTAATTTATCTTTTACCTTGTCTTTTACTTTTTCTGTGGCTTGCTCTTTAGCTGCCTCACTCACATCTAGGCTGATATCCACCTTGTGGAAAGGTCCTTTGATGCGCATTGGGATCTTGAAGCCCGTACTGTCATCCGTCGTACCTTGTCCTTCTATTGAATTGACAATACCTGTGACTAGGCGGTAATTGACATTCGTTGCCGGTAAATCCACTGTACCACCGCCCGTTACACGTATAAGAGGGCTTTTAAGCGACAAATCAGAATTGGTGCCCACGCCTTTATCAAAGGTCATAGTCCCTGTTAGCGCAGTGAAGTCAGTTTTTTGCGACTCGTCATAGCCAGTATTAAGACCCTCGGTCAACGCGCCGGTATTACCAGACAACAACTCTTTAGCTTTGCGAACCAACTCTGCGACATTAGCACCTTTAATTGCGCCGTCTGCAAAGCTAAAACCTAAAGTACCAGCCAAGGCGTTCACAAAATCCTTTTGACTTTGACCTTGGGTAGTAAGCTGCCATTGCATAGAACCTTTACCAAGCAGCTTATCAAACTTCACTGCATCCGTTAGCAATGGCTCAGCATCGATGCCTTTAAGTTCAAAGCCTGTGGTGATTTTGTATGGTGCTTGTTTGGCATTGAGGGTAACTTTACCCTGACCTTGACCTTCGTAAGCAACGAACTTATCCATGCTCAAATTCAGTAATGAATTTTGAAGCTTAAGTGTGAACTGGTTTTCACCGAGCTTAATGTCGCGAGCTTTAAGACCACTTGAACGTACAACTACATTCGCATCCAGGCTATTTAGCGCCGACAAGTCGAGCTTCGTATCATCCCAGACGATAGGTTGCGCTTCGCTTTGCTCTGCGTCTTGTGCTGGAGCGTCAACTGGGTCTGGTAGGTAAGGATTCAAATCTAGCATTCCTAGGTCGACTTTCGCCGATACATTCAGACGCTCACCTAGATTCAATGTACTTGAGCCTTCAATGGCTAAGGCATCGAGTTTTGCGACAAGCTTAGATACGGTGAAAGTTTGTCCTTTAAACTGCATGCTGCCATCAACACTGAAGGCATTGAATGCTTCATCCTTGGCTTCGAGTGTGACACCTTGCCATTTAGCAATGTCTTTCACCGAATCACCATCAAGGTGGAGCTCACCAGTGATATTGCCACCCTGTTCAGCAATTTGGCCTTTAAAATCGAGATTCAGAAGCTTAGATTCAACACGCTTTTCAACTGCGAAAGTACGACCTTCAATCGCTTTTACTGGATTATCTACCATCACGTCCAATTCAAAACGTTGGTCCATGTAAGTAATGCCGCCTTTGAGCTCTAATGGCTTGCGTAGCGATTTGAGTAATACGGCTAAATCAAGGTCGGTAATTTGTTGCTGAGCGCCTGTTTGACCGTCTAAATAAGTGAATTGTCCGCCGTAGATAGCCACTTCGCCAAGCTCAATATCAAAGCTTTCAGGCAAGGTGATTTGCCCTGATGTTTTTTGTTGTGCGGTCGGTTGTTCGGCCACATTGTCAAACAATTGCCAGTTACCTTTACCTTGTTTATTTGTTTCCAAGAGGATATTAGGTTCACGGATCACAAACTTATTCAGTTTGATTTCACCAGAGAAAACTGTGCTCCAAGGAATATGGATATCCAACTGCTTCATCGTCGCCATATTGTCACGAGAGCCGCCCGCCATGTTAGAAAAGCTCACATCGTTGAGCTCCAGGCGTAGCGACGGGAATATGGCTAAATCTTTGTCACCCGCAATAGTGAGGGTGCGGCCAGTCGTTTTTTCGACTTGCTCGGAAATCTTTGAGAATATCGCATCCACAGGGATAAAAAATGGAATCGCAATCAACAACCCGATGATCACAATCAGAATAACACCTAGTACCTTCGCAAGGGTTTTCATGTTTAACCTCGTTCCTTTTAAGACAACATAGCTAGTAGCTTAACCGATCGGCTAGTGTCCTGTCATTGTAGTAAATCTGAATGAATATATGATGATAGTTGCTTGTTTATCTGTTACCAGCGATAGCCAATTTGCAATCCGAGGCCATCAACGCCAGGATTTGGGGGCGCTAAACCACCGTTGGAGGTGTGTTGATAGCGCACACTGGCGAACACGTCACTTCCGGCAATAAAATAGGTGTAATTTAAGCTCGACATAAAGTGCCAACGACTTCCTACGTAGTGCGCATAGTAGTAGTTATCATCAACATAGGTTGGTGAAAATCCGAAGGTAAAGCGGGTACTTTTACCCTCAAAAAAGTGCCAATAAACCCCAACTGAATAATAAAGCACGTCATCAAAATCATTCCATCCATACTTTTTATCTAGGCCGTTGAATTCACCCAATGTAAAAACGACTCCATCCGCCCAACTAAATGAAGAGGGTGCATCAAGGCTATACGACAATGCAGTGATACGATCATCGTCATTGGCGCCTATTGTGTACCCTGCATAAAGTGCGACCTCATCAGCTGTTGCTTGTGAGCTTATTAATGAGCCAAGTAAGACAAACATCAATAGAAGAGTTGTTTTGGGTGTTTTCATCGACGCAGGTTTCGCTACAGCGGTGGGCATAAAGCTTCTTAACATCCTGTATTGAAGTAGTTATTCTGTGCTCAAGCATAGCCTAATTGCTTGTTTCAAGATACAAAAAGGAAACACGATACATATCTTAATAGACGAACCCCGCTTGCAAATGCAGCAATTTTGAACGCCGCACGCAATTCTTACATTTCAGAAGCGCCCGGTACACAGGTGGCGCAGCGCTTGTAAAAGCAACTGAAGATGCAAATGCGGATTTCTGGCTTAGTAGCTATCTACATTCGGCTGTGGTCATGATTCCCCAACCCACAAAGCAGACCCAATTTGAAATCGATTATAGTCAATTACACTTGGGTTTCACTTCGTGCGACAGGTATAAAAAGAGAGGCTTTTTTAGTTCATATCACATACACGGTGACACCCTGAAATCATTTGCGTTAATTGAAAAAGTCAATATTGCAACAAAACTTAATCCCAGTATGATGCACAACCCCGTTAAATGGCGGGGCTGTGTTGTATCTATTGGAGCGAGTTGTACCAAGCATGAAGAAGTTGCTGATTTCCCCATCAAAAATGGCGTTGGCCGAACAAGAAAGTCAGATTTATCAAAATATCCTAAAACAAGCGACCGACATTAGTCTCAATTTGATGGCTGTAAAAGTAGATAATCATCCTGATGACTTTCTAGGCTGGTGCTATGAGCTTCTTGATGTCGTAACAACACGACTTAATTTTGAATTACTGGAGTCAACTCAGCTACCTACAGTAAAAAAATTGCAGACCTTGCTCAAAGACGCCATTAGCTTTTTGCAGTTAAAAACATTACGCGTCGCTCCATGGCCAGTAATATGTGAATACCTTAAACAAAATAGTGACCGCGTATTGCTCAATGAACACTTGGCCCTATGTGCACACATCAAGCTCCTTCAACAAACGCCTTTTCAGGACTTAACTGCAGAAGATAGATTGGCATATACCGGTAAACACACTGCCAATCATGACCCTGCAGTATATCGCTTTGATGTTGAGTTTTTTGCTAGTACTAAAGGAGCTAAAGCGTTTCATCAACAAGTTGACGATCAGCCTCATGCAGTCAGTACGGCGCTGGGTCACATTCCACTGACGGGTGAGGTGACTGCCGAACACTATCAAGCATTTGTGATGGCCTATCTGCACTTGTTTGTTGGCTGTGATGATAAACCCACACTGGCACCAGCAACGCGTTTACTTGCAATGCGACGCCCAGATGTTTTCACACCAATAACGAGTACTAAATCAGATGCGTTATGCTCTGCACTCAATATTGCCAAGCTCAACAATCGTGATTTCGAACGCTATTGGCAAGACGTAGTGCTAACGGTTGCTAGACTACCGTGGTTCGCTATGGCGCATGCGCAAGACGACCAAGAGCAACAACTGGCTGATATCAAAGCCTTGCTGCCATGCTTATTTTTCTACTTTGATGAAGATGCCAATGAGCAGTCGAACTACTACAAGCTGTTACACAAACCTAAGCGCAGCACGGGTAATGTAAATACATCGGGCCGTAAACGCTCGAAAGAGTCGGCGGAGCAAATTGTTGACCGCGCGCTAGCTCAAGATGACATCCCTCAGCATATCCGCGATAAACGCGATTCAATTGTTCAAGAAGTGGAAAAAGGACGCAGTGTCGCAGACACCATCAGTTTGATGCGCGCGATTTTTGGATAAACACCGCCACATTAGCGCCGCAAGGCGCTTTGCACCCTAGTTACCAAAGCTCTACGATTCATTCTGTCCGCGTATGCACATCCAGTAGCGGGAACTTGCTATGCCCAAAATATACAGTCAGCGATAAAGTCTCATTGGCTTTAAATACCTGAGAAAATTCACTAGGACTGATCCGCTGACCATTTGCAACTACAGCATTCAAGTGCTTCTGAGTCATAGTACGTAGACCATTCGCCTGATTAGATACGGTAACGACTGCCCATCGCTCGCCCTCCTCATTACTCATTAACACAACGCTATCCACCACGAATTCACTTAAATCCGGCTGAATTTTTTCATCATTCGGAAAGGCCAATTTCACGCTGTCGACAATAACCCTATCAACCATGATCACGTCATTATTCGCCCACACAGAACTTGCGCTCAATAACGCTAACCATAAAATCCTTTTCAACATGACTGTTACCTCAAAGGCTTGAAACAACTCACAATGTGAGCCTAATAAAGTTAATGTAGGATTAACCGCACTGGATTAGCACACTCAAGAGACACTCAACCGTTAGCATTAATGGCCCTACGTATTAAATTTGTACCAGCTTGCTTAGCGTCGTACATTGCAGCGTCAGCCAGTTTAAGAAGTTCATCCGTGCGCTGCGCATCTTGCGGATATATTGCGACACCAATACTGCAACCGACACTAAGCTGGTGATCATTGACGAACACAGTCTCGTTGATCGCGGTCATAATTTTACCCGCAACCCCCTCAGCGGAATCACCATCCTCCATATCCTCAAGCAAAACAATAAATTCATCGCCGCCATATCGCGCGACCGTATCACACTCGCGAATTTGCTGGCAGATGCGTGTAGCGATTGTTTTTAGTAGTTGGTCACCAACGTTATGACCTAGCTCGTCATTCACGGGTTTAAACTTGTCTAAATCAATGAACAACAACCCCAACATAGTGTCGTAGCGCTTTGCTCGCGATAGCGCTTGGTTGAAACGGTCAACAAACAGCGAACGATTCGCTAATCCTGTCAAATAGTCATAGTGGGCCAACAATCTTAACTGTGCTTCAGCGGCGACACGTTCGGAAATATCAGTCAGTACTATCACATAGTTAGTAACGGCCCCTGCGTCATCACGCACGCCATTGATGGTAATCACCACAGGAATTTCAAAGCCCGACTTGGTGTAAGCGGTCAGCTCGCCTTGCCAAGTGTTTTTCATCGCTAACTCTACTTTAATATTGAGTCCATCAGCATGTGCATTAGCGAAAAATGGCGGGGCTTTTCCGAGTAATTCGCGTTCGGTATAGCCAGTGAGTTCTAAATACGTGTTGTTCACAGAAGCAACGTTAAGGTTGCTATCAGCAATCAGTATGCCGTTGTTGGCAGAGTTAAATACGGTGGCCGCCAAACGAATTTCGTTCTGGGCTTTTTTTGACTCCGACAAGTCGAGAGTAAAGGCAATGCCTTTGTTTGTTTCACCACCGAGCAACGCTGGGCCAACCAATACAGGAATTGCCTCTCCTGATGCGCTAACGAATACCTTCTCGAATGGTTTACAGTGCCCATACTCTAGGACTTCGCGCAGCTTTTCATTATCCAACTGCTGATACTGCTCAGGAGTAATATTGCGCCAATTCACTTGGCCGCTAGCAATACTCTCCTCGCTGAATCCCAACATATTGAGGAACACATTATTCGCATCGGTAATTGCGCCATCTTTGTCCCAATCAATAATTCCCAAGAGTTCAGTGCGATATAAGCTTTCAAAGCGATTTTCGCTGACGATTAGCTCTTCTTCCGTTTCCACTATGCTCAGTAGCGTTCGGCGTGTGATCCAAGCGACCAACAAGATAATGGTCAACAACATACATGAGCCAGCAATAATGGTTACTTTCTTAATCCACCGCGCGCCCTCACTCAAAATCGCTGAAAACTGATATTCTTTTTCGTGCAGTAGAGTGTTTAAGTCATGCAGCGCTTTGACATGGCTGTTGATGGCGCTTTGATCTTTATTTTCGATGGCCTGCTTTAGTTTCTCACCGAGTACCAACAGTTCTTGAATGAGTACGTCAGCTTCCTCCCAAATGACAATCGCTTCTTTCATATAGGGAAAGTTTTGGAAGTGTATAAAGAAGGTGATCAAGTCATTGATATCTTCGGGGTCATTTCCACCTTGTAAAAACCCCTGAAACGCCCTTTCAGAATCAGGGTCATCCTTTTGCAGCGCGACGCGTGCTTGGTTATCGCCAAGATTAACTTTTAGGGCATTTAAAAAAGATTGGTACTGCTGTGAATTCTCACTTTGGGCGTAGGCTAATAAGTGCCCCACAGCATCTTTCTGAGCTTTTGCGTATAGACCTTCGCCACGCACATAACCACGCACAGCATTGAGCATACTGGTTTGCACATAGGAGGCCAATGACAATACGAAAAGCGCGACAATTAGAATCGAAACTAATGTCAGCACTTTTCGTTTGATGAATGATTCCCTCTTGGTTCGATGTATTTTCGAGTTAGAGTGATTCAACAGCCGCTCCGGTTTAAAATCGTCTTACATACTTCTTCAACTATCTAGTTACTATAGGTTACAAATGCTTGATAAGACGCTTTTTGTGCGATGTTGAAGAAACCAGAACACGATTAGCATCATTCAAAGGTGCGGCTCTCGACCCCGTACTCATCGCACCAAGGAGCTGACTTAAACAGCATTAAAACTGGCATTTACTAGTACAAATTATCCCAATGCTCGTCCAGTATGCGCATTCCCTCATCTAAAGGTTTAGCTGTGTAGCGCGCTTCGCTAAAAGTGACTAAATCCATATTCAGCAGTTTTCTCAGTGCATCCGTCACATCGAAATCAAGATTGCAGTCATACTGCTGCGCAAACCACTGCTCAATATCCCGATCAAGCTGCACTTCTGTTGCCCCCTGTTCACCACTGTTCAATAAAAATGTGTAGGCCAGCAAGGCTTCTTTGCAGTCCTCTTCCTCCGCCGCATCAACCAAAGTATGAAAAACACCGGCGTTATTATCGAGATTCTTAAAGTACAAGTTGTCTGAGAGCGCCTTCATAAAACGGATTTTGCGATTCTTAAATTTCGTCCATTCTTTAAATACAAAGCTACCAAACACCGCCATACCAATACCGAAAGTGATCAAATGCTTTTTCGTCACTTCGACTTCTTGGTCGTGCCAGCCAAACCAAAAAGCTAAAAGAGAAGCGAGCAATACAATCGACGCGCCGAGTTTGGTCACCAACACCACCACGCCACCGATAGCCGCTGAGCCGCCGATAACCACCTTATCAATTGGACGCATACGTACTTCGCTATTTGGAAATAACATTTCTAAGTCTGCTTTAGGCACATTCTGGAATAGCTTGATGATGGTCGAGCCTGGCGTAAAACCCAGCGGTGCTTTTCGCTTCTTGGAGAAATACGCTTCATCTTTAAAAGTAATGTAGATGGCGACACGGTCATAATTAGTGAAATTTACCAGCTTTTTACGTAGCCCCCATAAGCTGCGTATCGTTTCTGTTTTTTGCGATTCCCCGCGACGGTAGAACACCACCTCTTCGAAATCATCGAAGGTAACTTCAAGGCGAACCTTAAACAAGGATTCCTCACTCAGCGCATGCTGTAAGTCTTGGTCTGTCACCTTTTCAAAATTGGCGGCATCCAATAACGCCGCAAATTCTTTGGCAAAGCGGTTCTTACTCTGAGCTTGCTGTGCATCGGAGACGTTAAACATGGTGCGGGTGTCACGTTGTGGGTCAAACGCAGCATAGTTATCTTTTAAGCTTTCGAGCTGCTGGTGATATTCATAGTGAATACGATTGACCAACAGTGCACAAAACGAAACAAATTCTTCTTTGTTGGTATCGGCAGGAAGTAAATCAGCACACATGCCAATAATGTCTTTTTTACGAAAAGGGATAAAGCGATCGCCGGACATAGATGTTTTCAAATTCGGTATAACTTGCTCGCCATCTTACCTTAAAGCGCACCCATCAAGCACCTACACTGGCTATTTTGTTTATCAAAACGCCGCTCCGAACTGTATCAGCGAGCTAAGGACCAGATGAAGTCAGAGTTATGCATTCAAGCTGATTTAACTCGGTGCATAAGCATAAAATATGCACCAACAAGGTGCATATGCAAATTTATTCAGGATTTCCTAAAGAGCCGCTAACACCATTTAATACCATGATAAATAAAAGGTTTTAAACTAATTTCGCTCAAAAATCAGACATTGGCACATGCTTTGCGAAAGAGAGCACGTAACACAGCGCTAAAATTAACAGGAATGAAACGATGAAAAAAAATAACTTAGCGAAAGTCATCGCCTTGGCGGCTTTGACACTTACGCCTCTAGCTAGCCAAGCTGAAGTCACTGCCAATGTCGCAGCCAGCTCGAACTATTACTGGCGCGGCATTACCCAGTCAGCAGATAAAGCTGCAGTATCCGGTGGAATCGATTTTTCTTCTGAGAGTGGTTTCTATGCGGGCACTTGGGTGTCGAATATCGATTTTGGGGATGAAGCGAGCACTAGCTATGAGCTTGACCTATATGGTGGTTTCGCGGGTTCGGCTGGCGATATCGGCTATGACGTTGGCTATATTTATTATGCCTACCCAGATGCTGCGGGCGATATCGGCTTCGGTGAAATCTATGGCTCAGTAAGCTGGGAGTTCTTGAGCGCGGGCGCAAGCTATTTGCTTAACGCCGAAGACGATGCCACCAGCGAAGAAGACATGCTTTATCTAGAGCTTAATGCCAGCTTTACTATCTTAAACGACACTGAACTTGCTCTACACCTAGGCCACTCAAGCGGTGACACCGTTGAAGAATGGTACGGTGAAGACGATAGCTACTTGGACTATGGCGTCAGCATTAGCAAGTCAGGTTTCACATTCGGTCTACTGCAAACTGACTTAGACGCGGATGACGATTTAAAAGCGTATGTATCATACAGCTTAGACTTTGAGCTATAAGCATTCGCTCGAAGTCACACCTTCTTATTGTTGCTGCAAAAACCAGGGCCGAAAGGCCCTTTATCTTTTCTTTGGACGCTAAGGAACCGAGTGCCCCATTGACGCTTCCCAAATGCGATACCACTGTTCACGTGTCAAGCTCAGTTGTTGTGCCTCAACCGCACTTTTTACGCGTTCAATGTTACCGGTTCCCAGTACTACAGCCGGTTTACTCGGGTGTTTCAACAGCCAAGCATAGACCACTTGATCTATGCTCGTAGCGCCAATCTCTTGTGCAATCGTGGTTAAACACTGCTGTAGGCGACGCGCTTTAGCATCGTCTTTGGCGAATAAGCGGCCACCAGCTAGTGGTGACCATAACATAGGGGTTTGGCGCAATTGCTGACATTGATCTAAGGTGCCATCATCCAAGGCCTGCATGTTGTAAGGTGAAAATTCGACTTGGTTGGTCACCAGCGGAAAATCAAGACGTGATTGCAGCAAGGCCAGCTGGCTGGTAGTAAAATTTGACACGCCAAAGTGCAACACGTCACCTTGCTCTTTAAGTTGAGTAAACGCCTCAGCAACTTCATCGGCATCCATCAAATAGTCGGGGCGATGGATCAGCAAGCAATCGAGCCTATCCGTGCCAAAATTCAGCAACGACTGCTGCGCACTGGCAATAATGTGCTCGCGCGTTGAATTGTAGTGATTTACATGGCCAGGAACGGCCTTTTCACCTTGCTGCAATACGATGCCACACTTGGTAATAATTTTAATATGCTCACGGATCTCAGGCTGTAGCTTTAATACTTTACCAAATGCCGTTTCGCACTGATATTGGCCATAGATATCGGCGTGATCAGTGTCTTTAATCCCAAGTTCGATGCATTGTTTTAAGAAAGAAAGGTTTTCTTGGTCACTGCGTTGCCAATCCAGCATTCGCCAAAAACCCATGACCAAAGGAGAAATGATTCGTGAAGTCATACTTTGCATCCTAAACATTTTTTGCCACTATAACACGGCCTATCCAATGCACTTCAAGGACGTACCCACATTGCCAAGCTTTTATCTGCTATTACTACTTATTTTCATCCACTGGCAACAATCGGTGCTCCCTGAACAACTTGAAAATAATCAAGTGAGCGCGAATACCCCTGAACATTGTGCGCAGCTAATAGCAGAGCCCATTAATAAGGTGACCGATCCCGTTCCCTCACAGTTCAACGTACTGAGCTGGAATATTTACAAAGCTAGCCACCCCAAGTTACTCCCAGATTTACAAGAGTTTGCTGAGCAAGCGGACTTTCTCTTATTACAAGAAACCTATGACGATCCTCAGTTTGATGCGCTCAAACCCTATTCTCAGTTTTCTCCGGGCTACCGTAGCTATCGCCAACAAACTGGGCTCGCGGTATTGAGCGATTGGCCAACTCTGTTCAATTGCCGATTTTACCAGCGCGAACCTTGGTTGCGCACGCCCAAGGCATCCAGTATCAGTGGGTATGCACTAGAGGAAGGCAATTCACTGCTGGTTATAAATATGCATGGCATTAACTTCACGCTCGGCACCTCAGAATACAAAGAGCAACTGGCGCGTTTAACCGATTTAGTTACCTTGCACACTGGTCCAGTCATTTTTGCGGGGGACTTTAATACTTGGAGTGATGAGCGTTGGCAATTAGTAGAAAACGCCCTGACAGATTTGGGCATGCAAAGAGTGAGTTTTGCGCCAGACCATCGCACCACGGCGTTTGGACTGCCATTGGATCATGTATGGATCAGAGGCGTGACCGTCACAAATGCGCAAATACTTGAGCGCAGTAGTTCAGATCACAATCCATTGTTAGTGTCGGTGCATGTCACCAGCGATTAACTCGGTGGTCACAGCTAGTAGGTGTTGAGCTTTGAGGCATGAATCTTGTTCACATCAAAGCTCAACATGCCCTAACCTTAAAACTTCTTGATGTTATTGGCGCTGTCTCGGTCGACCAATTTAACCAATGGGTCAACACCGGCATAGCTTGGTTTTTCATCGACCAACAACTCAATGACATTTTCGCCTGATTGTAGCGCATGCTTTTGCAGATAAATCACGGTGTTATTTGCGCTCAGTTTCTCAGGGGCTTCACTAAACAAGCCGATATCGATTAGTTGCTCCATCGGTTGCTCCGTTTCATTCCCCTCGCCATCTGCAAATGCCTTGCTGGCGGCAATAGTCAGAGTGACAGTATATTTGCCCTGCTCATTTGCCTTCTCAGTAACTTGCGCATCTTTCATTTCCAATTCAAACAAGGTGATACGTTTAAATTGGTCATCAATGAAGGCTTGCTCCATGTCATTGGCATCTGCTTTCAAAAATTCCAATAGATCCAGCGTTGTTGGGTATGGCTCAGCGCTGTATTGGTATTTATTAAGAAATGCACGAAGTGCTGCATTAGTGCGCTCAACACCGATGCGATCCGCAATCGCCATCATCACTATCGAACCTTTCTGATAATGCAGGTATTGCTGCCCTTCAGAGCGGTATAATGGCATTTCTTCGTAGCTTTCGTTGGTGCGCCCCATCAAGTAGCGATCCAATTCATACTTCAAAAACTTACGCAGCTTTTGTTCACCATACTTCTCGCGCAACACTTGAATCGCGCTGTATTGCGATAAGGTCTCTGAAATTACAGCCGAACCTTGCACATCTGCTGCACCAACCTGATGTCCCCACCACTGGTGAGCCACTTCATGTGCGGTTACATAGTAAGGCGCATTGATGTCATCGGGGTCACGTAAGTCAGTAATGAAACCAATATTTTCAGAATACGGTACGGTATTAGCAAAGCTTTGCGCAAATGAACGGTAACCAGGGAATTCCAAGATACGAAGTTGCTTGTGCTGATAAGGACCAAACACCGCTGTGAAGTAATCAATCGAATCCTTCGTTGCTTGAATCATGGTATCGACGTTCCACGCATGGTCTCGATGATAATACACTTCGATATTGATGCCTTTGTGACGCTCTTTTTTCACTTCAAGCTGCGCAGACATAATGTTGTAGAAGTGCACCATGGGCGCATCCATTTTGTATTGGAAGCTGCGGCGGCCTTTTTCTTTATCCACTTCTTCACGCTGCAAGTAGCCCGGCGCAATCGCAAATTGGTCAATATCGGTGGTGATCGTTGCACTAAAGTCGATGAAGCCGACACCTTTACCGAAGAAGCTTTGACTATAGTAACGACTGTCTTCGAGTTTGTGCGCTCGCTCTAGCTCAGGCAAGCCTCGCTTGCGACGCTCGTTTCGATCGAACAGTTGATAATCTTCGCGATAACCAAAGACAGGGAACAATTCAAAGTTATTGATAAAGGTGCCATTTTCAACCAACTGCGTATCAAAACCACTGTTCTTAAAGCCATGGTGTTCACGCACTACTGACATTTCGCCTTTGCGGATTTCATTAGGCTGTAGCGGCGTATCAAACTCATACCACCATGATTTGAAATCAGCTAACTCTTCACCCATTTGACCACCTTCAAGATTTAGCTGCCATTGTGACGAGAAGCGTGGTTTGCTTACCAAGAAACGGCTGATTGGCTCATCACTTGTATTGGTAAACTCAATATCAGCCTTCGCCACTAAGCGACGCTCTTGTGGATAAATATCCGCGGTGACATCCACTTTGGTGATGACTGGGATTGGCGACTCTTTA
This sequence comes from Pseudoalteromonas pernae, assembly GCF_039831865.1. NCBI lineage: Bacteria > Pseudomonadati > Pseudomonadota > Gammaproteobacteria > Alteromonadales > Pseudoalteromonadaceae > Pseudoalteromonas > Pseudoalteromonas pernae. The sequence continues at coordinate 22,565 of NZ_JBDODM010000009.1, forward strand.
TACTGCACTAGCTGTTGCTCGTACTGCATTCGCAAGTCTTCACTTTGGTCGTTCGTCTGATAGTCATTTAAAACACGAGTATTATGATAAATCCACGTACCACTGGCGACGAAGATAACCACGCCAGCAACTACCACCGCTTTACCTTTATTGCCTAGGTGATAACCCAACAAACGCAAACGTGACATTAAACTCTGCTGTGGCCCACGGTGCCATAATGCATACCCTAATGCGCCAAGCACCAAGGTTAATCCCAGCCAATACAAGTTATACCAATGCACGCCTGCTAAGAAGTGACCATAAGTATTTAAGTCTGAGTAAGGTGCGGCAGGTGATGACGCAAAGCGATACATGTTATGACTGAAACCATAATTGCTCAGGACCATATTTACCGCGTAGTAAACGATAAACAGCAGCATACCCACGTATTTATTCGGGCTGATCACTTGGAAGAAGAACGCCAAAATCGTGGTCATGATGAGTGGAACCATGGTCATATAACCCAAGCGGAACAGGTACTGCCCCAACTCAATGTTAAATTGGCCTTTGATCAGCTGATAGGTGATAGTAAACAGCATACCCGCGGTATAAAGCAGCAATAGAACCGTAGTGATAGCAAGCAGCTTGGACGCCCAAAACACTAGGTTGTGAGTTGGGTAAGAATCAATGATGTCACCAAAGTTTGAGTTACGCTCGCGCCAAACCACTTCCGCACTGTAGTACACCAAAATAATAATCATGAAGATGCCCATCACCCCTTTAATAAGCGGGATCATGGCTTGTGTTAGTGGCCAATTCGAGGTGCCATACCATTGTCCTGGCACTAACAGTGGTGAGATCAACATGAACAAGGTTAATGCTGCCAAAATCATAAATGGCGCACTGAACACCACTTGCACGATTTCAAAGCGAGTACGCAGTAAAAACTGACTTTTGATACTGATGCTTTGCGGTCTTACAGCAATTTTGTTTTCCAGAGCTTGCTGCGCACGTTTGAGCATTGACGCTGAAGGTTGCTGTTGCTTTTTATCTTTGCCTGTACTTTTAAAGCCCCCTTTGAGGCCAAATAGCGCAAACAATACGATGCCAACTGCCAACCAAATTAAACGGTTGTAGAGCACATTCCCTTCAAGAGCGAGAGTTTGCGTCTCTTTTTCTGCGACGGTCCAGTAGCGCGTTGCTTCGGCAAAAGCACCGTAACCGAATGGGTCGAATAAAGCCGCCCACAAGCGGAATTCTGGTTGGTCGAAGTACACAGATACTGTGTTGTAGCCAATAAAGAGCATCACCGCAGCAATGTACACAGCCATCATGCTACGAAAACGTAGTGCTGCCACGTGACAACTCACCGCCATCACAAATAAGGTCGGCACAGCCAAGATTAAGAAAGGCTGGGCATAATAAGAAAACTTATTCGGTGCCAATAATTCTGGGTCTAGCCAGCCAACAATAGAGCCAAACCAGGTGCCTAGAAATACCCCTAGAGGCACAAAAGCGAATATGACTAACGTAACTAAGAAAGAACCGAGAAAGTGCCCCGCATGGTAGCTTTTGTGGGCAATTGGCTTAGAGTAAACCAGCTCCGCCATGCGTTCGCTATCGTTTCGGATAGTGGACGACGCAACAAAGTTGACCACTGCAAACAAGGCAAAGATCAACATCACCGTGGTGACCATCAATATCGTGTAGGGGCTGTTGGCATTTACATTACTGCCGCCTATCTGCACATTGTCAGAAACGGTTGCTAAGAACGACAGTAAGAAAAACAGCAAACTACATACGTAGAAAGAGGGCTGGCGAATAAAATAGCGCAGCTCAAAGGCTAACATTTTTAACAGCATGACCCCTCCTTAAGCAGAGATTGCTTGACGTTGCTGGTGCAAGGTCGAGAAGTACACGTCTTCTAAACTACTAGTCACCGACTCAAACCCTTCAGGTGCTTGCTCAGCGAACACATGTAAGATGGTGTTACCGGCGAACAGTCGCTTTGAGATCACTGGCAGTGCCTGCTCAAGCTCTTGTACTTCTTGCTGGGTTACCACTTCTTTGCGCCAAATGCGGCCATTTAATTGATGCGTTAGATCTATTGGGTTGCCTTTTAGGAGAATTTCACCACCGGCTAGTACCGCCATATTCGGGCACAGCTCACTCACATCATCTACGATATGGGTTGAGAGAATGACGACCTTTTGTTCACCTAAACTCACGAGTAAATTGTGGAAACGGTTGCGCTCTTCCGGGTCTAGACCTGCGGTTGGTTCATCCACAATCAATAAATCTGGATCGCCTAACAAAGCTTGAGCGATACCAAAACGCTGGCGCATACCGCCAGAAAAGCCACTTACGGATTTTGATTTGTGTTGGTATAAATTGGTGTGTGCAAGCAACCCCTCCACAACCTCCTTACGCTCTTTGGCATTATTAAGGCCTTTAAGGACCGCCATGTGGTCCAGCAAATCAAAGGCACTGATACGCGGATAAACACCAAAGTCTTGAGGCAAATAACCTAAACGGCGGCGCGTTTCCTGTGGTTGTGTTAATACATCAATGCCATCGAAGGTAATGCTGCCGCTGTCGGCACTTTGTAACGTTGCAATCGTACGCATTAGAGATGATTTACCTGCACCGTTGGGGCCAAGCAAACCAAACATGCCTTTGGGTATTTCCAAGTTCACTCCTTTGAGAGCTTGAACGCCGTTACTGTAGGTTTTGGTAAGACCTTGAATTGTTAGCACCTGTTTATCCTTAAATTCGCTTTTATTATCTATGCTGGTTATACCATAGGGGTACAATGGTACAAAGGTGAATGAGACATTAATAATGTAAAAATTTATAACAAAGACACTTGCTGCACCCGATTCAAATGGGTATAAAAAATAGCAACTTACCAATTTCCGTGTTGCTTACACATAGGAGCAAGCATGCAACCTCATGAACACCAGCCACTCACCGATTTCATCGAGTACTCAGAACAAGAGATGCAGGCACGGGCAGATGAATTCTTCGCGACTTCGAAACGTCGCCACAGCATTCGCAAGTTTAGCGACCGTCCAGTGAGCATTGAGCTCATAAAAACCTGTATCAAAGCTGCTGGAACAGCACCAAGTGGCGCCAATCACCAACCTTGGCATTTTGTCGCCATTAATTCTATGGATGTGAAAAAGCAAATTCGTGAGCAGGCGGAGCAATTGGAACGCTCGTTTTATGAAGGCAGAGCAGGACAAGAATGGCTAGACGCGCTAAAACCTTTAGGAACCGATGCGCAGAAACCCTACCTTGAACACGCGCCGTGGCTTATCGCCGTCTTTAGCCAGAAAAAAGGGGGGCTGCACACTGAGGATAAAAACACCAATTACTACGTCCATGAGTCGGTGGGCTTAGCTACTGGCTTTTTAATTCAAGCCTTGCATCGCAGCGGTTTAGCGACGTTAACACACACGCCAAAGCCAATGAGCTTTTTAACCGAGATATGTGGTCGAGATAGGGATAACGAGCGTCCATATATGTTGATCATTGCAGGGTACCCAGCTGAGGATGCCACCGTACCCGCACATGCCTTACAGAAAAAGACGCTCGATGAGATTGCCACGTTTTTAGAGTAGATTAGGCTTTGCATCTAGGGCGATTTCATCGCCTGGCTGTAAGCCACTGATCACCTCTACTTTATCCCCTTGTGGTTGGCCCAAACGAACATAACGGCGTTTTGCCTGATTGTTTTCAACCACAAACACCATATCCAATTGGCCAAAACTGTGCACTAGGGCTGGCTCAATTAATACCGCTTGGCGTGTTGGCAATGGCAACTCAAGTTCTGCAAATAAACCAGGTAAAAGCTGCGTTGAACTGGGTGCGCCAAAACGCATCACTAATGAGCGAGAGGCACTGTCCGCCGCTGGCACAATTTCCACCAATTCGGTTTGCTCTTGAATTCCCAGAGCTGGTATCTCAACCTGGCGCACATCAGCAAGTTGTAAATTCACCGCTTGCTGTTCGCGCACTGCAAACTCTAGCTGCAGTTGCTGCGGGTTATAAATAGCCAACAAGGCTTGTCCAGGGGAGGCAGTATCCCCCGCCTTCGCAAAGCGTTCTACTACTCGTCCTGAAATCGGTGCTTTAATGGTCGCGTAGCTAAGAGCAACGCTCGCTTGTTGCTGTCTTTGCTTAGCCTGCATCAAACTTGCAGAAAGGTTATCGTGACTCGCAACAGCAGCATCTAAATCACTTTGCGCCACTAAACCTTGCGCAAGTAACTCTTGCGCACGCTTTAACTGTTTTTGCGCCTGTACATAGGACGCTTCCAGTGCTTGAACCTGCGATTTTGCCTGTTGTAACTGCGCATTAAGCTCTTGCTGATCCAAACGCACCAATACTTGCCCTTGGGTTACAACATCGCCAGCGCGCACCGCCATTTCTTTGATCTGCGCCAAAACGCGAGCTGCTACTGTGGTATTTTGTTGCGCAATAACACGCCCCGGCACAGTTTCAAATTCAACAAGCTCTTGGTACTGAACACGTTGAATTGCTCCAGAATACTGGCTGGTTACATCTTTTTGCCCAGGTTCAATGTGCTGGTTAAAAACGCCCGAAAACCACACGATTGCCACACCTAAAAAGCAAACCACTAAAATCACTGTAAGCTTAGCCTTCATGGGCATGCTCCTCATTTGCAAAAACGAGGTAGTACACCAAGGGCACTACCAATAATGTGAATAATGTTGAGGCGATGATGCCAAAGATAATGGCGATAGCCAGACCACTGAACACTGGGTCAAACACGATGACAATGTTACCCAACAAGGTTGTGCCTGCGGTTAAAAGCACGGGCCGCATACGCACCCGCCCAGCCGTGACCAAGGCTTCTTTTATCGCCATGCCTTGCGCCCGCGCCTGATTAATAAATTCCACTAAGATGAGCGAGTTACGCACCACAATACCGGCTAATGCGATCATGCCTATCATAGCAGTGGCGGTAAACAACACAGGCTCGGGGGCTCCCGCAACTTGCCGTTCACCGAATTGATTGAGTAGTAAAAAGCCTGGCATGATCCCGATCACAGTGAGGGGAATGGCAGACATAATAATTAATGACAAACTCATTGAGCTGGTTTGAATACGCAGCAGCACTAAAATAGCGGTTAACGCAAAGGCAAACGCGATGCCCATATCACGAAATACATCAATGGTAATTCGCCACTCTCCCTCACCACTAAAGGATGCGTTTACGCCTTTAGGTAATTGCCAAGCACGGGTGCCTCCAGCAGTCAAAAACGTGCGTGATTGCCACTGACTAACATCAACTTCATCTTGTCCATAATCCGCACTCACATCCGAGATAATTTCAGCGGGGGTGCGACCATTGAGCTCAGCCATCACGTAAATCACTCGCTTTAAGTCTTTGCGAACGATCACTTGCGGGCGCTCATATGTCACAAACTCACCCACTTCTGATAGCGGTACTAGAGGCTGTGGTGCAGTGGTGAGCCCGAGCTCATTGCTGGTTTGGCTTATTTGTCGCTGCCCTTTTATTTGCAGAGCAAGGATTTGTGCCTCATTACGCTGCGCGTAAGGCAATGCCACATGAATGGGTAGAACCTTGGCTTCTTCTGAGACATACAACGCCCCGACATTTTTGCCGTTCGCCGCTACTTCGAGTGCATCGGCAACATCTTGCGTACTTAACCCTGAGAGCGCAGCCTTGGTTTTGTCGGTCACGAAACGGGCTTGCTGTTGTGCACGCTCCATGGTCGTGTCTACTTCGACAACATGAGGCTCTTGGCGCAAACGTTCAGCTAGCATTGTCACGCCATGTCGATGTGCTTCTTCGCTAACAAATGGTTCCGCATACACCTCTGCCACTAGGGTACTCAACACCGGCGGGCCCGGTGGCACTTCAATCACCTTGATGCTCACGCCATCGGTTGCCAGCGCAGACAATTGCTGACGCATACGTAACACCACTGCATGAGATTGATGCTGGCGCTCGCTCTTGTCGCTCAACAAGATACGTAGCTCACCCATGTGCTCACCGTAGCGACGATAGTAACCGCGAACCATGCCGTTAAAGTCCATGCTCGACGGCTGGCCCACGTAAGCCGCTATCGTGTTAACTTCGTTGAGTTGCCATACTTTGGCTTGCACCTTGGCGGCCATCGCAGCGGTATCTTCCAGCGAGCTCCCTTCAGGCATATCGATAAGTACTTGTACTTCGCTTTTGTTGTCATAAGGTAACAACTTCAGCGGTACCAATCGTAAAACAGGCAGGCTCGCACTAAGAATAAACAATGCAAGTACTGCATAAAGCATCCATTTTGCGCGGCCACGACTTTGGAAGAAGTAATCAAGTAAACGTGTGTAACCATTGTCTTTTGCCACGTTAGCGTTATTTTCTTCTGTCTGTGGCTTTAATAATTTCATCGCCAACCAAGGGGTTACGAAGAAAGCCACGATGGTCGAAATGGCCACACTGATAGGCACATTAAATGCCATCGGGGCCATGTAGGGTCCCATCATGCCGGTAATAAACGCCAGAGGAAAAAATGCCACCATGATAGTTAATGTCGACATCAATAGCGGTGTGCGAATTTCAGCCATGGCCGCCACAATACGCTCTTGCACAGACCCAGACTTACTCAAATAACGGGTGATATTATCAATACCCGTGATGGGGTCATCCACCAACAGACCAAGCGCTAGAATCAAGGCAAATAGGGTGACTCGATTGATGGTGTAACCAAATGCCCAGTCAAAACTAAGCGTGAGGCCATAACAAATCGGCAGTGCAAGGGCGATAACGATGGCCGGACGCCAGCCGAGAAACACACCGATAAATAGCACTACGGTGATCACCGCAAAGACTAAACTGGCCCCTAGATTATTGACCTTCTCATTGGCTGTTTGCCCATAGTCTCGCAGCGTAACCACCTTTACTTCGGCTGGTAGCAACAGCTGTTGCAACTGCTGCATCTGCTCATGGACCGCGCGAGCAACACTGACCGCATTCGCACCTGACTGTTTGGCCACGCTGAGGGTCACCATCGGCATGCTATCGGTGTTACCACTGTTCGTTTGCAACCACTGATAATGCGACGGCTCACTTGGCCCATCTTCGATACGTGCAACACTGTCCAAGCGCACTGCTTGACCATTAACTACGTTCACCACCAGCGCGCTAAGCTGCTCAACATTGCGCAGCGCATCGCCCGCTTGCACCTGAACACGCCATTTGCTGTTCGCATCTTTTACTGTGCCAACATCACGCAGCTGGTTAGAAGCATTGAGCGCATACAATACGTCTTGAATCGTCGTTTTATGTGCACTTAGCGCCGCGCTGTCGAGATACACGTTGGCACTGCGCGTGCGCCCAGCAATCACTTTTACTTCACTTGTGTCTTCTATCTGCTGCAGGTGCGTTGCAAGTTCCTGTGCCATACGCGTGAGTTGGTAATCATCGTATTTGTGCTCGTTCTCACTGTATAAACCAAGCATTACGATAGCGACATCATCCACCTCAATAGGCTTAATCTGCCACTGTTGGACTACTGGTGACATGGTGTCTTGATAAGCGTAGAGTTTTGCGTAGGTGTCTATCAGGGCTTGTTCACGAGAGTGCCCCACTTCAAAACGCAAGGTGCTGACGAGTTGCCCATTTTGGGTCATTGAGTAGATGTGCTCTACCCCTTTGATTTGCGCCAATAACTTTTCTAGTTCTACCGTCACTAAGCGTTCAACTTCAGGTGCCTCGATATTGGGAGCTGACACCATAATGTCGAGCATAGGCACAACAATTTGCGGCTCTTCTTCGCGAGGCGTGTTCACCATCGCAAAGCTGCCGACAACCAGTGCTAGCACGAAAATAAACAGTGGCAGTGGACCACTGAGGCTTGCTTTAACTCCCTGATCTAACCATCGCATTTTTTATTCCTGGCAAAATATCTCGTAGAGCGTTGAAAGAATCGCACGTGCATGCTCATTGCACAGACTGTAAAAGATAGTCTGGCTTTCACGACGTGTCGTTACTATGTCTTCTTGGCGCAACGCAGCGAGGTGTTGCGATAATGCAGACTGGCTTAAAGGCACGCGCTCATTAAGCTGCGAAACACTCATTTCACCTTGTTGCAAACAACACAAAATCATCAGACGATTTTTATTCGCTAATAGCTTTAACAGGGCCTGTGCTTGTTCGGCATTGTCTGCCATTTTCATGAGGTCCATACGTCTCCCCTTTTACTTTGGTAATGAGTATAGAAATTAATATTAGGGAAGTCTAATATTAATTATTGCTAAATTAGGCTTTTCTAATATACTTACTTATAAGTTCACTAACTGCATTGGGTGCAAAAATGAAAATTAACGCAGCTTTAAGGTTGATCGCTGGCATCATGATTTTATTGTCGCTATTGTTAACCTACATAGGTGGCCCAATGTGGCTATGGTTTACCGGCTTCATCGCGTTGAACCTAATACAATCAGCGTTCAGTGGCTGGTGCCCGATGATTTCCATTCTTCGCAAATTAGGCATGGAGGAGTAATATGCTCACGCCAATCCCAGATTTACTCAAGACTATCACCCCAAACCAGCGCCGTATTGATGCTCATCAAGCTAAGGCTGAGCTGACGGAAAATAATGGCTTACTAATCGATGTACGCGAGCCTGCTGAACACGCAACAAAAGCTGCAACCGGCGCCATTAATATTCCTCGCGGGGTATTGGAAATGAAACTAATGGAAATAGAAAAAGACGAAGCGCGTCCCATCTATTTGCACTGCGCTAGCAGCGTGCGAGCGACTTTAGCCGCTGAGCAACTCACTCGCATTGGTTATAAAAACGTAACCGTGATCAGTTGCAAAGCTGATGATGTGTGCAGCGTTTTTTAGTACTCATTTCGAGCCAAGCTTTTTAAAACAACACGTATGCATAAAAAAGCGTCACTCTCTTTCGATAAGTGACGCTTTTTCTATTTGCGTTTAACTAACTCACGGATAGGCTATTGCACTGCCGATACCGTCACAGTTAGCTTGCTCAAGTCCGGACCTTTCACCGTGAAGCGATAGTCACCTGCATTCGCGATGCTCAGTGCAATATTGGCACCCACCACTTCAAGTGGCGTTGCTTCACCAAGTACAGCGACTGGCGCATCACCACTGCCACCAAAGTCCACAGTGCTCCAGTCCTCTGATGCGACTTTGAACTCGTAGTCACCGGCTTCAAGCGTCATAGTCGTGCTGTACATCGCGTCACCATCATAGAGCAGCGGATTATCAGTGCCCCAACCATTAACGCTACCGCGAAGATATACTTGGGTTTGGCCAAACATTTGCGCATCGAACACGGTCATTAGCGGCTCATCAAGATTACTCGCGTCAAACACAAACTGGTATTGACCATCCGCAGGGATGTCGATGCTCATGTTGCCACCTTTTACAGCCAGTAGCTTTTCAGTGCCAATTGTGACCGCATTACTGCTCTCACCTGAGCCGTAATCAACGGTGTTCCAATCACTTGAAGCGACTTTAAATTCATAGCTGCCCGCTGTTAATTGTTTAGTAACGGCGTAAACACCTTTACCTTGGTAGCTTAATTCGTCGTTCGTACTCCAATCGTTCAAGCTACCACGCAAATACACAGGAGTGCCCACAAATGGCTCTTCGTTGTAAACGGTCAGTACTGGATTGTCCGTATCTGTGGCATCGAACGAGAACACATAGGTAGCATCAATAGCTGCGGTAAAGGTCAGGTTTGCCCCACTGCGAGTCAGTTGTTCAGCTTCACCTTCAATCACTTCAGCAACATCCGCTGACAGCGCACCGAAATCCACGGTAGACCAATCCTCAGATGCTACTTTGAATTCATAGCTGCCAGCAGTCAGTGCGATGGCAATTTGATATTCGCCATTACCCACATACTCAAAGGCGTTTGCGGTGCCCCAACCATTCAATGAGCCACGCACATACACTGTGGTGCTGCCAAATGGCACAATATCCGGCGCCCCTACTGTCGCGTTAGCACTGAGGCCTTCACCTTGAGACTCACCCTGTGGTTTAACAAAGACAGCAATTGTGTAAGCCGGCACACTGAACGTGCCTTCGCCTTCACCTTGAGCAAAATATGACGATGACATAGTGGCATCTACACTGGCTTTTAACAGCGGATGTAATTCAAAACCAGCGGCTGTTGGTACAGTATGTGACAGTGTTTGCTCGGTGCCATTCATCACCACAAGGATGGCATCAAACTGGCTATCTAAATCAGTCAGCCCCACGCCATCATCAATACTCATTACTACCAAGCCGTGTTGTTGACGCTTACCGACATTGTGAAAGCCAACACGGTCTAAGATGGCTTGCTCAGAAGTCAAACTAAACAATGGGCTGGTACTGCGTATTGCTAAGAACTCAGTAAAAACATCACTTGCGTATTCGATGTCACTGGCCATGGCTTGTGCATTGGTGTTTGCTGAAATAGGTGCAATTTCACCCCACTTGCCTTGGTTATCTTGCGCCAATGGCAAGCCAACATTCCAGTTGTTAGTGTCTTTGCTAAAATCAACAAAGTTGAACCAGTCACCTGAGTCATAACTGTTGCGGTCCATTGATTTCGAGCGCAGCATGTCGGAACCCATTTGCATAAATGGGATACCTTGGCTCATCAATGGCATAGCCAAAGCCATATTGTGAACACGCACACGGTCACTAATGCTCATGTTCGTACCATTCTTATATTGCAGTTGATCCCACAACGTTTCATTGTCGTGCTTTGACACGTAATTAATGCTATCTGCAGGGTCTAAGGCGTAAGCGGCTGGCTGACCAGCCCAGCTGAAACTGGTGCCTTTGGACGAGTTTCCTTTGAAGTCTTTGAGCACGTAGTTTTGCAGGTTGCCCGCCAGCGACAAGCGCAGTGTGTCTTGCTCAGATAAGTTGCCGTCAGTGGCATTGTTACTGAAGAATGCACCGCCACGAATGGCTTCACGAATACGGTCATTGAAGGTACCTACCTCTGTGCCAGCCATATCCATTTGCTTCGCTTGTACGAACAGGCGGTTGTTAGCAACTTCACCGAAATTCCAACCTTCGCCGTAGAAATAGGTGTCTGGGTCTACCGCTTGTACTGCTTCAAGTGCTGCCATAATGGACGCTTTTGGCATGTGCCCCATGACATCAAAACGGAAGCTATCGTAGCCAAAGTCACGGGCCAAGATAACCATAGAATCAGCGACAAACTTATCCATCATCACGTGCTCTGTGGCAGTGTTTTCACAACAAGTCGAGCGCTCGATATCACCGGTGCTTTCGTTGTATCTGTGATAATAACCAGGCACGAGTTTATCGAACACCGACTTATCCCAAACACCCGAAGAGGTGGTGTGGTTATAAACCACATCTAATACCACACGTAAGCCAATTTCTTGTAACGATTGGATCATCGCGCGGGTCTCTTGTACACGAGCAACCCCTTCAGGCGATGATGCATACGAGCCCTCTGGCGCAATAAAGTGGTGCGGATCGTAACCCCAGTTGAAGCTATCAACACCACGCATGGCATTAGCGAGTGCTTGGGCGTCATCTGAACCCGGCAAGTAAGAAGCCATTAGGTCAATGATCAACGCACCTTTGTCCTCTGTTTTACAGGCATCAGCGTCATCGTTAATGCGGGTACACAACTCACCTAAGGTTGCTGTCACGTCAATACGCTGACTGGCATCTTCGTCAATGGTGCCAATGTCAGTCAGTGGCAACAAATGGAAGTGCGTTAATCCGTTGTCTGCCAACTTTTTCAGGTGCTGCATTGGCGCACTATCAAGCTCAGTAAAGGCTAAGTATTTACCGCGATTCTGTGCACTTACGGTTTCATCTCGAGCGCTGAAATCACGCACATGACCTTCATAAATCACCGCTTTTTCAGGGTAATCAATGGTAGGAACAATGCGCTCATCCCAGCCACTCGGTTTTGTATCTTCATCGTCTAAATTGATGAGCTGACTATACAAACCGTTGGTTGAAACGTTCAGAGAATAAGGATCTGTGCTCCAAAGGCTTTCAATTTTCTTGGTTGTGGGATGATAGACATCAAACACAAATCGATAATAGTGACGGTCATGAGCCAAATCGACGCTGCTTGACCAAATACCTGTGTTCATATCAAAGCTCATGTCGAGCTGTTCAAGCTCAGCTTTGTTGGCATCATACAAAGCCAACTTCATATTGCTTGCTGTCGGTGCCCACACCGATACCTCAATACCATTGTTGGTGTAGTGAACACCTAGTTGTGCTTCATTCGCATCATCCTCACCACTGGTGTAAAGATCATCCAAGGCTTTAGCAGTTTGCACATAGGTGGCTTCAATGAGTTTGCCATCCGCGTCATAGCCCGCCACAACTAGTTGTTGTTTAATTAGCTCTTTCGCCGAAGCGGTATCCCAATTACCTTCGTATGCATTCCACCCCGCGAGATGAGGAACTTTGGCAACTTGTTCTTCGGTTAAAGACGACGACATGAGTTCTGCTACTGCGCCGTTCAATTCACCTGTTTCTTCATCAACCGCAAGATCGGCTGCGCTAGAAGCATGAAGTTTAATGATACTAGTAAGCTCATCACTGGGTTGATAAACAAATGTAGAGAGATCGAGCCAATGCGCTGACGCCCCTGTGATACTTACCGGGCGCTCACCCAAACTCATAATTGGGTACTCAAACACAGATGGCTCACCATGGATAGTGAAGTTCATGCGTTGGAATTTTTCATCATCTTGCATCAACGGCATTTTTAGGTCGATATCACCGAATGCTTTACCTGAGCCTTCAGTACCAATATGCACAATGAAGTTAGCGCATTCGTTGTAACCCTCTTTGAGTTTTACAATCCAGTAAGCGCCATAATTAGGGTCGATGCCATCGTATTCATGACCGTTTGCCCAATCTGTAGCATCGAACGGCGGAGCATAGGCATCACATTCTTCATTGTTCCACGTATGCAGACGATAACCCTCATACGCACCGTCATTGAGGCGGTTGTAAAATAAAATTGCTTCATTTTCGCCGGGGAACACCACAGGATCTGGCAAAGTCGGGTCTGCGCCAACAATACACTGCTCATTCTTGTCGTCTGGCACCGTTGGGGGCGGACACTTAATGGCAGGCGGGTCAACACACTCAGTGCCTGCTTCATTGGGTACTTGTGGTACGTTACAGGTCAACAACACCTGCCCTGCTTCTATATCACTGCTGCCACCACCGCCACACGCGCTCAGTAGCACGAGGCTCAGGGTGATCAGCAAGCGGTTTAAATTTGCTATTATTTTCATTATGTTATCTCCAACTTGCTGCTCAGTGGTTATAGGTAAACCCTAAATAAAACTGACGACCAAAGAACTGCGTCGTACCGGTTTTACTGGTTGTGCCAAAATAGCTTTGCGTTGGCTCATCGGTGAGGTTATTCACTTGTAACAACATGCCGAACGAATCTGAGAACTGATACGAGGTTTGAAAATCCACAACCGTTTCCGCGTCAAAGTTCACCACCTGCTCATTCACAGCCACCTGTTCTGAAACAAAATCATCGCGATAACGCACGTTTAAGCGCGTTTCGAAATTTTCATAGCTGTAAAACAATGTGGTGTTAAATACGTTGTTGGATAGACCAGGTAAGTCTTGTGCGACCGTTTCACCACCTAAGTCGGTGATTGATTGCACTTCACTCTCGGTGTAGGAGTAACTGGCGTTGACACCCAAACCATCAAACGGAGCGGGTAAGAACGAGAAGACTTGCGTATAGGCAAGCTCGATACCACGAATATATCCACCTTCAGCATTGTTCACTGCGGTCGTGTAAATACCATTGGTGGTCTCTATTTGCTCGCCACTCACTGGATCAACAATGAAATCAGGAACGTTGAAACCATTGCCTTTAAAATCAAAGTTTTCTATCGCCACAGTATCAATGAATGAGTCGATATTCTTATAGAAGCCCGCCACGATTAAGGCTCCGTCGGTGTCCTCAAAGTAACGCTCATAAGAAATATCGTATTGATCCGCATAGAAAGGTTTTAGGAATGGGTTGTTGGTACTTGAACCGTTGATTTCACCGTCATTATTCACCGATGCACTCGCATCACCCGCTAAGCGATTGATGGGTGCACGCGCCATTACTTTAGCTGCGGCGAAACGCACTTGAGTGGCGTCATTCACTTTAAAGTTTAGGTTAAGCGATGGGAGGTAATCCGTGAAGTCCGTGCCCAGCACACTTGGCGCATATAGGCTGTTCACAATGCCATTTTCATCGACTATGTACTGCGCACCTAGCTGCGGATCTCCGCCCACGTTTTCAAGTACTGTTGCCGATTGATCGGTATCAACGCGACGAATACCGATATTACCCGTCACCGGCAAAGAACCAATTTCGGTATCGATGTTAAGCATCACGTACGCCGATACCACTTCTTCGTATACCGAACCACTTTGCAACATGGTCCAAGAGTAATTGGTGGTGTAGCCTTGCGCATCTGGCTGGCCATCGCCGTCCAAATCCACTACCCCATCGGCGTTACCCCAGGTTTGCACTGGCTGCGGAATGCCACTGGGGAACCATGCATTAAGTGCTTTGTTTAGGTCGATGGCGAGATAAGAAGGGAAGTAACTGAACTCACCTTGCCAATCCACCACGGTTGCCATGTCATCAGTTAAACGCAGCGGCGGCTGAGTTGCAGAGAACGCGCCGTCATTACCATATTCAAATACTGAACGGTCGTTGCTGTATTCACGGTCTGAATAGCGGGCGCCAAATTCAATTGAGCTGAACCAATTATTTTCAAGCTCGTATTTAAAATCGAGTCGAAACGCTTTTACTTCATCCTCATTTTCATACGGGTAAATCCCGTATTTACTGACCATGACGCGATCAATATCGCTAAATGCCGCCGCTTGGTTGAAGCCAATATCAGGCAAATCTAAACCGTTTAACTGGTAGTTAATCGACACATTGGTATCAAAAACGGGATTTTCAACCGTTGCATCTTCTGCCACCAGTGCCCACAACAAGCCATTGCGGAAATTGCTTTTCGCTCGCGATAAAGACACATCAGCATTAACGTTTAAGCGCTCTGTGATTTGCCAATCAGCATTGATGCCATAGCTATCAACTTCGTCAAAGTCTTGGTTGTCGTCATTCACGATTTCAACACGGGTAAAGCTGTTCGACGTGCGGTTAATAGCACCGCCAATCACCGCGTTACCATCTAGGACTGGATTCGCATACACGGCGGATGGGCCGCCAAATTTTACACGAAAGCCACGGGCAAACGACTCACTATCAAAACGCGACAAAAAGGCATCGCCTTTGAGTTTAAAGTTATCTGTTGGCACCCATTCAATAGAGGTTAAATAGCCGTTTCGCGTTTCTTCACCGCCTAAATGCTGCAGCTCAAAACCTTCACTGATGTATTCATTAGCGGGGTTATCCGCTGGGCCATTGGTGTCATTTGCAAGACCATCTACATCTTTATTTCCGTTATAGGCCAGACCAATAAATTGCGTCGCGACGCTGGGCTGGAACAAGCGCGCATAACCCAATGCAACTCCTAGTGTTTCATCAAGGAATTTGCCTTGGTAAGAAAAGCTAATGCGGTCACCATACTCAGTGGCATCAAACACCTCTGAAGCGCGGTCGTTATACATACCGCGCACATTCGCGGTAAAGGAGTGTTGTTGGTCATTGTCCAATGGGCTGGCAGTTTGCAGCTCAACGGTGCCCGCTACGCCACCTTCAATCAAGGATGCTTTGGGCGATTTATATACCGCTGCAGAGCTAATTAGCTCAGACGGGTATTGGTCAAACTCAATGCTGCGACTGCCGCTAGTTGATACTTGCTCGCGGCCATTAAGGGTTGAAAATACAAACCCACCTGAAAGACCACGAATATTAATTTCCGCCGCTTGGCCGCCCGTGCGCACCGCCGAGATCCCCGGCAGCCTCGTTAATGCATCAGCCATGGATACATCGGGTAAGGCACCGAGATCATCGGCAGATAATTGCTCTGATACGGTATCGGTAAAACGTTTCTGGTTTAGTGATTGAATTAAACTGCGACGAAAACCACGCACTTCGATTACTTCAAGCTCAGGATCTAGCTCCTTTGCTGCTGTGCGTTCTTCGTCCGTTGCGGCTATGGCACTATTTGCCGCGAACATCGCAAGCATTAATGCACTTAGCTTGAATTTCCCCATTGGAATTCCACCCTGTTGTCGTTGGAGGCTTTGCACCTGTAAGTATTGTTGTTGTCAAAAACAAACTAATAAATTGTAACTAAAAGGTGAAATTCATGTGATGAATACGTATGCAGTAAGTGGGGTACGGGATACAGCAGGAGGTGAAGGTCAAAAAAAAGCCATACAAACGTGCTAGAGAGGAAAACTACCAATATCCCCATATGCACAACAAAAAAGACAGGGCGCGACTGAATCGTAAATCAAAAGCGCGACTATAGGTCGCGCTTTTCTATCACAGCAAGGCGTGTGTCAATGCGCTCTACTGCATCAACTAAGCGCTCCATGAGTTCACGTTGTATAAGCGCTGCATCCGTTTTATCCGCACTTGGCGGTTGCGGTGCTGAAGTTTGCTGTAGTTTGTCTGCCAAGCGCTCCTTTTGTGTCAAGATAGCTTCGCGAAACCGCGCGGCCTCAACAACACCGAGCAAGGAGACCAGCGCACCAGGACCAGATTGTCCTGCGGTTTCAAAGCTGAGACGGTGGATACCAAACATGCGCATAACCGGCCCCTGACTCAAGGCAACATCGGTAATTTTATCCAGTGGAATCGACTTTTCCACACGCACCAAGATACCGCGTTTTACTACTAACTTCTTTTCACTCAATGTTGCCGACATTGCCGCTAGCATACGCCCACCGACAACCCACACAATCACAGCAATAACGGGGATCAATACAACGCCGAACAAGGTAAAACAGCAAACCACTAGCCAAATGACTAACCAGTATTGCTTAACCTTTGGATCAAACTGCGCGCTCGCAAGCACCGTTTCAGAGGAGCTCATGCACTGGTCTCCAGCTCAAAATCAAATTCATAAAAGTGCTGGCCATCTTCTATCTTGATGCGCATTTTTCCAGACAATCCGATTAACTCGCCACTGCCTGAGTCAGGCACGACTTCAAGGATCAGTGCATCTTTGCCTTGGTTCATAGTGCCAAAGTGTTGTAATACGAAGCTGCCTTTTTTATCTGCCAGCGTGCCCGTGACTTGTTCAATCGCTACATAACCAGCCGAGCCTTTTACTGAGGTCATGGCACTGAGCATTTCGCCTTGGCTGATGCCATGTAAATCACCACTAAAAGTTTTGTCTATCGACATGCGCCCTAAGTTTATATTGTCCACACCTGTGGCATATGCATCTTGAGGGTTCAAAGTGACATGAAACGTACCTGTTGCTTTCATAAATAGCGGCCCTATAAGTTTGTTGCTTACCCTATTTATACTCAAAAGGTTTGAACTTACAAGGAGACTTGGTGAGATAAAAAGCTCACCGCAATGAGTGAGCGTAAGGTCTTTACCTATTCAATGTTTCGGCGTATTTCTTTTTTATGGACCTGCTGCTCAGGTTCAACATTCTTATTCGCTTGATATTGCATCCATTGCGTCAACGCAATCGACATTTGTAGCGAGTAATCTAAAGAACGCCATTGCTTGTCTGTGCTGTCAGCGTATTTAGGGGCATCTGTTTCTTGCATAAGATTAACTATTTGGCCTTGCTCATTGGGTACCATCATGTTGAACGGTTGCCCTGCACCCACATTTGTAAAGTAAGTTTGATCAACCGTCAAAAAGGCTACATTGTTGAGGACCTCAGCGCTATCGCCGGCGCGATCCATACCCTGCTGGGTATTGCTGATCAAGGGCGATACACATTGATGGGTTTGGTCACCAGAAAATTGTGAAATCAAAGGTGGCGTGGTGAATTCGTCGTCGGGAACTGATGCCGTACCATGACACGACATACATGAACTGTTGCTGTTATCCGCTGGGCCATTCAATCGTTCATTACAACCTAAATGTCCTGGTGCTCGGGTGAGCCCAGAGCCCGCATATTTGTTTAGCTCGTCCACCGTATCCCAGATAATCACGGCCTCTTTAAAGCCATTTTCACGTGGTGACTCTGGGTAGTTAATCGCATAGTGGCCTTGAGCTGGCGTATCATTACCCCACATCACACCGAGTAATGACATGCGACGCCATGGGTTTTTCTCTTTGGCTTTGCGCAAGCCGTCAGCCACAAAAGTACCATATACCCAACTTGTATCCGGTGCGCGACTGTCTTTCACAGCAAAGTCGAATTGCAACAGCTTAACGTCATCCCATTGCGCATAACTACGCGGACATTGTTTTGCTTCTTCATGCAGGGTGCATTCTTCTTTAGGACCTTTCGCTGAAACGCACGCACAAAAATCTGGGTCAGAGATATTGGCGTTCCAACTCGGCATATTAGTTAGTATCGGCAATTGCGTGACTGTAGAGGTGTTAAATAAGGGCTTACCTATCACCGCACCTTCATCAAATGTAATGTTGCTCTGAGGCACTTTGGCCGTGCCATTTTGCCACACTTGGCCAAGAGTATAAGCCGCCGTGGCGTTGTAAATACCTACCGCCCACATGGTTGATTGATCGGTGCCGGTACCATCTTGCACAGAAAATGTAACAGGTGCTTCGCGGGTTAAGCCGTGCGTAAATTCGCGGCCAGACATAGGGTCATAAGTTTGAAATGGCATGTGAAACCAAGGCCTAACCTTGTTTTCGCAGACATTAAAATCTTCCATTTCAGCTCGTTGGGTATTACCCGCCAAAATGTAATCCATTACCGCCTGCGAATATTCAAGGGCAAGCTTGTATTTCTTTTTTGCATCCGTTTTTTCGTCAAACAAGGCATCAAAACGTTTGTCTCTCCACGTTTGCGCCTTGGCGTCATTCACAGGCTCGTTTGGATACATATCTGAAAGCTGGAACACCGGCCCTGAATAAACTTGGGTCGGCACATTACTCATTACCTGTCCTGGCCACATATCGCTAAATTTAGGGTCTTGCCAATAGCTCGGAAACTGTCCCGAGCACGTATTCATCGTGTTATATTGGCCACCATACATAGACTCTTTTTGCCAATCGGCCTGCGCCGACGCGCTCACAATCAACGCAGCAGCAATAACTGCATACTTGATGGTGTGATATTCTTCACTTTGCTTCATTTTCATTCCTTTCCTTTAGTCACAACGCCACAGACAACCTTTCAATGCACAAGGTTAAATATTAGTTAAATAATAGTTAAATATTTTAAAATAGATATTACATCTGCTTACGATAAGAGAAAGATTTGAGTTAAAGCCGATTTTGTATTCACTGAGTATTGGCTCTGTTACACTGTGTTTGATAGTTCCTAACTAGGCTCCAGCATGACGGACCCCAAAACAGAAAAAAGTGCACTGCGCCATTTGCGTCCTATTTTTCGTTTTTTAATTCCCTATAAATGGGTAGTCGCCGGTGCATTGTTTGCTCTGGTCATTACCGCGGGCATCAATTTATCGCTCGGACAAGGCCTAAAGCAGGTTATTGATCAAGGTTTTATCGCAGGTTCGATGGAGCAACTGCGTAGTTCGGTCTTTATGCTTATTGCATTGATTGCAATTATGGCCGTGGGCATATTTTGTCGATTTTATTTAATGTCATGGCTTGGTGAGCGCGTTAGCAGCGATATTCGCAAAGCAGTGTTTGCCCGCATTGTGGCGCTACACCCCAGTTATTTTGAAGAGAATCGCAGTGGCGAGATCATGTCGCGCCTGACCACTGACACGACCCTACTGCAAAGCATTGTTGGTTCGTCTTTATCTATGGCCCTGCGCAGCAGTTTGATGCTTATCGGCGGCATCATTATGTTGTTTATCACCAATGTGAAACTCACTTTGATCGTACTCCTTTGCGTTCCCGCGGTACTGTTGCCTATGAAGCTTTTTGGCAGGCGCGTGCGCAAGCTAGCAAGTAGCTCACAAGACGCCATTGCCGACATCAGTACTTACGCTGGCGAGGTGATGCAAAATATCAAAACTGTCCACAGTTTTAACCGCCAAAGTAATGAACTCAATGCCTTTAGCACCGAGGTAGACAAAGCATTTGCCGTCGCCAAAAAGCGTATTATTCAACGCTCGTTTCTCATTGCCTTCGTAATTTTTATCTCTTTTTCGGGCATTAGCTTAATGCTCTACAGCGGCGGTGTGGATGTGCTCAGCGGTGCGATGTCTGGGGGGGAATTAGCCGCCTTCGTTTTCTACGCTATTGTGGTCGCTATGTCTGTTGGTACAGTCGCGGAAATCTATGGCGAGTTGCAACGCGCGGCGGGAGCAGCGAAGCGGTTAGTTGAGTTGCTCGAAGTAAACAGCCATATTATCGACCCAGAGCAGCCTCAAGAGTTGCAAACGCTAGCCGAACACACCTTAATTCAATTCCACGATGTGTCGTTTCATTACCCATCACGCCCTAATCAGGCAGCACTGAGTCATTTTAATTTGACCATTGCTGCAGGCGAGACAGTGGCTATCGTCGGACCATCCGGTGCGGGTAAAAGTACCTTATTCGAGTTATTGCAGCGTTTTTATGATGTCAGTGAGGGGGCAATTGAGCTTCAAGGCGTCAATATCAAGGAACTCAGCCTTTTCGACCTGCGTGATAAAATGGCCATCGTCGCACAACAACCGGTGTTATTCAGCGCGGATGTTTACCATAACATTGCTTACGGCAAACAAAATGCAGACGAGCAAGAGGTGATTTCAGCAGCAAAACAAGCTCACGCCGATGAGTTTGTGCAGCAGCTGCCCGACAAATACCAGAGTTTCTTGGGAGAACGTGGCGTACGCTTATCGGGTGGTCAAAAACAACGAGTGGCTATTGCCCGCGCTATCCTAAAAGACCCTGAAATATTATTACTTGATGAAGCCACCAGCGCGCTGGATGCCGAGAGTGAGCATCATGTACAAGCCGCATTGACTGAATTAATGAAAACCCGCACAACACTGATTATTGCGCATCGTCTCAGTACGGTCATGCATGCGGATAGAATTGTGGTGATGGACCAAGGAAAGGTAGTAGCAAGCGGCAATCACGCAACCTTGTTGCAGCAATCACCGCTTTATCAGCGTTTATGTGAGTTGCAGTTTAATCAACCCACACAAAGCACTTAGTTTTGTACGTTAGGTACGATTTGAATCTCTACGCGACGGTTTAATGCACGGCCATTGGCTGTGCCATTGTCTGCGATTGGGCGGCTTTCACCGTAACCACGAGTGCTGATACGTGCAGCAAGAATGTTGCTGTTTACTAAGTAGTTTTTCACACTCAGAGCACGCTGCTCAGACAAGTTTTGGTTGTATGAATCTTTACCTGTGCTGTCAGTGTGACCTTCAACACTTAGGTATGTTTTTTCATATTTGTTCATAACGCTAGCAATCGCATCAAGAGTATTGTGGAAACCGCTTGAGATATACGATTGATCCGTTGCAAACGTGATGTTTGAAGGCATAACTAGGCGGATATTGTCACCTTCACGTACCACTTCAACACCTGAACCTGCAAGCTCATCTCTAAATGCTTGCTCTTGCTTATCCATGTAATCACCAACGGCTGCACCTGCTAGTGCACCAATCGCTGCACCGATGAAAATACGTTTGTCATCGTGATCGCCAGTGGCTTTACCTAAAACGGCTCCAATCCCTGCGCCAATCCCTGCTCCTTTTTGCGTGTTGGTTGCCTGACACCCAGTTAGCAATAGCGCTACCGATGCCGCTGCAATAACAGGAGTAAAAGATTTTGCTAGTTTGGCCATGATTTATAGTCCTATTTATTTCCTTTGGGGCTGATATTACCAGCGCTTCATGAACTTGGGGTTAAGATTGTTCATCTTGCGCTGTGTTATTTTTAACTTGTAGTTATAACGAATAAGTGGGTACAGGTGGCAGTGCGTAAGGAGCAACCAGCTCTGTGAGTTCGCCTTCATTGGCCATCTCACGATATCTGGCTGTAATTTTCTTCGCTAATTCAGTCTTTGCAAAACCATCACTAAAGGCTATGTGTCCGAAGATTGAATCTTCAAAATGGTAGGGCTGTTTAGCCAATTGCTCTGTAGGTTGTTGCAACACGCTCATTGCATGATCGGCTGTGTCTTCAACACCAATAAATAAATCGACGCGATGTTTAAGCAACATCTCGACTGCTACTTGCTCGGATGTAACCGGCACCTTCATCAATTTCGCGTCTTTATCAAATCGTGAAAAATGAGCTGCGCCACGCATTACAGCGATGCGCTTACCATATAAATCCTCATAATCACGCACGGTCAATTCCGCAGCGCGTAGAGAGTAGAAACGAAAAGACGAATGCAGTGCCATATAGGCAGGAGTTAAAAAGGTCAGTTGCTGTTCTCGTGTTGGGGTGCGGATTAACCCCCCCATTACATCCGCCTCGCCCTGTTCAAGCATATGGATACAGCGCGAAAACGGGCAAGAGACGGTTTTAATTTCAACGCCCAGCTCTTGCGTAATTGGCCGTAATATATCGAGAATTAAGCCGCTTGGTTGCTCGACATTTTCGGTATAACTATAAGGCGGGGCGTGATCGATCACAACCGTCACCTTGGTCACCTCAGCAACGGCAAACGCACACTGCACTAATAGAAAAAGCCCAGCAAAGATCCTAATACACATTAAGTAACTGCCCCGATCATATTGCAACTCGTATATACCTTACTGTAGTGTCACATATGTTACACACAGTATCAGTATAATTTAACAATGAAGTTGTTATCACTATTTTATCAGTTCTTCTTGCTCGGCTGTACCAGTTTCGGTGGGCCTGCTGCACACCTTGGCTATTTCCAACGTCATTTCGTCGACAATAAAAAATGGCTTAGCCAGCAACAGTACGGGCATTTAATCTCACTCAGTCAGTTGCTTCCAGGTCCTGGCAGCTCCCAAGTCGGCTTCGCCATAGGTCTTGAGCGCGCAGGTTTTTGGGGAGGAGTCGCCGCTTTCGTGGGCTTTACACTCCCCTCTATGCTCATTATGGCACTACTTGCCGTGGGTGCCAGCCAAATACAATGGGCCACATCGGGTGTTATTGTTGGGCTGAAACTATTTGCCGTAGTGATAGTGTGCGATGCCCTGATGTCTATGGCCAAGAGCTTTTGTAGCAACTGGACATTACGAGTACTGGCATTGCTCAGCGCTCTGGCGCTCATTTTACTGCCTAGCTTGTATACACAACTTACAATATTAGTTTTTGCAGCACTGATTGGGTATATATTCTTAAAACCATTTGAGGATAAAGTCACACCCACTACTGTCACTAAAATCAGTGCGCTGCCTCTGAGCATCTTCGTTATCCTCTTTGCGCTGACCTTTTTGGCAAGCTCAGGTTTGTGGCTACTCAGTGCTCAATTTTATCAGGCGGGCTCATTGGTATTCGGAGGCGGTCATGTGGTCTTGCCTTTACTGGATACCATTTTGACCGATATCGACGCAGACTCTTTCTTATCAGGCTATGCCGCGGCACAAGCCATTCCTGGACCTATGTTTACCTTTGCCACCTACTTAGGCGCAACATTAGTGCCTTCAGCTCCTTTAGTCGGTGCGTTATTGGCTACATTGGGGATTTTTACGCCTGGATTCTTATTGGTATTGGCGTTTCACAAGCATTGGCATGCACTGATGGCAAACCCCGCAATTGCAGGGATCAGTACGGCCATCAACGCCACTGTGGTCGGCTTTATTTTAGCCGCGCTGTATAACCCTATTATTCCTGCAGGACTCACTCAGTGGTGGTACGTAGTTTTTGCAGCTGTCGGCTTGTGGGTATTACGCAAATTTAAGCCGCCTATCTTGATGCTGATTGCCGTGTTTGTAGCTCTGGGCCTATTGCTTACGCAATTTAACTAAACCAAAACAGCGGTGCTACAGTGCACCGCTATTAAATTGGCCAGTGACGCTTTGGTACGGCCTGAGTTCAAATATTGGCAGCACGGCGAGTAGATGGTCCATGATTTCGGCCTGCAAGTGCTCATAGGAAATCCAGCGCTTATCCGCACTAAAACAATAAAACTCAATAGGTAAACCATGGTTAAGTGGCTGCAGTTCGCGCACCATTAAGGTGAGATCGCGATTAATACGCTCGTTTTGTTTCAAGTAGCCTTCGGCATAGCGGCGGAACAAACCTAGGTTGGTAACTTGCTCTGGTAACGAGGCCGTATTTATCAACTCAGACAACCCCAAAGTTTGTTCCAATTGCTGCTGCAAATCGTCATCGGCAATACGAATACTATTCATATCAATATTTAGGGAGCGCTTTATACGACGACCACCGGACTCTTGCATACCGCGCCAGTTTTTAAACGAGCCTGATACCAATGTGTAGGTTGGCAGTGTCGTGATGGTGTTATCCCAGTTTCTTACCTTTACGGTGTTCAAGCCGAGATCAATCACTTCCCCATCCGCTCCATAACTGTCTACTTGAATCCAATCACCATAAGTGACTAGGCGGTTTGCAGCGATTTGAATACTGGCAACAAAACCCAAAATAGTGTCTTTAAACACCAACATGGTCACTGCGGCAATCGCCCCAAAACCAGAAATGATGTAAGTCGGCGAGCGTTCTAACAATAGCGCCACGATAAGAATGCCGCAGATGATAAAGGTGATGAGCTTAACAAGCTGAATCAAACCTTGGATAGGCACTTCGCGAGAAAATGCGAACTGGTTATAAATGGCACCGCCAATAGTCACAACACTACTAACGATAAAGCCACCGTAAATAATCAAGATGATTTTTACACAGGATTGGATGATATCAACGCTAACTTCTGAGGCAGGAAATACATTATGGAACGTGGCTAAGAAGGCAACACTACAGATAAACCCGGCCAAACGGCGGTTTAATTTTACTAACAGCGGCTTTAATGCGGCTGTGGTAGAAGGCGCAACGCGCATTACCAAACTTTGTAAGCCAGGTAACATCAAGCTGGTTAGGAAAAAATAAATGAGGATAATGCCGAGCACACCAATGCCTGTAGCAGTCAGTGCCGTTAAAAACTCTGCTCTTTCACTATCTGCAAATAGTGGACTAATTAAGCTTTGTAAATGGCCTTGCGTCATACCTTTCCTGTATTATTTGCGACTTCAGTGCAATCCGCTGTAGCAACGGGCTTGTACTGTTTTGCGATGATCCCATCTTTGGAATGCCAAATTTCATTTAATTGCTGTTGAAATTCAACCCTAAACGCTTTGTCTTGTTGGTAATCGCCCAACATTTGCGGCGCAATTTCACGTACATCGACTAACAAGTCAATTTGCGTTAACTGCCCCAACATAAAGTCTCGACATATGTGCGAGCTCTTCGATTGGTAACACAGTGTAGCATCAAGTAAGCCATCAAACTGCTCACCAAGCACCTGTAAAGCAAACGCAATTCCACCCGCTTTTGGTCTTAATAGATAATTAAATGGGCTTTGCTGACGTTGGTGTTTATGTTCGGTAAAACGCGAGCCCTCAACAAAGTTTACAATACACGATGGATATTGTTTGAAGTTGTGGCAACTGCGCTTAGTACGCTCAACATCCAAGCCTTTCAATTTAGGGTTTTTAGCGATTTGCTCTTTGCTAGCACGCTTCATAAATGGCATGCCCATGGCCCATGCGCCACTGCCGATGAGTGGCACATACTTAAGCTCATCCTTTAAAAAGAACTTTGGCGCGGGCAAGTCATTGATGGCACTCAACACAACGATATCCAACCAGCTTAAGTGATTAGAAATCAATAAATACCAAGCATTGCTGTCCACTTGGCCGTTGAAATCAACCTTGATTCGCTCGCACCCTAGAACCAGCGCTAAACGATTGCCATGACGCCAGCCGTTATAAGCCCAATGCAATACCACTGTGGTTGCCCTTATGGGTAAAACCAACTTCACCAGCCCAAGTAAGAACACGACTATTCCCCACACTAGGGTATTTGCCAACAACACACTTGTTGCCAACATGCCTACTAACCAATTGGGTAACAATCGTTTTAGCATACTTAACTCCGGTTATGCTCTGCCATTTGCTTGTAGGTGGCTTCTTTTTCTTGCCACAGAGTATTCAAGCTTTGCTGAAACTCTACGCGAAATGCATTGTCGTTGCTATAGTCACCGATTAGCTGCTGATCTAGCGGCATCACATCGACATGTACTGCAACTTCTTTGACCCTGCCCGCCGCCAAATCCATGAAGGTCGGCACGCCATTCGGATAATAAATGGTGACGTTCACAATTTTACTGATTTGCTCACCCATGGCTTGCAACACAAAGGCGATACCACCCGCTTTAGGTTTCAATAGATGCTCAAACGGGCTGTTCTGACGCGCGTGTTTTTCTTCGGTGTAACGAGTACCTTCAACGAAGTTCACGATAGATACCGGCATTTCTTTGAATTTTTCACAGGCTTTGCGCGTTGTTTCAATATCTTTTCCGCGTAATTTAGGATTCTTCTTCAGCTGTGATTTACTGGTGCGCTTCATGAATGGGAAATCCAGTGCCCACCATGCAAGACCAAGAAACGGCACGTAAAGCAGCTCTTTTTTCAAAAAGAAGTTTAGAAATGGAATGCGGCCACGGAAAATGCGCTGCATCACTAAAATATCAACCCAACTTTGGTGGTTAGCGATCACTAAATACCAATCTCGTTTACGCAGTTGCTCTAAACCTGTCACGGACAGTTTGTAAGGCGTAACCATCTTTTGATTCAGAGAGTTACAAGCCACCCATAAACTAGCCATCGCTTTTGCAGTCGCACTCATCAACTTTTGCCAAGGCTTAATCGGCAACAGTTTCAACACGCCACACAATACAATCGGGAGAAACCAAAACAAGGTATTAAGGGTGTACAAGCTAATACTAATAATTTGCCTAATTACAGCGACCACACAATGCAAAGCCATTTTCCTATTTGGGTATAAAAAACAAGCGCCAATGATAGCGCTTTTTTTAGAGTCTGTTGACCTTTAAGGATTTAAATTTGTTCAATCTAGACAACAGTAAACCAATGTGTGGGCATTAAAGCCCACATTTGAGGTTAATCTTCGAAGTAAGTGTAACCTTCTAAGCCATGAGTAAGCACTTCGAGGTATGATTGCTTTTGCTCATCACTAATGCTCATTTGCGAAATACGCTTGTTGTAGCACGCTTCTAACGCAGCACTATCGTAGTGAACGAACTTCAATACATCCTGAACGCTATCACCTTTAATCTTATTTGTTAGTACGTACTCACCATCACGCATTTCCACGTGAACAGAATCTGTATCACCAAACAAGTTATGCAAATCACCCAAAATTTCTTGATAGGCACCGACCATAAACATAGCAATATGGTATTGCTGGCCGAACTCATAACGTGGAATTGGCAAACTCGCCTCCACACCGGCACCGTCAACGTAGTCACGGATCTGACCGTCAGAGTCACAAGTAATATCTTGGATAATAACGCGTTGATCTAATGGTCTATCAAGGTGCTCAATCGGCATCACTGGGAATAGCTGGCCAATACCCCATACATCAGGCAAAGATTGGAACAGGGAGAAGTTTACAAACAGTTTGTCCGCAAGTTTCTCATTAAGTTCATCAATGACCTCGCGATGAGCCCGTGCTGACTCATTCAAGCAAGCACGTACTTTATGCAAAGTAGCAAAGTACAACTGCTCCACCAGCGCCCATTGCTCAATGCCTAACATGCCGTGCACGTAGTGGCTGTGAGCTTCACTGAATAGGTGCATGGCATCATGGTAGCTTTCAATCGCCATACGTGGGCTAACCGATTGACAAGTCTGATGCATTTCCAGCACGACCTTCGGTAAGTCTGCGTATTGCTCAATGCTGACTTCATTATTTGGTGCACGTTCTACATCCACTACGTCAGTGATCAGTACCGCGTGGTGCGCCGTCAATGCTCGACCCGACTCCGTAATAATCGCAGGATGTGGGATCTCGTTCGCATCACTTACTTCCGCAAATGCAGCAACAACATTCTTCGCGTACTCTTCAACGGTGTAGTTCATTGAACAACTGCTGCGCGAGCCTGAACCTTCGTAATCCACGCCCAAACCGCCGCCTACGTCGACTGTTTTCAGTGGTACGCCCATTTTGTAGAGCTGCGCGTAGTGTCTTGCGCACTCGGTCAATGCACGTTGGATGTCGCGAATATTGGCGATTTGCGAACCGATATGAAAGTGCACCAGCTCCATTAAATGCAGCTTGTTGTGCGCTTTTAACTTTTCAACGGCTTGCAATACTTGCGATGCGGTTAAGCCAAACTTGCCGCGCTCACCACCGGTATTTTGCCATTTGCCTTTACCGACAGAATTCAAACGAATACGAATACCAATCGGCGCTTCGAGGTCCATTGCTTCCATTTCTCGCAACAACGCATCTAATTCTGAGAGCTTTTCAATAACAATATTGACCTTGTGCCCTGTCGCCTGACCTATCAAGGCAAGGCGCATAAACTCGCTGTCTTTATAGCCATTACAGACGATGGTAATGTCTTTATCTGCAAGACCTAGAATCGCCATTAGCTCTGGCTTTGAGCCGGCTTCTAAGCCCACTTGGCCGCTACAATGCGCCAACAGCTTATTCACCACAGAACGTTGTTGGTTAACCTTGATAGGATATACGCAAGTGTATTCACCGCGGTACCCTTTGCTTTGTTTGGCTTGAGTAAACGCCGCAATTAAACGCGATGCCCTGTGTTGCAAAATATCTGTGAAACGCACTAACACAGGTAAGGTCAGTCCCTGCTCTTTAAAGCGCTCTACTAACGCATTCAACGCCAAACCTTCTTTGCTATTATCACCGTCTGGAAAAGCAACTAGCTCGCCGCGCTCGTTAATATCGAAGTAACCGTCGCTCCAGTGACTGACGTTGTATACAGCCTGAGCAGCTTGGTAACCTTCTGTTGGCACCGTTAGGGGACCCCTTTGCATATTGAACTCTCAAAAATTAACCTGATATTTTGCCGCTATTTTAATACCTCTTATTACGACTAGCGAATAGAAAATGGTATAATTAGCACTAAAATTTAATTGAGCATTGGGTGGCTCACTGGCAGAATTGCCCATCTCAACAACTGGCGATTATTTAGCACATGACAAGTTTAGATAAAAACCACTGGTTTACAGAAATCAGTGACCGTGATGGCAGCGCGTTTTCTCTGCGTATCAACAAATTACTTGAAGAAAAACAGTCTCCATTTCAGCATGTAGCCATGTATGAAACGACTGACTTTGGCAACCTGATGATTATTGATGGTTGTACCATGGTAAGTACCCGCGAAAACTTCTTTTACCATGAAATGATCGCCCACCCGGCCCTGTTTAGTCACCCGAACCCTAAAAACGTGGTGATCATTGGTGGTGGTGACTGTGGTACGTTACGCGAAGTGTTGAAGCACGACTCTGTAGAAACAGTAACACAGATCGACATCGACCAAGTCGTTACTGAAATGTCGCTAAAATATTTCCCTGAGTTATGCAGCTCAAATGAAGACCCGCGTGCAACGCTATTATTTGATGATGGCATCAAGTACATGCGTGAAGCAGCGCCTGAGTCTATCGACGTAGTGATCGTAGACGGTACCGACCCAGTTGGCCCAGGTGAAGGTTTATTTAACCATGCATTCTACGAGAGCTGCTTGAAAGCACTTCGTCCGGGTGGCGTACTTGTGCAACAAAGCGAAAGCCCACTTATGCACATGCCATTGTTAGTAGAAATGCGCGGTGCAATGAAACAAGTTGGCTTCGGTGCATTGCAAACATTACCTTTCCCACAGCCAATCTACCCTTCAGGTTTATGGTCTGTGACGCTAGCACGCAAAGGCATGGGCTTTGATGGCTTCCGTGCATGTGACCCAGTAGCGATGCAAACAGAATACTACACGCCGGGTATTCACCAAGGCGCACTGTGCGAGCCACCATTTATGGCACGCGCATTCGAAGCTGCTGGACAATAATCAGCACATCATAAAAGGGCGAGCTTAGGCTCGCTTTTTTATTGCTCGTATCCGCTCCACCTCTTTGAATACGTATGCAAATCCTATGAAAATGAAGGGTGTTCACCTTACTCTAAGGTTCACCTTTGGGCTAACGCCGATGTTTATGTTGCAACACACTACTGAGCATAAGCGCGCATTTTTAGGAAAAATCTATGCGAGTATTCATTCCTCTGCTATTGGCCTCGCCACTGGCTCTAGCAAAAACAGTGAGCGTCAGCTCGCCTGATGGCCAAATTCAAGTTTCACTCAGCGATGACGGTGCGCCAAGCTACCAAGTAAGCTTCGCAGGCAAACCTGTTATTAATTCTTCCAAACTTGGCTTCTACTTCAAAGACGCAGCGCCTCTGCGCGACGGCCTAGTAATTAGCAATGCACAAACCAACAGTGTAGATAGCACTTGGCAACAGCCTTGGGGTGAACAACGCGAAATTCGCGATCACCACAACGAACTAGCGGTTACCTTTACTGACGAGCAGGATGCAAGCCGCAGTTACACAGTGCGTGTTCGCGCATTTAATGACGGCTTAGGTTTTCGCTATGAACTCGAAGGCAAAGACCGCCCTGATTATCAAATCACCGACGAGCTAACTGAATTTGCGCTCGCCGGTCAAAACAACGAAGCCTTATGGATCCCAGCACGAGGCTGGAACCGTTACGAATATGTGTATAAACGCACAAATGCCAACGATGCCGCTCATGTGCACACTCCTTTTACATTGAAAATGGACAGCGGAGTGCATGTCAGTATTCACGAAGCTGCATTAGTTGATTATGCGGGTATGACCCTCAACCAACGTCGTCCAGGCATTTTTAAGGCAGATTTAACACCTTGGTCCGACGGTATTGCGGTAAAGACCGAGAACGGCTTCACCACTCCTTGGCGTACCATTCAAATTGCTGAACAAGCGACAGGCTTACTTAACTCACACCTGATACTAAACCTGAATGAGCCAAATAAACTGGGTGATGTTTCTTGGGTAAAACCAGGTAAATACGTGGGTATTTGGTGGGGTATGCACATTAATGAAAATACCTGGGGCAGCGGTGAAAAACACGGTGCAACCACAGAAAATACCATTAAATACCTAGATTTTGCTGCGAAATACGGCTTTGACGGCGTGTTAGTAGAGGGTTGGAACGAAGGCTGGGATGGCGACTGGTTCTTCAATGGTGACGTATTTAGCTTTACCAAAAGCTACGACGATTTCGATATCGAAGCCATTGCCGAACATGGTGAGAAAGTCGGTGCAAAATTAATCGGTCACCACGAAACCTCTGGCAATGTCAGCAATTACCGCAACCAAATGGAAGATGCGTTTAAACTGTATGCCAAAAATGGGGTGAGCCAAATCAAAACAGGTTATGTAGCCGATGGCGGTAATATCAAACGCATCGATGATAAAGGCATAGCTCGCTATGAGTGGCACGACGGCCAATTTATGGCAAATGAGTACCTTTATAATATCGAGTTGGCAGCAAAGTATAAGCTTTCGATTAATACCCATGAGCCAATTAAAGACACAGGGCTGCGTCGCACATACCCGAATTGGTTAGCGCGCGAAGGCGCCCGTGGTCAAGAATTCAACGCTTGGGGCACACCACCTAACCCACCAGAGCACACAACTATGCTTGCATACACCCGCATGCTGGCTGGACCAATGGACTTTACACCGGGCATTTTCGACATGGGCTTTAATGGCTTAGGTGCAGACACTAACCGCCCACAAACAACGCTGGCAAAACAGCTAGCCCTCTATGTGGTGCTGTACAGCCCAATCCAAATGGCGGCAGATTTACCACGTAACTATTTGGCCAAGCCAGACGCCTTTCAGTTTATCCAAGATGTTCCGACTGATTGGGAAACGAGCAAAGCTATCGCTGGTGAAATGGGTGAATACGTAGTATTTGCTCGTAAAGAGCGTAAGCGCGACCATTACTCTGGTAACGATTGGTATGTGGGAGCCATCACCGACGGTGAAGCTCGTGAAGTTACTATCAAGCTTGATTTTCTAGAGCCAGGTAAACGATTTGAAGCACAAATTTACGCCGATGGTGAAGACGCGGAATGGGTCAACAACCCGTACAGTATGGCCATCACCAAACAAATCGTTGGTAGCAAAGACAGCCTCTCGCTGCAGCTAGCACCAAGCGGCGGTGCAGCTATTCGCTTTAAGGCACTGAATTAAGTCAGGAAAAGCCACCTTAATCGGTGGCTTTTTTGGCACTGGCAATAATTAAACTTTCTGTACGTTTTAACTCACGAATGATGGAAGTGCGATTCATCTCCATAAACATCCACAGTTTCACAGCGATTTGCATCATCAAACCTACCACAAACCACACTGCCCAGAAAATTTGGTCGCTCACGGTATCCGCCACAAAGAAACGATAGCCCGCATAAATAAAAACAATGGATAACAGCACGGCTAATAGGGTGCTAAACCACATCCAACGCTGCATAGCACCTTGATAAGTATTGCCCAAGCGTTTAAATAGACCCTCATCATGGCTCAAAATCGTGTCTATTTGCTGCTGCTCTTGTTGCAAGGTTGCTTTAATTTGCTCATCAATATTCATATATCACACCTCTAATTTTGTGCCGCGTCACTAAGCTTTTTGCGTGCCGAGTGTAATCGCGATTTAATCGTGCCTACTGGGGTCTCCAGAACAGCGGCAATGTCGCCAATCGTTAGCTCTTCTAAATAAAACAAGTACACAGTGTGGCGCTCCACTTCGGGCAAACGTGATATTAATGAGCGTAAGTCTAATCCCGCTTCAACACGCTTGAATTGTTCTACCTCTTGCTCTGGCACAGTATCAACAAGCAGCTCCTTTTTGTGCTGCCGAGTTAAATCAATAAAACGCCGATACACAGCTCTAAATAACCATGCCTTAAATGCGC
This sequence comes from Pseudoalteromonas pernae, assembly GCF_039831865.1. NCBI lineage: Bacteria > Pseudomonadati > Pseudomonadota > Gammaproteobacteria > Alteromonadales > Pseudoalteromonadaceae > Pseudoalteromonas > Pseudoalteromonas pernae. Next base: position 55,580 of record NZ_JBDODM010000009.1, read on the forward strand.
TGGGCTCGAGCAACACGCGGATATCTTTCGCCACCTTGCTCCATACATCTTGCGTAATATCTGCGGCGTTTTGCTCACACCCGCTCAATTTAAAGGCGAAACGAAAACTCGCTAAGTAGTACCGCTCGCAAAGAGCGTCAAACGCTTGCTTGTCACCTCGCTGAGCTTCGATTACCAATAATGCTGTTGTGGTTTGCGTCATAAATCACACTGGGTCTTTATTACAAGACGTGGCAAATAGAGAAATGGTTGGTTAGTCAGCGTGATTTTTATAGAAAAACGCCACACACTATTGTTAGTATGGCGTAATCATATGATTTTAGTGAGCATTTATGCGATTTGTGTGGTTCCTATTGGTGCTTGTTAGCGGATTAAGCCAAGCCCAACAAACGGCTTACACCATTCCTCGTAGTGCTGTTATTGAGTTGGAAGACACACCCAGCGGGCGCACATATCCCATATTGATTAAACTTCCGCGTTCATATCATAACAATGGTCGCTCCCTTTACCCTGTTATCTATTTAGCAGATGGGCACTACAGTTTCCAAACGGTATCAGGGGCCACGCGTTTTCCCATGAACTCAGGCGCATTGCCTGAGGCAGTCATTGTCGCCATAGGCTATAGCAATGAAGCCAAAGGTGTAGCGAGTCGAGTCAGAGATTACACACCAACCAAAGATCCCAGTTGGAAGTTAGAAACAGGAGAGGCTGGCGCTCACGCACGCTTTATACGTGAAAAAATCTTTACTTATGTGGCTAACCATTACCGTGTTGATCAATCACAAAGATTCTACATGGGGCATTCATTGGCAGGGTTATTCGGTGCCTACATGGCGCTGCACCAGCCCGATATGTTCACAGGTTATGTAATCAGCAGCCCCTCAGTTTGGTTCAACAATAATTCCGTACTCACCTTGCCTTTCAAGCCAAGTCAAAATCCACCCAAGATTTATATCTCTGTTGGAAGTTTGGAAACTCCTGAGTATGGTGAAGGCGAAAACATGGTAGAAGAAGCGCGAAAACTTGAAACTTTACTGCGTACTTTGCCGAAAAGCCACAGTGCACTAAAGATGAAGATCATTGATGATGCTCGCCATGCGACGGCATTCCCGACATCAGCCATCCAAGGTTTGGATTGGCTAATGCGGGAGTAGCTAAAGCCTTACTTTGGCCACTTGACCTCAGAAGCCAAGACTCGCTCAGGTGCAATATAATGAATAATATCGCCACCTTGAATGGTGTAATCCAACGGTGGATTCAAATCCATATCTAGCGCACTGCGGTTGTGCGCGATACCCAAGATAGTGGCGTCATACTGGCGCTTAAACACCTCGAAGATATCCGCAAAAGTGAACTGCGCCACTTCTTTTGGAATCGTCATCGAGAAATGAGTGTCGCCATGTAAGCTCGACATAATTTCTTGCTGTACTCGGCTTGCACCAGGGTCTTCCATCGAGCGCACTAACACTTCCGCAGTGCGGTTTGAGCTGCACTCAACATTAGCACAATGCTCAGACAACATTTGCGCTTTGCTCTCATCATCGAAGTAAGCACAAATATGGGCAGACTCCTTCACCAGCTTACTGATTTTCAGTGCAGTGGTGAAACTTTGGTTGTCGTCAGCCCCTTCCACAATGATCCTGTCGGCCGTGGTAATGCCAACACGATTCAATTGCTCTTCATCGGTGTAGCTGCTGAGTTTAACAAAGCTAACATTGGGCTCGGAGAAAAAAGGATGTTCAATGTCCTCAATCACCGCCAGTACGATGTCTCTGCGAACTCGTTTTTCATCAGCAAGAATATAACGCACCATTTTACGGGTGCGCACTGGATGCCAGCCAAAAATAATGATGTGATTGGCAAAATGCGTTACGTCTTTTTCACCTGTCATAGCACGCCTTATTATATGTGTGATGGTTTGTCCGGCTTTGCCAAGTAACATACCGAAAAGCGCCAAACCAAAAGGAATTTGCACCAAAGCTACCAATAATCGACCCAGCTCCGTTGACGGACTTAAGTCACCATAACCGACCGTTGAAGTGGTCACCACGTAGTAGTAAAAGAAGGTGCCAAAATCGAGGAGGTTTTGTTCACCGGCAATAGCAAGCAACAGCCAAGTGATCATCATGTGCGCAGCAATTGCGATCACCACAGCCTGCCAACTGAGTTGGTCAATGTGGTTGCGGATCGTCAACAAGAGGCGCTTTAAAAAAATTGGCATATCCCGCCTTTTCCCTGCAAATTGGGCGCTTTAAGCGCCCAGATTATTACTTTTATTATGATTAACCAATGAGCTATTCTTTAGCCAAAGCCTCAGCAATATATTGGTCAATTTGCTGCTCTAGTACATTAAGTGGAATAGAGCCGTGACGCAAGACCTGATAGTGGAACTCGCGTACATCAAAATCATGTCCAAGCGCTTTTTCTGCCTTTGCACGCAGGCGTTTGATGGTTAATTCACCAATTTTGTAAGACAGTGCTTGCGCAGGCCATGAAATGTAGCGGTCTGTCTCGGTTTTCACGTTATGTAATGACAAGGCAGTATTTTGACTCATAAAGTCCAGTGCTTGTTGGCGCGTCCAACCAAACATGTGCATTCCTGTATCCACCACCAAACGCGCGGCACGCCACATTTCATATGTAAGGCGACCGAAATCACTGTAGGGGTCTTGATAGAAACCCGCTTCAATACCTAGGTATTCGCTGTACAAGCCCCACCCTTCGCCAAACGCAGACAGGTAAGCATTGCGACGATAACTTGGCAAATAATCTAGCTCCGCATTAAGGGAGATCTGCAAATGGTGACCTGGCACTGCTTCGTGCAGGGTTAACGCTTCAAGTACATACAGCGGGCGCTTATCTAATGCATAAGTGTTTACCCAGTAATAGCCAGCTTCATCGTCTCGGCTAGCACCAGAATAGCGGCCTGTGGTGTATTTCGGCGCGATACTCGCTGGCACTGGCGCAACACCGTATGGCTTGCGTGGCAATTGTTTAAATAACTTAGGGAGTTGCGCGTCCATCTTCTTAGCGATATAGGATGCTTCTTTGAGTAGCTCCTCTGGAGTTGTAGCGTAAAATTGTGGATCTGTACGTAAAAACTCAACAAAATCGGCGAAATCACCTTCAAAACCGAGTTCATCAATAATCGCCTGCATTTCACCGCGAATACGCTTTACTTCTTGCAAACCCAGCTCGTGGATTTCCTTTGGTGTCATATCAGTGGTGGTGTAGTGCTTAGCGCGATTTGCATAATACGCTTCGCCGTTAGGCACGTTTGATATACCAATGCTATCGCGTGCCCCTGGCTGGTATGTCGATACAAAGAAATCAAAGTAATTCTGATAGGCCGGCATCACTGCTGTGCCTAATACTTCCTTAGCTTGCTGTTGCAATAACGCAAATTCTTCGTCGGAAATGCCCGCTGTGTTCTGTTTGAACGGTGCGTAAAATTCAGAAGTGGTAACATCGTCGACTATATATGCAGAGATAGATTCTTCATAACCTTGCAACACCGCTTTAGGTTGCGTCAGCCCTGTTTCTAAGCCCTTTTTCATCCAATACATGTTTTGCTCGAAAAAGCGCGGCACTTGGCGCAAGCGATTTAGGTAGGTTTCAAACCCTTCTTTGGAGGTGTAATCACCACGTGACACCATAAACGACAACGAAGAATGAAACCCATACTCTGAAGTCAGCGGCATGTAATGCGAGTTAAAACGGTACTCGTCAATTTGGTTTTGCACCTGCGCACGGATAATTTGAAGGTTGATTTTGTTTTCATCGTTCAACGCATCAACTTCGATACTATCGAGTTGCGCCAACAATGCTTGTCTTTGCTCGAACTGTGCAGCTAAGTTTTCAGGGCTCAGGTTCGGTAACAAATAACCATCAATTTCCTGTTTATAAGGATTGATACTGTCACGGTATTTAACGATTTGCTCTGCCACATCGCTAAACACAAGGTTTGCATCGCCCTGTTGGCTAGAAGTTGTTGCACACGCGCTTAAACCAAGCGTGAGGGCTGTGACTATGGCTAATTTTTTTAGTTTTATGCTCGGTTGCATACCTTCAATTCTCAATGTTGCAATGCTCAAGACACTCACTGTAGCTTACAGAACAAGACAATCAAAGCCATTGCGACTAGTAGCAATTTCATGCGTTTTCGGCGCAATTGAACAATCTTTATTCGATTAAGGTTAATAATGCTCTCAGGCTATTCCAAATTCTTAATTTTTGTTCTTTAATGGGGAGTGATGTTACATATGTACCTGTTTTAGTGAACTTTTATTGTTGAAGTGGTGGTAAGTGCGATTATGATGTTCCATGATTCCATGGCCAATGCCCAAGAAAAAATGACCCAAGTGTGTCATTTGCTTGAATTACATGCGTTGCCGCCTACACCATTGAACTATCAGGTGCTGTATATCTATGTGAGCGACTCACACACAGAGCTCAATACTAGCTTTGATGCAGCGGTCACGAGCAAGCGCGTTGTTGATTCGGTATTAATGGAAGAGTTATACATTCGTTATTTATCAAATGATCAACAGCAACAAACAGACTTAGTTGAACGCGTTGGCGATATGCTGGGGAGCTTACAAAATCATTCCCTGACCAATCAAAAGCAGCTTGACGACTACCACTCAGAAATAGATAAATGCACGCAGGCGCTCAACGAAGATAACCCTGAGCAAACGCGCCAATACCTGCAAAAGCTGGCCGAACATACGTTACGCCTGAGACGACAAACGCAAAGTTTCAAACTGATTGTCGAACGTATCAAAAGCCAATATCAATCGACTAAATCGCAATTACAACAAATCAAGCGCAAGCAAAGTATTGACCCACTCACAGGCTTATATCACCGCCATTATCTCGATAAACAAACCCAAATGTGGATTGAGAAAGGCAAAAACATTTCCCTCATTAGCATTGAAATCGAGAACTACCATACTTTCTGCCAAGATTACGGTGATTTGATTGGAAACCTGATGCTAGAAAAAGTGGCGTCCAAGATTCAAAAGTACACTCAAGAAAGTGGCTGCAGCGGTCGCACCCAAAGCAATGAATTCACCATATTGCTAGCTGACGTGGATGCAGAAACCACGGCGCTTATCGCCGATAAAGTCCGCGCGGGTATTGCTAAACTGCGTTTTGTCAGCTCGCGTAGCGGGAACTCTCTGCCCAGTGTTGCATTCAACTGCCACATCACTCATCGCCATGATGAGCAAGATCTCAGTGCCCTACTAAACCAACCACAACAGCACGCCCCTCTTCGCTAACATCTTGAGTAATGAGCTTGTTTCTGAGCCCTTTAGAGGCTTAATCCTTGAGCTGTTTAAGGGCCTCAAGTACACTATGGCAAACTTCCCCTCTAGGCTTGAATTACCATGAAAGAAGCAGAGCAAAAAACAACGCATTTTGGCTATAAAACTGTGGCTGCAAATGAAAAAGCAGCGCATGTTGCTGATGTATTCCACTCAGTTGCCGCAAAGTACGATTTGATGAACGATTTGCTCTCGTTTGGTATTCACCGCTTGTGGAAACGCGTCACCATCGCCAGCTCTGGCGCTCGTCGCGGCCAAACTATTCTAGATTTAGCTGGCGGAACTGGGGATTTAACTGCAAAGTTCAGCCAGTTAGTCGGGGAAACTGGCAAAGTGATTTTAGGCGATATTAACGATTCAATGCTCAAAGTTGGCCGTGACAAGTTGCGTGACCGTGGCTTGGTTAGCAACATTGAATACGTGCAAATGAATGCCGAAGAACTGCCATTCCCAGACAACAGCATTGACGTTATCACCATCGCTTTCGGCCTCCGTAATGTAACCGATCAAAGCAAAGCGCTTGCATCTATGTACCGCGTGCTAAAACCAGGTGGTCGTTTGTTGATTCTTGAATTCTCTAAGCCTGAGCATGAAGTACTGACTAAACTATATGACGTGTATTCCTTCAACATTCTGCCAAAAGTGGGCGAAGTGGTATTGAACGACAGCGAATCATACAAGTACCTTGCAGAATCTATTCGTATGCATCCAGACCAAGTAACCCTCGAAAATATGATGCAAGAAGTCGGTTTTGAACAAACAAGTTATCAAAATATGACAGGTGGTATCGTCGCATTGCACCGCGGCTTCAAATTTTAAGGAGCAGCTATGCTCGCACATTTCGCTTTAGCGGCCATTGAGACAATTGCCAATCGCTTGCTCGCACTGGACTCCCACGCTCAAGCGCGGTTAGCAAAGGTGCAATCGCAAAGCTTAGTGATTCATGTGCGCGACTGGCACCAATACATCAGTGTGGTGTATGCAACACAGGGGTTGATGCTTCAATCTCATGAGCAACAGCCCGAGCACAGCGATTGCTTTATTAGCGCCGACACAGACACCTTGATGAAGCTCAAGGACCCTTCTTTGCTCACCCAGCTTATTCGTCAACACAAGCTAGACATTGAAGGTGATATTCATCTCGCTCAAGCATTTAGCCAAGCCTTTAGTGATCTTGATATTGATTGGCCAGAACATTGGTCACAGTACATTGGTGACGCACCCGCTCAGTTGGTATGGCAACAACTCAACAAAGGCAAACAGCTTGTGCAACAAAACCAAGGTAAGTTGGACCACATTGTCATTACCTTGTTGCAAGATGAGCTCAAAGTAGCGATACACCCACTGGAAGCCGAGCAATTCACTCGTCAAAACAGACAACTAAAAAGTGACATGCAAATGTTAGAGCAACGCATTGACGCCTTGCTTGCAGCCAACCAACAGGACAGAGGTAACTAGTGTCAGCTTCGCGACTGTATTTTATTACTAAAACCCTACTGCAACATGGGCTTGATGAGCTGCTACCAGAGAAAAAGCTCCCTTGGTTCGCCAAATTAGCGCGCGGTAGCTTGTTTTGGCTGCGTAATCGCCATAAAGACAAGCCAGCTGGCATGCGCCTGCGTTTAGCGCTGCAAACCCTTGGGCCGGTATGGATTAAATTTGGCCAGATGTTATCTACGCGACGCGACTTGCTTCCTGCTGATATCGCCGATGAACTCGCGCTGCTACAAGACCAAGTCCCACCCTTCTCTGGCGACCAGGCCAAAGCCATTATCGAAAAAGCACTAGAGCTTGATGACATCAATGATGCCTTTAGTGAATTCGATGTGAATCCTCTCGCGTCAGCATCCATCGCTCAAGTACACACCGCAAAACTGTGTGACGACAACGGCAAAACTCACGATGTCGTGGTCAAGGTCATTCGCCCGAATATCAAAAAGCAAATTGATGCCGACCTCACCTTGATGCAACAGTGTGCGAAAGTGGTTGCTAAGTTACTACGTGAAGGGCGCCGCTTGCGCCCCGTGGAAGTGGTCAAAGAATACAAAAAAACGCTACTCGATGAGCTCGATTTAATGCGTGAAGGCGCTAACGCTATTCAGCTACGACGCAACTTTGAAGGCTCACCTGCGCTGTACATTCCCTTCGTATACAGCGACTTTAGCCGCAGTAATGTGCTGGTTATGGAACGCATCTATGGGATCCCAGTTTCAGATACCGACGCCTTATTAAAGCAAGGCACCAATATGAAACTATTGGCCGAGCGAGGCGTTGAAGTCTTCTTTACTCAGGTCTTTCGCGACAGTTTCTTCCACGCCGATATGCACCCGGGCAACATCTTTGTTTCTTACGATAACCCTCACAACCCACAATATATTGGCATCGACTGCGGCATTGTCGGCACCCTAAACAAAGAAGATAAGCGTTATCTCGCGGAGAATTTCATCGCATTTTTCAACCGTGACTACCGTAAAGTGGCAGAGTTACACGTTGATTCTGGTTGGGTTCCTGCGGATACCAGCATCGAAGAATTTGAGTTCGCGATTCGCACCGTGTGTGAGCCTATTTTCAATAAGCCACTGGCAGAGATTTCATTTGGTCATGTGTTGGTGAATTTGTTTAACACCGCACGCCGATTCAACATGGAAGTTCAACCTCAGTTGGTATTACTGCAAAAAACCCTACTCTACGTAGAGGGATTAGGCAGACAACTGTATCCACAATTAGACTTGTGGAAAACCGCGAAACCATTTTTAGAAGACTGGGTCAAAGATCAAGTAGGCCCGTGGGCTGTTGCTAAACAAATGTACGCAAACTTACCTTTTTGGGCAGAGAAAATGCCTGAATTGCCTGACCTTATTTACCACAGCTTAAAGAGGCAACAACACCCTGTTGCCCCAACGCCTGTAAACCAGCGACCGCTGATCCTCGCATTAGCAGGTTGCAGTGGTCTGATCATTGCCAGTTTGTGCGCCTTATCTGGGCATACAATAGCCGCCGCAGGCGCTGCAATTACTGGCTTTGCAGCATTGGTTTGGGCTTGGCGCAAAGGCGCTTAGGCCCTCTATGACAAACACTGTTTGCGCGCTATACTGCGCAATTACTTAACGCAATATTTCGGAGAAGGTTATGATCGGTGGTATTAGTATTTGGCAGTTACTTATTATCCTAGCAATCATTGTATTGATTTTTGGCACGAAGAAACTTCGCAACCTTGGTGGCGATTTAGGTAGTGCAGTAAAAGGCTTTAAAAACGCTGTTTCTGACGACGAGAAAAAAGAAAAAGCTGAAGAAGATCAGAAGCTAACTCAAGCAAAAGAGCAAGCTGAAGAAAAATCCCCTGAGCAAACCAAAGACAAGGTATAACCCTGATGGGAATGTGGGAATTAGTAGTCGTTATGATTGTCGGGCTAATTGTTCTTGGCCCAGAAAGACTACCGGTCGCAGTACGCACAGTGAGTGGCTGGATAAAAAGCATAAAAAGCATGGCCAACCACATTTCCGCTGAGGTCAGTGAAGAACTTCGTATTCACGAACTGCATCAAAACCTCAAAAAAGCTGAACAACAAAACATGGACAACTTGCCAAGCGAGCTACAAGACTCAGTCAAGGAGCTTGAAAAGGCCGCTCAGTCCGTGACTCGCAGTTACGAGAAATCAACGCAGCAAAGCAGTAATAATAAAGATGAGTGAAGCACAAACAAGTGGCTTTATTGCCCATTTGGTTGAACTACGCAACCGCCTAGTTCGCGCCCTTTTATCGGTCTTGGTGATTTTTATCGCGCTGGTTTACTTTGCCAACGATATTTACGCCTTTGTCGCTGCGCCGCTGCTGGACCATCTACCTGAAAACAGCCAGATGATTGCCACAGATGTTACTGCGCCATTCTTCACGCCGTTTAAACTCACCATGTTTGTGTCGTTATTCGCAGCCATTCCGTTTATTTTGCATCAAGTTTGGTCATTCGTAGCGCCTGGTTTGTACAAGCATGAAAAGCGCATGCTAGTGCCGGTGTTACTTTCAAGTGTGCTCTTGTTCTACGGTGGTATCGCATTTTGTTACTTTGTAGTGTTGCCGATTGTGCTTGGCTTCTTTACCGGTATTGGCCCAGAAGTCATGACCTTGACGCCAGATATCAGCAGCTACCTAGGCTTTGCTTTAAAGCTATTCTTTGCATTCGGCGTGGCATTTGAAATTCCAGTGGCCATCATGCTGTTGTGCTGGAGTGGCGCAACGAGCACAGAGAGCTTGAAGCAAAAACGCCCTTACATTGTTGTCGGGGCATTCGTAGTTGCCATGTTCCTCACACCACCAGACGTACTCTCGCAAACCTTGCTCGCACTACCAATGCTGTTATTATTTGAGCTTGGCCTCATCATGGCCGCATTTTATAGCGCGAAACCATCACAGGAAGAAAAACAATGAAGAAATATCTCGTGCCTGCCTCGCTAGCTTTGTTAAGCACTACCCTAACAACACCCGCGGTGGCGTTTGAAGGAATGAACGAGCAAGCATTAAAAGCCTGTAGTTTTATCGAAAACGACTTCCGCCGCCTATTGTGTTACGACAACGTTGTGGCTGGTAAACCAATCGACGCGGCTCGCGAAAAACCAAGTAAATCCAACGCGCCAGCCACTGCAGCTGCCGTAGGCACAAGTGCTGCGAGCGTTGCAAATCAAAATGCAAAAAGTAAAGAAGAGTTCGGCCTAGAGCACAAAATCAAAGCAGAAGAAGAAGCAAAAGATCTTATTGCCGGTGTAACCAAAATCAGTGAAGCACCATACGGTGAACTGATTATCACTCTAGACAATGGTCAGGTATGGCGCCAAATTGGCACTGAATCTTTCAACCTTAGCAAGAACGATGAAGTGGTGATCAGTCGTGCCATGTTCAACTCATTCTTGTTGAAAAAGGCCGGCACCAACAAAACGATTCGTGTTAAACGCACTAACTAGTTTTCGATGATCGACGCGGGCGTAAATCTAACCAGCAGCCAATTCCATGTTGATGCCGATGACGTAGTCGCCCGAGCGCGCGAAGCAGGCATCACATCGATGATGGTGATTGGCTGTGATGAGCAAGACAGCATCGAAGCCCTCGCGCTCGCAAAACGCTATCAATACGTGAGTTGTGCAGGCATTCACCCGCATAATGCTAAAGATGCCAGTGCCGAACTGGAATCAAACTTACGTCAGTTAGCAAGTGAAAACGAAGTCGTCGCTATCGGCGAATGTGGCTTAGACTACAACCGTGACTTTTCACCAAGGCCTCAACAGCGTGAAATCTTCGCCCGCCAATTAGCGCTCGCCAACGAGCTCAACCTCCCTGTGTATTTGCACGAACGAGATGCCCATGAAGACATGCTGGCAATCCTCAAAGAATACCAACCAAAGGGTGTGTTGCACTGTTTCACTGGCACCAAAGCACAAGCCGAAAACTACCTAGATTTAGGTTTGTATCTCGGCGTAACCGGTTGGGTGTGCGATGAACGCCGATCTCAAGATTTAAACGACGCGTTGAACGTGATAAGTCTGGATCGCGTGCTCATTGAAACCGACGCGCCCTACTTACTGCCGCGCACTATTCGCCCTAAGCCTAAATCGCGTCGCTGTGAACCTATGCACCTTGCCTATGTGGTTACACACCTCAGTGCACACTATGGCGTCAGTGAATCAGAAGTCAGCAAGACAACTACCCAAAACTTCCGCACTCTGTTTAACCTGTAGGTCGCATTTCCTTATTGCGCGGTATCAACAAATTCGCATTTTCTCTAAGCATCCCGTGCCATTAACTGGTAATATTTGAGCGTTCACAAGCACATAATCTAAGTTCCAGGAGAACACTATGCCTCAATCAGGTTTGGATCTGTTTCCATACACGCGCATGCGTCGATTACGTAAAAACGATTTCTCTCGCCGCTTAACTCAAGAGCACGAATTAAGTGTTAACGACCTGATTTATCCTGTGTTTGTACTTGAGGGTAAGAATCGCCGTGAAGCTGTAGAATCTATGCCAGGGGTTGAGCGCTTATCCATCGATTTACTAGTAGAGGAAGCCAAAGAGCTGGCTGCGCTCGGTGTGCCTGCCATCGCTATTTTTCCAGTGACCCCCGCTGACAAAAAGTCGCTACTTGCAGAAGAAGCATACAGCCCAGAAGGTCTGGCGCAACGCACCGTGCGTGCAATTAAAGCTGAAGTTCCTGAGCTCGGCGTGATCACCGATGTGGCACTAGACCCATTCACAGTCCACGGACAAGACGGCATCATCGATGATAACGGTTATGTCATCAATGATGTGACTACCGAAATCCTCGTGAAGCAAGCGCTATCGCATGCTGAAGCAGGCGCGGATGTTGTTGCTCCATCCGATATGATGGATGGTCGCATCGGCGCGATCCGTGATGCCTTAGAAGAATGCGGATTTATTCACACACAAATCATGGCTTACTCAGCTAAATACGCATCAAGCTACTACGGTCCTTTCCGTGACGCAGTGGGCTCTGCTGGCAACCTTAAAGGCGCAGATAAAAAAACCTACCAAATGAACCCAGCCAACTCAGATGAAGCACTCCGTGAAGTTGCACTGGATCTGCAAGAAGGCGCAGATATGGTTATGGTTAAGCCGGGCATGCCTTATCTAGACATTGTTCGTCGCGTGAAAGACGAATTTGCAGTACCGACATTCGCGTACCAGGTCAGTGGTGAATATGCCATGCATATGGCGGCTATCAACAATGGTTGGTTAGCAGAGCGTGAAACGGTGATGGAATCACTCCTGGCATTCAAACGCGCCGGAGCAGACGGTATTTTGACTTACTTTGCAAAAAAGGCCGCTATCTGGCTCAACGAAAAGTGATATTAATGGCGATACACACTGTATCGCCATTTTTTTTGGTACATATAAAACTTTTTAGTTAACAAAGTGAAACTTTTGTGTAACCTTGCGCCCGTACAATAAGTACCCCTTAAAGGGTTAGACTAACTAGAAACACGGGATTCTTACGCATGAAAAACACTCTCACTCCTATAGCACTCGCTATGGCGTCAGCGTTGGCCGCAATGCCAACATATGCTGATATTATTATTTCCGAATACATGGAAGGCGGCAGCAATAACAAAGCGCTCGAATTTTATAATCCGACAGACAGCACGATTGAACTGAGCGACTATAACGTTGCTTTTTACTTCAATGGTAAAACAACTGTTGGTACACAATTTAATCTTGAAGGTGTCATTGCACCGAAATCAACACATGTTGTTGCGCAAAAACTGGCTTATGCAGACACCTTGAGTGCAGCTAACCAAACCAATAGCAGCAGCTGGTATAACGGCGATGACGCGATTGTTTTAAGCAAACAAGGCACTATCATCGACAGCATCGGCCAAGTTGGCTTTGATCCTGGCTCACGCTGGGGCTCAGGTGACATTGCGACACAAGATAAAACACTTCGCCGTATCAGTACCAGTGCACCACGCACCGATATTTTCGCAAGCTATGACCCAAGCGAATACTTCACCGGCGCAGCAAAAGATGATGCCAGTGATTTAGGTAAATACCTAGGCGGAACAGGCCCGGTTGATCCAAACCCTGAACCAGAATTAGACATGACCTGTGGTGCAGATGCGACTGCAATCAACACCATTCAAGGTGCTGGCGCACAAAGCCCATTAAAAGACCAACAAGTCGTTGTTGAGGCAGTGGTCAGTGCAGATTTCCAAAATGCTGACCAGCTAAAAGGCTTTTTCTTATCATCTTTAGTGGCTGATGCTGACCCTATGACATCTGAAGGTGTTTTTGTATATAACACCAGCTTTGATGTGAACGTGGGCGACGTTGTGCGTTTAACAGCCACTGTGGATGAATACTACGACGCAACGCAACTGAAAAACGTTTCTGCACTGGTTCACTGTGGCACAGACAGCGTTACTAGCACGGAGCTAACTCTGCCACTGGCGAGCAACGATGATTTAGAAGCCTACGAAGGTATGCTTGTGCACGTGACTCAGCCTTTGTATGTTGTCGATAGCTACAACATGGCACGCTACGGCGAAGTGGGTGTGGCAACCGAGCGTCTTTACCAAGGTACACAAGTTGCTTCACCAGGTGACGCCGCCAATGCGCTTGAACAAGAAAACCAGCTTAAACAGCTACTTATTGATGATGGTTCAACACGACAAAACCCAGAAGTAGTGCCATACCCAGCAGGTGGTCTTGATGCTTACAACACGCTGCGCCTAGGCGACAGTGTGTCAGGATTAACGGGTGTACTGGGTTACAGCTTCAATCAATATCGTTTGCACCCAACGCAAACACCGCAATTTATTGCTGATAACCCTCGTACTGATGCTCCTGAGCTAGTCGAACAAGGTGATATCAAGGTAGCTAGCTTCAACGTATTGAACTACTTCAACGGTGATGGCCAACAAGGCGGCTTCCCGACCTCTCGTGGTGCAGATAGCCTAGAAGAATTCATTCGCCAAGAGCAAAAAATCGTCAGTGCAATCACCGCGCTGGATGCTGACATCATTGGTTTAATGGAAATCGAAAACGACGGTTTTGGGGAGTTCAGTGCTGTTGCTTCATTGGTAACCGCTCTTAATGATGCAAGTACCGAAGGTGAATATGCATTCGTTGATTTTGGCACCGCACAAGTAGGCACCGATCAAATCACTACTGCGCTTATTTACCGCAGTGACCGCGTTGTAGAAAAAGGCACTGCCAGCATTAACGACCAAGGTGCTCTCTCTTACGGCAACCGCGCAGGTATCGCACAAAGTTTCCAACACAAAGACACTAAGGAAATCCTGACCGTTGCAGTAGCCCACCTTAAATCGAAAGGCGGCTGTGGCAGTGCACAGGGAATGGATGCCGACCAAAATGACGGCCAAGCGTGTTACAACGCTACCCGTGTTGCCGGCGCCACTGAGTTTGTAAGCTGGTTATCTAGCAAACCAACTGGCGTTAATGACGACGACATCATCATCGTGGGTGACATGAATGCCTACGCTATGGAAGACCCAATTACAGCATTCGCTAACGCAGGTTTTGCTAATGTGATCCCAACATTAGACGGTGATACTTTAGGTTATTCATACAACTTCCAAGGTCGTATGGGTAGCTTGGACCACGCCATTGCATCAGCGCCACTCATGGACAAAGTCGCGGCAGCCACAGACTGGCACATCAACGCCGACGAGCCTCGCGTGCTTGATTACAACGTTGAATTTAAGTCACAAACTCAACAAGCTAGCTGGTACGCAGACAACGCGTATCGCGCATCAGATCACGACCCTGTGATCGTTGCCATTAACGCGGCAAAGCCCATTGCTGAAAGGTCTGGTGAATACGCCAACATCACCGGCTGGTTCTGGCCGAAGAACTACACCATCGACATTCCAGAAGGTTTCGATTACCTCGACATCGAACTAACAGGCGGTTGGGGTGATGCAAACTTGTATGTCAGCCACCAGCGCCGCCCTTCTATTTTCAAAAATGACTGCGCATCAACAAGTGCAGGTGCAAACGAGGTTTGCCAGTTTGAAAAACCAGAAGGTGGTAAATGGAAAATCCGCCTACTTGGCACCACTCCTTACGGTGACGTAACTCTCAGCTACCGCGCTGTTAAATTCTAATCGCGCTAATACGCTAAGAACTAAAAAGGGCAGATTTCATATCTGCCCTTTTTATTTTTTAAAATACGGTTTTTCTTTAACTTACCATGTTTATGGATGAAGAGGGTCGCTTTTCACATCGGCATTTTGTCGCGTTGGCGACGACAAGTTAGAGGAAATGCGCGCCCATTTCCTCTAACCCGTCGTCGGCGGTCCGAAAACCTAATACAACTCCAAAATCCTATCCCTTTCCCCATTTTCGATTATGATTTGCAACCCTTTCTCAAACAACTTCTGCAACCGCGCTCCATCTGGATGCTCTCGCGAAAATGCCAAATAAATATCCGTGCCCTCATTAAGAAAGGCAATTTGAATGTTGTCAGGTATTTCATCAGCACGGCGTAAGTAATTAGCCGCCTTAATAAAGATAATCGCGCCGTCAAGACGACCTAGCTCTAAGCGCTTAACATTGGGTAAATCGGCATTTGCTTCGGCGGCTATCACCTTGCCCGTCTCCAGCATTTCGAGGTAATGCTGACCATAACCGTATTCCCGCACTACGCCGATCAACTCTCCGTTGAGTTGATCGCGATTGAGTGCAGCAAGCGGCCAACGGGTGTTGTGATAATACGCGGAATAGGCTTTATACAAAGGAGTGTTACCCAGCAAATACTTACTCTGTGATTCGCTGTCTATCGGCACATTAAAGCCAGCCACATAGCTCCCGGCATCCAAATATCGTAGCACGCGGGCGTAGGGATAAACGTGAAACTCAACGCTGACATCAACGGCATCGAAGGCCGCAATAATCAAATCATTAGCCATACCCGTACCATCGGCATTGGCGTAGGGCGTCCATGCATCTTCGGCGGCGATAACCACATGCTCGGTTTGCGCCACGCTGACTGTGCTGAAAAGCAGCAATAAAAATGGGGCAAAAATACGTTTAATCATTACAGGCTTGTTTGAATAGCTAAGTAATGAGTATAGGAAGACGGCGTGTAATTTAACAAACTACACGCGTTATTCTTTGAACTAGTGGTGATGACCACCTAGGGCATGACCATCGCTGCTGTAAAAGCCGGATGCACCATGCTCAATAAAGCCTTGATTGATCATTTTCGATAAGAAAGCATCTTGCTCATTGTCACCCACATCGGCGTAATCCGTGCTTTGGTAGCGGTCCCACAGGGCAAACTGACGCTCAATTAGTTGTGGTGTTAATTGATAGCTTTGCAGCTTTAACGTGCTCAGCACTTGCCACTCGCCCACGTCGTTTTGCTCACTAATAATCATGGTTTTAACTAGCTGCAATTCTGGCAACCACGTGACTGCGAGTTTTTGAGTCCCTGAGGCGTGTTCAAAATACTGCTCACGTTCACACCCTTGACCTTGTTCACGCACAGGCGTCTGTAGTAAGTTATCACTGACTAACTGGTATTTTTGCGCCCACTCAACATTGCCGCTGTTACTTCTCAACTCACCCGGTTGATACTCAATTGCACGTTGATATTGTTCAAAATATCGCACTGGTCGCATTTGCCCTGTACTGAGCTGTTGCCACTTATCAACAACGCCTGATTGCATCGACTGGTGCGCGACTTCTGCATTCAAACGCCACAATCCAAATTGCTGGGTGTCACCTTGTTTTTGCTGTTGCTGGTAATTGGCTTTGATCACGTGCGCATTAACATCGCATTGCTCAATCGTTTGTTGCTGCGCAACTGCAGTGGTCGACAACAAAGCGCTCATCGCTGTGGCAGCCACCACTGTAAGTGCAAGATACTTCATCATTCATCCTTACAAAAAGAGGGCCAAGTGCCAAGCACTCGGCCCGTTGTTACCTTACTTAGCTAGTTTAGCTTCAGCTTTCGCTACAAGGTCGGCTGCATAGTTCATTACATGGAAAATGTAGCTTTGCTCGTTGGTGCCTGTCACTAGGTGCGCACCAGGGCCTTGAGCGTAAATCCCCACATCTTCACCAGCGTGTGTCTCTGAGCTCATCGGTACTAATGCTTCTTGGTGGAAGCCTGGTGTTGTAGTATCAACATTCGTTAAATCTACGCGACCGGTCACGATATCACCGTTGTAGCCTGCATCAGCATCCGTTTCGGCGCCTAGGTCTTTGAAGCCATTACCATTGGTATAACCAACTGTGGTGTATGGCATGCCATCTGCTGCCAGTGTGGGTGTTTCACTCCCCACAGCAACTACTTTACCTAAGATTGGGTTACCTCGTTTTGGATAGCCTGCAATCGTAAATACGTGACTGTGGTCTGCTGTCACAATGATTAACGTCTCTTCTGGGTTGGTGCTATCCATAGCTGCTTGCACTGCATCAGCAAAAGCAACGGTGTCATGCAATGCGTTATAAGCATTACCGGCGTGATGCGCATGGTCGATTCGACCCGCTTCCACAGTTAAGAAGAAGCCTTCACCATTATTATCAAGAATGTCGATTGCTTTGGTCGTCATTTCAGCCAGTGAAGGCTCACCTGCTACATCGTTTGCACGGTCTTGCTCATATTGCATATGTGACTCGTTAAACAAACCGAATACGCGCTCAGTCGTTGCCGCATCGATAGCGTCAAAGCCTGCTTGGTCCATAACGTATTTACCCGTTGGGTAAGCTTCTTGCCATTTTGCCGTTAAGTCGATGCCATCCGTACGGTCACCTTCAGTGCTACTAACCGCGTCAGCACTGTTAAACGCAGGGTCTTTTGGCAAGAAGTGACGACGACCGCCGCCCATCACGACTTCGATACCATCAACATCCACATCAAAACGTGTTTCAAGGTTTTGCTCGAAGTTAACCAGTTGCATAGCGATGTCTTCACAACCCTGTGTTACTGCGTCGCTTGGCATATCAGATACATCTTCCCAGTTACGATCCGCAGATTTTGCATAAGTCGCCGCAGGGGTTGCGTGAGTGATACGCGCTGTTGATATCACGCCTGTTGATTTACCTGCTATTTCAGCAAGCTCCAAGGCGGTCACGAGTTCATTGCCAGACACAGTAGCACAGTTACCGCGCTCTACACCTTCAGCTACACCAATCACACCTACGTCAGTTTTTACGCCTGACGCCATTGCCGTCATTGTGCCCGCTGAGTCTGGTGTTTGTGCATCTACGTTGTAGGTTTTTGAAAAACCGGAGAATGGCATTTTCTCAAAGCTTAACTGGTGCTCCTCGCCTGCTTTGCCTTCAAGCTGACCTGCAAGAATACGCGCAGCAGTCACCGTTGAAATACCCATACCGTCACCGACAAATAAGATCACGTTTTTCGCTTTTGGTGCTGTGGTCATGGCCGCTTCTGAACGAGCCTGCGCCACCGTCACTTTTTCTTGAGCATCTGCAAACCAAGGGTTCTGCGTAAGGTGCGCTAATTCTGTTTCGTCTAGCGCTGTTTTTACAGCGTTACAGGTTGTTTTGGACGCATCCACTTCACCACTATCAAGCTGACCATTGCCGTTATCATCGGCACCAACTTGGAGCAACAAGCCGCCGTTAATACATTGACTATCACCCACTGCGATAGCTGTTTCTAGTGTCAGTGTTTTTGGTGCATCATCATCTGAGCAACCAGCGAGTGCAGCGACAACTGCTAGAGAAAGTAAACTTAACTTTTTCATCGAACTTATTCCTATTGCTTAGTTAGCTCAAGTGCTGAATCTATGATGTGGAAAACCATGCTTTGCTCTACCACGCCCTGCGCAAGGTGAGCGCTTGGGCCCATTGCATGGAGCGAAATATCTTCGCCAGCGTGCGTTTCTGAGCTAAGTGGGATGGTTGCTTCTTGGTGGAAGCCAGGAGCTGTGGTGTCGATACCACTGATGTTTTGACGACCCGCCATTGCGCCTTCGCTATAACTGGCATCGGCATCGGTTTCAGCGCCAAGGTTACGGAAACCAAGACCGTTGGCATAACCCACTGTTGTGTATGGTTGACCATCCGCTGCAAGCGAAGGTGTTGTACTGCCTACAGCAACTACTTGACCAAGAATTGGGTTACCGCGTTTTGGATAACCTGCAATCGTAAACACGTGACTATGGTCCGCGGTTACAAGGATCAGTGTTTCTTCAGGGTCGGTGTTATCCACTGCCATTTGCACTGCTTTTGCCAACTCTATGGTGTCGTTTAGGGCGTTGTATGCGTTACCTGCGTGGTGTGCATGGTCGATACGGCCTGATTCAACGGTTAAGAAGAAGCCTTTGTCGTTGTTGTCGAGGATGTCGATGGCCTTTTGCGTCATTTCAGAAAGCGAAGGCTCACCAGCAATATCGTTGCCACGGTCTGCTTCGTATTGCATGTGCGATTCATTGAATAAGGCAAATACGCGCTCCGCATTAGCATCTAATGCTTCAAAACCCGCTCTATCCCACACATATACGCCGTTTTCATACTGTTGCTGCCATTGCGCTGTTAGGTCTACGCCGTCTGTGCGGTCACCTTCAACTGAGCTCACGGCATCGTCAGTGTTATAAGCTTCATCTTTAGGTAGGAAATGACGACGACCTCCGCCCATAACGACTTCGATACCATCAACATCAGTACCAAGGAAACGAGCTTCTAGGTTGGCTTCAAAATTAACCAGCTGACTGGCAATGTCTTGGCAACCCGCTTCTACCGCTGCAGCTGGCATATCAGATACATCTTCCCAATTTCGATCCGCTGATTTTGCATAGGTAGCTGCAGGTGTAGCGTGGGTAATACGCGCCGTTGAAATAACACCCGTGCTCAAACCGCGAATTTCAGCTAATTCCAATGCTGTGACTAGCTCATTGCCTGCGACTGTTGAGCAATCTCCGCGCTCTACGTTTTCATCCACACCGATCACGCCAACATCTGTTTTTACACCCGACGCCATCGCCGTCATAGTGCCTGCAGAGTCTGGGGTTTGTGCATCTACGTTATAGGTTTTTACTTGCGCAGAATAAGGAAATTGCTCAAAGCTCAATAAACCTTCTTCACCCAGTTGGCCATTATTCTGACCTTGCAAAATACGCGCGGCTGTCAGTGTAGAAACACCCATGCCGTCACCGACGAATAAGATTACGTTCTTTGCTTTTGTTTTCTTCTCAGTCGTTGCTAGTTGTTGTTTTGCAGTCACTTTATCTTGGTCTGCTTGGTACCACTGACTATTAACTTGCGCTGCTGGTAAAACACCTGCAAACGCTTGGCTAGATAGTGCCAGAGCCACTGACGTAGCAAGAGCTAACTTTGTCACTTTCATGATTTGTTCCCGAGTAGTAGTTGGTGAGCACTTCACATTTATTGGCGTTGAAGGCTGCTGTGTTAGCAAGGTCGCATCCTTGCTGCAGGCGTTACTTTAGGTGAGGAATGTTGCTAAAAAATAAAGGTTTGTTGACTATGCGGTGATAGAAATATGACAGCTTTAAGACTTGATACTTGAGGTTTCATGAATTGCAGGCATAAAAAAACCCAAGCTATTAGCTTGGGTTTTTCTTTAAAAAAGAACTAATTACTTAGCTGCTTTTTTCGCTTTTTCAGCTGCAATTACTTCTTCCGCTACATTGTTCGGACAAGGTGAGTAGTGCGAGAACTCCATAGAGAACTGACCACGACCTGAAGTAATTGTACGTAGGTGGCCGATGTAACCGAACATTTCTGATAGTGGTACTTCACCCTTGATGCGAACGCCCATAGCGCCTGCTTCTTGGTCTTTGATCATACCACGACGACGGTTAAGGTCACCGATTACGTCACCCACGTTGTCTTCCGGAGTGAACACGTCAACTTTCATGATTGGCTCAAGAAGCTGCGGGCCCGCTTTAGGGATAGACTGACGGAATGCACCTTTCGCTGCGATTTCGAACGCGATAGCTGATGAGTCAACTGCGTGGAAACCACCGTCGAATAGTTCAACTTCAACGTCTAGTACTGGGAAGCCTGCAAGTACACCTTCCTGCATCATTGACGCGAAACCTTTCTCAACTGCTGGCCAGAATTCCTTAGGAACGTTACCACCAACTACTGATGAAGTGAACGTGAAGCCTGAGTTTTGCTCACCTGGCTTGATGCGGTAATCGATCTTACCGAACTGACCAGAACCACCAGACTGCTTCTTATGCGTGTAGCTATCTTCAACTTCTTGAGTGATAGTTTCACGGTAAGCAACCTGAGGCTGACCAACGATTAGGTCTACGCCGTAAGTACGCTTAAGGATATCAACTTTGATATCTAGGTGTAGCTCACCCATACCTTTAAGGATGGTTTCGCCTGAATCTTCGTCAGTTTCAACTTGGAATGAAGGATCTTCTGCAACCATTTTACCGATAGCAACACCCATCTTCTCGTTACCGCCTTTGTCCTTAGGAGCAACAGCGATTGAGATTACTGGATCAGGGAAGATCATCGCTTCAAGCGTACATTCGTGCTTAGGATCACATAGAGTGTGACCTGTTTGAACGTTCTTCATACCTACAACAGCGATGATGTCACCCGCTTGCGCTTCGGTAAGTTCAGTACGCTCGTCCGCTTGCATCTCAACCATACGGCCGATACGCTCAGTTTTACCCGTAGCAGAGTTAAGGATTGTGTCACCCTTCTTCATGCGGCCTGAGTAAATACGGATGAACGTAAGTGCACCGAAACGGTCGTCCATGATTTTGAACGCTAGCGCTTTAAGTGGCTCGTCTGCAGAAACAGTTGCTACTTCACCAGTAGGCTCACCTGTTTCAGGATCAGTTAGCGGCTGAGGGTCAACTTCTGTAGGAGCTGGTAGGTAATCTACAACAGCGTCTAGTACTAGCTGCATACCTTTGTTTTTGAATGCAGAACCACAGTACGTTGGGAAGAAAGCAAGATCACGAGTACCTTTACGGATACACGCTTTGATTTGCTCTAGTGAAGGCATTTCACCTTCCATGTACGCTTCCATTAGGTCATCGTCTTGCTCAACAGCAGTCTCGATTAGCATCTCATGGTATTCTTCAACTTTGTCTACCATGTCTGCTGGAACGTCTTGTACTTCGTAGTTCTCAGGAAGACCTGTCTCGTCCCAAACGTACGCTTTCTTCTCTAGTACGTCTACAACACCACAGAACTGATCTTCGATACCGATAGGAAGAGTCATAACTAGAGGGTTAGCACCTAGTACTTTCTCTACTTGACCAACTACGCGGTAGAAGTCTGCACCCATACGGTCTAGTTTGTTTACGAAGATAACACGTGCTACTTCTGATTCGTTCGCATAACGCCAGTTAGTTTCTGACTGCGGCTCAACACCACCAGAACCACAGAATACGCCGATACCACCGTCAAGTACTTTTAATGAACGGTATACTTCAACTGTGAAGTCAACGTGTCCAGGAGTGTCGATTACGTTAAGGCGGTGACCTTTCCACTCACACGTTACAGCAGCTGACTGGATTGTGATACCACGCTCAGCTTCCTGCTCCATGAAGTCAGTTGTTGACTCACCGTCGTGTACTTCACCAGTTTTGTGGATTTTACCGGTGAGCTTAAGGATACGCTCAGTGGTGGTAGTTTTACCCGCATCAACGTGCGCGAAAATACCAATGTTTCTGTATTTGGATAAATCTGCCATTTCTATACTCTGATTGGTCGAAAAATTATTCGGCGGGAGTATATCACCTCTTGTGGCGAACATCATCATAGAAACCGCTTAAAATGCAATCAAATTTAGAAATATCGAGTGCAGGAGATAATTTACCCTAACTAATTCGTCCCCAACTCGCCTACGCGCGTGAATTGATTGGCGATCCAAGGCTTCACCTTGTGCGATCCTTTGTTATCTTTCTTCCTAAACGGCCCCATACTCTGCTCCAGCCCAGTGGCTAAAGGATCTTAAATGTGCAAATTACATGTTAAATGACTCGGACTGAGGGGCTTAAAAATACGCTTGGAATTAAAGGGGCAAATTAACTGGGGTATGTGAGTCAAATTAGCGCTGAGATAAAGAAAATGCATGCCGTGGCGATGACCGTAGGTCGAACAATGATAATTCTGGAGAATATTGTGAAAAATCACTAAGAATTGGTTGCGGGAGCCGGATGTGAACGCGACACGCCGTGGCGACGACCGTAGGTCGAACAATGATAATTCTGGGGAATATTGTGAAAAATCACTAAGAATTGGTTGCAGGAGCCGGATGTGAACGCGACACGCCGTGGCGACGACCGTAGGTCGAACAATGATAATTCTGAGGAATATTGTGAAAAATCACTAAGAATTGGTTGCGGGAGCCGGATGTGAACGCGACACGCCGTGGCGACGACCGTAGGTCGAACAATGATAATTCTGGGGAATATTGTGAAAAATCACTAAGAATTGGTTGC
>NZ_JBDODM010000009.1:78849-96946 GCF_039831865.1 Pseudoalteromonas pernae
TCTGGGGAATATTGTGAAAAATCACTAAGAATTGGTTGCGGGAGCCGGATGTGAACGCGACACGCCGTGGCGACGACCGTAGGTCGAACAATGATAATTCTGGGGAATATTGTGAAAAATCACTAAGAATTGGTTGCGGGAGCCGGATTTGAACCGACGACCTTCGGGTTATGAGCCCGACGAGCTACCAGGCTGCTCCATCCCGCGCCAGTAGACTGAAGGTTTATTTTTAACTTCTAACCGAACAAAAAGAAGTTGGTTGCGGGAGCCGGATTTGAACCGACGACCTTCGGGTTATGAGCCCGACGAGCTACCAGGCTGCTCCATCCCGCGCCAGTAGACTGAAGGTTTATTTTTGACTTCTAACCGAACAAAAAGAAGTTGGTTGCGGGAGCCGGATTTGAACCGACGACCTTCGGGTTATGAGCCCGACGAGCTACCAGGCTGCTCCATCCCGCGCCAGTAGACTTTCATTGCGTGTCAGAATGCTTCTTAAAGAGGCCCCTGCTGCAACGAGAGCGCCATAATATAGCAAAAGATTAAAAATGCAAGTTTAAATGCCAACAACCGTTCTAGATGGCTACTTTTCAACCACACCTAGTGCATTTTAGTCGTGGTGAGAGCGCTGATGGGGGTTGATCATCTTCTGCCATTCCCAATCGGGGTGACCCATGACGATGAAGTCTGGGTTTTCAGTTGATTCTCTTTGGTTGTAAGTCAGTGGATTAAATTCTGCATCGGTAATGCAACCACCCGCTTCTTCCACAATAATTTGCGAGGCGCCAGTATCCCACTCGCCTGTAGGGCCAATGCGCATAAAGCAATCCGCCTTTCCTTCGGCAATAATGCAGGCTTTGAGTGAACAAGAACCTAAAGGTACGGTATCAAACGTCGTGTTGAGATACTGACTAACCGCTTCGAGCTTTTGCCTGCGACTGACCGCTAGGGTTAACCCGGCCGGCTGAGCAACACTGATTTTCTCTGTGCCCTGTTCAGTTTTTTTGAACGCGCCATGTTGGTAAGTGGCATAGTAAGTAATGTTTTTCGACGGCCAGTGAATCACACCTAATACTGGGCGATTATTTTCGACTAGGGCAATGTTCACAGCAAAGTCGCCACTTTCTAAAATAAACTCACCAGTGCCATCCATAGGATCTAACAACCAATAACGCTGCCAGTGTTGCCTATCTGCCAGTGCGGGGATCGGTGTTTCTTCTGACATGATAGGAATGTCTGGCGCAAGCGCCTGCAAGCCCGCGACCAAAACCTCATTCGACGCCAAGTCGGCTTTAGTGACAGGTGTATCATCTGATTTAACTTGGCGGCCAATATCAGGCTTCTGATAGATGGCCATAATTGCCATTCCGGCTTGCTCTGCCAGTTCAATGCATGGCTGTAAGAATGCTTGCAACTTCGTCCCCTTACTTCCTAGCCCCAACGACTGAATGAATGCCTTGTGTTATACCAACTTGGTATCTAACTGAATGTTGTAATTAATAATAGCAAAGCTGCGACACTTCGTGCTTCGGTGAAGTCCGGCTCTTGTAATAATTGTGACCATTGTGAAATAGGCCAATACACAACTTCCAATGGCTCCGGCTCATCCCCGTCCAAACGCTCAGGGTATAAATCTTTGGCCGTAATTATGTGCATGTGCGCATTAAAGTAACTGGGTGCAAGTGACACTTGCTTCAGCACTTCCATACTCTTGGCTCCTAAACCAACTTCTTCTTTGAGCTCACGATTCGCTGCTTGCTCTGGGCTTTCGCCAGGATCAATTAACCCCTTCGGAAAGCCAAGTTGGTAGTCGTGGGTACCGGCACAATACTCTCGAACTAACACGAGCTCATCATTTTCAGTAACAGGCACTATCATGACGGCACCGCGTCCACCACCACGAATACGCTCGTATTGTCTCAGTTCGCCGTTTGAAAATTGCAAATCGAGCGCTTCCACAGTGAACAACCGACTTTGCGCTGTGACCTTACTTTCAAGAATTTCTGGTGGAGTTTGCTGCTTTTTCTGTGTCATGGTCACGACTTTGTTATTATCACCTTGTACTCATCATAATTGTTTTATCAGGAAAATCCTATGCCGAATTGGGCCAATATCGATACTGTATTATTAGACATGGATGGCACCTTGCTCGACCTGCATTTTGACAACCACTTTTGGTTGCACGTTGTGCCACAAGCCTATGCGAAAAAGCATCAACTCAGTCTAGAAGATGCAAACACACACATGCTGAAAAAATATGAAGCCGTGCAAGGGCAATTACAGTGGTATTGCTTGGATTATTGGCAGCAA
This sequence comes from Pseudoalteromonas pernae, assembly GCF_039831865.1. NCBI lineage: Bacteria > Pseudomonadati > Pseudomonadota > Gammaproteobacteria > Alteromonadales > Pseudoalteromonadaceae > Pseudoalteromonas > Pseudoalteromonas pernae. The sequence goes on from NZ_JBDODM010000009.1 coordinate 81,157, forward strand.
GAGTTACAGTTACCAATTATGGAACTCAAAAGAGAAATTCAGCATCTTATTTCAATTCGAGAAGATGCTATTGTCTTTCTTAATGCGCTAAAAGCTGCTGGCAAAGAGTTAATTCTATTGACGAACGCACATCGGGATAGCTTGAGTTTAAAAGTAGAGCTCACGGAATTAGACATGTATCTCGACAAGTTGATTTCAACTCACGATTACGGTGTTAGTAAAGAGCAGCAAAACTTGTGGCAGCAAGTTGAAGTAGACCTGAAATTTGATAGAACACGCACTTTATTTGTGGATGACAGTGCGGCCGTACTAGCTGCCGCCAAAGAGTTTGGCATTGGACATTTATTGGCAGTAGCGAACCCAGACAGCAAGCAACCAACGCGCATACTATCTGGGTATGAAAACATCACGGATTACCGTGACATTCTACCTATCTGACCAGACGGCTATTTAGGCAGGGTAACGTTGTTGAAGGCCCTGATATACAAGGTGAGCGAAGTCTGGATTCTCAGTGTCTAGGCTCTTCACCACTTCAACAAGGTGTTCGTTGTCTTCTTGGCCGTTCCACACTTTGATGTAGGTACCCTCTTTGTAACCGTTATCTTGGCGGAAGAAGTTCAAAGTGTTCTTACCAACGTAGCCACGGTATAAATCATCAACATCCATACCAATTTGCTGCATACAACCAGCGAATGCACCTGCATTAAATGTTTTGTCATTAACTGCACTTGCAGCCAAGACTTCAAGCGTGGCTTTAAAGTCTTGTGCGGTAACAGGCGCTAGCATTTCTTGCTCTAACTGAGCTGCCAAATCTGAAAATGATGTTTCACCGTCAATACGTAGGCTCAATCCAAAGTGAAAAATATCCACCAGCTCTAAGATCACTTGCTCGGTGTCAGGTGTTTGCTTTTTCCACCATTTCCAACCGTAGTGGTCAAGCATCTCTGCACACTCAACCCAAATAGCTCGGTACCATTCAAAGCCTTGCTCAAACCACTGCTCATGGACCTTAGTATTCATTGCATGCTGCATTTCTAGCATGATGGCGATTTTTTTAGCTGCGCTGGACATGTATTTTCTCTTTTTTGTGCTCAATACTGACTATCATACCGTTATCTGTGCAGGGATTGAAAGATTATCCGCGATCGTCCGTTCTTGTAGTTCGTAACCTTAATAATATGCAGAGATTTATATGCTCAAAACTATTTTAAAAACACTCTTTGTTGGTTCTGCGCTTATGCTGAGCAGCCAATTTAGCCAAGCAGCAACCATCACTAACATTAGTGACTCAGCTGAGCAAGTGAGTCCCCTCTTACCTGGGCTGATTATTCCTGACAGCACTTTAAAAAATACCAAAGGTAAGCAAGTTTCAATTAAAGATATCGTCAGTAAGAAGCCCACTATTTTGGTGGTGTATCGCGGCGGATGGTGTCCCTATTGTTCGAAGCAACTGGCTAATATTCAAAAGGTTGAACAACAACTTGTAGCAAAGGGCTTTCAAATCATCGCTGTTTCACCAGACAGTCCAGAAAAGCTCAGTGAAAGCACAATTTCATCGGCCAATTACCAATTACTGTCTGACGACCAGTTAAGCTTTTCACAAGACCTAGGGTTGGCGTTTTATCTTGAAGATAAAGTGGCAGAAATATACAGAAATAAGTTGGGCGTGAATTTCGTCACCCTTGATGGCGAAGAAAAAGTAGCGCTACCAGTCCCAGCGGTCTTTGTGCTTGATACGCAAGGGCGTGTGCACTTCCAATATGCAAATCCGAATTACAAGGTACGTTTAAGTGAGCAGCTATTGCTTGCGGCGGCAGACTCAGTGCAATAAAAAAAGGAGCTCTCGCTCCTTTTTTCATATAGTGATTATCTAAGTCGATAATCGCACACGTCTTCAGTCACATAACGGGTGTCAAATGGCGAACCCGTAGTGAATTCAAAACGCATATCCTCAAGGTTGAAGATAGGGTGTGGATGCTCTTGAATCCAGCGGTGCGTAGCGCGACAGATCCCTTCCAGCTTGTGCAAACGGAAAGTATCCACCACCACGACAGCATTACCCTGCTCCAAATAACTGCGCTGAATATTTTCAGCCCAATCAGTATGACCGAAGTTGTTGCGCAGATAAAAAGTCAGGTCAGTATCATCCACTTCTTTGGGGCCGACATCAGGTGCTTGTCTCGCTTTATGAGCAAACTGCGCAAGCGATAATTGCTCTTGCACAACTTGTTCGCGATAGCCAGCTGGACATGCTTGCGTTGTTAAAGTCACCTTCCCTGATGGGCTAATACACTTGCTCAGCTTCTTCTCATTCGCATTAGCGCTGAAAGCTGAAATCATAGCTACAAAAATCACAATCCAATAGTGCATCGTTATTCTCTTTATATTAGGCACAGCGGCAATTTTGCCAAAACAGACACAAGTAAACAAGTGTTGTTAAAATGTTACAGTTTTTTGGCTAATTTCTAGCGATTTTCTAGACGATTATAGTCAAACAATCCATATTCTATGCCTTTGTAATCTTTAGCAACTTTGTGGAGCGCATCACTGTAACGCCAAAAATCAGCGTGTGTTCGCCTAATTGCAAATTGATCTTTCAGCAGTCGATAATCATCCTCGGTGCGTATTTTTTTCATTGCACTAACAAATGCATCTAGCTCGGTAGCATCCATAACCCATAATGCCTCTGGGTAATCGCCGATAAAACCGGGTACCACCAGCGCTTTATCTTCTTTGTAAGCTCTTTGCGCTTCCTCACGCAGCAGGCTACTGATATTAAAGTGCGCATTGTGGTGTACCAAGGTAAATGCCAGCGCTGATGCGTTAGGGTCTTCGCTATTTTGCACCAAGATGTAGCTCACTTGGGGCAGTAAATTAACTGCCTGACTCGGCAGTCGATTAAGCTGCTGCAGAGGCTGAGGTACACTTTGATAGTCGTAGCGTTTACTCATAACAGGCTCTAGCTTGTTGGCTAACTTGTTGAGTAACTCTTGTTTTGGATTGTCCGACTGATATTCAATACCCGTTGGTTGATTAAAACGGATCTCAGAATCTTTTAGGAACTCCACCAAGCTTTTCGGGGACTGTCGGTACCAATAAGCACGCAATGCTGTACGCTCTTGTTGTGGTAATAGCGATAAAAAGTTGTCTTCCCCTTCCATACGCAAGAAGTCCATGTACAACCGAGTAATAAGCTGATGCCCTACATTGCCGTAGACGTCAAATCCAGCCACCAACAGATAGTGAATTCGCTCAAACAAGGAGTAATCAAGGATCCATGCAGTTTTTGGTTGCTCGCCCACCCAACCTTTGACCACAGTCGCACTGTTGAAATGGCGGAAGATGGTCAAAGCGGCATTGTTGTTATAGCCTTCACCTTGCCAAATAATATCTTCGGTTAGCCCTTCACCACCGGCAAATACCTTATTTGCGAGCTGTGCTTTGGCCTCAAGGAATTCACTTTGTTTAGTCGCATACTTAACCCAGCTAGAGATAGGCAAGGCATTCGAGTCTTCCTGCGCTGGCATGTCTAACATATCTTCATGACGATTTAAAAAATGTTCAAACTGCTCACTGCCTATAAATTTTGGATCAACAAACGCAACCCAAAACTGATCGTTAATCACATTGAGTGCTATTTGCCCACGACAGACAGGGCCTTGAATAAAGCCACGGATAATGAGTTCGGCTTCATCCAACATAAACTGGTATCGCGATTGCACCGGTAGTTGCGCAAACACTTTAAAAGGGTTCGAGGCGATAGCGATGTCGTAGCCCGGTAATGACGTCACTTTAAATGCTGGTGCGATAAACTGCTGCGTTAGGCGTGACAGTTTGTCGTCATTTAGTGCCAGAGGAATATTGGTCTTCGCCAATACGGTGCTGTGACTTGGCCATAGGCGATAATAAACACGCGCTACTTTCGGATCTTCATAGGGCCTGCGCGTTGCGATCACTTCAATAGGCTCACCCGGCGGCGTAGCTGAACGCACCAGTTTAAAAAATTGACCTTGGTCGACGTTATCGAAATAGATATTGGCAAGATACCAATGCTCATAGATGTAGCGCGCACTCAAGCGAGTTTTAAGGCTGTCTTGGTTTAAGAACGACTCCCATTTATCTACTTCACTTTGCAAAGCTGCACTGACCGACTGTTGCTGCGGCATCTGTGCACCTTGCTGCAACCATTGGGTCAGCACGGCCATTTCTGTACTGCTTATAGCAGGTAAACCATACGGCATTCCCGCAAGCGGGTTATCTTGTGCGAAGTCATCAAACTCTGCAATCGTTGGGCAACTTTGGTCTCTGTCGAGGCTAAAGTCGAAATCATCAGGTAAAATAGCTTGGCTCGGTAATGGATGTGCTTGTTTTAGTGCCAAAGACTGATACATCACGCTGGCGACTAAGTTGGCATGGGCGGATTGTTCACGCTCATTTAAAACGGGTGAAAAGCCCTTCTCTCGCCACTGTCCAGTCGTCTGTGCGTCAATAAATAAACGACTTGGCTCGCTGGCAAGCAAACGCGTGCCATCATAAACTAGTTCTTTAGACAGGCCCCGCTCAATCCCCTCAGGGGATGAGAGTTTCAGTTGGCACGGCGCATCATAACAGCCATGACAAACAACACAGCGGTTGTCTATCACTGGCTTAACTTGGTTGTGGAAAAAACTTTGCTGCTCTGCAGATACATCGATTTGCCGATTTTGCACCTGCTCTTGTCCAAACAAACTATCGTACTTTTGGGCACCAAAGACGGCACACCCGGTACAAAGCAAGAGCGCAAAGAGCCAACCAAGTTTATTCATCCTCGTCTCCCAAATCGAATGTCGGCATCATCTCCAATTGAGGCGACACAAAGCTTTGCCCATCTTCACATTCAACAACCGCGGCAAGCAAAGGTCCGCGCGTCAATGTAAGCATAGCGTGATGCGCTTGCTCCGGCACTTGCAACGTCTGTGCGCTTAACTGATACACAGGCAATTGCAAACTCACAGATTGATCTTCCGGTGGGTTCTGACACAAATGCGCCAACAAGTTTTCATCAAGTTCCACTTCAAGCAATAAATCCGGCTCGTTCATATCTCTTGTATACAAACTCTCATCGAGTATGAACAGTGGCAAACTCAGTACTGCACCTTGTGATAATTCCACTTAAAACCTCAAATAGGATCGTTAACTTGTTTTAATCATACCAAAAATTGTTTTAATTTTGGCTGATATTGTGTCTAGATAAGGTATATTTAGTGAAGCGTGTGCTATCAAATCAAGATGTTATGCGTTTGGCAAACAGGGCATAAGACGTACTATGCCTGCATTAATTAGGGAAGGAATTACACCATGACTGTGTTTTTGATCATTCTGGTAGTTATCGCCATAGGCGCAATAATTATCTTCAATACCTTGGTTCAGTATAAAAATGAATACCAAAACGCGTTTGCTCAAATCGATGTGCAGTTGCATCGTCGCCATGATTTGATCCCTAACCTTGTTGCCACCGCAAAGGCCTATCTGGACCATGAGCAAAAAACACTGACTGCAGTGATTGAAGCAAGGAACCAAGCGGTCAGTGCATTAAAAGCACTTAAAGGCGATGGAATTAATGCTGCGGCTCTGGCGAACCTAGCCAGCTCCGAAGGGGCATTAACCAGCGCATTAGGCGCCTTGCAGATCAGCATTGAAGATTACCCTGAACTCAAAGCTGACAGCACCATGGCAAGCCTAAGTGAAGATCTAACCAGTACCGAGAACCGTATCGCCTTCGCACGACAGGCATACAATGACTCGGTCATGCAGTACAACAGCTACAAGCAAAGCTTCCCACCGTTAATCGTTGCTAAAATGACGGGCCATATTACCGATGCACCATTGCTTGAACTAGACGACCCGCAAACTCAACGCCAAGCGCCAAAAGTATCATTTAACTAAGGTGCAAAACTTTCTCGCCCACCAGCGCCAAGCGCGGCGTAAAACTTGGTTGCTGGTGACGTTATTTGTGCTCGCCGTGACATCACTCATCGCCTTGGCTCATTGGCCAATTTTGTGGTTTATGGAAATCTACGGTACCGACCCGCATACCTTGTTCTACCAAGGCAGACAACAGAGCGAAACGGTTTACGGTTTTCACCTTGGCATCGCCTTAACTATCGCCTGTATCATTGGTGCTGCGGTACTTTATAAGTATTTTCAGTTGCGCCGCGGTGGACATGTGATTGCAGGCCAACTCGGTGGCGAACAAGTGCAAAGTAATTGTTATGACCCGCTTGAACGACAACTTCTCAATGTTGTTGAAGAGGTCGCAATTGCCGCACGCATGCCTGTCCCTGGGGTGTACATTCTCAAACAGCAACCCAGTATTAATGCATTTGCAGCGGGATATCATAGCCACGACAGTATTATCGCCGTTACCCAAGGCGCCCTTACCCAACTCACTCGGGATCAGCTCCAAGCGGTCGTTGCCCATGAATTCAGCCATATACGCCATGGTGATGTGCGTTTAAATGTACGCATGAGCGCCTTACTGTTCGGTATAACCTTTATTGGCCAAAGCGGTGAAGCGCTGCTTTACAGTGCCATGAACGCCTCTAAAAGAGTGCGAACGAAAGGAGATGGCGCTGGTTTCACCATTGTTTTGGGGCTAGTGCTGACCGTGTTTGGTTGGCTTGGTACTCAATTGGGCGACCTCATCAAAGCAATGGTGTGCCGTCAGCGCGAATTTCTTGCGGATGCGGGTTCGGCTGAGCTGACTCGCTCTCCCTATGAGTTGGCCGACGCACTGCTGGTGATTGCTGGCAGCCCAAGGAAAAACACGCTAAGACAAAATAATGCCCATCAATACAGTCACTTATTTTTCTCTAATGCGCTGAGCCCGTGGTTTTCATGGTTTAGTACTCATCCACCGTTGGCAAAACGCATAAAAGCCTTAGATCCTTCATGGGATGGCACCATAGTTGAACGTCCTCGCACAGCCGTCGTCCCTGAAGCGATGGCCGCACACGCACATTCGCAATTGCAGGCCCAATATCATGCGAAAAATCCTGAGAACAGGTTAAAACTCGAAGGAATAGACAATGTGCTGGGCTACCTAGCACATGAGCCCATTGACGCAAAGTGGTTAGTGATGTTGCTATGTTTACATGACGACTGGGCTATAAGAGAAAAACAACTGCGCCAAGTCATTCAGATGCCCGGTGTCGATACCTTTAAGTTCGATCAGGCCGAATCAGCCCTTAGTACCTTAGCACTCAAGAAAAAGTTTATGCTGCTAGAAGTCGCTATCGGCGCATTGCGGTGTTTACCGAAAACTGAGCAAAAACGATTCGTGGAATCACTTGAAGCGTTTGTGAAATCGAGCGATGAATGGCAACTTCAAGCATGGGCATTTTATGAATTAACCACACACGCTTTGGTCGGGATTAGCGATAAAAAAGCGGTTGCCTTAAGTAAACCTTTAATTGTCTCGGCATGTGAGCAACTGCTTGGGGCATTAGCTAGCTTTGGCCACAAAGAACATAATGAACAGCAAGCAGCATTACACGCAGCAGCAGAAGCATTGCAACTACCGCTTACATACACCGACCAAGCACAATGCCAACTCATTAGGCTGCACCGTGCCTTATTGATTCTAAAATCTTTGCCCAGTGCTAAAAAGCAAGCACTGATGGAAGCATGTGAGCTATGTGTAACACACGATGGTGAGGTCAATGAAGACGAACAAGTGTTATTGCACACACTCGCCGCCTGTTTCGATGTGGACTATCGGGTGTTTACTTCATCACCAAGGTAATTGCTCACCATTGGCATGCCAAAATCCACCGGAGTTATCTAATGTGAGTTCTTGGATCCTCTGACTAATACCCTGTGCTGCAACTGTTGGCGTAACATCTCCTGCAAATCCCACCATCCGGGTTTGCACAAATCCCGGATGGAACAAGCCTACAGCTATACCTTTGTCTTTTAGCTCATGAGCCAGGCTCACCGATGCAGCATTCAGTGCCGCTTTAGACATGCGGTAGCCGATATAACCGCCCGAGCCATTATCGGCAATAGAGCCCATTCTCGAGGTGATCATCGCAACTTTTGCATTGGGAGTTAATTGATGTTGCAGTGCGTGAGTAACGCGCAGAGGTGCCAGTGCGTTGATGGCAATTTGCTGCTCAATCGCCGCGAAATCCATATTAGCAAGCGTCTCATTATGAAACACGCCAGCATTATTGATAAGCAAATCGATTGGTGTTGTCAGTTGCTCAGCGAGTCGATGGACATCGTCGGCATTACTGACATCAATGCCGGTGACAACCGAAATGCCCAATGAGGCTAATTCGTCACTGCTGTTGCGCACAACCGCAGTCACTTGGCAGCCTTGGTTAACATAGTGCTTTGCCAATTCAAGGCCAATACCGCGGTTAGCGCCGGTGATCACAACATGCTGTGTCATTTTATTCCCTTTCACTTTCGGTTTAAGTACTTCCAGAGTTGGGGATCAATTTCAAAAATTAAACTAATTGTTCAATTTTATGATCGAAAATACAGCCCCCTGCGGATCGGTAATGACGCTAAATCGCCCTACCTCTGGTACATCGATAGGCTGCACACATACCTCGGCACCTAAAGATACGGCTAGCTCTGTACGTTTGTCGCAGTCATCAACAGCAAAGTACACCATCCAGTGAGATGGTATATCATCAGGCCACTGTTCATTCATTGCCAACATACCACCGACCACTTGGTCTTGGTCTTTGAATAAGGTGTATTGCATGCCATCCATGGGTTTATCTTCGGTCTGTAAGCCCAACAAATCGCAATAGAAATCTGCACAAGCATCGGGGTCACGTGTCGCCAACTCAAACCAACAAGGTGTGTTCTCTTCATCTTTGCGTTGCGAACCCTTGTGGCCTTTGCCTTGCCACAAAGCAATCATGGCTCCAGCAGGATCGCACAGCAACACCATTTCACCGGCCCCAGGAATTTCATGGGGACCATGAACAATGGTGGCACCTAACTCTTTGGCTTTAGCAGTCATGGCTTTGATATCGTCTACTGCAATATAACTCAGCCAATAACTCGGGACACCTTGAGCTTGTTGATCAGCAGGCATTTGATACATGGCTGCTATATCAAGATTTTGCTTTTGCAGCATGGTGTAAAATAGCCCATCACCGATAGGCTGGTCTTCTGCAGTCCAAGAAAGTAAATCACTATAAAAGGACTTTCCTCCCTTCCAATCTGTAGAACACAACTCCACCCAACAAAAATGGCCTTGTGGATAATTAGCATTTGCCATGATGTTCAACCCATTTTTCTTTTTTATAACCATAGCTTAACTAAAAACAAAACGCCTGTTAATTACAGTCTACGGCAGACTCGACAATCTTATTGAGAATTATTCTCAAAAAGATGTTGACGAAACCCTAAGTCTAATTGATAATCAATCTCAACAAGGCGAATGAATCTGTTTCCTCATTGTTTTGTTAACACATATTTGTTTCATGACCCTGAAACACGTTTGGCGTCCGTAAGACGCTTGGTTGGTGGCAACACTCCTCAACGCCCCTTGATTCGGTCGCGCCGCCAACCTAATACACTTTATTTGCTACATTGCTCATATCGGTGACGGTAGATATGAAAACAAAAAAGCCCTAACGGGCTTTTTTTATATCTGAAAATTGCGATTAGTTATTCACACTATCGACGATTTTTTCTCGCACGCGCGCGACGTTGACGCTTTTCTTCTTCTTTAGCTGCCTTTTTCGCTTCTGCTGCCGCGCGAAGTTCCGCCACCATCACCTCTTCTTGCTCACGCATTTGTGGTGTTTCCATAGTGATGCGACCTATTACGGCATCTCTGAGCTCATTAATCAGGATCTCAGAAAACTTGTGTAGGTCCACCTGGTTACCACCGCGAATGCAACCACGCTTCTTACCTGCTGCCAACATAAAGTCATAATCATGCTCGGGCAATGGATCGACTTTATAGCGCTCTACCAATAACTGTGGATACGCTTGTAATAAGTATTCAGCGGTGTAACTGGCGACATCTTCATATTCAATTGCGGTATCACGGATAGCGCCAGTTGCAGCTAAGCGATAACCCGAGTTTTCATTTTCTACCTTAGGCCACAACATCCCAGGCGTATCATAAAGCATAATACCTTCATCAATTTTAATACGCTGTTGTGCCTTGGTAACGGCAGGTTCATTTCCGGTTTTTGCGACAATACGCCCGGCAAGCGTATTGATCAGTGTCGATTTTCCCACGTTTGGGATGCCCATGATCATGGCTTTGATTTGTTTGTCAGCACCGACTTTATGCGGTACGAGCTTCTTACACAAATCCACGATTTTACTTACCTGAGCCGCTTTGTCATGCTCCAGTGGTAACGCTTTAACGCCGCTCTCTTGCTCTAGGTACTGCATCCACTGCGTGGTCATGCTCGGATCTGCTAAGTCTGCTTTATTGAGGATTTTTATGACCGGTTTGTCACCACGCAAAGCGCCCACCATTGGGTTTTCGCTGCTGTAAGGAATTCGCGCGTCCAACACCTCAATAATCACATCCATTTGCGGCATGATTTCTTTGATTTCGTTCCGCGCCTTGTTCATATGGCCTGGGAACCATTGAATGCCTGCTCTACTCATTTGATTGATAGCCTTTGTTTAGTTTCGCACCGGTGATACTCATAATGACTTGGAACTACAAGACTCCAGCCATAACTTGATATTGTACACCATGCACGGCGCCTGTTTCACTGACTTTACTTTGCCCATGAAATTTGTCGCGCTATTTGAGTAATCGCGCACAAAGACAGGTAAATGTGTATACTGCCCGCTTTACCTACCCTATCCGGAGTTGTTATGGCGCTGAAGGCCACCATCATAAAAGCACGTCTTAATATTAGTGATATGAATCGCCATCATTATCAAGAATACCCCATGACTGTTGCGCAACATCCTTCGGAAACGGAGCAGCGTTTAATGATTCGCTTACTGGCATTCGCGCTTAACGCCAGTGAGGAATTGCAGTTTACCAAGGGTTTATGTGCTGAAGATGAACCTGAATTATGGGTACGTGAACTTGATGACAGTATTAGCCTGTGGATTGATTTAGGTCTACCTGAAGAAAAGCGCATTAAAAAAGCATGTACGCAGGCCAAGCAAGTAGTTCTGTATACCTATGGTGAAAATAACCAATCAATTTGGTGGCAAAAAAATCAACAAAAGTTAAGCCAGTACAAAAACCTTACCATTGTCAGCCTGGCTTATGAACAAACTCAACAGCTTGCGGCGATGGCGTCACGTAGTGTTGACCTTACAATTACCATCGAAGACAACGAAGTATGGGTCAGCAATAACGAGCAAACACTACAAATTACCTTGACCTCATTACTCGCTCAAGGCTAAATAGCCTGATACGGGAACAAATAGCCTTTAAGGATAGCTATGATAAAAAAGGTCGTGGTATTACATGGTTTGTATATGTCAGGGTTTGTAATGCACCCGTTGTGTGCACGCTTAAAAAAGCACGGCTATGACATACTCAACTTGTCCTACAACACCTTGAATCCCGATACTGATGTTATTTTCGGACGCATTAACGAATTCATCGGCGAAGACGAATGTGCGTTCGTATGCCACTCTATGGGCGGGCTTATTGCCAGACGCTATCTCAGCCACGAGTCTCCTCAAGTCGCCAAGGTCAAAAAAGTTTTCACTCTTGGTACGCCACACAAAGGTGCGCAAATAGCCCGACACATGGAACAAAAAGGTATGAAAGGGCTGCTCAAAAACAGCCTAGAATACTTGGTTAGCGACAATCACGACTGGCCTTTCACCGCCAAGCTCTATAGCATTGCTGGCGATCTTCCTATTGGCATTTTGCCACTACTAGAGCATGGCAAACCATCGGACGGCACGGTTATGGTCGATGAGACTAAACTTAAAGGAATGGCGCAGCACAAAGTGTTTCACTTGAGCCACACCAGTCTTATTTATTCGCGCAAAGTTGTCGACTACATACTCGATGAGTTACAGAGCAATTAGCTCTCTGCTGCTGCAGCTATTTTGTATGAAACAAAGGCGATAATGCCAACGATTAGCGGAATAGGCGCCGCAATAATGCCAAAGGCGTCTGAGTTTGCATAGCTAGCCCCTGCCAAATGACCCACTAAGCCGATGACAAAAGTTAAAACGGCAATGACGCAAACAGTGATTTCTGCTTTTTTTGATTTATTCATAACCACATCTCCTCATGTTGATAGACTGATTATGGCGCTCACAAGCGGTTAAACTTTGCGCTAAATCAACTTTCATAGTGCAAATACAATGCACCGATTTCACCTTTGCGATAGATCAAGATTTAATCACTCCACGGTTGTTTTTGGCATACATCATGCCCATGTATTAACTGATATGTACGAAACAAATCGGTTTAAGTGATAACCAACATCGATTTTATCCGCTTGTTATCAGTGAGCTATGAGCCATACTGGTGAACATAAACAAACGCAAAGGAGACAGCTATGTCGCAAGTAAATGCAATTGGATTGGATACAAGTGAAACGCAAAACATCATTGAAGAACTGAACCGTCTACTCAGTTGCTATCAAATTCAGTACATGAATGCTCGAGGTTTCCATTGGAATATTAAAGGCCGCGACTTTTTTGAGTTGCACCTCAAATTTGAAGAAATCTACAACCTGCTTTTAGAAAAAGTGGATGAGATTGCTGAGCGCATTTTAACTTTGGGTGGCGAACCTCTGCATGCGTTTTCAGATTATATTGAGCTCAGCCAAATTAACGAGGCGAAGAATATCAGTGACGGTGCTCAAGCTGTGCAGAATCTTTTAAGTGGCTACAGCACACTCATCCGAATGCAACGCACCATTTTGAATGACGCTGGTGACAATGAGGACGAAGGCACTGCTGCATTGATGAGTGACTACATCAAAGAGCAAGAAAAGCTGGTGTGGATGTTAAAAGCATACATCGACTAGTTATTCTTTGCGACAAAGCTGCGGGTATACCCGCAGCTTTCAATTCAGTCTCTACAAAGGAGGAGTGCATGACCAAAACATACAGAACTGAGCATGACAGCATGGGAGAATTACAAGTTCCTGCTGACGCTATGTATCAAGCGCAGACACAGCGTGCTGTAAATAATTTTACGATTAGTTCTCTGGTTATGCCGACCTCATTTATTAGGGCACTTGCGCACGTTAAACGTGCTGCTGCAAAGACCAATAATAAACTCGGATATTTAGACAGTCAGCGCTTTGTGGCTATCAGTAAAGCATGCAGCGAAATTATCAATGGGCAGCACCTTGAGCAATTCCCTGTAGATGTATTTCAAACAGGATCAGGCACCAGTTCTAACATGAATGCCAATGAGGTCATTGCTACTCGCGCCAGCGAAATCCTTGGTGAGAAGGTGCACCCCAATGACCATGTAAATATGGGGCAAAGCTCCAATGACGTCATCCCCACAACGATTCATGTGAGTGCAGCGATAGCGATTGAACAATCGCTGCAACCAGCATTGGATCACTTGCTCAGTGTCATCGAAGCAAAAATCGAACAAATAGGTGAGCATGTAAAAACAGGGCGCACCCATTTAATGGATGCAATGCCGATTACCTTCGCGCAAAGTATGTCTGCATGGCGCGAGCAGGTGGCCAAAGCCAAACACCATATACACGCTAGCGCATCGCAGTTAAACCAACTGGCTCAAGGAGGAACAGCTGTTGGCACAGGCATCAATGCCGATCCTCGCTTCGCTGAGCTGTTTGCCCATGAGTTGTCGCAACAAACGAATGTCTGCTTTATGCCCGCTGATAACCTATTTTTTCAAATAGCTACGCAAGATACTGCGGTGGCGGTATCAGGGCAGCTGAAAACATTAGCGGTCGCGTTAATGAAAATAGCGAACGATCTTCGATGGATGAACTCTGGGCCATTATCCGGATTAGGTGAAATCGAGCTAGAAGCACTGCAACCCGGCTCTTCAATTATGCCGGGGAAAGTAAACCCGGTTATTCCTGAAGCCACTGCGATGGCCGCAGCCCAAGTGATAGGCAATGATGCAACTATCACCGTTGCCGGACAATCTGGTAATTTCGAACTGAATGTTATGCTGCCAGTCGTTGCTTACAACTTACTACAAAGTATTGAAATACTGACCAATACCAGTATCGCCCTAGCAGACAAAGCCATTGCCAGCTTTAGAGTTAACGAGCACAACCTAACCCATTCATTAGCAAAGAATCCTATTTTGGTAACTGCGTTGAATCCGGTTATAGGCTATGAAAAGGCAGCAGCAATAGCGAAAAAAGCATATGCCGAACAAAAGTCCATTTTAAACGTCGCGGCAGCAGAAACAGATATTGACTATCAGGAACTCAAAGTGTTGCTCGATCCAACAAAACTTACCCAAGGCGGTATTAATAGTTAGCCCTTTATTTGCAATGAAATTGGCGCATTGATGAAATGTTTGTATGATGGTTATTAACATCAACTAGATTATAAGAATTATGCGCCTAACATTAATTGCCATTGCCACACTCGCGTTGAGTGCGTGCAATAACACTGAAGAAACCAAAGCTGACGCTACACAATATGCCGAACCTCAAAAGGTCGAAATAGGTAGTCCAAAGCCGGCACCTAAACCGACTGAAAACCAACAAAGCGTACGTGATAAAAAGCTCGAGATGGGTGATATAGAAGTCACAGCAACTGCTGAGTCAATTCGTGCTGGCTATAAAAGCATTCATGACTTAACCGAAGACAAATCTTGCGACACAAGCGAGCAGTGTAAGGTACTTGCAGTCGGAAGCCGTGCCTGTGGAGGCGCCAATGAATACGTTGTGTACTCCACAAAAACGACCGACTCAGCAAAGGTGGAGCAATTAGCTGAAACCTTGACGGCACAAGAGCATCAATACAATTTAACATCTGGCATGGTGAGTATTTGCCAGCACTTAATTCGTCCAGCAACACAGTGCCAACAGTCGCAATGCGTCAAAATTGCTGGTTCTTCAACCTCAGTCTACTAGGCAGTTCAATAGCCCAATAGGCTCAACGCTGCTGAAATGACGATAATAGCCAAGATACATATCAACGCTTTGATTATGAATTTTGGCTTCATTTCCTGACGATACCACTGGAAGTAAAGAAACTTTGCGAAGTAAGTTCCGGCTACCCCGAACAGTGCAAACACTAACACGTATGCCGCTAATACAAACAAATCAACCTCAACCACTACTGCAACAAAGCATCTAAACAATTCTGCTAGTTATTCTAACGTAAATCCAGTTAAGTCTCAGGGTCAATTTGGCTCACGAACGCAGATTTACAGTGCCAGCTCAATTTTTGGTTATAAATCAGAACGTTAAACGCCAGAAAGCAAAAAACCCGCTGCATTACTGCAACGGGTTTCTTTAATTCGGAGTCGGGGCGCCTAGCCTGGTGATGGCCCGGCTTACGGCCTGAGGCCTCCAGCGTTCAAGCGGATGAAGTAAAACTCTTTACTTCATTATTTCCGCTTTCTCCCTACTTTCACATGGCAAATGCCACACTATCATCGACGCTGTTCCGTTTCACTTCTGAGTTCTGCATGGGCGGGGCTGGCCTTCCAGTCTGGTGGGTCCTGAACGCAAAAAACCCGCTGCATTGCTGCAACGGGTTTCTTTAATTAGGAGCCTGGTGATGACCTACTTTCACATGGCAAATGCCACACTATCATCGGCGCAGTTCCGTTTCACTTCTGAGTTCGGCATGGGGTCAGGTGGGTCCAGAACGC